>NZ_CAJHBR010000013.1 GCF_904846695.1 Psychrobacter urativorans
TGGTCATTGTTGCTTTAATGCGTAAGATATTAGCCATCGCTCAGGCAGTGTTGAAAAGTCAGCGACCTTTCGATGCTTCTTTACATGTTAATTGAGTCTTTAGGCTTGCTTTTTCTCATGGTATCTACACACCACAACCTTGCTTATAGCGCAAATTATTTCAATCATGATAAAGAGTAAATCTATCATCTATATCGCTATAGCTCCAACCTTTGGGATATAGGCCATCGGATATTAATTTATGAATGGTTGAATACTTCCATTCTGTTGGCTGTGAACAATAACCATGTTTTACAGGGTTGTAATGAATGTAGTCAACGTGCTGTTTATAGTCATTATCGTCGCGAATGCGATGTTCCCAAAACCGACGTTGCCAAAGTCCACGCTCTTTCTTATCTGCTCTTGATGGCGATATGTTTTCAGACTCTAATTTGGGTATTTGACGAGAGAAGTTTGCTTTTAAATTCGCTACAATATTGGCATAGTTGTCATTATCATCAGCTAGGGTTATCAATAAGTGTACATGGTCAGGTAATACGACCATCGCATTTAACTCAAACGACTGATGCTGCTTAGTTTTTTTAAACGCCTGACGAAATTCATTAATATGCGTTGTCAGCAGCTGTGACTGACGATCTTGTAAGTTAAAAGTGAGAAAATAACATCCGCCTTTGGTTTTGTCTCGAATATAACTTCTCATGATTGAGGTCATCCCAAAGCTAAATTATTTCACAAACTAAATCTTATCTTAATTTGAGACTCGTTGTAGGCTAGATTGGTTTGGTAGGCTGTTTTTTCGTAGGCTGGGTTTTTAACCCAGCATTGTAATTTTGCAAAGTCTTGAAGCTGGGTTAAAAACCCAGCCTACACATCACGCCCTATTCCAAGTCAGCTATCAATCACTACCGGCTTCTTACCCGTCAATAACTGCTGCATCAACGCCTTTTTCTCTTGCTGAAAACCAGCCAATTGCTGCTCAAGCAATTCAATTTCTTTATCGGCATTGGTTAATACGGTGGCAATTTTCTGTTGTTCTGGTCTAGACGACGGTATATACATTCTTAAGATTTTAATGGTTTCAATTTTTTCGTAGGCTGTTTTTTCGTAGGCTGGGTTTTTAACCCAGCATTGTAATTTTGCAAAGTCTTGAAGCTGGGTTAAAAACCCAGCCTACACATCACGCCCTATTCCAAGTCAGCTATCAATCACTACCCGCCTCTTACCTGTCAACAACAGCTGCATCAGCGCTTTTTTCTCTTGCTGAAAATCAGCCAATTGCTGCTCAAGCAACTCAATTTCTTTATCGGCAGTGGTTAACACGGTGGCGATTTTTTGCTGTTCTTGTCTAGACGACGGTATATGCATTCTTAAGATTTTAATGGTTTCAAGTTTTTACTAGGCTGTTTTTCCGTAGGCTGGGTTTTTAACCCAGCATTGTAATTCTACAAAGTCTTGAAGCTGGGTTAAAAACCCAGCCTACACATCACGCCCTATTCCAAGTCAGCTATCAATCACTACCCGCCTCTTACCTGTCAATAATTACTGTGGAACAAACCGATAGCCCAGCGTGGTAAGCAAGGTTAAGGCAGGGATTTTTGAGCCGAATTCTTCGGCAAAGTTGATGCTTGCACTGGCGCTAATATTAGAGATTGGATTGGTCATATCTGCCTACTTTAGACATAGCGTTTGTTTGATTACTTGTTTGGTTTTATCGATTGTAGCCCAAATCTCTACTAAAGACGCCATAAAAAAGGCAACAAAAAACCGCCAAGGTTGCGCGTTACCCAAAGAGCGTAGCATGGCGGTTAGCGTCAGTACGATAACTCGTGTCGTTAATACCCTGATTTTTTCAAAATTTTATAATGTTTGCACGCATCCTGATTGCCATTTTCACATGATTTGCTATACCAATTAACCGCTTCAGTATAGTTTTGTTGGACACCTATGCCATTTGCGTACATTAAGCCAAGATTTTTTTGGGCATGGGCATGTCCTTGATTAGCCGCCTTTAAATACCAATTATGTGCTTCAATATAATTTTTTTGAACGCCTAAACCTTGGGAATAAACTATTCCTAAGTCGTTTTGTGCATCAGCATAGCCTTGGTTGGCTGACTTCAAATACCATTTGATTGTTTCGCTGTAGCTTTGCTCGACACCCAAACCATCTTTGTACATCAAGCCTAAATTTCTTTGGCCAGCAGCATCACCTTTATTCGCTGATTTTAGATACCATCTGACCGCCTCACTGTAATCTTGCTCAACACCCAAACCATCCTTATACATGAGTCCCAAGCTATTTTGTGCATTAGAATCATCTTGATTGGCAGCGCTAATCATCCATGTTATAGCTTTGGCATAATCTTGTTGAACACCCAGACCATCCTTATACATGAGTCCCAAGCTATTTTGCGCATTAGAATCATCTTGATTGGCAGCGTTAGTCATCCATGTTATAGCTTTGGCATAATCTTTTTGAACACCCAGACCGTCCTTGTACAATAGTCCTAAGCTAAACTGTGCTCTGGAATTGCCTTGATCAGCTGCCTTCAGATACCATTTGAAGGCTTCGGTATAATCTTGTTGAACCCCTAGACCGTCACGGTACATCATTCCCACATTGGCTTGAGCGCTGGCATTACCCTGATTGGCTGCCTTTAAATACCACTTTATAGATTCGTCATAGTCTTGCTGAACGCCCAAGCCTCTCTCATATATAAACCCGAGTTTATTTTGAGCACTGGCATCACCCTGATTGGCTAATATTGTTTGCTCTTTACTATCTAACGCCATAGCAGACAAGCCTATTCCAAAAGATACTATTGCCACGATGACTTGAATCGTGAAACGAGTTTTTAATAACCGCATGCTCTATCTTCCACGTAAATAAACTATTATCCATCAACCACCACCCGCTTCTTACCCGTCAACAATACCTGCATCAACGCCTTTTTCTCTTGCTGAAAATTAGCCAATTGCTGCTCAAGCAATTCAATTTCTTTATCGGCATTGGTTAATACGGTGGCGATTTTTTGTTGTTCTTGTCTAGACGACGGTATATGCATTCTTAAGATTTTAATGGTTTCAAGTTTTTCGTAGGCTGTTTTTTCGTAGGCTGGGTTTTTAACCCAGCATCGTAATTTTGCAAAGTCTTGAAGCTGGGTTAAAAACCCAGCCTACACATCGCGCCCTATTCCAAATCAACTATCAATCACCACCCGCTTCTTACCCGTCAAAAGCTGCTGCATCAAAGCCTTTTCTCGCGCTGCAAATCAGCCAATTGTTGCTCAAGCAACTCAATTTCTTTATCGGCATTGGTTAATACGGTAGCGATTTTTTGTTGTTCTTGTCTAGACGACGGTATATGCATTCTTAAGCTTTTAATGGTTTCAAGTTTTTCGTAGGCTGTTTTTTCGTAGGCTGGGTTTTTAACCCAGCATTGTAATTCTACAAAGTTTTAAAGCTGGGTTAAAAACCCAGCCTACACATCACGCCCTATTCCAAGTCAGCTATCAATCACTACCCGCTTCTTACCCGTCAAAAGCTGCTGCATCAAAGCCTTTTCTCGCGCTGCAAATCAGCCAATTGTTGCTCAAGCAACTCAATTTCTTTATCGGCATTGGTTAATACGGTGGCGATTTTTTGTTGTTCTGGTCTAGACGACGGTATATGCATTCTTAAGATTTTAATGGTTTCAAGTTTTTCGTAGGCTGGGTTTTTAACCCAGCATTGTAATTTTGCAAAGTCTTGAAGCTGGGTTAAAAACCCAGCCTACACATCACGCCCTATTCCAAATCAACTGTCAATCACCACCCGCTTCTTACCCGTCAACAAAACCTGCATCAACGCCTTTTTCTCTTGTTGTAAATCAGCCAATTGCTGCTCAAGCAACTCAATTTCTTTATCAGCATTGGTCAATACGGTGGCGATTTTTTGTTGTTCTTGTCTAGACGACGGTATATGCATTCTTAAGCTTTTGATGGTTTCAAGTTTTTCGTAGGCTGTTTTTTCGTAGGCTGGGTTTTTAACCCAGCATTGTAATTTTGCAAAGTCTTGAAGCTGGGTTAAAAACCCAGCCTACACATCGCGCCCTATTCCAAGTCAGCTATCAATCACTACCCGCTTTTTACCCGTCAACAACACCTGCATCAAAGCCTTTTTCTCTTGCTGCAAATCAGCCAATTGCTGCTCAAGCAACTGAGTTTCTTTATCGGCATTATTTGAAACTGTGGTAATTTTTTGCTGCTCTTCACGACATGGAAGTCCAATTACAATATTAGCGAATATCGAAATCCAGTGTCGCTGATGACCACCAATAGCATAACTTAGTGCCTGCATAACCTCGAATATATACTTTATAGAAACACCATCTTTTGCCACCAGCATTTTCATTGCACTAGATTTAGCTTTAAAAGGAAAGTCTACAAACTTACTAGCAGTAGTAAAGTCGTCGAATATAATTGTTGGAAGATCTTCGCTAAATATTCCAAACTCTTCATCTGTATACCCAAGAATAAAGGTTTTGCCCGCTGTTAATACTGGCGTAGGGTATTCATCTGAATAATCGGTAGACTGAACCAAATAGGGTGTTGGCTGTTTATAATCTAATAATTTACCTAATTCTATTCTTTCCCATTTTTTATCAAACCTTTTCCCTTCACCATCAAGCAACCGCTTTTTACCTGTCAGCAATTGCTGCATCAAGGCTTTTTTCTGCTGGGTACTATTGTCAATTAAATGCTCAGTAGTGCTAATCGCTTTATCCCAAGTAGTTAGGATTTTGGCGATTTTTTGTTGTTCTGGAATTGGTGGAACTGGTAACTTCAAAGACTTAATTATTTTGACAGTTAACTGAGGTTGTGCTGAACCAAAAGCTGCTGAATCTATCTGTCTTGCAATCAGCGAGGACTTACTCAAAGCGTAGAAAAAGTCACTTTCTAATTCAGAGTTTAAACATCCAAGTGTTACCATACCTGAGTTTATTCTTATATTTTCGAAATTAACTGTTTGATCGTAATACGCGAACTGACCAACTGACCCTCTAGTCGTAAGTACAATGTCACCTTTTTTAACTACCCCTTTTCTCAGTTTTCTATGTTTTTCTTCTGAAATAAATTGCGTGTCTAAAAAAGAAAATCCATTTTTTGTCACATTCTTAGCACTTAAGAAAAGGCAGTAGCCAGAATCAAAAAATTCTGATGATTTAGGATATTCTTTTCCTCTATCACCATCGGTTACAGTAATATTAGCTTGTTCAAGAGTTTTAACTTCCCATCCACTAGGCACCATAACCCAACTCCTTTAAAAACCCTGCCATCTCAGTCTCTAAACTCTCTAATTCAGCTTTTAATTCAAGACGCTCAGCACGCACCGTATCCAAATCAATCTCCGCCTCTTCCTCAAAGGTATCGACATAGCGTGGAATGTTTAGGTTAAAGTCATTTTCTTTAATCTCATCAAAGGTGGCAAGGTAGGCGTACTTATCGACATTCTCACGAGCCTTATAAGTCTCGATGATTTTATTGATATTGTCAGGGGTTAGCTGGTTTTGGTTTTTACCGGATTTAAACTCATTACTGGCATCGATAAACAGGACTTTGTCATCGCCTCTGTTTTTCTTAAACAATAAGATAGCCGCTGGAATACCGGTACCAAAGAACAAGCTCGCGGGTAAACCTATCACCGTATCAAGCAAGTTTTCTTCGATAAGCTGCTGACGGATTTTGCCTTCACTAGAGGCACGGAATAATACGCCATGCGGTACCACCACACCCATACGACCAGTAGCAGGTTTAAGCGTTTCAATCATATGGCTGATAAAGGCATAGTCGCCCTTGGTCTTCGGTGGAACCCCACGATGGAAGCGACCAAAGTGATCGCTACTGGCATCCTCATGACCCCATTTATCCAGTGAGAACGGCGGGTTAGCAGTCACCACATCGAATTGTAATAGATGCTTACCGTCTTTATCGAGTAGCAGCGGATTACGGATGGTATCGCCCCACTCAATACGGTGGTTATCCTCACCATGCAGGAACATATTCATCTTGGCCAATGCCCACGTCGAGCCAATGGCTTCTTGGCCGAATAGCGCATACTTTTTCGAGCCAGAGTTTTTGCGTACCATCGCCCCGCATTTAATCAATAGCGAACCCGAACCACACGCAGGATCACATATTTGATCGCCCTCAACAGGCGCGAGGATTGTCGCTAACAGATCAGACACTTCGGGTGGCGTATAGAACTCACCAGCAGTCGCCCCACTACCGGCAGCGAAGTGCTTGATTAAGAATTCATAAGCATTACCAATCACATCTAAGCTGCCGACTCGCTCAGCACTTAGATTGAGGATATCTTTGCCAAAGTCTTCTAATAAGTGACGCAGCAATTCATTCTTTTGTTTTTCTTGACCGAGCTTATCAGTGTTAAAGCTAATATCTTGGAAGACGTTCTTAAGCTTCGTACCGTTGGCTTCTTCTAGCGCATGTAAGGCTTGGTCAATACGTTGACCGTTACCGGCTTGATGACGCTGCTCGTAAAGATCCCAAAAGCTTGCGCCCTCAGGCAATACAAAGCGCTGCTTGGACATCATGGCATGGATCAATTCTGGGTTGTCGCCGTACTGCTCAACCAACTTGTTGTACTCGTCTTTATAGACATCAGAGATATACTTCAAAAACAGCATAGTTAAGATAAAGTCTTTATAAGTATCGGCGCTGATGACCCCACGGAAAGTGTCACAGGCGTTCCATACCGCTTTATTAATATCGTCTTGATTAATCTTATTGGTCATCTGATTAACGGTGCTGGCGGGCATTCTTTATTCCTTAGTACTTTGCAAAGTTATGAGTTTTTATAATGAGGTAATGATAGCAGGGTCTAAGATAGTTGGGAGATGTCATTGCTTAAAAATACGATTATAGTAGACAGTGATATAAGCCAATTACACTAAGCCTATAAGGTAAGGGATTAAGCGATGAAAACCCTAGGATTGTGTCTATTAGCCACCCTTAGTTTAGGTGCTTGTACAACTGGCATAAGTAATAGCATGTTGACAAGTCATGCTAATAAGATGATCACCCAATATCCCATTGAGCGCGCTTTAATCAATATCTACTCCAAGCCTTCTAACTATACTTCTTACCTTGTGGATGACCAACTGCAACTGGCTGTACAAGTGGTCACTTTGCCCTTAGGCACAGTGACTTTTGATGGCAAGCCAGTGCATGCCAGTCGAATCACTTCCACTATATATATCGATAATCAGAACGTTAATACCTCTATAGAAGACAACTACTACAGTTTTGATCCTCTAGTATTTCATGGATTTTCAGGTGCTGAAAGGTATTCAATAACCTCTCAAACTCAAAGCGTCCCTAAAGTGGCTACTGTAGGTGATTTCAGCACTTTTTTGACAGAAAACGTCTATACCGATAGTAGTCTCAATAAGAAAATAGGCACTTACCTAAAGGCTTGGTCTTTATCAAAAGCCACTAATAATAGTGCTTGGTTATGTATAAGTCGTTCAGCTAATATATTGGTAGCTACTGATGCTGGCACGCCAGTGGACTGCTATGTAATTAATCCTCATGGCAAGGTTTTGGATAAGAGAGTTGAGTATACTTATCCCACTGATAAAGGTTTGAGGCAAGACGTCTATGTAAAAAGATAACTTGTGTTTAACAGTAGCGAGTTATAAGTCGCTTTGCCGGGCTTAGTCACGCTTAGTCACGCTTAGTCACGCTTGGGCGGTATAGCGTAAGTGCCAACCACATGAGCCACCAAATCATCACAGCCTTCTGAATATAAAGATACCTCACCTACGATTAGCGAGCGCCCTACTTTTATCAATTTGCAGTCAGCCATAATGCGGGCTTCTGCTGTTGGTTTACGCAAAAAATTGATATTAAGGCTAGTGGTTACTGCCAATGGAACAATGCCAATCGTACCTAGTATCGCCACATAAAGTGCGACATCAGCAATGCTCATCAATACAGGGCCGGCAACCGTGCCACCCGGACGTAGCTCCTTTATACCAATCTCATGCGATATGATCGCACTGTTATCCCCTACTGCCTCAACTTGATATTTGGCATGTGGAAACTCTAATGCCATAAAGGCGACGATCTCTTCTTTAGTTGCAGACATACCTAATCCTTGGTCTAATTATAGTTATTGTTAACTACTTGCTTTTGTTATTGAGGTTTATTGGGTTGTCGCTATCTCACTGAATACTGATAGTAGCCCTTTATTCAAACCCTTTAAACAGCTTAGCTGTTTTGCAGGATATCATTGCTCAAAGCTAATAGAAATGGCAAAACCTATAACTATTTGAACCGTACATTCTAAAAACTTACTACCATCAGCATCGTTTTAATGATTGCTACCCTCAAGCTCTATACGCCCCTATCTGTACAATAGCAGTTGATGATTCGGACTATCAGCAATTTTTAGACAAGCCTAACCTTAGCCAACACTAAGTTAAAGTGTTGGGGTATTATCGTTTGCAGAAAGTTATGGCTATTGAATATTAGTTAAAGGCTAAGTAAGTGGGCCACTCGAAGTGACTTACTTAGTATCTCTAAGGTAGTGCAGAAATAATGAGGGAGGCCACACTAGGGCAAGAAGAGTTTTAGTGCTATTAATTGTCTGAGTCTTTGAAGGTAGAAAAGCCTATGAAGCTAAACCTTGTCTCGCTATTAATTATTATTGAGTTAATACACTAATCTGTAGATCGTAATTACCAGCAAATTTTACGTTGGCACTATCAGGGGTAATAGTCACTCTAGTACCCACACCAAACCAGCAGTCACGATAGCCATTGATCAAACGATCATCAGTGAAATATTGACCCGTAGTAGGGTTTGTATAGTAAAAGTCAATGTTAGTGGTTAATTCTTTGGTTTGATCTATAGCTGATTTTAATTTGGCTCCGGTCATTTTGACTAGACTAGTATTTGAAGTATTATCTGGGGCAATAGATGCGAATGAAGTATTAAGTTGAAAAGTATTAGGGTTATTTCTTAAAAAAGTTTTTATGGTTTGATATTCGCTAGTACAGGTACTGTTTCGATCTGTGCGGATATAAAAGTTAAATAAGCTTGGTGAACCGAAGTCCCCATTGGTGTTTGGAAGGTTTGCTGATAACTGGCTTAAGTTCAAATTAGCCACATTAAAGCCACTTAGATCGGCACGGTTACTCAAGGGAAAGCTCTGAATAGTGTTGCCCCTTGAGATAGCTTGACTGCCGCGATTGAGGAGCTGAGTCTCTGTAGGGGCAAACCTTAAAGTAGTGTTTGGAAAGTTTTGTTTACAGAAGTATATTTGACTGTTACTAGCTGAACCGACACGGTTAGCAGCAGCAGTGATATTGATACCAGCAGTATCAGGACAGGCTGCTAATGCTGTTTGTCCCAGTAATCCCACTATTGCCGTTAAGCTTACTTTTAGCAACAATTTATCATAATGAACGATTGATAGTTTTTTAGACATAACGACCTCGGCTTTGAGCTGCTTTTAATTCAAAATATAACCCATATTTGGGTAATATAATTAATATTATGGTTTACGGTACAGCGCTACTTGTTAGAGGTTTTAAAGCTATTTTCAACACAAAGTCGTTAGTAATCTCAATAGACTGCGCTTCATAACCTTTAGAGTTTAAAGTATAAGTGTCTGGTGCTAAGCCAAATATTTGGAAATACCCGTAACTGCCAGTTGTCACACTTTGTATCAGCTTATCTTTTTGATAGATATCAATCACTATCCCTTCTTCTGCTGTGGTGAGCTTGCCTGATATACCATAAGTCTTTTCTAGCTTGATAGGCACTGAAGTAGGGGCATAATTGCTAACTCGTATACGCGGTGTCTGTAACTCGCTTGCACTATACTCTAAAGGCAGATTGGTAGCATCCATACTCAGAGTATAATCCCCAGCTTTTATATTACTGATCAAATATTGGCTATGGTTCGCTTGGGTTCCAAGCAGACTGGCCTGAACGTGTTGATTGTCTAACTGAAAACTTAAAGTTTCATTGTCGATTGGCGAATCAACATGGTGGGTTAAGTCCACTACTACACTGCCTGCTTCTTGACGAGGATATTGACCGAATTTCAGATTTTGCTTGGGTGGCTTAAACATATCAAATGATAGCTTAGCAAACAGATAATTATTCTGCGTCCAAGCGGGTAGCTCACGTTCATTAGTAAATGAGCTGTCATCTATTAAGTCAGTGTAACGACCGCTAGGTATAGCATCTACATAACGATGTTTGTAGCCCAAGCTAAAGTTAATGCCATTGCGATGGGTCAGCTGCCAATCAGCTAGCCAGCCTACCTGACCATCAAACAAGCTATAGCCAATGCTAACTAAGTTATCTATAGAGCTAGTGCCGATAGATCTAGCATCTGCATCAGCACCAAACAGATTGAACCCATCAAAACGATAGTTGATATCGCCTTGGTTCAATAGTCGACTACTATCATGTAAAGCGCTAACCGACTGCCCAAAGCTAGTACGGTAATCAAACTGATGGCGTACTGATAAGGTATCGCTAGTATTATCACCAGATAGACCTATAGTATTGCTTTTGCCATCGTTAGCCGTACGGTTTCTATAAATATCTTGCCAGTTAATACGATAACTATAGCGATCATCAAGGCTGTTCCAGTTGGCACCGGCATTTAGCGCATCGTTGAATCGATGATTGATGCTGGCATAAGCATAATAGTTATCCAAATCAGTCTCAATCGCCATCTGATCATAATACTGGCTTAGACTGAGGTTAGTTCTATCACTAGGGCTATAATTAAGTAACAGTTGATGACGCTGATCGTTCAATCGATCTATTCGATTATTATCCAATAGGGGTAGCTCTAATACTGCTTTATCATACTGCCGAGCTTGATACTGATAGTAGGCTAGTAGTTTTTTGCGCTGATACTGCAGTTGAGCTTGCCATAACTGCTCAATAGTACTATCGGCATAGCTGAAATCAAAATTACTATAGGGTGATAAGCTATAGTTGACCCCTGTATGCCAAGATACTGACTTACTATCATTAATTAAGTTTTGCGCATTAGTGTTAACACCACCACGTACTGCCAAGCGATTATTAACCCCATATTCAGTATATAAATGTGCTGCAGTACCACTATTATCGTCTCTAAAACCGTATCGGCTATTACTATTAACTAAATTACCGCTAGCACCAATACCTGCTTCTATCAAAAGCTCATCAGTTGCGACGTTGGTGCGACGTTTGCCGAGTACGATAGGTCGAACTTCAAGCGGTTGGCGGGCCAATGGATAGGCATAGATTGCCACCTCAACTAAATTGTCTGTCAAAGTCAATTGGCTGACATCAAGGTTTAAAAATTCGTAACGCCCATCCAATCCAATCTGTACTCGAGCCAAAGCACGGCCACTGATACGCAACTCCGCCACCCCACCCGCTTCACCTATACCAGTTAAATGCTGATAATCCTGATTAGTGTTTTGCAACAGACTGCGACTGTCTTGATCAAAATAAGATAAATGACGGCCGATATCTCGATTACTATAGGCAACCATAGCCCCAGTGAATTCTGTACCTGTGGTCTGCGCCCCTTGACTGAGCGCATTAGGTCTATTAATACCTATACGGGTAGCTAGCTGTTTGCCAGATTTAGCCCAATATAGATTATCTACTCCCCAATTATCCCAGTCTGATGGCAAATAGCTAAATCCATTTAAAGCATTGCGTACAAAGCTGTCATTAGCCGATACCTTGCCTTTTTTATCTTCTATCAGATCATTAGAGCTAGCAAAATCATAACCGATAGCCTTAATACCCCATACCCCACCTAATCCGTAACCATAGGCACCTAAGTCTGCATATATTTGTCGACTAGTGGACGTTGTATCATTGTCATTGTTATTAGATGCATTATCCCTTGAGGTATTATTGCTCTCGCTAGTACTTAGGGTGCTATTAAATGACAAACCCAGTAGACCCGCTTGACTAGAACGATAGTCAATGGGTAGGGCGTTACGCTCATTGTTGGCTTTTGGGACACTTATTTGGGCGGGACGCCAACCCATATTTAGCATAATAGCTAAGTCTGGCTGGCTGTACACAGCGGTTATTCCTAACTTTTTTAGAGTACTAAGTGACACATAGTCTTGACCTTGGTAACTATAGATTTGATCGGCTGATAACTGCACTTTACCTATCGGCGTACTGACATCGTAGCCAGCCTGATTATCGACAACAGTAAAGCTAGCCTTAGTTAATTCACTTAAGTCATTAATAGATAAAAAATAGCAGTCTTTTTGCTCATCACGCTCTGGATCTGATGCTGAGTCATAAAGGGCTTCGGTACTCCCTTGTTCCTCTCCGTTGATTAACACCCCTACCAAACTAGGCACTAGCACTTTGTTGTTTTTATTGTAAGCTTTGCTAGCCGATAGCTGCGAAGTTGTATTAGCCGCTATAGTTTGTATCTCAGCCAATGCTGAGGGGCAATAAATCACCATACAAGGTAAAGAAACTAAAGTCACTAAACGCAAAGACGAGTACTTTTTAATCATAAGCGCCATAGCGAATCCATTTTATGAGTATGGGAAGTCATACTGGTAATCATTACATCATAATACCAGTATTTCCTAGTTTGAATTTGAGGGCTATTAGTCTATTGCACCTCAATGGACACTGGCAACCCATACTGTGACCCAAGCTCAAGAGTTACCCCTTTGCCATCAGCAGTATAAGTAACAGGGTTATCGATTTGCTGTTTGATCGACAACATAGCATGGTACTTACCTTTGGCAAAATCCATAGGCAAGCGGATAGACATACGAACCGTCTGATAGCCGCCAGCAGGAATGGTAAACGCTGTAGGGTTGATCAATACCCATGGTTTTAGTGTGTCCTCACTAGGGTCGATAGGCTTGCCAGCAGCATCCATATCAACCAAGCTCAGAGCGATTTTTTTAGGTTTGCTGCCATAATTATATAGAGTTAACGATTGATTAAGTTTGGCTAGATTCTTACCCTTTGTCAGAGACACAGTCTCGTCAATACTACCGGGCTGAATACCTAATTGTGCTGGTGGTAGAGAGGTTTGACGGTCATTGCGCACCACCATTTGAGCCTTTCCTTGCTCATTTACTGAGTTACTGATAATCAGCTCAGCTTGTGCATAGCTTGTGCTTGTTAACGTGACAACAATCCCTGTAACTATAGATAGGGCTAAACGTGTACTGGTAGATTGACTAGGTAAACATAATTTAGGGTAAGCAGTTAGGATCATCTTTTTGCCTTTATTTAGTTAATTATTAGCAATTAGCTGCAAAGCCTGTAGCGCAAACCCACTTAAGATCTTATAAAGTGATTGATTTGCAGCCCGGAGAATGTCTTGTCGTTAACTATAAAAAATACCAGCAATAATAGCTGGTATTTTTTAGGATGTAGCTAGTGTCGAAGCACTAAGGCTTAGCCGTTAAAACTCTTCAATTATGGAATAGGAACAGGACCATTACCAGTAAGAGTCAATAAGAAAGTATCAGTACCATTACCTGTAACTGTATCAGGTGAAGCGCCAGTGACACCGCGTGTGTTGTATTCACCGGCATTATTAGCAGTAGACAGATCTAAGTTAAAAGTAATATCACCTAATACAGGAACAAAACCTGATTTGATACCTACAGTTGCTGTACCAGAAGTAGTGATTAAAGGATTTGCTGATACTAAAATAGCATTTGAAGTAGTAATAACAGAGGCGTTATTGACAACATTCTTCAAACTAGTATTAGGGTTAGTCAATGTTAGCGAAACACCATTAGCAGACGATAAGTTACGTACTGCCCAAGCATTTTTTAGAGTAACCGCAACGTTAGTGGCAAGAGCCGTGTTTGAAGTAGTACTAACATCTGTATTGATGCTAGCAGTAGCTGCTCCTAATACCGCCGTTCCTGTACGAGTGGTAGCATCGCTTATTTCGCGCGCATCGCTATCGTTTGCAGCAGTAGTAGCAACTTCAGTCAAGTTCAGTACAGCATCATCCCAGTGATATAGCACTAAAACTTCAGGTAGCACTACACGAAAGTCTGTAGAACCACTTATTGCTGCTGAAGCAAAAGAAGATAGAGATAAGGCTAGACCAGTTACTGCTACTTTTGTAAAAATATTCATAATATAAATCTCATGGTTAAAACTATTTTGAAGTTAAGGCATACCAGTAATAGAGTCTAAAATATGTAGTATTTGACTGAAACAGTAACTGGGAAAGTAAACAGTAACTGGGGAATAAATAATGAGGTAAAGAGGGGAATGTATTCTGTATGCAGAACGCGCAATATCGCATAATTCAATTATAAATGAACCGATAATCAGATGAATGGTATAGAAAATCTGATAATCAGTAAAAATCACGTTAAAAATTTTTAAAATTATATTTTTATCCTTATTTATATAAAACTCTACTGCACTTTCAAGCTCAACTTTGACCTTTTACAGTTTGGTATCGGTAGCATTAATAGCAGCCAAAAGCTCGCGCTATGCTTGGACTGACTACTAACAGAAACAGCCTTCTTTACCATCTTATTGTTGTTTATCTATAACATATATTGTTACGCTTCAGCGTACTAATATTGAAATTTATAGTGTTTCATTTTCCCTTTGTGTAATGTTTATGTAATAATGCCACTAACTAATGACTGATAAAAATTGTGGATGTCTAAACCGTTTTTATTATGCTTATCAAAAGTGATAACAAACTTAAAATCATCGGAGAACTACTTTGCAACTTCAAAAATCTTTATTGACTGCTACTCTACTACTTGCCGTTAGTTCTTTGACTGTTGCTAACGCAGCACCGCCAGCAGCTATTACAACTGATCAGTTTAAAGTTCTACTACAAGTTGACAGTGTATGTGCCATCGAGACAGGCGCTGCTGCTGATATCAATCTTGGTGCTATTGGAGCTGGTGAGGCACAGCTGGTACCTGGCAGTGTTACCGGTACTACAACAATTACTACTCGTTGCTCTGTAGGATCTTCTGCGATTATTGCACTCACACCTGTTTCAGGAAATACTGACGGTACTGGTGTTTTGTTAGGTGGTGTTGCTGGCGCTGAAAAAGTTAAGTATCAATTGACTTCTACTGCTGGTCTTGCTGGTACTGCGTGGGGTAATACAGGTGCTAATCGTGTAACAACCGCAGCAGCTACTAACTATGCCACTCCTATCACTACTACTGTTTATGCCACTGTTACTGATACCGCAGACGTTAAACCTGGTGCATATGAAGATACTGTAACTATTAACATTACTTTGTAATCTGAATGCTAAGTCTCTGGGTACACCGTGTTGCGATACCGGTTATTTTATCTGGTTTGCTACTGACTAACGGTGTGGCAATGGCGAGCGGCCTGCAGGTCTCTCCCATTTCCCTCAGTTTGCAAGCTAAACAAAATGCCAGTGGCCTGACGCTGAGTAATACTGGTGACGATGTAATACATGCGCAAGTTCGTGTGTATCAATGGTCACAGGATGAAAAAGGCGATCAGCTTACCGTATCACGAGGATTGTTGGCCAGTCCGCCAATCATTGAACTGCAACCGGGTGAAAAACAACTCATTCGCATTATCCGCGCATCTGCACCACCGAGCGGTATTGGTGCAGTAGAAAGCAGCTATCGCCTCTCTATTGATGAGCTCCCTACTCCATCTGCTGAGCAGAAGGCGGGCTTGCAGTTTGCACTAAGTTATTCGTTACCAGTCTTTATCCAGCCTGTAGGAGTGCAACAAACTTCTCCAAAGTTGCAATGGACTTATACTGTGCAACCCGATGGTAACCACGTTGCTATGCGTGTCAGCAATAGTGGCAATGGGCGTGCACAATTGGCCAAGCTCAGCATAGATGATACTAGTGGTAACACTATTGAGATAAGCCCTGGTTTATTAGGTTATGTTTTACCGGGTGCTACTATGCAATGGATGCTCAAAGTACCACCGAATGAATTAAAAAACAGCAGTAGAATTAAGGTAATGATTAATGGAACTGACACGATTCAAAACGTCACGTTGGACAGTGCCGCTCGCTAAAGTTCTTTTAATTCATGGTGTGGTGGTCTCAGCTAGCCATGCAGCACCCCAAAGCGCTTCTGTAACTTCTATCCCCACATCTACTCCTGTCAGCCTAGCGAATACCGAATTCGTCCAACTCGGCCTCAACGAGGATCCGAGTCAGACGCGTGGCCTCGATTTATACCTAGATGTGACGCTCAATGGCGCTAGCGCTGGCTTAGCTCATTTTGATTATCGTGATGAGCAATTATGGGCAAGTATCGCCGTATTGCAGCAGCTAGGGTTTATTGTGCCACTAGGTACCACCGACCCGGTACCGCTAAACAGTTTCGCCAATATTAAGGTCGACTATAACGCGCGCATGCAATCCGTCACTATCGTCGCTCCTTTAAATACTCTTAATCTAAACACCACCGTATTAAATAACCGTGATAACCGTCGTACTCAAGCTAACTCATCGCCTGGCATCTTATTAAATTATAATATCTATGGCTCACATACTGACAATAATGCCACCAACCTAAGCGCTTTTAGCGAAGTACGCGCTTTTAATGCTAATGGGGTATTAAGCTCAACAGCACTAACCACAGGTAACCGCTTTTATAATAGCAATGCTAATAGCATCACTAATAACCGTGACTGGGACCATCGTACCGTGAGGTTAGACACCAGTTGGAGCCAGTCATTTCCTGATAAGCTGTTAACCGTACGTGCTGGGGATATTCTTACAGGTGCTCTTTCATGGACTCGCGCTACCCGCTTAGGCGGTCTGCAAATTGGTAGCAACTTTGATTTGCAACCTTATATGACCACCACGCCACTCCCTGCATTCTTTGGTTCAGCCACCCTACCTTCTGCGGTAGAGCTATACGTGAATGGTCTTAAACAATACAGCGGTGACGTCCCTGCCGGCCCTTTTGAGCTCAATACCGCTCCTAGTATTAGTGGTGCGGGTGATGCACAACTGGTATTGACCGATGCGCTAGGACAAAGCTCTACAGTTAACTTCTCGCTTTATGATACCCATCGTTTACTACAGCCCGGCTTATCAGATTGGTCGGTCGAGCTTGGGGCTGTACGGGAAAACTATGGCATCAAATCCTTCGACTATGGCAGCGATGTCGCCGTCAGTGGCACTTGGCGTTATGGTGTGAATAACCGCTTTACCGCTGAGACTCATGCCGAAGCTACCAAAGATATAGCTAATGCAGGCGTTGGCGGCACTTGGGTATTGGGCGGTCCAGGTGGGGTGTTATTTGCCTCATTAGCGGGCAGTAATAGCCAAGATGAAAGCGGCAGCCAATATAGTGCTAGCTATCAATGGAATAATAAACGCTTTAACGTTGGCATCAATACTTTAGGCACCCAAGGCGAGTATCGTGATGTAGCGACCCAATATGGCTCTACCCCTATTCGCCAGAGCTATCAGCTCTCTACCGGCTACGGTAGCCAGACCTTGGGCAGCTTTGGGGTCAGTTACAATCAAGTAGATTATGCTGAGGAAGATAGCGCTCGATTTGCTAGTGCCTATTGGAGCAAGTCTCTAGGCCGGCGTGTGAGCATCAATGCCAACTATAACCATGACTTGAATAATTCTGATAATAATAGTGCCGCTATCGGCGCTACTTTTTCATTCGATCGCAATCTCTCAGTGAGCAGTAGCCTACAACATAACAATGCACAGAATGTCCTAGTAGCAGACGCCTCACAGTCAGCGCCCGTTGCTGGTGGATTAGGCTGGCGAGCACAAGCAAGACATAGTATGAATAGCCATACTGATAACCATAACGATACTAGCGCTCTAGCTGAGCTGAATTATCTGGGTCGCTATGGCCAAGTGCAAGCGGGTATGAGCAATTATAATGGGGATTACGCCACCTATGCTAGTGGCAACGGCTCGCTAGTCATGATGGGTGGCGGGATCTTTGCGGCCCGACAAATCAATGATGGTTTTGCCGTAGTTACAACCAACGGTATCGCTGATGTGCCTGTATTACTGCAAAATAATGTCATTGGTACCACGAATAGCCGTGGGCTCTTGCTGATATCACCACTCAATGCTTACCAAGACAATAAAATTAGCATTGATCCGATGAACTTACCGGCAGATTTACGCATTGATAAGGTAGCGGCTCAAGCCACCCCAACTGATCGTGCTGGTACAATAGTCAAATTCAATCTTGTGCCAGTACGCTCTGCCTCGGTTATTCTAAAAGACAGCAACGATGAATTTATACCAATAGGCAGTCAAGTACGGTTAGTCACTCAACAAGCATTGTCAGCATCTATCGTAGGTTTTGATGGTGAAGTCTATTTAGATACGCTTGATGAGCATAACGTGCTAGAGGTAGCAACTCCCTTTGGTGATCGTTGCCAAGTTAGCTTTGATTATCAGAAACAAGGTGATGGCATTCCGCTTATTGGGCCACTTATCTGTCAGAAGGTACTGTAATGAAACTGTTTCAATGGCACTTTAGTCTTTATTTGATTCCCTTGGCTTTTTTATTACCGGTCAATAATGCTAACGCTGCCCCCATCGTTACTTGTTCAGCATAGATAAGCAATATCGACTTTGGCTCTATTGACCTACTCAGTAATAATCGCTTCACAACCACAGGTACAGTGAATTACTCATGTACCAATACAGGAGATGCGGCACAGGATTTGACCCTCTGTATTAGCCTTGGGAATGAAGGAATCACTCCACGTGCCATAACACCAGTAACCCCAGGCCTTACCAACCTTCCTTTTCAAATGTATACCGATAGCGGATATAATAATATTTGGGGATCTATACAAAACCCAACAACCAAAGAGGCAGCTGCTGTCAATGTCACAGTGACTGCTAATGGTGGTATACAAAGGGGGGTAATGACAGTTTATGCCGCTATTCCTGCAAACCAAAGCACAAGAAATCCAAGCACTTATAAAATTAACTATCAAATAAATAATACCCTTGTCACTTCTGTAGCTGGTTTAAACAAAGACTGTGGAACATCATTATCACCATTAGGTCCCGGAGTTACACCTACTCAACGTATGAACCCTTTTTATGTTCAAGCCATTGCTCCGAGCAAATGCCTAATCAATTCTAAAAGTAATATAAATTTTGGTAATAAGCCATCTAGTGCTACCAATATTGAGAGTGTCGGTACTAATCCTATCAATTTAACTTGCACAAATGGTACGGTTTATAATATCGGATTGGCTCCCTCAAATGGTAGTACAGTAGGATTGGGAGCTATGAAAGGCACTACTGGCAATAATAACCAAGTTCCTTATCAACTACGCTCTACTACTGGGGTTAATGGAACCGTATGGGGCAATACCGCAACCTCTAGTAATGTAGGGAATGGTGTAACTGCTAATGGCACTGGTTCGGCTCAAAATAGAAGCGTCTACGCCACAGTACCTAGCGCTGACTTTAGACCTGACAATTACTCAGATATCGTAACTATTAACATAAACTATTAACTACCGACACTGGACAAAGATTAAAAATGCACCTAAGTTATAGGTGCATTTTTTATGTAAAATTAGCTATTTTATTTAATCCTACTATATAAAAATCTAACTAAGAAATATGTATGATCTGTGATTGTCACGATGATTAGAGCACCGCTTTGATAAATCAGGGTCTATCAGCAGTGTCTGCTTATGAAGATTCAACATGCCCTAGTAATAAAACAATAAACTATAGCAGTAGATAGTTTATCTAAATTGAGGTACTTTCAATCCATGCAGTAGCTAATAATGAAACAAAATTAAAAGAGGAATTAAATTATGAAAGCACTAGCTTTGTGTATCGCAGCCGCTCTGAGCCTAAGCGCTTGCGCCAGTATGAACAATGGCAATACTAATCCCAATAGCCCCACGAATCAGATTGTCACTCAGTATCCTGTTGAGACGGCGATGATCAATATCTATACTAAGCAGAGCACGCAAAAGTTAATGGCCAAAGTCGATAATCAAGACATAGTCGCCGATATCAAAGTCACACCCAAAGGCACTATGCTGTTCGACGGTAAGTCCGCACAAGGTGCCGAAGTCAATACTATTACTAAATCCAATAACCAGCTGATCAATCAGTCCGTTAGTATCAACTACTTCACTCTAAATCCGTTGGTGTTCCGCGGCTATACTGACAGCTCAGGTGAATACTCAGTAGCAACCCAAACCACCACTCTTCCTAAACTGGCCAAGGTTGGCGATAGCAGTCCACTGCTCACTGAAAACGTCTATAGCGATAGTAGCAAACGTCAGCACAAAGGCCGATATACTCAGTCTTGGTCTTTGGCACAAGATAGCAATAACACCGCCCTGTTCTGCATAGATACTTCAACCAATATGTTACTCAACGTTGATCCTGAAGGTACGACCACTGAGTGTTACAAAATTAATGCTAAAGGCGATATCTTAGCGAGCCAGTTGACTATTAATGCCCCTAATGAAACCATAAAATTTACTAGTCAATAATGATGGGTTAAATAGTGGCGTTGCTTAAGCAATAGCGTTGCTTAGATAGCTGCTTATTAGATAAACCCACCACTAAGCGTGGGTTTATTCGTTTATTTAATACAAGCTTAGTGGCTATGTATAAGCCAGCCTAGCATTTAGCATTAAAAACCCTCAATAATAATGATCATCGTACTGCTAATTTAGCTGTCAGTTTGGATAATAAGGTAGCTAATAAGAGGGTTAACCGTTTGGTTAATAAAGTGCTGTATGATCGTTGTATCTTGTGCCAGTAATAAGACTTATAAGAACAATAAGCGAAACCTTATACCTATAACTTTGGAGCTTGTATGACTGCTATTACTATATTAACTGGCCAGATGGCGCAAGCTATTGTCAATGCCGCCTTTGCAACTGCACAGCTTGAACAGTTAGCCGTATCGATAACCGTAGTCGACCGTTCGGGACAGACATTAGCTGTATTAAGAGATCATCAAGCTGGGGTACATACTATTCGTGCCAGCTATAAAAAAGCTTATACCGCCAACTCACAAAAGAGGGAAACTGCGATCATTGCTCAAGGCATTGCCGATGGATCGATTCCTGCTGATGTCAGATATTTGGATGAAAACATGCTGATGATGGATGGCGGCTTGCCTATCTATAGTGAAGGTGTGGTCATCGGTGGTATTGGAGTCGGTGGCGCTC
Organism: Psychrobacter urativorans; assembly: GCF_904846695.1. Lineage (GTDB taxonomy): Bacteria > Pseudomonadota > Gammaproteobacteria > Pseudomonadales > Moraxellaceae > Psychrobacter > Psychrobacter urativorans. The sequence goes on from NZ_CAJHBR010000013.1 coordinate 21,233, forward strand.
ATGGTAGTGAGGATGTGCGTATTGCCAAAGCGGGTTTAAAAGCCTTGGATGGACTAAGCTAAATAATCATAGGGTATTTTCAAAGCGCTGAAAGGTTCACAGACTATTTGTCTGCCAAGTGATGGTTATCGCCTAGCAGACTGTTAGGGGTGGCTAGCTGCGCTCAACGTTCCATCTTTTACAAGTAAGCATTAAACCCTTTTTAAATTCAGTGACAATGGTCTCTATTTAAGCTTTGCGTAGTGTGGGTATCAACCCACCAAATCACTGGATTTGATAGCTATGTATTTCGCTATTGATTATGAATTGGCAATAGCCCATCTACGCAAAGTTAGTGCCTGTTAGTAGCAGTGACTCTCTATTTTTAGCTAATAAAATAGTTTGGATTTATCGCCTTTCTACAGGCCGCTCTCAAGATTCACACTCAGCCAATAAGAACGGTGCAGTTTTGCTAGTTTTGGAGCAAGCTACCTGTTCAGGTGATCCTTGAGCGACAATCTGTCCACCCTCATCACCCGCGCCAGGGCCAATATCGATAACCCAGTCGCTGTTGCTAGCCACTTGCATATCGTGTTCAACCATAATCACTGTGTTACCTGCATCGACTAGACCGTTTAACTGAGCCATTAACATCGATACATCTTTAGGATGCAAGCCGGTGGTCGGCTCATCAAGCACATAAAGAGTATCGCCACGTTGAGTCCGCTGTAGTTCAGTAGCTAATTTGATACGTTGGGCTTCACCGCCTGACAGTTCCGTGGCAGGTTGACCGAGACGCAAATAGCCAAGCCCGACTTGTAATAAAGCCTGTAAGGCGCGCAAGATAGCGGGTTCATCAACAAAGAACTCATAGGCTGCCTCCACCGTTAGCGCTAGTACTTCAGCGATATTTTTATCACCATAAGTGATTTCGAGAGTTTCATCATTGTAGCGCTGCCCATGGCAGACTTGGCAAGGTGAATAAACGCTTGGCAGAAATAAAAGCTCGACCATCACAAAACCTAAGCCTTCACAATTGGCGCAACGACCTTTAGTAGTATTAAAAGAAAAACGACCAGCATTATAACGGCGAGCTTTGGCTTCTGGAGTTGCAGCAAACCGTTTACGCACTTGGTCGAACAACCCAGTATAAGTGGCAAGATTAGAGCGAGGCGTACGACCTATGGCTTTTTGGTCGACAGTTATTAACCGTGTTACTTGCTCCATACCAGCGACAATTCGACCACCTGTTGGCGTCTCTAATTCTTGCTGCAATAGATCAGCTTCACCAGTTGCAACTTCTAGCACTGGCTGCTGCCCTAGTGCTTCATAAACCAACTCTACTAACGCTTGACTGACTAAGCTTGACTTACCTGAACCGGATACCCCAGTGACCGTAGTCATCACCCCTAGTGGAAACGCGACCTCTAACCCTTGTAGATTATTACGCTCAATCCCAACCAGTTTAAGCCAAGCTTTTGGCGATCTTGGACTACGCTTTACTTGGCTGGCAGCATTAAACAGATATTGTCCGGTGTACGAGTTTTTAACAGCGCGTAATCCATTAACAGGGCCGTTGTAAATCACTTCACCACCGTGATTGCCAGCATCAGGACCGACATCTACTACCCAATCGGCATGTCTAATAACACTAACATCGTGTTCAACTACAAATACTGAATTGCCAGCAGCAATCAGCTCGTCCAATGCACCCAATAGTGCTTGGGTATCGGCTGGATGCAGACCCGCAGAAGGCTCATCGAGGACATAAACTACCCCAAATAATTTTGAGCGAATTTGGGTAGCAAGACGCAAACGTTGTAACTCCCCTGGAGATAAAGTAGGCGTAGTACGCTCAAGTGATAAATAGCCCAAACCTAACCTCGTCAAGGCTTCAACACGCGAGAGGATATCACTAGCGATACGCTGAGCGACAATTGCTTTTTCTCGATCTACGGTATTGTTAGATGGTTTAGCATGCGCCGCATCTTGCAACTTAACGGCTACTTCAGTTAAGGTCAATTGCGATAACTCACCGATATCTAGTCCGGCAAATTTCACTGATAGCGACTCTCGCTTTAGCTTTTTGCCATGGCATTCAGGACATACTGAGATTTGCATAAACTGCGAGACGCGCTTTTTAGTTAGCGGGCTTTGGGTAGTGGCAAAGGAATGCAGAATAAAGTTTTTAGCACTGACATAAGTACCAGTATAACTAGGCTTTTCATTTTGTTCGATGGCGGCACGTACTTGTTGGATATTGTATGTCGAATAAACCGGCACTGTTGGCGTATCGTCAGTAAATAGTATCCAGTCACGAGTCTGTTTTGGCAGTTTATGCCATGGCACATCGATATCGTAACCGAGGGTAGTTAGAATACGAGCTAAGTTCTGACCTTGAAACGCTGGTGGCCATGCGGCAATGGCTCTATCTCTAATAGTCTTAGTATCATCAGGAACCAATAACTTCTCGGTTACTTCAAAAACCCGACCAATACCTGAGCAAGTTGGACAAGCACCGTCAGGGGTATTCGGCGAAAATGCATCCGCATAAAGCATCTGTTGATCAGTAGGATATTCGCCAGCTCGTGAGTACAGCATGCGCAGACCGTTAGAGATAGTAGTTACACTACCAACTGATGAGCGCACGGAAGGCGTACCACGTTGCTGTTGCAAGGCGACCGCTGGCGGCAAGCCCTCTATAGCATCGACATCCGGTTCATCAACTTGATCTATCAGACGTCGTGCATAAGGCGATACTGAATCTAAGTAACGGCGTTGCGACTCAGCAAATAAAGTACCAAAAGCCAGCGACGACTTACCAGAACCAGAGATTCCAGTAAACACTACCAGCGCATTGCGCGGTAGATCAACATCGACGTTTTTTAGATTATGAACACGCGCACCTCTAACTTGGATGCTGTGCTCTATAGTCTGTGGTTCAAGCAAGCTCGTAGTATTACTGGCGATATTATTGCAATCAGTATTAGCAGCAACACTTTTATTATTACTAGTATTGACTGCTTGGCTGGTAAAGGTAGTCATAAAATAATTATTCCTATTACAGCGTTGTTTTTTTATGGGTTTTGTAGAGTCTAACACCAGATTGTTGTTTGACAGCCTAGGCCTTACTGAGCCAATACGCATTACTTACACAGCCTTACTTACCGTTATTGGCTTTATTTTCACGACAAAAAATCCCACATAGTTGTGGGATTTTTATAGTTATCGTTGCTTACTACAGAGCTTTATAGCTCACAAATGAGCACTCAAATAGCACAGTTATTCAGCCTCAAAGCAATAAGCCGTTAACTTGTTACCTTCCAAATCACGAACATACGCCGCATAAGCATTAGGTGCCCAATCACGTGTGCCTGGTAGGCCGGCATCAATACCACCTGCGCTTAGTGCCGCAGCATAAAAGGCATCAATAGCTGCGCGACTTGGCGCCACGAAACTAACCGTAACCCCATTACCAGCAGTAGCGGCTTCACCGTCAATAGGCTTCATAACAAAGAAAGAAGGGCTATCTACACCCCATATTGCACCAGCTTCGCCTAGATCAGCAATGCGCTTAAGCCCTAAAGGAGCTAAGACCTTGTCATAAAACATACGGGCTTTGTCTAAATCATTGGTACCAACAGCAACGTGAGTAAAAGTATTCATAAGTTTCTCTGCAAATAATAATGGTGTTTGATTGATAGCTTTGTATTGATAGCTTTGTAGAGATGCAGCGGATTTGCTACTTTTCTACTAATGGCAATCATCATACACCCTTGTACCTAAAAGGTAATGGAGCTAAATAGTAAATACCTTTTGCTGCGCAGTAACATTAGCTACGCCCCTAAGATAGTAACTATACTAACCCTACATAAGGGCCATACTTTGCATGCTAAGATCATGGCTTTTATCTAGTTGTTTTGACAGCGGTGCCTAAAGACATACTAGGCCTCAATAGAGGCTCAATCGGCAGACGATTGCAGCCATTAGGAAGTTTAATGCGTACTACTAAAGATCGTATCCGTCATACCCTAAGCTTTGAGCTAATCGGCTTACTTATCTTTGCGCCATTAGTCAGCTTAGTATTTGGCTTTGATCTACAGTTGATGGGAGTTATCGCTGTAGTAGGCTCCATTATCGCTACTGTATGGAACTTCGTTTATAACTTATGGTTTGACCATGCCATGGTAAAACTACGCGGTAATGTGCATAAGACCCTGATGATACGTGTAGGCCATGCGCTGCTATTTGAGGGTGGGCTGCTGATCCTGTTTATGCCGATGATTGCTTGGTATCTGGATATTAGCTTATGGGAGGCGTTTATTATGGACATCGCTATGGCGACTTTTTATGTGCTGTATGCTTTTGTGTTTAACTGGGTTTATGACAAAGTATTTCCTATTCCAGAAGCTGCTGTCACCAATATCATTACTAATATCAGTACTACTATTAACGCCAATGGCAATGCCCATCCTCAGGCTAAAACGGTCAGAAAATAAGTTATTGATTCACCTTCTAACTGGCAAGATTAATAATTAATTAGTAAGTCATAAGCCCATCGCGCTTTAAAAGTTGGATGGGCTTATTATATTAATCGCTTAGTATCACAAGCTAACTCTCAAAATTGCTTATCAGTAAACCTTACGCTATTTTTGTTTCCTTAATAGACAGCATGACAGCAAGATTCTGAACACCGATAGCTGACTATAAATAGCTATACATGGCATTGTTATATTGCCAGCCAACGACCTTATACTTAGTCGTGTATCACTGGCGTGCCCTGAGTACTAAACGAAAAGGCTTTATTACTAAAATTACCTATCATGACCGCTTCAATGACCGGCGTCACCGTATCATCCAACCCTTCTACTTCGATAATAAAGTTCGCCCCTGAGCTGCCTTTATCCTCTTCTTTTTCGACGATATAGTTCAACGTGGCCATTGGTGGCAGTTCAATGGTGCTTTTTAGATAATGCTTTACAAGATTACCCGCGGTGTCGTAGTAGTCGATTTTATTGATAAATAGTGGTTTTTTTAGAGTGGTATTACGTACGCTTAGAGTCGCTGATAACAAAACCTTGCGATTGTCTCTATCCGTATAGATATCTGAATAAATAGGCACATAAAAGGTTTGTTTATATTTAAATTTGCTGCGATCAATATTTGAGGTTATCTCAAGCTCTTTAATAGGATCTTTGTGTTGCTCTGAAAACATAGTATTTGGGTCTTGTACCGACTGATCACAGCCTGACAACGATACCGCTAGTAAGACCGCAATAGATAGGACGGATAGGCTGCGCTTGTTCATAACTCTCCCCTTTGTCCATTCATATAGTCAGTTACTTCAAGTCATTAGTATGGTGAGTAACCGCTATCTCAAATAGTTTGTATAGCCAATGATAGCGGTTATAAACAACCACTGTGCTAAATAATTTCTATTATAAGTAGCTATTGCCCTAAGCTGCCAGCTGTCTAATGTACCCTGACCCCAACGCTACGTAAAAACTGATTAATATGTTTATTAGCACCATAGACTACTAGGACATCATTATCTTGTAGGATTTGCTCAGGCATCGCCAAACCTTGGATACTCGGTTTACTCTGCATACGTCCAAAAGTATCTTTATAATGCTCGTGGACTAAGGTACTTAATAGCTTAATATTGAATTTTTGCTCAAGTTTTAACTCACCAATAGCTTTACCAACCAGTGCATCAGGAATATTAATCTCAACAATACTAAAATTCTCACTCAACTCAAATGAGTCTACAAAATAGCGTAACGATAGCCTTTTTGCCCAACGCATCGCTGATTCTTTTTCAGGATGGAAGATATCGTCGACCCCGATCGCTTGTAATACGGTTTCGTGTAAGGGATTAATACTACGACTTATTAAGCGCTTGGCTTTTAGGGTCTTAAATAGCGCTGTAGCCATGACGTTAGCGCCTTGATCTTCGCCAATAGCGACGATCACAATATCAGTATCAATAATCGGCAGGCCTTTTACAGTATATTCATCAGTGGCACTCATACAGATAGTATGGGAGATCACTTCTTTATAGGCATCGACTTTTTGCATATTGCTATCGATACCGATAACTTCATGGCCTTGACTGGTGAGCGCTATCCCTAATGATGAGCCAAAGCTCCCTAAGCCTATAATAATATATTTCATAACTTTGCTTACACCCCGATAATTAATAGCTGTTTAAATGCTTTAGTTAATAGTAATTTCTTCAGTTGGATAACGATAGTTACGCTGACGCATATTTTTAAGAAGTGCAATAAAGATAGTTAACATGCCTACTCGCCCAACGAACATAATGACAGCGACTACCAGTTTGCTAAAATCTGACAACTCAGGGGTCAAATTCAAACTTAAACCTACTGTGCTATAGGCGGAAAAACATTCAAATACTACTTTGATTAACTCCAGCTCTGGCTGATTGTAGCTAATTACCGTCACCCCCGTACCGATGACCAATAATGATAGCCACATAATAGAGAAAGCACGACGGATAGAGATATCAGCAATCTCACGTTGAAATACCTCAACACGGCCCTGTCCACGGGCAATGCTCAAGGTATTTAGCAACGCAATTGCAAAGGTACTAGTCTTGATACCTCCACCAGTAGAGTTGGGCGAGGCACCAACCCACATCAGAAATATGGTCAACATAATAGTGGGGAACGCTAAAGCATCCATATCAGAATTATTGAAACCTGCGGTACGTGGGGTGGCGGCGGTAAAGAACGCTGATATTAATTTACCATACCAAGTGCTATGCTCAACCAGTATCCCATTATATTCAAATATCATTACTCCAATTAGCCCGATCAGTAGCAGCGCGCCGGTCATGATTAAAGTAATACGGCTATTGATGCTAAGTAACCACGGCTGATAGGCATAGCGCGACTCATTACTATGGCTATTGCGATAAATAAAACGCTCGCTACGGTGGCGCAAATAACGCAGTAGATTAACCACGATAATAAAGCCTAGACCACCGAAGATAAAAGTAGTAGCAATGGTTAATTGTAGAGGGTAATTAAAGCGTACTGTTTCGTCATAAAGACCAGCACTAAAAGTCGAAAACCCGGCATTACAAAAAGCCGAAACTGCATGAAAGACTGAAAAGAATAAACGCTCTGATAAACTCATCCCCGGCAAATCATAAATACTGCTATAGATAAACACAGCGGCCAACGCTTCAACACCAAAAGTGACATATAGAATGGACTTCAAGGTAGTCACCGCATCTCCTAGCCGCTGCGCATAGGTCATCTCACCTATACTTAGCTGAGTCTCATAACTGACGCCACCCTTAAAAAAGTAGCTGAAATAAGTGACAAAAGTCAGAATCCCCAAACCACCAATTTGGATCATTCCCATGATGATGACTTGGCCAAAGGTAGTGAAATAAGTAGCAGTATCTACGACGATTAGCCCCGTCACACAGACAGCACTAGTAGCGGTAAATAGCGCATCTACAAATGATAAAGGCTGAGTAGTAGCTTTGGGCATCATCAGCAATAAAGCACCAACTAAGATCACTGACAAAAAGCTTAAGATAAAGAACTGACCCGGATTTAAAAAAGTACGTTTTAGATTGAAATCAGTATCGGATATTTCACGGATAAAAGTGGCAAAAACGGCAATTTTGATGGCAGCAAATCCATCAGTGGCCATAGTAAATCCTGACTGCAATAAATCAGTGAAATGTAACGCCAGTAGCACGACAATCGCCGCACTAGTAAACAAATCGAATATGGCGACTTTATTAAGCAGTAGCTTGTGCAGTACCAGCGGAGTTTTTGGGTGCATATAACGCTCTACTATGGCTGAAAAACCTAGAGCGATGATGAACAAATAAAAGAAGTGGAACAACTGCTGTAACCAAGTGCCTAGCGTAAAACCACTATCGATTAACGCTACCCCAACCCCGATAAAACTAATGACGATAGTGAGCTTATTTAATAACCTAGAGGGTATGGCTAATTGCATATACTGAGTCCATTAAAGAGGTAATGGTAATATAAAGTAAGCAAGGATGCTTGAGGATAAAGACTGGATGGTAGCCATTATTGAGATTAGTAAAATCTAGCTTACTTATACACCCTTTTTTAGCTAATACGTTAAAGCTATATCTAAATAATCGTAACTAGTTACAGGTTAATTATCAAAAACTAAACTATCCAAAGGTTTTAGCAAAAAAGCTTTTAAACAGCTTACAAGCCTCACTCACAAGCTAATAGCAACATGGACCCATATTATTACAGAATACGCTATACTTGCTAATAATTAATCCCAATAAAAATACCGCTAATGGACTGCTTTTATGGCACTCAATATTCTCCTAACTGTTCACTTTGTGTTGCTTATCATTATTTCTTTGCGAGTTCTAGCGCGTCATAATTTATCTTCACCCGCACGCTTAGCTTGGCTAGTTATATTATTTCTACTGCCTTATATTGGAGTAGTCATTTATTGGATGTTTGGGGAGATTCATTTAGGCCGCAACTTTGAGCGTGAGCATCGGCAAATTATTAATAGATTACATCGAGCTAACCCTGAAGTACTCGGTAACGAGGCCTCATTAGCAGCCGCTATCAAACCGCCCTATCAAGCCGCTTTTGCTTACTCTGCAAACGTAACAGGATTTCATACTACTTTAGGCAATAGTGCAGAGCTGATGGCGAATGCCGCTGATACTCGAGCGCGAATGATTGCCGACTTCGATGCGGCGACTGATCATATCCATGTACTGTATTATATTTGGCTAATTGATGGGATGGGTATTGATACCGCTCAAGCACTCATCCGCGCAGCGAAGCGTGGGGTTACTTGTCGAGCTATGGTCGATGGTATGGGTTCGCGCAAAATGATTGGCTCAAAAATATGGCAAGAAATGAAAGCGGCAGGCGTCCAAGTTAGCGTAGCGCTACCAATTAGTAACTTAATAAAAACCTTGTTGTTTAGCCGCCTTGATTTGCGTAATCACCGTAAAATAACTGTGATTGATGGCAAGATTGGCTATTGCGGCAGTCGTAATTGCGCTGACCCTGAGTTTCAGGTCAAGCCTAAGTACGCCCCGTGGATAGATATTATGCTAAGAGTTGAAGGGCCAGTAGTAGCACAAAACCAGATGTTATTTGCCAGCGATTGGCTTATTCAAAACCCTGAAACCCCTTTGGATAGCTTTAAGTATTTTAGTGACTCAAAACCTGAGGGCTTTGCTGCGCAAGTATTCTCTGATGGGCCTACTCAGCGACAAGGTGCGACACCACAGTTCTTGGGCGCACTAATCAGTCAAGCACAGCATACTCTGATCATTTCAACGCCCTACTTTGTACCTGACTATTCTCTAGTGAGTATCTTGTGTGCGACGGCCTATCGTGGCGTCGATGTGACTATGATATTCCCCAAAAAGAACGACTCCTTTGTGGTTGCCGCTACTAGCCACAGCTACTACTGGCAACTGCTTGAGGCCGGAGTCAAAATCTATGAGTATAAACCAGGCTTACTCCATGCTAAGACTCTGACTATCGATGGTGAAATCAGCTTGATTGGCTCGACTAATTTAGACTTACGTAGCTTTGATTTGAACTATGAGAATAATGTATTGATTAGCGATAAAGCCCTCACCGCTGATATTATGGAAAGACAATACCAGTATATTACTGCCTCTGATGAAGTACGCCGTGAACATGTAGAACAGTGGTCAGTACCTTATAGAATCTGGAACAATATCGTTGCTACTATGGGACCCGTTTTATAAAATTATAATCAATAATAAACAGAGCAGCTACACCCTCATACGCTGCCCTGATTTTCGCCAGTGATTAGATAAATACGAGGCTGCTAGCTATGCTCTATCGATTCCTCATCATTTACGGATAAAGGGTTAGCAGCACCCTCTACACTAGCAAGTTTTTGTAGAATATAAATGACAAACTTTGCTTCCGTCAAAAACTCAGTCGTCTCAGTAGTCGCTAGTAGTTGCTGACGCTTCTCAGCGTGAGCACGATAAGCATAAGGAGTCATCGTTAGTAGATCAGTTAATGCCGCTGTCGATAAGCTGAGATTGGTACTGACATGATGGCTATCTAGCAAGGTAAAATACGCAGCCAAAGTCGGTAAGAACTTATCTGAATCATGTTCACGCACTTCATCAAATAACGCCTCACGTACTGTTGCTAAGTGACCGACATCGGGCTTAGCAATAATCAGATAACCTTCACTCTGCAAAGCCTGCGCAAAAGCTTTGGGCAATATCGGGCTAAAGATACTACTAATACCAGTTATGCTTTGCGCTTGTAGCGGTAAATGAGCGGCGCTGGTAACGATTGGGTAAACAGCAGTCTTTTGCGGCGTCTGCTGTTGGTTATCTTCTTGGCTTTGTAGGCTCTTTTGCTCATCTTTGTTCTCCTGATTAACATCTGTAGGGTGCTGTTGGTACCAAAGTATATGTTTAGCCTTACTGACTTTTGCTAGCTCTATGAGTGCCGACTTACTAATATCAGCTGCTACCAACTGATCGATAGCCAATAGCTGTGCCATAGCTTGAGTATAGTAGCCCTCGCCGCAGCCGATGTCTAACCAGCGAGTATTAGCATAATTATCAATATCTGTATTATCCTCATTAGCCAATGTTTGCGCCGCTTGGCGCTTAGCTAATAATAATTCCATCTGCTGACAGACTAAATCTCGTAGTGGCTGATAGTATCCAGCGTTTAAAAATCTTTGCCGCGCTGCAATAGACTGCTGACTATCACCAGGCACTTTAGAGTTTTTTTGTTGTACTGGCAATAGATTAACATAGCCTTGGCGTGCGACATCAAAGGGGTGAGAGGTTTGCTTGGCATTTAGGCTACCATCACAGCGCCAAGTATCAACTGCAGGCTGCAAAGGCGATTGACAAATTGGACAAATAAATAAAGGCACGAGCATCTCAGCGTCATAGAAGTAGAGCTAGCATTTTAACAAATATCGTAGCCGATAAGCGATAAAAAGCCACTCTAGTTAACTAACCAAGCTCAGAAGATTTAAAAGTAAAAGTAAAATGGTTAGATACGCTTTTAGATAGGCTATTACCTTAGCAACAAGCCAACTTAACAACAGCTTAATCTTGCCAATCTATAATAAGTTTTAGCTCTATTAAAGCAAAAAAAGACTCTTATTAAAGAGTCTTTTTCAACGGTCAGCCAATACTATTAACTTAATATAATTTTGGCTTAGCGTAGCTTTAAGGTCATCAGCCCTAATATCACTAATAATATAGCAATAATCCAAAACCTAACCACCACTTGGGTCTCTTTCCAACCGATTTCTTCAAAGTGATGATGTAGAGGCGCCATACGGAAAATACGTTTTTTACGCAGCTTATACGAGCCTACTTGTAGTATAACCGACACTGCTTCAGCGACGAATAGACCACCCATAATAGCAAAAGCAATCTCTTGGCGAGTCATTACCGCAATAGTTCCGAGCATGGCTCCTAGAGCTAGTGCACCGACGTCACCCATAAATACTTGTGCAGGATGGGCATTGAACCATAAGAAACCTAAACCAGCACCGACCATAGCGCCACAAACGATAATCAACTCAGAATTATAGGCGATATAAGGCACATGCAGGTATTCGGAGAATCTGACATCGCCTGAGACATAAGCCATCGCCCCTAACCCTGCTGCCACTAATACTACGGGCAAAATCGCTAGACCATCTAAGCCATCGGTTAGATTGACTGCATTAGAGGAGCCGTTGATTACAAAGTAGGTAAAAATAATAAAGCCAATGCCTAAGGGCAGCGCTGAGAAAGGAATTACCCAGTCTTTAAATATTGGTAATAATAAATCCTGCATCGCCATTGTAGTTGATACATCCGGCTGTAGAGTCGCAATATAATACAAAGAGATGCCAACGAATAAGGCACCCATCGACAACCAAAAATATTTTTTGCGAGCGATTAAGCCTTTAGGATCTTTATACTTGATCTTTAACCAGTCATCCGTCCAACCGACGGCACCGAAGATAACCATCACCACTAGCAGTATCCACACATAAGGATTAGTCAACCGGGCCCACAGCAGAGTTGATATGCCGATAGACGCTAAAATTAATATCCCGCCCATCGTTGGTGTACCAGTCTTAGCTAAGTGCGACTGCGGCCCATCATTACGAATAGCTTGACCATATCTAAGAGCACGCAAATGGCGGATAACCCGACCTCCTAAAGCCATGCTCAGGCCAAGCGCTGTCACCACAGCAAGCAGTGCTCGTAGGGTTAAAGAAGATACCGCAGAAAACGGTGAATAATACTGGCTAAGCCATTCAAACAACCAAACTAACACCGCCTACTCCTTTACTAGTGCGTCAATAAGTGTTTCCATTTCCATAAAGCGCGAGCCCTTGAATAACACGGTACAAGGGTGCGCTTGTTGCACTTGTAAATATTGTTGTAAATACACCAGCAAGCTGTCTTTATCCGCAAATGCTAGTGCATTGGCATCGTTAGCGCTGATCTCTTGCGCGCCCGCCACCGTATAGCTAGCGAACTCGCCTACACATAGCAGCACATCGATACCAATGGTGGCGATACTCCGACCTAAGCTTTGGTGCTCGCTGACAGCCGCCTCACCCAATTCACCAATATCCCCCAGTACCAATATTTGCGTACCGGTTTGCGCCGCCAATACTTTGGCTGCTGCACGTACAGAGTGCGGATTAGAGTTATAAGTATCATCAAGCAGTCGATGATTACCCAACAGCTGACTATTTAAGCGACCTTTAGCAGGACGCGAATTCTGTAAGCCAATAACGATGTCATCGATACTGACACCAAGCGCATGAGCGCAAGCCGCAGCAGCCAAAGCATTACTTACATTATGCTCACCGGCTAACGGTAGACTGATAGCTTGTACTTGCGTACCAATATGGAGCTGAAACTCACTACGCTCAGGCTCGACATCGAGATGACTGGCACTAACATCAGTATTACCAAAGCCAATTACGTGGCTTGTATGGGTCTCGGCAATCCGGCGCAGTTGGTTGGCAAAGTCATCATTATCAGGCACGATAGCGTACTGATCAGCATTCAAAGTGTGGTAGATTTCAGCCTTAGTTTGACAGATACCTTCACGACTACCGAACTCTCCTAGATGTGCAGTGCCAATATTGAGAATACAAGCAACATCAGGACGTACTATCTCGGTCGTGTAGGCAATCTCGCCGATATGATTGGCTCCGAGCTCCATAATCGCATAACGATGATGATCAGATAACTCAAGCAACATCATCGGTACACCCAAATCATTATTGAGGTTACCGCGAGTGATTAGAGTTGGGGCCAGACGGCCAAAGATACTGCCTAGCATCTCTTTACAAGTGGTTTTGCCACTGGATCCTGTGATAGCGATAACCGTCAAATCTTTATGCTGCTGACGACGATGAGCGGCCATCTGACCAAAAGCCAAACGCGTATCGCTGACTACCAACTGTGGAATAGTAGTCGATATTGGTCGTGATACGATAGCGGCAACAGCGCCTTTAGAAGCGGCTAGATTAATATAGTCATGACCGTCAAAATTATCACCAGTCAAGGCTAAAAAAATATCGCCCTGATTAATAGTACGAGTATCAGTAGCGATACGGTTGCTAGTCACCTTATTCTCAGTAGAATTCTGGGTTCCAGGTAGCTGCCAATGACTGTTGAGAGTGTTTGTTGCTGCCAGCAGATTGTCGGCTTGCCAGACATAAAGTCCCTGCGACTGTATAATATTATTGTTATCGGCTGTCATAGTAATTACCTTTAGGTAGCGGCTTATCTTATATAGTGATGCGGTTGAAAAATTAGGGCCTATTTATCACAAAAATACGGCTGTGCATAAGAGCAGTATTTATAGCCCCGTTTAAGGTGCGGCTTATAGTCTTGCTGCTGTCGGTAATGACAGTCGTCCAGCTCGTTGCAAAGCTTCTGCTAAAACCACAGTGTCATCGAAATCATGGCGCACACCTTGAATCTCTTGATAGGTTTCGTGACCTTTGCCAGCAATCACCACGATATCATCAACGCTAGCATGACTGACCGCATACTCAATCGCTTGTTTACGCGCCGCCTCAATATGAGTGCGCTGATATTGTTCAGTACTCATGCCCGCTTGCATATCTTGCAATATCTGCTGAGGATCTTCAGTACGTGGATTATCAGCTGTCAATATCACTCTATCAGCACCAGCTAAACCAGCTTGCGCCATTAGCGGTCGCTTGCCAGTATCGCGATCACCACCACAGCCAAACACTGCCCACAGCTCACCAGTACAATGAGTTCTAAGACTATCAAGGACTTGGGTCAACGCATCTGGGGTATGAGCATAATCAACGATAAAACAGCCATCATTTGATGCGATACGCTGCATACGCCCAACAGCACCTTGTAACTGCGCTACTAATGAGGCTAGCTGTTCAATATCTACACCAAGCGCCACTACCGCCGCGATAGCAGCCAATAGATTAGCGACATTAAAGCGGCCTAATAGTGGACTGACGATACTGATATTGCCAAACTCACTGACTAAATCAATCTCAACGCCTTGCAAACTGGGCTTAATGCTAGCGGCAACAAAGGTAGCTGAGGCTGAAGCCTGCAAGCTATAAGTCCAAACTATTAATTGGCTAGCATGCGCGGTATCAAGCATCACTTGCGCATGCTCATCATCACTATTGATAATAGCGTGCGTTAAGCTCGGAAAATAAGTTTTATTGAATAGCTTAGCTTTTGCAGCGACGTACTCTTCCATATTCGCATGATAATCTAGATGATCACGACTAAGATTAGTATAAATAGCGACCGTAACTGGCACACCTTGCAAGCGCTGCTGATCTAGTCCATGCGAGCTGGCTTCTAGTGCTAGTAGCTCGACACCCTCACTACCCATTTGATGTAGGAACTGCTGTACCGCTAAAGCATCGCCCGTAGTATGGCTAGCTTGTACTAGGGCGCCAAGTCTACCATTTCCTGCCGTACCCATGACCGCACTACTCATCGTAGCAAGTTGACCTAATTGCGCCACTAATTGACTGATAGTAGTCTTGCCATTAGTGCCAGTAACAGCCACCACAGTAGGCAACTTGACTGGCTGCGAGTGTTGTAGCAGGGCTTGGGCAAAGTCACCTAGCAGCTCACGAATATTAGGCACATAGATAACGGGACAACCCAGTTCAGCCAATTGCTGTTGAGCTGTGAGTTGATGATTGTCAACTTGCGAGCTGCTAGCTTGATCAGCAGTCGCTGTCACCAAGCTGCTAGTGTTAAGTAAAGTGCTGGGCTCAATTTCAGATAAGATAAAAGCTGCCGATTTAGCGGCCTGCTGCAGATAGCGGCAACTGGCTTCATAGGACTGAGTTTGGCTAGCTAATAATACGAATACGTCGTCAGCAGTGACTTGGCGGCTGTCCAGACGTAGCTGAACAAAAGGGATATCAGTGATTGAATTTGCATAGTCATTCAGCTGACTTAAGGCTATTAGCTGCTGCTTGCTAGTCTGGTTATTATCGATAAGCTGCTGCAAAGTCACAGCGTTATGAGCGTAATCAGTCATGAGCAGATCCTAAACAAGTGAGAAAATAGACGTTAACAGCGTCTGTTAAAAAGACACCATAGAAAATTAAGCAAAAAATAAGTTAAAAAAACAATATACAAAAATAACAGCAATAGCAAATTCTGGGTTTAATGTTTAAACAAAACCCAGCAACCTAATATAAGGCTATATTTGCTTTAACCTGCTGTTAGCGAAGCCAGTTAGTTAGTTACTGACTTCCTTAGTCTCCAAAGGTTTATCTAGAGGTACATTGTACAGACGCAGCGCCTCTTTCATTACATTGTGAAATACTGGTGCTGCGGTTAAACCGGCATAAATCTGACCGCGTGGATCTTCGATTAAGATTACCCCTACTAGCTTCGGATTAGAAGCTGGAGCCATACCAGCAAAGACGTTACGGTACTGATCCGTATAATAACCACCGTCAGGATTGATACGTCGTGAAGTACCTGTTTTACCCGCTACTCGATAACCATCAATAGCCGCCGCTTTTGCTGTACCACCTATTTCAGTGACCGCCTCTAGCATTTTTACGATGTCCATCGCTTGTTCACGTTCCATAATACGTTTACTAGGCAATGGGGTAGTATTTTTGCTCAAGGTTAGCGGATGCATTATGCCACCTGAAGCCAAAGCAGCATAGGCTTGGGCTACTTGTGCCAAAGTTACTTGCAGGCCATAACCATAACTGACAGTAGCACGGCGAGCGATTTCGTTTTCTTTTGGCGTAGTTACTGAACCAGCGCCTTCCCCTGGAAACTGTAGGGGGGTCTTTGCGCCAAAGCCAAACTGATGCTGCATATTAGTTATGGCATCTGCAGGTAAAGATAGAGCTATTTTAGTAGAGGCCACGTTACTTGATTTTTGCAATAAGGTAGCCATGTTTATGGTACCCAAATTGTTATGATCGCGGATCGTGTAGCCTGGGACTCGGATGGAGCCAGGGTTAGTATCAATAAGAGAGCTGGCCGTATATTTGCCTGAATCTAAAGCGGCAGCAACGGTAAAGGGCTTCATTACTGAACCGGGTTCAAAGACATCGAGTAACGCTCGGTTACGCTGATTCTCGCCAGTCATCTCGTTAAGGTTGTTAGAGTTAAACGACGGCCATGTCGATAAAGCCAATACCTCGCCAGTCTGCACATCCACTATCATACCGGTCGACCACCGAGCTTGTTGCAAGCGTCCAGCTTTTTCTAGCTCTTTGTAAAGCAAATACTGTAAACGCGAATCGATAGTCAAAGCTACATCTTGTCCCGGTACTTCAGGCTCAATTTGCTTAAGCTCTCTTAAACTGTTTTGTTTGGCATCTTTTAGGATCAGCACCTTGCCATCCTTGCCCGCTAGCATGCTGTCGTATTGACGCTCAATACCTGCTCTACCCTCATAACCGCCTTCAGGGTCATCGACATTTTGCCCCATAAAGCCTAACAGCTGCGAATTGGGTTGCGGCTGTGGGTAATAACGCTGGAAGAAGTTCTTCTCGTATACTCCAGGGAAGTCGAGGCTAGTAACGCTCTGCGCAATTTCAGGAGTGACTTTATTGAGTAGCGGTAAATAATGCGAACCGGCCCCTGAAGGTAAAGCTGCCTTTACCGCCGCAGCGTCGGTCGCATCAACGCTAGGATCAATAGCAGCCGACTTTTTCAGCTGTTCTAATGGAATATTAGCAGCGACCGCTAGCGGTGTTAAATCCATATTGTCTAGACGCTTTTGCATGCGAGCTTGCATCTGTGGATGATCGTTATTTTCAATGATAATGCGTTTTAGCTCATAGTACTCTTGTGCATAATCATGCGGGCTAAAAGAGACCGTAGCTAAAGGAGCGCTAACCGCCAGTGGCAAATTATTACGATCAGTAATCATGCCACGGTAAGACTTTTGCGTACGCACACTAGTGATCAGCTCATTACCTTTATCTTGATAAAACTGAGCGTTAGCGACTTGCAAATAATAGGCACGGCCTACTAGCGCAACTAAGACGAATAGCGCAATGCCCCAGATAGTGCGAAAACGGTTTTTATCACTCTCAAAACCACCACGTGACGAGGCACCAGAGGCTTTATTAAAAGCAATTTTTTTACGGTTCTTAACACTAGTATAAGCGCCCGCTGTACTATCGTTTTTTAGACGGCTGTTTAGTTTAGCAGAGCGATTTTTTAAGTTAGTTTTAGCCGTGCTTTTGGAGGCCGAGGCTTTATTTCCAGTGCTATTATCAGCTTTAGCACTACTAGCGCGGCGCAAAGGTTTGATGACTTTGCCAGCGGTAGCTTTGCTGCTAGATGCTTTGCCAGTTTTGGTTGTTTTATCACTCATTGAGCGACCTCCGCTACTGCAGCATCATCAGTAGTACTAGCTTTTGTGCTTGTATCTACAGGGGCACTGGCTTTAGGTTCGGCCGTTGCTACTGGAGCACCTAACTGGATAATGAGCTTGTCTTTAAGGGTTGGGGTGTACATATTAAGTTCGGAAACCGCACGACTAGCAATCTGCGGCGTCGCACTAAAGGTTTGCTGTTCAATGAGCAAGCGCTGATGCTCAACTTGTAGTTTGCGTTGTTGCTTTTTCATATCTTGCAAGGTTTTGTAATCCTGATGATATTGTTGAATCCCCTCGGCAGTTTTTATACCGCTCCAGACGATGCTCGTTGCCAATAATAGCAGCAACACCACATAAATACTGACCACGTTAAAGCGCTGCGCGAATATTTCGCCGACATCAGTCGTTGCCGCTGCAGCGGCCTTGTGTTGGTTGCTAGGTTTACCCGATAGTGCCATGACGATCTCAAAAAAGTGAACTTAAATATAAAAGATTATTGCGACTGTCTATAACAATCATTGTTATAGACAGTCGCAATAATAAAAATGTCAGTCATCACACCGATGATAAAGAGTATTTATATCTATACAATTTACCTTCGTTGTTAATAACAATTTCATAACCATTACTGAGTAAAACCTAAAACCAACCCGCTCAAAGCCTAGCAGCCAATATTTACAGCTTTTTAACAGTAGCGTAGTCATTCAGAATCAATCACTGCCTAATTGCTAATCACTAGCTAACTATTACTCACTACCCTTTGCTAGTTACTGCTTATCTTCTGTAGGATTGACGACGGTATCAGTACGAGTAGCGGCACGTAACCAAGCACTGCGCGAACGCGGATTAGCAGCCACTTCAGCTTTACTGGGGCCAACACGTCTTGGCTTACTAAAATAACGGGGGCGATCAGGCCTTATGGGTAATTGCTCATCCTCGGGATACTGACCTTTACTATGACGCTGCAAAAACTGCTTGATACGGCGATCTTCAAGCGAGTGAAAACTAATCACTGCCAGCTGTCCACCCGCTTTGACCACTGCAATACTTTGTTGCAAAAAGCTATCAACATCACCAAGCTCGTTGTTAATGAATATCCGCATCGCCTGAAAGCTTTGAGTCGCTGGGTGCTTGCCACGTTGCCAGTTAGGATGCGCCACTTTTATGGTCTCAGCCAGCGCCAAGGTAGAAGTATAACTGTCCATCTCCTTGATCGCACGCGCAATACGGCGACTGTGACGCTCTTCACCGAACTCAAAAAGCACATTGGCTAAAGTCTCATCATCGACATCTGCCAGCCATGCTGAAACTGGCTGACCACGGCTCGTGTCCATGCGCATGTCGACTGCGCCATCACGCATAAAGCTAAAGCCACGACTACCATCATCAATTTGTGGTGAGGATACGCCTAAATCGGCCATCAGCCCATCCACTTGGCTGATACCCAGAGCGGCTAAGCTGGTGGTTAAGCTGGCAAAGCTGTCGTGAATAACCGTTACTCGGCTATCCTCACTCGCCAACGCTTGCGCCACGCTAATAGCGGTCGGGTCTTTGTCAAAGACAATCAGCCGCGCATCATCTGCCAGTTGGCTCAATAACAATCGACTATGACCACCACGGCCAAAAGTCGCATCGACATAGATACCAGTAGCTTGCAGGCTGTCTTCGGGTAAAGACTTGACCCCTAATACTGCCGCTACAGCTTCTGATAATAATACCGCATCATGATTAAAGCTTAATTCATCGGGCGTTACTGTATTAGCCGACGACAAATTATCCAGCGCAGCCATATCAGCTGTCGGTGCAGTAGTCGTGGTCGACGAATCCAAGACATCAGTGGCTGATGAAGGAGGTAACTTAGGGTCTAGCTGAGACTTAGATAATGACACAAATAACTCAATAAATGACGACCAATGAGGCCATTAATAGTAAAAATTAGATAGAAATAAATGGCTTAAGAATTGCCTAGTGTTATTATCGCAAGGATACACTGGTAGTCAAGCGCCATCTATTGTTTTCGAAAAAAATATTATATCTGTCTGTTATACTAGAGCGATATTTTACGCTATTCGCTTGCTGCAATAAAATTCTTTCAGCGATATTCTTTTATTTATAATAATACATCTGAGGCCATCATGACCCAAGCTAATCCTACTGCCACCTCCAACCGCCCTGTACGTACCCGAATTGCTCCTTCTCCTACTGGCTTTCCGCATGTCGGCACCGCTTATATTGCGCTATTTAACTTAGCCTTTGCTAAAGCTCATGGCGGCGAGTTTATTCTACGTATTGAAGATACTGACCAAGTTCGCTCTACTGAGCAGTCTGAACAAATGATTTTGGACGCCCTGCGTTGGGTAGGTCTTGATTGGGCGGAAGGCCCTGATGTTGGTGGGCCACATGCCCCATATCGTCAGAGCGAGCGTGCCGATATCTATAAACAACATGCCCAGCAGCTGCTTGATAACGATCATGCTTTCCGTTGTTTTTGTACTAGTGAAGAGCTTGATGTGATGCGTAGCGAGCAAATGGCTAGAGGTGAGTCGCCCCGCTATGACGGTCGTTATGCTGATTTGTCACGTGCAGAATCTGATCAGATGGTAAGCGATGGCAAGCCGTTTGTAATCCGTATGCGGGTTCCAAGCGAAGGGGTTTGTAAAGTTGACGATATGCTACGGGGTACTGTTGAAATCCCTTGGGCACAAGTCGATATGCAAGTGCTACTAAAGACTGATGGCTTACCTACTTACCATTTAGCTAACGTCGTCGATGACCATTTAATGGAAATCAGCCATGTCATGCGTGGTGAAGAGTGGCTAAACTCTGCGCCAAAGCATCAGCTGCTGTATGAATACTTTGGGTGGGAGATGCCGGTACTCTGTCATATGCCGTTGTTACGTAACCCTGATAAGTCAAAATTGTCAAAGCGTAAAAACCCAACCTCTATCACTTACTATCGTGATGCTGGGGTATTACCTGAAGCTTTGCTAAACTACCTCGGCCGTATGGGTTACTCAATGCCGAATGAAGCTGAGAAATTTAGTTTAGAAGAAATGATAGCCAGCTTCGATATTCAACGTGTCTCGCTTGGCGGCCCTATCTTCGATACCGAAAAACTTAATTGGCTCAATGCTGAGTGGCTACGGGCGCTAACGCCAGAGGAGCTGAAGAACAGAATCCTTGATTGGGCTAATAATAGCGACAAACTTACTGCTATGGCAGCTGCCATTCAACCTCGTATTGAGCTGCTTTCTGATGCTGTCAATTGGGGTGGCTTCTACTTCCAAAACTTACCGGCGATCAAAGCCGAAGACTTCAGCCATAAGACGCTCTCCGATGAGCAAGTTATAGAATTGCTACAGCTAGCAATATGGCAGCTTGAAGCCTTGCCTACTTGGTCTGAAGACAATATCTACGCTACTATCAAAGGCCTCTCGGCAGCGCTAGATATCAAAATGCGCGACTTTATCGCTCCGTTCTTTATCGCTATTGCTGGTAGCACCTCATCGACTCCAGTGATGAACTCTATGTGGATCATTGGTGCTGATATGACGTTAATACGTCTGCGTCATGCGGTAGATACCCTTGGCGGTCTAGGTAAGAAAAAATTGAAAAAGCTTGAGAAAACGGCTGCGGACTTACCTGATTTTTTGGCAGCAGAATAGCTTTAACTATCAGTTAACGGCCTAGTTAATTGAAGACATAGTTAGTTAAAAAGAGGGGTCATGTTAATACTGGCCCCTTTTTACGTTAATCCCAGCATTTGAATGCTCATACCGATTCTTTATTTAACATCTCAATTGGAAATAAATATGGCCGCCAAAACCGTTATCATAGAAAGCAAAGATTATGTCTTTAACACCCTAAAAGAAGCGCAAAAATACTATGATGCAATCGTCAAAGAGCTATACGATGCCAAGCTAATCCTCACAACTGGTCAAGACTTTGAAGACTTAAAGTGGATATATACCGCCTACTGTAACTATACCAATCATGATGTAGATCGATTAAAAGAATCTGACATAGTTGGCTTCAAAGGTATAAGCACAGTACGACAAAATGCTGGGCAATATATTCCCACTGAATGTTGTGCCATTATTTTCTCAGATAATACCGAAGAAGAGTTTTTTACTGATAAAGCCATTAAAGAGATCGCTATCAAGCAAAATCCACGTTAATTTGCAATTATTAAGCTAGGTACTTTTCTTGGCACTTCATCGTCAAACAATATTCAACGTTCTTTTTATACTTACACACTGAGAGATTACTCATGCCCTATCCAGCAGCTATAGACCCTAGTCTAGTCGGAGAATACGATGAGTATGCTGATTCGGGCGGTGGTTATTTCTTTGATGAAGTCTTAGAGTATAGGGTTTGGTGCTGTTCTAATAGCATTACAGAAGTTATAGATACTGATGACTATAAGCAAAATAACGCTAGCAATAGCAATCACCATGATTATTACCGTGCCTTTGCCACCTATCAGCAAGCTTTAGCGTTCGCTGCTACTATTCAAAACGCAGAGACACCCGTGGCCTTAGTCAGACAGCTTGAATGGGTCGATCAGCCCTCACGAGGGGTCTACCTTCACCACAAAGGCGAGAGAATTACAGAATGGCAAGCTGAGTGGTTGGCTAGAGGTACAAGAGAAGCTAACGATATCCCTGATTTCCTGCAAAAGCATACTCAAGCTAAATAGTCATACCGTAATCTATGCCGTAATCAATGCCGTAATCAATGCCGTAATCAATGCCGTTAAGACGATAGCGAAACTTGCTTATTGGGATAGAGGAATAACCATTAGATAATTTTTGTGCTAAAAAATGCACTGAGCTTACTAATAATTGCTAATAATTGCTAATAACACTGAAATAACGACAGCATACGGTCTATTTCATAACAGAATCTTGCCAAAGCACTATTAAATGAATTATTAACTGAGGATTAGAGATTTTAGACTCAGATCATTAGGCTAGATGGCCACATTGATGATTAGCTAAACACTGCAAATGTTGCAAGAGGATAGATATTGGTTATCGATTAGGGCTAAAATCCAGCCTTATGCTGTAGTTAAGCTACTAAAAACTGCTTTCTTCACTTTTATTTCACTATTTATCAATTAATCTTCAAATAGGTGTTGACAACATCTCTGTGATTCCCTAAAATACGCACACTCTTAGCGAGGGGCTATAGCTCAGTTGGTAGAGCACTTGCATGGCATGCAAGGGGTCAACGGTTCGACTCCGTTTAGCTCCACCATCTATTTATCTTAGTCTCGACTATATAAATATCGCTAGTAGGACAGTATCAGCACCTAGGCAAGGCTTTTTCTATTCATAGATAAGCACTCTGATATTGTGAAGTACCGTTGTAGCCTTTTTGGTTATAACACTCTATGCGTCCCCATCGTCTAGAGGCCTAGGACACCGCCCTTTCACGGCGGTAACGGGGGTTCGAATCCCCCTGGGGACGCCACTATTCGGCGTCACTTATTAGCACTTTTGCTTAGAGCTGTTTTCTTAGCATCAGATTAGACTAATAAGTAGCACTTCTAAAAAGCTCAATCACTACTTAGTGATTGGGCTTTTTTTTGATGTTTATTTATCAGTACTAACTAGCGTTAATCGTAGTATTGTTACTAGCAAACAATCGTAAGCTTACAAGCTAAGGATACCTCTGAATACATCGAGGAGGACTTGTTGGCTGTGCTTACAATACTAGCAGTTAGGACATAAAAAAAGCTTATTCACCTCTATTGTCCATGAGCTTTTTTATTAGTGATGTAGCAAGTTTTTCGGGGTTTGAGTGAGATAGCTTAAAATCATAAATATCATATAGTTAACGAATTTAACTTAGTACCCACATAACTTTACATTAACTCTAATTTGTCACACAAACTTACTGCTATATACACAAAACTAGTGTTTCTCTACTTAACAGTGTTATTAATAATTCACATTATTGACTATTATTAGCGAATATTCGTACAGCAGACTATTGTTGTTAATATGCTGAAATGAATGAATTAAAATAATCATTTTAACGTATGTAAATATGGGAAAAGATCCCTATCATTTCATACTATTTATATAACACTGAGGAACATCTATGATACAAACTTACTCACCACAACGTCGCCCATCATGGCGCGGTGTAATTGCTGGTCTGGTAATGGGCTTGATAGTGGTTATGGCAATGATTGCCTTAGCTTTAGTTCTAAGCTCATTTTTACCTTTTGATTTAAAGGGCAGTAGTATTGCTGGTGGTATTTATGCTGCAATCACTGCTTTAGTTAGCGCTTTTGTAGCGGGTTATTTTGCTATCAAATTCTCAGCTCCAGAAGCTCTATTCGGTGATGGTACTGATATCGATCCTAAAGATGCTAGCTTGACAGGTATGCTTACTGCAGCCCTAATCGTGCTGCTAACTACTTTCTTTGCCATGAGTAGCGCTACTAGTATTTTAGCTACAGCTGGTAATGCAGTAGGTAGTACTGTAAGCACAGTTGCTAAAACTGCAGGTGGCGTAGTAGCCGCTGGTACATCAGCAGCTGGTACTGCAGCCGTTGCAGCACCTGATAGTACTGTAGAAAAAGTACAACAGTCAGCGCAAGACGTTTACCAAAAAGTATCTGGTAATATTAGCAAAGAAGATATCAATGCTTTGGTTGCTAAAAATACTCAAAACTTGAATGAGAAACAAATTGCAGCAACGACTAATGTATTAGACGATATGCTGAACAAGACTAAGAACGAAGTTAAAGAGATGGACTTCACTAGTATCGATACTTGGCGCAACATTGATGACTATGCTAAAAACCGTATGGCATCAATCGAAGCTACGCTAAAAGGTCCTGAATTAGTGAACCGTCTGCAAGCTGAAGGCCTAACTGAAGCGCAAGCAACTGAAGTTCGTACTGAAGTTCAACAGTCATTCACTGAATATAAAGTTAAAACTGAGCAGTATGTTGCTGAAGCTCAGCAAACTTTAGATAACGGCTTACAACAAGCTGAAGAAGTTGCTCGTAAAGCAGCTTTATATAGTGGTTTATTCTGGTTAATCAGTGCTTTGCTTACTTTTATCGCCGCTACTATGGGTGCCAAAAGTGCAGCTGCTAACTATCGTTTAGCTAAACCAATCATAACTTATGGTGATAACATTCGTTAAGCAGTAGTAAAAAACTTAATATAGAAAGCTTATATTAATTAGATTACTTATGTTAGAACGCAATGATTAGAATCAAAGCATTTAAAAAGCCCGATCATTATGATCGGGCTTTTTCTATTAGCTTAAGACAAATTACGACTTAGCCAAATTACGACTTAGCCAAACTGTTAAAAGATAAGTTAAGCGACAAATAAGTACCAATCAATATCACTACTGAACCAATAATAGCGCCAATATCTAGTGCTTCACCTAGTAGAAAATAACCTAAGACAATGGCAAAAATAGGAATCACTAACGTGATGCTAGTAGCGCGCATCGGGCCGATACTTTTAATAAGTTGGTTCATAAATACCAGCGCAATTGCGGTAGAAAATACGCCAATACAAATCACTGAACCCCACGCTCTTAAGCTAATACTTGCCCCATAGGGAAAGTTGTAAATAGCTACGGGTAGCATCACTAAGCTGGCAATAATTAACGACCCTGCGGTGATAGCTACTGGTGAGATATCCTCTAAGTAATTTCTAGTGACGTTGGCTCCTACTGCGTAGCCTACTGCACCTAATAAAGCATAGCCCATCGGTAGCAGTTTTGAGCCTAAGCCATTTGCTCCTT
The DNA here is from genome assembly GCF_904846695.1 of Psychrobacter urativorans. Taxonomy (GTDB): domain Bacteria; phylum Pseudomonadota; class Gammaproteobacteria; order Pseudomonadales; family Moraxellaceae; genus Psychrobacter; species Psychrobacter urativorans. Next base: position 46,912 of record NZ_CAJHBR010000013.1, read on the forward strand.
GCTCAGCAAATAGATTCTCACTCATCAAAATCACTACACCTATAACCCCAATAATTAGCCCTAATATTTGCTTTTTAGCCAGCTTCTCATTAAAAAAAGTACTCGCAATAAAGCCGCTCATCATCGGTACAGCAGCATTGAGTACCGCTAATACCCCTGCGTTCACTGACTGCGCTGAAAAAGAGAACAGCATAAAGGGGATAGCCGCAGAGAATAGACCTACAATGGTAAGCACCTTCCACTTTTTGCGGATACCTATTCGATCTTTTGGACTCAGGAATAAAAATACTATCATCACTAGCCCTGCAAATATTACTCGTAGACCGGCAAAAGCCAACGAGCCAAATTCAGGGACACCTATTCGATAAAATATAAAGGATATCGACCACATAAAGGACAGAGTTAAAAATATAATCAGGTCGCGTCTGCTCATTGCTCACTCAACTTAGACAGTTAGCACGATAGCTGTTTGGCTGTTATCTGCTAGTTTATAGAAATACGATGATGATAACGTTTTAACGGCAATTGAGGTGTTGTTATTTATGTATAGAAAGTCAGCCGCTCCTCTGATCCGTGATTAAATTTAATTGAACTATTTATGCTGGCATCCCGCCTAATTGTTTGATCTGCTAACACTATGAAACAGCTGACAAGAACACTAAATTCAAGCTATTCATTTAGATGGTCATTTTAAAAAGCACTTAGCTATTTTAGCTATTTTAGCTATTTTAGTTACGTTAATGACTCTAGCCACGTTAGTATTTGCCCCTCTGCTAGCAGCATTTTTACAAAACCAAGTATTTATCAGCATTGATTTATAGCATTATTAGTGTCGAGTGCTTACTTTATTGCAAATTTATAGCGAGGTTTATATGAATAAAGTCTTAGTGATAACGATAGGACTGCTTCTGTCTAGCCAAGTATTCGCCGATTCAGCTTTTGATCAAGGCTTAGTTAGGATAAATGCTGTTGATGCCAATTACGTTTATAAAGACATGACTTTGGTTAACGATTTCTTTAAAACTGCAGAAGATAATTTCGCTAGTACCTTACCAATTAAAGTCAATATTTTGGTCGAAAATACGGCTGTAGTGACTACCCCTTTCTATAGTCGATTTGATTACCGTCTAACGCTCGCCTTGCCTGCCGATGAATTAGCAGAAATGAAACAATGGCTATCCTCAACCGGCAACCTAAAGAATTTATGTATAAAATCCTTTTATCCTGCTAAGTATATGCAAGCAAATAACCATAAACTAGTTTATTCTTATCGTGATATAGACGACAAAGCTATTGCAGATGTGACTTTAACTACGGAAACTTGTAAAAAGGCGATTAGTACTACTAGCTAATGTTGTTAGCCTTTACTAACTAAAGCAGTGCTTTTTACAAAAACAGTTTCAAATAGCAAAATTATAATACCTCCGATCAGATAGCACCCTAAGTCTTCTATGCTAAAAGTATTGCCTAATAGCGTATAGGCCACACCTCCTTGTTTAAAACCGAGTAACTCTGCCAGTTTAAAATACTGGCTAAACTCGATGCTACAGGCAAATATAAGGGTAAACAAAACCACTAACCGCTTATTTAGCTTAACAACAGTCATTAGGGCACTATATATCAGCATGATGACTAAAATATCACCAAAATAACTTCTCACCCATCCAGTGCTATAGTTAGCTATCACTATTTCGAGCAAAAATAGAACTATAGCTGACAGAAAATAGCCAACATGCAAACGAAATCTAGGTATTTTTGACAAGGCTGTTGCTCCGCAGATGGCCATTAATATGCCTTAAGCGTAACAAAGAAATCATGGATTTATCATAGAGTATCGAAGGATTATTTACTAAGATACGGTTTAAAACCATTAAAAATAGTTCAATAAATGCCAGCAGAATGAGCACTTCAATCAGCACAACCATCGACACAAGTAAGCAATGATAGGAGTTCACAATGAACGATGAAACTAAAAAAAGACTTACAGTATTGCTTGAAGAGTTAATCACCACTGCAAACTCAGAGTCAAGGCAAGAAGAAATAAATACTGAAGTCGATAAGTTATCTCCCGACCCTTTTTGGAGTGACTATATCTTTTGGAGTAACGACTATTTAAATGACAACGAAAATGAAGACGAAGACGAAAATAAAAAGGTCAGCTTAAATTATGACAAGTTGTTTAAGAAGATTGCTGAGTACCCAAATTCTTCTGAGTATAAAACCAAGACTCTAATTATAAAGCTAGTTGAACAGCTGATCGCTACAGATTTCTCTAACGCTAGTGAAGTTGATACGGTAAATGAGATTAATGAGCTGTCTCCCGATATCAATTGGATGAATTATGTTTTTGCTGATAAGTCTTGCATAAACGGTGACGGCAGTCTTGATAAAGAAAAGTTTTTAAATAAGATCTTTAATGAGAGCTGGAACGAGAATTTTCGCTGAGAATAAAAGCTGAATGTTTAAATACCATTCAAGAGTCAGGTGTAGGGTGCACCCCGCGCACCGAAGTATTCAAAAAATTATTTATTGCTACAAACTATAGCTATTGCATAGTAAGCCGATGGTGGTCGTAAGCTGTGTCCAACCTACTTAGTAATGGATACTTTCGCCCCTGTCAGGTATACACAGACAAGCAAAAGGTGCGATGAGCTACCCCTTGAAGGCAACTAGTAAAGGTCATGCCATAAAAAAGCCCAATCCCCTACTTTGACTGGGACTGGGACTGGGACTGGGCTTTCTATCATACTAAGCTGAATTGACTATTATGCCGCGTTTTTACTCTCAGCAGCTAACTGACGTAGCACATAGTGCAACACCCCGCCATGACGGACGTATTCGCGCTCTTTTGGCGTCTGTAGCATGACGTTGACATCAAAGCTCTCAGTCGAACCATCAGCACGAGTGGCAGTAACTTTTGCCGTCTTGCTCTCGCCATTATTTAGACCAGTAATGCTAAGCACTTCTGAACCATCAAGGTTGTGAGTTGCTGCATTCTCGCCTTCTTTAAAGGTTAAGGGCAACACACCCATACCGACTAAGTTTGAACGGTGAATACGCTCAAACGAGCTAGTCAATACTGCTTTTACGCCTAGTAGAATAGTTCCTTTGGCTGCCCAATCTCGACTAGAGCCAGAGCCATATTCTGCTCCGCCAAGCACTACCAGCGGACGCTTATCTTGTTTATACTTCATCGCTGCATCATAGATGGCCATCTCTTGACCGTCTTGTAACGTAGCTTTGTCCCCATTGAAGTAATAAGTATAACCGCCCTCTTTACCACCCATCATCGTATTTTTGATACGGATGTTAGCAAAGGTGCCACGAGTCATGACCGCATCGTTACCACGGCGCGAGCCATAGCTATTGAAGTCGGCTTGTAGCACACCGCGCTCTTGCAAGTATTTGCCAGCAGGCGATTCCGGATTGATATTGCCAGCAGGTGAGATGTGGTCAGTAGTGATTGAGTCACCAAATAGACCTAAAATACGGGCGCCTTCGATATCTAGGATGCCTTCTGGCTCCATAGTCATCCCATCAAAGAACGGCGGATTTTTAATATAGGTTGACTCCTCGCTCCACGGATATAACTGACTATCGGCTGAACTAATGGCATTCCATGCTTCACTACCGTCAAAGACTTCACCATAGTTTTTGCGGAACATATCAGCATCGATGTTATTAGCAATCAGCTCATTAATCTCGTTCGATGTCGGCCAAATATCTTTTAAGAACACGTCATTGCCTTGTTGATCTTGCCCTAGAGGCTGCGTCGTCAAGTCAATATCAACAGTACCTGCCAGCGCATAAGCTACCACTAAAGGCGGCGAAGCTAAGTAGCTTGCCTTGACATGCGAGTGAATGCGACCTTCAAAGTTACGGTTACCTGAGAGCACTGCAGCGGCAACTAAGTCCTTGTCTTCGATGCCTTTTTCGATACTTTCAAGTAAGGGCCCTGAGTTACCGATACAAGTGGTACAACCGTAGCCAACTAAGTAGAAACCAGTTTTTTCTAGCTCTTCCATCAGCTTGCTCTTTTCTAAGTAGTCAGTGACGACTTTAGAACCGGGGGCTAATGAGGTCTTAACCCAAGGCTTAGCTTTTAGGCCTTTTGCGGCCGCTTTTTTAGCGACTAAGCCTGCGCCAATCATTACCGCAGGGTTTGAGGTATTAGTACAAGAGGTAATAGCAGCAATAACGACTGAGCCATCACGTAACTGGTGGCTTTCCTCATTAATATTGACATCAGAGTATACATTTGGCTTAGCATAGAGCCTATCAGCCTGCTCTTGCTCACCGCCCTCTTCATCAAAACGCTCTTTGCCTTTAATTTCTGATTTACGATCTTTAGTCATTTTTGCTAAAGTTTCGCCAAATTTTTCGTGCATATCAGACAGATTAATACGCTGCTGCGGCAAATTAGGCCCAGAAAGCGCTGGCTGAACACAAGATAAATCTAGCTCTAACTTGCTTGAGTAGGTCGCAGATGGCGTATCAGCATCATGCCATAAACCTTGCGCTTTAGCATATTCCTCAACCAGCTCAATCTGGGCTTCTTCACGACCTGATAAGCGTAAATAATCAATCGCCATTTTGTCAATTGGGAAAATCCCGCACGTTGCGCCATACTCTGGTGCCATGTTGGCAATGGTGGCTCGATCCGCAAGCGGCATACTATGTAAGCCTTCACCATAAAACTCGACAAACTTGCCAACCACACCATGAGCCCGTAGCATCTCAACCACGCGTAGTACCAAATCCGTAGCAGTGACGCCTTCATTGAGCTTGCCTGTCAGCTCAAAACCAACCACTTGTGGAATAAGCATTGATGACGGTTGACCAAGCATAGCGGCTTCAGCTTCAATGCCGCCTACGCCCCAACCAAGTACGCCGATACCATTAATCATAGTGGTATGACTATCAGTGCCAAATACCGTATCAGGATAAGCGGTTAGCTCACCATCGATAGCAACAGCCATCACTACGCGGGCCAGATATTCAAGATTTACTTGATGCACAATACCAGTCGCTGGCGGTACGACCACGAAGTTTTCAAAAGCGTTCTTGCCCCAATGCAAAAACTCATAACGCTCATTGTTCCGTTTAAATTCGATCTTCTCGTTTAGATCTAACGCGTCTTCACGGCCATAGGCATCAACTTGTACTGAGTGGTCAACCACCAGCTCACTAGGGATAAACGGATTAATTTGCTCGGCCTTGCCGCCAAGCTCAACTATCGCATCACGCATCGCGGCTAAATCGACCACAGAAGGCACGCCAGTAAAATCCTGCAACACTACACGTGCCGGCATAAAGGCAATCTCTTTTGACGCTTCAGCACCAGCATCCCAATTAGCAACGGCTTCAATATGAGCTTTGCCGACAGACTGGCCACCATCTTCATTACGCAACAGATTCTCTAGTACGATTTTCATGCAAAATGGCAGTTTATTAATGTTCTCGTAGGTTTCAGCCAAGGCAGGCAAACTATAGTAAGCATGTTCCTTGCCATTGACCGAAAGGGTATCTTTTACGTTGAAAATATCACTCATGGTAGCTTCCTTATCTACATTATAGTTTCTAACTTTTAGAATCTAGGGCATAGATTATTATGATTTATTGTTATGACAGGTGGCTATATATTAACGACATATTACTATTAAACTTTCTATCTTTATTTCATAAGCTGGTTAAAAAAATTTACCCGTACCAGCGTAGTGATTTACAGCAACTGTCTTTTACTATAACAATTAACCTTACCGTTGTTAACCCTAGATAAGTAGTGAATAGTAACAAAATAGCAAATAAAACAGCTGTTTAGTAGGGGAATCATATTGTTTTAACCACGGTTTCGACGACCACTACGAAACACATAGCTATCCTCATAAAAGCTAGGATCAGCATTCTGCGCCCAATAATGTGGGACACCCAAAATAGGCAAAGGGGCAAGCTGACGTGGGGTAACGGCCTGTTGTGATAGGAGTTCGTCCATCTTATCTGCTAAATATTTATCTAGACAGGCTAAGCGCTCGGCTAGTGGCAAAGCAAAGAACTCAGCCTCAACGTGGATAACCGTACTATGCGCGCACAAAGCCTTGCGCGGCTGTATCAACTGCTCTAGTAACGCATGACCAAAGATATAGACCGCAGCCTTTGCCTGAGGTTTTGCTTGATAAGGATGATCAAAATCATCACGTGGTGTCACTAAGCTGCCCTGCCAATCAAAATCGATCAGAGCCTCGCCAATACTAGGGTTAGCCGTGACTAATACAGCGCCATTCTCATCGAAGACGGTGATAGTGTCACGCACTCGCCCACGACTATCGCCATTCCCCTGCTTAGCAAGCTCATCCATATGATAATAATTAAGTAATGCCTTTGTCTTAGGGAAAGTCAGCCAAATACTGCCATTAAATAAGTCATGCAAATTATTGCGAGTCGGAATGTTGCCTGTAGTGGCAATAAAATGCTCATAACCCTGCCCTTCTGGCAGTGCATCTTGGGCTACAAGCTTTAACAGGTGCGCTTGCTGGCCTATACTAGGTTTGGTCTGTGCAGGCTGATTTTGCTCATTTTTTAGGCGCTGCAACAGTGCCGTGTTTAATAATTGTGCAATAACAGTATTACTCTGAGTCGCTGGTTGTTTACCAGAACTGTGGTCATTATCTTTTGACTCACTGAGCTCTTGCACCTGCTGGCTCAAATAGTCTAGTTCGCTTAGATGGCATAACCAAGGTGCCTGCCAATCGATAGCGGCAAAGCTTTTATCTAAGCTTAGGGGGCTAGGTATCGTTGAGTCCACCGTTAGTTTAGACAGCGTTTTAGGTGACCCTACAGATGAAAAGGTAGTGCTAGTCATGATAACGATCTCTATTAGATATAAGCCTTTATTATGTGAACTTATTATGCAAATTGGATTAAATTTGGCGGTTAAGCTCATGGTATCATAGGGCGCTTTTTTAGCAGCAGATTACCCCCTATTTATAGCAATAGCAGAGTACCTTTTATTTATGGCTAATTTTAACACTCACCTTAATGTCGCATTTGCCGTTAGTGGTATCACTGCTTTGACTATCTATAAGACAGGATTGATAGATGATTCGGGGTTTTTGATGTGCGTAGCCTTAGGTACTGCTGGCGGTCTATTACCCGACCTAGATTCAGATCACTCTACCCCGATCAAGCTTGGCTTTAACTTAGCCTCATTTATATTTGCTTTTGGCTTAGTGATGCACTGGCGCAGTGACCTCAGCTTGCTAGCGCTGATGGCATTATGGTTGGCAGGCTATGGTTTTATGCGCTATGTAGTATTTCATGTTTTCACTACTATGACTGTGCATCGTGGCGTCATCCATTCAGTGCCCTACATGGCTATATTAGGCTTAGGGTTCACTTATATAAGTTATTATATAATGCACAACCCGCTCACAGCCAGCTGGTTTTACGGGTTGTTTTTATTCGGTGGTGCTCTTGTGCATCTGAGCTTAGATGAGCTGTATAGTGTCAATCTATCAGGCATGCGCATGAAGCGCTCATCGGGTACTGCAATGAAGTTTTATCAGCATAAAGACCGTTGGTGGTACTTGCTTTTATATGCTCTACTGGCTGTATTGGTATATTTTGCTCCGCCCTTTGAGACATTTTTACAGCAAGTAAGTGATCCAGCACCTTGGGCACAGCTTAGAGTAGATATGCTGCCAGCTATGATGGAAGACCTACTTAGATAAACCTGCGCCATCAGTACACGTTATCAATCGAACTTTATTAGCTAAATATCATTAGCTAAACTTTATCAACTAATCAGTAGAGCCAAGACTATATGCCCCTATGCCCCTGCCGAGTCTCGCCTTCATTGAGTTTGTTGACTACGCCGATAGCGTATAGCGACTGCTGTCAGCCTTATCACGATGCTGTTGACGTGAATCACAGCGCTGACTCTAATACCCCTAAAGCGGATAGCGCTGAGCGCTTAATGCGTACTCGCTACAGTGCTTTTGTATTACAAAAGGCAGGTTATATCGTCAAGACTACAGTGCCTGCCCAGCAGCCATTACTCGATATCAAGGATATTGAATCATGGGCGCAGGAGACTGATTGGGCAGGATTACAAATACTGAGTCATACGCCAAAACTCGCTAAGCGTCATGCACAAGTTGAGTTTAAGGCTTATTACCATACCGCAGAGGGAACTAAAGCGCATCATGAGTTATCAAGCTTTGTGAAGATAGCTGAGCGCTGGTACTTTTTAGACCCGACGGTTGCTATGACCATTAGTCAAAAGCAGCCGTGTCTGTGTGGCTCAGGGGAGAAGTTTAAGCGGTGTTGTGGTGGGTATTTATCCTAAACACTCGCCCCAACTGCCCGTGCAATGGCAATCCCTTCATCTATGGTTAAGAACTTACGCTGGCTCGGGCTATCTTTATATAGAATGTCGCCATCTTGGAATATCAGGCACTCATTAACGGCTAGCTGTTGCCATTTTTCATTTTTGGTTAATGGTATAGTTACCAAGATGGTGACTTTATCTTTATCCGTAGTCACTTCACCAAAGTTGATAGATATCTCGTCATCAGCCAACTGAGCATCACCAAATGGGGCTTGGCGTGTGAGATAAAACAATAAGCTGCCAGCATAAGCCAACTGCCAAGAGCCGTTAGAGATCAAGCAATTAAACAAGCCATTAGCAGATAAATAACGACATTGAGTGGTTAAAAAGTTAAATAGCGTTTGATCATCAGGGCGGCTTTTAAAGCTGCTCTTTAGGCGGTTAATCAAATAACAAAACGCCATTTCAGAATCGGTTGAGCCAACAGGCTGACAATGTGAGGCATTGCCATTATCCTGCAAGCGCTGACAGCGTTTTATAAATTCTTTATTCATCTGACCGTTGTGAGCAAATACCCACTGCTCGCCCCATACTTCACGCACAAAAGGATGAGTATTGGCTAAGCAGTTTTGTCCTTGAGTAGCCTTACGGATATGTGCGATGACGTTCATTGCTTTGATCGGGTAACTATTGATTAAGTCAGCAACAGGTGACTCATGGCTAGGACGATTGTCATGAAATAAGCGTAATCCAGTTGATGCATTATCTGTGCCGTCAACATTACTACAGTCACTGCGCTCAAAAAAGGCAATACCAAACCCATCTTCGTGGCTATCAGTCATACCGCCACGGCGACGAAAACCTGCAAAGCTAAACCCTATATCAGTTGGAATATTACAGTTCATGCCTAAGAGTTGACACATTTAAAGAGTACCGCCTTTGTTAGTTGGAGCGCTAGGATCACTCGTTATTTGGTTTGATGGATTTTCTGAGATAATACCTAATTCTGCATCGCTCATTTCAGCGAGTAAACTGGCGCCATCAACACCCTCATTATTGACTCCGTTTAGAATACGCTGCGCTTGAGCAAAATCTGTATTCTCTACCCATAACACCATGCCAGAGTTCATACCTGGAATAGCGCTAAGCGGCTGTAAAGAGACTGTAATACCATTGTTACGTAGCAGATTGGCGTGCAGCTCACCTTGCATATTAGTGTCATAACGTGCCAGTTTGTGCCAGTTATCAGCTTGGTTGCTCATAAGGTCATCCTTAGGGTCTAGGCTATTAGTTTTTGTAACCTTAGTCGCCAATAAATCAGAAAATCTATAAGTAGCTAAGGTCTTGATAATAGATAAGGTCAATGCGCAATAGGCCTGTACAAAATAGTAAGAGATAAACTAGGATTACTGCTACTAGCCGCCAAACCCTGTAGACCAATTAATTTGATCAAGCGGATAACTATCGATATGAAAACCATTAGGATAATCTTTAAAACCGGGCTGAGCTTGTAGCTGTTTAATCGCCGCTTGAGCTTGTTGCTCAGTAGTAAAAACACCGATTATTTTAAAATCTTCGACATCATTTGCGCGGCTATCATCTTTATAAACCGCATGCTCAAGCACATACACTGTATCTTGAGCTTTTTCAACATGTGACCAATGATAAGCGGCAAGGCGTTTCATTAAGTCAGGGTTTTTGACCATAATATTATCGCCAGTACGCCCTTCAGTGCGGTTGTAATGAATAACGTTTAGGCGCAATAACCAAAATATTACCGCAGCTTTAGCTAGCATCACTGGTAGCGCGCGCTGCTCATCACTAGCCAGCATTCTTTTTGACTGATAACCGTCTAAGAAAGCTTTCATTTTACTACGATCAAAATTAACTGACTCCCCTTGCTCGGCATCACCCCAAGTAGTACAAAAGTCATTAATAGTGATGGCAATATCCATTACATAATGGTCGACGCTAACTTCAGTAAAATCGAGCAAACCAGTCAATTTGGCATTGGCTTGTGGTCCATTGCTAGCGGGTAAGTCCCAAAGGGTGTTATCAGCGAACATATCGAGATGACAGAGACCTTTAGGCAAAGTAGCCAGCGGCAAGTCAGTATAGGATTGCCAAATATCGCGCATTAATTTGGCTTCATCACCCGGCATAAACTGGATCTCGCGGTCACGTACTTGCGCCCACGGGTATAATGCAACGCCATAATCTTCACTAGGCTGCAACGCTTGCAGGGTTTCATGCAGCAACGCCAAAGCCGCTCCAATCTCATGGCACATCGCTTGAGTGGTTTGCTTAGGATGCTCGCCAGCCAAACATGGCACTAGAGTTATGGCTTTGTTTTGGTAATGAATGACATAGCGTTGATCGTCGCTCGCATCATTAGCATCATTTACATTAGCATCTGCTGCATTAAGCAACGCTAGCGGGGCAGCAACCGGTAATTTACCAACCAGCTGATTGAGTATCACCGCCATCTTTTCGATATCTGTTGCTGGACGCTCTTCAAATAAGGTAAAGACGTAAGAGTGCTCACCATCGCTATCGTCCGTCGTTTGAATAAACCAGTTAGAGTTTTTGATCCCTTGAGTAATAGGAATCGCTCGGGCAAAAGACACCCCAAAGCTTTGACAAAAGGTTGAAAATTGCTCATTGGTTAACTGGGTATAGACAGACATGGGCGTTCTCGTAAAAAATGAATGAATAGGAAATTATGCTCAATAAGAAGTTTAATAGCTAAAATTTAGATGACAATAGTGACAATAAAGGTATCTATAAGCAAACATTAAATAGCAGGGTAGAAATTTGGCGAAAATGCGCCGAATATAGTAATGATTTTAGTATAGCCAGTTTAAAATAATAGCTTAATGCTTATAACAGGGTGCTGCTGTCGTAAACGGCTATTGTATAAGGCTATTGATCAAACAAAAACGGCAAAACCAACTATAGCCATTTTTTTTAATAGCGACTTTATCAGCATAGACACTTAGTATTAGTAGCCAACTTGTCATAGTCATAGTCATAGTCATAGTCAAGAAGCGTATAAGCTATGCACTTTTGGCGATCTGTAAGCCTTTTTCAATCGATAAATAAATCGGCTGTTTAGGGATATCTTGATGAGCGATTCTACCCTCTGCAAAAATCACGCACTCATTGACTGCTAGCTGCTGCCAATCTTCATTAGTAGTCAGCGGTATAGTTGCTAATACGGTCATAACATCATCAGGATCATTAACTTGCTGAAAATCAATACTGATATCAGCATCAACTAAAGTAGCTAGACCAAAAGGCGCTTGGCGCGTGACATAAAACAATAAAGTATTAGCATAACTTAATAACCAGTCGCCATTGGATAATAGACAGTTAAATAGACCATAATTAGCCAAAAAGCGACATTGTTCAGTTAAAAAGTCAAAAAGGGTTTTATCAGCAGGTTTCTGCTCAAAATTATCTTTGAGCTGATTAAGTAAATAACAAAAGGCAAATTCTGAATCAGTGTCGCCTACTGGACAGTAATAATGAGACACTCCTTGCCTGATAGGGTCGCTGTCAGTCGCCTGTTCAATAGTCATCTTACCATTATGAGAAAACGCCCAAGACTCGCCCCATATCTCACGTACAAAAGGATGGGCATTGCGCAGTAAGCTATCATCAGATTTCCGTAAATGCACTATAGTATTGAGCGCTTTAATCTTAGCGTTAGCTACTAATTCTGCAATTGGTGAGTCCATAGCTGCACGATCATCACAGTAGATGCGCAACCCTGTAGGCTCAAAATAGGCCACACCAAAGCCATCAACATGATCATCAGTTAAGCCACCACGACGGCGAAATCCACTAAAAGAAAAACCAATATCTGCAGGATTTTTACTATTAACCCCAAGCAGTTGACACATAAATACCCTTAGCATTTGTTTTGTAAAAAAGTAACGAGTATCATAGCATTTTATATTATTTACCTTTGTATTCTTCTACTATCCAATAGGCGGTTTCATGCTAGCAAAACGTATCATACCTTGTTTGGATGTCGATAATGGCCGCGTGGTAAAAGGCGTACAATTTGTCGATATAAAAGATGCTGGTGATCCAGTTGAAGTGGCCAGACGCTACAATGAACAAGGGGCCGATGAAATTACCTTTTTGGACATTACGGCGACTAATGATGAGCGTGATACTACTTATCATACTGTTGAGCGTATGGCAGAGACCGTATTTGTACCGTTAACCGTTGGCGGCGGGGTACGCAAAATTGCTGATATCCGTAATTTGCTTAACGCTGGCGCAGATAAAGTAGCGATTAATTCAGCAGCAGTATTTACTCCTGAATTCGTAGGCGAAGCGGCACAGAAATTTGGTAATCAATGTATCGTAGTGGCTATCGACGCCAAGCGCGTAGCTGACATAACGGTTGATGGCCTGCTAGTACCACGTTGGGAGATTTTCACTCATGGTGGACGTAAGCCAACTGGTATTGATGCCGTTGCTTGGGCGGCAAAAATGGCGGCTCTAGGCGCAGGTGAATTGTTAGTCACTTCAATGGATGGCGATGGCACTAAAAAAGGCTATGATTTAGCGCTTATGCAGCGAATTACTAGCTTAGTTAATGTGCCAGTAATTGCCTCAGGTGGCGTTGGTAACCTGCAACATTTAGCTGATGGAGTACTAAAAGGTGGCGTCGATGCGGTGCTAGCTGCCAGTATTTTTCACTTCGGTGAACATACTATTCTTGAGGCCAAACAGTACATGGCTGCTCAAGGCATAGCTATGCGTTTGTAACCTGACTTTGAAATACCATTAGTAGCCAAATGTCGTGCATATTTGTCAATGTTCAACAGACCCTTTATATAGAAAAATGCTATCATAGCGCTAACTATTTATTTTCGTTTTGTTTTTAGTCAATTAGTCGTTTAAAAATTGATTAAAGCCTTAAACAATAATTTAATTCCTCATTTTAATAAGTAACAAAGGATAGCTTTATGTCAAATCTAAAACAGCAGCGTGATGATGTTACTCATATTGATGGCAACTTGCATCAAAATGAAGACGCTCGTATCGGTATTGTCGTGGCTCGTTTCAACGGTTTTGTAGTTGAGTCATTAGTTGATGGCGCTATCGACGCCTTATTACGTCATGGCGTTTTGGGTAGCAATATCACTGTTATCCGTGTGCCTGGTGCTTTTGAATTACCATTAGTCGCTCAGCGTGCTGCCGAATCAGATCGTTTTGACGCTATCGTAGCTTTGGGTGCTATTATCCGTGGTAGCACGCCACACTTTGACTTTGTAGCTAGCGAATCAGCCAAAGGTCTAAGTAGTGTTGCTACTGATTATAATATTCCAGTAAGTAATGGGGTATTGACTACTGATACTATTGAACAAGCTATCGAACGTTCAGGTACTAAAGCTGGCAATAAAGGCTCAGAAGCTGCCATGGTAGTCCTAGAAATGATCGCTGTATTGTCGCAGTTAGATATCGACGATAGCGATGATGTTGCTTAATTTGACAGCGTTGATAAGCAGCTGATTACCGCTTTTTGAATTTTATTGTCTGATTATAATTTAATAGGCGCTGTGGTTAACCATCATGGCGTTTAAGCTTTAAGATGTACTGATAATATTTATCAGTCGACTACTATTTAACAGCATTGTTTAGAATCGTTAGTGAACACTATTGATTAAAACCACTATTTAACATTTAGGTATTTTTCCCTTATGACTGACCAACTCAAGCGCGCCATTAGCGCTGCGAAAACAGCACAAACCCATGATCAAAAGGCTGAGCAAGCTGAAGCTATCAGCTTAGCGAGCAGTAGTGCTGGTGACCAACACTTCGATATGAGTGAGTCTTCTTATAAGACTAGTCACACTGCTGTGCGTAAGGCACGGCGCTTTGCTATGCAAGGTCTTTATGAATGGCTAATGACTGATCGTCGCTTTGATACCAGCGGTAAACTAGGTTGGAAAGACAATGCGCCGCATGACATTGCTGCGCGTACTCGTGCCACTAATGCTATGCATACAGTGCATATTGGTTACTATCATGAAATGATGCGTGATATTCCAGAACAAATCCAAGCACTAGATGCCCTTATTAGTCAGCAGTTAGACCGTGAAGTCGATAAGTTAGATACTGTTGAGCATGCTATTTTGCTTATTGGTGCTTATGAGCTGCAAAACCGCTTAGAAATTCCATATAAAGTAGTTATGGATGAAGCGATGAAGCTTAATAATCACTTTGGTGCTACTGATGCACACAAATTAATTAATGCGGTACTCGATAGAATGGCCGTTGAGTTACGTGCTGCTGAAGTACAAGCAGACACTAAGGCTAATAAACGCAATTCACAAAAACCAGCTGTAGTAAAAGTAGCCGCTAGTACAAATGAGCCAGCCATTAGTGCTGAAACAGATAGCAGCGCAACCGCTTCTACTAAGCCACGTATTAGTGCTAATAATGCTAGTGTCAAACGTAACCGTCCCACTAAGGTAAACGCTGGAACTAGTACCGCTCAAGCGGCAGCAGCCAATACCAAAAAAGCGCAACAACAAAGCGTAAAGCCAGTAGCTGCGCCACAAAAAGACGAAAGTGTTGCTGATGATGCGGTTATTAATGACACGGTTATTAATGAAAAAGCTATCGATACTACTGCTGAACAAAATAGCGTATTAACGGTAGCAGCGACTGTCGCTAACGATGATGCTACTGGCGATAATAGCGCGGCTGTACTAGCCGTAGAAGATAGTCTAGTAGCAGATGATGCAGTAGCAGAAACAATAACAAGCAACGTAGCAGAGCAAACTGCAGAAAAGGTGACTAACAGCGATCAAGCAGATAACGAACAATCAGATACTGTTGCAACTGATAGTACTGTTGCAGATGCTTCTGTTAATAGAAGCCAAGACTAATCATGACTGAGTTTGAGCTGATTGAGCGTATATTTTGCCAGTTGCAAGCAGCGCTACCCTTACCGGCTGATATCGAAAAAGGTATTGGCGATGATGCGGCGGTCATGGGCGTGCCTACTGGTGCGCGCTTAGTCAGCTGTATCGATACCTTAGTTCAAGGGCGGCACTTTAGCGCTGATTGGTCAGAGGTGCAAAGACTGGCTTTTGCTATTGGCTATAAAGCCGTAGCGGTTAATGTCTCAGACTTAGCGGCTATGGGTGCAACGCCACACAGCATTTTATTAGCGCTAGCCTTGCCTGAGCGCCTTGCTTATGAGCAGTGGTTAACTGAGTTTGCCAAAGGTCTATTTCATGCTTGCCAATTATTTGGCGTCACCCTTATTGGCGGTGACACTACGCGTAGCGACAATCTAGTATTGAGCGTTAGTGCTCAAGGTCTTTTGAGCTCGAACACGCCAGCGGTCTATAGGTCAGGCGCACAAGTGGGTGATAAAGTTTATGTTTCGGGTACCCTTGGCGATGCCAGTTATGCGTTGCAACACCCTGATAATGTGACTGGGCTTGAGCTCAGCCATCGTTTACATATGCCCACTCCACGTATCACGCTGGGGGCTAAACTAGCACAAATCGGTGCGACGGCGATGATAGATATCTCTGACGGCCTTTATCAAGACTTAGGTCATATCTGCCAACAAAGCGCTGTCACTATGCGTATTGATCTTGAGCGCTTGCCAACCAGCAGTGCTTTAGCCAAAGTTGATTTATCTGAGCGCTTATTATGCCAATTGGCAGGTGGGGATGATTATGAGTTGGCTTTTACTTTGCCCGCTGATATCGAACCGCCTATCGATAATACTGCCGTTAGCTGTATCGGCGAGGTTATTGCCATCGCTGCTGATACCCCTGAAGATCAGAACAGCAACCCTACCTTAATGCTAAATCCTATCCTGTTTTATCAAGGACAGGCAGTAACTGTTGAGCAGCCAGCACCTTTTAATACGCTACCTACGCTCACTGGTTATCAACACTTTACAGGTTAGATCATGACTGACGACTCATCTAAACATAGCACTAAGCCTGATATTAGCAAAGCTAATGACTGCCCGTCTCTACCCGCCAATGCCAGTGCGCTGGATAGTGTTGTCTATTGGTTAGGTATTGGTCTAGGCAGTGGGTTGCCACGTCGTGCGCCAGGTACTTGGGGTACAGTCGGTGGCTTGCTTATCGCCGTACCACTCA
Source organism: Psychrobacter urativorans (assembly GCF_904846695.1). Classification (GTDB taxonomy): domain Bacteria; phylum Pseudomonadota; class Gammaproteobacteria; order Pseudomonadales; family Moraxellaceae; genus Psychrobacter; species Psychrobacter urativorans. The sequence goes on from NZ_CAJHBR010000013.1 coordinate 63,391, forward strand.
TGAGCTTAGGCTTTACAGCATTTTTTATTATTACTTTGCTATCTTGCGTGGTTGGGGTATGGATATGTGGGCGTACCTCAGAGCTAATGGGTGTCCATGACGATCCGCATATTGTTTGGGATGAGTGGTCAGGTATCTGGATTACTTTATTGCCTTTTTCTTATCTAGGCGTAAGTACTGCTACTTTTTGGCATGATATTACCCAAGCATTGGGCATCCTCTCTTTAGCCCTTGCCTTTATCCTGTTTCGGTTTTTTGACATTATTAAGCCACCACCAATTGATTGGGCGGACAAAAAAGTCGCTGGCGGTTTGGGGATTATGCTTGACGATATCATAGCGGGTATCATGGCTGCCGTTATATGGATGATCGCCATAACGGGCATTATGCTTTAAAGCTTTATTGTATAGCTATAGTGGCCATCACAAGAGCTAATACTAAGCCTATTAACTGCTTTATAAAGAGTATTGATAAAAAGTGCTTTATCACTATTATTTTGATAAATAGGTCTTATCTAAGCACAGGTTTAGCAAAAAGATATAGACCTAACACTTTTATAACATTATATATTTTTTGTATTCACAAGTTTTTATCAACAACTTTGCGTTATAATTAAGTCATACCTTGTTACATTTGTGGCTTTATTTTAGCAATATCTTTTAGGAATACTATGACTTCATCTCTTTCTGTCGTTATCCTCGCTGCCGGTAAAGGCACTCGTATGCAATCGGCTAAGCCAAAAGTATTGCAAACCTTAGCGGGCAAGTCTTTATTAGGTCATGTATTAGATACTTGTTATCAGCTGACTGTCGATGACACTATCGTGGTTTATGGCTTTGGTGGCGATCAAGTGCAGACAGCAATTGATGATCAATATGCACATTTATCTATCACTTGGGTGGCACAAACAGAACAGTTAGGTACTGGCCATGCGGTAAAGGTTGCTCTAGATAAGCTACCTAAAGAAGGTCAAAGTCTAATCCTATATGGTGATGTACCGTTAGTTAGTGGTCGAACTTTGACTTTATTGCGAGCGGCCAATACCAACGGCATGTCAATGCTAACTTTGACAGTCAATAATCCTTTTGGCCTAGGTCGTATTAAGCGTAACAGCAATGGTGACATTGAAGCTATCGTTGAGCAAAAAGACGCTAGTAGCGCTGAGCAGCAGATTACTGAGATTAACAGTGGTATTTACTGCGTTGATAATGCCCTACTGCATAAATACTTGCCTGAATTGTCCAATGATAACGCGCAACAAGAGTACTATCTCACTGACATCGTAAAAATGGCGGTAGCAGATGGTATTAGTATTGCAGCGATTGAGCCTGAGCATGCCTTTGAGATCGAAGGGGTTAATAACCGTCAGCAGCTCGCAAGCTTAGAGCGCTCATGGCAGAGTAAGCTAGTCCATGATTTACAAGTGGCTGGCGTCCAGTTTGCTGATCCGACACGAGTTGATATTCGGGGCAGCTTGACGGCTGGTCAAGATGTATTCATAGATATTAACGTAGTGTTTGAGGGCGATTGTACCTTAGGGGATAACGTCTATGTCGAAGCTGGCTGCGTCATTAAGAGCTCACAGCTAGGTAACGCTTGCCACATAAAGCCTTATTGTGTCATCGATCATGCGCAAGTAGGTGCTGGGGTAGATGTTGGTCCGTTTGCTCATCTGCGCCCTGATACCGTATTGTCTGATAACAGTAAAGTTGGCAACTTCGTTGAAATCAAAAAGTCAGTTATCGGTAAAGGCAGTAAGGTCAATCACCTTAGCTATATCGGCGATGCAACGGTTGGTACTAATGCTAACATCGGTGCTGGTACTATCACTTGTAACTATGACGGTGTCAATAAGTCTCAAACTATTATCAACGATAATGCCTTTATTGGCTCTAATTCAAGCTTAGTCGCCCCAGTGACTATCGGCAAAAATGCTACGGTCGGTGCTGGTTCAGTGATTACTGATGATGTAGACGCTGATGCCTTGGCATTGGCTCGAGGACGCCAAGTTCAGAAGTCAGGTTTTCAAAGACCCATCAAGTAATGGCATGGCGCTAAGAGCTTAAATAGTTCTAGCTGGTATGAACAACCTAATAAATATCAAGCAGCGTAGCAAGGTTTGCAGCGCTGCTTAATAGTATTTAATTAACCTATATTTTTACAGCCCTTCTAATTTAATAAATAACCAAATAACCAAATATATTTAATTTAAGGAATAGCCATGTGTGGAATCGTAGGCGCAGTCGCTGAACGTAATATTGCCAATATCTTACTTGAGGGTCTCAAGCGTTTAGAGTACCGAGGTTATGACTCTGCTGGTCTCACAGTAATTCGTGATGGCGAGCTGCATCGTGAACGTCAAGTTGGCAAAGTGCAAGCATTGGTCGATGCTGTCGCTATCAATCCTGAGTTTTTTGATGGTCATATCGGTATTGCTCATACCCGTTGGGCGACTCATGGCGAACCTGCACAGCGTAACGCACATCCGCATGTATCTGGCAAAATCGCTGTGGTGCATAACGGTATCGTTGAGAACTATGCTGAGCTCAAAGAAGAGCTGATCGCTAAAGGCTATGAGTTTACTTCACAAACTGATACTGAAGTTGTGGCGCATCTGATTAATGACCTTTATAAACAGACTCCTGATTTATTAGAAGCAGTACGTGCAGTCATTCCCTTATTACATGGCGCTTTTGCCCTAGGCATTGTGCATGTAGATAGCCCAGAGGAATTAATTACCGTACGTCTAGGCTCGCCATTAGTGATTGGTGTAGGCATCGGTGAGAACTTTATCGCATCCGATCAACTAGCACTGTTACCAGTAACCAACCGCTTTATGTACCTAGAAGAAGGTGACATTGCCAAGCTGACTCGTAATAGTATTCAAATATTTGCTGATGGTGTAGAAGTCAGTCGTAAGATTCATGAGATAGATGCACAGCAACATAATGCCGATAAAGGCGAGTTTAAGCACTATATGCTCAAAGAGATCTATGAGCAGCCAGATGCAGTCGCTCGCACTTTAGAGATGGCCATTGATAGCACTAACACCTCAAAGCTACGTGATGATTTCTTACAACGTCATGAGGATAAGCTGTCCGGTATTCGTAACATTCAAATATTGGCTTGTGGTACTAGCTATCATGCTGGCATGGTGGCTAAGTACTGGTTTGAAAACTTAACCCGTCTGCCCTGCTCAGTTGAAGTGGCGAGCGAATTTCGCTATCGTAACCCAGTAGTAGTCGACAACTCGTTAGTGATTTGCATTTCGCAATCTGGTGAGACTGCTGACACTTTATCGGCTCTACGTGATACTCAAAAACAAAAGCCTACTGGCTTGGTGAGTCTGGCCCTGTGTAATGTTGCCACCTCGTCATTAGTCCGTGAGACTGATATTTACTTGCCTACCCTTGCAGGTCCTGAGATTGGCGTAGCTTCCACTAAGGCTTTCACCACTCAGCTGGTCGCTTTAATGTTATTAGTATTGAAAGTCGGCGCTACTCAGCAGCGTATGGATAGCGAGCGTTTAGGCACTTTACTTAGTGAACTACAGCAGTTGCCCGGTCAGCTTTATGCCAGCTTACATTTAGACGCTGCTATCAAAACCATGAGCGAAAGCTTTGAGGATAAGAAAAGCTGCCTATTCTTAGGCCGTGGTCTACAGTTTCCAATAGCCCTTGAAGGCGCACTGAAACTTAAAGAGATCTCTTATATCCATGCTGAAGGTTACGCAGCTGGTGAACTTAAACATGGTCCTTTGGCATTAGTAGACAAGGATATGCCCATTGTCGTATTAGCTCCTAAAGACAGTATGTTCGATAAGCTAAAAGCTAATATGCAAGAGGTTCATGCCCGTCATGGCGAGCTATTCGTATTCGCTAGTGAATCAAGCAAAATGGTCGCTGAAGATCGTATGCATGTGGTTTACGTACCTGACGTTTGCGAGACGCTAGCACCGGTTGTTTATAGCATACCAGTGCAGCTATTGTCTTACCACGTGGCGGTTATGCGTGGTACTGACGTTGATCAACCTCGTAACTTGGCCAAGTCGGTTACCGTTGAGTAGTTTATGGCTGATTAGACAGTGATATAAAGTAGTAGTACTTATTACCAAAATCCCTAATACCGTGTTGAACAGTATTAGGGATTTTTTATTGTCACAAAATAGCTATAACGATTAGGGCCTGTTGAGTCTTCACAAGTAGCCACTGCTGGTAGCTACTGATTTATCAACGCTGTGATCGAATGTTCAATACGCCCTAATATTAGTAAGAATAAATACTCTTAGTGATAGTGCCTTACTAAATTAATAGAAACGGACTCTTTTCAGCTTGGTCATCTAACGCAACAGTTGGCTTATTTAGAATAAAAAGAGCAGAAATTCATCGATTTTACTGCTCTTGTTATAGTATTAAATTTCCTTTTCAAAAATAGTGCCTTTTTTGAATGTAGAACCTTTAAACATTGTTTTGGTAATAATCGGATAAGCAATACCGGCAACGATTAGTCCGATTAACCAAGCGAGATCAACGAATATGAATGCTGCTGCTGTACCGATAGCAAGCGCTAGCAATGCAGCATAATTCACCTCTTCAAAGTCCCCATCTGTTTTGTATAGTTCTTTGATATCGATATGCTGTTTTCTCATAAAATAGAAGTCGACAAGAAGAATAGCAATAAGAGGTCCAAGAAAAGCTGAGTAGACATGAACGAAAGTATCCAATCCTTTTGCATTATCATCCTGCACTAACAGCCATGGAAATGATCCCATCGCAAGTATTCCGGTAATGGTTACTGAAGCTTTGTAGTTCAGTTTGGTAAATAGTTGAACAACATAAGCTGGCGTAACAATGTTTGCTACTAAATTGACCGCGATAGCGCCAAACACAATGAATACAGAGATGAATAATTGCATATAAACGTTGTCAAATAATGCTGGTAACCCTAGTGCTGGATTGGTATAACCTGTCGCACTGGCAAGCATAGCGCCTACAACCACTACTGAGCCATAAGCTACGATAATCGGTATAAAGTAAAGAAGTCCTCTTTTTTTGTCCGTGTAGCCTGTTTTTAGTTCGCGTGAATAGTCTGCTGCACTCAAAAATATAGCGGCGTAGTTACCAAGGAAGACCATAATATAGGCAAAGAACTCGATTCCCCATGTGCCTTTAGCATTAATCCAAGAAGTTGAAATGGCTGCGCTATGGTCTTTAACTAGTATGATAAATACCGTAATGACGATACCCATCAGCACCACAGATGCCACCGATTCAACGACTTTAATACTATGAAAGCCTTTCATTGAAAGCAATATTTGCACAATTATGAGAATAATGAATCCAACAAAGACATTATCAAAAGCGCCACTTGATAATATTTTGAACACCTCATTTAATGCGGTACCGCCGATCCAACTTTGAACCCCATACCAGATGACAGCAGGCACTGCACGGAGTAGTGAAGAGAGCAGTGTTCCTTTTTTACCAAACGATGCTTTTAAGTGAGCAACGTAAGGAATACCGTATTTATAGCCTGCTCTGTCGTTTAATGCAAAAAAGGTGGAAACAATGGCAATGGCAATTAATGCAGCTGTGATAGTCTGCCAAATATTCAATACTGCCATACCAGCAACTATAACGCTCGCACCGAGCGTCATATTACCCATGTTCACACCGTCTCCAACCCACAAAGACATGTAGCCAAGCGCCCCTAAAGTTCTATCTTCTGGGCCATTTGGCTTTAGAGTTTCGTCACCTGTAGTTTCAACAAGGGTAGTTCTTGTTTCTGCTGTCGCTACATAATCTTCTTTAGAGTTCATAACACTTCCCTTCCTTGGAACAATTTTTAGTGGGTCATACTTTGTTGATATTAAATTGCCAGCACTTATGCTCCAATTTTGCTCATTTTCATTCCACTTATTACTAAGGCCTCGACTTTGTGCATTGCTATCTTGACGCTGTCAATCAGCTAAATAACGGCTTTTTATGTTAACCATTCAGTTAAATCGGTCATAGCAGTGCAAAAATCCCAACGGCTAAGCCTGAAAATAATTCATAACAGACCCTAATAGAGGGATCATCAGAACAGGCTACTGCTACGGCATTCAGCCCTTTGTCTTTAGCTTGTCTTCATCATAATATCTTTGAATACAGGCAGGAGAATTCATTGTGAAAGCTGCAATAATTGTAGTACCAACAAGCGCTGTTTTACGGGCGCTTGCTACGATTTTATTGGTCGTAGATATTGTTCAATTGCGGCTTATAACTAGAATCCTCACAGCGTGCTGTTATCAATTAATTAGGTTATGACAACTGCTTAGTTAGTGACGAAAGAATAATTGTTAACAAACATTGTTAACTAATTTTGTTAACAAAACAATAAATATATTAATTATTTATTGTGAAGATACGTTAGCGAACTATAGTCGGCACTATGAGGAAACTAAAAACATAGCTGCTAAAAGTGACGAAATATTAGAATAAATTCAATCACAGCTTTAGTATGAGAGCTTTAGTATCACAGCAGAGCTACACAGCCAAAACGCCATGATGGTAAAATTAAAAACACCTCGGTGAAAATATAAATGTAAGCTCAAAACTTGCAGAATTTATAAGTTCCTAGCAACTATTCTGCCTCATTCACGTTAATAACGACTTAAGGTTTATAAGCTATCATTAAATTCAGCTACGTAATAAGCATCAGATATAGATAATAATTCCTAGCGAATATCGGTAAACTCATCTATTATTTTACCCAAACCTTAGCTGATGCTAACCTCTATTGAATATCATCGTTTTACTAGTAAAACGCAGATTTTGAAACCAATTGGCCCTAACACCCTCAAAAACGGAATAAATAATAATGATAGATCTAATTATAAAAAACGCTCAATTAGCGGGCCGTAAAAACTTAGTTAATATCAGCATAGAAGGCGCTCACATCAAGCGTATTGATGATATAGAAAATGCTATTAATAGTGATGATAGCCATGATAGTGAAGCGGCAGCCAGTAGCAGAGTTTATGACGCTCAAGGCAATTTTGTCTGTGCAGGGTTTTATGAGAGTCATATTCACCTTGACAAAGCCTGTATTTTAGATCGCTGTAGTGTAGAACAAGGCACTCTAGAAGAAGCCGTTGATGAGACGGGTAAAGCCAAAGAACAGTTCACTGAAGAAGATGTATTCGAACGCGCCTCAAAGGTCATAGAGATGGCTATCAAAAAAGGTACGGTAGCCATGCGTACTTTTGTTGAAACGGATGAACAAACTGAAATGCGTAGCTTTAGAGCGCTAAAAAGAGTGCAGGATAAATACGCCTTTGCTATCGATATAGAGCTTTGTGCTTTTGCGCAGTCAGGCTTGACCACTAAACCGCTAACCCAGCAGTTATTACAGCAAGCATTAGCCCAAGGCGCGGATCTGCTAGGGGGTTGTCCCTATAAAGATGAAAATCCAGAGCAGCATATCGAAATGATATTTGATATAGCTGAAAAGTTTGACGTCGATGTCGATTTTCACTTGGATTTTGATTTAGACCCAGAAGGATCAAGTATTCCAAAGGTTTTCGAAGAAACCATTAAGCGCAACTATCAAGGCCGCGTCTCTATCGGTCACGTTACTAAGCTCTCAGCTATGGATAAGATGAAGCGTGGAGAGATGGCTGGCTTACTAAAAATGGCAGATATTACCTTGATCGTGTTACCGGCTACTGATATCTATATCAATGGCAGTGATTGTGAGTCTTTGATACCCCGAGGCACAGTCAATGCTAATCAGTTTGCAGAGTTAGGAGTTAATACCACGATTTCTACTAATAATATCCTCAATGCTTTTACCCCTTACGGCGACGCCTCATTGATTAGAATGGCCAACTTGTATGCCAATATCGCCCAGCTATCGACCGATGATGAAATAGCAATGGCATTCGATATGATTAGCAAAAATGCGGCTAAGTTATTGGCGCTCGACACTGAGATAGCAGTAGGGGCAATGGCTACTTTAGTAGTAGTAGAAGCCAAGGATTCAGTAGAAACTATTAGAACCGTAGCACAAGCCTTGGCAGGATTCAAAAATGGTAAGCAAACCTTCTGTAATCAGGCGGCGCATATTTGTTTTGAGTGATTGTCGCTAGGAGGATGAAAGTAGCAAGCTAACTAGCAATAGAAATCACTAGTTAAAAATTTAGTGAAATAGTAGAAGGCAAAAAGCACTGTTTTATTATGAACTGACCCTTTAACTTGGACTATTTGACCAAGCTAAAGGGCTAGACTGTGGCAGCGATTAATGTTGTTATACCCGTTAACTGCATTTATTGCGACATTATAGTTTTCTGACTTTTTATAACTCTCTATTTATAGCCCTGTATTTATAGCCCTCTATCTTACTAGTGGACGTAGGTATTTTAATAACGCTCGAAGAACCCCCTATCTCATGATTTTGTATAGCCTAAATATTTTAGTACTAATACCTTTTTTATTAGCTAACAGCAGGGTTTACTAGTGAAGATTAAAGAGGCCTTGGTCTTTTATTAGTAATGATTTATCTCTTTAGCTATCACTCTTGATGGCTGCCGCCATTTTTACTCCACCCCAAGTGACCAAAATCACCCCAAGCCCAATCAGTGAAGCCCCTAAAATAAGCCCCTCTGGTGGCGCTTCGCCCTGCAAAAATACCGCTATAGGTACTCCAACTATTGCACCTACTGCTCCTAATAAGCTTAATAACACTGGGCCACCAGTCTTTTGTAATAAGAATAGCAGTAAAAATTGAGCAGCAAAAATACTAGCCTGCAGCAATATTAATCCGCCAGTCTTACTTTCGCCAAGCGGTAGCGCCAAGGAAAAACCTGGTAACATTCCAACGATAGCGAGGATACAGGCAGCGGCAATCAACATACCAGGAGCAAGCGCAATTGCAGAAGCTTTATCCGGCCAGCGTAAGCTCCGATAGATATTACCGATAGCTAGTAATACAGGGCCACAGAGCGCCAACAAAATCCAAAATATGCTGGCATCTGGCGCAGCAAACTTACGTGCAGCCAATACTCCTGCTCCAGCTAACGCCGCCGCCACCCCAAAGGCACGCAAGCGACTAAAGCGCTCTATGCGTAACGCTAGAGCACCCAGATAAGTAAGCAACGGTGGTAGAGCAATAATTAAAGCAACAAAACCAGCACCTACGTGCGCAATAGCAGAGAAGAAAATCAAATTAGAGCCGGCAACACTGACTAATGCGGCAATCGTATAGTACTCCAAGCTACGAGCGTTAAGAGATAAATGCTCCTTTTTTACTAAGGCTACTACTAATAGAATTAGTGCTGCTCCAGAGATTGACCAAAACAAAAATGCTAATGGGGTCAACCCTATTTCGCTAGCGTACTTGGCCAAATTGGTAGATATGCCCAATAGTAAGCCACCTACTAACAGGCATAAAAAAGGAATAAACCAAGCATTGCTATGAGCAAGCGTCCCTTGTGGCACTAATTCATTCATTGCTAGTCTCGCTCGGTATTAAGATAAGGCGGTCAGCTCAGAGTAACAGATTATCGACTTTTTTAATGGTCATCGACTTTAACAAGCCCATAAAAAAGACTAAGACTTTATCTATTTAGTCTTAGCCTACTGCTATAAAGGGCTATGGCTTGCAACAATACACAGCGACTGATGATTCCTTTGCTGGTAAGGTTGCCAAGTCGGTTAGTAATTCAAACTTATCCTGCTAGTATTCGCTCCTAAGCTGACAGCGCAACCTATTACTTTTTGATTGCCCTGTCCTGATAGGTAACAGTTACTATTTATCATTTTCAATAACAGGTTGTGGTTCATCATTAGAATTGTGAGCATTTTTACCATGCGGAATCAGCCATCGGCTAAACCAGCCTGACACATCGTCCATTAAGGTATAAACCACTGGAATCACCACTAAACTTAATAATGTAGAAGTCACTAAACCGCCTAGCACAGCGGCAGCCATCGGACGACGGAAGGTCGGATCAGCCTCGCCCCAGCCAAATACTAATGGCAGCATACCAGCACCCATTGCAATCGTAGTCATAATAATAGGCCGTGCCCGTTTGCGACAAGCATCAAGAATAGCGTCAAAGCGCATCAGCCCACGATTTTGCGCAATAATAGCGTAATCCACTAACAAAATAGAGTTTTTAGTAGCGATACCCATCAGCATGATAAAGCCAATCATCGATGGCATCGATAAGCTACTCTTAGTAAGGACTAGCCCGACGAAAGCACCGCCAATAGATAATGGCAGGGCCATAAGAATAGTAAAAGGCTGCAATAGCTTGCCGAATAATAAAATCAGTACCCCTAAGATACAGACAATGCCGACTGACATGGCGATAACAAAACCGCTAAATAGCTCAGCCATACTTTCGGCTTGGCCTTGATCAATCACCGTGATAGAGGCCGGTAAACTCTGCATAGTTGGCGTACCTTTTACCGCTTCTATTAGCTCACCTAGTGCACCATCATTAGGCTGCACAGTAATACTAATAGCACGCTCACGATCCAGTCGCTTAATTTGGGCGGGCCCCGTACCAAAGTCTAAACTGGCCACTTCCCCTACTCGCACCCCTTGTCCAGTTGCTTGGCTAGTAGGTACGTATAACCCCTCTAACTGATTAACGCTTTGTTTGGCGATATCAGGCAAGCGTACTACTATCGGTATCTGCCGTGTATCTAAATTGAGCTTAGATAAGCTCTGCTCATAGTCGCCAACTGTAGCGATACGTAAAGTGTTAGCTATAGCTTGGGTAGTCACCCCTTTATCGGCCATCGCTAAGCGATCAGGGGTTACCGTCAGCTCTTGACGTGGCAGACTACGGTCACTGGTGACCGAACCCACCATAGGTAAAGCACGAATATCACTCATAATCTGTTGTACGGTTTTTTCTAATACTTCTGGGCTAGTACTAGTTAACGAAAAATTATAACCGGTCTCACCGCCGCTTGATAAGCCAACAGTGAAACGGGCACTGGGGACTTCTGACAATATCGAACTGATCTGTTGTTCAATTTGTTGCTTAGAGCCACGCTCAGCTCGTGGAGCTAATACTATATCTAGTCCAGCAATGTTTTTAGCTTTACCACCGCTAGATTCTGAGCCCATAGAGGCTTGTCCCTCACCAATAGAGGTAAAGATATGGGTGACCTCGGGCAAAGCTAATATACGCTCACTTGCCAGCGCGGCTACCCGTTCTGTATCTGCCAATTCTACATCCGGAGTCAGCTCAATCGCTACTCGTGTCTGGTCAATATCATTATCGGGAATAAAACCCGTAGGCAGTAGTTTAACTAATCCCAGCGAGGCGACAAACAGCACTAAAGTTGCACCCATAGTCAGCCAACGATGCTTTAGCGTCCAGGAGACTACCTTGAGGTAGCCAGTCATCATCAAGCTTTGTTTTTCAACGTGCTTTTTTTCAGGACGCAAGATATAAGCGGCCATCATTGGAGTAATAAGACGCGCCACCATTAACGAGGCAAAAATAGCCAACGCTGCTGTCCAACCAAATTGACGGAAGAACTGACCAACAATACCGCCCATAAAAGCAGTAGGTAAAAACACCGCAATCAAAGTAAAAGTGGTGGCTACTACTGCTAGGCCAATTTCATCAGCTGCCTCCATCGCTGCTTGATAAGGCGTCTTACCCATGCGTAAATGGCGCATGATGTTTTCGACTTCAACGATAGCATCATCGACTAGCACCCCTATAACTAAGGACAAGGCCAGTAGCGAGATAATATTGAGGCTGAAATCAAATAAATACATCCCTAAAAAGGTAGGAATAATCGATAGTGGCAGGGCTACAGCGGTGACAATAGTGGCACGGATATTCCGTAAGAATAAAAACACTACGATAACCGCAAGAATCCCCCCTTCAATCAACATCCGTAATGATGCTGAATAGTCCTCAGCGACTGGCGTTGCTCGATCATAGACTTTTTCTACCGTGATATTAGGCATATCCGTCGCCAGCTTAGCCAGTTCAGTATCTATACGCTCAGTCACCTCCACTTCACTAGCACCACGCGAGCGCACTACGTTAAAGGCCACCACCACTTTTCCATCGAGCTTAGCGATAGAGTTTGGGTCGTCAGGACCATCAGTGACTTCAGCCATGCGTCCTAGCGCTTGCGTACCGCCTGTAGGAACCGCTATCTGTAGGTCATTGAGCTCACGGGCACGCTCAACAGCGCCTAACACTCGAATGGTTTGGGTGCTGTTCCCGACTTGTGATTCACCGCCTGAGCTGTCCTGCTGAATACCAGAGATCTGCTGTGACAGCTGACTGATAGACAACTGCAATCCACTTAAGGCTATAGGATCTGCTGCTACAGTAATTTTGCGCTCAAGGCCACCAATACGGCTGATTGAGCCGACCCCTTGGATATCAGATAAGCGCTTAGTAATCGTATCATCAACGAACCAAGATAGATCCTCAACGCTCATATTGTCAGCAGCTACTGAATAAGTAACCACCGGAAAGCCGGAGGTAGAAACTTTAGTAATAATAGGGTCATTCGCCGCAGCGGGGAGGTCACCACGTACTTCTCCGACTGCCGAGCGCACATCATCGACAGCTTCTTGGATATCTTTATCTAATACAAACTCAGTAGCAATAGTTGCAGCCCCCGTCTGTAAGGTGCTGCGAATATGTTTAATACCATTAATGCTAGTGAGTTTATTTTCTATTTTTTTGGCAATATCATTTTCTAACTGCGCTGGCGCTGCTCCGGGCAAGGTCACTGTCACCACTACCGCTGGTAAATCAATATCAGGGAACTGTTGGACTTTCATTTGACGAAAGCCAAATAATCCGCCCATGGTTAGCAAGACAAATAGCAGAATCGCTACTAATGGGTTTTTGATTGAATAGGAGGATACGTTAAAGTTCATAATGGGGCCTGCGCTTGTTTTTGCGCAGAAGATGAGGTAGCGGCACCTTTACTATCGACAATACGTACCAAATCGCCCTCATTTAAAAAGCTACCACCTTGCTTAACTAGCCTACTACCTGCTGGCAAAGCTTCAACAACGGCCACATTATTGCCTAAACGCTCGCCTAAAGTGACTCGCTGCTGCTTAATTTTCCCTATTGTTTTGTTATCCTTAGTCTCAATAGCGGTCACTAGCATCACATAATCATAACCATCATTACTGACAATCGCGCTATTAGGGACCGTTTGAGTATTTTCGCTACCTAATAAAAATTCACCCGTTTGATACATACCAGCACGAGCATTTGAATTACTAGCGAGACTAGCATAAATAGTGATTTGACGATTATTATCAGCTGTTGGTGCGATCCGGCGTACTTCGCCCATTACTGACTGGCCTTGTGGCAAGCTCACTTTCACTGGAGTCCCCACTTTTACGTCTGCTATTAGCTTAGGATCGATGTCAGCTTGCCACTCCAATATACCGTCTTTTATAATAGTGAATAACGGCTCGCCACCAGCAACCATACCTACGTCCACTTTCTTTTCGCTGATGATGCCACTAACAGGAGCTACTACTTGCGCATTGTTTAAGGCTAAGTTTTGGCTACTAAGTCGTGCTTTTGACGCTTGTAATGCTGCGCGCGCTTGTAGCTCTGAGGTACGATAGCGATCGGCTTCTTGTTTGCTGATAGCGTCAATATCTACCAAAGGTAATACTCGTATCGCATCTGCCTTAGCATTAGCAAGCGTAGCTTCAGCTTCAGCCACATCAGCTTCTGCTTGCACTATTTGTTGACGCACAGCATCAGTGTCAAATATTGCCAATACTTGACCAGCTTTGACGCGCTGACCTTCCTCGACTAATATTCGTTCGATAGCCACGCCGCTGACTTTAGCGCTAACGTTAGCGATATCTTTGGCACTAATAGTGCCGTCAGCCTTGAGCGTACTACCGATATTATCTTGACTTGGCATAACGGTTTCGACTGATAGTACCGCTTGCTCAGCACTAACATTAGCCTTATTATCCTCAGGCGCCTTAGTAGTTTGACTAGTAGTGCCAACATTACCATTGACGCTATCATCGGCCTTATCAGCACCCCAATACTTACCTAACAATACCCCACCAATAAGTACCGCAAGCAATACTGGCCACAGCCATATTGGTAGCTTTGCTGCGGGTATATTTTTATCAACCTGACGATATGGCGGTAGTTCAGACGCCACTACCGGCTTAGGCTCATTAGCATTAGGCGCTTGCTTACTATTAAGATCTGGAAGGTCACTCATAATCGGTCTCTATAAACAGGGGCAGTAATGACATTAAGCGATGGCTATAAAAAACTGTTCAATAACAATGACTAGTAATTATACTTGATTTGCATTGAGGGTGTTAAATTAGCTAGAACTTATAGAGTCACTATCCTGCTATTGCCCAACAATATCATTAAGCAAAGCAGGTATAAAATAGGTGCGAAAAGCTAGTACTAATAACTTAATGGACAAATTAACTTGTTAAAAATATTGAGAGTGAGGATGGAAATGACATAGGAGTGGTCATTAAGACTAGGCCTTTAGAACAGGATTTTAAATAATAGATTTATCTAGAGTTTTTAGAAGAGGGGGCAGTAGCAACAGTATTTGATAATACAAAAGTGTCCACTTCGATAAAGCTAGCGACCTAATTAGTCATAGTAGCCTTGATGGCGTTGATGGCGTTGATGGCATTGATAGCTTTAATAATGGCGACGATAGCATTGATAGCTTTAATAATGGCGACGATTTTTCTGCAGGATTAGCGATAGCTTATAAAAGCCAACCCAACGGCATTTTTAATGCCTACACTCCCAGTTAACCTTTATTGACTGTTAGTAAAAGAAGTAAGCCTTAATGAAATATTGGACTATAGCTTGCAATGACTTTAACACGGCTATACATGCGTTAATTAATAACACAAATATCCACAATCAATGTCAAACATCAAGCATTAGTATAACGGCTTGCCTCTGGCATCCAGCGATGAATAAGTTGACTGACATCAGCCTTTCGTTCAGTGTCATTAATCAGATGCTTAGCTAGGCTTTGCGCAATCGCAAATAACTGCTCATCACGAATTAGATCCGCTAAGTAATAACCAATATTACCCGTTTGCCGCTTACCCAGCAATTCGCCAGGTCCTCGCAGCTCTAAATCTTTTTGCGCAATGACAAAACCATCAGTGCTATCACGCAATACATTTAGGCGCTCAGTACCAATATCCGATAATGGCTTTTGGTAAAGTAGCACACAGTAGCTCTTAGTTGAGCCACGGCCTACTCGTCCACGTAACTGATGCAGTTGTGATAGACCCAAACGCTCAGCATTTTCGATGACCATTAATGAGGCATTTGGTACATCAACGCCGACTTCGATGACTGTAGTAGCAATCAGTAAATCCAACTCGCCAGCCTTAAACTGCTGCATGATTTGTTGCTTGTCGACCGACTTCATCTTGCCATGTACTAGCCCAATACGAATATCTAAGCGCTCATTTAAGTCTTCATAAGTAGCCTCAGCAGCTTGGGCATCAAGCACACTAGACTCTTCTACTAGCGAGCATACCCAATAAGCTTGTCGCCCAGCTGCGCAATTGATAGCGATACGCTCAATGACCTCGTCACGGCGATTACGGTCAATAGTCACCGTGGTGATCGGTGTGCGCCCTGGCGGTAGCTCGTCAATAATAGAGGTATCCATATCACCGTAGACACTCATCGCCAGCGTACGTGGTATTGGAGTAGCCGTCATAATAAGCTGATGCGGCGTACTACCAGCCACCCCTTTGTTAGTCAGCGCCATACGCTGCTCAACCCCAAAGCGATGTTGCTCATCAATAATAACTAAGCCTAGTTTGGCAAACTGCACAGCTTCTTGAAACAGTGCATGAGTACCGACTACTATCTGCACCGTATTATCCGCAACTGCTGCTAGAGCTTCGCGGCGCTGCTTTACCGTTTGCTTGCCAGCTAGCCAGCCAACCCCAATACCTAACGGCTCAAACCACTGTTTAAAATTTGATAAATGCTGTTCGGCTAAAATTTCAGTCGGTGCCATAACCGCCACTTGCCAGCCACTATCTAATGCGTAACCTGCCGCGCCAGCTGCTACTAAAGTCTTACCAGAACCCACATCGCCTTGTATCAACCTTAGCATCGGAATAGAAGTGGCCATATCAGCCGTGATATCTTTCATAACTCGCTGCTGGGCACCAGTTAACTCAAAAGGTAAAGCGGCAAACAACTTGTCGGTTAATGGGCTTTGGCTGGCGCATTTTGGCGCTTTAAACTGATGCAACTGTTGACGCCGATACAATAAACTCAGCTGATGAGCAGTCAGCTCTTCAATGATCAAACGCTGGCAGGCGGCGTGGGTACGTGCACTTAGTTGGGTCAACAGATTATACTGCTGAGTGGCATCGGTATAAGTAGGCGGCGTATGTAGTAATACTAGAGCTTCAAATATAGTTAAATTATAGACGTTATTATTAAGATTGCTTGCTGCTAGCTTATCGGACTGAGGGTTGACTGTAGTGTGGCCCTTACTAAGCGTATGGTCATAAACAGCAGGATTGTTTTTTTGAACACTGCTATCAGGTACTTTATGCGCCAGAGTGGCAAATACATCTTCTGCATCGACCTCTTCGGTTATTGCCATCTGCGGGGCTAGAAAAGGCGCTAAGGGCAAATCGGCAACCGTAGCAAAATCATCTCTAGTTAATAAGGTCATGGGTAGACCCTCACTACGTACCGTTTGCAGCGCCAGTTTAATCAGCGTACGCAGCTTATTTTGATGCAGTCCCTTTACCGTAGGATAGATAGGCTGCAGGCCAATATCGGTCATTGCCGTATTGCCAGTAATCACTTGGTACTCAGGGTGATGGATCTGCTTGCCATAGCGGGTGACTTTAACTTCCCCAAATAATTGCAGCTCAGTACCTAAGCTCATGGTTTGTTCTAGACCACGATAGACCTTAAAAAACCTTAAACCTACCGTGCCGGTACCATCATCTATTATCACCGTCATACCGCTACGCTTATTATCGACGTGCACCACACGACCAGTAATCAGCGCAGCTTGCCCATGCCCTACATCAGCTATCGATAATAGACGACTGCGATCCTCGTAGCCACGTGGCAAATGCAAAAACAGATCAAATATACGTACGATACCCAATTGTGCCAATTGCTCAGCGACTTTGGGTCCAACACCCCCCAGCGCAGATATCGACATATCCAATGCTGAGGCAGGCTGGTTATTTATAGGACGGATGATTGACTGTGTTGCAGGTGTGGGCATTAAAGATCCTAACAATATGACTCTGCTATTAAGGACAGTCTAAGCGTAAACCATTAGGCTGTGGCTTAAAGTATTTATTCTGCCTAATACTTTCGGCTTAGGATGGCATAGCTTATGACAGCGAAGTTAATACTATTAAATTATAATAATCAATCCGCTAGCAAAAAACTTACTCTTAGCATTATAGCTGATAATATAATGAATTATGCTAAGCATTAAACAGTAGTGTTTTTTTGATTTGTTAACCACTTAAGATACTAACATTTTTATTAGAATAATTTTATATTAAGGTTTTTTATGCCTGTATTATTAACTACTAAGCTCTCTATACGTCTAAGTCTTGTCGTAACCTTGACGCTGTTTACTGGCGCTTGTAGCAGCCTGACACCCACCGTTTCCGCTACTCAATCGGCTATAAAAGCACCTAGTGTCGCTCTAGTATTAGGTGGTGGCGGTGCCAAAGGCTTCGCTCATGTAGGGGTCATTCAGGCGTTGCAAGAGAATGGGATTACCCCAACGTTAATAGTGGGTACTAGCATGGGCAGTTTAATTGGTAGTCTCTACGCTAGTGGCATGACGGCTGATGATCTTGAGCAATTAGCGGTAACTACTCCGGATAGTGATTTGATAGATTCCACCCTATCCAATCAAGGCTTTATTCAAGGTATTAAGCTCAAAAACTTTATCAACGCCAAAGTAGCTGGGCAGTCGATAGAGGATTTCCCTATTACCTTTGCCGCTGTAGCAGCAGAAAAAGACAGTTTAAAAAAGGCGGTGTTCACTACTGGCAATGCTGGACTAGCTGTACAAGCCTCTTGTAGCGTGCCTAATATTTTTATTGCCCCACGCATTCCAGAGACTGTTGGCAAAAAATATATTGATGGTGGGGTGATCAGTATTGTGCCAGTTGATAGTGCTATTGAATTGGGAGCGGATATGGTTATCGCCGTTGATGTTACAGCACCTGCTTCGAGCAATAATGCTAATAAGCTATCGAAACTGAGCTCACTCACATCGCTAACCAGCTTTTGGGGCTTGTTAGAGAATAATGTTGCGTCTACAGCCAATGCTGGTGCTGCTAACAGCAGTCGCTCAAAAGCGGGCGAGCTGCAGCGGGCAGATGTGGTGATTACTCCTGATGTCGGTCATATTAGCTCTTTAGATAGCAGCCAACGTCGTGCCTTGATAGAGGCAGGTCGAACGGCTACTACCTCACAAATTAAGGTTATCAAGCAATTGATCGCTGAGAAGTCGAATAGTAAGTACACTACTCTTTAAGTTAATTGCTAGCAGCAGTATCTACTTGTAAAGATGCAACCTGCTTTAGTAGCCTGCCTCAGTGCATAAACTCCTATTTATTAATGCTCTAGCGGCTCGGGATAATCTTGAGCGATAAAAAAACCCATAAGCGATAGTTAGCTTATGGGGAGTCGATTAGAATTCAATGACCAACAGTAATGCCGTAACCTGCTTTTATATCAAGTTGCACCACCCATACTCATAGGAATATGAGTGCGCTATTACTTTTACTTTAGAAAATCTAATTCAAATACTCTTGAGCTACCACTGACCTCAAAGCCAACCAATAACAGCGGTTTGCCAGACGGCGAATTTTTACTAGAGACAAAGGTCAAACCCTCAGGGCCTAAATCGCCATCAGCATTAGCCAGTGCCGTCCCTGCATGGGCAGCCGATAATTTGGCGTCATCAAAGCTACGGGTATTTATTTCACCGAGCAGTTTGACGTTTATGGGATCAGTCACATCAAACGCCATTATACTAGAGATACGCTCAAGCCCTACAAAAGCGATAGTTTGCGAGCCGACTTGACCTATAGTGACGCCTTCAGGCTCTACTCCTTTATTATCACTACGATTATCGAAGCCATTGTTATCATTACTAGCATTAAAGTTATTAGGGTATTTTTCAGCGATGTATTTTTCCATGAGACTGCCACTATCATAGATAGGCGTGCTCATATTCTCAGTGTCCCAAATACTAAAAGAGCGTGCGCCAAAACTATATAAGGTATTATAAAGTCCATCATTACCACGGCCCATGACTGATGAAAAGGCCAACCTACCTAGCGCTTTTTTATCTGCGCAGTCCAGTCCATGACACGCAGAAGCATCATACTTGCCAGTGTTAACTTGCCCTTTTGGGTATCGCATCTCTTCGCTAAAGTTACCCCACTCGCGTGCATCACCTTCATTGGCAGTCACCAAATAAGTTTTTTTACCGATAGAGTAAGTAGCTATGGCGTCTGGCATATACATGCCCATAATAGGCCAAGTAGTAATATTGATAGCGCCATCTTTATCACTCACGTCTAACTCGTTACTGACTTGGGCATGATCTTTAGCCCCTAGCGCTTTAATACCCGTTACTGTAGCGCTATTAATATCAATCAAGGCAATGGCATTATTCTCTTGTAAGCTCACATAAGCAGTCTTGCCATCTTGCGACACTGCAATATACTCCGGCTCTAAATCTTCAGCTACAGAACTCATCGAGCCATCTGCTTTTTGACCAAAGATGCGCACACCAGAATCGATTAAGCTCTGCTTCTGCGAATTATAACTATCAAAGCTAGCGGTCTTGACGATAGGACGATTGATATCGATAATATTAATCACACTTACTGAGCCTTCAGCATCAATAATATAGTCATCATCGGGCTCCCCTTCGTTGGCCACTAGTAGCGTATTGCCATCAGCAGTAAAAGTCACCATATCCGGGAGAGCGCCTACCTCAATACTACTAATACGCTCTAAAGTACTAGCGTTATACAGTACCACATGACCTTTATCCGTCTTGATATTGGCTTGTACTGCAAGCGCCACAATGTCACCATGCACCGCCACACTATTCACTGTACTACCAATATCGGCTACATCAAGCGAGCTTATAAACTTCGGACTATTGATGTCAGTTAAATCAATCACATCAACCTTTTTATTTTGAGCATTGACCACAAAAGAGCGTCGGCTAGCAGGATGAAAAGCGATAATTTCAGCAGCAGACTCATCAAAGCTGCCATGGACATAACTACCAGCAGGTACAAAATTCACTTTAGAGTAAACGCTGCCTACAGAAACATCACCAGTGCCTATACCACCACCCATACCGTTAATACCATTGTTATCCTCATTGCAAGCTGCTAACCCAGTTATAAAAAAGGCTGGCATCACTAAGCTTATAGCGGTACGGGCTAGCTTACGCCTTAATTTTTGGTCTGCTGGCGCGACTGTTATCCACTTAGTGATCAGCTGATCTTTATTAGCTAGTATCGAGGCATGGTTGGCATCAAGCATTGGCAATGTCCTTATTGATGAATAGTTGGCCGTAATAGTGAGCGGCTGCTGACTGCGCTTGTCTACAGTTCGTTATATCCCTACTAATAATAGTACTTGCTGAATATGAAAGAACGATGACACTTAGCTCACTATTCAAATGAGTACTGATAAAGGACTAGCTAAAAACATGGCAAAAAAAAGCACTACCATAAGCAATGATAGTGCTTTTAGATACTGAATCGACAAAATGGCTATCGACTCGTACTTTAGATTTAGCTTCAGATTTAAACTTAAAGTAACTTATTTAACTCGGGCACGATATTTAACCATCACCGTATCATTTAAGCCAACCCCTTCTAGATTCCAGCGTAGCGCCTGATAGTATTGTAATGGTATCTCTTGAGTCTGACCATTGACTTGTCCTCGTAGTGGCATACGTGCAAAAGCATTACCATCAACACTAGCAAAAGCAAAGTCTGGTGTAACACCACCCAACAATTCAACTTGTTGCGGAATGCTTAGACTAACAGTCATCTTGCGTACGCGATCGGCATTGGTATTAGTAAAAAACCCTTGATACTCTAAGATATTACCAGACTGCAAACGCGTATTTTCATTTACCGGAACCAACAGCTCTTGGCCGTTAGCATCAACACTAATAAGCGAAGCAGTGATTCTGCTAGTGATCGCCTGAGCATTTGAACTAGTGTTATTGCTTGAGACTTGCATAGCGACAGGGTTATTAGTAGCCGCTTCTGGCGTTGGGAGCATAGCTGACGCCTGCGTAACTACCATTGCGCCAACTAACGTACCGGCAACGACATGGAATAGACGATGACCGCTCCAAGCGGCAAAAGGATTAGCAAAAGAGTTGGTTTTTTTCATGATATCTAGGGTTCCTAATTAAGGTGTCGGTAAAACCACACTAATAAAAATAGAGGATTACAAGTTCAAAGGCGACTTTTTGGCTGCTTAAATTAGTCACTGAATATCGATTACTATCGATCAGTCACTAAAGGGCTGCATCTTTATCATAATCTTATACTTTATATTGTTTTTAAGATATAGAGAATATAACAGCTATTAGCATAGCAAAAAGTATTTATAGGTATATTAACCCCGTGTTTAGGTTGTGTATAAAATTGGACTTAGCACTCTAAAATAAAAAGATAGCTCACAACCCTATTTTTTGCTATGGTAAATCTTTAGAGTCGATAAAAACTTTACTCAACCTTCCTTTTTCTTTCTAATACTTCGTGTTCCTACTATGACTACTAGCGCCATGCCAAAGATAAACCCTGAATACGTCCATTGGTTCCGTAATTCTGCTCCCTATATCAATACTCATCGCGGCAAAACTTTCGTGATTATGTTTGGTGGTGAGGCGGTTAAACATGCAAATTTTAGTACGCTTATCCATGATTTTGCGTTATTGCATAGCTTAGGTATTAAGCTGGTACTAGTGCATGGTGCGCGACCACAAATTGAGAATAGTCTCCAAGAAGCTGGTATTGTCTCGCCACTGCATAAAGACATTCGAGTCACACCACGTACAGCGATGCCGCCTATTCTACAAGCGGTTGGTGCTATTCGTCTGCAAATTGAGGCGCAGCTATCAATGGGCTTGGCCAACTCTCCTATGTATGGCTCGCGTATCGATGCTGTCTCAGGCAATTTTGTCACAGCACGCCCATACGGTATTCGTGACGGCGTTGACTATCAGATGACTGGGGAAGTTCGCTCGATAGATATTGATGCGATAAAAAACAATCTGCTGCATAATCATATTGTTATTCTAGGCTCAATGGGTTTTTCAGCTACTGGCGAAGTATTCAATCTCTTGGCTGAAGACGTCGCTCTTAGTGCCGCAGTAGCGCTAGGCGCAGATAAGCTTATTTTCTTAGGCGAAGAGGCTGATATTAATGACAATGGTCGCCCACTTCATGAGATGATTCCTAATGAAGTCGATCGCTTCTTGCGTGAGCGTGATATTAATAATGAAATTAATTATTTCTTACATTGTGCTAGTAGTGCCTGCCGTCAGGGAGTGCATCGCACCCATATCATCTCATATGCCAAAGACGGTGCCCTGCTGGAAGAATTATTCACTCGTGATGGTTCTGGCACTCTAATTAGCCATGACCCTTATGAAGAAATTCGCCATGCCAATATCGATGACGTCGTTGGTCTGACAGAATTATTAGCCCCTTTAGAAGATCAAGGCATTCTAGTAGCCCGTTCACGCGAGCGCTTAGAGCAAGAGATTGATCTGTATAGTGTGATTGAACGTGATGGTATGATTTTAGGCTGCGCCGCATTGCATCCATTAGATGACGATTCAGCAGAAGTGGCTTGTGTCGCCGTCCATCCTGATTATCGTAAAGGCAGTCGCGGTACTGATCTACTGGCATTTTTGGAGCAACAAGCTCGCAGTCATGGACTACTCAAACTTTTTGTATTGACTACTCGTACTGCGCATTGGTTTGTAGAGCAAGGCTTTGTAGAAGTTGACGCTAGTGCTTTACCTGAATCCCGACAGCAGCAATATCATAATGGACGTAACTCTAAAGTATTCCAGAAAAAGCTATAGATAGTCGCTTTAATGTCCGCTATTAGCCTTATAAAAAAAGCCCTCATACTATAAATATGAGGGCTTTTTCGTTGGCTAAAATAACTTATTAAAATACAGTGTTATTTTCAGTTATTGTATTTTCAATTATTTTACTTTTAGTAGTTCAACGACAAATACTAACGTGCTGTTAGGGTCGATGCCTTGATTGCCAGCCTCGCCATAAGCAATATCAGAAGGGATATAGAATTCATACTTTGCACCTTCTTTCATTAACTGAACGCCTTCAGTCCAGCCAGCAATAACTTGGTTCAACGGGAATTCAACTGGTTCGCCACGCTCATATGAGCTATCGAACACTGTACCATCAGTCAATTTACCTTCGTAGTTTACTTCGACTACGTCAGTAGCTTTTGGTGATTTGCCAGTACCAGGAGTCAACACTTTATATTGTAGGCCTGAAGCGGTTACTTTAACCCCTTCTTTTTTAGCGTTCTCAGCTAAAAATGCTGCGCCCTTAGTTTTATTCTCTGCAGTTTTAGTTGCCATATCTTTCACAAACTTCTCCTCTTGTACTTTTTGATAGTCCGTCAATACTTTTTCCATTTGTTCTTTAGTCAAAGCTGACTTACTGCCTTCGTAACCATCACGGAAGCCTTTTTCGAAGGTATCGATGTCTAAATCAGCAATAGACTCTTTGTTGCCTTCAGCCATCATATAACCCAAGCTATAGCCTACTTTTTGTTCAGCTGTACTTTGCTCAGTTACTGATATGCTAGCGGCAGCAGTTTCTTTGGTATTAGTATTACAACCAGTTAATAGCATAGCACTGGCCAGCACACTAAAAGTCAAAGTGGTGATTTTTTTCATATATTACTCTCGAATGATCAGAACATTAATTAGTTTTTACCTGAATCACATCATAACAAATCTTAGTTTTATGGGCTATTAATAAGATGAAATTATCGATACAGTGTATAGTTCTTGTTAATTATGATAGCTAAGATAACAAGTTATCACACAACTATAGTGCGATGTTAATCATTCTATCTTTAACTATACCGCTAGATCGGCTAAGCTGAATTTAGTTAAATAATGACTCATAATCTGTGAATTAGTATTTCAATTGCTAAAATATGACCAATCTTATGTAAATTCTTACCGAGTAAACTTTATATCCACCTTCTATCAGGTTATTCATTAACACTGACAGTATGAGTTAATATAATAGTCGCCCATTCTTAAAGCACTTCTATCCATAGCATAGCCACTGAAAACAAAGGTATTCCATCAATTATTTAGATTGGTAGACTTTACTATAAATATATAGCTACTGTTATTGTATATACTGTAGTTATGTCAGTACTTAAGTAGTTAACGACTATTGTCTATTTTGATACCTATTATTAGCTACTCACAACAATACGATTTTACTGCTCAGCAATGAAATCAGCGCAAGAATAATTTTAATTAAAAATACTATTTATATGTTAACAATCTTTAAGAGCTAAACTCCTCACTGTTAACATATTATAATTAGAGGAACAAAGGATGAATCCAATGCTTACATCGTTTAATGGTTATCTTGGCGGGCCAATCGGCTCTATCATCGGTGCTATTTTGATTTTTATCATTGGTTGGCTGGTTGCCCTTGGTATAGCGTCGCTAGTACGTAATGTATTAGCAAGAATTAATATCAATCAGCGCATGAACACCTCAACAGGTAAATCTTACGACTTAGAAGGTATTATTTCTAAAATCGTGTTTTGGTTTATTTTTATTATCGCTATTTCCATGGCACTCGATCAACTGAACTTAAATTCTATTTCAGCACCATTTGCAAATATGGTAGGTCAAGTCTTGTCATTTATCCCTAATCTTATTGCAGCTATTGCTGTTGGTATCATTGGTTGGGTTGTCGCCACTGTAGTACGTACTGCTATTACTGCAGCGTTAGCTAAAACGACTATGGATGAGCGCCTAAGCAGTCATGCTGGCGTTAAGCCTATGAGCAGCACTATCGCTGACATAGTTTATTGGTTCATTTTATTAATCGTACTAACTATGGTTTTAGGTCAATTAGAGCTTGATGGTTTGTTTGCTCCATTAACTAACATGGTTGGCAAGATTTTTGACTTTATCCCCAATATTCTTATTGCTGGTGTGGTCTTTGTGGTGGGTTATATCATCGCCAAGGTTGTACGTGGTATTGTAACCAATCTTGTTTCTACCTTTAATGTACAAGAACTTGCTTCAAAAGCAGGTTTAAGTCAGCAAAACAGCTTACCTAATATCGCTGGTTCTTTAGCGTTCTTAGTAGTCATTATTCCAACTATCATCGCGGCCTTAAATGCTTTGAAAATTGAAGTAATCGCTCGTCCTGCAACCAACATGCTTAATAAGATCATGGAAGCACTGCCTAATATCTTTATGGCAACTGCTATCTTAGTAGTGACGTATTATGTCATACGTATGGTCGCTAACATCATCAAAGGCTTATTAGAGAACACTCAGATCAATCAATTGCCTGCCAAAGTAGGTTTGCAAGAAACCATGGGCGATAAAAAGATCTCTGATCTAGTTGGCTATGCGATTATCTTCTTCGCTATGTTGTTTGCTGCTATCGCCGCAGCTGATTTGTTAGGTTTCGAACCTATCTCCGCTATTATTACTATGTTTATCGCTTTCGGTGCCAACATCATATTAGGCGCAGTTATCCTATTCATCGGTTTCTGGCTTGCTAATATCATTGCTGGTGTGGTTGAACGTTCTGAAAAAGGCTCACAATTCCTAGCCAATATCGTCCGTGTATTAATTATGGGCTTAGTATTAGCTATGGGTCTAAAAGCCATGGGTATCGCTGACTCTATCGTTAACTTAGCATTTGGTCTAACTTTAGGCGCAGTAGCAGTAGCTTTTGCTCTATCATTCGGTCTTGGTGGTCAAGAAGCTGCCGGTCGTTTCCTGCGTAAAATGCAAGATAAGATGGATGATGAACATAAAGAAGCTAAAGCAAAATCAGCACTTACTCCTAGTAAATCTACTCAAGAAAAAGTTGCAGAGTCTGTTCGTGATAACACGCCTTCAGCAGCAACAACTTCTACTAACGATTTGCGCACAGATATCGTAGATACTAGTACTCTTCATACTAATACTACCGATATTAGTAATAATGCTAAAAAGAGCTTATTGCCTGGTACCGGTTTAGTTGATGATGATACTAACCTATAAGCTTTTATAGACGTCTATTTATCGATATAAAAAAGACAGCTTAGGCTGTCTTTTTTTGTGGGTGCTTATCAAGCCCTTACGCTATTAATCGAGACATTAGCAGCTACTAGCCCTATAGTTATCACTTATGATGGCTAGAACTGTTAACAATATAATGTCATTCAGGCTAAAGGCAATAAATGTCTGCCTGACAAGCTGTCGCTTTCATAATCGTGACTTGCTATGATGAAACACCATATACCAAGAAGTAAAAATATAGTATTTTAACCAATTATTAAATGCATTCATAAAACCCTGCTTTATGACCACAAGGATTAGAGATCATGAAACGCTTTAAAGAAAAAACGGTTATTGTTACTGGAGCCGGCTCAGGAATAGGCCGTGCAACCGCCCTACGCTTCGCCAATGAAGGCGCTAACGTGGTATTAGTGGGCCGTACTCTTAAGACCTTGCAAGACACTGCTAAAGAGTTTCCCAAAGATCGTACTTGGATTCACGTTGATAATTATTTAACGGTGGTTTGTGATATTAGTACAGAGGACCAAGTGCAAGAAATGATAGCACTAGTAGTAGAAAAATTCGGCAGGATTGATGTGCTAGTGAATAACGCTGGCAAAGCAACTCAAGGTAAAATAACTGAGCTGTCTGCTGAACAGTGGAAATCGGCCATAGATATTAATCTAAACGGTACTTTCTACGTTTGCAAAGCGGCTATGCCTCAGTTAATCGCTTCCAAAGGCAATATTGTTAATGTCTCCTCGCTCTCTGGGGTCGGCGGTGACTGGAACATGGCAGCTTACAACGCCGCAAAAGCTGGTGTCAGTAATCTAACTCGAACTTTAGCGCTAGATCATGGCGTTGATGGGGTGAGAGTGAATGCCGTCAACCCGAGCGTAACTAAAACCAACATGACTAGCGCCATTCAAGATAATGAAATTAAGACTGAGAAATTTTTAGCCCGCTGTCCCCTTGGTCGCCTTGCCAGCCCTGAAGATATCGCTGCAGCTATTACCTTTTTAGCCAGTGACGATGCGGCTATGATCACTGGCGTCAATCTACCTGTTGATGGCGGCGTTAGCGCTTCAAATGGTCAGCCACAGTTTTAACCGATCATTAGTGCTAACTGATTATTCAATAGTGTTGTTGATGTCCTGTAGCGGCTGCGATAGACGCTCAGGATGTCTAGGCAGCACACCACGATATTGCTCATAAATCTTTGGCAAGTCAGCTTCGATATCGCCAGTAGGATATACCAGAGATAAAAAGCGTACTTCTTTAGTATTGTAATCAAGCGCCACTGGCAAAATCGGCACATTAGCGCCTAGTGCTAGATAATAAAATCCAGTTTTCCAGCTTTCAGTATAGTCACGCGTGCCTTCAGGCGATAGACCTAAAAATAGTGGTTCGCCATTTTTGAATTTATCAATACTGGTTTGTAGCACTGAGCCTTTGTCACTACGATCAATAGGTATTATGCCCATCCACTGTAGTAACTGCTTTAATACGGGCACTTTAAACAAAGTATGCTTACCCATAATGCTGATTTTTATATCTAACGCAAACAGAGAAGGAAGTGCATAAACGCCATCAATATTAGAGGTATGCGGTAGCGCCAGTACCACTGCTTGTGAAATATTAGGTATTTCACCGACTGTGCGCCAACCAGCAACTTTCATCAGCCACGACGATATGGGAGGCACAATGCTGCCATTGCGCTTAGGGACTAAATTCCCTAAATCTTTTCTAGTCAATTTAGGGAGTTTTTTAGAGCGAGCGATCTTAGAATGTGTTGCAGACTTGGATGTCATAATGGCACCGCATAATGAAAATATACTGCCATCATAACATCAACCTAAGCTTACTAAATTATCTTTTATAGGCTTTTGTCCAACAACAACCTTATGGATTATTAGTAGTAAAAAACCTATTAATATATAATATATTATACTATAAAAACAATAGCTTACAACGCTATATCAGCCAAGTTGCCTTTGTCTTCTAGCCATGACTTACGATCAGCTGAGCGTTTTTTGGCTAATAGCATATCCATCACACTATTAGTCAATACCATATCATCCATATCTAACTGCACTAGACGACGAGTATCACGATTCATAGTAGTTTCTCGCAGCTGCTCAGCGCTCATTTCTCCCAGACCTTTAAAGCGAGTGATTTGCGCTTTTTTATTACCTGGGACTTTGGCTAATATATGCTGAAGCTCTGGCTCATCTAAAGCATAGTGCACCTCTCGACCCACATCCACTCGATACAAAGGTGGCATTGCCACAAATAGATGACCGGCATCTACTAGCGCTGGGAAATGCTTTACAAACAAGGCGCAAATCAGGGTAGCAATATGCAAGCCATCCGAATCGGCATCGGCTAAGATACAGACTTTGTCATAGCGCAGTTCAGACAGATCATCAGAGGCGGGATCAACACCGATAGCAATAGCAATATCATGGATCTCTTGGCTCGATAGTACTGTATCGGAAGATACTTCCCAAGTATTTAGAATCTTACCGCGTAAGGGTAATATCGCCTGATAATGACGATCTCGTGCTTGCTTAGCACTACCACCAGCTGAATCCCCTTCCACTAAAAACAACTCTGCCCCATCACGTAAATCACCACGACAGTCTGCCAACTTACCGGGTAAGGCTGGGCCTTGAGTAATCTTTTTACGAGCGACTTTCTTAGCGGATTTAAGACGACGACCAGCTTTGTTAATCGCCAGCTCAGCAATTTGTGTGCCTAAATCAGCATGTTTGTTAAGCCATAAGCTAAAGGCATCTTTGGCTAAAGTTTGTACGGCACCAGCAGCTTCCCGACTAGAAAGACGCTCTTTAGTCTGTCCTGAAAATTGCGGCTCAGAGAATTTTAGCGATAAGATATAGTTAATTCCATCCCATACGTCCTCTGCGGTCAGCTTCACACTGCGAGGTAGCAAGTTATGAATATCACAGAACTCACGTAACGCCTCTAAGATACCAGTGCGTAGACCATTTACGTGCGTACCCCCTTGAGCGGTAGGAATAAGGTTCACATAGCTCTCTTGCACTGGTGTGCCACCTTCAGGTAACCACGACAAGGCAAAAGTAATTCCTGCCCGTGCACCATCTTGAGCTTCATGATGATAATAAAAAGGCACTTCTGGCAGCGTCTCAAGGCCATCTAGCTGCTCACCTAAATACTCAACGACCCCGTCAGTGAACTGCCAAACGATCTTTTCGTTATTAATATCATCAACGAACTCAATAGTAAGACCAGCGGCTAATACTGCTTTTGCTTTTAAATTATGCTTGAGCTGCTTAATATTGAATTTAGGACTATCAAAGAAACTGCCATCCGCCCAAAAATGTACTTTAGTACCGCGCTTACGCTTGTTAGGGCTGATCGACTCGACCAATTCGGTTACAGGTGCGCCATTCTCAAGTGCCATATCATACTGGATAGCATCACGCCAAACGGTAACTTCAAGGCGTGTGGACAGGGCGTTAACTACTGAAATACCTACTCCATGCAGACCACCTGAAACTTGATAGTTAGAGGTCGAAAACTTACCGCCAGCATGCAGACGAGTTAAAATAATCTCAATACCGGTTTGCTTAAACTCAGGATGAATATCCGTCGGCATACCACGGCCATCATCTTCCACTGATAACGACCCATCCTCATACAGATGCACTTTAATGGTTTTTGCATAACCTGCTAATGCTTCATCTACTGAGTTGTCGATGACTTCTTGCGCCAGATGATTGGGACGAGTAGTATCAGTATACATACCAGGACGGCGACGTACTGGTTCAAGCCCTTCTAAAACTTCTAACGATTGTGCCGTATATTCGCTCACAAATACTTTCCTTAATATCTAAAAACGATAAATGCTATCTCGTTATTATAACCAAAAACCCTATACTAAAGGCCGATAGTTATCAGCGTACGTCATATAATGTCGCCTCTTTTGGTAAGCTACGCTAGCTATAGTTGTTTTAGTATTTCAAAAACTTCCGGTAAATGCTCCTTAAAATCACTAAAGCGATGATCACCACCTGCTTGCATAATCACCGTCGCGCCTTGATGCTTATAAAACGCTGCTGATAGATTAGCATCGAGTAATTCATCGCCTTTTTTTAGCAGCACCGTAACTTGACTCGGATTATCAACCGATAAGAGTTGATGATGAGCGAACCACTGCAAATCAGCTTTAGTGATAGACCAGCCGCCATCAGTAGTATGCAGAACCTTGTCTTTATCATTATCTGTCTTTAAGGTATCAGCACTCTTATCGGCTTCAAAACGTTGTAAGGTAATATGCGGTAAAGTACTTGGATTAATAAGCAGCGCAGGACAACCTGTTTCATTACTGACCAAAGTAGCGAAGTAACCGCCTAATGAGCTGCCGACTAGCACAACTTCAGACTCAGTATCTAGCTCTGCCACTAACTGCAATAATTTATCAAAGACTATTTTCGGTGGTTGATTAAGGTCAGGGCGATGCACTTTAATGTCAGCATGGTGCTGTTGGCAGTATTCCTCTAATAGCAGACCCTTGGTAGAATTGGCGTCACTGTCTAGCCCATGAATATAGATAAGGTTCATGTTTTTGCTCACTTGTTAGATTTGTTTTTGTTTTATAATAAGAATTTAGTCTATGCTAAAAATCATAGCATATAGCGGTCTAGAGTAATAATAGCAATATGGCACACTGATAAGCAGTAGAGGCATAATAGAGCTATTAAGCCAGCTGTTTTTGCATAAGTGTATTTTTTCTGAAAGTGCAGTATTATGTATTAAAAGACCGCACAATGAGCGTGATATCGCCATGACTCAACAAATCGAATTGTTTGATATTGCCAGTCCCTGCGTTAGTGTTTGCACTAGCAATAAAAAGGGCTATTGCTTCGGCTGTCTGCGCAGTCGTACCGAGCGTCAACTATGGCTGAGTATGACCAATGAACAACGCCGTGAGGTGCTAAGACTAATAGCAGGCCGCAAACAGCGTATTGAGCAACTAAAAGATCAGCAACTAGGATTTGATTTTGATGAGGTGGTTGAGGTTGGGGAGTTGTTTTAAACGTATATAATTATAGAATAGTTTCTTATATTTTTTAGTTGGAACGCTACATTTCAGTTTCAGAAACTTTTAGAACAATAGTTTGTGTCATACACTGTTGAATAAAGTCTAACCTATTATTGCAACGCAATAATTTTTGTATAATATAATGGTGCTTGGCCTTTTAAGCTGCTTTAATATTTTTGATACTTATCTAGAGGTATGCCTCTCTCTCCTGAGATTTCAAGAATATTGCAAATAATCCCAAAATACTGTGGCTGTATCCCTTCTATTTTCTTATACTCACCGTGATCATTTAAAGAACGTATAGTTTTGAAATCATCCCATTGACCTTTACTAGATACTATTTCATTTACGTCATGATGTTTAGTGCAATTGAATTCACGAAATATTTGTAGATATCTATTAATTTCTCTAGATTCATCTTCAGAAAGCGCTTTTCCTTTAAGTAAAAGGCGTGAAACCTGATTTTCGGAAGAATACTCACGATAAAGCACTACCATTTTGCTAAATCGATCTGAACCTTTTGAGACTAAAAGTTGTAACTGATGCCATGATAACGTAGTAATATTAGTGATATGAATAGTACTTTTTCTACCTTTTCTATTGGCAACCTGAATGACTTCATTGATACTAAAATTTGCAATTTCCTTATACAGATTTACGTCGTACTCTATTTTCATAAATACCTCTAAAGTAAATCAGACTAAGTACTTAACACTTAGTTATATAATCATAAAACTATTTTCTTTATTTAAATTCAACTAAAACTAAGAAAGTAATTTTCAGTTAATTTAATTACCAAATATAGATACAAGCTCGTCAAGATCAGAACGAGCAACAATTCCAGTTTGCTCATATCTATCGTTGAAAATGCATTTTACTAAGTTAAAAAACCATTCATGTGCTTCAGGAGAAACCTTGACACTATTAATAAAATTATTGGATTTAAGTCTAATTAAAGAGCCAGCGTCAACTCTGTCGGTCAAAGGATCATTGCTGTGATTGTATGCTATTAACCTTATTTCGTTCTCAAATTTATATGCTTTATGCTTATGGACGAAGGGTGCGAATTTACTATCGACCTCTAAGCTATAATGATCTGCTCGATGATCTATATACTCAACCTTTTGTATTAGCAGATTTACATCTTTATCTTCTTCTATAGAGTCTAATAATTGACCGATGGTGGTGGTAATACATACGGAGTTTATATCATTACCATATATTTTCCACATAGCTATACTTTCAATATCATCTATATTGGAATGCCAACAGCTCACATCGAACCACTTCTTTTGTGATTTGATAACATCTTTATATGTTACTTTTTCCGATAGCTTGATGTCTCCAAAAACAGTCATAAACGACTTGTTCCTAGAGTTCTCTTCATATTCTTTTCGCCTTCGTTGGGCTTCTTCAATGCTTTCAGGAGAGTTACAATCTCTCCCAAGATTCGAAGGTAGACTATTATTTACAAGGTTACTCAATGCTTCTGCGGCACCGCTATAAAAGAAATCATTTATTGTTGTCAATCCTCCTTCTAGTTTATCCTCAAACTTATCGATTCTACACATAAATAGTTGTTTACTTTCAAGTATATGTAAAAACTTACTTAAGTCCATATACCTTTGTATTCTAGTACTTCTATTTAACGTATTTGATATTTTCATAATTTGACCTAGAAAGATAAAGAAATTTGCTATAGGCAATTTAGCATAATATCACTAACCAACAATCTAAATACAGCGAGTAAACTAACTTTAGAAAAGTTATAAACACTAAATTATTAGGCAGGGATGATAATAAGCATACATTTTTTTAGAGTTGTAAACATTATTAGTATAGTAATATCCCTTTAAAAACATAGCTTACGAGTAATCTACTCTATAGTATAAATCGGTTCCTTAAAAACCCCAGCCAAACAAAACCCCCTTACACTTTCGCGTAAGGGGGTTTTGAGGAATAGAGAGCTGACGATGACCTACTCTCACATGGCCGGAGCCACACTACCATTGGCGCGATGATGTTTCACTTCTGAGTTCGAGAAGGGATCAGGTGGGGCCATCATGCTATTGTCGTCAGCAAAGGGGGTTAGATATGAGTCTGTTTTTATTGTTTTCGACTTAAACTTTAGGTTTAAATCGACCAACTATGACCAA
>NZ_CAJHBR010000014.1 GCF_904846695.1 Psychrobacter urativorans
AGGTCATACCCTCATCTAAGCTTTTCAGGACTTGTTTGCGATAATCTAGGGAGTAAGTCATGGTCATTTATAGTAATAATCGTTTAGTTGACTCATTCTATAACATTTTTGAAGTCAGGTGACTATAACTCTTCTACGGGTTCTAATAAGCGAAATGGCACTTCTTTATGGTGCTTTTCTACTGCTTCTTTACCAATCCAATTGAGTGTTGGCATTTATATCCCTTTAGTCGTCTAAGATTGTTTCTATTTGATATGGTTAGTATATGTCTCAGAACATTTTAATACTATCTTTGTCTAATTGCAGGAGTACTTTAGAGTTTTGAATAATCGCAAGCGAACGCAAATTTAATCTCCCAAAACTAGAAAAAAGCAGCACCCCAAAAGAAGTACTGCCATAGTCTAAAAACCGTCTAAAAACCTAACTTTAAACTAAACCCTACCCCCGTAAATTGACCACATAACGCCCAACCGTCTTACTCGCTATAAATCGATCTAAGTATTCAGGCGTTTGCTCAAGCGTAATCTCTTCACCATAATTCTCTAAATTAGGCAGTTTCATATCGGTGGCCACGCGCTGCCAGATAGCTTTTTTATCCGCCAGTGGGATATAGACCGAATCGATACCGAGTAGGGACACTGCGCGTGTGATAAAAGGCAATACCGTCATCGAGAACTCAGCGCCGCTCGCCAAGCCGCAAGAGGTAACTGCGCCGCCAGCTTTGGTTTGCTTAAGTAAATTGGCTAGATAATCACCGCCAATCGTATCAATGGCATTGGCCCATAGCTCGCGACCAGCAGGTTTATTACCGACCTCATTGATGGTATCACGATGACGGACTTCACTCGCACCCAGCTCTTTGAGATAATCACTTTGCTCAGGCTTACCAGAGAAGGCGATAACCTCATAACCGAGCTGACTCAAAATTGCGATACTGATACTACCGACGCCGCCTGTTGCACCCGTTACCGCCACTGGACCGTCTTCAGGTTTTGCGCCCATTTTCTCTAACTTTTGGATACTTAATGCTGCGGTTAAGCCGCCAGTACCGTAAATCATCGCTTCTTTTATCGTCAATGAAGACGGACATTCGACCGCCCAGTCCGCTGGGATAGAGATCATCTGACCCAAACCCCCATCCGTATCCATGCCAAGATCATAACCGAATACCACCACCTCTTGCCCTGCTTTAAAAGTGCCAGACTTGTCACTGACCACTATGCCTGCCGCATCAATACCGGGGGTGTGCGGATAGTGCTTGGTGATTCTTTTATTGCCTGCTGCTGACATAGCATCTTTATAGTTTAGCGAAGAGTAATGCACCTCTATCAATAAGTCATTCTCAGGCAAGTCACTGACGTTGCGTTCGCGAATGCTTTTTTTAAATTCACCGTCGTCAGTTTCTTCGACTACTAAAGCTTTGAAAGTTTTATGGTTAGACATAATCATATTCCTAGTTTGCGGTGTTTTTTAGCTACTGCCAGTAACAGCTGGTTATAGAAATAAAAAAGCCCATGCAATCATGAGCTTTTTTATTCAATGGCAACAACTAAGGCTTTAACAATATTTTGCCTTTTTTATCTGATTGTATTTTTCCATCAACCGCTTTGGTAATATCTGCCAAATCAAAAACCGCTTCAACAGGCAGTTGTAGCTTACCGCCAACCGCTCTATCAATCAGCTCATCGACTAAGCGCTGCTTGTTGTCTACGCTCATCTCTTGGCTAATTTTGCTACCCCAGAAGCCTTTTAGCGTCGCCTGCTTAAAGATTATATCAGTAGGGTTGAGCATCATCGGCTTACCTGACATCGCGCCAAATACCGCAAATGTACCGCCATGACCCAGTAGTGATAATAAAGCACCGCTGTCTTCGCCACCAACGGAATCAACTGCTGCGCTGATTTTATCCTCAGCAATCATTGATTTTACTTGGTCTTTCCAGTCTTCATCTTCACTATTGATATTATTCTCTATCCCAATGGCCTGTAGCTCTGCCACCGCCTCACTACTGCGTACTATATTGATGGTTTTTACCCCACGAGCTGCCGCTAGCATAGCTAGGGATTTACCGACCGCACCATTAGCAGCGTTATGGATCAGCCACTGACCACGCTCTACTTCTAGGAACTCAAGCAGCATCAAGGCACTGAGTGGCATAGCGATCAATTGCGCCGCCATTTCATCGTTTAAGCTCTCCGGTACCGGAAATACCATGTCTTCTGAGGCCACAAAATATTCTGCCCAAGTCGCTTGCACACTAGCGGCGGCAACGCGTTGACCGACTTTTAGATTTTTAACATCGCTACCTACAGCATCGATAATGCCAACCGCCTCAGAACCACCAATAGCTGGCATTTCAGGTTTAAAGCCATATTTGCCACGAATAGTTAGTAAGTCATGATTATGGATAGAAGCCAAGATAGTCTTCACTCGTACTTCGTTAGCTTTTGGCTCTGGAGTAGGGCGATCGCCTAGACTGAGGACTTCAGTAGGTCTGCCAAAATGATCATAAGTTGCGCTACGCATAGTATATTCCTTGAGTTATTATTAAATAATTATCACGGTTTACAGTAGCAAGTCGCGCCTAACTAGCGCAATATCAGTTTAGTTAAGTATTTTGTCAGTATGGTTAATGATGGTTCAATACCCCTTAGCATAAAAACAGCGCTTTGATATCCTCAGAGCACTGTTTTTAGGGGTTTGGCCCATAGCCTAGAATCAGCCAAAGCTTATAAAATGCGCACAATTTTATTCTTACTAATCTAAGGCAATAACTTTATAATTTTTGTCCACCATATCCGTTAATAAGGGTTCGCCCTTATCGTTAACTCGGAATAACCCATACTCTGCTGCCTCAAAGGCTTTGGCCTGACCTTCTTGAAAGAAGAAGGCATTGGTTGCTAGTTGGACGCTACCACGGCGGATACGGTAATGAATAGACCGCTCATTGGCTGCTAAGTCATGCTGATTATTACCATCAGCTAAGCGCACAAAATGCCCAACGTTATGCTTATCTACTGCGACAATTACATAACCTTGCATAGGGTCATATATACGAAAATCTGACCTTGATTCATTTGGCGCAGATTCCTGTAGCTCAGAACCTTCTAATTCAGAACCTTCTAATTCAGAATCTAGGGCTGGTGTTGGCGGCTGTAAGCTCTCGTATTGTGGTCGTAGGGCATCAAAGATATCACGCTCTATAGTATAACTGAGCGCCATATAATCACCTTGCATAAAGCCGCGCGGATCGACAGGGGCCAGCTGCAACAGTATTGGTTTACCAGTAGCTAGATGGTTTTCATGTTCAATCACTTTTATAGTGATCGCGACTAATACTGCTAGCAATCCTAGTAGCGCCATGGCGATAGTCACTGAGCGTTTCTGCCACCAAGGCAACTTTGAAAGTGTTGGTTTGCGCTGATGGCTTAAAGTATCACCCTCAGCAGAGTGGGGGTTATTAATAGGCTGAGTCATGAGGGAAGCTCCTGATCATCACTACCGCTGTCTTGGTTAGCCATGGTGCCAACAGAGGTTTTAGGAGGTAGCTTAGCAGTGGTTGTACGCAAGACTGTCAAAGGTAAGTCGCTAGCAATATAACGACTCACCAGCAGCCAACGTATCAGCAATATACTGATAGCGATAAGAAGCATTGAGCCTGACTTTATTAATAAAGAGCTATCAAGCTGATAGTAATACCAAAATATATAGCTCACTAAGGCAAGCAAGCCAACCCCCAATAGCAGCCTTTGGCTATTAGCAATGCCAATAATAATCACTATGCTGGCAGACAATAGCCCTGAAACATAGACCGATATGATGCCGATGATAATGATGACGCAGACGATAATAATGTCAGGTTGTGAGGGCGATTTAAAACACAGTAGCTTCATCTGGTAGCGCTGAAGAATAAGGTGAGCGCCATATAAGCTGACCATTACCAACAGCCCTTGCGCCATATAGTAATTATAGCTAAATTTATTACTGATAAATTGGACGTTGTAGTCGCCAGCGAAAATATAGATAGAAAAGATAAGTAGCACAAAGGCAGAAGCATAGCTCAGCGCTTTACTGATATCAAAAGCCCCTGCACGCCATCGAATCGGTAGGTAACTTATTAACCAATAGCGTTGCAAATTTGCCATAATAGTGACTAGAGCTAATAGTGCTAAGCTCAGTTCAGGCAGTTGGTAAAAGCTAAGCAAATAGACTATTACGCCCAATACCGCCGCACTACTGAGCAGTCGATAAATAAAATTAGGCATAACAAGAGTCATGATGACTTGGATCAGTAAAAACAGCCAAAGGATCAGCGGTTGGATTATCTCACTGCCAAATAAGGCAAACATCAAATATAGCTGTCCTGCGCCACTCAAAGCAAAGGCCAAACTGTTCCAAAAAGTATTATCCGCAGATTTTTTATTTTTAAATAAAGTAAAAGCTATAGCACTCAGTATTATGCCGACCAGCCATTGTAGTAGTGAGCTGTCAAAGACCTCTGCTTGATACAGTATCAGGGATAAAAACCCAACCAAAAATATGCTCGATAACACCCCACTAAAGCCAAAAAATAAGTGGATAAACCAAGGCGTACTGTCATTATCATCAGCTGGGTTAGCAAGGTTATCAGCCAAAACAGTGGCATCGCTATCCCTAGGGTTACGGCTATCTACAATAGGGTTAGGCGCAATCAGGCCTAGCTGTTGCAACTGCGCAAACGTCTGATCATAGTTATTCATAGTCACCTCGCATAGTCACTTTATATTGTCACTTTACATCCTCACTTTGCATTTGTGCCAGCAGCTCAGACTGCTGACCCCTCTTATCTAAGCGGGCAAGGCGTCGTAGCCAAACTACCATCGCTGAACTCATTACAATCAATAATAGCGCTAGCAATAAAAAGCCACCAGCTTCCCAATCATCGAGCAGCAACTTGCCCGTCCAGAACATAACTACTGTAATCACAGAGCCGCATAGATAAGTCAGCATTAATAAGTCACTGCGCTGCCGATAAAAACGCCAAAGCATAAAGCCACACCAGCTTGCCCATAGCGACAAAGTAAAGAGCAACGGTAGCGTTTTGATATCGTCAAAGATAGTGATAATGGCTAGATGAGTAATGAAATAAGTGCTTAGCAAGCCCACCACATAAGTACTCCAGTGCAAACTGGACTTAGTGGGCAGCGCTGTTTGAGAAATAGCAGCTTTAGTAGCAGCGGTTGTTAATAGCGTTGGTTTATATAAGCTTAAATGAGAACTGGGTTTATTCTCTACAGTAGACAGCCATAGAATTAGGGCTACTAAATTGAAGATAGCTAGGATACTCAGCTGCAAGATATCTTGATAAATATAATCTGCAAATACAATAGCTGCCACGTCCATATAGAGTATCAGGCTGGCATTTATGAGCCCAAGCCATAACAGCCAAAGTGCAGGCAGGCGAGCAATGAGCACCCAAGGAATAATCAATAGCGCCCAATTAAAGAACAGCTGCCAAGTATCAGCGCCAGTTTGGTAAACCTGACCAAATAACGCCAATAAACTACCAGTGATGATACTAGCTATAAGCAGCAGTAATTGCCGTACGAGCTGAAATCGTTGTTTAAAACAGAGAATTATGTAGAGCGCTATAGTGACAACTAAAGCTCCTTCGACTAAAGCGAATTTGCCAGTATGGCTCATATTTTGCCAGTTATAGGCGATAAAGAATACTAGAGCTAATACTAGCGCTACTGAGCCAATAATCAATGCCGCTTTATCAAAGAACGCAAGCCAAGTGTGTTTAGGAGGATAAACTTCCAACTTTAGAGCTGCTGTATCAGCATGAGATAAGGGTAAGCTACCTTGCTTAAGCAGTTGCTCGATGCTACGCCGTGGTTGACTCATAGCGCTCTCTAAATAAAAGATTATTTAGCTTATCTTAGCTGTTTTTTATATTAATAGCATACTAAAGTTTATAAAGCCCTAGTTAATAGTGCAGTA
Organism: Psychrobacter urativorans; assembly: GCF_904846695.1. Taxonomy (GTDB): domain Bacteria; phylum Pseudomonadota; class Gammaproteobacteria; order Pseudomonadales; family Moraxellaceae; genus Psychrobacter; species Psychrobacter urativorans. The sequence goes on from NZ_CAJHBR010000014.1 coordinate 5,984, forward strand.
GCATTTTGCAGTAGCGCTGATGATAATCTACCGCCAGAAGCTACAGCAATAAATACTACCAGTAGTAATAAATACTATTTGATTAATAGGGGTGCCATTGAGGTATTGAACAATACTATTAGCTCTTTTAGAGCGCTAAAAATGAGTCGACAGCGCTTTTAGGCGCTATGATTGTTACAGATAGAATTTTCTATGCTTAATTTTTCAAATTTGTACAAAAATAAATAAGTTGAAAATAAGCAATAGGCTAACTTTTTGTGAGAGTGGATAACAGCTGTTTTTTACATTATAAAAGTATGATTATTAGAAGATGATATTGGCTCAAATTTTATAGTAGACGACACTGTTTTAATTCTATTTTCTACTTTAATATCTAGTGCCTTGTCGAAAGTATTAACTTAATAGTCTTTATTTTCAATAGCTTATATAGTAATTTATTGTATTTACTATCAAGCTAATAGCATAAGGGTAAGCTTTTTCTCAAAGAGAAAGGGGCTGTGTTACGAGCGGATAAAGGGGAGCGATGACTACTTTATTAATAGAGTTGTAGATGGTTTTTATCTGTTAATTGTGCGGCGCTTATAAGCTAATTTTAGGAGTGGCTAGCACAACAATATTAAAATCTGTTGACATTTGCTTCGTTTTTTATTACTAATAGTTGTCCTATTTGTTACTAATAGTTACCTAAGATTATCTCAATTAGAATGGCTAACTTTTAATTATCAGCTTATTACTGATAGTTATAAATTAAGGCTTCAACACAGAACGGTAGCGCTGCCAGCTATACTGATGATACTTAGTTAATAAAGGCAATATACGGATATATTAAACTTAAGAGGTTGACTACAACTTAGTCGATCTGCCCCAGCCACCTGCTAGCTAGGTCATTACATGATGCAAAATCCTAACCGCCTATTCAATACTTTTTTTCTGCCTACTGCTCTTGTGCTCGCCATGTCTATGACTGGCTGTAGCGATAAGTCTGCAACTGATAATAACGCCAGTAAATCAGCTGCTGTTGATCCTAGTGTACTTGCTGATACTCAAGAGCTAGTGGTTAACAATGCTGCGGAGCCAGAATCACTGGATCCACACAAGGTATCTGGGGTTCCTGAAGCCAATATTGACCGTCAGATATTTGAAGGCTTGACTAATACTGACGCTGAAGGCAAAACCATTCCCGGCATAGCGACCAGTTGGGAGAGCGAGGATAATAAAGTATGGACGTTTAAGCTACGTGATGCTAAATGGTCGAATGGGGATCCAGTAACGGCAGAGGACTTTGCCTATAGTATGCGCCGCTTAGTCGATCCTAATACTGCCTCACCGTATGCAAGTTATTTAGTCGATGCCAAAGTAGTCGGTGCCGATCAGATCGTAGATGGCAAAGCCGCACTTGATACCCTTGGAGTAAAGGCTATCGACGATAAGACTTTGCAGATTACTTTGTCACAGCCAGTACCTTATTTCCCAGACATGCTGATCCACAATTCGGTCAAGCCGGTTCATAAAAAGACGGTTGAGGCCTTTGGTGATAAATGGACAGATCCTGCAAATATCGTAGTGAATGGTCCTTATAAGCCTAGCCAGTGGCAAGTCAATGACAAGATCGTCTTAACCCGTAACCCCTCTTATTACGACGATGCCAACACTACTATTAATAAGATCACTATGCTAGCGATTCCTTCTAGCACCACGGATGTTGCACGCTATCAGGCCGGCGAGATCGACATTACTTACAATGACGTGCCGACTGAGCAATTTGCGTCTCTCAAAGAGCAGCTCGGCGATCAGCTTAGAGTAGCGCCTTATCTTTGTACTTATTATTATGAGTTTAATACCGTTAAGCCACCGTTTAATGATCCTAAAGTGCGCCGCGCCTTAGCTTTGGCGTTGGATCGTGACACTATTGTAGATAAGGTAATCGGTCAAGGCCAGACTGCGGCGTATCAATTGACACCGCCTGCCACTAATGGTGATGTTAAAAACGCGCCAGAGTGGTCGACTTGGGATAAAGAAAAACGTATTGCTGAAGCCAAAAAACTGCTCAACGAAGCAGGCTACAGCGACAGCAAGCCGCTTAAATTCGAGCTGCTATATAATACTAACGATAACCACAAAAAGACTGCGGTGGCCGCTACGTCATTATGGAAGCAAGCACTTGGTTTCGTTGATGTGACTTTGACTAATAAAGAATGGAAGACTTATTTGGATACCCGTCGTAATGGTGATTACCAAATTGCACGTGCGGGCTGGTGTGGCGATTATAATGAGCCGTCAGCATTCTTAAATATTCTCAAATCCGATAACAGTGGTAACTATGGTAAATACAATAGCGCTAACTTTGATAGCTTAATGGCGAAAACCTTGCAAGCGGGTGTCACCCCTGAGCAGCGTGGCGGTATATACAAACAGGCCGAAGTGCAGCTTGATCAAGATATGCCTCTGTTGAACATGTACCATTATGTCAGCCCACGTTTAATTAAGCCTTATGTCGTTGGCTTCCCAAGCCAAGATATCTTAGGTAACTGGCAAGGCAAAGATCTATCCATCGCCAAACACTGATCTCTTTAGGTATAGCAGTCATATGCCGATAGTAGCTAGGGGCTATGAAGAAGATTAAACCTGATTCATAGCCCTATCAGCGACTGCGAGTTGCAGCTGTTTATAGTTTTATAGTGCAAGATAGGCCATTGGATAGCTTATAAACAGTCACTGAATATTTTTAGTATTATTTCCTATTTCTCATTAGTTTCATTCTTCATTGCCGTTTTTTTTAGGCTTGATGGATGAAATTTTTGCAGTTTAAAAAGCTCTGATTTCAGGTAGTACAAGTAAGTTGAGTCCCTTGAAGTTGACTATTTGATAGCTAACTGGGCATTGGCTTTGCTGTCGTTATTTGTCTGCCGCTAAGCTTAGGAATGAGCACTATGATCATGATAAAAGAGGCCTTATGCTAAAACTAATTTTCCGACGCATCTTAGAGGCAATCCCGACCTTATTTGTGCTGATAACCGTGTCCTTCTTTATGATGCGTTTAGCACCAGGCAGCCCTTTCACTGGTGAGCGTAATTTGCCGCCAGCGGTTATGGCTAATATTGAAGCGAAGTATCACCTCAACGATCCCATGTGGTTACAGTATATTAATTACCTAAAGCAGTTGGCAGTGGGCGATTTTGGACCATCTTTTAAGTATAAAGACCATACCGTCAATGAGCTACTGTCGCAGTCGTTTCCAGTATCTATGGAGCTAGGCTTATATGCTTTTATACTAGCATTAGTATTGGGGTTGGCCTTTGGCATTATTGCGGCACTAAAACAAAACTCTTGGCTAGACTACGTGCTCATGGCCTTTGCAATGACTGGGGTGGTGATTCCAAGCTTTGTAAAAGCGCCATTACTAGTACTTATTTTTGCCATTCTTTTGCAATGGTTACCAGCAGGGGGCTGGAATGATGGGGCGCTTCCTAATCTAGTATTACCAGTCACCGCTTTGGCGCTGGCTTACGTTGCCAGTATCGCCCGCATCATGAGGGGCTCGATGATTGAGGTGATGAACAGTCAATATATTCGCACCGCAAAATCAAAAGGCCTACCGATGCGCCAAATCGTGATGAAGCATGCATTACGACCCGCTATGCTGCCGGTTATCTCCTATTTAGGCCCAGCCTTTGTCGGTATTATCACGGGCTCTATCGTGATTGAGACTATTTTTGGTCTGCCAGGTATCGGACAGTTATTCGTCAATGGTGCGCTTAATCGAGATTATGGTGTGGTGCTTAGTTTGACTATCTTGGTGGGCGTGTTGACTATTACTTTTAACGCTATCGTCGATATTCTGTACGCGGTAATTGATCCAAAAATTCAATACTAAGTGTGATATTGGACTAGGGCATGCAACAGTATGGCTAGTACTTCATTGCCGTTTTACACATTCTATTCATTGCTATGTTAAATAAATGATTACAAGGACGACTATGAGCCTTACAGCAGATAAGCCAACCGCTCTACTAGACGAGCCGGCCAAGGAAATTAAAGGCCGCAGTCTTTTGCAAGATGCCAAGCGCCGTTTTTATCGTAATAAGGCCGCAGTCGCCAGCCTATTTATATTATTACTGATTGGGGCTTTTGTTATATTCGTGCCGATGCTAGCGCCTTTTGGCTATGCTGAGACCGACTGGAACTTTATGCAAGCTGCCCCTGCTATCGATAATAAGCATTACTTCGGTACCGATACACTCGGTCGCGACTTATTAGTGCGAACCGCGGTCGGTGGTCGTATCTCGTTATTAGTTGGGATAGCTGGCGCTACAGTGGCAGTGATTTTTGGGACCATATATGGAGCGACCTCAGGGTACTTAGGGGGCAAGGTTGACTCGGTGATGATGCGAGTATTAGAGATTCTAAGCGCCTTTCCTTTTATGTTCTTTGTGATCTTATTGGTTACCATCTTTGGACGTAACCTTATCTTAATCTTTGTGGCAATTGGGCTAGTCTCTTGGTTAGATGTTGCCCGTATCGTCCGTGGACAGACCCTTAGTTTGAAGAGTAAAGAGTTTATTGAAGCGGCGCATGTCGGCGGGGTTTCAGGCTTCAATATTATCCTGCGTCATATCGTACCTAATGTACTGGGTGTGGTAGTGGTCTATGCCTCTTTATTAGTACCAACGATGATTTTGTTTGAGTCATTTTTAAGCTTCTTAGGTCTAGGGGTGCAAGAGCCGATGACCAGTTGGGGCGCGCTGTTGCAAGAAGGCTCTAAAACTATGCAAGTAGCGCCTTGGCAGATTTTGATTCCTTCAGTTTTTTTGGTTATTACTTTATTTTGCTTTAACTTTATTGGCGATGGGCTGCGTGATGCGTTTGATCCCAAAGACCGTTAGGAGGCTGACATCATGGCAACTCACAATGTTAATAGTACACCTATAAAAATAGACTCTACTATTATTAATACAGGCGCTGATTCGGTCTTTCACCATCAGCGTAACCCTGCAGATAGTCTATTAGCCGTTAAAGATTTATCGGTTCAGTTCACTACTGAAGATGGACTAGTAACGGCCGTTAATGGCTTAAATTTCAACCTGCACCAAGGCGAGACCTTAGGTATCGTTGGTGAGTCCGGCTCAGGTAAATCGCAGACTGCGTTTGCCATTATGGGACTGCTTGCCAATAATGGTCACGCAAAAGGTTCGGTACTCTTTGAAGGCAATGAGCTGCTTGGCTTGTCACAAAAAGCACTGAATAAAATTCGCGCTGAACAAATCGCTATGATTTTTCAAGATCCAATGACTTCCTTGAATCCTTATATGAAGATAGGCAATCAGCTTGCTGAAGTATTGACCTTGCATAAAGGCATGAGCAAAAAAGAAGCGTGGGCTGAGTCAGTACGAATGTTGGATGCAGTTAAGATCCCAGAGGCCAAAAAGCGTATTAACATGTATCCGCATGAGTTCTCAGGTGGTATGCGCCAGCGAGTTATGATTGCGATGGCGCTGCTATGTCGGCCCAAGTTATTGGTTGCCGATGAGCCAACGACCGCCCTTGATGTCACAGTGCAAGCGCAGATTATGGTGCTGTTAAACGAGCTAAAACGTGATTTTGGCACGACCATTATTATGATTACCCATGATTTAGGAGTGGTCGCTGGCATTTGTGATCGAGTGCTAGTGATGTATGCAGGTCGCACGATGGCCTATGGGCAAACCGATGAGATTTTTTATACGCCCACTCACCCTTATACTATAGGGCTGCTGAAGGCTATTCCACGTTTGGATGATAAAGGGGGCAAGCTTGAGACTATTCCGGGCAGTCCACCAAACCTGTTAGACTTACCTGCCGGTTGTCCTTTTTATGAGCGCTGTGGGCATGCGATGGATATTTGCCGTGATACGCCGCCGCCGCTGGAGTTTTTACCACATGAGCGTCAGCGCGCCTGTCACTGGCAACCTGAAATCCAAATTGACGACTCAGCGACTAGCACCACTAACACTGCTTCAGGGATAGAGGGGTAAGGTATGACTATCACCACACAAGATTCAATTAGCACTAATAGCACTCATCAAATCCCGTTGCTAAAAGTAAAGGACGTACATACGACTTTTAATATTAAACAGCAAGGGGCTTACTTTTGGCAAAAGCCTGCCACTCTAAAAGCAGTCAATGGCGTATCGTTTGAGTTGTTTGCTGGCGAGACCTTAGGCGTAGTAGGAGAGTCGGGCTGTGGTAAATCAACGCTTGCTCGGACTATTATCGGCTTGATCCAAGCTGATTCTGGCAGTATTAAGTTCTATGATGAAGAGATGGTCGGTGCTTCTAAAAAGACCATGAGAATCAAGCGTAAAGACATTCAAATGATCTTTCAAGACCCGTTAGCGTCGCTTAATCCGCGCATGACGGTAGGTGATATTATCGCTGAGCCACTACGCACTTATTATCCAAAAATGAAAAAGCCTGAAGTGCAAAGTGAAGTACGCGCTATTATGAAAAAGGTTGGTCTGCTATCTAATCAGATCAACCGCTATCCGCATGAGTTTTCAGGCGGTCAGTGTCAGCGTATTGGTATTGCGCGCGCCCTGATATTGAAACCCAAAATCATCATCTGTGATGAGCCAGTTTCCGCTTTGGATGTCTCCATTCAAGCGCAGGTCATTAACTTATTACAAGAAGTACAACAAGAGATGGGGCTGGCACTGATCTTTATCGCTCACGATTTATCAGTGGTCAAGCATATTGCTGATCGTGTACTAGTCATGTATTTAGGCCATGCAGTTGAGCTCGGCGTGGACAAAGCCGTGTATGGCAACCCAACCCATCCTTATACCCAAGCGCTGATGTCGGCTGTGCCGTTACCTGATCCTATTGCTGAGCGTAATAAAACTATTCAGTTGTTAGAAGGTGATTTACCAAGTCCGATTAATCCACCGTCAGGTTGTGTTTTTCGTACCCGCTGTCCAATAGCTGATGCAGAATGTGCTCAGATTAAACCGGTGTTAGAAGGCACTTTAGAACATCGTGTGGCTTGTTTAAAGAACAAGGTTGTAGCAGCTTAATCGGTTGATCCTAGTCCCTTAAACTTAGCCACTTAAACTTAACCACTTAAGCTCAATCAGTTGAGCTCAATCGGTTGAGCTTAGTCATATGAGACCATTGAGTGCTTTGCAACAGCGAGAGTATGGCGGGTAGATTAATAGATTAGTGGTTTTGTTTTAATTATATAGGGTGTATCGACTGCAGCCTATATGATTATTCACTCATAACAATAATTAAAATCAACAATCAACAATCAACAATCAACAATCAAACATCAGCAATCAACATCAATAAATCTGTCTCACCAATATCAATACCAGCTTGATTTAGTAGCGTCGTTACTTGCCCACGATGATGAGTTTGGTGGTTAAAAAAGTGCTGAAGTAGCATCGAAAAGGGTTTGTTATACACTAAGTTTTTAGTATTAATATAAGTTAATACTTTTGCATAATCTCTTTCTAGGGTTTGTTCAATGAACTCAATGATGAGCTTATCTAGCGCTTGTCTATTATTAATAAACTCTGATTTACTAAGATATAAGGTTTGGGTAAGTGTGGTTATGGAAGGGAAGTCTGCTAAAGATTGCGAGGTTTGAGTGGAGTGACTGACATCGATATCTACAAGGTTAGCATCGGCAGTAAAACGTCTTAACCACAGTAAGTCGCCAGCCATTAGATGGTTTAGCGTCCCTAATATGGAGTGAAAAAATGCCTGGTTATCCTTCCATAGAGCATCCTCAGAAAGGTCAGCAAGACTATCATTGATCTTTTGATTCATAACGGCATTGTAATTTGCCAGTAGTGAAAAGTGTAATTTCATCACCGTTGCTTCCTAAAGTTTCTGCTTAGTATGGAACCCATTCAATAAAACTCAATCCGACTCAGGACGTGCTCCTGCACAAAGTAGGCGCAGACATAAGCGCTTGGCCAAGCAAAGACAAAGGCCAATCCCCACGACTGCAATAAGATCATAAAAAACCCATCATGAATGCCCGTTTTTACGGTAATAAGGGCCGCTGAGATAATCAGTGACATCATCATTGCCATCAGGCCAGTGAAGATTAGTCGATAATACTTACGGCGGGTACGTATTCTAAAGGTAGGGGATGCGGACATAATTGCGCTCAATTTGATATTTTGATAGTTAGTTACCATGGTTTTAATCTACTAAAGATTAAGATTATAGTGCTATTGGATACTTAGTTCACTATGACTGAGATGCATCGTATTATCTATGCAAAACTATGCCAAGAGCAAATATTAGCTAACTCACATGACTGTTATATTGCGGCTACATTGCAGCGCTTAAGCAGCGGGCTACGCAAGTTGCTGAGGGCGTAATATTAGGCTGCACTGAGATTGGACTGCTAATCAAACCAGCAGACCGCCCAATCCCCATATTTGATACTACTGCTATCCATGCGCCAGCAGTAGAATTTTTATTGAAAAGTACCAATATGGACTACGCTACTAGCGTTTAGATTTATTGAGTTGATGGATTCTATGAATTCTATGAATTCTGCGATGCAAGTTCACCACACGACGTAGAGGGGAGCGCTTCCACGAAGTGGTCGGTAAAATATCGCGACACGACGCGCTAGTGCCGGTATTAGCACGAAACGCTTCAGACCTTTGCGCCGCTTCTTCTGCAGATAGATTTTTGCCTTGGCGCCAGCCACCGTGCATATATAGTCCTAACCCCATTAGGGCAGTGGCTACCATACCTGCTGGAAACGACCACCAAAGCGCATCCGTTCCCAGTAGGGGAGAAAGCCCGAAAGCGAATCCAAGACGCACGGGGTACATTGAAATGACCATAACGATCAGCGGCCAAATCACGTAGCCGTTCGCCCGCATGGTACCGAACAGCACCTGTGCTACGCCAAAGAACAGATAGCCCCATGTCGCCACTATTTGGATATGGCGCCCGATCGGTATGGCTTTACTGTCACTGCCAAGAAAAAACCCAAGAAGGTTTTCATCAAAAATAGTCAGCAGCACAATAATAAAACCTGTCAGTACTAAGTTAAAAATAAGCCCCCAGCGGGTGATGCCCGAAATCCTATTCCATTGATTAGCACCGATGTTCTGGGCAGCCATGGCACTAGCCGCGGCACTTAACGCCATAGCGGGCATCTGCACGTAGGTCCAAAGCTGTTGGGTGGCGCTATAAGCGGCTGTCGTCTGTACACCTTCACGGTTTATCAACGACAGCATAGTCAACGCCGCTGAAGAGATGACGATCATCTGCAGGCCCATTGGCAAGCCTTTTGACACCATTGATTTCATGATGTTTCGGTTAGCGCGCAAAAAGCGAAGCTCCGGCATCTTAAGTGCCAGTATAGAGCCACGAAAGTACATGGTGATGACCATGCCAATAAGCGCTAGGGTGTTTGCGACAGCGGTGGCAAAGGCTGCGCCAAATATGCCCCATTCGGGAAAGGGGCCTAATCCCAAAATGAGCGTTGGGGTCAAAATCAGGTCAATAATGACCGATATAATGATAAACCAAAGCGGCGTCGTGGAATCGCCAGTACCACGCAATGCCATCATTATTAACGTAAACGTTAAAGTAGTAGGCATCGCAATAAAGATCATCCGCATATAAGTCAGAGCAAGATCTACAGCACTAGGAGGCGTACCCAGCAGATCAAGTAGCATCGGCGCAAATATCCAGCCGCCAGCCGCCACTATTATACTTATTGGAATAATACTACCTAGCGCTGTCCCCATGGTTCTCTTGACCATAGTATCGTCGCGGCTGCCCATTGCTTGACCAATCAAGATAGTGGATGCCATACCGAAACCAAAAACGAAGGAGATCAGTATAAACATCAATATATTGCCATTCGCCGTTGCCGCCAACGCTTCTTCACCTAAAAATCGACCTACCCAAATGGCATTGATCGATCCGTTTAACGACTGTAGGGCCGACGATCCCAGTGTTGGCAGTGCGAACAACAGCATGGTTTTAGGGATTGATCCTTTGGTAAGGTCACGCCGTTTGTCAGTGGGAGTACTAGGGTTACTCAAGGTGCATCCTTTTATGCCATTCCAGTTGTTTTCGGTTGGCTTTTCAATTTACGATAAAAACGCTTATTATAAATGACATCATTCATTCTATCTTGATTAAAAAGGTAATCAGTTCAGCGGTAGTGTTGTTTATTAATACAGAGGAATAATGTTTTGACTACGAAGTTATAAATTAAAAAGTCTAAGCAGGAGTTTACCTTTAAGATTGTCATTAAAATTCATTTGTAGGAAGATTTTTAATGCTATTAACACGTTTAGCTCTCGCCACTATCTTTAGTGTGTCAGTCGTAGGTTGTACGACTGCTCCTAATACCCTCGCTGTTTCTACTACTCAAAAGCTCGTGCAGTACGAACGTAATAAATCAGATCTTGATATAAAGACCTTTACTTTAGCCTCAGGTGATAAATTAACTTACGCTGAGAATGTCAATGTGACTGGCGAGCCTTTACTACTGATTCATGGCTTTGGCGGTAATAAAGACAACTTTACGCGCATAGCGAATCAATTAGACAGCTATCACCTTATTATTCCTGATTTACTCGGTTTTGGTAATTCTAGTAAGCCAATGGCGGCCGATTATCGCGCTGATGCTCAAGCTGAGCGTTTGCATGAGCTGTTGCAAGCCAAAGGTGTGGCTTCTAACATTCACGTCGCTGGTAACTCGATGGGCGGCGCGATCAGTGTGGCTTATGCTGCCAAGTATCCGCAAGATGTCAAGAGTCTATGGCTGATAGACAGCGCAGGGTTTTGGTCAGCAGGATTGCCAAAATCGCTTGAGGGCGCGACGCTTGAGAATAATCCGCTACTGATCACTAAGACAGAAGATATTTATGGCTTATATAATTTTGTTATGTATAAGCCGCCCTATATACCAAAGTCGGTAAAAGCGGTGTTTGCACAAGAGAGAATCGCTAATAAAGAGCTAGATGCCAAAATCCTTGAGCAAATCGTCATGGATAATGTAGAGGAGCGCGCCAAAGTCATCGCTGAGTATGATATTCCAACGTTGGTGGTTTGGGGAGATAAGGATCGGGTTATCAAGCCTGAAACGACTGAGCTCATTAAAGATATTATCCCGCAAGCAGAGGTTATCATGATGCCAAATATTGGTCATGTGCCGATGATTGAGGCGGTAAAACAGACAGCTAGTGATTATAAGAAGTTTCGGACGGGGTTAAATGAGTAGCTATTCCCGCTTTACGCTACTATCTTAGCTGCCACTGTGGCGGTGACTAATAGGCAGTCGTGCTCCTGTTGCCTCGATATCCCGCCTGCCTAAGTCCCCGCAACACAGTGTCGAGCTAAGTATATCCGCTACAATCAGGGCTAAACCGCATCCCAAGTAACCCTTTGCTGTTTTCAACAGAGTTAACTACAGATTTGTAGTTAAAAGTTTTGACTATGGATTTGTAGTTAAGTATTATGACTATAACTTTGTAGTCAACTAGGAATAGGAAGATGAGCGCAGGGAATATAGCATATGGAAAGAATTATTTTCCTAGATTAGATGACGAAAGAAAAATTTGGCGAAAAATCGTTCAGGGTGACAACCTCCTACTGCTTGCTCCAAGACGTGTTGGTAAGTCCTCGCTTCTACATCATTTAAAGGATAATCCTATAGAGGGCTATGCCCTCATATATAACTATGCTCAGACAAGCACAAGCGAAATAGAGTTTTATCAGAACTTACTGAAAGATGTTGTTGAATCAGATTTTGTTAAAAGATCTGCTAAATTATCTGCTAAATTTAAATCGTGGCTTCATAAACTTAAGTTAAATTTCTCTTTTGAGGCAAAGGGAGCCAAAGTAGAAGCTGGCATTAAAGAAGTTGAAATTAGTCATTCTGTAGAAAATGAAATAATAAGAAAAGTACTGCTTGATGGTCTAAGTGAAACTAATACAACACTAATTATTGCGATTGATGAGTTTCCTGATGCCTTGATTAATATCAATAAAATACATGGTGAGATAGCAGCGACTCAATTTTTATCAGGCATTAGGAGACTTTGCCAAAATGCTGAGCTTAACAAAAAGGTAAGATTTATTTTCACGGGTTCAATCGGTTTAGATACGGTGGTGAAAAAGCTTCAATTAAGTAATTTAATTAATGATCTAGTACATACGACTATAGAACCTTTATCAGATATAGAAGCTCAAAAGTTTATTGATTTTTACTTTGAGCAAAGCTCAAGTAGAGTCATAGACGTCTCATTAAAAAATATTATCATTGAGCAAGTAGGATGGAATATGCCTTATTATCTTGCTTTAGTATGTGAAGAAATACTTGATAATTACGATGATGATCAATCGATAGTAGCTTCTGATGTTCTTAAGTGTATTGATCAGTTGTTTGCGCATGAAGCCAAAACAAATTTTTCTCATTGGCGAGAGCGATTAAAGAGACTGGAAAAAGAAGAAAGAAACTATGCAGAAGCTCTACTAACCTTAGTCTGTGATAATGAGGAACCTTTATCTTATTCGAAAATAATGAACCTGAGTCAAAAAGAAGAGTATAGAGAGCTTGTGAATACAAACTATGTCTTGGACTGTCTTAAACATGAAGGTTATCTATTTCATATAAGACCAGATGATACTTACTGGTTTACCTCTCCATTTTTAAAGCGTTGGTGGAATCTCTATGGACGATAATAAACACAATACATCAGATAATTCAGTACTACTCTACAACACTCAGAATATAGATGCTGAAGTGCTTAAATCAGGATTCAGCATTCGTAAGAGAGAGTACGATCGCATTTGGAAAGATATTCAGAATAGTGATATGACTCATCCAGAAACTCACTATCTTATTCAAGGTGTGCGCGGAGCAGGAAAGACCACCTTATTATCTCGCCTTGCTTACGAAGTGGCAGCAGATGAAAAGCTAAGTGAATGGTTAGTACCTATTCTACTTAATGAAGAAGAGTATGGCATATTATCACTATTTACTTTTTGGTTGCGTATTGCTGAAAAGTTAGCAGAGCAGAATCCTAATCTATACGCAGATCTATTTGAGCAAATCTCTAACTTAGACGATAGTGCTGAGGCAGCATGGGATTTGATACAAAATAGTTTAGACGAGAACAAGCAGAAAATTATTGTCTTCGTTGATAATTTAGGAGAGTTATTCAAAGATTTTGACGAGATTGAACATGCACAATTAAGAAAAGTATTAAGTCTACATTCTCAGATTCGTTTGGTTGGCGGTTCCAGTCAATTGCTTGAAGCGCATTTCGATGTTTCAGAACCTTTCTATCAATTCTTTAAATTGGTTAATTTAAGACCAATTAATGAAATGGAAATGCATGAGCTATTACGCTCTTTAGCAAAGCAAACTAGTGAAGACGCCGTAAATACTATAGAAGAGGTTATTACTGAGCATCCTGAACGTATTGAAGCGGTTAGACGGCTCACTGATGGCGTACCTCGTACTATAGTATTACTTTTTCAGATTATTATAGAAGGCGCGAAAGAGAGTAGCTATGCTTATCTAGAAGAAACTATTGATAAAACTACGCCTTTGTATAAACATCGAATGGATGATTTATCACGCCAACAAAAAGCTATCGTACATGTGATAGCGATGAACTGGGATGCGATGAGTACTAAAGAAATCGCGGAACAAACTCGCTTGCCAAGTAAGACGGTATCAGCGCAGTTGGTTAAGCTACAACAGCAATGGATAGTGGATAAAATAGAAACCAATACCAAAAATCATCTGTATATTGTCAAAGAAAGGTTTTTTAATATTTGGTATCTCATGCGCTATGGTAATCAAAAGGATAAGCGTCGTGTTTTGTGGCTGACAAGGTTTTTAGAGAGTTGGTATGATTATTACGAAATAAATAGCAACTTTTTTGAGCTAATGAAATCTATTGTTTTAAAGAAAAATATTCCACTCGACTATATTAATGCTCATTTAAGTAGCAGAAATATACCTAATTCTAGCAAAGACATGATTGTTAGTCTGCTAAAAGAAGAGGATATAGAAGAAGAAAATATTATAAAAGACTATTTAAGTATTTATCAAGAAGATAATCTAACGAAAGATTTTTTTGAGCTTTATGAAAACAAAAGAATTTTTCATTATATAGATTTACTAATGTCACAGAAAAAAAGTGAAAACATAAATAGTATTGTGATGGCTGCTCGTTTAAGCAAAGAGTTCAATATAGATAGTGCATTATACAACGACCTAATAATGCGAGCTAAAATTTTATCAGAAAAAGAAGATAGGCTTGTAGAATTGGGCTTTTTACTTTTCGTAAACGAAATTAACGATAAAAAATATATAATAGAAGATATTATTTCTCACTACGGAACAGAGGATAGTATAGAAAGTGTATTTGAAAAGTCTATATTGAAATTATTGCTACTTTGGTGTAACAAATTTGAGAAAGCTAAATTAAAAGAAGCTGATTTGTCTAGTTTAAAGCATATGGGTTTAATACAAGACTATGTAATTTTACTTTTAGCTAAAGGACAAGTGGAAACAGCATATAATATTTTTTCAAATAGTGATTTCAGAAAAGAGTTCAAACCTATCTACTACGCTACTGTATCTCTATTAAAAGACGAACGACAACAAGAGTATCTACGCATGGGATCAGAGCTACAAGGCACAGTAGATGAAATACTTCAGAAAGTTGAAGAATATCGTATTAAATATGATTAAGACGAACTTAGAGCCACACTTCAGCATAACTATATTGTGGCTCTAATCCTAACCCATAGGCGGCCAACGATGAGTCTTATCGCCATCTATCCAATCTTGTACCCACGGCTCAGGTTGTTTATCCCAATCTGATCTACCTAAAGCTGCCAGCACACGCTCAGTGGCAATTACCTTACCGCCTTCTGTAACACCCGTTCGTAATAGCGCCGATGAGCAAGGTTGGCCCTTGACCCACATAGACTGCTCTACATAGATCCAACGCGCATCGAAGCCAACGATTTTGGTCTTCATAGTTACCTTTTGAAAGGCACGGATGCGCTTACGATATTGGATAGTACTGCCAGCCACTACTAAACCCCAACGCTGCTTGAGCAGCTGCTTACCAAGTCCAGTACGTACCGCAAAGTCAGTACGGCCCAGGTCATAAAGGGTCAACACTCGGCCGTTATTCATCTCTAAAAAATTATCGATATCGGTCAAACGACAGCGTAGAGTAATCTCGCTAACGTCATCGAAGCTTAGGGTATTGCCTTTTTTGACTTGTACTATAGCGTTGATGATAGTGGAGGTATAACGAATAAAAGGATACATAACAGATCTCAACAAACATAAAGGTATTAGATTTTTGGGAGTAGAGCGGTAGCAAGTAGGCGTCTATTGCCTATTACTTGCTACTTAATAGAGGCCACGCCAATATAATTAAAATAAGCACTGACGGTTTCGGGTACCCAATTGATATCGAATCTTGATTTTTTATAGAGGTGAGGGGACTTGTCTTTATCAGAGCGATAACGCAAATAACCGATATGGCCGCCGTGCGCAGTTTCGATAATAGTGACGCTGTCAGAGACATCATTTGCGGTAGCCGTAAAGCCAATAAAGGGATCGTCTTTGGCGCTGATAAGCAGTAAGGGACGAGTCACATTCCGCAAGTGAGGCAGGGCAGAGGATGAATAATAATAGTCATTATTAGAGCGATAGCCATGCCTAGGGGCGGTGAAGATATCGTCAAAGTCACTAATGCGATTGACGGCTTTTATAGAAGCTATCTCTTCTGCGCTAATTTCATTTGCTAGTGCTTTTTTGATAATAGGATTGAGCAGATAAGGCGTATAAATGCGGTGACTCAAGAAGCTATGCATAGTGATAGCCGCTGATGACATATCTACCGGAGCGGAGATTACTGCTGCACCTAAGCACAAAGCCTTATCGCCATACTCTCCCATATATTTAGCCAGCGCATTACCGCCTAGCGAGACGCCAACGGCATAGATGTTGCCATAATTTTGAGCTAAGCTCTGTAAGGTGTGATGCACTTCGGCAGTATCGCCAGCATTATAAAATACTCGACCGCTGGCAGGAATACCACCACAGCTACGAAAGTGGGCGACTACGAAATGCCAGCCTTGGGCATGCATCTGATGAGCCAATGCGCGCGCATAATGGCTGTCGCTACTGCCTTCCATACCGTGGAACAATACGATCAGAGGCGTCTGCTCAAGTATTTCACTAGTGCTGCTAGCTACTGGATGAGCATCATAAAAATCATAAGCAATATCGCTCTCAGCCAGCGAGTCTTTTTTGACAATACGTCTGTAGGTCGGCGTTTTTGGCGCAAAAAACTTAGGCAAAATGCTTTGTAGATGTGGATTAGTTAGCCAAAACGGGGGCTTGAATTCATTGTAGATAAAGTTATTCATAGAAGGGCATCGAAAATGGTGGAGTGAAAATAAGAGGGAGCGAGCTGATTACTATATGAATTTATTCAAATGGATTTATATATAAGGTTTCACGTGAAACAATAATAGCGAATCAATTAAATTTTAAAATAAACAACATCAAGGTGCTAGCGCTTTTGTTACTCACTATCATACTAATCTATGAGCAAGGTTCCAATATTTTTTGGTGAACGCCCTACTCAGCACTTGTTAAAACCTGCCCATCCATAGCAAGGCGTTGTTTAAGGGCTTCAATATCAGCCTCAGCGATGGTTACTGATAACCGTACCTCTTTACTATAATCCACCGAGTCGATAGTGCCGTTTAAGCTCTCAACTATATAACGACATTGGCCTTCAGTAGCGAACTGCGCTAGGATTTGTAGTTGCGTCATAGGCACATAGGGACAGAGTTGCATAGCATCGACTGCCGCTTGTGCAGAGCCAGCATAGGCTCGCGTCAGTCCGCCTGCGCCTAACTTGATACCACCGAAATAGCGCACCACAATGACAATAATATTACCAATAGACTTATGCTGTAGAACATTGAGTATCGGTCGCCCAGCAGTACCACTCGGTTCGCCATCATCATCGAAGCCAGCACTAGTAGTATTATCAGGATCACCAATAATATAAGCCCAGCAGTGATGACGCGCATCAGCATATTGCTCACGCAGCTGTTCCACGTGAAACATAGCTTGCTCACGTGAAGTCACTGGATAAGCATAAGTGATGAATTCAGATTTTTTGATTTCAAGGCGAGCAGTAACCGCGCTTTGTAAGGTTTGATAACTCATAGTTCAATAACTTAGTGTTTTATAACTAGTAATCTTTTAGGTGATATACCTAGGTTTAGGTTGAATATGCTAAACTTGTTTTATTATCGCTGTTGCCAATATTCGGCGCGGGATCAATTTATTCTCCACTATAACAAAACATTATGATATCCAAGGTAGCAAATAGCATGCGTTTAGATAAATTTATTAGTAAAGCCACTGAGCTGTCACGCAAAGAATCAAAAAGAATCTTGCACGCCGGCGAAGTCACTGTCAATGACCAAGTCATCAAAGATGTCGGCTTGCATGTCGATATTGTCAATGACGAAATCATGTGGGCCAATGAGCCACTATCAGTAGCTACTGGCAATCGCTACATTCTATTGCATAAGCCTGAAGGCTTTGAATGTACCCTAAAAGTGAAAGATCATCCTATCGTGACTGAGTTGATTGCAGTGCCAGAAAGCGGCAGCTTGCGCATGGCTGGTCGTCTAGATGTGGATACTACTGGGGCGTTGCTAATTAGTGATGACGGTAAATGGTTACACCGTGTCACTAGTCCAAAACGTGAACATGCCAAGGTCTATGAGCTTACGTTAGCCGATGCTATGGACAGTGAAGCGCAAGCGAATGCAGTAGCTGAGGTTGCCGAAGGTATCTTACTAGAGGGTGATCATGAAGAGACTAAGCCAGCTGTACTTGAATTCATCGATGAGACTCATGCCCGTCTGACGTTAGAGCAAGGTAAGTATCATCAAGTCAAACGCATGATGGGCTACTTTGGCAACAGAGTAGTGGCGCTACATCGCTCTAGTGTCGGTCATATCACTTTAGACGGTCTAGAAAAAGGCGATAGTCGCTTTTTGACAGCAGAAGAAGTTGCTAAATTTTAATAAGTTTTACTAGATTTCTCTAAAACTAACGGCAGCCGTTCTCTAATGATGTGAACGAGCTGCCGTTATTGTTTGTCAGTCACTATTAGCTAGGAACGATTAGCCAAAGATTATTAAACATAAACTACTATTAGTTGTACATCATCAGCCGTTAGTTATCCTAAATTCTTAGCATCTGTTACTTGTCTCTTAAGCTCAAGTAGCATATTTGCAAACTAAGCCATCTATCCTAGGCTCAGCCCTTATAAAAATAAACTACTGTGCTACAGTCTTATCATCTATTTATTCTACTTTTTTATATACTATTTATAGCTGTTAATAGTTGACGCTTATCTCAATGCTGATTAAAAAAGTTGTTATTTATTAAAATTTGATAGGACCTTTTCTGTGAAACTACCTGCATTCAAATCCCTCGCCATTGTTAGCGCTATACTATTATCAACTAGTGCTTGTGCTCAACCCACACCGACTAGCAGCAGTAGCCAAAACTTGCAAACTGCGTCTAAGGTAATTACTAGTGTGAGCAGTACTGTTGATGCGCATTTGCGTAAAGTACTGACTGAAGTCGGTATCAAAACCCAGATTATGGCTATCACTCCCTCAAAGTTACCGAATATGTATCAAATCGATTTAGTAGGGCAGCCCCCACTGCACCTTACTGCTGATGGCAAATACGTGATCCAAGGCGAGCTACAAAAAAATCCTAGCAAGCGTCTGGTTAATACTATCCCTGTGCGTAGCAATAGTACCCAAACAGGTAAGCCTATTAGCGCTGCTACTAAAAATTCTATGCTGGCTAATATGAGTGCGCTGAAGAATATGAGTGCCAAGACGCCATTCTTCTACACCGCAGTACCTGGTGTGATTTGGGGTGCAACGCTAGAGGGTGTGCCGTTTTTAATATCGGATGATGGACAATATGTGACTGATGGTGAGATATCGGTGATAGATAAAGGTCAGTTCACTGGCTTAGATGATAATTTTGAAAAGTTAAAAAACCAGTCGGTGTTTAGCAGCTTAGATCAAGCGCAACTGATTACTTATCCAGCTACTAGCGCTGAAAAAGCCGTAATCTACGTAGCCACTGATGTCAATTGTCCGTACTGCCGTTTGCTCCACAAGCAGATGCAGAGTCTCAATAAAAAAGGGGTGACGGTAAAAACTATTGGCTATCCTATCTATGAGCAGTCGCCTAAGCAAATGCGTGGAATTTGGTGTCAGGCAGATGATAGCAGTCGCCGCATTGCCTTAGATAAAGCTATGTTAACCGGAAAAATGACCCCAGCACCAGCCAGCTGTAGTACTGATTATGTCAGCCCTAATCGTGAAAAAGCTGCTGGCTTAGCTGTGATCGCGACCCCAGCTATCTATCGTGATGATGGGGTATTATTCCAAGCTAGCTTTGAGAGTCCGGAGTTCTTAGAATTCTTGGGTGTAGACTGATCAGCTGATCTTCTAGCTACCTCAATAAGCGACAGCGCCGCATAAACCTTTATTTATGCGGCGCTGTTTTTATAGTGTTGCTAATACCAATGAATAGCTGTTAACCAGCATTAATCAATTAGCAGTGATGAATAGGTTTTTACCAGCAATTTACGGCAATACTACATTAACGATTTTCCAATTAATAAAGCCTTCACGTTGCATCTCAATGGTGAGTGGATAACCTTTGACTTGACCACTAATAGTAAAACAATTGATACCACAATAGCTTAAGCTTGGCTTATTACTATCTTCGCCTTGCGCCACTTGTTGCTCAAGCTCGTCCGCTTGCTTTTCCATGATCTGCTGCATTTGATTCTTAACTACAGCATCAACATCACCACGTTGGATAATCAAATCACGAATTAGGTTCTTTAAATCAACCTGATTACTAGCAATGGCCCAAGCAGCGGCAAGCTCCTTAGTAGCAGTATTGGCTTGGCCCTGAGTATTAATAAGTTTTTCTATATTTTCTGCGTTGATAGCCCCGTCTACTGCTTGAGTAATAAAGGTATTACCAGCTTGAGTAAGAGGCTCGCCACCCAGCTCTGCAACTAGCGGATAATAAGTCATAGTATTAGCAAACTTGCTAGTCAACTGCGTTTGCATACTAGGGCGCAGTTGCTCATAATCAATCGCCGCAGCGATAGTGGCACCGTCTTTAGCATCGTAAGCTTTTTTTAATTGATAAGCGCTATAGTAAGGTGATCCCGCATATACAGCTACAACGATGACTATCAGTAACATAATCAATGCAATCAGCTTTTTCATAAATAGTGCTCTCTTATACAGGTGTCTATAGTTTTTTGTGCAGCAATAGGGCGATAAATATTAGCACGACTAGAGGTGTTACAGCTACGAATAGCTGAGGTGAGCTGGCAATTATAAAGATGCCTGTCATGTTAATTATCACAATGCCTTTCATGTCAACTATCACGATGCCCATCATGTTGACTGTCAGGAACTATTGTTTTTTAAGTTTGATACAGTTAAGCCTGAATAAAAACAGTATCCTGACAAAAATGTTTTCTACATCGATGAGAATAGTAAAGATATACCTCGCTCACTTAGGCCTATCTTTAGGAGGTTTTTGATAGATTTGAATGGCTACTAATGAGGTTATAGCGGTTTAATATAAAAATTCATCAGCCGAGCGCTTGATAAATCAGTGCAGCATCTCCATTAAGAGCGCAAACTTTTATTAATTGATTTGATTAATCATTATCCCATCAATCAGCTATCAGCATTCATAAAACAAACCCTATTTTATACTGTAATTAAAGTATCAACAGTTATAGCCTCTATAACTACGTTTCATGTGAAACATTAGTGAGCATAGTGCTGTATAAATAGGGACGTTGATGACATGACTGAGGTTATGGTCAATAAATAGGCCAGTCGGTGGCTCGATAATGACAAGAGGAGAACCCATGAGTAAGCGCGATTTTTATGAGGTATTAGGCGTCAGCAAGACTGCAGACAGTAAAGAGATCAAACGCTCTTATCGTAAACTGGCGATGAAATATCATCCAGATCGCAACTCTGATGACCCTGATGCAGAAGAAAAATTTAAAGAAGCCTCTATGGCTTATGAAGTCCTGAGTGATAGCGATAAGCGCTCAGCATATGATCGTATGGGCCATGCTGCTTTTGAAAACGGTATGGGTGGTGGCGGATTTGGCGGTGCAGGTGCCGGCAACTTCCAAGACATCTTTGGTGATATCTTTGGGAACTTTGGCGATATCTTTGGCCAATCTCGTGGCGGCGGCGGTAGTCGTTCACGCCGAGGTTCGGACTTGCGCTATGTGCTTGAGCTGACTCTTGAAGAAGCGGTACGTGGCTGCAAAAAAGAAGTTAGCTTTACGGCACCAGCGCCTTGTGGCACTTGTGATGGTAAAGGCGCTAAAAATGCCTCAGATGTAGTCACTTGCCAAACTTGTCATGGCCAAGGTCAAGTCCGTATGCAACAGGGCTTTTTTGCGGTACAGCAAGCTTGCCCTCAGTGTGGCGGCTCTGGTAAACAAATCAAAAACCCATGCCCTGACTGTCATGGTAATGGTGTTAAAGACAAGTCTCGCAATCTAGAAGTTTCTATTCCAGCAGGCGTAGATGATGGTGATCGCGTCCGTCTAGCAGGCGAAGGCGAAGCAGGCGGTGCAGGAGTACAAAACGGTGATCTATACGTTGAAGTACGGGTTAAGCCGCACAATGTATTCACTCGCCAAGGCGCCGATCTATATATGGATGTGCCAGTGAGTATCACTGATGCCGCACTTGGCAAAGAAGTCGAAATTCCTACCTTAGATGGCAAAGTAAATATCAAAATCGCTGAAGGTACTCAAAGTGGCAAATTGCTGCGGGTTCGTGGCAAAGGCGTAACGCCAGTGCGTACGACTATGAAAGGCGACTTGATCTGCCGAGTAATCATTGAGACCCCAGTTAATCTAAATCGCGAGCAAAAAGATTTACTGCGTCAGTTCCAAGATACTTTAGATGGCGATAGTCATCATAAGCAGTCACCGCACAAGAAGTCTTTCTTTAAAAAGATTGGTGACTTGTTCGACTAGCCAGCAGACTGCAAAAAGCTCTTATCTTAAGCCCCATGGTTTCACGTGAAACTATGGGGCTTTCTGTTTTCACTGAGATAAAAACAGACGACTGATAGGCTTATAAGCCAAGTTCTTCTAATAAGCATTTTTGCTAAAGGCAGTAAAATCAATTCATGCTATGATATTCAGCAATATTATCAACAATAATTATTTTCCAAAATTAGAATTTAAGGAATAAAAATGAGTAAAAAATTAAATAAAAGAATGGCTGGCGAGCTCATAAATATCGGTGTTATCGGAGCTGGGGGCCGTATGGGTCGCATGTTGATTGAGGCAGTACAAGACAATCCGCACACCACTCTTAGCGCTGCTATAGAACGCCAAGGCTCAAGTCTGGTTGGTGCTGATGCTGGTGAAGTGGCATCGATAGGTCGCATTGAAGTAAAAATTGTTGATGACTTAGTCGCTGTCATTAATGACATTGACGTGTTGATTGATTTTAGCTTGCCGGAAGCTACCGAGCAAAATATGCAGATTTGTGCTGAGCATAAAGTCGCTATGGTGATTGGTACTACTGGCTTTAACGAGCAGCAAGAGCAAGTATTGACCGAGGCTAGTAAGCATATCGCTATTGTTTATGCTGGTAACTATTCTACTGGCGTTAACTTATCGCTAAAGCTACTAGGATTAGCCGCTAAAGCGTTTGGTACTAATGCTGATGTAGAAATCATCGAAGCCCATCACAAGCATAAGATTGATGCGCCATCCGGTACAGCATATATGATGGCCGAAGCTGTGGCTGAAGCACGTGGTCAGGATTTAAAAGAAGTGGCGGTGTACGGACGAGAAGGGCAGACAGGCGCACGCAAACCAGGAACTATTGGTATCCATGCTATTCGTGGTGGCGAAATCATCGGCGATCATACGGTGATGTTTATCGCTGATGGCGAAGTGGTGGAAATCACTCACCGAGCACGAGCACGCATGACTTTTGCTGCTGGTGCTGTTCGGGCTACTACTTGGATCGTTCAACAAAAAGCCGGTCAATATAACATGCAAGATGTGTTGGGTCTTAATGACTAGTGCTTGACTTAATACTGCTAAATTTTTCAAATAAAAAAGCGCGATGCTATTAAGAACAGCACCGCGCTTTTTATCGACCACGATTTATCAGAGATTAATCAACGTAGACTACTTCTAATGGCGGAAAGCCATTAAACTCAATAGAAGAATAAGAGTTAGTATAAGCACCAGTAGTAAGCCAGTAGATCTTATCGCCAATCTCTAGCTCTTGCGGCAATTGATAGCCAGTTTCTTCATACATAATATCAGCAGAATCACAAGTTGGACCTGCTAATACCACAGTGCCTACATTAGTAGAAGTTTCCATTTTAGGCGTATAGAGCGGATATTTGATCGCTTCGCCTAAAGTCTCAATCAAGCCTTGGAACAGACCGACATCGGTATAGACCCAACGCACCAAATCGGTATGTGACTTGCGAGATATCAGTACCACATCACTCACTAATACCCCTGAACCGCCCACTAATGAGCGACCAGGCTCAAGAATGATTTCTGGCATATCTTGCTCATTATAATCATCAGTCAGATAGCGCTTTACTTCTTGCGCATAAACTTGGATCGGATTGACTTCACTTAGATAGTTAGCAGGAAAACCGCCACCCAGATTAATCATCTGTAGCTTGATGCCTTCTTCGTTGCTCATCCAGTCAAACATATATTTAACTTTAGCAAGCGCATCATCCCATGCGGCGACGTCTTTTTGCTGACTGCCGACATGGAAAGAAATACCATAAGGTACTAAACCAAGATCACGTGCTTGAATCAGTAAATCAATTGCCATATCAGGGTGACAGCCGAATTTACGTGATAGTGGCCATTCAGCAGTATCTGAACCTTGTACTAGAATACGTACGAATACCTTGGAGCCTGGGGCATATTCAGCGATGTTTTTTAGGTCAGCCTCAGAGTCAGTGGCATACAAGCGTACCCCTTTTTCATAGGAGTATTTGACATCTTTAGCTTTTTTGATAGTGTTGCCATAAGAAATTCGGCTGGCATCAACATCACAATTAAGTACCCGATCCAGCTCATAAACAGAAGCACAGTCAAAGTTCGAGCCTAAATCAGCAAGTAGATTAATCACTTCAACCGCAGGGCTAGCTTTCATCGCATAATGAATCTTAGCTTTCGGAAATAGCCCAACCATCTCATTGTATTGAGTTTTGATACGGCTTAAATCAACCACCAAAAACGGAGTTTCACGGCCTTGAGCAGCTTTAGTGAATTTTTGCCAACTGGCAGGGTCAAAATATTGGTCAATTTTGATCATATAGCAAGACCTTTAATAAAAGATGAAATTACGCAGATAGTCAATGAAGTGCATGGCTGGCCAGCGCTATTTTTTGACAACCCTAAGCCGCATTAGGCACCAGACGTAAGCCTTAAATACAGCTGCTAGACTCATTGTCAGAAACAAACGCTAATTTTACTAAAGATAAATAACCTTACAGGTCGTTAGACATTGCTAGGCTGTGCCTGATTTTCTAACTGCTTTTCACGAATCTTAAGTACTTTACGCACTTTGTCACGGGCACGATTCTGCTTAAGATTAGACAAGTAATCAACAAAGATAACCCCATTTAGGTGATCCATTTCATGTTGAATACAAACTGCTAGCAGGCCTTCAGCTTCTATATCTACAGCTTGACCGTTTTCATCCAAAGCTTCGATACGTACTTTAATAGGACGCTCAACCTTATCGTAAACATCAGGCACAGATAGACAGCCTTCTTCGTATGGCTGCTTTTCTTCTACTAAAGGGGTCACTTTTGGATTGATAAACACCATTGGAGTGTCTTTGTTTTCAGACAAATCCATGACGATCAGTTGAATATGCTGATCAACTTGTGATGCTGCAAGACCAATGCCTTCAGCGTCATACATAGTCTCAATCATATCAGTGATTAAGGTTTTTATTTTATCATTGACTTCTTTGACCGGCTTAGCAAGAGTGCGTAGGCGTGGGTCAGGATAGTTTAAGATCGGGAGTAATGCCATACGGCTCACCTCAAAAATACGGACAGACGGGAATACTAATAAAACGGGGGGTTTATTATAAAGTAAATGGGGACAAAAGTAATATTTATCAACATCTGCTAGCAGTAACTGATGATATAGGTCTAATTAGCTAACACAAGTTGCTAAAAGCAAAAAGGACCTTATAGAGATAAGGTCCTTTTATTAAACGAATAACTATTTAATTAAGACTAATTACTGAGAGCTTAATATTTTTAATTAATGGTATATCGTAGTCAAAACTAATACAACAGCAGCCAATTATATACGGCGTCTGTTCATAATCATCTCATACAAGAATAACAATAGAATTGCACCGATTACTGAGAAGATCAGACCTGTGAAGCCACCATCAGCATTGATACCGATAAGGCTGGCAACAAAACCACCTAGCATTGCACCAACGATACCTAAAATGATGGTCATAATCCAACCCATAGCGTCGTTACCAGGTTTAATGGCACGTGCTAATAGACCGGCAACTAACCCTACAATAATCATCCAAATAAAGCTCATTATTATTCTCCTAATATTTAATATTATTAACTAAAAATTCAATTAATTTTCTATTACTTTTAGTGTGGTTTACTTTAAGACTAAGTTTCTAAATAAGTTTATAAATTTGATAAAGCTATTGTAAACACTCGGCAAGATCAATAGTAAGTGCAAAATGTTACCTGTGTAGGGGCTATGTGAGAAAAACTAAGTATTTGCTATTTTTCAAGTAAAGTACGTAAATGGCGAGTAACAGAAGCAGTAAAAAGGTTAATAGGGGTAAGGATTGTATTTTGCTATAAGTCAGCACTAGTATCATAAGCCGATTGCAAAACAGCGCCATCCTTATAAAAGAATGACGCTGTTGGTAGTGGTCAAATATTTACAACTACTGCTATTTCAGTAGCAATCTTATAAGAAATTAGCCGCTAATCCTTCACTAGTAAGTCTCAAGCTATTGAATTTAGGCAGATGGTGACTGTAACGCGGTTAATAGACGCTGATGAATCCCTTCAAAACCACCGTTCGACATAATGACGATAGCATCATTTGCCTGCGCATGAGTGCAAAGGTATTCAATAATGGCTTCTACGCTGCTTAGGACTTGTTGCTTAGGTTGGCGACAATCTGTATTTTCACTGATACTTTCATCGACGTTATTAGCAGTAGTATTTAAGTTAGCTTGCTCGATAACCTCTCTAAGCCCCCATTCAAGACCAGCCGGTTCATACCATAAAGTGTGATCTGCAAGCACTGCTGACTGCGCTAAGCTATCCTGATGAATACCCATTTTCATAGTATTACTACGCGGCTCAATGATGGCCCAAACTCGTCTGCCGGTCAGCTTCTTTTTAGCACCATCTAAAGTAGTATTAATAGCCGTTGGGTGATGAGCGAAATCATCAAACACTAAAATATCGTTAACTTCACCAATCAGCTCCATACGACGCTTAATACCAGCGAAGGCCGACAAAGCAGCACAAGCAGTAGTAATATCGACACCGACATTATAAGCGGCGGCTATCGCTACTAAAGCATTATTAACATTATGAATACCACTCATTGACCAGTCGACGCTAGCAGATAGTTGAGCATCGCTACTAGTATCAGAGCGGTTATTGCTATTGCTGCTGCTGCTACTGGAGTTTTGATTAAAGCTAACTTTAAACTGACTGCCATCTTCGTTGATCAGCTCTGCTTGCCAATCGATATTTTCAGCTTCTTTAAGGTTTTCACCTTGCTTATACTGATTAGCGCTGGCCTGTTGTTCGGTTATCGCCGTACGCCAAACAGGCGTCCAAACGCCTTTAGCTAGAGTATCTTCTAAACTAGCCGTCTGCGCTGGCATGATGATTCTACCAGTACTAGGAATCATACGTAGCATATGATGGAACTGGGTTTGAATAGCATTTAAATCAGCGAAAATATCAGCATGATCAAATTCTAGGTTGTTTAAGATAACGGTACGTGGACGATAATGAACGAATTTAGAACGCTTATCAAAGAACGCACAATCATATTCATCGGCTTCAATGACAAAGTAGCCGTCAAACGCTGACTGAGTATCGGCCGTCTCTAAAGACTCTGCTCCTAAGTAGCTACTATGAGCGAATACTTGTTGTAAATGCTCATCAGTAGTATTGACTAGAGGCACGCCACCGATCAAGAACCCAGCATCTATACCTGCATAATGGAGTATCCACGCTAGCATCGTCGTCGTCGTGGTCTTACCGTGAGTACCAGCGACTGCTATCACATGACGCGACTGCAATACTTGCTCAGACAAAAACTGTGGGCCTGAAGTGTAGCGCAGACCTGTATCTAACATATACTCAATCACATCCATGCCGCGTTTCATTGCATTACCCACTACTACTAAATCTGGGGCTGGTTGTAAATGTTGCACCAAGTAGCCTTCGTTAATGATCACACCAGCACGTTCAAGCTGGGTGGACATAGGAGGATAGACATTGGCATCTGAGCCAGTCACTGTATGACCAAGGCCACGTGCTAGTAGGGCCAATGACCCCATAAAAGTGCCACAAATACCAAGAATATGAATATGCATTGATGTACCGCGCTAAATGAAATGGATGTATGGGATAAGGGTATAGCAATGAGATTGTAGTACGATAAAATATTTTAGGGCGTGTTGAATAGTCACTAGTACACACTGCTCTAATCGACACGGCAACACCGCCGAGTTATTGTAACTCATTAATAACTTCTCTAATAGCTAGCCAATAAAAAACGCCTAGTAACAAAGCGTCAGTAAGGCGTTAATGAGAATAGAGTTTTTTTGAACCCTAGCAGCAAAACCAGTAAAAATTATTATAAAACATAATTTAAATAAAAGTGCTAACTAGCGAGCGCTTAAGGTAGCTTATTATTTACGCGATAAAGTATAATCAGGATCAGGTTGCTTATCAGCATCTAATAGCACTAGATGATTATCTTGAATAACATAATTCTCAACGTTCTCTTCATCATAGACCACAGTAATCATATTATCATCTTGGCGATAGATACCAGACTCAACCACCGGTGGCCTGATCTGCTGAGGACTTCTATAAAAGCTGGTCTTTTGCATAGTTCCATCTGCACGCAGATTAAGCGTTAAACTAATCCCTTCACAATTTCTACAAGATAACATCCCCATGTAATCACCGATTAATACCGCTTGCAAGGCACTGTCAGCGCGTTTTTCTGAAATCATCGGCGCGCTTCTTTTTACAGGTTTTCTATCATTGCTAGCGGCATCTAAAAGCGAAGTACCTTCGTGGTCATCAGTTTGGCTAGTAGATATTGGGGCTTGAGTGGTTATTTCTGCAGTAATTTCCTGATTGGCCTTAGCCGCTATTTTGTCTTCTGCAGCAGCCGTAGAGGTCGATTGACTATCGCAGCCAAACAGCACTACACAAAAAGATAGAGATAACGCTAGGCGACCAAAGCTCTTATTAATAGGAGCAAGCCTAGTCGTGACCCTTTGAGAACAATAATAATGTTTCATTATCACACCAGTAGTAGGCAATTAGCAGTCCATACTTTGCAGTTATTAGCTGAGTATTACCGCATAATTCTAGTAATCAACATCACTATATCGAGTTAAAATCGCTCAAATTCATATCACTTTATAATTACAAAGTAGATGAACAACAGACGTTTTTATTTAAGCATTTTAGACAATAATAAATCATTATAAGGTAACAAATACCACTGCGGTTTCTGTGTTGTTTTTGTTGTCTCTATTGCCGCTCAATCTTGCTATGTAATCTAATTTGGCTAAGCAAAAATACTCGCTAAGCAAAAATATTCGCCAGCGAGCTCTAACGTAGCTGCTAATTGGATGGATAGTTGTCTTTAACAGAGGTTTAGATAGAAAGCTTATGAATAAGTGCCCATTAACGAGCGCTTATTGATGAATGGTTAGTTATTGCTATCAATAACAGCTAACGCCATAACTATTACTAACGAGGTTTAATAATGCGCCAAAAAATCAGTATATGAGCGATTAACAAAAAGCTGAATAAAATTAAAGACAGTTCAGGAATACTCAGCCCTAAGAACGACCAGTCAACTAAAGCACACTCGCCAGAACCAGCTAGAACCTCATTAAGCACTTGCTTCATAGGCAAAGTATCAAGCCAGTAATCAAGACCAGGACCACAAGAGGGCACTTGATCAGGTGGCAGATGTTGTAGCCAAACATGACGCCCCGCTATCATTGTTGCCCACACAATACCCGCTAAACTTCCCAGCCATAATAGCAATCTAATCGCTTTAGACTTAGGATTAAATAGGGCGGCAATCAATGCAAAACCACCCATTACCATCAGACCAATACGCTGAAAAATACACAGCGGACAAGGGGTCAGACCTAAGTGACTTTGTAAAAAAAACAGCGCAAAGCTCATGCTTACTATCGTCATTAACACTAAAAATACTTGCAAACTGCGATAAGTGGTCAGACGATGCATTTAGTCAATACTCTTATAAAATAAAGTGGGTTTTGAGCTTTAAGTATTAGTAGGTTAACTAGTATTAATAGTCTAGTCATTACTAATAATCTAGCAACTATTCATAGTCTAGCGATACTGCTGCAAAAATTCCATAAAGTCTTCGCTCTCAGAGGACTCAAGCTCAGCTTGTTGCAGTACTGATTTTTCGGCTAGGACTTCGTACTTAGCTTGGGTATGCGGGCTAAGCGTTTGCTGCAATAGAGAGTCACGATGCTGATTGGCTAAAGTAAAGCCTAGTTGCCATAGGCTACCTAAGCGTTTGCTATCAGCATTCACTTGTGCGGAGATAGTCGACTCAGAATTACCAGCTTTGCCTTGCATTAGGGCTACAGCAGCACGGTAATCGTTACCACCATAATGAGCATCAAGTAATGCTGCTAGCGGTTGCATATTAGTTAAATGCGTCAACATCCAACTTTGTAGTAACTGCTCTGAGCCATTATTTAGCACATGCAAACCTTCAAGACGACCTTCATTGACCACTCGTTCAAGGTTGATTGCTAGCTCTTCTTCCTCTGCAGGCATAAGATCAGGAGAGTCATTTAGTAAGCAATACAGGGCCATTACTTCTAAGAAACATGCACTCGAGAGGCGAATACCGACATCACTATAAGGATCTAAATCGATTGCCCGGAACTCAACATACGCAATGCCACGACGTTCTAGTGCTTCAGTAGGCGTCTCGCCGCGATCAGTGATTTGTTTGGGGCGAATAGGACTGTAGTATTCATTCTCTATTTGTAGAATATGATCATTGATCTGAATAGGATTACCATCAGCATCATTTAAGCCCAATTTTTTAAAGCTATCATGCGGAGTTTGAATGGCACGGCGTAAGCCTTCGACATACTCAGGTAAATGGTTATAACGAATATCTAGATGTTCCTGCACACTATTGGTATAGCCAAGCTTGCCCATACGTAAGCTAGTAGCCGTGGGCTTATAGTAAGTGGAGTCATTGAGCAATTCTAAATCGTGTTCGCGGCCAGCAATAAAACACGGACAGACGCTAGGGCTAGCACCTAATAAGTATAACAATAAGCTAGTTAGACGCTTAAAATTGCGAATTAGGCCTAAATACTTATCGTTTTTGAACTCTAAAAATGACTGAGAGGGTTGTTCCTGAGTGTGTTCTTGCCAGTATTTAAACAGCCCATCACCAAAAGATAAATTGTAATGCAGGCCAGCAATAGTCTGCATGCGGCGACCATAACGAATACCTAGTCCGCTGCGATACAAAGTCTTTAGCTTGCCAGTATTCGAGCTACCGTAGTCTGCTAACGGGATATCTTCATCGTTAGAGGACAGCATGCAAGGCATAGATAACGGCCACATCAGCTCACCTTCAGGTAGCGCTTGATAGACCAAAACGTGGAGCTGACGTAACATCGCTAAAGTATCTTTTGGCGTATCTTTGGGGTCAGTAATTAGCTCAAGTAAACTTTCTGAGTAATCAGTAGTAATGAATGGGTGAGTTAATTTTGAGCCAAGTTTGGCTGGGTGAGGAGTCTGTGCCAAATAACCATCAGGCCTAACTCGTAACCCTTCTTTCTCGATACCACGCAGCATACCTACTAAGTGCTCGCTATCGAACCAATCAGGGATTTTGAAATCAACAAAAGTACTTGCGAAATTACTCATAGTATTCATCTATTGTTATAGGTTATATCAGCGTAAAGGCTAATAAAAAGTTACTCAAAAAGAGGAGTTATTAAGGTGAAATAATGCAGTCAGTTTAGCCCAAAGCACAACTAAACACTATGCGAAATTACAAATCCAGTAAGCTTTAGTTATGCTATGTTGACTGTATTTATATCATAAATAATGGTTATTCAATCAGCCAATAGCCGAGGTATATAAGCCAGTAGCTAGCAATTAAAAGCTATGCTAATAAGAGTTATAAAAAAAGCATCTACTTGCTAAGCAAATACCTAAAATAGATGCTAAAAGTAGATGCTTAAAGGTTATAGCAACTAGGCTGATTATTTATCACAGTATATGACCAGTTTCTCAAAGCTAATCAGTAATCATCGCTCTATATAGAGAATGAAGAGCCACAGCCACAAGTAGTAGTAGCATTAGGGTTTTGCACTACAAATCGTGCCCCCTCTAAGCCTTCGGTATAATCTACCGTGGAGCCTTGTAAATACTGATAGCTTAGCGAGTCCACCACTAAAGTCACGTCACCATTATCAAAATTAGCGTCGTCTTCATTAACATCATTGGCAAAGTTAAAGCCATATGAGAAGCCCGAACAGCCACCACCGGTAACATAGACTCGTAGCATCAGGTCAGCATCGCCTTCTTCTTCACGCAAACGACGCACTTTTTGGGCAGCACTATTGGTCAAGCTTAATATGGTCGGATCGATAGGCTGATTTGAGCTTGGGTCGTACTGGCTGATTGTTTCGGTCATGATTACCTCAGTAGCTACCGTAAAAGACGCTTAGGAAACTATAGTATGTATTTAGCCATTATCAATAAATAACAGCTATTGGTACCTAGTAGATCCTAACGGCGCAAATAATTCGGTTAGATAGTATTTGATGGAGCAATAAAATTTAGTAAAGCAGATCTAATCAATAATATATTGCTATTAATAAACTCTTATTAGGCATATTGAACACTCGACTAGGGTACTTAGACCTTTTTAGTACAGAGTGTTTCTAAGATGCTGATTCTACAATAGCTGCAAGTTAGAACTCTCTATGCGAGTCTTCTAAGGGCACCTTTAATAAAGTTGCGGCAACAAATAGTCCTGCCCCTATTTTTATCTGATAATAGCTGGCTAAAGCATCTGCCTTATCTATAATTTTTATTTAGACTACAGCACAGCTTTGATAAATCAATAGCTATTAGTAGTGCCTTGCTATGATTATTCAACATCGCCTAGTATATCATAATTGGGGCTGTGGTTAATTTGTCAAGTCTATTAGACATAGTTAATAGTGGTTAATAACGGTTACGAGTAGCTAGAGCTAACAATGATTGCTAATCACTAGATCTAATAACGGTCGTTAATAGGCAGTATTAGCAACCAATTATCAGTCATTAGCGTTGAAAACCGTCTAGTTCGCCTTCATTAATGGCTTAAAATTGAAATAGTTGTTTAATTGTTTGCCTATAGGGCGGGCGTTTGAAATAATAGTCAGTAATTATCTGATTTTATGTCTTTTACCTTTAAGAGCTGCTTAGTAAAGAGGCTCTTAAACCTGCTTTTACCTTTAGTAACTGCTTTTTCTAATACCCTTGAGATAAAAACCCCTATGATCGAATTTAAAGACGTTAGTGTTCGCCGTGATGGCCGTGAATTATTTTCAGGTGCCAGTTTTCAGCTGCACCCCAATCACAAAATTGGTTTAACCGGCAATAACGGTACTGGCAAATCAACCTTGTTTGCCTTATTACTAACGCAGATGGGCACTGGCGATACAGAAGTGACGCTTGATAAGGGTGAAGTTAGTATTCCTGATAGCTGGCATGTGGCACATATGGCGCAGGAAGTAGGCGCTAGTAGCCAAACCGCGATCGATTACGTACTAGGTGGTGATGAGCAGTGGTATACGCTCAACGAAGCTTTGAGTGACTTGAGTAGTGTTAGTGATGATCAAATTGGGGTGTTGCATCAGCAGTTTGATGAGATTGATGGCTATCGCACTCCTACTAAAGCGGCACAAATTATGGCGGGGCTTGGCTTTAATACGGCTCAGCATGATTTGCCAGTAGAAGGCTTCTCTGGGGGCTGGCGTATGCGCTTAAACCTAGCGAAAACCCTAATGAGTCGTGCTGACTTGATGTTACTCGATGAGCCAACTAACCATTTGGACTTAGATGCGATTTTATGGCTTGAGACTTGGATCAATTCGTTTACCGGTTTGGTCATCGTAATCTCACATGATCAGGCATTCTTGGATGCTACAGTTGGTCACATCCTGCATGTAGAACAACAGCAGATCACTCTGTATACCGGTAACTATCAGCAGTTTATTCGTACTCGTCATGAGCGTATGGCGCAGCAGCAGCAAGCCTTTGAGAAGCAAGAAGCGACTAAAGCACATTTGGATGACTTTATTCGCCGTTTCCGTGCCAAAGCTAGTAAAGCCAAACAAGCACAGAGCCGTATTAAGCAGCTGGAGCGTATGGCTGAGCTATCACCTATGATGGCCGATAACCCATTCTCTTTTCAATTCTACGAGCCTGCTCACATGAGTTCGCCGTTGATTGAATTAAGCAAAGCAGACATTGGCTATAGCACAACGCCACTATTGTATAACGCTAATGTGCAAGTGACTCCTGATACTCGTCTGGGCTTGCTGGGGATGAACGGTGCTGGTAAGTCAACATTGATTAAAGCTTTGGTTGGTGAGTTAGGGGTGTTGACAGGGACGTATCAAGTTTCTGATACTCTAAAGCTCGGCTACTTCAATCAGCATCAAATGGATGCTCTAGATGCTGAAGCTACGCCTATAGAAATGTTACGCCGTCTGGCTGGCAAGACCTCTGATGCCCAATTGCGCTCATTCTTAGGCAGCTTTGATTTTCGCGGTGAACGTATTGACACCCCTAGCAAGCTATTCTCAGGAGGTGAACGCGCCCGTCTAACTTTGGCATTGATTGTCTGGCAACGTCCTAACGTCCTAGTTCTCGATGAGCCAACCAACCATTTAGATTTACAAATGCGTCAGGCACTAACGGTAGCTTTGCAAGGTTTTCAAGGGGCAGTAGTATTAGTCTCGCATGATCGTGAGCTAATCGCTAATGTCTGCGATGAGTTATATCTAGTGCATGACGGTCAGATCGATGAATTTGATGGCGATATCAGCGACTACGGCAAGTGGCTGTCTGAAAAGCGCAAGCAAGAGAACTCTTCAGATAAAGGCGCTAATAAAAAAGGCAAAAACAAAAAAGCTAACAAAAAATTCATCGATAAAGATAGTGTTTCACGTGAAACAGATAATGAATCGGGCAATGGCAACCCTGATAAATCTAAATCGTCTAAAAAAAAATTCGCGAATTCTAAATTAGCTGAAAATACCGCAGTTTCGTCGTTGACTAAAGAGGAGCAGCGCAAATTGGCTGCTGATCAGCGCAAACTTACTGCCCCTATTCGTCGTAATATTGAGGATACTGAAAAGTCGCTAGCTAAGATTGAGCAAAAGCTGGTTAATTTGGAGACGCAACTGGCTAATACTGAGCTGTATGAAGAAGGTCGCAAAGCAGATTTATTAAAATTGCTTGATGAGCAGACAGCATTGCAACAGCAGCATAGTGATCATGAAGAGAGCTTACTAATGGCGATGACTACTCTTGAAGAAATGGAAGCTGAATTTGAGTAAGGGTTTTTTGCTTAATAAATAAAAAGGGGGAGAGCGTCAGCTCTCCCCCTTTTCTACGTTATTGCCTACGGTATTTACCATCACCGTAAGATAGTATCTTCATACTAGTCGTACAAAGCTCGCAGTTTATTTTACCAGCAGCCGCTTTAGACAAATCGAGAATTCGTCCCCGAGCATAAGGGCCTCTATCAGTGATTTTTACTATCACGCTCTGCTTCGTCTTGTTATTAGTTACTTGTACCTTCGTACCAAACGGCAGCGTTTTGTGCGCAGCCGTTAAAGAGTTCATATTGAAGATACTACCACTAGCTGTGCGTTTACCATGGAACTTTTTACCGTAATAACTAGTATTAGCGGCAAAAACAGTAGTCGTTAACAACAGTGATAAAGTAATAACTAGAGACTTGATTAAATAAGACATTTAATACCTTTTTACAATTAACGAAATAGACAGATGTTCTTGCCTACAATATTCACACTCCCTATGAGCCTGAATAATATAACTATTTTACTAGAAAAAGCCTGCTATATCCTTACGAGTTTGTAAAATGCATTTAAAGATAAATATTTTATAAAAATAGTTTTGAGATATAAGGTATTTGCTAATATTATTTCTCTATAAATAGAGGATTGGCAATTGAATTAGCTATTTATAGAGAGTTTTTTAGTCATGCTGATTGTAAAATTAGATAGAGTGCCAAATATAATTACTATTATTTATATAGCGGCCATACTTAAAATTAATTTTTAGCGTTTAATTTTTATCAACATAAACTAAGGGTGCATTGCGGTATGCTATAGATATAAACATAGCCCATGCCAAACATGAGAGTCATCACCCTAAAAACGCTCAACTCAAAACTATCGACATAAGCATAAAAATAAAAGGAAAATCATCATGGCAGAAAAGAATTATTATGAGATCTTAGGGGTCAAAAAAGATGCTACAGATGCTGATATTAAGAAAAGATATCGCAAGCTAGTGCGTGAGTACCACCCTGATGTCAGCAAAGATCCAGATGCTGATAGTAAGATTGCGGTTATTAATAACGCTTATGAAACCATCCGAGATAAAGATAAGCGGGCTGAATATGACGCCATGCTAAATAATCCATTTGCAGGCCAAGGCGGTGGATTCGGTGGTCAGTCAGGTGCTGGACAACCGGGCGGTTTCCGTTGGGACGATATGAAAGGTCAGTTCGGTGAAGGGCAAGCTTTTGGCGAAGGCAGCTTTCGCTTTGATGATATCTTTTCAGCGTTTGGTCATGGTGCGCGTGGTCAAACAGGGGGGCAGCAGCGCGGCGGCTTTGATCAGTTCGGTGCGGGCTTTGGTAGCCAAGATAGCAAAGGCCAAGACCAACATGCGGAGATCAATGTTGACTTGGCTTCAGTTTATAATGGTGACGACTATAGTATTAAACTAAATGTGCCAGTACGCCAACCTGATGGCAGCGTAAATTACGATAACAAAACCCTAAAGATTAAAATACCTAAAGGCATTACTGATGGTAAGCAAATCCGTTTAGGCGGGCAAGGGGCCGCAGGTAGTGGAAAAGGCAAAAACGGTGATTTATTCTTAAAGGTAAAAATCACTCATGCGGATAATATTCGCTTAGAAGGCGCTAATGTCTATCAAACGGTCAATATTACTCCGTGGGAAGCTGCGCTTGGTGAAAAGATAAACCTCACTACTCCGAGCGGAACTCTAGGTGTCACTATCCCTAGCAACAGCAAGTCAGGTAGCAATCTGCGCCTAAAAGGCAAAGGTATTCCTGCTAAACAAGCTGGTGATCTATTTTTAACCTTGAATATTGTTAATCCAGAAGTCAGTAGCGATGCTGATAAACAGGCTTATGAGCAGTTAAAACAAGCCTTTTCTGAGACTAGCATCAGCCGTTAGAAGTCGCTGGCAGTGACTATAACGAGCATACAATAAAATTAGTGCAAAACGTTAATATCAAAAGCAACGAGGATAATAATATGAAACACTCGCCTGAATTAACCGACATTATTATGAGCTTTGATGAGCTAGTATCTGCTTGTGGTCAAGAGCCACAGTGGGTAGTCGCTCTAATCGAAGAAAGCATCATTGAATATGACATTCCTGAAAGTCAGCAGTTTAGCGGTTATCAGCTCAGTACTGTGCGCCGTGCTTCACGACTTAGTCGCGACTTTGAAGCTAGCGTACCAGCGATTGGTTTGATACTAGAGCTGTTAGAGGAAGTCGAGCAGCTGCGTCAGTATAAGCGCCAATGGAATAACGATACGACGATGATTGAAATAGAAGTGACTAGTTTAAAGTAAGCCAGCGGCTAAGCTTGCCCTAGGTTTATTATTTTTACCCAAAGCAAAAGGGCCTTATTGGCCCTTTCTTATTTTATAAATAACGGCTTTGAATAGCTATGAAACTCAAGCTAGCTATGCAATTACAGCAAAACTACCCTGCCTGTATGACTACTTAGCTCGAAAGCCATTCACTCTAGCGCTCCATACTATGCACAAGCCTATCAAGGCGAGAGCAAGCACTGCCCAAGGGAAGGATACGGCGCCAATATGTTGCAATAGTAAGGCCCCAGCGATACCACCACCAGCAACTGCTAAATTAAATATAGTCACAAACATAGACTGTGCCACATCTGCATTCTTACCCGCTGCGCCTGCTAGTGCGGTTTGTAGCATTATCGGTGCGCCGCCAAAAGTAATGCCCCATAGCGCTATACCTATTAGTACGATTGCCGCCGAGCCGCCAGAGAAGCCTAATATTAGTGCAGCTACTGCAAACCCGCTCAGACCTATCAATGCCATAGCACGTAGCCAGTGATCGACCAGCAATCCAGTGAGCCAAATACCCAGCATGGCAGTGATGCCAAATAGCAATAGAACAGCGTCAACTCTCTGTTCTAGCCCGACTGAAGCCAAGAAAGGCTCGATGTAAGTGTAGAGTAGATTATGGGCCGATATCCATACAAACACCGTAACTAATACAGGACGGATACCTGGCATCAAAAAAATCTGCTTAATAGGCAAGCGCTGTTTAACCGATTGACCAGCAAAGTCTGGTATCGCTAAGCGTATCCACAATAATAATAACAAGGTGAGCGCTGACATGATCCAGAACACACCACGCCAGTCAAATAACATACCCAACCAAGTGCCTAATGGAATGCCGAGGGCTAGTGCAATAGGTTGACCTACACCAGTAATGGCTAAGGCACGGCCACGCATATCACTTGCCACCATACGTAATACGTAACCGGGTAATAGACCCCATATCACCCCAGCTGCCATACCTGCAGCGAAGCGGGCCACTATGATAATGATATAGTTGCTAGATAACGTAGTGACAATATTAAATATTAATAAAGCACCAACAGCCAACATAAACAGCCGTCTGCGGTTCCAGCTGCGAGTAGCAGCGATAACCGGAATAGCCGCTAGCACTGAGCCCAAGGCATAGAAAGTTATCAGCTGACCCGCTAGCGCTTTAGACACGCCTAACGACTCACTTATTTGTGGTAGTAGGCCTGCTGGCATAGTTTCGGTCATGATAGCGAGGAAGCCTGCCAAAGTGAAAGCCAGTAGCTTCCATATAGGTAAGCCTGAGACTACAGGGTCGGGTAGAGTATGATCGTTGATACTCATATAATCAGCCCTCCTATCGCTACGGCAGTTATATGAGTAATTGGAGTAGTACGAGTAATATAAGATATAGCTAAGGTGAAGCTGGCAATGTTCATTTTTCTAGTAATGCTCATGTTAACTTCTTTTAATAATAGGTAAAACCCCTTTCCACAACTGGTTAGGGTAGCAAGACATTATGGTCTCTTATAAATAAGCGCTATAAGTAAGTGCTATTAACAGGCTTAGAAAATCTAAGATGTAGAGCTAAGCAGCTGCAGTATAACTGCGTTTTTACCACTCACCCATTCTGCCATGTACCGTTTTGTTAAGTGTAAAACCCTTACTGCATATGATGTTTTTTATTTATAACAACAGTATTAAGCTGGACGATAGAAAGCGTTGTACAAAATTTAGATAAAAAAAAGAGCATCAAATGCTCTTTTATTATTACCATAACTTTCGCAATCTAGTTACTATCTTTTAACAGGGATCAGCGCGCATATTTTGGATCAGCAGCAGCAGTAAATAACACGTCTGTTGATGAGTTCAATGCGGTCTCAGCTGAGTCTTGTACTACGCCGATGATAAAGCCTATAGCAACCACTTGGATGGCAATATCATTTGGGATACTAAATAAGCTAGCAGCAAGCGGAATTAGAAGTAGCGAACCACCGGGCACACCAGAGGCACCACAAGCACTAATCGTTGCCACTAAGCTTAATAATAAAGCGGAGGCAAAGCTAACTTCAATACCTAAAGTATGAGCCGCTGCTAGGGTGAGCACATTAATAGTAATCGCTGCACCGGCCATATTAATAGTGGCACCAAGTGGAATCGTCACCGAATAAGTTTCTTCGTGCAGGCCTAGCTTATGAGCAAGGTTCATGTTTACAGGGATATTAGCCGCAGAGCTGCGAGTAAAGAAGGCCGTAATTCCAGACTCACTTAAGCAAGTAAACACCAAGGGGTAAGGGTTTTTGCCCGTTTTTACGAATACGATAATGGGGTTGACCACTAAAGCTATAAATAGCATACAACCAATCATTACTAGTAAAATTCGCCCATAACCAGCTAATGCAGCAAAGCCAGTTTCTGCTACAGTATTAGCGACTAAGCCTAAGATACCGAAAGGTGCTAGAGCAATGACCCATTTTACAACTTGTGAAATAGCTTCAGAGAAATCAACCACTGCCGTACGGGTGGTTTCGCTGGCCTGACGTAAGGCAAAGCCTATAATGATTGCCCAAGCTAAGATGCCGATGTAGTTGGCATTGGCGATGGCATTAACAGGATTGGCTACGAGGCTAAGTAATAAGTTGCCTAACACTTCCTTTAGGTTGGCTGGTGGAATTTGCTCAACAGCATCCCCACTGATAAACACCAATTCTGTGGGGAATAAGAAGCTTGCACCTACAGCGATTAGAGCTGCCAAAAAAGTGCCGAAAAGATACATCACTAGCACTGGTTTGACGTAGACTTCGCTCTCACTGCGATGCTGACAGATAGCTGCCATCACTAAGATAAATACCAATATCGGTGCAACTGCTTTTAGCGCACCCACGAACAGTGTACCTAATATTCCTAAGGCAATACCAGCACTAGGTGCCAACCAACCAATTAAAACACCTAATATTAAGCCAATAACAATTAGTGGTACTAGCCCTATTCGCTGGTACATCGCAATCAATGAACGCATTTTTACCCCTATAACTCAGTTAATAACAGACATTAGTAATAAGCGGAAGATATTAGCATTTTTTATGATATTAGCCTAACGTTAGACTCCATGACTATAACAATAGGAAAGTAGAAAAATAAAGAAATCAATTCTGTGACTGATAAAGGCTGATCGACTGCATTGCGTAAGTTAGGTTTAAGCGATAAAAATTTCTAATCACTATCGCCGCTTTAACTAAAAACAATTATTTGATCGTTTAATATTTGGGTAAATAAAAGCGCTAGCGAGGTTTTATTCAGCCATAAAAAAACGCCATGACTGGCGTTTTATAATTAACATTAAAAATAAAAGCTAAAAATCAAACTTTAAAGTGAGTAAGCTCATAGCCCAACTGTTGATAGCGCTTATACTTTTCTCGACCTTGTTGCATGCTGGTAGTATCAGGTTTGATAATCTCCAAAATACGAGTCGGTAAAGTGTTGCTAGTAGTGCTCATAAAGTCGTTCACCGCACGAGTAGTCGTATTAAGGACAATGCCCTTAAACTGACTCGGCAAGTAATCGCCTAAGAGCACTGGCGCCAGCAAATCATCAGTAGCAGGTGCAGTAGCGCTAGCTACTAATAACTGATGCGGAATAAAGCTAACGGCTTGTTGCGACCATAACGCCTCATCAAGCTCATTAAGCAAAGAATCGTTATCGATTAGTAACAATAAGGACTGATTGCTTTTATTCAGCGCTGTTTGGACCAGCTGACTGATAAAGCCTAAAAAATCTTCTGCCTTATGGTCGCTCAGGACATAAAAGCTAACCGGTAGCTTATTGCCATTAGTCGCATTATTTACAGTAGTTTGATGGGTCGACATAAACCGTTATGCCATATCCGCAGCGTTCTTTAGATACTGCATAAATAGTGGCACTGGACGCCCAGTAGCTGCTTTTTGTGCACCAGAAATCCAAGCAGTACCAGCGATGTCTAAATGCGCCCATGCTTGACCTTCTTCAATGAAACGCAATAAGAAGCAAGCAGCTGTTGTTGCCCCAGCACTTTTGCCACCGATGTTTTGCACATCAGCGATAGGCGAGTCAATTAGCGACTGATAAGCGTCATCCATCGGCATATGCCAGACCAAATCACCAGACTGATTGCTAGCGTTTTCTAATGCAAACAGCACATCTTCATCGTTACTGAATACGGCTGAACGCACATGACCAAGCGCCACTACACAAGCCCCAGTCAAAGTGGCCACATCGATAATAGCTTTTGGCTGATAGCGTTGTACATAGCATAAAGTATCCGCTAGTACTAAACGGCCTTCAGCGTCAGTATTAAGGATTTCGACTGTTTTGCCATTCATGGCTGTGACGATATCACCAGGACGGGTGGCATCACCTGAAGGCATGTTCTCAGCACAAGCTAGGGCGCCGACAACGTTGATAGGCAGACGAGATTCACACAAGGCTTTTAGAGTACCTAATACTGCAGCAGAACCGCCCATATCGAATTTCATCTCATCCATAGCCGCACCTGGCTTGATGGAGATACCACCTGAGTCAAATGTGACGCCTTTACCGACTAGAACGATCGGGGCATCATCGTTGACCACTTGGCTATCTTGGCTGGCAGCTTTATTAGCTTTTTTGCCAGCGCCTTTAAGTGGTAGCTTATCAGCAATAGCTTTGAGGCTACCGCTAACTTTTGCGGCACTGTTAGGAGTAGCTTTTGCACTGAATTTTGACTTGCCTTGATACTCCATGATGACCAGCTGGCCCTCTTTAGTAGAGCCTCGTGACACTGACAAAAAGCAG
The DNA here is from genome assembly GCF_904846695.1 of Psychrobacter urativorans. Taxonomy (GTDB): domain Bacteria; phylum Pseudomonadota; class Gammaproteobacteria; order Pseudomonadales; family Moraxellaceae; genus Psychrobacter; species Psychrobacter urativorans. Next base: position 48,194 of record NZ_CAJHBR010000014.1, read on the forward strand.
CCCATACCTAAGGCTTCCATCTCAGCTTCACCTAATACCGTCACCTTTAACACATCAGAATGCTCTTTGGCTAAGGCTTGTGCTTGCTCTGCCATATAAGCTGGGAAACAAATATTACCCGGCTCATTAGCCAAATCACGAGTCAAAGTTTGACCGGCGAATACGGCTTGTGCAAAGTCTAGCGCAGGCTGCAAATTAGCATCAGCCAATAGATAGATATCGGTTAATACGGGCATTGCTTTTTCTGACTTGTACTTATCAAAACGGTAAGTAGCAGCTAATAGATTAAGAGCAAATTGACCGAACTCACTATCTTGTAAGCTATCAGCCAAAGCCACAGTAATAGAAGTTACTCGCTTTTGCGTGCTTTGATAGATAGTGTTAGCGATTTTTTGTAGCGCCGCGTTGTCAAGCTTATCAACATTACCTACGCCTACTAATAGCAACTGTAATGGGTTTTGTTTAGTGGTTTTTTTATCACCAGCTAAAGCATAATCAGCGACTGTTTCACAAGCTTTACCAGTGAAATGAGACACTTCGATCAGTTGCTCAATACGTTGTTGATAGTCACTTAGCGCAGATTGGGCTAAGATATTTTTCTTATCGTCAACTAATACTACTAAGCAAGCTGAGTCTTTATCATTGGCTTCTTTTTTTAGTATTTTTTGGGTATGAGTTTTTGGTAAATAATCAGTTAGTTTAATATTCATCTATTATTGTCCTTATTAGAATGTTTGGTTTTTATACTAATTAAGCAATTACGGCAGTGTAGCATATCAAAACAGCAGTGCGCAGTCAGCAAGGGTTAGGTAATAATTTTAAGCATCTCTGTTGCACACTGCGACCATTATAGTGAGTCAAACCCTAGCTATTAACTAAATCATCAGTCGCTAATAACTCTGCAAATCGGTCATGTAGCGCCGCCATGGCGGTATCGTGGACAATATTGGCAGCGATGGTTTTTCCTGTAACATTAGGCAAGTCACGAGTAGCACAAGCATCATGACAAACAAAACTTTCAAAACCTAAGTCAAAAGCGGCTCTTACACTAGAGCTAATGCACATATGACTCATAAAGCCGGCAAAGATAAGCTGTTGCTTACCCGTAGCTTTAATAAGGCTCTGTAGCGCAGTATCATAAAAAGCATTAGGGTGCTGCTTAGTAATAGTTTTTTCGCTATCTAGTGGCTGCAAACTATCAACAATAGCTACGTTAGCTGATAAGGGGTCAAAGACATTGCCATTAGCTGCGCCGTGATGGGCAATATGAAAAACAGGCACAGCACGCTCTCTAGCTTTGTCTAGTAGCAAACGTGCATTAGCAGTAGCGACAGCGCCTAGCTCCCCTAGAGGCATAGCACCGTCAACATATTCATTCTGAAAATCGATCAATACTACAGCACAGTTTGACCAGTCTAGTTTATTAAACTGACCGCCAGCCAATTCGAGTAGGGTGGCAGGGGCGAGGTTAGACATAAGGTTCTCCAGCAGTTGATAAGGGTTATGAAGCTAAATTCTAACAACTATTTATCAGCTTATCAGAGCTAGATACTAAGCATACACAAACCTTTTAAATGAACTACAGTACAAGCATTAGTAATGTTATCGAACATCTTTTAGCGTCATATTTTTATAAAAATATGCTAGCATTAGCAGTCGCCGCTATCACTTATAATGGAAACGGTTTAATTTATACAAAATTTATTCTTGCTAGCTCTAAAATAGGTATCCATAACACTCAATATCTATCCTATTGCATATAGGTATGCTTTCTTATAATGGCATGATTGGTGCTATCCGTTTATATTTTCTGAGCCTAAATCTGTGTTTATTCCTATTATTGATAGATAAGCAATTCACCGTACCACTGCCCACTATTAAGAGTAACTATTGTGATATTACGCCGCTACATGACTAATCAGGTTGCCTCAACCACCGCTTTAGTATTGGGGTTTTTGATAGTGATGATGCTGGGTGGACGTTTGATACGTTATTTCGGTATTGCTGCTGAAGGTCGCTTAGATATCAGTTTGTTATTTAGCATTATTGGCTATAATCTACCTTATTTCTTAGAGCTTATCCTACCCTTAGCCTTTTTTATCGCTTTGATGTTAGTATTCGGCCGACTCTATGTTGATCAAGAGATGGCGGTTATCAATGGTAGTGGTGTCTCACGTGGTAAATTAGCACGCTTGATAACCCCACTTATTTTGGCATTATTTGTTGTCGAAGCTGGCTTATCCGTAGTAGGTAAGCCTTGGGGCGTGCGCTCCTCTGAGAGTGTCTGGCAGCAGCAAGCATTGACTAGTGCCTTTGACTTGGTCCGCCCTAAAGAGTTTATCAGCAGCGGTAACTATCATCTGTATGTAGGCAGTCTTAGCGATGATAAAAAACAGTTGCAAGATGTGGTGCTAATTCAAAGTAAAGACGATGCTGAAACTAGTGGCAAAACGGCTATAGATGATAGTGCTCAGTTGGCAGATTCGCTTACTACTGAGGGGTCAGCGCAAGCGGCTGTCAGAGCGGTTAACAGCAACCAAGCTATCAGCAAGGATACGATCACCCTCGCCAAACGTGCTGAACAAGTTGATAATGGGGCTGGCGGCATTACCCAATTGGACTTGTTCCAAGGGCGACGTTACGAAGTAGGTGCTGGCAGTCTCAAGTATAACCAAATTGGTTTTGATCGTTATCGCATTACTTTGACTGAGTCATCAAAAGAAATAGTCACTGAAAAAAACATTGAGACTCAAACATTGCGCCCGTTATGGCAAGCAGCAACAGGTAGTGCGCAGGTTAACAGTACTAGCGCTATGTACGCTGCACAAGGCGAGTTGGGCTATCGATTTGCCCTACCTTGGCTGATGATCATTGCCCCGATGCTAGCAGTACCTCTAGCGCAAGTACGGCCGCGACAAGGGCGCTGGCTACGCTTATTTCCCGCAGTACTATTGTTTGTCAGCTGTGCTCTAGGTATCATCTCGCTAAAGAATCCGGTGAGTCAGGGTACTATCACTGTATGGTCTTATGCGTGGCTGATAGTAGGATTTATAGCACTAGCGCTGTATATGAATTGGGGTAGTCGTATTCAACACCGATTGCGGGTTCGCCGAGAAGACAGTGATTCGATATCCAATAATCCTAATCAACAGGCCAATAGTAGTAATGGCTCAAATAGAGGGCAGTACTAATGCGCTCTTTGTTTAGCAACAGCGCCGCTGACGCGAATAAGTCTAACGGCTCGTCTAGTAATCTAAAAGTGCTAAGTCGTTACGTCAAGCTCAATGCCTTATTAGCCATCATTGCCGCTATCATAGGATTGTGGGCACTACAAATAGTCTTCTCCTATTTATCTGAGCTGGACTCACTAGATGACAGCTATACGATGGCGGAGGCGCTCAAGTATATTCTGTATCGCTCGCCTTATTTCTTAGAACAGTTTATCCCGACTGGAGCGCTGCTAGGAGCCGTAGTAGGTTTAGGACTGCTAGCTAATAAAAGTGAGCTGGTGGTGATGCGCGCCTCAGGCGTCAGCGTCTATCGTATCGTTAGTTGGGTATTGCAGCCTGCCTTATTATTTGTGCTGTTAGCCTTAATGATCAATCAGTTTATATTGCCTACTAGTAATCAGTTGGCACACGAGATTAACAACACAGATCGCGATGTGTCGATTACTACGGTGCGTGGCTATTGGACAGTGCAGCCTCGATTTGCCACTAGTGACAGCAGCAGCGAAGACCGTAATTCGGACACTACAGACGCTCAGCCAGATGGCAGCGATATTCTATATATTGACTATGCTGATGCAAAAGGTAACATCGGTGAGGTCAAGCGTTGGCATCTAGATAATAATGGCAACCTACAAACTGCTATTCGTGCTGAAGATGGCAAATATATTGGTCGTAAGCCTATCGATTCGAACAGCGACTCTGCTAAGAAATACAATTATGAGTGGCAGCTGAATAATATGACTAAGCTGAATATCAGCCAAGGATTTGAGGCTAGTCAAGCTAAGTCACCTTCAGATACTCTAAGCTTGCCTTTTGCCCCAGAGTCGGTTTATTTACTGACTCGTGAGGCTGAAGATTTATCATTGACTCAGCTATATGAGCATAAGCAATTTATGCGTGGGCAAGGGCAGCGCTCATTAAATCATGAGTTAGCATTTTGGCAAAAGCTGCTATCACCGTTATCTATCTTATCTTTAGTGATTGTCGCTTGCTCATTTGTATTCGGTTCGCTACGTACTCATAGCTTAGGCTTGCGGATTGTTGTGGCCTTATTATTTGGCTTATTATTTAGCTACCTGCAAGACTTAGTAGGCTTTGTGTCTTTGGCTACTGGTTTCTCACCACTATTAATGGTGCTGTCACCGATCATCGCTAGTGCCTTGTTAGGGCTTTATTTGCTTAAACGCCAGATGTAGAGAGTTAGGTTGCACTAGAGCTAGACATAGAAAAGCACGCTAAGACTGAATTGTTTTAGCGTGCTTTTTTCACTTAGCATTATTCTTTTACTATTTTATGGTTAGCAATTAGTCTTTGGTCGCCATAGTAATAGTATAAGTTTTGCCTTGCTTAATCTTTTCGCTATTCCCAAATACTTCTGTGAATGAACGCTTCATAAATTGACGCAAGCCATTGATAGTTACTACATAAAAACGGCCGCCTTTACGCATGCGTGCATGGGCATCGAGAAAATACAGATAATGCTGCTCTTTGCCTACTTTGGCCGGCAAGTTCGACATCACTAAGCTGAAGTTTTTATCTTTAGCCACATGATTAAAACCATTAGATAAATGTACATCGACGTTGTCTAAACCATTTTTCTCACAGTTAAGACGAGCGTATTCTACCGCCATAAAGTCTTTATCGATTAGCGTATGCTGACCATTCGGACACTCGCGCGCTGCTGCCATGCCTAGTACGCCATAACCACAGCCTAGATCTATCGAGTCATCATCGGCTTCAAAATCAATATAATCCAGCAGCATTAAGCTACCATCATCAATCTTTTGCGGTGAAAAAATACCCCAAGTAGTGGCAAAGTCAAAAGGCTTACCCAATACGTCTTGGCGAAAGTTAATATCTTCGCGCCAGTGTTTGGCTTTTTCTAACAGTTCAGCAGGAGGTCTATGGCTCATGATTTTCTCAGATATTGGCTATAAAAAAGGAGGCGTGCTGAGCTCATTATCGTTAATAAACAACCAGCTCACAAGTTATGACCGCTATTGTAACGATAAAAAGGCAATTTTGCAGCTACGTATTGAGAGAATTGCGTGGATAGAAGTTAATCTCGTCTAGCAGTGAGGTGAGTTAAACGCTGGCAGTATGCTTAGTTATAAGTTATGTAGCAGCTAATCGCGCCTTTTGCTTATATCTGCACCCCTAGGCAGGGCGGTCACTAGTGGCTGATGGCATTCCTGTATTCTCGATACTACCCTCAGCCAAGGGTCCGCAACCTGCCTAGAGGCACAGGATACCGCTGCAGTCACGGCTAAAACGCTCTTTAAGGCAGCGGTTATTTTATTTGCTTAAGCTTTGAATCTATAACTAAATATTCTGTTAGTGCTATAACCACGCTACCTACTGCATATCAAGTTAATTTTGCTGTGGGCTGCTAAAACTTAATATATTCAGGCGGTACATTAGAAGTCAGCCAAACCTTATTGTCAGCTTGAAAAAAAACTAAGCCAGCTCGATACATCGCCAAGCTATCGATAGTGAGAACGATAGGTTTGCCATATCTAAGTCCTGTGGCTTTAGCAGTATCATCATTTTCAGTTAAATGTACATGTTGTCTAGCGCCAGCGATTAACCCTTGTTGTTTGATAGCATCAATATTTCTTATCGCTGTACCGTGCAATAAAATAGCAGGTGGCTGTTGCTCTTGAAAGCTGATATGTACTGTCCTTAACGAGTGGCCTTGTGCTGCTCTGATGCTAATGTTGTTTTCAGATAAGGTAAATCTTTTTTTATCGCTCGATTCAACGACTTGTAAAATTTGTTCACGAGAAAGCTGCTGACCAGCAGCATTAGCTAGGGTAATAAGCTGGTCAATATTAGCCCAGCCTTCAGTATCAAGCGTTAGATTAATAGACTGTGGCTCATGACGTAGGATATAGCTTAGGAATTTACTGATTTTATTAGTTTCTGCGCTCATAGTAGCTTATCTCGATTAACAGTTATTAGCTTTAGAGTAGTTATAGATACTATCTTTCCAGATTATAATCAATAGCGAAATACAGTGCTATAACTACGCTACCTACTGCATATCAAGTTAATTTTGCTGTAGGCTGGGTTTTTAACCCAGCAAGATGTACGGATCGAACTTAAAGTCTGGATTAAAGCAGAATTTCCGCTCAGTGTAGTATGGGGTGATTTTTTTAGCTTAATTATTAATTCGCTGGGTTAAAAACCCAGCCTACGCGCTAATTCAATTCTCGGTAAGCCTCGCACCCGCGCTCTTCTTGATTCTCACAAGCTTTACCAAATCACTTTATAGCCTTGGTCTTATCCTGGTCTAAACCCTTGCCATCATAGTACATTTTACCAAGCCTAAATTGCGCAATTCCTTCTTGCATACCAGCTGCTTCTGTATACCATTCAAACGCCTTCTTATAATTCTGCTTAACACCTCGACCCTCTTCATACATAGACCCGACAGTATATTGCGAAAATGTATTGCCTTGCTCGGCTGCCTTTTCGTACCATTGAAATGCTTTTTTGTCGTCTTTAAGCACACCTTTTCCTTCATCATAAATTATACCAAGAGCTTTTTGAGAATTAAGGTCGCCTTGCTCAGCAGCTTTTCGATACCATTCAACTGCTTGATTGAAATCTTGAGAAACGCCTAAACCGCTAGCGTACATCCAACCAACAAAATATTGAGAATTTTCATTACCTTGATAACCTGCTCTCTTGAACCATATAAGTGCATTGGTATAACTTTGAGTGACACCTTCACCAAAATAATAAGCTAAACCGACGCTTTTTTGTGCATCACTAAAACCTTGGTTAGCTGCGCTCTGATACCATTTAAATGCTTTAGCCTTATCCTTAGATACACCTATACCTTTATCATATGCTTCTGCAAGTTTGTACTGAGCCTCTACAAGCCCCTGATTAGCTGCTTTCTCAAACCACTCAAATGCCTTTTTATCATCCCTAGGAATACCTTCATTATCAAAATCGTCTCCAACATAGTTGTCTAACCCTTCAAGCCTGTTAGCCATTCTAATCATATCTCGTCTATTACCCTGACCTTCATAATACATAGTTGCAAGACCAAGTTGAGCATAAGCATTACCTTGCTTTGCTTTGCTAAAGATTCAACTGTTTGAAAGTATGTTGCCATAGAAGGAAGTGCAACTCCCAATGAGAACACTATGACTACAATTCTGTAAAAGGAAATATTTTTTAAAATTTTCATTATAGTTTCTCGTCCTTAGAAGCATTATTATGATGAAATATTTAATAAAATAAGAACCTTAACCACGTGGATGATGTTCAGCATGAAGCCTTTGCAATCTAGCAGTCGCCACATGAGTATAAATTTGGGTAGTCGATAAATCACTATGCCCTAGTAATAACTGTACGCTACGCAGATCTGCACCATGATTGAGTAGATGGGTGGCAAAGGCGTGGCGTAAAGTATGCGGAGACAAATCTTTATCGATACTGGCAATTTTGGCGTACTTCTTAATCAAATACCAAAAGTTTTGCCGGGTCATATAGCCCCCTTGCGCCGTCAAAAACACTGCTTGGCAATTACCTGCTTTTAAATGAGCGATTAGGTCGCTACGACCATGAGTTAAATAATCCTCAAGGGCATCAGCGGCATATTCACCTAACGGTACTAAACGGGTTTTATTACCTTTACCAGTGATTTGTAGCCAGCCGGCATTTAAGTTGACTTGTTCTATTGATAAATTGACCAGTTCGCTGACTCGTAGACCACAAGCATAGAGCACCTCTAACATAGCCTTATCGCGCAGTCCCAGTGAAGTGCTGCTATCAGGCGCAGCTAGTAAGTTGTCGACATTAGCTTCCGACAAGTCTTTGGGTAGGGGACGGCCAATCTTCGGGGTTTTTATACGCTCGCAGGGATTATCTTCACGTAAGTTACTAGCGATCATCCATAGATAGAACTGACGTAGGCTGGAGAGCATACGGGCTTGAGTGCGTGGGGTTTTGCCCTCGACGGCCAGCACAGATAAGCAATGCAGCACGTCATCAGACAGCCAGCGAGTCAGGGCGCTATGACTAGTTTGTTCACAAGAGCGCAGATCACGGACATAAGCATTACGGGTGCGTGTCGCTAAACCACGCGCCAGCATCGCTTGACGAAATTCAGTGATATAAGTCGGTTCATCATCTACGGCTAGCGCTTTTGGTTGGCGCTGCTGTACAGCGCGATCACGGCTCATAAGACAATACTCAGTGGGTGTAAAGACAAAATAGCATAGCTAAGGGCTTTAGAAGATTATCACTTAGCTATACTAATAACACTAATGATGCATCGATGCTCAGCATGTTAATAGAGAATCGATAGCGTATTTATCCTACTTTAGGAAAATTTTGTTAGATAGTATTTGCTAGATAGTATTTATGTTTTTTATAGTTTGTCACTGAGACTCTACGCAGGTTGCAAGCACCATAGTGAAGTAACTTCGCTACTGCGTGCAGCAAATAATGGATCAGTGTCGTCTTGACTACGGCCATGCTTAGGACGAGTATCGAGACGATACTTCACTGCTAAACCGGCAGCTACAAACCAGCCTAATAACTCATCACGTGTTCGCAATTGCAAATGCTCCGCTAAGTCCGACAGAATCAGCCACACCTCTCCTTGCGCAGCTAAGTGCTGTTTTGCACCCTGCAAAAACCCACGCAACATCGCACTATTAGCATCATAGACTGCATATTCTAATGGTGAGCTTGGCTTAGCGGGTAACCAAGGGGGATTACAGACAATCAGATTGGCCAAAGGTGCCGCAGTAGGGAACAAATCTGCTTGTTGCAATTGCACATTAGATAATCCTAAGCGCGTAAAGTTGTCACTGGCACAAGCCATAGCGCGCGGATTTAAGTCCGTCGCAATCACTTGCTTTAATCCGCGCTGCGCTAAGATAATAGCTAGTAAGCCTGTGCCGCTACCAATGTCAAAGGCCACATCACAACTAGCTGGCAGTGGGGCGTCGAGTAATAGCTGCACATACTCATGACGGGTTGGAGCAAAGACCCCATAATGCGGAAAAATCGATAAGTCCAAGCCCTTAATTGGGACTCCTTTGGCCCGCCACTGTGCTGCCCCTAAAGCACCTTGCAGGTCACGAAACGATAATAAGCAAGGTTCATCTAGCTCACCAAAAGCAGCGGTACAAGCAGCTGTCATATCAGGGGCCCGACGTAGCTGGCTGCTATAACCTGGAGCAAGCTCTAATAGCAAACGGCTTAATATTCGTGAGCGCTGGGCTTGGGCTTGGCGTTGCTGATGAAACAAGTTGGGTATCTGTTTTGCTGTTGCTAAGGATTGGTTTGTAGTGTCATCAGCATTATCAGCCGCAGTAGCGGCTTTGCTGGTTTTGCGCTGTTCAGAACGCTTATTAGTGCGCTCAATACGCCGAGTGAGCGCTTGTAGTAATTGTCGGGCATTATGAAAGTCACCATTCCATAGCAGTGAAGTGCCTTCGCAAGCTAAACGGTAAGCCTGATCTGCGGTAGTCTTATCATCAACCAACACAATACGTGCAGGCGGTAGCTGATTGCTCTCAGATAACCAGCGAGCACTGCGTGAGTTTTGGTTTTGTTGCCAATGCACATACTGCTTTTCTGTTGCTAACACGCGGCCTACCTTTAACTGGTGAATGATGTATTGTCTATAGCGCACAGCTAGCTTACTTCTATATGTGACGCCCTAATTTAAGTGCGCCATAGCTAGCATTTATTACCTTAAATATCGGCAAGTTAATAAGCGCTAAATAGTAACTATTAAGCGCTCTTTTTCTTTACTAGATAGCGATAAGTTGGTGTGGTATCTAAGGTTTCTTTATGCACAAGCGTATGACCCAAATGGCGACAAAAATTAGGAATATCGCGAGTGGTTGCCGGATCAGTGGCGAGTATTTCGATAATATCACCAGCATCAGCTTTACGGATAGTTTTATGTAGCAGCATCACCGGCTCAGGGCATATCAGCCCTTTAGTGTCCAAATGATGGTCAATAGCAGTGTCGGGGCTTAGAGTTGTCATAGTTTTAGTATTACAAATTAATTAGAGTAAATAAGTTTAGAAACTATTGTATAGCTGAATTTTTTCAACTAATAGCATTATTGACTAATAGTATTGTTAGCTAGTATTTTATAGCCCTTCTTCAGTATCTTCGAGCTCATCTTGCAAGGCTAAAAAATCAAAAAATCGCTTAAAGTTAGACTTGAATAAAAACGCAACGCCAAGCCAGCAAGACAGTCCTAACCAGGCGGTATCTGCAAAGATCAAGCCACCGATAAGTATGATAGTAGATACCCCGATGCTCATAATAACCATCGACGCTTGACTAAGTCGATAGCGATAGATAACCAACGCATCATAAAGGGTGATGGGGATAGTAAGGGCGATCAGCGCATAAGGTAGATTAAAAAATAGCCGATATAGCAGGGCGCTGTCATGGAACATCTTGATGCTAGCAATAGTGCCAAACACCATAAAAGCGATAATCGCTGTGTACAGCAAATAGATCGCTATTTGATTGGCCCGTTGTGCGCCTTTGATGCGAGCTATGGCAAGTGGGGCAAAGCCATGCTGGGTTGCTTGCTCTGAAACAGTAGGCATAATTATTAGCAGTTTATCCGGTTAAGTAATGAGGCTTTAAAAGCTAGCTTGTCGTTCTATTAATCGGCGTTATTGGTCGCTCTATTACTCAGCCTTAATAGTATCAATCGCCAGCGCACTATCAGGATCAGTGAAGTAAGTAGATAGCAGGATACAAGCAGAAATGTCGTCAATAGGATCGCGCTCATGCTTAATCCAGCCTTGTTCCCAAGCTATCTCACGTGCTCCTACTGAGGTCAAGCGCTCGTCACACATTTTTACCGTCACTGGCAAATGTTGCTCGACTAACCGATGCGCCAAGCGCCGGGCAAACTTATTCGCACGCTTGGACAGCATAGAGCTACTGCCATCCATATTTAATGGCAAACCAACAATGACTTGGGTCACGCCCCAAACTTTTATAATTCCTAATAGGTTATCCCAATCAGGTTGGCCATTGTTCATCACTAAAATATCAAAAGCTCTGGCGGTCTCAGTAATAGTATTACCAAGCGCCATACCCATCTTTTTGACTCCATAATCCAAGCCTAAAACCAAATGGGGCTTAATAGCAGAGACATCTACACGTTGATCGATTGTTTCGGCGAGCACATTACTATCCAAAGGGCAGTCCTACGTTTCTATTCTTACTATTATTAGTTGAATGCAAGTCAGTTTAACTTACTTTTGCTAGCTGACATCAGCTATTTGGCAGTATCAATGGCGGCAATAGCTATTTTTATTGTTACCTCAGGCATGACCGATATCACTACTGAGGTAGTCAAAGTTAACGCCGATCTTATCAGCAGCTAAATGCCAACGCTCATCAAAGGGGGTATCGAATAATAGGGTTAAATCAGCAGGGCAGACTAACCAGTCGCCATTGTTTAGCTCTTGCTCTAATTGCTTTCTGCCCCAGCTGGCATGACCTAAGCACAGCTGATAATGCCCGACCCCTTGACCAGCAGCAATACGCTTGAGAATATCTTGACTAGTAGTAATGCAGACATTCTCTGATATAGCGAATGAAGAGGCCCAATCAGGTTGACCAGTATGCAGTACAAAACCAATCTCAGGATACATAGGGCCACCTTCTAAGGCCAAGTCATCCATCACCTGTAAGTCAGTGACTTCAATATCTAAGTCTTCCAGCAGTTTACCCACACGAGACTGCTCAAGCGGACGATTGACCATCAAACCTAAGGCTCCATGCTTGTCATGACGACAAATATAGATCAGCGCTTGTTCAAACCTGGGGTCTGACAATTCTGGTGCTGCAATTAAGAAGTGATGAGTCAAATTGGCTTTAGACATAAGGACAGGCACAACGTAAGTAAGAGAAGGGAGACACTACTATATGGCGATAGTAACTAATAAATCAACATATGAAATGCTTGCTCAGCAGTAATCAACCGGCAAGCCGTAGCTTAGCTCAATGCTATTTAGCTAAAGTGAGCCATCTTGGTTATCAGCTAGTTATTTAACATCAGTGAGCAGACTACGAGCGTGATCACGAGTAACATCAGTAATGATCACCCCACCTGACATACGTGCCAGCTCATTCACTTGCGCTTCTTCAGTCAGGATCACCAGCTCGCTTTGGGTCTGCTCATGATGATGCTTTTGTACTAAAATATGCTGGTGCGCTTGGGCGGCTACTTGCGCTTGATGGGTGATGGCTAGTAGCTGTTGAGTTTGCCCCAAAGTGCGCAGTAACTCGCCAACCACTTGCGCAGTACCACCACTGATACCGACATCGACTTCATCGAATACTAGCATAGGTTTAGCGGCATTATTGTCAGCATTAGTCACTTGTAGTACTTGCATCACTAGCGCCATGCGTGACAGCTCACCACCCGAGGCGATCTTATGCAGCGGTTGCATAGGCATGCCAACGTTAGCACTAAACAGCAAATCGATATCATAACAGCCTTGGGCGTTGTACTGAGCTGGGTCTCTAGCAGTGAATACAAACTCACAGCGCGCATTCGGTAAGGCTAGAGGTTGTAGCTGCGCTACCAACCGATCGCAAACAGTAGGCGCCGCTTTAGTACGCTTAGCATTGAGCTTCTTCGCCAACTGCATATATTGTTGCCAAGCCTCTTCAATCTGTGCGGCAAGCACATCGCTACTAGGCTCATTTTCTAATAGCTCTAACTGTTGCTGCCAAGCTTTTGCTTCAACAATTAAGTCGTTCGCTGGCAAGTTGTGCTTACGTGACAAGCGATGACCAAGACTAATCAGGCTATCTAGCTCTTGCAAGCGTTCAGGATCAGGTAGTTGCTGCTCAGCATAGTCAGAAAGTAATGCAGTCACCTCAGTGATCTGTTGCTGGGCTAAATGCAGCTGCTCTGAGACTTGTCCAAAAGTTTGACTAACACCTATCTGATGATCGCAAAGCTTGATCGCTTGCCCAAGCAGAGTCATGACGTCAGGCTCATCGGTATCGTTATCGAGCAAGTACAAACCATGACTGGCCTCTTGCATCAAAGCCTCAATATTAGACAACTCTTCATGCTCTGACTCAATATCATGGTAATCGACACTTAATAGTGGGGCGATATCATTCAATTGGCTGTGCAGCAGTTGGATACGATCTTGGCGTTGGGCTTGGCGATTAGCGATATCTTCAGCGCGGCGTTTTAATTGTTGATACTGTTGATAGCTGCTGGCAGTTTGTAATGCTAAATCAGTTATCTGCGCCATTTCATCAAGCCACTGCACCACAAATTGCGGCTTAAGTAAGGCTTGTTGGGCGTGTTGACTATGAATATTTACTAGCAAAGCGCCTAAGCTCTTTAGCTCTGCTAAGCTAACGGGTGTACCGTTAAGCCAAGCTTTTGAGCGACCATTATTACTAAGCTGACGCCGTATTAATATCTCTTGATCATCCAAAGCCCGCTCATGATCTTTGAACCACTCAGCGACTACGCTATTAGCCGTGACGTCGAATTGGGCATAGATATCAGCATGATCAGCTCCGTGCCTAACCATAGCACTATCGGCACGTTCGCCTATACACAGTGATAAAGCATCAAGTAATAGCGACTTGCCTGCACCTGTTTCACCAGTGATGACATTGAAGCCTTCGGCAACGCTTAACTCATGCTTAGCAATTAGCGCAAACTGGTATAAGGTTAATGATAAAAGCATCAAAGCCTCTCATGATGAGTTACTAATGTCTAATTAGTAGCTAAAATATTTAGGGTGTTATGCAAAATAATATTACTAAAAAACTTAAGAAAAGATCAGTGCTTTATGGTGTCAAAGCGTGCTAAATACAAATAGGTTTTCTGTCAGAGTTACTGTAAATTAAGGCAAGAATAAATTTTGCATTAATATACCGTCTACCTTATAAAACATACCGTTCAACCTATATGTTTAGTATCAACCACTATAGTCATTAGCCAGTATTCTATAGCTATAAACTAGAAATAGACAGTCATCTAATGGCAACATATAAGCCTTACTATGGTCGATTAGTCCTTGCTAAATCTACTAAGAAAACTATATTTTTAGTCACACAATAACAAACTTTACAGACGTAATGTGGTAGCATAATCTCACTTAAGCGCAAAATAGTCACATAAATACTTCAGGTAACCTGTAGTTTAGTAAGCTCTATAAAGCTTATGTAGGTTAACCCTAAAGTCATATTAAGTATATAAAACAGTAACTTAGTTTTGAAAGATAAGATATCTAAGTAGCAAATTATATAGACTCTATAACTTAAGCAGTTGCTATATAAAGTTTATTATTACAAACCAGTTGTTATTTTGGAAATAGCCACTCAAGATATTTTTTGATTGTAAGAATGATCAGTAGCTACAACTTATTACCAAAGCTGAGTATTAAAACTAAGCATCAAAGCAAGACTTATTTTTTAGTTTAGCATTAATTATTTGATAAGGAAGCCACTATGACAGCGGCACAATTTACTAATGTAACCGTAAACACTCAGGCAAGCATATCGTATGATGGGCGTTGTTCAAGCCATACTGTTATGTTCGAAGATGGTCGTCACAAGACTTTAGGCGTTATTCTGCCGTCAGATACCACTGTCGAGCAATATCAATTTAGTACTAATACCTCAGAGCGTATTGAGATTATCAGCGGAGAGTGTGAAGTCAAAATCAATGGCGACGAAGAGTTTTCTTATTATCGCGCCGGCCAGTCTTTCGTAGTTGAGGGCAACAGTAGCTTCAATTTACGTACCGAAGAAATCGTACAATATGTCTGCCATTTAGAAGGCTAACTTTGAGCTTGATTGCTTAAAGGGCCTAGCTACTCTTACTGGGCTAGCTTAATGGCAAATAATTTTAGTCAAAATAATAAATTAACCAGAAACAAATAGGATTATCATGATCTTGTTTGTTTCTTTTTGATTGGTCTAGACTAATAGTCTTAGATTAAGCTATTAAGCTATTAAGCTATTAAGCTATTAAGCTATTAAGCTATTAAGCAGCGCAGCAACTGCAACTTCTAATAGCAGTCGCAAATTTTTAGCCTCTAGCTTGTGCTACCCTCAATTATAATTTAATCAATCGGCAGAACTATTATGGCAAAACCCAGCTATTTCTACGGTATTCACGCTATCGATGCCTTACTTGACCATCGTCCTCTAGATGCCCTCAGCCTGTTTGTGCAGCAAGGTCGTGAGAGCGACAGTAGTGTGCAAGCTATTATCGAGCAAGCCAAAAGCAATGGAGTGAGTATCCAGCCGACCCAAAAAGATAACTTGACTCAGCTGTGTGGCAGTCCTCAGCATCAAGGGGTAGTTCTGCATGCACGCCCTTTGGGTTTTGCTGACGAAGGATTACTGGATACTTTGTCCGAGCGTGATGACTGTTTATTATTAGTACTCGATCAAATCACTGATGCCCATAATTTTGGTGCTTGCTTAAGAACTGCAGTGGCAATGGGTGTAGACGCAGTAGTTTGTCCTAAGCATCATGCTGCCAGCTTAACCCCAACAGTAGCTAAAGTGTCAGTAGGGGCAGCTGAGATGATGCCTATTATCAGTGTGACTAATCTGGCGCGGACGCTAGCAAAAATCAAACAAGCGGGAGTCTTTGTCTTTGGTACCGCACTAGATGCTGATGCCAAGCCCATTCATGCTGCTGATCTAACGGGTAAAACAGCGTTGATTATGGGCTCAGAAGGTGAGGGCATGCGTAGATTAACGACTGAGAGCTGCGACGAGCTAGTCTATATCCCTATGTCAGGCAATGAGTACGGCAACTTGCAAAGCCTTAATGTCAGTGTCGCTACTGGCATGGCCTTATATGAAGTTAATCGGCAGCGCACCTTAGCTGCTGAGTAAGGGCCAAGTAAACTTGATGTAAGGGTTCTAGCTGCAGATGCAATGCAGCTAGATTATCATCATTAGTGACCACATCATCAGCATGGCTGTTACGCTGTTCACGACTGAGTTGATTAGCCATAATAGCTTTGATCTTCGGTACACTTTGAGTATCACGTAAGCTGGCACGCGTTAGCTGCGTATCTTCTGTAGCATCAATCACCAAAATACGCTGGCATAAATTGGCCAATCCCGCTTCAGCAGCTTCTATTAATAGGGGCGCTGACAATACGACATAAGCGGAGTTACTAGCCGCCAGTTGCTCTTTTGCTGCCTCACGTATGGCTGGATGAGTGATAGACTCAAGCTCCATAAGTGCATCAGGAGAAGTAAAAACATGATTACGAACCGCGGCGCGATCCATATCTCCATTAGCATTAATGACCCAATCACCAAATTTTTTCTGGATTTTACGTAAGGTAGGACTGCCTCTTACTACGACTTGATGAGCAATGACATCAGCATCAATAATGTCGATACCTTGCGCTGCAAACCAAGCACTAGTAGCTGACTTGCCACTACCAATCCCACCTGTCAAACCTACCACTAGCCTATTATTCTTAGCTTTGCTAATAGTTTGCGCAGGCGTTATTTTCTGACTTATATTGGACGCTGAAGAGGTACTATTTATGCTCATAAAGGTAACTTATTTGACAAATGAATGAATAAGAGGCTGCTAACCATTAATGATAAAAATTTCAGCAGCTAACAGTGATAGTTAGCGTAATTTACCATAAATTTAGCTGGAAAGAGAGTTTAAGATTTTAGCTACAGTATTAAGTGTAGTAGTTGTTAGCTTAACGCTGGCATCCAAAAAGCTTGTGGGCATTACATTATAATATTGTAAAGCAGCGCTAGCTAATTCATCAGCCTAATAATCAGCGCTTATTAGAGATACATGTTTAAATACCAACTGGTAATATCATTACCATACAACAAAGCGATGATACCAGCGATGGCAATATAAGGGCCAAACGCAAAAGGCTTACTTTCGCCATGTTTTTTCAGCAAAGCTATACCGACAACACAGCCTAATAGTGAGGACAGTAAGATAATAAATGGCAGCATTATCGGTCCTAGCCAAGCGCCCAAAACGGCTAATAGCTTAAAATCACCTTGCCCCATACCTTGTTTTTTGGTGATTAGATAAAATATTTTTACCACGATCCATAAAGACAAGAATCCCAGTAGTAAGCCCCAAATTGATTGGGTTGGGGTGACGAACCAGCCTTGTGAGTTGACTGCTAGGCCCAGTCCAGCTAGTGGAAAAGTGAAGCGATCAGGCAACAGCTGAGTATCGAAGTCAATACCAGTTAGCGCTATCAGAGTCCATACTAGTATTAGTGCTGAGAGTCCAACGGCGCTAACACCAAAGTGATAAATAACCAACCCAGAGAGCAAGGCGGTGAGCAATTCAACGCTAGGGTAACGCAGGCTAATAGACGTTTTACAGTGAGAGCAGCGTCCACGCAACAGTAGCCAGCTAATAACAGGGATGTTTTCATACCACTGTATTTTATGGGTACAGCGAGGACAGTGTGATGCCGGTTTACTTAAAGTGATGGGTATATCTTTAGCGACTATCGAAGTTATAGTCGCGGCTTGATTCTGCGGCATGTCTGGCTGCTGAGCTAAAAATTGACTGCACTCTTGGCGCCACTCATACTGCATCATCAGCGGAATACGGTGGATAACCACGTTCAAAAAACTGCCTACACACAGCCCCAATATAGTGAATGTTATTAAGGCTACAGTCAGATTCAGTTGTAATAATTCGATCAGTTGCATCAAATGTCCAAGGTAAAGTGTCAAGCTTAAGGTTTTAGTTAACAAGCTTTCATTGTAAATAATAAAGCCTTTAGCCTATTACTGAACCCATCTGGAAGATTGGCAAGTACATGGCAATAACTAAGCCGCCCACGAGCACCCCCAGCACTGACATAATAAAAGGCTCCATCAAGCTAGTCAAACCATCAATCGCATTATCAACTTCGTTTTCGTAATAGACGGCTACTTTATCCAGCATTTCCTCTAAGCTACCGGACTCTTCGCCGATGCCGACCATCTGGATGGCCATACTAGGAAACAAATTGGTTGAACGCATAGAGAACTGTAGCTGCTGACCCGTTGAAACGTCGTTTTTTATTTGCTGAGTAGCATTATAAAACACCACATTATTAGTGGCTCCAGCAGTAGACTGCAAAGCGTCAATCAACGGCACACCAGCAGCAAAAGTTGTCGATAGGGTACGTGAAAATCGCGCGATAACGGCTTGATAAGCAATTTTGCCAAATATTGGGGTTTTTAGGATAGCCCTATCCAAAAGATCGCGCAACTTTTTAGAGCGTTTTTTACCCTCAGAGAAACCGATAGTAGCACCCCCAATGAGGATGATTAGCACAAACCACCATGCTTGCATCCACTCTGAGATACTGACTACTATTTGGGTAAAAGCCGGCAGCTCAGCACCAAAAGACTCAAATAAATCTGAAAATACCGGCACTACTTTGATCAATAAAATCATAGTAACAATAATCGCCACTACGACCACGGCTATCGGATACTTTATTGCTTTTTTGATTTTTGCTTTTAGGAGCTCGCTTTTTTCTTTATAAGTAGCAACGCGATCAAGCATAGTCTCCAGCGCTCCTGACTGTTCACCGGATTCGACTAAAGAGCAGAACAGGTTATCGAAATATCGGGGATGGCGGCGTAGTGCTGAAGAAAAGCTACTACCTGACTCAATATCAGCCTTAATTTGCAACACCAAAATTTTCATAGTGGGATTGTCTAATGAATCAGCAACGATTTCAAAAGATTGGGTCAATGGCACGCCAGCCTTCATCATAGTCGCCAGCTGGCGTGAAAAAATTGCAATATCGATGGCTTTGATAGGCTTTTTAAATTGGAAAAGTGCCTTGGGCTTTTTTTTGATAGCTTTGACAGTAATACCTTGTTTACGTAAGGTGGCTTTGGCCAGCTCTAAACTGTGACTAGTGGTTTCCCCTTTCACTTTTTGTCCGCGGCGATTCACTCCATCATAGACGAAATCTAGTAGCATATCGGTTTTAACTTTTACCATCGCTCTGTCCTCGAATTGTGCTAAATCATCATAAGTTATAAGTTATAAGGTATTAGTTATTCCTGTTGAGCTATAAGTAGGCGCTAAACTTAATCAGAAGTAACTCGCATGATCTCCTGAATACTAGTCACTCCATGCAACACCTTCAAAATACCGGAATGACGCAAGTCACGAAAACCATTTTTAACAGCAGCATCTTTTATATCAATGGCGTTACCCTCTTCCATAATGATACGAGAGATATCTGGACTTACTTTCATTACTTCATAAATACCAACTCGACCCTTATAGCCCTCTCGACAGTCACTACAGCCTACTGGTTCATAGATAATATTTTCTGGCATCTCTAGCTGATCTGCAGTAAAGCCAAGCTCTAACAGACTTTTGCGTGGCACATCGATAGGCTTTTTACAGTTTTTGCACAGTCGTCTTGCCAAGCGTTGGGCGATAACTAAGTTAACTGAAGTGGCAATATTGAATGAGGCTACCCCCATATTTTTGAGTCGTGTTAGGGTTTCAGGGGCAGAGTTGGTGTGCAAAGTCGATAATACTAAGTGACCCGTTTGTGCCGCCTTAATAGCAATTTCAGCGGTTTCTAAATCACGAATCTCGCCGACCATGACAATATCGGGATCTTGACGCAAAAATGACTTTAAAGCGTTAGCAAAAGTTAACCCTACTTTGGGATTGACGTTGACTTGGTTGATACCTTCTAGGTTAATCTCCACCGGATCTTCTGCTGTTGAAATATTAGTTTCGCCCGTATTAAGAATATTGATACCCGTATAAAGAGATACAGTTTTACCTGAACCAGTAGGACCAGTAATTAATAGCATGCCTTGGGGTTTGCTCAGTGCTTCCATAAATAGACTTTTTTGTTCAGGTTCGTAGCCTAACGCGTCGATACCTAACATTGCTGACGAAGGATCTAAGATACGCAGGACGATTTTTTCGCCAAATAGCGTAGGTAAAGAGTTAACCCGAAAATCAATAGCCTTGTTTTTGGATAGTTTCAGCTTGATACGACCATCTTGTGGCACTCGGCGCTCGGAGATGTCCATTCGTGACATTACCTTTAAACGCGAAGCGATTTTATTGGCTAGCTGCACTGGCGGGTTAGCTATTTTTTGCATGACCCCATCGACGCGAAAGCGTACTCTATAAGTCTTTTCATAAGGCTCAAAATGTAGGTCGGATGCCCCCATGCGGATAGCATCAACTAACATTTTATTGACAAATTTCACTACCGGAGCTTCATCGACACTATCGTTAACACGGGTTTCGTTATCGTCCTCGGTACTTTCTTCAAAGTTAAGACTTAGATCGCTGTCAGCGAAGCTACTGAAACTTTGCATAGTATCGGCATAGAAACTATCGATACACTTTTTGAGCTTATGGTCTTCAACTAGCACGGTTTCGATAGACAGCCGTGAATTAAACGCCATAGCATCTATAGCATCAATGCGAGTAGGGTCACTTAAGGCAACAAAAAGACGCTGACCACGCTTAAAGATGGGCAAAGCGTTAAACTTACGGACGATTTTTTCATCGACTAGTCCTTTAGGGATAATGTCGCTACTAATAGTATCAAGATCGAATAAAGGATCGCCAAAAGACTCCGATAGTAAGCAAGCAAGTTGATAAGCATCGGCCATCTTGTTATCTACTAAATAAGATACTAGTCCCGTTTTTTGCTGTTGTGCTTCGGTTTGGGCACTATGCATATGGGCTTCAGTGACTAAGCCTGCATCTACCAACTGCTGAGCTAGTCCGCCAAATTTGTTAGTGGGAGTAGTCATAAGTGCTTTCCTTTAATACAAGATATAGCTCAAGAATATTTATAAGGCTGTGTCTTATCATTTAACTTTTCATCATTTAACTATCGCAACGCTAGCGGTAACGGTATATCTCTAAGCGCAATCAAGCGCCTTACGGTCATCGGCTAAACCAAAAGTAATAGCTAGAAAAGGTGCTAATCTTCGCCATGCTAGCCCTAGTCTAAATAAGAGAGCGACTTTAACTAAGCTATATAGCAACTGTCTTAGATAAAGCTATAAGTAAATATTAGACACAATATTAGAGATGGTATTAGATAAATACATGCAAGAAACATGACAGTTTATAGCGGCGAGTATCGGCTCAGTGCTTGAGCTAATTTTTTTATGTTTTATAGTCAGCATCAGTGAGCCATATAAGCGCTCTGCAATCATTGCTGTAGAGTGATTCATACTAAAAACTTAATCACCGCTGACAACTGCTAATCACCGCTAATAACCCTTAACCACCTTACAAACAACTGAGTTATATCTCGGCATCATTACACTAGGCTATAGCAGTTGATAAATATTTGTTATACTGGCGCGCATATAGGTCAAATCGACGATGATACGTGACAGAAGGTAGATGAGTGATGCAAGCTTGGGTAATTGGAAACTGGAAGCAAAATCCGGCCACGAATAATGATGTTAATAAGCTATTAGACAGCCTATTAGCTGTAAACGATACTGCCTCTACTAGCACAGCACAATGCCAACTGATGGTCGCGCCTAGTTGTGTGCATCTTGCCACAGTCAGTGCACGCTTGCAGGGTACGTCGATGTTATGTGCGGCACAAAATATTAGTGCTCATAGCGATAGTACTGGTGCTTATACTGGCGATTGCTCAGCGCAGCAAGTCGCTGATGCTGGTGCTACATGGACAATATTGGGACACTCAGAGCGTCGTCAATATCATCAAGAAGCCAATGACACCCTTATAAGTAAACTCTGTCATGCGCTTACGCAAAATTTAGGTGCCGTGTTGTGCGTGGGTGAGACTCAAGAACAGTATGACGCGCAACAGACTTTTGCAGTGCTGGATGAGCAATTAGCGGTCGTCAAAGACTTACTAACACAGCCAGTGTTGCAAGGTGACTCATCGCTAAGCTTAGCTGACAGATTAATCATTGCCTATGAACCAGTTTGGGCGATAGGTACAGGTAAAGTGCCTACGGTTGCTGAAGTGACAGCTACCCATGCCTATATTAAGCAAACCTTAGCAAGTTTTGATACTAGCCTACCTGAGTTTGCGGTATTATATGGCGGTAGTGTTAATGCAGATAATGCTGATAGTTTTGCTGCTAGCCCTATGATTAATGGGGCGCTAGTCGGTGGTGCTGCATTGAAATCTGACAGTTTTATGGCAATCGCTGCCGCCTTCAATCGCGCTAAAGCCTAAGTTACTCATTTCAATGAATAACACCCAATTGGAGTACGGTTACCTAAGTTAGGTGATTGCGCAATAATAAGTCGATAAAAGTCACTTTAATAGTACCCTTGCAATCGTGTACAATGCGCCTTATTTAAACAACCTAGTTTTTAGCAAGCCTAACTCTTATAAAGGATAGCTTGTAGGAACTATGTCTTTTTATAGAATCTAGTGCCATAAGGATTTTTTATGGGCTTAGGTTTATTAGCGTTAAAATTTGCTTAGCTGCTAACTGGGTTTTTAACAAGCTTAGCTCGCTGTTATTATCAATTGAAGATTTAATTTCCGTTATCAGTCGTCATCAGGCGGCAAAAGAGGCCAGCATGTTTACGTTTATATTAGCCCTGCACATCATAGTGGCGATTGCCATGATTGGCTTGATTTTGATTCAGCATGGTAAAGGGGCAGACGCTGGGGCTTCTTTTGGGGCAGGTTCCTCGGGTACCGTATTCGGTGCTGCTGGTACTGCAAACTTTTTGACTCGCGCTACTGCGGTGTTAACAGTAGTGTTTTTTATTACTAGTATGACCTTAGCTGTGCATGCTCGTAAACAAGCAGAAGATCAGTTTCGCTTAGATGCCCCAGTGTCAGCGCCACAGACCCCACGTCCACTCACTCAGAATCCACAGTAATTAACGTGCTTGGCTTAGCTTATACAAGCATTGGACAGTATTGAATTAGGCTTTATCCTAAAGTTACGGTCATTTTTGTTGAAAGCCTTGCTATTTCGCCAAGTTCGTTTTACAATGCCCTCCTGTTTTCAGAGCTCAGCAGCTAGGATTACTATAGAAGCGTATATAATATTACTTTCACTTCTATATGATTCGATGTCATCCTCATGACAGTGTTTGCAGCTGATACCTACTCTAAAAGCAGTTAGCATATTTTACACAGTACTTAGCAGTAAGCGATTGTGGTGGAATTGGTAGACACGCCATCTTGAGGGGGTGGTGGCGAAAGCTGTGGGGGTTCAAGTCCCCCCAATCGCACCAAGTTTTGACGTAGCATAGCGTCAATAAAGGCAGTAAATTGTTAGAAGCGTTAGTTTAAAAGTTTATTTAAAATAAACGTTGACACTTCTATAAAAACTACCTATAATATGCATTCTAAATTGTTGCGGGGTGGAGCAGTCTGGTAGCTCGTCGGGCTCATAACCCGAAGGTCGTTGGTTCAAATCCAGCCCCCGCTACCACTTTTTTTAATACTGATTGTTGTACACTAAATTCTCAGTGTAAATTAGCCCACCATCATGTTTGTGGGTTTTTTTGTATCTGTTAGTCTGTATTACCGCGGTATCTATCTACTTATGCTAAGCTCTAAACCCATAGAGCTCGATGATCCTCGCTGTAGCATAGTGAGTCGACCATAGCATTCAACTCTCTTTCGATTACTTACCGCATGAGTCATTTTTTATTATAAACTATCTGTTGTAAACTTTTAAACGAGCGCAATATACAATAGAAGTAGGCTAATAAAAGACATAATTGCGCTAAAAAATAGTTAATCAAAGACAGTAATGTTAAATAAGCTAGATTAAGCGATTAGATTAATAAGCAAATAGGAAAATATAAATAAATTATGAAACTTTCGACTAAAGTTGCAGAGTTAACTAATATTATTGCTCCAGCAGTAGCGGCATGCGATGTCGCACTGTGGGGCGTAGAGTTTGTACCGCAAGGCCGTCGTTCATTACTGCGTATCTATATTGAAGCTTTGCCTGAAGAGCAAGCGGAAGATAAGCAAGTAACTATCGAAAACTGTGCTGCGGTAAATCATCAAGTCAGTGGGATCCTAGAAGTTCACGATCCTATCGCTGGTGAGTATATTTTAGAAGTATCTTCACCTGGTTTTGATCGGGCGTTTTTCTCAGAAGAGCAAATGCGTGGCTATATTGGTGAAAATGTCAGCTTACGTTTGATACAAGCCATAGGCGAAGGCGATAAGAAGCGCCGCAAAGTCACTGGTAAGCTAGACAGTATGGATAGCTCATCACTACAGCTTACCGCTACTGATAACGAAACATTCGAAATTGACTTTAGTAATATTGACAAAGCCAATTTGATTTTTGAAGATACACCCTTTATCAATGCCTAATGCTAGTTTCTGAGAGATTCGGTTAATTAGTAATAGTTATACTATTACTAATTAACGGAGTACTTCGGCTTAAACAGCAAGTATTAGCGTTACCTTATAAGATTAGAAGGATGTTAGCTGAGCAATTCTCTAGCTAATTCCTATTGCATAGCTATATAGGTATTAATAAATAATTTATAGCAGTAGTTTAAAGTATTATAAATTGCTAAATAGCCTAGGGCTTGCGGTAACCATATAACGTTAGTACATAAATTATAAAATCTAAGCCAATTATAAAATGATAGGACGGGCATAGTATGAGTCGTGAAATTTTAACGGTAGTAGAAACCGTCAGTAATGAAAAGGGCTTAAATCCTGAAGATATCTTTGAAGCTATAGAAGACGCTTTAGTGGTTTCTACTAAGAAAAAAGTATACACCGAACAACCAGAAGTAGCCGTACGTGTAGCGATTAACCGTGAAACTGGTGACTATGATACTTATCGTTACTGGACAGTAGTGGCTGATGAAGATCATGAGATGCCTGCTTGCCAATTAGCTATTACTGATCTTGATCAAGAGCAATGGTCAATTGGTGATGTTAAAGAAGAGCAAATCGAATCGATCGAATTTGGTCGTATTGCCGCTACTCAAGCTAAGCAAGTTATCATTCAAAAAATCCGTGAAGCCGAACGTGCTCTAGTAGCAGATGCTTTTGAGCCACGTGTTGGCGAAATGATGTACGGCGAAGTCAAAAAACAAACCCGAGATGGTTATATTGTTGACTTAGGTGATAATGCTGAAGGCTATCTATCGCGCGATCAAATGTTGCCGCGTGAACAGCTACGAGTAAAATCACGTATTAACGCTATTCTTTATCATGTGAATCGTGAAAACCGCGGCGCGCAGTTACTGTTATCGCGTACTCATCCTGAAATGCTATCCGCTTTAATGCAAAAAGAAGTACCTGAGATTGCTGAGCAGATTATTGAGATTCGTAATGTCGCTCGTCTGCCTGGTACTCGTGCTAAAATATCAGTGAAAACCAACGATCATCGTATTGATCCAGTTGGTGCTTGTATTGGTATGCGTGGTACTCGTATTCAAGCAGTACAGCAAGAGCTTGATGGTGAGCGAATTGATGTCGTAGTTTGGTCAGATGATCCTGCACAGTTTATCATTAGCTCGCTTGAGCCTGCTGATGTTAGTAGTATCATTTTAGATGAAGATACCAAGACTGCTGATATCGTCTTTAGTACTAATGATCAGTTAGCTCGTGCTATTGGCTCACAAGGTCAAAACGTTCGTCTAGCTTCTGAGCTGACTGGTTATAAGCTCAATATGATGCTAGAAGAAGAATATCAACAGCGTCAAAGAAATGAAACTAAAGCCTTTATCGATCTATTCTATGAACGTTTAGAAGTAGATCAAGATTTAGCACAAGCATTAGTCGATATCGGTTTTACTAGCATTGAAGAAGTCGCTTATGTACCAGTCGACACTTTTTATGATATTGATGGCCTAGATGATGAAGCTATCGATATGATTCAAGAACGTGCTAAAGAAGTCGTTATAGCTGACGAGTTAGTTAAACAACAGAACATGAAAGAGCCTAGTCAAGAACTACAAGATCTTGAAGGTATGACAGTAAGTTGGGCCTATAAAATGGCGCAAAAAGATATCATTACCGTTGATGATTTAGCTGAGCAAGCGGTATTTGATTTAGAAGATATTGAAGGCTTAGATACTGAAACAGCCGGCAAGCTCATCATGAAGGCTCGGGAATCTTGGTTCAATGAATAGGCGCTAACTGCATATCGCTGTCTTTTGGTGGTATGCTAGCGATTATTAAAAGCCAATAAAGGGTAAAACCAATATTAGCTTTAGCGCAATCATTTGTAGCCAACAACTGAATTGAACATATAGCAAACAATAGACAGTAGGTGATAATAAATGGCAGATAAGACCGTCAAAGAACTGGCAGATATGGTAGGCAAAACCGCTAGTGCTGTACAACAGCAACTACAGGATGCTGGGCTGCCCGCTCGAAACGAAGGTGATCCAGTCACTGAAGTTGAGCAAGAGAAGCTGGTGGCGTATTTAAAACAAAGTCATGGTCAGCAAGACAAGCGTCGTATTAGTCTAAAATCTAAAACGACTAGTACTGCTCGCGTGACTGGCTCTTCAGGCAAATCTAAGAGTGTCAATGTTGAAGTACGTAAAAAGAAAGTCTTTGATAAGCCTGATCCAGAGAAGATGGCTGAAGAATTAGCTGCGCGTGAACAAGCGATGATTGAGTCGCAAACTCGTGCCGCTAAAGACTTAGAAGAGCGCTCTGAAGCTAAGAGAAAGTCTGAAGAACGTCAAGCTGCTACTTTAGCCGCTATGCGTACTAGTCTTGGTTCTAGCAAAAGCTCATCAGGCAAAAGTGCGAAAGTTGCTAACTCTTCAGTAGTAGTCAAAAAAGGTGGCAAAGCTACCGTTGAGATTATTAATAAAGAAAAAGAGAAAGAGAAGAAAAAAGTAGCAGCTACTAAGCCAAAAGTTGAAACAGCTATTGAGCGTAAAGTTCGTGAGACCCGCGAAGTAGAAGAAAATCGTTTGCGTCAAATCGAAACAGAAACTCGTCAAGCGCAAGCTAAAGAGGCGCAAAAGCGCACTCTTGAGCAGATGCGTAAAATGGCTGGAAAATACACTGATCAGCCAGTTGCTGAAGTTCGTAAAGATGAACCATTGGCCGAAGGTCTAGTGGGTGATGCGCTAGAAGAGTCGTTCGAAAAAGAGCGTCGCGAAATCAAGCGTGGAGCCAACAGTACTGGTGCTCGTGGTCGTCGTCGTAAGAACCAAGATGAGCGTGAGATCAAAAACCGTAAGAACGGTTTGCGTTCAGCGCAAGCAGGTCAGCATAAATTTGAAAAACCAGTCGAAAAAATTATCTATGACGTTGAGATTAGCGAACAAATTGCTGTAGCAGATCTAGCGCAGCGTATGGCCGTTAAAGCTCGCGAAGTTACTAAATTGCTTATGAAAATGGGCGAGATTGTTACTGATTCAGATACTATTGATCAAGCGACAGCCAGTCTAATTGTAGAAGAGATGGGTCATAACCCAGTCTTAGTAAGCGATACTAAAGTTGAAGATGATTTACATGATGCCGTTGATGAGCGTAGCAGTAACGTACAAACACGCCCACCTGTCGTTACTATCATGGGTCATGTCGATCACGGTAAGACTTCATTACTAGATAAAATTCGTGAAACCAAAGTCGCCACTGGCGAAGCTGGCGGTATTACTCAGCACATCGGTGCTTATCATGTAAAAACCAATCGCGGTGTTATTACTTTCCTTGATACCCCGGGTCACGCCGCCTTTAGTGCGATGCGTTCACGTGGTGCACAAGCGACAGACATCGTCGTATTAGTAGTTGCCGCTGATGATGGCATGATGCCACAGACTGAAGAAGCTATTGATCACGCCCGTGCTGCTGGTACGCCGATTATCGTAGCTATTAACAAGATGGATAAGCCTAGTGCTGATCCAGATCGTGTATTAAATGAATTGACTGCTAAGCAAGTAGTTTCAGAAGAGTGGGGCGGCGATACTCCAATGGCCCGTATCTCAGCCAAGACTGGTGAAGGTATTGATGAGCTATTAGAATATATCAGCTTAACCGCTGAGCTAATGGAGCTTGAAGCGCCATTAGATGGAGCTGCGCAAGGTGTGGTTATTGAATCAAGACTTGAAAAAGGTCGTGGTCCGGTAGCTAGCGTACTAGTCAAAAAAGGTACTCTGAAACAAGGCGATTTAGTATTAGCCGGTGAGTATTATGGCCGTGTACGTGCCATGGTTGATGAACACGGTAAACGTATTCAGACCGCAGGTCCTTCTATCCCTGTTGAGATCTTAGGATTACCTGATACCCCTGCAGCTGGTAGCGAGTTCTTAGTCGTAACTGATGAGAAAAAAGCCCGCGAAGTGGCAGATTTTAGAGCCAATCGTGAGCGTGAGCAGCAACTTGATCGTCAGAACAAAATGCGCTTAGAGAGTATGTTTGAGCAAATGGAACAAGGTGATGTGTCGTTCTTGAACATCGTGCTAAAAACCGATGTTCGTGGTTCGCTAGAAGCATTACTATCAGCCTTAAATGACTTGTCTACTGATGAAGTCAAGGTCAGAGTTATCAGTTCAGGTGTTGGTCCAATCTCTGAATCTGATGTTAGTCTCGCTGAATCTAGCGAAGCGGTATTATTAGGCTTCAACGTTCGTGCCGATACTACTGCACGCCGTAAAGCAGATGCTGCTGATATGGATATTCGTTATTACAGCGTTATCTATGGCTTAATTGACGATGTTAAAGCAGCTATGAGTGGTCTATTGGCACCAGAGCATCGCGAGAAGATTTTAGGTGTTGCGGATGTTCGTGAAGTGTTCCGCTCTAGTAAATTCGGTGCAGCCGCTGGTTGTATGGTGGTCGAAGGTACGATCTATCGTAACAAACCTATCCGTGTACTACGTAATGACCAAGTTATTTTCACCGGTCAATTACAATCATTACGTCGTTATAAAGAAGACGTTAATGAAGTACGTACTGGTATGGAATGTGGTCTAGCGGTTCGTGGTTATGACGTAGAAGCGGGCGATAAGATTGAAGTCTTTGAGATTCAAGAAGTCGAACGTACTATCTAAACCGACTGCTTAAGCATGCTATAAGCCTAATCCGCTGAATATACATCGCATTGCTTACTAATATCATGATGTATAGAGGCCTAACAGGTTAATCCTGCTAGGCCTTTTTTATGGTCACTTAACCCTTTATAGTATTAGCAATAATAAAACTTATTAGAATTAGGATAATAAAATGAATCAACGTCTACAACGCTTAGCTGATCAAATCCAGCGTGAACTCGCTGTGCTTATTCGTGATGAAGTCAATGATCCACGCTTGACTGGTTTCGTCACTATTTCTAGTGTAAAAGTCAGTCCCGATCTTGGCTATGCTGATGTCTATGTCACTATCATGGAACCTGGTCTTAATGACTCTATGACTATCACTAATCATGAAGAAAGTGTGAAAGTCCTTAATAATGCAGCTGGATTTTTGCGTACTGAGTTGAGTCATAGTCTCAAAACTCGTACTACGCCACGTCTGCGTTTTCATTATGATGAAGTCACTGCTCGTGGTAACTATATGATGGATCTAATCAGTAAGGCCGTTACTAAAACGGAGCAAAACGAAACTGATGAGCAAGAAACACAAGAGTAAATATTAGAGTATCCTTAAGAGCAAAAACTATTATGTCTACAGTCTCTAACAAAGTTGATCAGCCGCAAGCTGCTAAACAGCCAGTCGGTAAGCAAAAGGTATCTGGGGTAATCTTAATCGATAAACCTATAGGTATGACTTCGCAGCAAGTAGTATCCAAGGTCAAGTATCTGTTTAAGTCAGCTAGTCATGACAGCAAAAAAGCTGGTCATACTGGTACCCTTGATCCAATGGCTACTGGTTTGCTACCTATTTGCTTAGGAGAGGCGACTAAATTTAGTCATTATCAGTTAGATGCTGATAAGGGCTATCAAGCCACTATATTATTAGGTAGACAGACAGATACCGGTGACGCTGATGGTAAAGTAACTGCTGAAATGGCTGTTGCGGAGATTGATGAAGCCCAGCTAAATAATATCGCTAAGCAGTTTATGGGAGCACAGCAGCAAATCCCACCGATGTACTCTGCATTAAAAAAAGATGGCAAAAAGCTTTATGAATATGCCCGTGCAGGTATAGAAGTTGAGCGGCCACCTAGAGATATTATTATCAAGGCACTAACTTTGACAGTGCTTGATCCGCAACATCTGCAACTGACGGTTACTTGTACTAAAGGCACTTATGTTCGAGTATTAGGTGAAGATATCGCCAAAGCTCTAGGCACTTTAGGGCATTTGGTTGCGCTAAGACGCTTACAAGTGGGTAAGTTCTCTATTGCGCAAGCCATGAGCTTGTCAGAGTTAGAGCAATTGGCATTAGGTGAAAGGTTTGAACAGTTATTAGCGATCGATGCGTGTGTCGATATTGATGCTGAACTAATTTTGGACTCTGAGCAATGCGAGCGCATAAAGATGGGTCAGCGTCTAAACGTCATTGAGCAGTTGACACCCACCTTACAACAATATATTTCTAGTAATATCCAGCAGGGCGTGCAGCTAACTGATGCAGTTACTACAGATATAGAAGCAGACAATGCTGATGTTGCAGAGTATGAATTGGCTGTTGATATTCGTTTAATCGATGATAACCATCAATTCTTAGGTCTAGGAGCGGTCAGTCTTAATGGACGCCTGCAGCCTAAAAAGATTATTCATCGCTAATCGGTAGCTATAGTTAACCTAATCGCTATACCTTTTACTAGGGTATTACACTAGTCACATAACGTCACATTTAATTGCAGGTTTCACCTATGGTGGAATCTGCTTTTTTTATATATTTATTGAGTAAGCTAAGAATAATTAAGTAGGCTAAGAAAAATCTAATTAATAAAAGCGTAACTCACTTCAAGAGTTAACAAGATAAATAGTGATTATCCATTGATTAAAAAGTGATCATTAGTTATAAACCTTCGAACCATAAAATGTTTTTAGAGCTACATCTTAAATTAACATTTAGTTAAGTTGGATTGTTATAGCTATGCTTTTTATATCAGCACTTTGATAACAAGAATTTCCCAATAATAAGGAATTTACTATGGCACAGTCTAATCCAAACGATACCAAACTTGAGCAACAACGTTCTGATGCTGCTGAAGCTTCGTTAAAGAATCAAACAGAAGGTAACTCTACTGAAGATAGCGAAGCGGCGGCAGATCGTATCGCTGAAAATGCTAAAGACAGTAAACAAGAAAAGTAACAGTTAACTTTTATAGTATTAAAGATGCTAACTATGATGGTTAGCATTTTTAGTATTATCCTTACGGTCATTTATAGTCACTTCATAAATAGTTCCTTCATAAATAGTCACTTAATAAATAGTTCCTTCATAAGTTGTAGTCTCTAATAGCTAGTCACTAACCCTTATTTATGAGCTATTGAGGTCATTACAATTTTAATGGATTAGGAGAGTTCAGATGAACAAGCCTCAAAAAGATATGGATCAGCAAGAGCAACAAATACAGCGATTAGCTGATGATATTGACCCTAGTGGAGACATCGCTCCTGATAGTCTTGCTGAAGCAACAACTGCTCCTTTAAGCGATGATGCATTAGGTGGCAATGCTACTGAAGATGATGTTAAAAAATAATAGTGACTTAATTTTTTAATTATTTAGTCTTAATTGCAATAAATGTTTAAAGCTTATGATGGGTAGTGAGTAGTTGCCACTTTATTATTTGCATGCATTAATTCATACTATAGTTAGACGTGTATTTAAATTTTAGATAATTTTTTTAGCCTAAAGCTATAGTCTATATGACCTTATTAAGCTTACTAATAGTGCTAACTATACGGTTGCTAGTAGTGTGTTATTGACTAAAGGGCTACTAAAAGTATTAGTGAAAACTACTGTTAGTTGAGTGGTTTTTTGCTATACTTGCGCCAAGTTACGGTAAGCCTTTTCTAATAGTTGTCAGTATAATATTGTCACTATGAGAAACGTCTGCTGAGCTCACAAACAGCGTTTACGGTTCACTAGGTCAACTCTAGTAATGCAGGGTTATCCTGAATGGACAGTAAGCTATTTTTATTACCCTATTGTTCTACAACTATTCAAATAAATTGAAAATCTTGTAGAGCCTTTAGCATTGCTGGAGAAATTTATGTTAACTAATACTGATCGCGAAGCTATCATTGCCCAATACCAACGTGGCGAAAACGATACTGGATCCCCTGAAGTACAAGTTGCTTTATTAAGCGCGCGTATTAATGATCTACAAAACCATTTTAAAGCTCACAAAGCGGATCATCATAGCCGTCGTGGTCTTATTCGTATGGTTAATACTCGTCGTAAATTACTTGATTACTTAAAAGGTAAAGATTTAGGTCGTTATAGTACTTTGATCAGCCAATTAGGTCTACGTCGTTAATTCAACGCCTGTTGAATAAAAGAGTAGGGCGTCGATAATACTTAAGGTAAATTATGTTGTTATTGATGCCAGATAGTAGCTATTAGTAATTTAAAAACGGTGTGGAATAGTTTCACGCCGTTTTTTTATGGATATTCGATTATCGAACATTATTCAACTATCTCAGAAAAATAACTCATATATGCAGTTTTGCAATTAATTGGTCAAGGGCTATAAATCCCTGTAAAATAGGCCACGATATAGAAGTTATAAGCATAGCAATAGGTATTATAGTTGCCTACAGCAAAACAGAATACAGTACTAGATAGCCCTATATAGTCCTACGTAGATATATACAGACATAGATGTGGTAGCGATGACCCTTAGCTCTTTGGTGATTGTCCTACAGTAATTAGCACATAATAATGAACTTTTAACGACTAATAACAGACTATTTATAGTGCTGTTGTTATTTTAGTCAGTCAACATTAGGAAAAAACTTATATGACAATGTTTAATACTATTACTCGCGAATTCCAGTACGGCGATCAACTAGTCGTTTTAGAAACTGGTCGCATAGCGCGTCAAGCTAACTCTATTATGGTTCATATGGGCGGCGTTTCTGTCCTAGTAGCAGCAGTGGTAAAATCTGAAGCTAGAGAAGGTCAGAACTTCTTTCCATTAACCGTTAACTATCAAGAAAAAATGTATGCCGCTGGCAAGATTCCAGGTGCTTATGGCAAACGCGAAGGTCGTGCGAGTGAATTCGAAACTTTAACCTCACGTCTAATTGACCGTCCTATTCGTCCATTATTCCCAGAAGGTTATTTGAACGAAATTCAGATTACCGCTACTGTTGTATCATCAGACAAGACTCAAAACGCTGATATCGCTGCTCTAATCGGTGCTTCAGCTGCATTAGCTATTTCTGATGCGCCATTCAATGGTCCTGTCGCTGGTGCACGTGTAGGCTTTATCAATGGCGAATACGTTCTTAACCCAACTATCGAGCAGCTAAAAGAAAGTGATCTTGACTTGATCGTTGCTGGTACAAAATCTGCAGTATTGATGGTTGAATCTGAAGCGGCAGAACTATCAGAAGATCAAATGTTAGGTGCGGTATTATATGGCCATCAACAACAGCAAATCGTTATTGATAACATCATCTCATTAGCAGCAGAAGTCGGTACTGCTAAACAACAATTCACTGCGCCTAAGCATGATGAAGCGTTAGAGAAAGGTATGAAAGAGCAGTTCGGCGCGCAAGTTGCTGACGCTTATACCCTTACTGATAAGCAACAGCGTTACGCTAAACTTGACGAAGTTAGACAAGCCGCTATCGATGCGCTTGCTGG
This sequence comes from Psychrobacter urativorans, assembly GCF_904846695.1. Taxonomy (GTDB): domain Bacteria; phylum Pseudomonadota; class Gammaproteobacteria; order Pseudomonadales; family Moraxellaceae; genus Psychrobacter; species Psychrobacter urativorans. The sequence goes on from NZ_CAJHBR010000014.1 coordinate 82,172, forward strand.
TGATGCTGAGTCAGACAGTTATAGTAGCAACGTGTCTGAGCTTAAAGAAATCTATAACGATCTAAAATATCGTACCGTCCGTGACAATATCCTGTCTGGTAAGCCACGTATCGATGGTCGTGATCTAGAAACTGTTCGCGCTATTGATGTGCAAGTAGGGGTATTGCCGTTCACTCATGGTTCAGCACTATTCACTCGTGGTGAGACCCAAGCGTTGGTAACTACTACTCTAGGTAACAGCCGTGACGTCAACATGATTGACTCGTTAGCGGGTACTATTCGTGACCATTTCATGCTGCATTATAACTTCCCGCATTTCTCAGTAGGTGAGACTGGTCGTGAAGGTATCCCTAAACGTCGCGAAATCGGTCATGGTCGTCTAGCACGCCGTGGTGTACAAGCGATGCTTCCAGATAGCGAACGCTTCCCGTATGTCATCCGTGTAGTATCAGAAATCACTGAATCAAACGGTTCGTCGTCTATGGCTTCTGTTTGTGGCGCAAGTTTGGCATTGATGGACGCTGGCGTACCAATCAAAGCACCAGTAGCTGGTATTGCGATGGGTCTAGTAAAAGAAGGCGAACGCTTTGCAGTATTGTCTGATATCTTAGGTGATGAAGATCATCTTGGTGATATGGACTTTAAAGTAGCCGGTTCAAAAGACGGTATCACTGCTTTACAGATGGATATCAAAATCGAAGGGATTACTCCAGACATCATGGAGCAAGCGCTTAAGCAAGCTCATGCTGGTCGTATTCATATCTTAGAGGCGATGAATAAAGTATTGCCTGAAAGCCGCACTGAAATCAATGCTCATGCGCCTAACTATGCAGTTATCCAAATCAATCCGGACAAAATCCGTGAAGTTATCGGTAAAGGCGGCGCAACTATCCGTCAGCTAACTGAAGAAACTGGTGCGGTTATTGATATTGATGACGGCGGTACTATCCGTATCTTTGGTGAAAACAAAGCGGCTACTAAAGCGGCTATCGGCAAAATCGAAGCTTTGACTGCTGAAGTTGAAGTAGGTAAAACTTACGAAGGTACTGTTGCTCGTATCGTTGATTTCGGTGCGTTCATTAACGTCTTACCAAATACGGATGGTTTAGTACATATCTCACAAATCGCTGAAGAGCGTGTAGAGAATGTTTCTGATTATCTAAAAGAAGGTCAAAAGGTTAATGTATTCGTACAAGACGTTGATAACCGTGGTCGTATTAAGTTGACTATGAAAGGTATTGATCAGGGTTCAACTGCTGAGTAAATGCTTTAGTCTGATATAAAAAACCGCTCTGAGCTGTTAATTAATAGCACTCAGGGCGGTTTTTTTTGTTGTTATTTTTAGGTGATAAATTTTAGTATAGGCATCTTATTTGCGCAGGAGTTTTTAGCTATAGTAATACTCTTGGGGATTTTTTAATAAAATCTTCTTTTAAATGATGTAGGTTGAGGATCGCAAGATTCGCCTAACCAATATCTGAATATTCCATAATAATGACAGGTGCCTTACCCTCAGAAGCATGAAGGTATCTCTTTAGTGTCATGTTGTCATAGAATATGCAGTCTGCAAAAGCTGCTATGCGATTGAGCTCAACCTATCCTAATAAAAATATAATTTTTCTATTATTAAGCCCTTTTATTCAGTTAAAATCATTATTTTTCAATCACGCCTTAGAGATACGGTTACCCAACTAATATGCAAAAGATTCTTGATGATATTGCTGCCCAAATGGCGGCTGAAACAGATCGTGGAGAAGTGGCGGATTACATCCCGCAACTGGCGCATGTGGATCCAAACCAGTTTGGTATTGCGGTAGCGACACCTGACGGGCAAGTATATGCAGCAGGTGATGCCAGTACATTATTTTCGATCCAAAGTATCTCTAAGGTGTTTACTTTAACCATTGCTCTTGGCAAGTTAGGTGATGCGCTTTGGACCCATGTTGGCCGTGAGCCATCTGGCGACCCGTTTAACTCGATCACCATCTTGGAGTACGAATCTGGGCGACCGCGTAATCCATTTATTAATGCTGGGGCGATTGCAGTGGTAGATGCAATTATGATGGGGCATGAGCCAAAAGAGATATTGGGTGAGATTCTGCAGTTTGTGCACTTTATTACAGACGATGATTCAATTCGTTTTGACCATAAAGTAGCGGCGTCTGAGATGGAGCACAGAGATCGAAATGCGGCATTAGCTCATTTTATGAAAGCCTTTGGCCATCTAAAGCACGATGTGGACAAAGTCCTAGGGGTTTATTTCCATCAATGTTCGATTGCGATGAGCTGCCAGCAGTTAGCTTGTGCTGGTCGCTTTTTGATGTCTAATGGTGTCAATCAACATACAGGGGTGAGCGTAATCAATCCACAACGCTCTCGACGGATCAATTCGTTGATGATGATGTGCGGTCATTATGATGGCTCTGGTGAGTTTGCCTACCGTGTTGGCCTACCGGGTAAAAGTGGTGTTGGTGGCGGTATTTTGACCATAGCCCCAGGTAAAGGCTCAATCGCAGTATGGTCACCAGGGCTGGATCCTGTAGGAAACTCCAAACTTGGACTAAAGGCGTTAGAGCTGCTAGTACAAAAAACTGGCTGGTCGGTGTTTTCAAATTAACAGCTGGCAGTTAAGTTCGGTCAAAGGTCTTAGTGCTCGTAAGCTGCGCCCACTCTATAAGACAGTCGATATAAGATAAAAGGTTCAATCTAAGGGTAGACAGCTTGGTCATAAACCCGCTATCAGTGCGCACAGCACAGCCTGTAAAAGCTAAACCAATTAGTCGCCTTTAATGGCATGTTTGGCTTTGGTTTTACCTAGAAACTACCAGCTATCAACTATCAACTATTAGCTATTAGCTATTAGCTATTAGCTATTAACTATTAGCTATTAACTATTAGCTAAAGAAGCGGGCAAACTCTGTACGGCTACGCTGGCAGCTTCAATAGCACCAGCGGTATAACCGGGGAACTGTTGTGACCACTCACTACCGATAGCAGTCAAGCACGCTGCCCAAACTCCCGATGCTGCTTTGCAAGCAGGAGCTGAGGCATGTTGACCATCGCCATTAGCATCAGCAGTAGTGGCGGTGAATGGGTCTTGCGACCAATCTTTAAAATACTCTGCCTTCGGTGAGTCTGCTGCTGCGCCAAACAGTCGTACTAATTGAGCACGGCAATGTGCCTTTAGCACTGCTTCAGAGACGCTTTGACGTACAGCTGATGGCACGCCAAGGAAGCCAAATAATGCGCCATTACCGTCTATTATAGAAGCATCATGAATTTCAACTAGTGGCCCTAATGAGCTGCGAGCTTCCCCTGATAGTCCTTGCTTGCGCCAGAAGGGCTTATCGTAAACGGCAAAGTATTTCGCATGAGGGGCCATCCAAGTAGCCGTGTTGCGCCATTGGCTTGCTAGCTCTGTTGGTAACGCTGGGGTGAACTCTATACTGTCTTCTACCAAGCACGGTGGTAGCGCCAGCAGCACTTGTTGAGCTTGCCAAGTGGTCAGTTGCCCAAACGAGTTTTCACTGACAATCTCAATATATTCCGTAGTTTTGTTTAGCCGACGGACTATTTGATTAGTAATTATACTCGTGCTATCTAAGCGGCTATATAAAGCATTAATCAGCGCTGCCATGCCGCCTTTTAGGCGCATTGAGGGCGATGAGCTCTTATAACCTTGGCTACGCATGGGCGGCTCATCAGCAGCGTGCTCGACCATCATGTCACCCTCTTCAAACTGAGCGAAGCTTGGTAGCTGTAGCTCCTCGATAAGACTACCTAACTGCTGCTGAAAGTCAGGCCAAAACCAAGATGGGCCCAAATCAAAGCTGTCAGTACTGTTGATTAATGCTAATTCTGCTGCATTAGAGTCGGAGTGCTCAGCAGTTAATAGCTCAGTGGGTGTTTGTTGTTGAGACTGAGTTGTGACAATACGACCTCCCAGAGTAGGCCGAGCTTCTAACAGGATATACTCAATACCTTTTCGTTGTAATAATAGTGCTGCATATAAACCACTTAAACCACCGCCTACAATCGCTACGGGTACATTTTTCATCTCAAGATTTCCTTAACTAAAGCTTTAGTTAATAACTATAGTCAGTTCAAAACAAAAATGTTATAGCTAGGACAAACATCATAAAATAATTTGGATAAGTCATTTTCCATCCACCCTTGGCGTAGAAACTTCACTTGAGCCCATTTTTTCTCAATAGGGTTCA
>NZ_CAJHBR010000015.1 GCF_904846695.1 Psychrobacter urativorans
ATTGTATTCTGTATTAATTTTTAGTAAGGTTTAGAACATGAAACTAAATATTAACGAAAACGGATATATAGGGTTTCCTGTTGAAATATAATATAACAAGCCTATCGAAGCGAAAACATTCATCTTGCATTTTGCTATTACTCAAAAGCATGATGTTGCTACTAGTAGGTCTATATTTAACAGTTTCGACCCAAGCCGTAGTAAATGACATCCAAATTAATAGTTTGATTGGACAAGCTATTCAGACACATCCGTTAGTAGGGTCAGCTCGTGCCAGTCAGCAAGCAACAACTGAGGGTATTACTGCTGCTAAGTTAAATTTGCTACCTACACCTAGTGTTTCTTCTGGTTATGACAATGAAAGTGATTTTATATCGCAAATTACCCTACGTCAGGCCTTGTGGACAGGAGGTGAGTTGACTGCCAATGTCAATCAAGCAATATTCGATGATAAAGCGGCAGTTGAGAATATCTACGAGCAGCAAAACACAGTCGCCAAAATAGCTATTGGAGCATGGAAAGACTATATTCAGGCGCTTGCACAGCAGAATATTCATTCAGAAACCCTCAACCAGCTCAGCGGATTTGATGCATCAATGCAACGCCGTGTCAATCAAGGAGTGTCAGCACGTATTGAATTAGATTTGGTAACTAACCGTATCTTGCAAGAGCAAACAGCCTATCAGGCAGCTGTAGAACAGCAACGTATAGCGGTCGCTAGACTTGAGCAAATTATTGGAGAAAGGCTAGCGGAAAATATTGATAACACTTTACCTGATATCAAGTTTTTGGTTAATCAAGCCAAGCAGCAATCGATTAACTTTGAACAAATGGCATTTGATCTAACCAGTTTCTACAATCCAATCGTTATTAAACAACATTTTCAGGTTGAGTCAGCTAAGCAAAATGTAAAAGCCCGACAGGCAGCTAAATATCCAAGCATTTATGCGCAATATGAACATACTTATTATCATCAAGATAATAGCAATGAGGGTCAGTTCTCTTTAGGACTGAGCTATGATCCAGGCGCTGGATTTTCTAATTTAGCATTAGCACGTGCTTCGCAAGCTGAGGTTGATAGCTTAATACAAAACCAAGAGGCGGCGCGACGCAATGTAATTGAAGATATACAAGTACAGTATCAGCAGTTCGTTAGTGCTCGTGATCGTGAGACTTCGTTAGTGGCGGCTGTAGCTGGGGCTCAAATCGTAGTTAGCTCTTATCAGCGTCAGTTTATAGCTGGTCGCAAGTCTTGGCTTGAGGTACTTAATGCCGTTCGTGAACACAGTGACTATCAAGTGCAATTGGTACAAACACGTACTACGTTATTAGCGTCTTTTTATAATCTACAAGTCGATTTTGGCTTGATGCAATGGCAAGACTTTAATGTCAATCGTCAACCAGTGCGGTTGTTTAATTCGTTAGATCCAGTAAGAGAGTGGTTAAACAGCCAAGATCAAAATATCGATAAAACAGACTTTCAAACCATTCAAAGTCGAAGATTTCCCAGTCTGCCGCTTGGCTATAAGCCAAAGTTACAGGACAGTTATAGGGACGTTAAGTTACCAGCTGCTGCAGAGTATAAGCTAGGTAATGATGAGCTTCTGATAGTTGATGATAATTATAATATTACGCCCATATTTGAGTAACGCAATGCAACAAAGGGTCGATAGCGCAAAATAATAAAGCCAAAATAAAAAGTAAGCAGTCAATAAAAGATAGCTAAAAAGACACCTATAGCGAATTTTGATTATTCTTAAATAATTAATAAGTGATTCTTATGAGCGAAAATTTATCGTCTACACCTATATTAGTATCAGCATCCTCATCTATAACTAATGCTATAGATCTCAAGAAGCACCAGCAAGATAGGGGCTGTGAGATGATACAGACTTTGACCGATGCATTGAGATATTTACTTAGCCAACAAGGATACCCTATAGACAATATCCGTCTGCATGACATGGTGGAGCGTCATAGCAATATGTCAGCTAAGCCAAGCAAAAACGTTCACCAATTGGGCAGAGTTATTGCTGTACTAAATGGCATTGGTATAGACGATATACCTAAAATATTAGCGCAACCAGATGCAGCATTTTTACCATTATTGGCTTATAGAAGTGATATCGGCTGGGGCATCATCAATAATCAAACACCGCAAGGGACTTGGAACTTTCGCCAAGAAAACAGCCAGACATTGAGCAGTATTGATGATTTAGAGCTGATATTACGGATTCGTTTAACTGATCAGCACATAAAGCAGCGCAAGTCCTCATTTAACGACTTACTCAAGTCAGATTTAGGTAACTATAAAGGTATTTTCGCCGAAGCTATTGTGGCCAGCTTTTTAATAAATATGCTAGCACTCGCTGTGTCGTTGTTTTCTATGCAAGTTTACGATCGGGTCATACCAACGCGTAGTGAATACACGCTTATTATATTAGCGAGTGGAGTATTGCTAATAATTATGTTCGAAGCTTTTATGAAGTTTGCGCGTGCTCGAATAATGGATAAGGTGGCTATCGGTTTAGATCAATATTTATCTCGAGAAGTATTTGAACGGTTATTAAAAGTGCGAATTGATCAACTGCCAGGTTCGGTGGGCTCTATGGCCGCACAATTGCGCGGCTATGAGCAAGTGCGTAGTTTTTTCACCGCTAGTACTTTATTTGGTCTCGTTGATTTACCGATGACTATTATTTTTGTTACTTTAATAGCGTTTATTGGTTCACCTTTAGTAGCGGTAGTCCCAGTCATCGCTGCTGTGTTAGCTATTACTATGGGTCTATTGGCTCGTAAACGCATAGACATGATCGCTGCTGAAGGGGCTTCTGCTTCTTACTATAAAACGGGGTTGTTAGTAGAGACAGTAGAAGGGGTTGAGACTATTAAAGCTGGGGCAGGGAGCTGGAAATTCTTATCGCGTTGGCTTGATGTTATGAGCATTACTATAAAAAATGATTTGGATATGAAGCATGCTAATGACAATCTCAGTTATTTTACTCAAATGCTACAGCAGGTGAGCTATGTGAGTATTGTGATTGTAGGTTCTTTCGTAGTCATACGAGGGGATATGACTATGGGTGGCCTTATTGCCTGCTCAATTCTAGGGGGCAGAGTACTAGCCCCAGTTATGGCATTACCTGGTCTGCTGGTGCAATATGCGCATGCTAAAGCCGCTAAGGTCAATATTGAAGCGCTGTTTGAACTAGAACAAGACAATCATAATATTACTTATCCTTTATCACCTACTAGTATCAAAGGTAATTATCTATGTGAAAATTTAGTATTTAATTACCAAGATAATGATAGATCAGCTATCAATGTGCAGAAGCTATCGATTCGACCAGGCGAGCGTATTGCTATTTTAGGTCCTATTGGCTCTGGAAAGTCTACCTTGTTAAAAGTGCTATCAGGTCTCTATGCGCCTACTGAAGGACGAGTTTTATTGGATGGTTTAGATATCCAACAGATTAGCCGAGAAACTTTAAGTGAGCGTCTAGGTTACTTACAGCAAGATCATCGGCTATTTCAAGGAACCTTAAGAGAGAATCTATTGATTGGTATGCCAGCCCCTAACGATGATGTTCTGCAACAAGTAATAAATAGAACAGGACTGATTAATTTAGTCGCTAGTCACTCAAGCGGGCTTGATCTACCTATTAGTGAAGGGGGTAAAGGATTATCAGGAGGACAAAAGCAATTGGTGGCGTTCACTAGACTATTACTAACTAAACCTGACGTATTCTTGTTAGATGAGCCTACCGCTTCAATGGACAATAAACAAGAGCAGCGCTGTCTACAAGTGCTCAAGCAACAGCTAATAGAAGGTCAAACTTTAATAGTGGCAACCCATAAGTCCGTGCTATTAGAATTGGTTGATAGACTAATTATTATGGACAATCAACGCATCATTATCGATGGTCCAAAACAGGTCGTACTTGATGCACTTAGAAGACAAGACAAGGTACCTAATAAACCTAAGCAACCGAGTGAGATACAGAATGTAGCAAAGCCTGTGATAGCCAAAAACTCTATAGACCAACAAGGGAAATAATTATGGCAGAATATAAATATACACCCACTACACCCAAAGTTGGTCGCTCAAGATTGAGTATTTGGATTGGCGTTATCGGTATTATAGCGTTACTGGTATGGGCATCATTCGCCAAGATTGATCAAGTGACTCGGGCCAAAGCGACGGTGATAGCTAGTGCTCGTACTCAAGAGATTCAGGCATCAGAGGGCGGTGTTTTGACTCAACTGGCTGTAGTAGAAGGTCAGGAGGTTAAAGAAGGTCAGCTATTGGTAGTTTTAGAAGAGGAACGTGCTCAAGCTGCTGTAGATAATTCAGCTTCTAAGATGGCGGCATTAAAAGCCAGATTGTCACGCTTAAATGCTGAGATATTTGAGAGGTCTTTAGTATTTCCTGACGATATAAAAGGCTATTCTGACTATATCCAGAACCAAACGGCACTATATAATCGACGACGTCAGGCCATCAATGAAGAGGTTTCATCTCTAAAAAAAATGCTAGCATTGGCTGATAGAGAGTTAAGTATGAATGAGCCATTATTAGAATATGGCGATGTCAGTCAAGCCGATGTTATTAAGCTAAACCGTCAAGTTGCTGATATTGAAGCTCAGATTAGTAATAAAAAGAATAAGTATTTTGAGGAAGCGCAAGCAGAAATGACTAAGGCACAAGAAGAGCTAGATGTCGAAATAGAACTATTGCGTGATCGAGCACAAGTATTAGCAGAAAAGCGTCTCATGGCACCAACTGCAGGCAAGATAAAAAATATTAACGTAACTACTATTGGTGGAGTGGTCAAACCTGGAGAAATCATTATGCAAATTCTGCCCACTAGTAGTGATTTAATCGTTGAAGCCAAAGTAAGACCTACTGATATTGCTTATGTCAAAGAAGGTCAAGATGCTACTGTAAAGCTTGACTCTTATGATTATTCCATCTTCGGTGCGATGACTGGTAGTGTCAATTACATCAGCCCAGATACTTTGATGGAGCAGACACCTAAAGGAGAAGAACCTTATTATCGAGTATTGATTAGGATCACTGGGGCTGAGTTCAAAAAGGGTAGTGATGAAATCGTCATTAAGCCCGGTATGACGGCATCTGTTGATATCAAGGCAATGGAGCGCACCGTGTTGTCTTACCTAACTAAGCCCATTACTAAGACCTTATCAGAAGGTTTAGGCGAACGCTAAATCACTGATAAAAAGCTAATTTCTAGGTAATAGCTAGCTTAATTTTAATTTTGTTAATAACAAAGTAGTTCATCTGGACATGCGCTGTTGATCGCTTATCAGGCTAGCTATATATATTGACTAAGCCGCAGAGATAATATTCATTTATTGCCATATAAGGTATAAATCTGCTATCTTGTGTATATGCACAAGTGCATATACTCTGCAATTGCAAACTTACTGTGATGATGGTTAAAGATATATTCGAATAGCTAAGTATATTATCACCCACGGTTTGCTACTGCTCTTCTTCGTTAGTTTGAGGATGCTAAAAATGCGAACAGATATACTAGCTAAGAAGGGTGATATTTATAAAGACCATAATCATAATAATTTAATCAACTATTTGAAAGCTAACCTTGCGGCTATCTATGACAACTGGCTGCAAACTCATCTTAGTCAAATAAGTGATAATGGAAAAATAAAGGATAGAGTTATGGATACTCTACCTAACACTTTTATTCTGTCTGTATCCGATGGTCATAAAAGAGCTAAAACCATCTCGTTTATTATGAAAGATTTATTGACAGTAGAAGGTTTAGAGAACAATGATGGCAGTGCTAAATTTATAACCAATAGCAGTGACAGATTTGCTAATTTTGAAAAAATAATAACTGTAGTTATCGCAAAAATAGAGAAATTATCAGTAAAGTTTACAGGCTCTATTACTTGGCTAAGGCTTGAATGGATTACCCAAGCATCATCTACAACGTGGAAAGAATTTCAGCAGGATCTTAGAAAGTTTAAGAGAAACTATTATCGCTCTGGTATTGCTTTTACAGGAATACGTGAGCCTTGGTTGTTGCTTTCCGAGATGGAGATGAATGCTAATGCTTGTCTGTATATGGGTAACTCAATCTCACATGCTGGCGTAAATACCACTAATTTTAACCGTTACTTTATAGCCCGTCATGGTGTCAGCCAATTGCCTGCTTTCAATGATGATTTAGCCGTGATTAACTTTAATACTGCTGGTATATTTATTGATGGAAAAACTGGAGAATATTACAACCTTGAGACCCAGCCACGTTTCAAAGGTCATCGCGCTTTATTGCCCTTATCAGCAAAGACTACTCAGCCTATAATCAAGATGGCTACAGAGTACCTGTCCAAACAAGTCCAGCCATCAGGCCAATATGTTTATGGTCATTTTCCCTGCTTTGGTCGCACGATAGATACTTATAATAGCTTACGTCATGCCAGTAGTACTTATGCGCTGATAGAAGGCTATGAGGCTTGCTGTAAGTTTGACAGGTCAACAGTAGATGATACTAACAACGATGTAAGCGTGTCATCAGCAACGCCTGTAAAACTAAGCCTAAGGCAAATGCAAAGCGACATCGACAAAGCAATGGGCTATTTAATCCATCAGCTGATGCAGACTTATGATGACAAAGCCTATGTTGTTGATACGGGGGGAGAGATTAAACTAGGCGCAAATGCGGTGGCTATCTTAGCACTAGTGAAGTATTTGCAAGTGTTTACGGATACGCCAAAAGCCGATAGCTATCACGCGTTAGCAGAAAAGCTCGCGCTAGGCATTCTGGCGATGCAGCAAGAGGATGGCAGCTTTGTACATGTGCTGCATAGTAAAGACTTAACCCTTAAAGCTAAAAATCGCATCATCTATTATGATGGCGAGGCTGCATTCGCGCTAATGCGTCTGTATGGATTGACTAAAGATGAGCGTTGGCTAGACTGTGTTACTCGTGCTTTTGACTATTTCATCGAAGCTAAACACCATCAAGCGCATGATCACTGGCTATCGTACTGCTCAAACGAGCTGATTATTTATAAGCATGAAAGGAAATACTTTCAGTTCGCAGTCAATAATATTGCAGGCTATACCGATTTTATAAAAAATCGCATCACCACTTTTCCGACCCTGCTTGAGCTATCAATGGCATTTCACAAAATGCTGTTAAAGCTAGACGAGCATCCAGAGTTTCACCAAGTGTTAGCAGGTTTTGATATTCAAGGGTTTTATCAGGCATTGCATGCCCGTGCCAATCATCTACTGAATGGTTTTTTCTTTCCAGAGGTGGCGATGTTTTACAAGTTGCCGCAAACGATTTTGCATGGTTTTTTTATCCGTCACCACTCGTTTAGAGTACGTATAGATGATGTCGAGCATTATCTATCAGGGTTGATTGCTTATCAGCAACTATTAGCAACAACAACTTATCCAAAATTAGCCTGTAAAAATACTCAGGTCCAGTCCATAAAATTAGATAACTCACATTTACAATCCTCTGTGTTAACCGCTGATGCGCTAGTAGTGGCAACTAAAGGAATATGGCTATCAGAACCAGCAGAAAGTTGGTCGGCGACAGGCGTTTGTATTTGGCCGCCTAGCTTTAAGCCTAATCAGGTGATCGTTGCTCGGGGTAAAACTATGGCAGTAGGCTACCTATCAAAAAATACGATCGAATCTTTAGTCACAAAAGGTGCTGCTGCGATTATTACCGATGATCTATTAGCATATAAAGATATGGGCGTTCCTGTACTGCAAGTTTCCAATGTGCGTCAAGCGACTATTGATATAGGTCGTTATACCCGGCAAGCTTTCAACGGTCATATTATTGGTGTTACAGGTAGTGCTGGCAAAACAACTACAGTCAATATGTTAGCGCACACTTTAAACGGCTTTGGTGGTGCCAGTTATACAGAGTCTAGTGCGAATCTACCAGTAGGGATAGCATGGAATTTATCTTGTATGTCTCATTCTATTAACTATTGGGTATTAGAAATGGCGATTGGCTCTATGTCTATCAATACTGACTTGGTGCGGCCTGATATCGCGGTAATTACCAATATTGCACCAGCTCATCTTGATTATCACTATAACGTTGAAAATATTGCCCTAAAAAAATCTCGTATTTTCAAAGGTATGGCACCAGGCTCTTTAGCAGTCGTGTGCCGAGATATTGAGCAATATAATTTGATTGAAGGCCTAGCAAATAGTTGGGGTATTCATATCATCAGCTATGGTCAACATCAGCAAGCTATGATAAAACTGCTCAGCTATGATGAAAAAAATGTGCAAGCGCACATTGCTATTAATGATCAGACTTATACCCTTAATATGGCAGCACAAGGTCGGCATATGGTATTAAATGCGCTAGCTATCTTAGCCGTAGTCGCCCATTACCAGTTATCTATTGATGAAGCTATTACTAGTTTAGAGACGTTTGCACCTGTCACTGGGCGAGGGGCAATAGTTAAGAAGACTTATAATACTATGCCCATTACCCTTTACGATGAAGCTTATAACGCTAATCCATTATCGATGCGTGCTGCACTCATAGCCTTTGAGCAGTCGTCAATTTCTGCTCAGCATAAAATACTGATTTTAGGTGATATGTTGGAGCTGGGTAATGATAGTCGAAAATATCATCTGGAGTTGGCTACTGTCATTGAAAAAGTGAGTTTTAGAGATTTAATTTTGGTTGGTAAGCACAGCAAAGTATTGGCTGATGAGCTGCAAGAATCGGATATAGAATCTCATTATTTTAAAAATACAAAAGCTCTGGCTAGTCAACTACCTAAGTTTATTAGAGGCAATGATCATGTTTTTATCAAAGCCTCTAATAGTATCGGTTTGAATAAGCTATTTTAGTCTAGTTAGAACTTGATAGTAGTAATAATGACGATATTGCAACTGTGAATGATAATATTCCTAAGGTGACTACTATATTATGCAAAGTATCTATACTAACGCTGCTATATCAGTTGAAAGCTTTACCTTGAATAGTAGCGAGATCAGTAATCAAAGTTTCATAACCTCTATTCGGCCGACAACGACAAAAATGATGGCGTCATTGGCTAAGTTGATGACGGTTATGCTAGCTTGGGATAAAATCAAACAGGATAATCTCGACCCTGCAGTGACTTTGATTGAAATGCCCGTGGACTTATTAAGAGGGAGTAGTGATTACTACAAGTTCTATAAAAAAGGCGAAAAAATCTCTTTATCAACGCTTATCCAATCCACTTTGATCGCCAGTTCTAATGAAGCTGCCTATGCACTAGCTTGTTGGCATTCTGGTAGTGAGAGCTATTTTATACCCCAAATGATTCGTAAATCACATATGCTTGGCCTTACAAACAGCCATTATACTAGCTGTTCAGGTCTTGAGAGAAGTGCTTATACTACTGCCCAAGATATGAGTAAGCTTGCAAAGGTATTTGTCAGCAAGTACACCACATTAGCTTCCTACTGCTCTTTAAAATATTTTGAATTTAATGGTAAAAAAGTTTCTAATACTAATAAACTGCTACTTTCTCATGCCGCTGTCATAGGACTGAAAACAGGTAATCTTGTGGGTATTGGGTCCAATTTAATCAACTATTGGATCGATGAGGATGTGCACTATATAAGCATTGTGTTGGGCGCTGAAAGTCAAGAGAGTTGCTATGAGCTATCTAAAAGAATTATGCATAATTATGCTTCTTTAACAGCATCTGAAAGTTGATGAGCTATAAAAATATGACAACTTGTTACCACGATATTGATATCAGGCTAAGCTAGTTATATAGGTGGCAATAATGGTTAATAGCATGATGAGGCTCACTAGAATAAAGATTAAAGCATTTTTTGGTTTTCACCTTATTATATGGGCGAGTACATAATATGAAGACCTTAAGGTTAGTGCTGGTGTTATTAATACTAATCACTACAGTTATTGTTGTAAGACATAATTTTGCTAATGACAATCATAATGGCAAAAATAGTGACTTAGACAAAGATGAGGGTAGGTGTCACGCTATGAAGAAGGCTTATGAACCATTATCTTTTATTGACCAAAAATATAAAGAAAAAGGTGATTTTAAATTTGTAATCGATAGTCAAAAAGTAGCAGAAACTAAAGCGCTTATATCTAATCATCAACTTGTTGATTTACAGCGCCAATTAGTAGCTGCGGATATGCTTTATCAACAAGTACTAGGGTTAACGGCGCCATTGGACAAACCTCGTTATCAGCGAGCTAATTATATTAAAGTTATAATGGCGCTTATAGACGGTAACGGTTTGAGTTACGATGAAGTTACTGCCGATAAAGCCTTAGATACTCTTGACTGTAATATTTCTATGAAGCTTAAAGCCACGTTAAAAGCTACTAATGGAACCCCTGCCCATGAACTGTTCCATATGTATCAAAACAGCTATTTTATGTTTAAGAATAGATGGTTAACAGAAGGCACTGCTCAGTGGTCTGAATCCTTATTAAATAAAGGCTTAGGTAAAAGAATTAGTGCAAGCTTACCGCAGAATTTAGAGGAATTAGAAGCTACTATGCAGTTAAGCTACAATGCAAGTGCAATGTGGACTCGGCTGTTTCAGTTGGTTGACGAAAAAAAAGAGTTTAATATTCCCCGTTCTATAAAAGCCACTGCTTATACTAATGGTGATTCCATCATTAAAGACAATAAAGCCTATGGTACTTCTTTTATAAAAGTACTATTTGAAGAGCTTGAAGCACAGAGTAAACAAGCCTCAAGTGATAATGGTTGGGATACTTATAACTGGAAAGAAAGAGATCAAAAGAGCGCTGCTAGCAACAATGTTTATATCTGGAGAGCGGTTCAAAACGCAGTTAATAAGACCGTACCAGTAGAGCAACAGTCAGAGGAGTTAAAGCATTTTATTAATATTTCTTTATAAGAATAAAGCTGAGCTAGATTGCGGATGATATCAAGGTAAGATCCGATTAGTTAGTATCTTCCAGCAGTCTCACAACTATTTGTGAGTATAGCGATGAAAGTATTAGGCTAGGACTATGTTTATGAGCCACTGCCTCTACGAGCAACTGCTTAAATAGAGAGAGTCGAAGGCTATGTTAAAAATACAGTTAGAGCAAATTGATTGTCAAATCAACCTTTACAAAAATATCGTTACTATTATAGGCATTGAATAAATAAATATTACAAAAATTAGCCAACTTGCCACACTAATTTTAGGGCAGCAGAGCATAATTATTGAGTGGCTTGTTAAAAAGGCTAAGATAATTGTTTAACACCGATACAAGGTAAATGACTAACTATTGGCGGAAATAACTAAGCTTTTAGCATTGAGTATTTAATAACCGTTTTTCAATAATTATTATAAGGTATTGTTATGCAAGAATTTAAACATAAGCAGTTTGATGAACTGTTCGATTTGACAGGAAAGACCGCCATTGTTACTGGTGGCGCTAACGGTATCGGTAAAGCTACGGCTTTACGTTTAGCAGAAGCTGGCGCAAACATTGCCATTGCAGATTTAAAGTTAGAGGATGCTCAAGCTGCTATCAAAGATATAGAAAAACTAGGCGTTAAAGGCTTAGCGATAGAATGTAACATTCTAAAAGACGATGACTTAGTGGCTATGGTCGATAAAGTCATGGCAGAATTTGGTAGTATAAACATTCTTATTAATAACGCTGGCGGTGGTGGTGGTGGTCGTGAAAACCCATCTAAAATATCTGTCGATGATATTCGTCGTGACTTTGAGTTAAATGTGTTCAGTGGCTGGCGCTTATGCCAATTATGCGTACCGCATATGAAAAAATCTGGCTATGGTTCTATTGTATTCACAACTTCTATGTCAAGTATCAATAAAGATCCAAGCATGAGTGGTTACGCCAGCTCAAAAGCAGCTGTGAACCATATGGTAGCTAACTTAGCCCATGACTTTGGTCCAGAAGTCCGTATTAATGCTGTCGGACCAGGTGCTACTCGTACTGACGCTTTAAAAACAGTATTAACGCCTGAAATCGAAAAGAAAATGCTAGCACATACACCTATTCAGCGTTTAGGTGAAGCTGATGATATAGCAGGTGCTATGCTGTATTTTGCCTCACCAGTTTCGACTTGGGTGAGTGGTCAGACTATATTTGTTAACGGTGGTGGTGTGCAAACACTCGATCAATAATGGATTGCCGTGTTTGATTCATACAGCTATTCAAGAAAGCTTTAATAGATAATTGGTAAAAAGCGCGGCCTTGTTATTAAACTAATAGCGAGGCCGCGCTTTTTTATTTGTGAGATATTTATGAGATAGTAGCGAAGAGTGTGCTGTTGGTATTTAATCAACTTTTCTAGAAGTTCTGATTGTTAGCCTAAGTGTTTTTAGAAGCTCTATTAGGTAGTAAACTATTAATAACCCACGCTGGACCAATTAATAAAAACTGTAGGTCTTTGAAAAATGAAGGTTTCTGGCCTTCGATTTTGTGACCGACGAACTGTCCAATCCAAGCAATAACAAATACTCCCGCCCAAAGCTTAAATCCTAAAGGCAGGCTGGCCATTACCGCTAAGCAAATAGCAATAAACAACCCCATCGCTAAAAAAAGGGGAGTAGATAGCTGCATATAAAACAATAAAACCAAAGCGCTCAGTACTAGAGTGAACCATACTGATAATGACATGCCCATCCCTAAAATACTGACAAAGATAGCGGGTACGCATAGCCAGTGGATTTTTTTATTAATAAGGTTTTGATGACTTACTGCGTATTCACTGAGCCACTGTTCAAGTGAGCGCTTAGACATCCGGGGTTGGCGAGTACGAGACATACTAACCTCCTTGTTAGTGATAGAGCTATTAATGATCAAGCTAAATGCTGCTATCAGTTATAGCATCATTTAACATAGCTGACTATATTATCTAGTAAAGCGTTACACTGATAAGGTGTTATTTTAATAGTGTTAGGTATAGCAACTATTTATTAAAGACTATTCATTAGAGAGTAAGCATAACCTATACGGTCGTGTAGAGCATGCTTAGGCCCTCTAATTAAATACTCGGTTTTATACTGTTTTCTCTAGGGTGTTTTGCTCGCTACGATACCACTCATAGAGTCCGACAAAAGAGTTTACTTGGTAAACCATGGTTTGAATGGCAAATATATAGTTGCCAGACATTAAGTTTACCGTCAACCAGACGAAGTTAGATAGAATCCATAGCCACCAGTTAAATGAGTAGCGCAAGATCATCGCTGCCTGCGCGGTAATGGAGATGATAAAAGCGATAACGTTAATCCAAAAGAATGAAATAAAGCCTAAAAACTTACTATTATCATCTTCTACAACGGCATAGCCATAGCTGGTCAATAGATCATTAACAGTGGGAAATAGCGCTAAACCAATAATCATAAAGCTACCAGTAATTAGCCACACCCATTTATTAGCTGATTTAGGAATCATATCACCATCAGCATCAGTGTTTTTCGTCCAGTAGAAAAGTCCGTATAAATGAGTGAAGAAGTTAAATAGTGGTGCTAGCATTAAGCCAACAGACCCTGCTGTCGCTTGTACTACCACTTCGCCAGCGGTTGCGCCCATACCAAAGCCGTTACCCAAGATGTTTTTTCGAAAAGACAGTGATACCACACAGACTAACCCTACGAAAGAGACGCCCAAATAAAACCAATCCAGCGTTTCATGATTAGTAGTCAACCAAAAGCCTGCAGATAATGCTAGCACTCCTGATATAAACCAAGTGACTATCCACTGTAGTGCCCATTTCCCAGTAATATTGTCCAATAGCTGAATGCGCATAATTATCCTCAAAATTTTTGCTTAAAGTTGTACTTAGAATGGTACTCAAAATGGTATTTAGTAGTCGTAATTAGCATTATGTTAAAAGTTATATTTGAATTTGAAATCGTCATTAAGACCTTTATAAGTTAGGTCTTTGCTTAACCAAGTGACGACTATATAAATTGTTATAAGCTGTAAATTATAAGTTATTATAGTTTTTTGCTAAATCGATTTACCGGTTTTGCCATAGATATGCTCATCAATAAAGGCGATTGCCTCTTGATAACGTGCATCATAGTCAGGCTTGTCTATCAGGTGTGGGTCGATATTATGACGATCAAAAATCTCTAATAATCGCTGCTCAAAGCGTCCTCGTGATTCAGTATCTCCTAACGAGCGCATACCGTCAGCGACCCACGGTGTATTATTATCCAACATAATAGTATGGTCTAACTGAAACTCATTAATACAAGCACTGACGAGAGGATGGTTACGACCTTCGTACTCTTCACAGAAAGCTTGAGTAGTGACAAAGTCAGTATCAACGATAGTTACTGGAGCAGTAGCGTTGGCAGTCGCTATCCGTATCGCTTGGGCATGATTTAGGGCGATAGGGCCATAGTCACTATATTGCAGTCCAACCTCACTGCCACCTAAATCCGTACCTACATACAGCCGACCCATCTCTAACGCAAAAGTAGCACCATAATAATTGGCTAGTTTGTGTACTAAGGTGGTTTTACCTGAGCTTTCACCACCTACGATAGCGATAGTCTTAGTATAATTACCACGAGCTTGTGGGTGCAATGCTAACCAATGCGCTACTGGATTACGAGCAATGGCGTAAGAGTCAAACTCTGGCTGCAATGGGGTAGTGGCGACAGGCATCAATAACTGCTCACATAACTCTGGTTGCGCTAGAGGATGATTATCAGCGACGAATAGTACAGTATCCTTTGGCAAGCTCAAAGCGTCCGTTAAGTGTTGCAATTTAGCGTTGCTAGTTGCTATATCAATAATCACATCATCAAAGCGCTCATGTAAAGGTAGGGCAATCTCTTTAGTGGTATGAATATGGATAAAGGGTAGGTTAGCACAGGCCATCTGTAGCCAGCGGGCCTTGTCTTGTAAAGTAATATAAAAGTCTGGGTGTGGGGATGGATGCTTAGTGATGACGATATGCAAGCTTTTGGCTTGTCCTGCTGCTGCCAATATGCTGCGCATCTGTCCTAAATGTAGCGGTTCAAAATGTCCAATCATCAGACCAGTATCGTACATAATAATCCTTAAAAATTTGTTTTAAATGATAGGTTGGTTTTCTTACAAGCAGTTTTAGTTAAACCGTTAGCTTTATCAAAGACAGTAGTAGAGATCACTTTAAGGAGTGACTTATAATTGTTATTTATTGGCGCTATTTATTAACCTAATTCATTAACGTCAATTATGAACATTATTTATTGGTATGGTATAAAGGTTTGTATAGATATACAGGTGAGTTATTGTAAATACTCTTATTATCATGATTAGTGACGGTGAAAATATAAGCTGTTTTATGGTTAATGATGCCAAGTGGATAAAGAGTGTTGTAACTGGTTGAATTAAACCGTATAAAATAGTGGCAACAAAGGCGCAACAACAGGGACTCTGAAACATTTTGAAATAACTATTTAGAATCAGCTACTTACAAGGCATAATGACAGACTATGGCAACTTTAGTTATCATAAATTCACAAAGTACGCCTACATTTTAAACAGATATAGTAGAAATGATTGCTATACTTATTGGCAAGTTAAGTAGAATAATAAGGAGTATAAGATTTGGCCAACTCGTCAAACAAGTTAGTAAAGTTACATCGCTCTAAGAATAATCGCATGTTAGCCGGAGTAATGGGTGGCGTTGCAGAATATGTAGGGTGGTCACCAACTTGGGTACGCCTGTTGTTCGTGATTATATCTTCTTTAAGCGTGGCAGTACCCGGAATCTTAATTTACATTGTATTATGGATTATCATGCCTAATGCTAATGCTCAATCGTATGAATAATAAAAGTCTTAATCTCAGTCTACTAGTTTGACCAAGTAATCTTATAGCATCACTAGATGCTAAAAAACAAAAAGCCTGTCTAAACAGGATGACATGACATACCTTTCCTCCTACTCAGATGTTTATTCATCTGGGTATTTTTTTTAATTTTATTTCTACTATCAATTAGCGTGTAAGCTTAGCGTCTATAAATTAATTGCTGTAAATATAGATAAAATAGCCATTTTTTAGTAAGGTAGGTGGTTAAACAGATACGTTATCAAATAGACTGCATTACTTATGCACAAATAGGTTTTAGTTTTGTCTAATTTTACTCATTCCACAGTGATTCCTCTATGACTTCCGAAGTTACAAATACCCAAACATTGACCTTTCAAGATTTAATTTTAACTCTACAGAACTATTGGGCCTCAAAGGGCTGTGTAGTATTACAACCTTATGATATGGAAGTGGGCGCGGGTACTTTTCATACCGCAACTTTTTTGCGTTCTTTAGGTCCTGAACGTTGGAATGCCGCTTATGTGCAACCCTCACGTCGACCAACTGATGGCCGCTATGGTGATAACCCTAACCGTTTGCAGCATTATTATCAGTTTCAAGTGGTACTCAAACCTAATCCCCCTAATATGCAAGAGCTGTATTTGGACTCTCTAAGAGCTATAGGAATTGATCCTTTAGTTCATGACGTGCGTTTTGTGGAAGATAACTGGGAGTCGCCAACATTAGGAGCGTGGGGTCTAGGTTGGGAGATATGGCTCAATGGTATGGAAGTGACGCAGTTTACTTATTTTCAGCAAGTGGGTGGTATTGAGTGTTTCCCTGTTACGGGTGAGATTACTTATGGTCTTGAGCGTTTGGCTATGTATGTTCAAGGTGTCGATAGTGTTTACGACTTAGTCTGGGCGGATGGTGAGTTCGGCCGTGTCACTTATGGTGATGTGTTTCATCAAAACGAAGTGGAGCAGTCTACTTATAACTTTGAGCATGCTGATGTGCCAAAGATGGCTGAGTTTTTTGATTTTTACGAGCAGCAAGCGGATAAATTGGTCGCTGAAGGGTTACCACTACCTGCTTATGAGATGGTTCTTAAAGCTTCGCATGCTTTTAACTTGCTCGATGCCCGTGGAGCGATTTCGGTCACTGAACGTCAACGTTTTATTCTACGAGTGCGTACTTTGGCACGTAAAGTAGCATTGGGCTATGTGGAAGCAAGAGCAAGGTTAGGCTTTCCATTAGCTGATGAGGCACACCGTCAGGCGGCTTTAGATAAGTATCTACCTAAAGACAAGTCTAACGCAGACAATACTGATGCTGATGCTGATGCTGATGCTGATGCTGATGCTAATAAGTTAAACAGTAAAAAAGCTAACCACAATACTAACAATAATAATAAATAGGAGCATCCCATGAGTAGTATTTTGTTTGAACTGGGGTGTGAAGAGCTACCCCCAAAGAGCCTAAAAACCTTGCGTGACGCGCTACAAGCTAGCGTTACTGAGCAATTAAATGAGGCTGATATTAGCTTCGATAGTATCCATTCTTTTGCGGCGCCGCGTCGTTTAGCATTACAGATTCAAGGTATCAGTGACAAGCAGCCAGATCGTAGTGAACAAAAACGTGGCCCAGCGATCAAAGCAGCTTTTGATGCTGAAGGTAACCCTACTCGCGCAGCGCTCGGCTTTGCCAAAGGTCTCGGCATTGAGGCAAGCGAGCTGATTACTATTAACACCGATAAAGGTGATTATATTGGCTATGAGCAAAAAGTCACTGGTCAGGCGATCACTGAATTATTGCCACAAATATTACAAACGGCATTAGATCAGTTGCCTATAGCTAAACGTATGCGTTCAGGTGCCTCAAGAGAGGAGTTTGTGCGACCAGTACAGTGGGCAGTGCTGATGCAAGATGATCAGGTTATTGAAGCTGTTATTCAAGGTCAGCAAACAGGTACGCAAACACGTGGCCATCGTTTCCATAGTCCTGATTACCATACTATTGACCATGCTGATAACTATGAAGAGCTTTTACAAAGTCTCAAGGTCATCGTTGATTTTGATAAGCGAAAAACGCTGATTAAGAATCAAGTCAAAGCCTTAGCTGATCAAGTTAATGCTAATGCTATCGTCCCACCAGAATTATTGGATGAAGTGACGGCGTTGGTGGATTTCCCAATTGCCTTGCGCGCAAGCTTTGAGCCAAGGTTCTTGCAAGTACCGCAAGAAGCGCTGATCTCAACTATGCAAGCGGATCAAAAGTATTTTTGCTTGACTGATAAAGATGGCAAGCTGCAGCCTTATTTTATCTTTATCACTAATATCGAATCCAAAGACCCTAATCAGATTGTACAAGGTAATGAAAAAGTAGTACGTCCACGTTTGGCCGATGCTGAGTTCTTCTTCTTACAAGATCAAAAGCAGCCATTATTTGCGCTAACTGAAAACCTAAAAACCCGAGTGTTTCAAGATAAACTCGGTACTATTTGGCAGAAGTCTGAACGTATTGCTAAGCTAGCTGCTTTTATTGCTACTCTTATGCAACAGCAAGGCATGCAAATTAGTATTAATGAAACGGTGCGTGCGGCCATTTTGTCCAAAGCTGATTTAGCCAGCTCTTTAGTTGGTGAGTACCCTGAATTACAAGGTATCGCTGGCACTTATTATGCCCGTCTTAATGATGAGCCTGAAGCGGTTGCTGCTAGTTTGGAAGAGCAGTATTTACCGAAATTTAGTGGAGATGTATTGCCACAAACCCCTATTGGAATATGTTTGGCCTTAGCCGATCGTTTAGATACCTTAGTAGGTATTTTTGCTATCGACCAAGCGCCTACTGGCTCAAAAGATCCGTTTAGCTTGCGCCGTTCAGCTATTGGTATCTTGCGTATCTTGATCGAAAAGCAACTACCTATTAATTTGGTTGCTCTAGTTGAGCAAGCGGTGAATAACTATACTAGTGGCGAAGACAGCAAAATCGCTAAAATGGGTGATACTCTTACTCAAGTAATGGCGTTTTTGAATTCACGTTATCGGGCGATGTATACTGAACAAGGTGTCAGCGTTGATACTATCCAAGCCGTACAAGCTATTAATCCGCATATGCCACTGGATTTTGATCAGCGTATTCGCGCGGTGCAAGCCTTTAGTGCCTTGCCGCAAGCATCAAAGCTAGCAGACTCTAATAAGCGCGTGGCTAATATTTTGGCTAAGTCTGAATCTGATGTAGCAAGTAGTGTCGATGAGTCATTATTAGTAGAGCCTGCGGAGCAAGAGTTATATCGGGCAGTCAGTCAAGCACAGACAGCAGTAGAGCCTTTGCTGGCACAAGCAGATTACACTCAGATTTTGCAAACGCTAGCTAGCTTAGATGAGCCATTAACTCAATTCTTTGAAGGGGTAATGGTCAATAGCGAAGAGCTAGCGCTTAAAAACAATCGCTTGGCACTGCTAAAGCAAGTTCGGGCGTTGTTCTTGACGGTTGCTGATATTAGTGAGCTGCAGTTGTAGCTATAGTGAAGGAATTATTTAACCGTGGCTTACTGGTCAACTGTACGCTGATTAAAGCTTTATATAAATAAAAAACTGGCTCTGCTAATTGATCATTACAGAGCCAGTTTTTTATGGGTTATTATGTCCAGCGGATTACTAAGCATAGTATGAAGCGACTTATTTTTTAGGAGCTGAATCTGTAATAGCTTAGTTTTTAATATTTCTATTTTACTTAACCACTAGGTAAGTAGTGAGTAATTACACAGAGTAGCCATTGTGCTGCCTGCGTCAGTTACAGTAAACTCTAAGTCATAGATCATTAAATATTGTTTAAAGGAGCACTATCGTGTTTGCTATTGTCATCATAATAATTATAGTTTGGATCTGCATGTGGCTGTTCTATAAAGTCATGTACCCACGTGCACCAAAAAGCATGATGCCACAAGAAGGCGACGTAACTGAACCCCGCAATTGCAATTTTTGTGGTCATAGCTTAGCCGAATATCGTGGTGTGCTCGAAACCAAAACTGTGGCATCTAAGTCAGCTGCTAGTGATCTAACAGAAGACAATACCTTATTCTTTTGCAATTATGAACATCAAGCTGATTTTCATGCAGGCAAAAGCTATAAGCCATAAGCTGGTTCTTTATTTTACCTTTATATCAGTTAAGCTCAGCCTCTACTTACGATAGCTGTTATAGAACGATTATAAAATGGACTGCGCATCTTTTATGATTTTGTTTAAAAAGGCTTCGTTTTGATCATTTTGCTGCTGACGACTGATCTCGGCCTTATTATTGTCTTGAATCTTTTCGTATAGGTTTAGGCAAGTTAAAACCAATAAGTCTTCTTGACTCAATTTAGGGGCATCTTTTTTTATATCGGTAGCGAAGTTATTGATGTAATGCACAGCTGAGCGCAATTCTTGTTCTTCATGTACTGGACAAAAGATATTGTAACTGGAGTCAGCAATAAAGATGTTGACCATCTTCATTGGTGCTTCAGCGGGTTTCACCGTCTTTTTAGAGCTATCAGCACCTTTGGCTGCTGATGGTACACTATTAGTACTTGGCGTCTGAATGACTGGCTTAAGCTCTTGATTATCAGGTTTTTTATCAGTAGTTGCTGATTTTTGTTGCGCTGTAGCTTGAGTATTTGAGTTATTATCGGTCATAAAAAATCCTACAAAATATAAAAACAGTTAAAGTATGGTCAGCTAAGTAAACGACAACTGAGCCTAACCGTCTATTTGGTCAATACGAGTCAAACGCTGCAATACCACTTGGGTGCGCTCTGCTGCCAATTGGTTTTTCTCTTGCAAGTCATTATTTTGCTTTTTGATCTCTTCGTTTTGCTGTTGCAGCTCCAAGCTTTGCTGTTTAAGCGTATTGTTATGCTGTTGCAACTGTTCATTGCTTTGTTGCAACTCAGCCAGCTGGTTTTGAATCTTATCTTGTTCTTCCCCTATCATATGATGGGCTTCAGCTAAACTCTGATAACGATTATCCAAGTCAACAAAGCGCTTTTTACCATTGTCACGTTCAGCATAGCTGCTATCTAGTTTGGCTTTGAGGGTCGATAGTTCTTTGGGGTCAATATTTGGCCGCTGTTTGAGGCGATTAAGTTCGCCACTGACAAGTTGATGCTGCTTTTTGATATCGAGTATCATCTTTTCTAAGACTTTTAATTGATCATACATAGTCAGTTTGTATCCTTAACCAGTAGAGTGTGAATGAATTTATGTTTATACGTTTAATAATGCCATAGGTGACCGCATAATATCTATATCAACAAGGTAATTACCCTTATTGTCTTACTTTATATCTCGATTGGTCAGTTGGCTATAATTATTTATAGTTACGCTAATTAATAACTAAATAGCATTAACCAATAACTAGGACATCTTTTATGAATGATAATATCTCAGGCTGGAATACTTGGTCTACTGTATTTGAAGAGTGGACTGATGTGACTATCAGCGAATTGCACGGCTTTATGACTGGCATGATGACTGCCTGTGATGCGCCTGATGAGCAAGTCTGGGCTACTGTGCTTGAGGAATTAAGCTTTTCGCCACTACCAGAGCCTGCGTTGACCTTATTAGCCGAAGAGGCTGAAGATACGGTATTTCAGCTCAAAGATAAAGATGATGCTTATGCTTTTGCGCCATTAGTACCTGATGATGAACATGATTTATACGAGCGAGTAATGGCCTTGAAACAGTGGTCAAATGGCTTTATGACTGGGTTTGGTATTACGGATAGTCATTTAACTAGCGAAGAGAACGAAATGCTCATTGATCTAGCTAAGATCGGTGGTATTCGCCTAGAAGACGATGAAGATTTTGAAGGGGGCGAAGAGTCCTACCTTCATCTTTATGAGTTTGCCCGTATGGTGCCAGTTAGTTTTGCTACTCGTCCACGCAAACCAGTAAAAGATCTGCCGCTGATTGCAGGTTTGGCTATAGATGCTAAAACTACCAAAGAGTTACAAGCAGAGGGCAAGTTGCCAAAGCGTATCCCACCTGTGATCGATATAATGAATAAAAACAATCCATCGTAAGCCTTTTAGCTTTTATGTTTAACTGCCTAGCTTTGACGACTGATCGTTAGTAATTAAAGCCTATTCACGGTTTAGTAACCTCAGTAAGCTATCGGGAGCAAATTGACCTCAATACAATGCTGCAATAAGAGCTAATATGGGGGTTAAGCATTAGAGCGTGTTCGATAGTGATAACTATATAGGGCTGTGTGTGCCGAACTGCTGAACACCGCCTAATGATAAATAAAAATAAGCTGGAGAATAGATCATGACAAAGGATAATGACCAACAACATTTGCAGCGCTGCATTGAGCTAGCAACTGAAGCTTTAGAGGCTGGCGATCAGCCATTTGGTAGTGTGCTAGTCGCCGCTGATGGTACGGTAATGAATGAAGATCGTAACCGTGCTAATAGCGTTGATCCTACTTATCATCCAGAAATTGCAGTAGCTCGTTGGGCGGCGCAAAATATGACTGCAGAGGCACGAGCACAAGCCACAGTCTATACTTCAGGTGAGCATTGCGCTATGTGTTCAGCGGCGCATGCTTGGGCTGGTCTTGGCCGTATTGTCTATATTAGCTCATCTGAACAATTGGGCGAGTGGATGCAGGAGATGGGAATGGAATCGACTTCACCGATCAACAGCTTAGCTATTCAACAAGTTGCGCCCAATATACCAGTAGAAGGGCCGATCGCCGGATTAGATCAACAAGTAAAAGAGTTGCAACGTCGTGCTCAGCAACAAGCCTAAAAAAGCAAGGTTTTAGCCTCATTCGGTGACTTGCTCTTATATTGAATGTACTAATGTACTGAAGGGATATCCAATGGTTGTAACTACTAGCACTACCACTGATTATCAAACTGATCGTCAGCCTAAGCCTACTGAGGCTTACCCTCATAACAGTGTTGATTGGCTGAGCCATTTGATCAGTTTTGATACTGTCAGTCGCTATTCAAATCTAGCGCTCATTAAACAAGTGCAAACTTACTGTGAGCAGTTGGGTTTGTCAGTGGATTTGACTTTTAATCAGGCGCAAGATAAAGCCAATCTATTCGTTACGGTAGCTGCTGGTGAGCACGCGGATATTAGCACTGGCGGTCTAGTATTATCTGGACATACTGATGTGGTACCAGTCGATGGGCAGCAATGGACTTCTGATCCGTTCAACGCTACTATTCGTGGCTCACGCCTTTACGGACGTGGCTCTTGCGACATGAAGGGTTTTATCGCTTGTGCACTGAATCTACTACCAGCGGCGGTAAAGCTCTCTAAGGCCGGTAAGCTGCATCGTCCTATCCATTTGGCTTTATCTTTTGATGAGGAAGTAGGCTGTCTAGGAGCGCCATTAATTTTGGCAGATTTGGCGACTCGTGGTATCAAGCCTGATTATTGTATCGTAGGCGAGCCGACTAATATGACTATGGTGGTGGCGCATAAAGGTATTGCGGTGTATCGCTGCCGTGTGCATGGCAAGTCTGCTCATTCGTCACTGACTACTCAAGGGGTCAATTCAATCAGCTACGCTAGTCGCTTAATTGGTTTTGTCGATGATTTGGCAGAAAAGTTAAGTCACCGTAATGATAGCGATGCCCTATTTGATGTACCGTATTCCACGCTCTCAGTAGGTACGATTCAAGGAGGCACAGCGACTAATATTGTGCCGAATTTATGTGAATTTACTTTTGATTATCGCAATCTACCGCATATGACTCAAGAGGATATCCTACTACCTATTCAGGCCAAAGTTGCGGAGCTAAACGCGCAGATGCAATTACGTGCCCCTGAGACTGGTATTGAGCTGCTACAAGAAGAAAGTGTGCCAGCGATGACTGACAGCACTAATGACGAGCTACAACAGCTAGTAGCGGCATTAGTTGAGGATAGTAAACGCCATAAAGTTGCCTACGCTACCGAAGGAGGGCAGTTCACTAATGCTGGCATTCCAACTATCATCTGTGGCCCAGGTAGTATTGAGCAGGCTCATAAAGCGGATGAATATGTTGAACTTGCTGAACTTGAGCGCTGTGATGGATTTCTACAGCGTTTGCTTGAGAGTTGTACCAGCGTTTAGCTACTATAAAGTTAATCATCATTTCAAATGAGCTTCAATAGGTATAAAATACACCGTCTTTATGGCGGTGTTTTTTTGATGGTTGTTGTTTAGCGTGGCACGGCGTTTCAGTGTAAGCTTTCTAATAATAGCCTCACTAAGCACAGGCTTTTAATCAATACATTAGGGGTTAGTTGATGTCTTGGCATCTGTTGGCAGTGTTCTTTGCGAGTACGTTTTTTATATCAGCGACCCCCGGTCCTAATATGCTATTGGCGTTTCAATATGGCATGAACTATGGCGTCAAACGTACCTTATGGACGCTGGCAGGACTGAGTCTGGGACTGTTTATTCTACTGTTATCGACACTGCTTGGACTAGATGTCATTAGTCGTCAATCGCCTTGGTTATTAGAGGTTATCAAAACAGTGGGCGCTGTTTATCTAATCTATTTAGGTATAAGCTCATGGCGTGATACTAGCGACCGTAGCTTGATGGACGACGCCCGCGCAGTGAGTGCAGAGGTAGCTGCTGACTACTTAGATAACGATGAAATGTCGGATAACGCTAATAGGTCTTATAGCCTTCATCAAGCCCCTAAGCCACGATCATTATCTAGCGCTGCGGTCAACACTAGCCCTACTAACTTCACCTTATTCCGTACTGGAGTTTGGGTGTCGTTATCTAATCCAAAAGCTATTTTATTCTTCGCGGCTTTTTTCCCCAAATTTATCAATTTTAGCGCAGCGCTTTTTCCGCAATATATCTTACTAACTATAGGGCTATTCTTAAGTGAGACTATATGGCAAATAATCTATACTGTCGGTGGTAAAAAACTAGCGGGCTGGCTCGATGTTGGTAACCGTCTAACTTGGTTAAATCGTGCTTGTAGTGTTATTTTTATGTTAATTGCTGGTGCTTTATTAGTGGAAGTCATTAGTAATTTATTAAATTAATATAAAGTATTTTATTGGCTGGCTATATTTTTTTAGAGCTATTAAAAGAATTTTTCTCTATGAAAAAATATTATTGTTTATTAATATAATAAATTTTTATTGGAATATTCAAAAAATTATTGACTTTATAATTTAAACCTTTATTATAATTCAATATTATCGATTAGATTTATACTATTCGCTAATAACCTATCTTAATTACCCTGCTATTGTCAGCCTTTGACAGTTAGCCACAACCTATGGAGGAATAACGATGTCCCACCTAAAAGCTAAGATGTTTTTGACGTTTTTAAAGATTGAATGTGTTAATGAAATGACAGCAGTGATGACCTCGCAAAGGTTGGGCTAAGTTTTAGACAGCAGTTCTCTGCTAATCTATTGGCTTTATCAACATCTGCCGAGCTAATCACCTCAGACTATATTTAGTGGCTTATACCTTAAGTCTTGCTATGCAATGCTTAGTCTGGCGCTGTACGGAAATATCTATTTATATAATACGATTATATCTACAAGTCTGCCTAGCGTTTTGCTAGGTCTTGGATGATACACAGCCGTATTATGGTAAATAAATGATCCTATCGGCTCATTTTTTTCACTTTCATAGCTATGGCTTATAAGCACTAGTACCAGCGATATTTATTAGTAAATATTATTTTCGCTACTACCTGCTATCAATCTTTTATTAAACTTCAAAAACCAAAAAATAGAATATATCTTTATTGAGGCTATTTATTTGCTCTCAATAAAGGTAACGGTATTTTATTGTCTAAAATTTAACTTATTAAAAATAATTTTCTTATTTAATTAGGCGGGATAAGTATTACCTAATAATTGATAAAAAATAATAAAAGCCTAGCAATAAAGTATCAATGATAATTAAAAGATGGAAAAATTATTAATGAGCATTCAATTAGTATTAAATGAAAGTGGTAAAAATGGGCTGCCGGTGAAGATTTACACTACTGATATAGAGCAAGGTGCCTTACAACAGCTGCGTAACTTAGCACAGTTGGAGTTTGTGCATTCACATATTGCAGTGATGCCTGATGTACATGTGGGTAAAGGGGCAACCGTAGGGAGTGTGATTCCTACTAAATCGGCCATTATTCCAGCGGCAGTCGGGGTCGACATTGGCTGTGGAATGAATGCAGTGCGACTATCACTAACAGCAAGCGATTTACCCGATAGCCTAAAGTCACTACGTTTAGCAGTGGAGCAACAAGTACCGGTTGGTTTTAATATGCATAAGCAAATTCAAGCCAAAATATCGACTCTTGACCCACTGGCAAAACGGCTAAAGCCGATTACTGATAAACATCCGGGGCTGCTTAAAATGCTCAGAGGTTTTGAGCGTACTTGGGCTAAGCAAATAGGGACTTTGGGCGGAGGTAATCACTTTATTGAGTTGTGCTTAGATGAGAATAATGATGTCTGGGTAATGCTACATTCTGGCAGTCGCGGCATTGGTAATTGTATTGGTCAGTATTTTATTAATTTGGCCAAAAAGGAGCGTCAATCACGCTTTGGTCATGTGCCTGATCGCGATTTGTCCTACTTTGCTGCGAGTTCTGATAGCTTTGCTGATTATATTGAAGCTGTGGAATGGGCGCAAGACTATGCCTTGGAGAATCGTCGCGAGATGATGCGCTTGGTTATCAAATCCTTGCAGTCGCCGCAAGTAGGATTGCCACGCTTTCAGCTAACCAAAGAGGCTATCAACTGTCATCATAATTACGTCAATGAAGAAGTGCATTTTGGTGAGCAAGTCTATGTCACTCGTAAAGGGGCTATTAGTGCTTATGCCGGTGAGCTGGGGATTATTCCTGGCTCGATGGGCGCTAAGTCGTTTATTGTTAGTGGTCTAGGCAATAGTGAGTCGTTTTGTTCCTGTTCACATGGAGCAGGGCGACGTATGAGTCGGGGTAAGGCGGTGCGTACTTTCACTATTGATGAGTTAAAAGCACAAACGCAAGGCGTCGAATGTCGTAAAGATAAAGGGGTTATCGATGAAATTCCTAACGCCTATAAAGATATCGATGAAGTGATGGCCAATCAGAGCGACTTAGTAGAAGTCGTGCATACGCTAAAGCAGGTTATGTGTATTAAAGGCTAATGCTTGCCGCTAAAAACCAAAATTGATCGAATAAATTATAAATATAGGTAATCTAATGAGCTTAAAACAAACCTTAAAAAAGGCCAAGCAGATTGAACGGCAGTTAGAAAGTTGCAATAGCGATGTTCTCAATAGTCCTAGTCAATTACTAGGCACTGTCAAACCACGCAACTATTTGGCGCTTGACCCGCTGTTAAAAAAGGGCGGGATTCATGAAAGAGAAGATATCGATATCGCTCGTAAAAAGCGCCGTCGTGAAACCAAGCAACAGCTGCGACGCACAGACTGGTCATTAGAGTAGCTTTTGATTCAATCTAGATAAACATTCACTCACAAAAAAGCCGTTCACTATCAATAGCGAACGGCTTTTCTTATTCTATAATCGTTGACTGTCACAATCTTCACGCCAACCTACAAGATTTCAATCAAATATTGAAGATCAATCAACCTAAGCTAAGACCTCAACCAGCTCACCCTTGACCATATGCGGACTGACAAAATCAGTAATGCGCACGTTAACGATCTTGCCTAGTAGCTCGTCCATTTTATCAGCGTCATAGGGGAACATCACCGTACGAGTATTATCAGCGGTACCGATCAAACAATCAGGGTGACGATTGGCTACTTGCTCGACTAATACTCGAGTAGTCGTACCAACCATCTCATGAGATTTTTGTAGCGTTGAATCGATAATAACCTTTTGAAATTCAGCTAAGCGTGCCTTTTTAGTCTTAAAAGTCACATCATCAGGCAGTTCAGCGGCTGGTGTGCCTGGACGCTTAGAATAGATAAAGCTATAGGAATGATCGAAGTTCAATTCTTTAGCTAAATTTAGCGTTTGCTGAAAGTCTTCATCGGTCTCACCAGGGAAGCCGATAATGAAATCACTAGAGAGATGAATATCAGGACGAATAGCTTTAAGTTTATTGATCTGATCGATATAAACATCAATAGTATGGTTGCGCTTCATCGCTGCCAATATCGCATTCGAGCCACTCTGCACTGGTAGATGCAGATGTGATACTAGCTCCGGTAGTTGGGCATAAGCGTCAATAATATCATCAGTAAACTCTAACGGATGACTAGTAGTATAACGAATACGCTCTACACCATCGACATGTGAGACGTAGTGTAATAGCTCAGCAAAACGGCAAATGCTGCCATCGTCTTTTTCGCCACGATAGCCGTTGACGTTCTGACCTAATAAGTTTATCTCACGAACACCTTGCGCTGCTAAGCTATCAATCTCAGCCAACACATCATCGAGTGGGCGGGACAACTCTTCGCCGCGAGTATAAGGCACTACACAGAATGAGCAATATTTTGAGCAGCCTTCCATGATCGAGACAAAAGCTTTATAACCTTCGACCCGTGGCTCTGGTAAGAAGTCAAACTTCTCAATGCTAGGGAAGGACACATCGATAGTACCGATACGGTTTTTTGGGGCGATATCTTGCTGCTTATTGGATTGATCATACAACTCAGGTAAGCGATGCAAAGTTTGTGGTCCAAATACCATATCGACATAAGGCGCACGCTTTTGGATGTTATCGCCTTCTTGTGAAGCTACGCAGCCGCCAACACCAATCACTAACTCTGGACGTTTTTCTTTTAACTTGCGCCAGCGGCCTAATTCTGAGAAGACTTTTTCTTGTGCTTTCTCACGAATAGAGCAAGTATTCATCAGTAGCACATCAGCTTCATCGATATTATAAGTGACTTCCATACCATGCGAATCGCCGAGCACATCAATCATTTTGCCAGAATCATAGACATTCATCTGACAGCCTTGAGTAGTAATAAAGACTTTTTTAGCTGCTATGGCTGGCGCTGCCTCTGAGGCTAGCTTTACAGGAGCATTGACCATAGTACCACTAACCATATCGCTATCAGTTTGGTTAGCAACAGCGTCATCGATGCGGGGGTTAAATACAGTAACACTCATAA
This sequence comes from Psychrobacter urativorans, assembly GCF_904846695.1. Taxonomy (GTDB): domain Bacteria; phylum Pseudomonadota; class Gammaproteobacteria; order Pseudomonadales; family Moraxellaceae; genus Psychrobacter; species Psychrobacter urativorans. Next base: position 28,924 of record NZ_CAJHBR010000015.1, read on the forward strand.
GTAAAGTCCATGATTAACAAACAGAATATAGCGGCAGCAGGCCATTAATGGTGGCATATTTTATCATAATCGGTCAGCAATGTGAAAAAGAAGCTTAGTCTGATAGCTATAATCATGATAAATTATTTATAATAGTATCAATTGCTTAACTAATCGCTGTCTAAGCTAAGCATAGACCTTGATAACAGCGCTTTAATGCTAGCTTTTACCTCTCAGCATTTTTAGTAATAGAGCTTTGTTAGCTATCACTAGTCTTTAACTATTATCTAGTACAGTTAACTTAAAGTATTAGATTACAACCAGTTGCGTATCTTAAAGCACTCATATCACGGTTGTGTTACTCGCTATTGTCCTATTTATTTATAATTGGTAAAGGTAATGGTTCAACATTGGCCTAATGTTGGCTTAATATAGTATGATAAGCGCCATCACCTTAGCGATATTCAATGAATCGCTGTTTAAGCCTTATTAGGGCGTGTCTGATAATTCGATAATAACCTCAAGGTCGAATATCTAATATGTCTTTACATAATTAAGAGAGTCAGAATGACAAAGCATAATGTTGCCCACAACCTTAGTAATAGTGACACTAGGCCCAAATGCTTCAATGCCGCCACCCTGAAAATGAGTGCTCTTAGCTTAGCAACGGCAATGAGTGCGCTAGGGTTATCACAAGTCGCTCATGCTGAGCTGACATGGGGTAATAGTGAAGAGAATACTTATCAGCAACCAAGCAACTTTGAGCAATCGAGCAACTTTGAGCAACCAAGCAACTTTCAGCAATCGACTAATTTTCAGCAAGATAGTAGTGTTAGTTCCTTTAATGCTGCCGCCCAAGCGGAAAGTCGTGGCGATGTGAATGCGCTCTATAATTATGAGCAGTCGATGAGCGGTGGCTTGTTTGCGATGTATCCTACTTATTGGCGAATGAACTTAGATTTGAATGCGCAAAGTTCAGCAGCAGTATCACAATTTGTTCGTCAATATCCAAATACCGTTATGGCAGAAAAACTGGCTGCTGATTTTGCTGAAACTAAAGCAGCTGCAGGGGATTATGCTTCTGTACGTCAAGTGGCCAATTTGATCACCAACGCCGATGCGAGCGAGCGCTGTGCTATTGGGCTGGGTTTTAATAATGGTGGCGATACTATGCGTGCCATGGCAGAGAAATCAGACGTTTGGCTTAAAACTCTCAAGCAGCCAGCACTATGTGAGCAGCTAGCGACTGAGATGAATAACAATGCGTTGATCAGTAATCAAGACCGTGCAGCACGGCTAAAGCGTATGCTGCGTAAGGGCAAAACTGGCGATATAATGACATTGTCTTCACGTCTTGGGGCCACTATTCCTTATTCGGCACTCAGTGAAATTCAGCTAAGCCCAACGTCGTTCTTCAGTCGTTTTGGCATGCAGCCTAATAGCCAAACCAACCAATACTTATATCTATATGCTATGGGACGCCTAGCTGACAAATCTTATCGTGAAGCCTCGCAACAGCTGGAATTCGATATTAAGCAAGATAATCAGCGTTCAGCGCGCCTGTTAAATGATGACACTCGTCGTTATGCCTATCGTATCCTTGGGGTAGAGCGTATGGGGCACAATACTGATGATGGCTTCAATGCTGAGGCCGTTGACTGGTTCCGTAACAGCTTGGATAATGACTTTAACTTTGAAGAAGCTGAAGATTATGCTATAGCTGCTATTCGCTTTAGTCGTTGGGATGATGTGGTTGAAGCCATCTCCAAAATGGATGCTGAAACTCAAAAAACTAACAAATGGCAATACTGGCTAGCACGTGCTTATGAGCAATCAGGCGATAATAGTAAGCGCAGCACTGCTAAAAAAATGTATCAGCAGCTAGCCAAGAGTAATGAATATTATGGTCTGATGGCTAAAGATAAGGCGGGTCAGCGTTTTGATATTAATGCCTTAGGCGGTAATAACTTACCTAATGTTAGTAGCGCTGATCGTGCTCGTGTCCTGCAAGACCCAAACTTCGCTCGTGCTTTCGCCTTATATAATGGTGATGCCAATCGAACTCATGCTAATCGCGAATGGAACTGGGCGGTTAAGCAGGCTCGTGACAAGCGTGATGACAACTTGATCATTGCAGCAGCGCTACAAGCACATGATGTAGGCTGGCTTGATCGTGCTATTTATGCGGCAGATAATACTGATAAAGCCAGTAGTTTAGCGCTATCACACCCGATGCCACATCAGAGCTCTGTAGTTCGTTATAGCCAGAACGCAGGTATAGATCCGGCTTGGGCTTATGGCATTATGCGTCAAGAAAGTCGTTTTGTGACCTCGGCACGCTCGAACGTTGGCGCTAGTGGTCTGATGCAAATTATGCCCGACACCGCCAAGTATATTGCTCGTAATTTAGGTGAAGCCTATAGCGCAACTAAAGCTAATAGTGGCGATACTAATATTCGTTATGGCACTTGGTATATGAGTGATATTTTGGCTAAGTTGAATTCTCAGCCAGTACTAGCAACGGCAGGCTATAACGCAGGACCTAATAAAGCTAAGCGCTGGCAGCCAGTGTATGGGACGCTTGATGCTGACCAGTATGTTGAATCTATCGCTTATCCTGAGACCCGCAATTATGTCAAACATGTGATGGAGAATGCTACGATATATAGTAATCTATTAGGTCGTGGGCAGCCTATCACTCAGCGTATGGGTACTATTCCAGCCGCTTTTTAACTACAGCTGATAGCTATCAACCGTAGCGTTGTTATAATCTGTCGCTATTATTTAAATCATTATGTGTGCAAATAAGCCATTAGTACTTCGCTACTAATGGCTTATTTTTTTAGCCTTGTTGCTAAAAGTATTCAATAAACACACCCTAAGCAGGTGTTCCTTGGTGCTGCCTTATTTACTCTATTTTTAAGAGTTTATTTTATAGTCTTATTACCTACTATTTTAATAGAAGCTACTGTCGAAACTGGGCGCTAATAAAAGAATATCCTCAGCGGTTTGCTCAGCAACTTACGTTTCTGCTATAGATTAAAAAAAGGGTTTTGTTACCATTGCATTAAATATTATCACTATTCTGAGTATGGTTACCTAAGTCTATAACCATCGCTTGATAACGACTGAATGTTTTATTAATTATGATAAAAAAATCCTTACAACATACCAGTCCTATAATCACTAACTCGCAGTTGATTAAGCAGCTATGGTGGTGCTATATCATAAAATTAAAGTCGATAACCGGCAGCTATTCAGCAGCTACTACACCTACTAAGTCTACTTTGTTTAGTGCTATCGTAGGATGCTGCCTGCTATTAGGGATGACATCAACGCCCGCTCAAGCTGCCAATGTATCTAAGAGCGGGCAGCGAGTACTGATGATTGAGATGACTCCAGCGTTATGTAAAATGCAACCCTCGCGTTCGCGCATGCGCCAGTGTTTAGAAGGCTATTCACTGACAGTAGCAGGCCTCAATCTAGGCTCTGGCAATCGTTGTGAACGGGGTAGTGAGCCTGATTTGACGCCTTTACAACTTAAAGTGGTCAACCGTATCATGCCAGATAGTACGGTTCGGAGCCAAGCGTGGTATAGATATGGTGCTTGTAGCCCACTGAGTGCCAACAATTACTTTCGCCAAATTGTCAGTCTTGCTAGCGAGTTAAAGTTACCAAGTGAGCTCAACAGTGGCAATAGTTATACCGTTTCTAAGTCAAGTTTTCTAGGTCAGATGACTCGACTAAATAGTGGAATGAATAGTGCCAGCATTGACCTGATCTGTCAGGATGCTGACCGGCGTCAATCCATTCTTACCGAAGTGCATATCTGTTATGAGGGTAACCAGTTCGGTACTTGTAGCAGTCCAATAAATAGTTGTGGTAAAAACTTTATCATTTCAGGCGGCAAATAAGCGCTGATATCTTTAAGTTATGGTAAGTATAAAATGTAACAAAATAGACCATAATGCACTTACCGTTGTCCCTAGACGGTTTGGCAAACGAAGTGCTACACTAGCCTCGGTTTATGGCAGTTGCTACATACAAGCTCAATGAGCATAAATTAATAAGCAAGAAAACCATATCTAATAATCAATTAGGGAGTATTTTATGAAACAGCCTATACGTGTTGCCGTAACTGGTGCTGCAGGTAATATCAGCTATGCAATGTTATTTCGTATTGCATCTGGTGAGATGCTAGGTAAAGATCAGCCTGTTATTTTGAATTTACTTGAAATCACTCCAGCACTTGACGCCCTTAAGGGTGTGGTTATGGAACTACAAGACTGTGCCTTTCCTTTATTAGTAGATATCGTTCAAACGGATGATGCCAAAGTAGCATTTAAAGATGTGAGTTATGCTTTATTAGTAGGCTCACGCCCACGTGGTCCAGGTATGGAACGCAAAGATTTATTAGAAGCTAACGCGGCGATTTTTTCAGCTCAAGGTAAAGCGCTTAATGACGTGGCTAACCGTGATGTAAAAGTTTTAGTTGTAGGTAACCCTGCAAACACTAACGCGGTTATCGCTCAGCGTAATGCACCAGATCTTGATCCACGTAATTTTACTGCAATGACTCGTTTGGATTACAACCGTGGTATAGCTCAGTTGGCTGAAAAGACAGAAACTACAGTCAATGATGTTAAGAAGATGATCATCTGGGGCAACCATTCATCCACTCAGTATCCTGATCTAACGGCTTGTACGGTTAACGGTAAGCCAGCCTTAGATTTGGTTGATCGTGATTGGTATGAAAACACTTATATCCCAGAAGTACAAAAGCGTGGCGCAGCAATTATTAAAGCACGTGGTGCCTCTTCAGCAGCCTCTGCTGCTAACGCAGCTATTGCCCATGTACGTACCTGGGTAATGGGTACAGAGGGCGATGATTGGGTATCTATGGGTGTCTATTCTAATGGCGAATATGGTATTGCTAAAGGTTTGATCTACTCATTCCCTTGTACTTGTAAAGATGGTGACTGGTCTATCGTTGAGGGTGTTGATGTATCATCAGACTTCTCAAAAGATAAAATGGCAGCTACTGAGCAAGAGCTTAGCGAAGAGCGTGATGCCGTATCACATCTATTGCCATAAGCTAAATTTTATAGCTAATAGATAATAAAAAGTCTTACTATTATAGTGAGGCTTTTTTTTAAGAGTTTTTTGCGATTCTACAAGTTTAGAGTAGAGTACAACGTTAACATAACTGGTAACGTTGGATAACAAATCGTTTAATCTACCTTGCTACAATAGTTGCTGATTAGTGAGATAATAAACACAAAAATAATTGCCAAAATTAAAGGAGAGAGATAATGTTAGGTGAACCAAGTTACAGTATAAACGACTTATTTGCTCAATTAGGATTAGATAGCTCAGACGCAGCTATTGATGCTTTTATTGAAAACAACCAGTTAGCCAAAGACGAAGAGCTGACAAAGTCGAAAATTTGGGATGAGAAGCAACGTATGTTCTTACAAGAAGAATGGAAAAAAGACGCAGTATGGGTAGAGATTATCGATGAGTTGAATGTACGTTTGCATCCTACCGCTTAACGGGCATTAATCCTTAGTTTTAAATAATTACTCCCAAACACTTAGGCTTAAATAATTAATTATCTTAAATAATTAGTTTCAACCGCCAGTTACATAGTTAATAATGCATAAAAAACCCACAAACGAGCGTTTTGTGGGTTTTTTATGCGAGCGGTGTAGAGGCTATATAGAATCGTCACTTAGCGCTAGCACTGAGCAAACAGGTTACTTTATAAATGAGCCTAGGATAAGGCTAGTCAAGCTGCTGTTGTCGCCATACTAATAAATCTGCCACATCGTTATGTATCCCTGCTCTCAAAGCTTCTAAGCCGTTATAGTGACGTTCACCATGCAAAAAATGCAAAAAACGTACTTGCAAGGTCTGCTCATACAAGTCGGCTTGCAACTGTGGAAAGTGTACTTCTAAACGCCATTCATGAGGCTTATCAACTGAAGGTCGAGTGCCGATACTAGCCGTACCAAATAGACTATGCGGCTGTAAACCGGCCACGCCGCTCTGGCCATTAGTCGCAAACTGGCTTAGCCCATCAGCGATAACTTCACCTTTATCATCGAGCGCAACCACATCAACAGCGAAAATACCATGTAGAGCGGGTTTAATACGAGCCAAATCGATATTAGCAGTAGGGAAGTCCAAAGTACGCCCGATCTTATCACCACTGATTACTAATCCGGTAATAGTATAGTCGCGACCCAGTAACTTATTGGCAGCGTTGATATCACCAGCCAATAGTAAGTCACGCACTCGCGTAGAGCTAATACGCTCAGCAGTGTTCAATTCAGCAGTATCGTTAGCAACCGCGCTGTGGTCACTGTCGTTATGATTAGTGTCAGTAACCGTATGTAGGTTAATCACTTGCAAGCCATAATCACGCAAAAACTGACTGTCACCAATACGGTCATGACCAAAACGAAAATCATCGCCTAACACTAAGGCTTGTACATTGAGCTGCAAGGCTAATAAATCAGCAAATGCCTTAGCCGATAAAGCACGAAAGTCACTATCAAAACTGACTACTATCAGGGTCTCAACGCCATGCTCAGCTAATAAGGCTTGTTTTTCTGCCAAATTAGTTAAGCGAGCAGGGGCAGTATCAGGAGAAAAGAACTCCCGTGGCTGTGGCTCAAATATCATCACTGCTGAGCTCAAGTTTGACTCATTAGCTATAGTACGCACTTGCGCCAGCATAGCTTGATGACCTAAGTGCACACCATCAAAATTGCCAATAGTTAACACGCAAGGCGTCAGTTGTGACGGATAGTTAGCCGCTGCCAACGGATCATTGTCCGTCAGCATCGCGTTTGATGTGGTAATTAGTTGCTCAAGAAAATAGGTATTCATAAGTTTGCAGCTACGATAAGAGCGAATAAATAAAAACACTGCCAAGAATAGATTTGCAGGGTTTAAAGCCAGTCATTATAAAGTAAAATAGCGTCAGTGACATTACTACTGACATTATCAGTAACATTACCGATAACATTGTCAATAAGGTAACCGATGACGTCATTAATAGCTATTTTATAGCACTGATTATTCCAACAGTCACTATTAGAATACTGATTAACGGCCCACCCTTTATTAAGTCTATAACTGAGTCAATAAATACTGCAACAACCCTTACAATAATTAAGACAACACCCCCTATATTAACTATGAGAGCTATTATGAGTGAGTTTCATGCTGAGCCAATAAGGCTAACTGATAAATTTATAGTTCAACGCGCAACTGCTGATGATCTAGCCGTTGTGTTAGCTATTTATAACCAAACTATCGCTGGTAAGCAAGCTACGGCCAATTTAGTGCCAGTCAGTTGTGAAGAGCGCACCGATTGGTTTAGCGAGCATATTGACAGTCCTACACGGCCCATTTATGTGGTTAAAACTAGTAACAGCGAAGAGCAGAACCAGGAACACAATCTGAATAAGCAACCGTCAATCATTGTAGCTTGGGGCAGTTTTAGCGACTTGTACTCGCGTCCGGCTTATCATATCAGTAGCGAAATTAGTATTTATTTGCATAGTGATTATCATGGCCAAGGGTTAGGCAGCTTGCTTACCCGCTGGATGCTTTTGCAAGCACCAAACTTAGGTATTCGCAATATTGTCGCTCTGGTCTTCGCCCATAATAAACCCAGCTTAGGACTATTTCATAAGCTGGGTTTTGAGCAGTGGGGCTATATGCCCCAAGTCTGCGATATGCAAGGCTTTATAGCGGATGTAGTGATGCTAGGTATAGCGGTTAAGAGCCAAGACTAGCGCAAGGTTTTGTCAAATACTTACTCAAAACCTTGCTTGCAACCTTCGTTAAAAGTTTGCTCAGCTATTTAGCCTAGTATTTTCCATTTGCCATCTACTTTTTGTAGTTCATAAGACAGCGGGGCGGGTTGTTTTTGACCTTTTAGCATGAGCTCACCGTCTATAGTAGCGCGGGTCTTATCTTCATTATAGCTAGTATTAGTGATAGTAACGCCTTCTACGGTCTGCTGAAAAGCATACTGGGTCTTCGCAAGCTCTTGCTCAAAATTAGCTAGATCTACTTTATAGTAAGTTGCTGCTTGTTTAACATCGCCATAATATAAAGTGTTGAGCGCTTGTTTTACCGTATCTTCAGGGGTGCCAGCTTCAGTAGGGTTATTGACCAGACTGGGCTGCTCACCCGTAGCAAGTGCTGGATTGGTAACGTCACTAACTGCCTGATCAGTAGTTGCATCGCTAGGGGCACTGTTAGGGGACGCTACTGATTCTTCTGTGCTATTACTGCTGCTATTGGTAGCACTATCAGCCTTCTGTTTGTTAGCGACCGTATCAGCTGAGTTGCCCTCAGTACTAACTTCGTCGACATCATTACTACTACAGCCACTTAACAGCAAGCCAGTGCTTAACAAGCTAGCTGTTAGTAGTGATAGTAACTTTAAAGTTTTGGTTGTCATAGCAGACCTCAGAATTCGTATATATTTATATAGTAACAGCCAATGGACAGCTTAAGCCTGTTTTGGTGACTGGTATCCCTTTAACCGTGTCTAAGCTGGCGTGGACGAAAGCCACTAGCGATTAGCACTACCGCGTAGACTAAGGCGCCTACCGTGCAGATAATCAATAAAGCTACTAATCGCTTCCATTGCGCTGAATCAGTTGGGAAGTAAGGAAGCATTAAGTATAGAGCTGTCACCATCGATACGGTAGCAGCCAAAAACTGGCTAAAAAGTTTTTTCCAATGGCTGTCAAAGCGAAAAATATCACGCTTATGTAAGAAATAATACAGCAAACCGGCATTAACAAAGGAGGCGAAAGTAGTTGCCAGCGCAAGGCCGCCATGCAGCGGTATATCAAACAGATAAAAAATACCGATAAAGATCACACTAAAAATCATGTTAGCAAATACTGAAATAATACCAATCTTGACTGGCGTTCTGATATCTTGACGAGCAAAAAAAGCGGGTGCAAAGACTTTAATAAGCATAAAGCCTAAGATTCCACCAGCCATACTACGTAGCGCTAAACCACTCATTTGCGCATCACGTAAACTGAATTCGCCACGTAAAAATAACGCTTGCATCAACACATCAGCAAGTACGAATAGCGCAGCAGCAGCAGGTAGACCGACAACGACGATTAAACGTGCCGCCCAATCGATAGTTTTCTTAAAGCTAGCATCGTCTTTTTTTGCCTCACTTTTAGATAAACTCGGTAAGATAACCGTACCAATAGCCACCCCAATTAGTCCTAGCGGTAGTTCGCTCATACGCTCAGCAGCATATAACCAAGATACTGAACCGCCAATCATTAAGGAGGCAAATATAGTATTGAGGAGTAAGTTAATCTGGGTAACTGATACGCCAAAGATAGCTGGCAGCATCAGCTTTAAGATACGCCTAACGCCTTCATGTTGGAAGTCAATTTTAGGCATCACTAATAGCTTTTGTTGCGATAACTGCGGCAATTGGATCAATAGCTGTAGTAGACCGGAGATAGCCACTGCATAGCCTAGCGCCATAATAGGCGTGTCTAACATCGGTGAAATAACCACCGCTGCACCTATCATGCATAAGTTCAGCAGTACTGGTGCAAAAGCAGGAGCAGCAAAGCGCCCATAACTCTGCAAAATGCCGCTGGCAAAGGCCGTCATAGAAATAAATAATAAATAAGGAAAAGTTAAGCGCAATAGTTCAGCAGTAAGCGCAAATTTATTGGGCTGATCAGCGAAACCTGGAGCGAACAAGGTTACTACCCAAGGGGCAATCAAAATCACCACAAGAGTGAGCATCGATAAAATAAGCAGCAGTGCGCCTGAGGTGCGACTGACTAGAATTTGAACTTGTTGTAAGCTGTACTTTTCTTTGTATTCAGATAATACTGGTACGAAAGCTTGGCTAAATGCGCCTTCAGCAAACAGACGTCGCAGAAAGTTAGGGATCTTAAAGGCTACCAAAAAGGCATCCATTAACCCACCTGCACCAAACACCCCTAGTAATACGATATCACGTACTAGACCTAAGATACGCGATAGCATGGTCATGCTACTGACCACCATCGTGGAACGAAATAATCGACTTTTTGCCATGGGAACCTATTCGCTAATTTGTCTGATAATTGACTACTGCAAAAAAACTGACGGATTATAGCATTTTCATAGCCTATCTATAGCATATTCATAGCTCATCTATAGCATAGAATAATGAATGGCTTTCGGCGGGTGTAAAGGTAGTGATGGACACTAGCCCATACGATTTTGCGTAACCATGGCGCGTAATTTAGCCCATTCAAAATAATCACCTGGATCGGTCTTACGTCCTGGAGCAATATCACTGTGTCCAGTTAAGTGCTGGCAAGTTTTAGGATAAGCCTGATAAATAGCGCTAATGACTTGCGCCAAGACTTGGTACTGCTGGTCGGTAAAAGGGCTAAAATCTGATCCTTCAAGTTCTATACCAATGCTATAATCATTACATTGAGTACGGCCCAAATAACTTGATCTACCGGCATGCCAAGCCCGCTCATCAAAGTTTACGAATTGAGTGATAGCGCCATCACGCTCTATAAATAGATGTGCCGAGACTTCTGCGCCTTCTATAGTTTGAAAATAAGGATGCGCTTGCCAGTCTAGTTGATTGGTAAATAGCGCTTTGACATAGTGAGTCCCATTGGCGTCAGTGGCGCCGAACTCACTAGGTGGTAAGCTGATATTATGAATAACGATAGTATCGATATCGATGTCATTAGGACGCGAATTGCTATTAGGGGAGCACAGCCACGTAGCTGCTGACAAGTGCCCCTCACTAATGGTCATCGCAGCAGCTGACAATGACAGGTTTGCTGATATTGGCATAGTATTCTCTAAGATATAGATTGATTTAAAGCAAGATCGTTAGCAAGTTAATCAGTAAGATAGTGCGCAAAATATTACTAAGCAACCGACGCTAACAACTAATTATAAATATAATGGACAAAGTTCATGAAAATCAACAAAATTTATCTAAGCTTTTATTTGTAAATTACCAGTAAACCTTAGCAAATACACTTTAATAAAGCACGAGGATTTATTCTATGCCTAAAGCACCTAATGTAATAGTATCCGCATACCCGCAAGCTAACTTTAAGGTTGCCGAGGATAGTTTCGCTAGAAGTCGTTGGGCTAGAATAAGTAAGCGTGCTCGTTTACCGGCTACTATCGCCGGCTTACTATTGACTGTACAGTCGCAAGCGTTTTTACCGACTCCAGAATCAGTAGTGACAACAGGAGCATTAGCGGATGAAACCCAGCCATTAGCCACTAAGGCAAAAATAATCGATGTAAACCCAGCGTTGACTGCTGCTAGTAAGGTCACTAATCAAGGCACTAAGCAAGTCGCTAAGCAAGTCGCTAAGCAAGTCACTAATGAGGCACCAAACAATAGCAATGCTACGGCTGCTAGTTCTAAAGCTAGTACTAGTGCAGTAGCAAACAACGCTGAGCAGCTGCTCATGACTTGGCGTCAACAAGTGCAAGCGGACAATTTAGCTCAGCATACGACTTGGCGCAGGTTATTATATTTTATTGATGATAATAAAAGTATTTTTACCAAAAATACAAATAACAGTATGATCGACAACCCAAAGTTCTTTTTAAGCGCTACTGGTCAGCAAGATTCAGCTGCAGAACTTGATGCGACATTAGTTGCACTAGCGCAAGAGTTCACTAGGGCGCGCAGCACTGCTAACACCAGCAGTAATGCACACATTGCTGCAAATGATTCGGTACTTTGTCGCTTTCCGGCGCGAGTCAAATGGCTAACGGATAGTTTGAATTTTCACGATGCTCAATTGCAGATTGACTGCCCAAAGCTGGATGCTTGGATGACAGAGCTAGCCCCTGCGCAGCTGTCAGTAATGTTCGCTGAAGAATATCTAGACAATCCCATCTCTGGGTTTGGACATACTCTGATGCGTATAGATTCAGCAGCTAGTGCGGCAGATTTTAATCAAATTCACCATGCTTATGCGCTTAATGATACGGTCGATGGTGATAGTTCTGATAACTTTATCCTCTATGCCATAAAATCAGCGACTGGTCGCTATAATAATTTGATCGAGATTGATCCTTATCCAAAAAAGCTGGCAGAGTATTTAAAAACTGACGAACGGGATAGTTGGACTTATCAGTTAAATTTGACTCCGGATGAGGTGCAGCAAATCATGTTGCATGTTTGGGAAACTAAAGACTTAGCGCTACCTTATTACTTTGCCACAGATAACTGCGCTTCTGAGATTTTACGGCTGATCGATGTGGTACGGCCCGATGAGCACTTATTAAGTCAGCTGCCGTACGCGGTTATTCCCTCTGATGTCGTCAACTTACTACAAAAAAACCAGCTGCTAGCCAGCAGTCGCTTTACTCCTTCTGATAGTAGCGTGCGCCAAGCACAGTTAAATCAAGCAAAACAACAAGCCAAGCTTACTAGCAAAGACCAGCTAGGCTATCATCAGCTAAGTAATAGTGAGATTGAAGCTATTAAATCAGTTGATAGCAACCCGGCGTCAAGTATGGCTACTGATGGCCAAACGCTATTGCTGTTAGCTATTGCTGCCTCAGATAATAATCCACTTGACCGTCATTCTTTACAGCGCGGTCATATTGGCATAGGTAATCGTGGCGACAACAGCTATATCGATGTCGGACTACGCGCAGGCTTTCACGATACTTTGGATCGTCCTACCGGATTTCACCAGTTCTTCGACTTAGAAGGGCTTGAAGCAACGCTGCGCTTTTATGATAACGATAACGATAAAGGTGAGCAGCCAAGAAAGGTCGAATTACAGAACTTTACCTTGATTCGTGGGCGCTCATTTAATCCAGTCAATACTGCCCAAAAAGGTAAAACTTGGGGTGCCAGTGTCGAAGCCACTCGGGTTAATGATGGCTCGCGACGAGATGGCACTGATCATTTAGTGGCTAGTACTACCCTTGAGTACGGCAAATCGTGGGCATTTGGTACGCCAGCCACAGAGTCATCAGGCTTAATAAGCGCTGAGATGCCGCCGCAGCTGTGTTACGCCTTGGCTACTGGAGCAGTGCAAGGTGGGCGTGGGATTAGCAAAGGCTACCGTGTAGGTGCTGGGGTCAATGCTGGTTGTGTCTATCAGATTAACAATCAGTTACGTGCGCAAGCTGAATTGCAACTGCCATATTGGTATCATGGCAGCAGTGACGAAGATGCGCAGGGTAGCTACTGGCAGCCTATTACTACTCTTGGGTTGCAATATGATATAGATAAAAAACAAGCACTACGTATCAATGGTAGCTACGATTGGCAAGATCGCGTCGATGCTAACGATGATATAAAATTAGCTTACATGCGTTACTTTTAAGAACTATCAAAGCTAATTATCAAACACGGTTATTAATAACCGTAGCAAAAACAATTATAAATAAGGACCGTTTATGAGCACTCAGCAATGGCTAGTTATCGGTCAAGGTGATATTGGTTTACCAGTGACTAATAAGCTTGCCCAACAAGGTTACTCAGTGACTGGACTTGCACGCAGCGCGCGTAGCGATTACGCTTTAGCTGAGCAAGCAAATTTTATACAAGCCGATGCGCTTAAAGTCAGTGCCGAACAGTTGCAAGACTTTACTTGTATCACTATTATCGTCACCCCTGATGAGTACTCAACTAGCGGTTATAATAAGAGCTATTTAAGTATCTGTCAGCATTTGGCCCAGCTTGCTGAGCAGTTACCTAAACTTGAGCGTGTAGTATTCATCTCATCAACAGGTGTATATGGTCAAAATAAAGGCGAGTGGATTGACGAAAATACGACACCAGCTACTCCTGAGCGTGATGCCTCAAAAGTAATATTGCAGGCGGAGCAAGCGCTGCAACGAGGTTTTGCTGATAAAGCTGTTATTATTCGTCCTAGTGGCATTTATGGACGCCAGCGTTTAATGCGTTTACGTAAGGTCAAAGAGGACAACAAAGACCCTATAGCTAGCACTGATTGGAGCAATCGGATCATGGATAGCGATTTGGTCACTATTATTAGTAAAGTACTGACCATTGAGGCACCTAAGTCGCTTTATTTGGCTACTGATTATTTACCAGTGACTACCTTACAATTGAGCGCTTGGCTAAGTCAGCAGCTACAACAATCGCCGCCAATTGTCGATGATAAGCAGACAGCGATTACCGGCAAGCGCCTACACAGCAATATTCCATTAGCTTGGCTTGAGTTTGCCGATTGGCAAGCTGGGTATAGTGATATATTGCAGCATCAACAGGATTAGAGTCTGTTGAAAGAATTATAATATTATTTAGATTGTATAAATGGTGACTTAGAGTATCAGTAGCTATTATTGAGCTGGTTGCTAATTTATAAGTTACTGCTATTTTATGTTTTTAAGTATCACGGATATGCTATGACTCAGCCCCATACTTCTAATGATTGTTTGCCTAGCAGTCATGCCATACATCGAGAAGCTAAGCCAGTAGCAGATAGTGTTGAGCTATCGAGTCTACCAACTAATCAGCAGCCAGCTATAGTGCATCCCAATTTTGACCCTAAGCAGACACCGATTGATCCAGCACGGTCATTGAGTGATATTCCAGAGCCAGCACGACGAGAGAATAGTCAGTTGCGTCGGCTCTATGGTAAGTCCTCTCGCTTTCAGCAATCGGCTGCTGAACGTCTATCAAAATGGGCTTTGATAGCATCAGAACCTTTGGCTGAGCATTTAGCGCTACTCAAAGCGGCCCAGCTAATTGAGTTGCCTGATAGCTTTTATCAAAACTATAGATACGACCCTAATCACGCTAGTGAACAGGCGTTGCTCACTAGTATTGATATTATGCAGCTAATAGATATGGCAGATATTCAGAGCGCTATTAGTGCCTATCCAAAACTGACTCGCTTTGGTTTTTTGACTACTGAGATGACTAAGAGAAGCATTACTAAAGCCAGCCCACTGACAGATACCGCCACTCATGATAGTAAGTCAGCTACGCTACGCACCTTGGTAAAACGCTATAATGCTGATGAGTTGCTTAACAGTCTTTATGCTGATGATTGGCAAGTGATATTGCAGCCGCAAGAGTTTGAGACTGGTAGCGGTAGTTTGGCCACTGATATTATGGCATGTAGCGTGGCTGTGCATGCTCTAAAGCAATGCCCTACGCGCAAAACCATTAATAAAAGCTACAGTGCTGCGCAACTCTGTCAATATGTACGCAGTTACTTGCTTAGCCAGTTGGGAAACGCCCCAGCAAGCCGTCAACACTATCGACAGATTCGGCTGTTTAGCGGACATATTATCGTAGCGGCTCATCATTTAGGCTGGGATATCCAAGCTGATAAAAATGGCAATTGCTACTTTAATATCTCCTCACGCTGCGCGCTTCTTAATCGCTATGCCAATATGCAAGATTATGCTATCAATGGTTGGTCAATTTAGCTGACAATTTTTATAATGATATTTATAATGACGGCTTTTGTTGCTTTTACAATTAACGCTTAAAAGCTATAAATTTTTATAGTTATGAAATAATAGTGCAGTTAATAGTAGAGTGTATAGCCAAGTGCTGGCTGTACAGCTTTATTACACACGGATTATGATTCTAAAATTCACTGCTGCTTTGACCCTAAAATTCACTAACAGGACTGTCTAATGCCCGATACTCAAAATCTTCGAAGTGCTCAAACCCCTTTATTTTCAGCGCAGCACTTTATCCAGCTGGCTTTAGACAACCAAGTACTAAAATTCGGTGAGTTCGTACTCAAGTCGGGACGTATTAGTCCCTACTTTTTTAATGCAGGCTTGCTAGCCTCGGGCGAGATGTTATCCTTATTGGCAACTGGTTATGCTGACGCCTTGGCCGAACAGCATAAAAATGCAGATAATAAAGAGCTGGTTATCTTTGGGGCAGCCTATAAAGGTATTCCTTTTGTAGCGGCAACCGCACAAGCCTTATGGCTGCATCATGGGATCAATGCTAAGTGGGGTTATAACCGCAAAGAAGTCAAATCCCACGGCGAAGGGGGCAACTTAGTCGGTGCTGATGTCAGTGGCAAGTCGGTGTGGATATTAGATGATGTTATTACTGCAGGCACCGCCATGCGTGAAGTACTGGATATCCTAGAACAGGCTGGTGCTACTGTGGCAGGAATTATTGTCGCTCTAGATCGTAAAGAAAAAGGCCAAGGCGAGCATTCAGCGATTCAAGAATTAGCTTCTGCTTTACAAGTTCCAGTACTGACTTTAGTGGATATGGACGATCTAATCAGTTATTTAGCGCTTGGCGATAACTCGAAAGATAATACCCATGAAAACGGCAGTCAATTAGCGAAAATGCAGCATTACCGCCAGCAATATGGAGTTTAGTCGCCTTAAGTGTCTCTAATTATTTATACCACTAATATATTTTTACCGTTAATGCTTCTTTATTGCTAGGGCTTTGTATTTAAAAAGCTTTAGCTAATCTGAAAAGACTTAGATTTAGCATTAATCAGAAGCCTTGTTTATTTCTACTGTTGTTTTGAAACCATCAATTATTCAGTTGTTTACTGTTACTACTAGCGAGCGTTCCTATGTCTCAATCTGCTGCAAAGTCTTTAAATATCCTAGTTATTATGGATCCTATCGAGCGAGTAAATTACAAAAAAGACACTAGCTTAGCGATGATGTGGTCTGCGCAAGATCGTGGACACAAGTTAGGCTATTGTCAGATTCATGACTTATGGCTGGATCGCGGACAGTTAAAGATAGACTCGCAACCAGTAACAGTACAGCGTGATCCTGAAAACTTTTATACTTTAGGCGAAAAGGCTACCGTAGCTGTTAGTGATTATGACGTAATTTTGATGCGTAAAGATCCCCCGTTCGATATGCGCTTTGTCTATGCTACTTATATGTTAGATCATGCGAAGGCTGCTGGCGTGCTAGTGGTTAATGATCCGCAAGCGGTACGTGACTGTAATGAGAAGCTATTTGCGACTTGGTTTAGTGACTATATGAGTCCAACGATTGTCACTAGTAAGCAGGCCCATATTCGCCAGTTTATCGCTGAGCAGCAAGACGTTATTGTCAAACCTCTTGATGGCATGGGTGGCACTGGTATCTTCCGTTTAACAGCAGATAGTCCTAATATTGGGGTGACTATCGAAGTTTTGACGGAGCTTGAAACTTTACCGATTATGGCACAGCGCTATTTGCCAGAGATTAAACAAGGCGATAAGCGAGTGTTGATTGTCGATGGGGTAGTAGTAGATTATTGCTTAGCTCGAATTCCTAGCAAAGGCGAAACTCGAGGTAACTTAGCAGCAGGGGGTAGTGGAGTCGCCATGCCATTAACTGATGCTGAACGTAAAGTGGCTGAAATAGTAGCGCCTATCGTCAAACAAAAAGGCTTGATGTTCGTAGGACTAGATCTGATCGGTGGCCGTATTACTGAGATTAATGTCACTAGCCCTACTTGTGTACGCGAGATCGATGATCAGTGCGGTACTGATATTGCAACCGACTTTATTATAGCGGTAGAAGCACGCCATCAGAACCGTTAGAAGCTTATTGTTTTTTGACTGGCCTCAAGACTGGTTTTATCAACTGATATAAGCGTTTTTTAATAAGTTTTTGGCAGTAATCTATAGTTAAACGTTAAGGTGTAATGAGCTAGTAAAAGGCAAAGAAATACGATCAATAGTTGATCATTTTTAGCGCTTATTACTACAAAATAGCAGCTAAATATTTAGCTTAAAAAACGTTATATATTTATAGATAATTTACTCTATACTATGCGTGCTTTTGCACCCTGAAAGTCAGCAACAGTTTAGAGATCCTAATATTCATTAGTAAAGATAAGATAGGCAGGCATTCATGAAGACACCGCATATATTGATGATGGCTGCTGGCACTGGTGGTCATGTATTCCCAGCGTTAGCCGTTAGCGAAGAGTTGGTTAAGCGGGGCGCGGTGATTCATTGGTTAGGTACGGCAACTGGTATGGAAAATGGCTTAGTACAGCCTACCGGTTATACCTTCCATCCTATTGCCATGCAAGGACTACGTGGCAAGGGTATAGGTCGCCTGTTTAAGATGCCAATCACTCTGTTGTCGGCTACTATGGCCGCAGCCAAAATTATTCGTGGCAACAACATAGAGGTAGTAGTAGGCTTTGGTGGCTACGTTACTGCACCTGGAGGCATTGCAGCACGCATGACTAGTACGCCACTGATCATTCATGAGCAAAATGCTATTGCTGGCATGAGCAATCGTTATTTAGCCAAAATCGCTAGCAAAGTACTGCAAGCTTTTGAAAACACCTTTGCAGATAGTAAGCTCGATGCCAAGCTAGAAACTGTTGGTAATCCAGTGCGTAATACTATCACTGGTGTTGCCGCGCCAACGCTACGTTATGATATAGCGGATCAAACCCCACTGCGTTTGTTAGTAGTAGGCGGCTCGCTAGGAGCGCAAGTACTTAATGACACAGTACCAAAAGCCTTAGCTTTGATAGATAAGCCCTTTTCAGTACGTCATCAATGCGGCCGTAACAATGAGGCTGCTACCCAAGCGGCTTATGATAATGAAGATCTAAGCGCTCATGAGTTTAGCGTACAGCCTTTTATTGATGATATGGCAGCCGCTTATAATTGGGCCGATATCATTGTTTGTCGCGCTGGTGCCTTGACGGTCACTGAGATCCAAAACGTCGGCATTGCAGCGATTTTTGTACCTTTGCCACATGCCGTTGATGATCATCAAACGGCCAATGCGCGCACTCTGACTACACATGATGCAGCGCTATTATTGCCGCAAGCTGAGTTAACGCCTAGCCGTCTGAGCACTGAACTGCTAGCTCTAGATCGAGCGGCTTGCTTAGCTATGGCTAGTAAAGGTCATGCCCTTGCCAACCGTACTGCCAGTCAACAAGTGGCAGAACTTATATGGCAAGCACTATAAGCTGTACTTTTTGACTACTTATCTAACTATATTTTATCGACTTTTATAAAGAGACTCTGTTATGTCCACATCTGCAAAAGCTTTACCTAAACGCCTTATTGAGATTCCAGAAATGCGCCGTATTCAGCATTTGCATTTCGTTGGTATTGGCGGTTCGGGAATGTGTGGTATCGCTGAGGTCATGAACAACCAAGGTTATAGAGTAAGCGGCTCAGATATTGTGCAAAGTCCAGTTACTAGTCGTCTGCAGCAGATAGGTATTGAGATATTTATTGGCCATGATTCAAAAAATATCTCTAATGCCGATGTGATAGTAGTGTCATCAGCGATTGATCGTAGCAACCCTGAAATTGAAGCGGCCCTTAAAGCTCGTCTACCAGTAGTGCGTCGTGCTGACATGCTCGGTGAATTGATGCGTTATCGTCACGGTATTGCGGTTGCAGGTGCGCATGGTAAAACGACGACGACCAGCTTACTAACCACTATGATGAATGAGGGGAATCTTGATCCCACTTATGTGATAGGTGGCAAGCTCAATGCCTCAGGAAAAAATGCTGCATTAGGCAGTAGTCGCTTTTTGATTGCTGAAGCGGATGAGTCAGATGCCTCGTTCTTGTCCTTGCATCCGATGGCGGCGATTGTGACTAATATCGACCAAGATCACATGGAAACTTATGACAACAGCTTCGATAAACTAAAAGCCGCTTATATTCAGTTTTTGCAAAACATGCCTTTTTATGGTTTGGCAGTAGTCTGCGGCGATGATCCTGAGCTTTATGCTATGATCGATGATATAGGTCGTCCCGTACTGACCTTTGGCCTTGAGCCTTTCAATGACGTGCAAGCGATTGACGTTGTCGTTGAAGGCACTAAGACCCATTTTACTGTGCTACGCCGTGATCATGAGCCACTACGTTTGACCTTGAATATTCCGGGTATTCATAATGTGTACAACGCGCTTGCTGCTATTACTATGGCTAGCGATGAAGGCGTTGATGACGAAGCAATCAAGCGGGCACTACAGAATTTTGAAGGGGTAGGTCGTCGTTTTGAGCAACATGGCCCTATCGCCGTCGATAATGGTGATGTGCTACTAATCGATGATTATGGCCATCATCCAAAAGAGGTCGATGCTACCATCAAAGCTGCACGACAAAGCTTCCCTGAGCGCCGTTTAGTAATGATGTTCCAGCCTCATCGTTACAGCCGTACTCGTGACTGTTTTGATGACTTCGTTGAAGTGTTATCGAGTGTTGACGAATTATTATTACTAGACGTTTATTCGGCAGGTGAGAGCCCAATTACTGGCGCTGATACTAAGTCATTAGCACGTAGTATCCGTCTGCGTGGCGCTGTTGAGCCGACTATCGTCGATAAAGCCAATATCGCGCCAGTGATGCAGCGCTTATTACAAGCAAATGATATGCTTATTACCCAAGGTGCTGGTAATGTAGGGCAAATAGCTATCGATTTGGTAGCCAATGGTCTATACCTCAAATAAGATTTTAACAAACATTAAACAACCTAAGCGCTTAACCGTGGGTCTTAAAATTATAGGAGTTATTCATATGAGCGGTAATAATAATAAAGAAAGCTCGAATCAGCCTAATCTAGACGGCGTTGATGCTGCTGCTAATGAGCAAAATAACAGTGCTAACCATGATGCCACTAAAATACAGAAGCCAGAATTGGCATTAGCAGCAGTGGTAAAAACTCAGCAACAGCCAATAGTTAGTAAAGTAAAAGATGCTAGCGAATTCGGCAAAGTAGCTGTGGTATATGGTGGCAACAGCAATGAGCGCAGTGTTTCTTTAGATAGTGGAGCCGCTGTATTACTAGCTTTACAAAATCAGGGTGTTGACGCTACTCACTTCGATCCTAAACATCAACAGATTACCGATCTAATGGCCTATGATCGGGTGTTTAATGTGCTGCATGGTCGTGGCGGTGAAGACGGTGTACTGCAAGGGATGTTACAATGGTTAGATATCCCGCAAACTGGATCTGGCATCCTAGCCTCAGCTTTAGGTATGGATAAAGTTCGTACCAAACAGCTATGGCAAGGGTGTGGTTTGGCGACAGCCCCTTTTGCATTATTAACTGCAGATACTGATTGGCAGCAAGTGGTTAATATGTTGGGTCTACCGCTCATTATCAAGCCAGTTCACGAAGGTTCTAGTATAGGGATGACTAAGGTCAATAATTTAGACGAGCTACCAGCAGCTTATGCAACGGCTATCGGTTGCGGCGATGCGGTAATGGCTGAGCGTTGGATTACTGGCCGCGAATTCACTATCGCTATTGTCGATGATGAAGCTTATCCAGTTATCCGGTTAGAGCCAGCAGATATTACTAACTTCTATGATTTTGACGCTAAGTACAATCGTAATGATACCGGCTACTATATTCCCTGTGGCCTAAGTGCTAATGAAGAACAGCATCTTCAAGCTCTAAGTCTTGCAGCGTTCCGTGCGGTAGACGCCAAAGGCTGGGGCCGAGTGGATGCTATGCAAGATCAGCAAGGTAATTTCTGGTTGCTAGAGATCAATACCGTTCCTGGAATGACTAGTCATAGTTTAGTGCCGATGGCAGCTAAGGCTCGTGGAATGGACTTTGATCAGTTATGCTGGCATATTTTAGCGCAAACTATATAAGCAGTAATGCTTGATTAGAGTTGATATAGCACAACTTCATGTAAACTTGTGTAAATTCAATAGTCATAGCACGGGTTAGGCTATTGTTTAACGTCAAAATACGTTAAGATTGCCATAACTCTGCTACTCTGATAAAGATTGACTTGTTTTGGTAGTTAAGTATATGATATGTCACAATTTTAACCACTAGGCTCGATAACTAAAGTTGACTACTAAATAAATGACATGTAATTAACCGAATATTTAGATTATTAATGATTTAATTCGACTAAATAAATGCTAATCATTGATTATATGTTAGCGCTTATCACATGTTTATTATGAATATTTTCTTAAGTGACTTATAGTTATTCGTTTATAATGGGCTATGATAGAAGTTTAGATTCAGTGATAAATTAGTAAAGCTGTAGTCTCAAAAGTAACTCAATATTAGCAAAAGTAAATTAGGGGTGAATACCATCATGGCTCAAGCTGTCAATGAAGTAAATGACTTGATGAGTAATGACACCCTTCGTTCGAAGTCTAAGTTGTCAATGCCGAGTTCAGCCAAATATTTTTTTATGGCACTATTTATTGGTTTATTACTGCTGATATTGATAATGGGTGCGAAAGCTTTACGAGATGCACCGCCTGCCGCTATTCAAGTAAGTAGTGAAGGCTTGACTAGCACTCAATACCAGACCTTAAAACAAGCTATGGACCAACAGAAAGTTAGTAGTTTTTTTACTACTGATCTGCAAGCTTTGCGCGACATAGTTATAGGTATGGCTTGGGTTGATCAAGTGAGCGTAACTCGTGATTGGCAACAAGGTATTGTTATTACTGCGCTGCCCAAGCAAGCTATTGCTAATTTTGGTACTGAGCGTTTAGTAGATGCCAAAGGCGTAGTGTTTGTACCTACCGATAATAAAGACTTACGCCAACAAAGCTTTGCTAATTTGCAAGGTGAAGTTGACCAAGCACCCGTTATCATGCAACAAATGCAGCAAGTTAATGATTGGTATGCTCCTATTGACATGCAAGTAGAGGATATTATCTTAACTAAACGCATGACTTGGTTGATTCGTTTTGATAACGGTCTACGAGTGATAGTTGATAATGAAAATACAGCACAAAAATTACTTAATCTTAGTCAGTTATTGGGTAATCAGTTAAGTAGTCGCCGTGATGAGATTCAGTCAGTGGATCTGCGTTATAAGAATGGCTTTACTATTACTTGGCATGCGATTGAACCCGTAGTAGCGACTACCGATGCCACAGCTACTGATGCTAGCAGCAAAGTCGATAGCACTAAGGGTGATAGCACTAAGGGTGATAGTACTAAAGTGACTAGCAGCAAAGTCGATAACACTAAGCCTGATAGTACTAAAGTGACTAGCAGCAAAGTTGATACTAAGGTTGCTACTACTGACATTTCTACTACTGAGGTTGACCCTACTAACAAACCCTGATTGTAGCGGATAATTAATTGTAGGTTATAGCCTTTATAAAAATGGGTAAATAGACGAATAATATTACATTTATTTAGATAATAGCCCAAAACACTTTTTTGATGATTTAATGGGGACGTCATATGGTTCCCTGTTTAGCGATAATTTGTCTGGTACCATGAAAAATACTGAAAATCTAGTTGTAGTTCATCTAAGTGCCACTGCAGTTTATGTAGTGATCGGCAGCGTCGTGTCTGAAAAAGACATCCGCATTATGGGCGTTGGGCAAGTCAAAAACAGTGACTTTTACCAAGGCCAGATTAAGCATCGTGAACGTTTACAAAGCGCTATTAAGCAAGCCATTCAAGAAGCCGAAGATGTCGCAAATTGCCGAGTTCATAGCGTATGGTTGACGCTGTCAACACCTGAGCTATCTAGCAAGAATAGCGTCGGCAGCGTGCTGGTTGAAGATGATATAGTTAGCGCTAAAGACATGGTAAAAGCCTTGGCTAACGCTAAATCAAAGGACTTGCCAGCGGATTATTACTTGATGCATTGCTGTCAGCAAGGCGTCTATGTTGATGATCAAGACAATATCGTTGATGACGCTATCGAGATGTTAGCTAAAAACATCAGCGTTATGTATCACATGATGATGATGCCTGTGGTGAGTCGTCAAAATATTCAAAAACTACTACAGAGTTGTGACGTTGGTATTGATCATGTGGTTTTTGATGCAGTGACTAG
This sequence comes from Psychrobacter urativorans, assembly GCF_904846695.1. Classification (GTDB taxonomy): domain Bacteria; phylum Pseudomonadota; class Gammaproteobacteria; order Pseudomonadales; family Moraxellaceae; genus Psychrobacter; species Psychrobacter urativorans. The sequence continues at coordinate 52,715 of NZ_CAJHBR010000015.1, forward strand.
TGCTGAATATAGCCTAATGAGTGAAGAGCGTCAGCAAGGTATTTGTCTTATAGATATTGGTGCGAGCACAACTAGTATTTGCGTCTATAAAGAAAACAAACTAATATTCACTCATTGTATTGCTATCGGTAGCCATGCGGTAACTATGGATATATCAGCAGACTTTGGTATTTCAATGATAGAAGCTGAAAAGCTGAAAAAATTGCATGGTACTGCGGATATCAATAGTATAGATCCTAGCGTATTCTTGTTATATAAGACGCAAGGATCGAGCGATGCGCTTAATGTACATACTTACAGCTTAGCGCAAATTATTGAAGCACGTTATGTGCAGATATTTACTGAAGTGGCGCGTCAGCTACATGAGGTAGATCTGCTACATTACCTTGATCGCGGTTTTGTACTTACTGGCGGCGGTAGTGCTATTAAAGGCATGGTACCTTTTGCCAAAAAGCTATTGAAAATGCCAGTAGTATTGACCAATACCCATCCTGCAATTAGTGCTTATAACCATTTTGATAATGACGCTTCGTTTAAGCAGCTTAATGATCAAATACATGACAGTGCTTATCAGACCGCCTTTGGTACTCTACTATATAGTCAGAGTGAACAGTTCCGCCACAGTGAGCAAAGTGAGCCGGAAGCTGCCAAGCAGCGACGGGTAAAGAATGTTTTTCAAGGTGTTGGCCAACGTTTTAGTAGTGTGCTCAAAAAAATATTATAGATAGTTACTACAGCTAGCGCTCATAACCAATTATATGAATGCTAACTGTTATTTAGACCCTTATTTATTTCGATTTATTTACCTACATTTATATATAGTCAGTCGATAGCACGTTGTATAAGCGTCATTACGTATCGACCATCATGCTATCTGCAACTGGAGAATCTTTTTATGTCAAAATACACCATGCCACATGACAACCAACCTCAAAGTAATGGCCAAGCACGTTTTATCGTATTCGGTGTCGGCGGCGGCGGCGGTAATGCAGTTGAACACATGGTGCAACAGGGTATAAAAGGGGTGACGTTCGTCTGTGCTAATACAGATAAACAAGCGCTTGATCGCTTAACGGCACCGCACAAGTTACAATTAGGTGCTAAGAGTAACCGCGGTCTTGGTGCAGGTGCTAATCCAGAAGTAGGACGTGAAGCTGCTGAGAGCGAAGAAGAAGCTATTCGCACTTTACTTGAACACTCAGACATGGTGTTTATTACTGCTGGTATGGGTGGCGGTACTGGTACAGGGGCTGCTCCAGTAGTCGCACGTATTGCCAAAGAGATGGAAGTTTTGACGGTTGCTGTCGTCACTACCCCTTTCAAATTTGAAGGTGGCAAGCGCATCAAAGCGGCTAAAGCTGGTATCGAGCAGTTAACCAATTTTGTCGACTCTATTATTACTATCCCTAATGATAAGTTAATGAGCATCTACGGCAATATTTCAATGCAGGATGCCTTCAAAAAAGCTGATGATGTGCTATTGCATGCTGTACAAGGTATAGCTGAAACTATCGCTCGTGAAGGGCTTATCAATATTGACTTTAACGATATCCGTACCGCAATGACTGCTAAAGGTCATGCGATGATGGGTATTGGTCGTGCAAGCGGCGATGATCGTGCTCGTCAAGCCACAGAAAAAGCCATCAGATCACCATTACTTGATGATCTACGCCTAGAAAACGCTAAAGGCTTATTAGTTAACGTTATTTCATCTGAGTCTTTATCTTTAGATGAATTCAACCAAATCAGCGAAATCGTTGAAGGTATCACTGATAATGACGACGCTAACATCTTCTATGGTTCAGTAATTGATGAAGAGATGGGTGATGATCTGCATGTTACGGTTATTGCTACTGGATTGACTTTGAATGAAGACTTAACTGAAGTCGTAGCACCAATACCTTCAGTGACTAGTAATCAGTCAGTTGATCCTAATTTGCATACTAGTGCTTTGAATAGTCAAAAACAGTCGAAAACTCAGACTTTCCAAGACAATATTACTCGTCCTGGCGCAATCCAAGAGCATCAAGCTACCAAAACTAACAGTATTCAAGACTACTTAAAGCGTCAACAAAATAAGTAAGGCTAAAACTGATAGTCATTATTTACAAGTTAGTGGTAGCAACTGTAATAATTTAGTCGAATACTATTAATAGCTATTATTTAGCAATATAGTATTTTTTATAACCGTTAGTTATATATCGCTGTAGTTACTGGTTGTTATCAATAGTTATCAAAAAAGCCAACGCTTCATCGTTGGCTTTTTTTTAGCTTTTTTTTGACTTTTTGCAGCTAATTGACGGTTTAATGCTCCATTAATGGCTATTTTCGTTGTTTATTTAACTATTTAGTTGTTAGTTGTTAGTTGTTAGTTGCTAATTGGTCACTAATTACCTAGTGGCCCTCTTACTGAGCCAGATTTTATAATAAATGGTTGTTGATTTAGCCACTCAATATAAGTAATGAGCAAATTAACGATTTGTACCTATAGCGGATTAGGGGTAGCTAATGGTACACTATGGCAATTGTAACAAAATATGTGAGAGAGTAGCCATGAATCAACGAACTATAAAAACAGCTATAGCCATAACCGGCATCGGTCTGCATAGTGGCGAGCCTGTTGATCTAGAGTTTCATCCACAACCTATTAATACTGGCGTAGTCTTTGAGCGTTCTGATATTATCGGTAGCGCTCCTATTCCTGCTAGTGCTTTTTTAGTACAAGACACTATGATGTCATCGAACTTAGTGTTCGGTGGTACGCGTGTAGGTACTGTCGAACATTTACTTAGCGCTATCGCAGGTGTTGGGGTTGATAATCTGTTGATTCGAGTATCCGCTAGCGAAATTCCAATTATGGATGGTAGTGCTTCTCCTTTTGTAGGGCTATTGCTACAAGCTGGTTTTCGTGAGCAAGAAGCTGCTAAGAGGTTCTTAAGAATCGTTAAGCCAGTAAAAGTGAAAGTTGACGATAAATGGGCAGAACTGCGTCCTTATGATGGCTTTGAATTAAACTTCGAAATAGATTTTGATCATCCTGCTTTTGATAAGAACCATCAGCATGCCCAATTATGCTTTTCTACCCAAAACTTTATCGAAGAGTTAAGCTCTGCTCGCACTTTTGGCTTTTTAAGCGATATTGAAACATTGCGTAGTAATAATTTGGCGTTAGGTGGCAGTATGGACAATGCCATCGTCATCGATGACGCAAAAATCCTCAACGCTGAAGGTTTGCGTTATGCTGACGAATTTGTTCGTCATAAAATATTAGATGCGCTAGGTGATTTATATTTAATTGGCTATCCAATAATTGGTCGTTTTAATGCTTATAAATCAGGCCATGCATTAAACAATTTGCTAGTGCGCGAGATTCTTTCAGACAAAAGTAACTTCGAAATTGTAACTTTTGATGACAATGTAAGTTGTCCTATCGAATATTTACCTTTGAGTAGCCTAAGTATTGAAGGATGAATACACGAATATACAGGATGTATCGCAACAATTACGTAAGATTACATGCCTTGTGCAATTAATTAGCGCTAAAATGTCAATTTTTAGCTAAGTAAATAATTGATGAATAGCTCTATCCTAAGCCATATAAACCCTTCGCCTAGCAAGAAGTCGTCCTCTCTTTATATTCATATAATGCATATAAAGAGAGGACGACTTTTTTATTATTCAAAAAGTATAAAAGATGCCGCTTTAGTCAGCTTTTTTTTAGTTATATTTACATAGAATTACAGTGTAACTTGGCTATTATTCATCATTTAACAGTCGCATAAGGGCATTTTTAAGCTTTTTATCTGTGGTGACATGCTCAGCAGCCTGTGATATAGTCCTTTTTGTATTTTGGCTTAGAGCCCGATATGTACTAGCTTTAGGTTGTTTTGATGAAGTCGTTGTTAGTACAGATGGTTGTGGAGAGTGATAGTTATCATTAGTTTTATTAACTACCACGACACGGATATGCTTGAGTTGTTGAAATGTTAAAGACTGCTCCGTTAAAAGCTGTAGATAAGATTTTTGTAAATAACGGATGTGATTGGCTGCAGTAGTTGAAGTTACGCTGAGAGTTATTTGTTCAGTGCTTAACCCTACTACCCAGCAACTAGCAAGTATTTCATCTGGTAGACAGTCTACTAGAAGCTTTTTAATCTCATTAGTCGCTTCTACATAGAGACGCATATTGTCAGCAAGGGTTTGGGGTAGCGCGCTACCAGCAAAGGTTTGATGATCAATAAGTTGAGCAAGCTGATTAGGCTGTTTTTTTGGCATCGTGATAACTCATCTGATAGGTGAATAAAGCGATAGACAAAACCATTGAGTTAATTACTAACATAGATAAGATTGATCGCAAGCGCTTTAAGAGGTGGTCTAATGCATCGGTAATACTGCCAACGCTCCACTGAAGACTAAAGGTTAGCTGCTTTAAACAGGATTTTATCATGTTTATTTGATAATTATATCCTCTAAATTAATTGATGTTTCGTCACGGATGACGAGCAATCTTGTATTAACAATAGGTAGTAAATTTATGAAACGAGCTTTATTAATATTATCAGTATTGGGAATGGGCATAGCACAAACTAGTGGTGCTGCTGAAATAACCTTTCAACCTAATAATACCTTGACTCATATTACCAATAGCACCATTTCCAAAAATTATGGTTCCACAAAAAATATTTATAGTTCTAACAGTGGTGCTTATGTCTCTAGCAATGATGAAATCAGTCAAGCGATAGATAATCTTAGTGCTCAGGCCAAACAAAAAGAATATAAACTAGCCTCACTAACTAACCGCCTATCTTATGAAAGACAACAGCAATCAGGCTCTGTATTGAATAGTAACTCAGCTCCTGCTATTGCTGCCGCTCATGCTTCAAGAGTGGCTGTATCTAGAAGTACTGGATACTGTGCTCGCTATGTTCGTCAAGCCTTACAGATGGCTGGCTATGACTTCACACCTAATCCTTCAGCTTATCAATACGCTAGTCGTGGTACCCTTAGCAATGCAGGTTTTACTAAAATTAGTAATAGTTCGCAATCACAAGTAGGCGACGTTGTTGTTTATGATCGCTCCTCAAAGCATCCGCACGGACATATCCAGATCTTTGATGGTAATGGTTGGGTATCGGACTTCCGTCAGAGTAGTATCAGCCCTTATAGTGATGCCTATAGCTACACAACATGGCGCGATTCACAATATATGGATGATGCATCAAACCGTGGTATCTACCTAGCAATGGCTGAATAACAGATCGCTTAAGACGGCTATAGACTTATAATGCTCAAAAAACTCAGCAATGCTATTTAAAGCATCGCTGAGTTTTTTTGCATCTGCTGCTTATGTTGGTTATTAAAGGCTATTTAGGATTGCATACAGCGTTTATTGATTGAATGCTGTCCAGTATTGGCGTTGATGGAAATCGGGTGGAGTTGCGTGCCTGGGGGCGAAGTATAAAACAACCTTATCGAAGCTTAAAATTACACAAGGATGTAGTAAACCAATATTGTGATTCAAGCTCATTTCGTCGGCCTTGGTAGTAGTCATCGTAAGCTGATCTAAGTCAACAGAGAAACCACATTCATAGGCATGATCAGTATTACCATTGCTAGTAAAAGGGTGGCTGACAATACTGGACTCAATGTTGATGTTCGAATCAGATTTTAGTAGGGATTGAATGGACCGCTTTGATTGGCTTGTGGGATAAATAGGCCAATTGATATCCACCCTTTGCTCGCCATTGGGCTGTAACAAAGGGTTAGGAGGTAAAGAGCTGGGCTGGCGATAGCTATTAAATTCATAAACAGCATAACTGCCACTTGGACTGGCATTAATTTCAATATAACCAGTCGGATATTCTATTGTAGTTGTAGCATTAGCAACTGGCTTTAGCGGGCTAGCTATAAAGCACTCAAGACAAGTCTGCTCCCATAAATAGTCAGTAAACTTAACTTGCTGCTGCTGCCATTTTGGCCAATTTAACTGATCTGCTAAATACTGGCTAGGCAGTTGTATTTTATAGTTCAGATAGAGCTGAAGCGTTGACTGTGGCATAAGAGTGGCGCTCACAGTAACTTGAATTGCTAACAGTTGCGATACAGATACCCCAAGTTGCTCTGCATTTGCGGCTAAATTTTCAGTAGCCAGCTGTAGCTGAAAGAGTTGACTCATAATGTTGATTCACAGTAGCAGTTGCTATTTGTAGTAAAAAATATAAAACAAAGGCCGCGGTAGCTATTACTCGCGGCCTTTATAGTTATCACTCTTACAATAAGCAATTTTAGCTTATTATAGTTATTCTGCGTGACGCGCCAAATTTGAAAGCTTTGGATTGGCATTTGGGTTTTGACGTAGTAATAAAGCCATGCGTCCAATAGTGTGAATCAGTTGGGCTTTGGCAGCAACAGCAAGTTCAGTGCAAACTAAGTCGCGTTCAGCCTTACTACCAGCAGGCAATTTGACTTTAATGAGCTCGTGATCGTTTAGAGCACGATTAATCTCTTCGGTGATAGCTGGGGTAACGCCGTTATTACCAATCATAACTATGGGTTTTAGCTCATGACCGATACCTTTTAGGCGTTTGATTGTAGCGTTGTCGAGTTGCATATAATTCCTAAGCGTTAATAAAATAAAAAGGTAATGACCATCGTAGGCTGATGACTATTATAAATAACTTATACTCATCTTGCACGGAAACTGTAGAATTGTGCACGATTTTAGCGAATGAAGATGTTAAACTGGATGCTTTAGCTCATTATAGACGCTACTGAACAATAAAGCAGTTAAATGATGGTTATCACCCTCTATTTAGAGGGTTGGTTTCGGTTAATGACTAAGCTTAATAGTGAATTTAAACAAATAAGCTTAATGGCTAAGTTTCTTAACCAAGTAACGCTGTAAAAACTGTTTATTTAAAAATTATAAACCCGTATATCCGTGATAATTGCTCATGGCTATAATCATGAGCGGCTGAGTAATATTTAATAATCATAGTCAATAAGCATAATTGATAGTCATAGCAATAGGAGTAATTATTTTGGCCACGCGTATCGATAATAAAAAGCTAACCAAAAGTAGCCGCGCTTGGATAAAAGAACATATTGATGATCATTATGTGAAAAAAGCCCAACAAGATGGCTATCGTGCACGTGCCGCTTATAAACTCATTGAGATCAATGACAAGACTAATCTTATTAGTAAAGGTATGACCGTAGTTGATTTAGGAAGTGCTCCGGGTAGTTGGTCACAAGTAGCCAGCAAATTGGTTGGAGAAAAAGGAACATTAATAGCTTCTGATATTTTAGCCATGGATGCCTTGGCAGATGTTACCTTTATTCAAGGGGATTTTCGCGAAGCAGCAGTTTTTGACAGTATTATGGCTGAGGTCGGCGACAGGTCAGTAGATGTAGTGTTGTCAGATATGGCCCCTAATACTGCAGGCAATAGTGCTATTGATCAGCCACGAATGATTTACTTATGCGAGCTGGCAGTAGATTTTGCTTTGGCCACATTGCCAGAGGGTGGGGCGTTGATCATGAAAGTATTCCAAGGTTCTGGAACACAAGAGCTACGTAAAAAGATGCAGATTGATTTTAGTAAAGTGCGTACGATTAAACCTGATGCATCACGCCCGCGCTCAAAAGAGGTGTTTTGGATAGCTATAAAATAATTTATATATTCAGGCTATTCAATAGGTTATGATAAGTTGATAACCTATGATAAATCATCGGTAAGCTCCTTTAAAGCAGATAGAAACTGCTACAATTGTTAACTCAATAAACTCAACCTATGTATTGAATAATAAGAGTTAAATCCACATATAATGCTATATTAACTTTGTTTCTAGTATTTATTTTAAGCAAAGTCGTCTGATAATAAACGATTAAGTTTATAGGCGTCACGTGTCAAGTTGACACACCAATAAGTAAGGGATGGGAAAACTAGTGAGCGACATGGTAAAAAATACCTTATTGTGGCTGGTGATAATCGGCGTTTTGGTGCTGGTATTCAGCGGCTTTGATAAATCTACTGAGCCTGATAGCCTAAACTACTCTGAATTCGTGACCGCAGTGTCCGAAAATCAGGTAGCTAGCATTGAAATTGACGGCGAGCAAATCACTGGCGAGAAGAAAAATGGTTCAACTTTTGAGACCATTCGCCCTGCTGTAGCTGATGAACAGCTACTACCGCTACTGCGTGAAAACAAAGTAAATATTGAAGGTACGGCACCTAAGCGTCAAAGTGTCTTAATGCAGTTGTTAATTGCCAGCTTCCCAATCCTGTTGATTATCGGCCTCTTTTTATTCTTTATGCGTAATATGCAAGGTGGCGCTGGCGGGAAAGGTGGCGGTCCGATGAGCTTCGGTAAATCGAAAGCTAAAATGCTCACTGAAGACCAGATCAAAGTAAACTTCGACGATGTGGCTGGTTGTGAAGAAGCCAAAGAAGAAGTCGTTGAAGTAGTTGAGTTCTTACGTGATCCTGACAAATTTACTAAACTTGGTGCTACTATTCCACGTGGTATTTTGATGGTAGGTCCACCGGGTACTGGTAAAACACTGTTAGCGCGAGCCATTGCAGGTGAGGCTAAAGTACCATTCTTCTCAATTTCAGGGTCTGATTTTGTGGAGATGTTCGTCGGTGTTGGTGCTTCTCGTGTCCGTGATATGTTTGAACAGGCCAAGAAAAGTGCGCCATGTATCATCTTTATCGATGAGATTGATGCAGTAGGTCGCCATCGTGGTTCCGGTATGGGCGGTGGTAATGATGAACGTGAGCAGACGCTTAACCAATTACTAGTTGAGATGGATGGTTTTGAAGGTAATGAAGGCGTTATCGTTATTGCGGCAACTAATCGTGCCGATGTACTCGATAAAGCTTTATTACGTCCAGGCCGTTTTGACCGTCAAGTACAAGTAGGCTTGCCAGACATTAAAGGTCGTGAGCAAATTCTAAAAGTGCATTTGCGTAAGCTGCCTAACACTACTGGGGTCGATGCCAATTCACTGGCTCGTGGTACTCCTGGATTCACTGGTGCACAGCTTGCCAACTTAGTGAACGAAGCTGCATTATTTGCCGCTCGTCGCAGCAAACGCAGTGTAGATATGAATGACTTTGAAGACGCTAAAGATAAGCTATACATGGGTCCTGAGCGTAAGTCTATGGTCATCCGTGAAGAAGAGCGTCGTGCTACTGCTTATCATGAGTCAGGCCATGCGTTAGTCGCTGAACTTTTACCAGGCACTGATCCTGTACATAAAGTCACTATCATGCCACGTGGCTTTGCCCTTGGGGTAACTTGGCAGCTGCCTGAGCATGACCAGACTAGTCTTTATAAGTCAAAAATGCTCAGTGATATCGCTATCTTGTTCGGTGGTCGGATTGCAGAAGAAGTGTTTATTAATCAGATGTCAACGGGCGCTTCTAATGACTTTGAGCGTGCTACTAAAATGGCACGAGCGATGGTCACTAAATACGGTATGTCTGATGCGTTAGGCATCATGGTCTACGAAGATGATGATAATTCGCAAGGCTACTTTGGTGGCGGTGGACGCTCTATTTCAGAAGCTACTCAGCAAAAAGTAGATGATGAAGTGCGCCGGATGTTAGAAGAGCAGTATGATATCGCTCGTGAGCTAATCGAAGCCAACCAAGATAAGATGCATGCTATGGTAGATGCTTTAATGAAGTGGGAAACTATCGATCGGGATCAATTACAAGATATCTTAGCTGGTGAAGCACCACGTGCACCAAGAGTTTATCAACATAATGAAGTCAATCTCTCGAAAGATCATACGACTACTACTGTTACACCACCGCCATTACCAGCGATGTAGAGTAGGCTGTTAGCTTTATAAGTTGATTGAGTATTATGGTAAGAAGCCCTTTCTAGTAAAGGGCTTTTTTTTGTGCAAATTTGCGCTTAATAATGAGTTTAGTACTAAGGCTGATGAATAGGAAGCGTTACCAACGATAAAGAATCGCTAGTAAGCGCTACTTACTCCTAAGGTTATTTTACTGCTATGATAAGTAAGATTTGTTACCTTACCTATAAATATTTCTACTATTGGATGGCTCATGTCATTATTTCAGCCTTTACCAGCATATAAAATAACTAGTCGTCATAAAGTGCTAGACTTATCCCAGCCTCATATTATGGCCATATTAAATGTGACTCCTGATTCCTTTTCAGACGGTGGTCGGTTTAATGGCGTTGACGAGGCCGTTAGCCACTGTCAAGAAATGATACGAGCAGGGGCAACTATTATCGATATTGGTGGTGAGTCTACTCGGCCCAATGCTGAAATCATCGGCACTACTGAAGAGATTAATCGAGTTATACCAGTAGTGAAAGCCATTCGTAAGCAGTGCGGTGATGATATATGGCTGTCTATCGATACTAGCAATCCTGCGGTAATAGAAGCCGCTGTTGCAGCAGGAGCAGATCTTTGGAATGATGTGCGCGCGCTAAAACGTCCAGGTGCAGCAGCTATGGCAGTGCAGCTGGATATACCTATTATGCTAATGCATATGCGCGGTGAACCGACGACTATGAACGACTTGGCACACTATGAGAATGTTATAACTGAAGTGAGTGCTGAGCTGATTGCTCGTATAGAGCAAGTTACTGCTGCTGGCGTCAAGCATGATAAGATAATCATTGATCCAGGCTTTGGCTTTGCTAAGAATTATGAGCATCATTGTGCGCTATTAACCCAATTGCACCGCTTACAAGCGCTTAAGTTGCCAATCATATTCGGCATCTCTCGTAAGCGTTTTTTGGCAGAAGTGCTACAAAAAAGCGGGGTGGCAACGGTGGCAGATACGCAAGCCGTACAACGTGATGCTGCGAGCACTGCGGCAGGATTATTAGCATTACAACAAGGGGCTAGCATCATCCGTACTCATAATGTGGCCATGATGCAGCAAGCAGTAGCCTTATGGCAACAGCTAGTGGCTTATGATATTGATAACAATAACAAAAGTGCTAGTACTAGTACAAATAGCAGTAATAGTATCAATGTCAGCAGCAGCAGCAGCAGCAGCAGCAGCAGCAGCAGCAGCAGCAGCATCAACACCAACACTAGTAGCAAGATGTAGTTTCGATGGCCTATTTCAACTTTTATAATATACAGAGCATATTCTATGAGCACTATCGATTCAGGGATTAATAAACCAGCGCAACAGCCGCAAGCAACTACTGAGCAGCGCCGTATTATTTATCAAGCACGCCGCGGACTCAAAGAGTTGGATTTTTATATCGACCCTTATATTAAAGAGCTTTATCTACTAGCTACTCCTGCTGAGCAGCTGACCTTTGCGGAGATGCTTACTTATGAAGATCCGGATTTATTAGATTATTTTACCAATCAGAGCCAACCAGAAGATAAAGCGGTATGGGCACTAGTAAACAAGATCAAAACATGGCGCCACGGCAAAGGGTTATGATAGCGATGACTACTATAAAATAATTGCTAGCAGTTATAGAGCGAGCTAATACAGAATTTTTATGACGTCATTAGCTAAGGTATAAGCCTAAGGATATGATACTTATGACTTCGCTACGCATTGACACAGCTATCGGTACTAGTAGTTATTTAAGGCTGCTGCTATATGTGGCATTGACTAGCGTACTAATACTATTAGCTTGGTCGGCTAATTTATCGCTTTGGCAATATGGGTTACTAATAACTGTAACTGCGCTGGTAGGAAGTTATTTGGCTTTATCGCGACCAATCTTGCTGCACTTAAGTCAGCCACCCCTAAGTCAACCGCTTAATCAAGGCTGGCAACTGCTAATGCGTACCGGCCATGGTGATAAGTTATGGCAAGCTGATCTAGTAAAAGTATATCGTTATCAGGCTATTATTCATTTTAGTTTCCAGCTGGTTGAACCTTATCGTAAACCTTGGGCAGTGACAGTATATCGTGACCAGATGAGTAAGGAGCAGTGGCAACAGCTAAATATACTAGCTACGGTTACCTATGTGCAGACTTGAGAGTGGGATACAGGAATTAAATGTGCCGATTAAAAGCGCTGTGTTAAACGATAACTAAATTTTTATGGTTGGTTATCTAAGTGCTACAGCCTATAACAAAATGCCTATCTAGATAGTTATTGATATCTGCTATCTTACTTGAATAGCTATTCCCTATCTCTTTGATAGGGATGCTGACATGAAAGTTACTAATCGTTATTTGGCCAAACCAATATCTCAATAATAAAAGGATAATACCATGAGTTTATTAGGAAATTTAGTTTCACAAGTTGCCCGTAGTGCTTTAGACCCACAAGACGCTCAGCGCAATCCCGTTAATCAACAAAGTGCGCCACGCCGTACTGGTGGACTAGGGGATATATTGGGTAGCGTATTGACTGGCGGTAGCCATCAGCCACGAGACTACAATCCGCAGCAGTATGAGCGTCAGCAAGACAATGGTTTTGGTCTGGATGATATTATAGGGGGCTTAGGTGGGCTGATGGGCGGTAACCAACGTGGCGGTATGAGTTCAGGTGCAGGCGGCTTAGGCGATATTTTAGGCAGTGTGCTAGGTGGTGGACAACGTCGCAGTGGCTTCGGTGGCAAAGGCATGCTGGTAGCTGCTTTAATGCCTATGGTACTCAGCTGGGTACAACGTAATGGTGGCTTGAGTGGCGCATTATCTAAAATAACGGGCATGGGCTATGAGAGCCAAGCTAAGTCTTGGATGAGTAATAACCAACAAAATGACAATCTTGATCCCAACGAAGTCAGTCGCTTATTTGATGAAAATGAGATTCAGCAAGTAGCTGCGCATACAGGAGCTAATGATAGCGAAGTCCGTCAAGGTTTAGCGGAACTATTACCTGAAGTAATGAATCAGCTGACTCCTAACGGTAACTTAGATCACGAATCTGAAGCCAACCAAGAGATTGATCAAATTATCAGTCAACTATCTAGCCGCTTAGGTAGCTTAAAATAGTAGTTTTATGCTATTGATTATGAATAGATAAATAAATTATTATAAAAGTAAGTTTATAGATAGCTAAAGAGTACGCTAAATAGCGTGCTCTTTTTTATTGTCTATGATAAAGCAGCACTCATATAGTGGTTATATGTCATCTATATAGTTAGTTGATGGTTACTTCACAGTTTAACTGTGCTTTAATTATAAGTTAGTAACACCCAGTGTTATATATCAAGCCTATTAGATCAATAAATTAGAGAAGAGAGTAGATGATGCCGTTTAAGCCCATACCTAGTGCCATTGCTATTTTAGTGGCTTTAATTATTTGGTTTATCATTCCTATACCTACTGGCGTGACCCCTGAAGCTTGGCATATGTTAGCGCTATTTATTGGAACTATTGTGGCTATTATCGGTAAAGTCTTACCAATTGGGGCTATTGCTATTATCGCTGTAACTTTAGTAGCGCTTACCGGTGTTACTAATGAAAGTCCAAAAGAAGCTATTGCTGATGCCTTATCTAGCTATTCAAGCCCACTGATTTGGTTGATTGGGATAGCAGTTATGATCTCACGAGGCTTGATAAAAACTGGTCTAGGACGGCGCATTGCTTATTACTTTATCTCTATTTTTGGTAAAAAAACTATCGGCGTGGCTTATTCACTAACCGCAGCTGAATTGATGATTGCCCCTATTACCCCCTCTAATACTGCACGAGGTGGGGGTATTATTCATCCGATTATGAAGTCTATTGCACAAAGTTTTCACTCGACTCCTGAGGAGGGCAGTCAAAAAAAGATCGGTAGTTACTTAGCGATGGTCAATTATCACGCTAACCCTATCACTTCAGGGATGTTTATTACCGCAACCGCTCCCAACCCTTTAGTCGTTGACTTAGTCAATAAATCTACTGGTGGTGATATTCAGCTGTCATGGACTACATGGGCAGTGGCGATGTTTATACCAGGTATGTTGTGTTTGATATTGATGCCAATAGTTATTTATCTTATTTATCCTCCCGAAGTTAAACAAACCCCTGATGCTAAGAATTTTGCAAAAGACAATTTGCTGGAGATGGGGCAGGTAAGTACTCAAGAGAAGATCATGCTTGGGGTGTTTGCGCTAATGCTTATATTATGGGCCAATATACCGGCGTTACTCTTAGGTGAGCAATATAGCGTCGACGCTACCACTACAGCGTTTATTGGCCTCTCCACTTTGATACTGACTGGGGTGCTGACTTGGGACGATATACTCCAAGAGAAATCGGCTTGGGATACTATTATTTGGTTCGGTGCCTTGATTATGATGGCCTCATACCTAAATAAACTAGGGCTAATCAGTTGGTTTTCAGAAAATATTCAAGCTATGATCGCGATGACGGGCTTAGGTTGGATCGGAGCAGTAGTGATTCTAACTTTAGTATATCTTTATATTCACTACCTCTTTGCAAGTACTACGGCGCACATCACTGCTCTCTTCGCAGCTTTCTATGCGGTTGGACTGAGCTTAGGTGCACCACCGATGCTGTATGCGCTAATTCTGGCAGCAGCTGGTAATATTATGATGACCCTAACCCATTATGCAACTGGTACGGCGCCAGTTATTTTTAACTCAGGTTATGTGACACTTGGAGAATGGTGGGGAGTTGGCGCAGTAATGAGTGTAGTGAACTTAGTGATTTGGATTGGCGCAGGTCTACTATGGTGGAAGTTCTTGGGCTATTATTAATTTGACCCTCAATTGATATCAGATGTGAGTTATCGCTAAAAATTCGCAGAAGCTCCTAAGTAAGCTCAAGGCTCTACTGCTAAAAGCGTTCATCTAAAGTATCTAGAGTATAGTTGAGCGCTTGAAAGCAAACATCACCATTAAAACCGCGATATTGTAAAAAACGTAGTTGTTTGGCTTTTTCTTTTTGTTCAGTAGGAATATGGTCGCCATATTTTTTGGTACGGGCAGTCACTGCTAGTTTGAGCCAATCAACCCCCTCAACTAAGCTGTCCTCATCTTCATCAACGAACTCGCTAAACTCCTCAGACTCAGTATTGGCCATGTCAATAAGCTCATCAATATTACTGGGCATATCGATATTTTTTTTATAAAACTCTTGTCTAATACGGCCACGGCCACGACCCTTACGAATGCTTTCACGAATCAGCATCAAAGTCGTACGATAATCGCTTTGATAGCCTTTTTGTGCAAACTCATCTAGTAAGGTATCAATGCTATCTGGGTCTTGCTCCTTGTCGACTAGCTTTTGCTTGAGCTCAGCTCGTCCATACTCACGGCGAGACAAGTAATAAAAAGCCAGCCAACGTAAGCGACTCTCAGCTTTGATAGCATCTAACTCAGCTTGTTTTTGCTCAGGCGTGCGTAGATAGGCCTTTAAAGCAGAGGGAAGATTATCTGTTGAATGAGTGGTTTCGCTACGGCTGTCATTGTTACTATCGACAGCCTGGTTTTGACTAAGATGGCCATCTTGCTTTATTTCTGCGAGCATCTGCTTGATACTTTGTGCCGCAGGCGGCTGATAGATAGGTGCGTCATTAGGTTCAGCAATAAAGTCTGAGGCAGGATGAAAAGTTTTTTTCTTTTTTTTCTTATTATTGGAGTTGGATTTAGCAGCTTGAACTGAAGAGCCGATAGCAGACTTTGGGTAAAGAGTTTGGCTGAAGAGTGCATCGTCTACGCTAGAGCTAGACTCGATTGGCTGTTTATTGTTTGAATAGTAAGCTTTAGATTTTTTATTTTGCTTACGTTCAGATACAGTAGAACTAGCCGAGTCGCCTGACGACTCAGCTAGTATTTCGGCTAAGGTTTTAATCTGCATAATAGTTAATCACGCGAGTTATATCACAGCGCCTAAGCAAGCAGCTGCTATTGTATTGGCTCTGCTGCTAGTTCTTCATCAGCTTCTTCAACTTTTGCTGGTTTACCATCATCAACTGGGCCTAGTTTTTCGGCGCGGATTTTGGCTTCAATTTCTTCAGCAATAGCAGGGTTTTCTTTGAGATAGATGACTGAATTGGCTTTACCTTGACCAATTTTTTCATCGCCATAGCTATACCAAGAGCCCGCTTTACCTACGGCACCGATTTCAACGCCTAAGTCGATTACTTCTGCTAAATGGTTAGTACCTTCACCATAAGTAATTTCGAACTCTGCTTGACGAAAAGGCGGAGCCATTTTGTTTTTGATGACTTTGACACGAGTCTGGTTACCGATGATTTCATCACCATTTTTGACTGCACCAATACGGCGAATATCCATGCGTACAGAAGCGTAAAACTTTAGAGCGTTACCGCCAGTAGTCGTCTCTGGGCTACCAAACATTACCCCGATTTTCATACGGATTTGGTTAATAAACACTACCATACAGTTAGAGCGTTTGGCATTACCAGTAATTTTACGTAGGGCTTGGCTCATCAAACGTGCTTGTAAGCCCATATGTGAATCACCCATCTCACCTTCGATTTCAGCACGTGGCGTCAAAGCAGCTACTGAGTCAATAACGATCATATCGACTGCACCTGATCGTACCAGCATATCAGTGATTTCAAGCGCTTGTTCGCCATTATCAGGCTGAGAGATCAATAAGTCGTCAGTGTTGATACCAAGTTTGCGTGCATAGACTGGATCTAGAGCATGTTCAGCATCAATAAAGGCACAAGTACCGCCTTGCTTTTGGCACTGGGCGATTGCTTGTAAGGTCATAGTGGTTTTGCCTGAGCTTTCAGGACCATAAATCTCAATAATACGACCTTTAGGGAGACCGCCAATACCGAGAGCAATATCTAATCCAAGCGAGCCTGTTGAGACTACATCAACATCCATAGCGGCTGAATCGTCACCCAGATGCATAATAGTATTTTTGCCAAATTGCTTTTCGATTTGACCTAATGCTGCTTTAAGTGCTTTAGCTTTGTTCTCGTCCATAATGGACTCCTTGTTATCAACAAATATTATTAACAGATAATTTAAATATAAAACCATCTCAGCTAGCAGTTAGTGACTGATACTTAGCATCACCTAATAAGTAAACTATCTTAATAGCCAGTAAGTCGTTTTATTAGTAAATAGGGCTTACCTTGCTATAATTGCTAGCGTTAAATCATACAACCATTAAGGTCATACCAAAGGTGTAGCATTGAGAGTGAAACAAACAGTGCAAGATGATATGAGTGACATATCATCTTACTATACAGGAAATATCAACGATAAAAAGTCAATAATAGTCAGGCTTTGCCCAGACATTAGAGAACAGGGTTAGACGTTTGCTGTTACGGCCACCTGTTTATTAGATGAGGTAATTATAGCAAAATCCAAGGCTTTTATTTAGTCACCCTAGACGCTAAGCGACAATCATTGTCGCGTAAATTTTTAATATTTTAGTAGTTAATTAAGGTTACTTATTAGACGAAAGATGCTATAAATAAGCAGTAGGCCTTATTATTCATAGTCTATAATTTAATGCTGTTGAGAATAGTTCAAGCTTCAGTGTGCTTTATATCATTAAATGGTTCACCTATTAGCTGTTAACGATTTAATAAATTTGCAACATTATTGGATGCCGTTGTCAATATTTAATTGACTCAGGACTATAAAATAATTGATATTAATTCTTAAGCTGTGAAACATAGATATTATTAATAACTTAATTAAAAATAATCTAAAATAATTTTATATCCATTTAAATTATGTATAAGCTATTGATTTTATTGAAATTATAAATTGTATAAAAAGTAACCAATTTTACCTTATCCTTTAAGCTATCAACTCAGATCGCTGTCAAGTAGTGAGTTATCCACAGGGTTATCCACAGCTTCTGGGGAGAACTCAGCAAACCCTTATGCTGTCAATGTTTGCGCAGATGGCAAAAACACTGGCGCTTATAGATTAGAGCTAAAAAGGAGTAACTGCTGCTAACAACTATTACTAAAGTCACTAATAACAGCGAGGTTTCACATCAGCTACGGTTATCTGTAAAGGGCTGATTATAACCAGCTGACGGCTGATAGCATAAAACAGCAGCTCATATAAAAATAATAACTAATTAAATTAGCCGACTGAGCACTGAGAAAAATCATCCTGCAGAGGGACAAGCAAAAAACCCTAGTCTATCTAAACTGAGCTATCAACTATTTATCAGCAGACCTAAAAAAGCGACTGTCTAAGCAGTCGCTATGTTTATGGATATAGTAGTCATTATCAGCTGGTCACAGGTTTAGTCTTTAGTATAAATAAGATCCCAAACCCCATGACCACTCTGCAATCCACGACGCTCAAATTTAGTCATCGGACGAAAGTCGGGGCGACTAGTAAACTTACCTTTACCGGCCTTATTGGTTAGCCCGTTAAAATCATCTAGCACCTCAATCATCCAAAACGCATAATGTTCCCAATCAGTGGCAGTGTGGAACCAGCCGCCTTGTTTCAGGCTGCGGGTAACAATAGCCATGCGCTCTGGGCTGACAAAACGACGTTTATAATGGCGCTTTTTTTGCCATGGATCAGGAAAGTATAATTGAATACGATCTATATGATTTTCCGGAAGTTGTTTGAGCAGCTGGATAGCATCGCCATTGATAATTTTTATATTGGTTAAATTCTGCGTACCCGCCATATAAGCACATTTGCCAATACCTGGCTCATGTACTTCCACGCCAACGAAGTTACGCGTAGGCTCAGCAGCTGCCATCTCAATGAGCGAATCACCGAGGCCAAAGCCAATCTCTAGGGTGAGAGGCGCTGCACTGCCGTTGACCGTATCAGCGAACAGTATGCGTAGATCATGAATGTTGTCTAAATCACCATCGCCATAGCTATTGTTGACTAAGTATTGGGCAAATTCTGGTGCAGTCAGAGCTTGCTCCGCATTCTTATTCATATGAGTACGACGTTTCATAAAAGTATTAACGATACGCATATGCTTGCTGTTAGCAGCTTCCTTATCTTCAGAAGCTACTACTGAATCCTCACTAATAATATCTGTAAAATTATCAGCTTGGTCGTCAGTAGGTTTATCAGGGTGAGGATGTTGACTCATAAGATTAGTGGCACTTAATAAGAGAAAAATATAAGCACATTATAGGCGAAATAGTTTCTACTGTGAATGTATATCACACTTTTGCTTATAAGCAACGTAAGCCATTATAAGTTGCCCTATAATGACAGAGGTTTTTATAAAAATACTGATGTTAAAAAACCGTTAAAAAACCTCATTAGCCCTATTTTAATAACCAACAGAAGAGTCTACTGTCATGTTATTTATCGAGACCGATTCGCCACCACCATTTTATCAACCAAAGCTCACAGCTACTAAGCGTAAACAGCTGGATCAATGGTTTATTGGTCAGCGTACTCAAAACTATTATCTCAAGCGTTTTGCGGAGTTTGACCAACAAGGCTATTTGTCACCCAAATGGCATTGGGCAGCTTTTTTTATTACTTTTCCTTGGCTGCTTTATCGTAAGCGCTATATGGATGCACTAGTTTATAGCGTAGCGGGATGGTCATTTATTCAGCTGAATATTGCTATTGTATTGGTTGCTTTTGAATTTGTGGCTATGTCTTTTATAGCTGACGTCTACCAAATGCCTATACGCTTCGGTATTGCTGCTATTATTTGGTTGTTTTGGTCATTTATGGTGGCCCGATGGACAGATGCGTATTATTACCGCATGGCGCGTCGTGAGATCGCTGATGCGCTTGAAGATAACCCACGTGATGAAGCGGCACAAAAAGCGCACCTTAAACGTGAAGGTGGGGTGAGTTTATTTGGTCTTGGCTTAGGTTTTGGTTTCTTTGGTTTTGCGATGATGGTCATTTATGTGCAGTTCTTGCCTATTGTTGCTAAGCCAAAAGAGAATGAAGTAGTGTTCGATGCTTATGATATTACCAAGACCGCTCAAAACCGAGTAGCCATTATTTATGAGCAAACCGGTCGTTGTCCAACTGAGCTACCAGTAGATAGTGATAATCCACAAGTACGTATAAGTCTCAGTACCCAAGTAGAGGGCCAGCCTTCAGCAGATTGTGCCATTATTGGCACTATCCAACAGGTCAGGTTTCCTATACGCCATCTTAATAATCAAACCTTTATGTTCTATCACCATACTGACACTGATAGCTGGCGTTGCACCAGCTCACTCAATGAAAAACAAGCACCTCCATACTGCACTAATGACTAAGCATTAAGCATTGCCGATTGTCATACTCGCTACTAGGAACAGCTGCTGTTGCAAAAACAGCTGTTTTTTAGTCGATAGTTTACACAGTCATGGCTTTAGAAAACCAGCAGGGTATAGCAAGGGTAGAGGGTAAAAACCATTACCGTTTCGGCTCAGTTACAATATTATCTTTATCCGAGTCATTGGCATTATCAACCGGCGTCGCTTGGTTTTTTAGAGCTTCATAAAACTCAGTAAGATCCAACTTGCGCCCTTTATCAATATCCTCATCAAACAAGCTCTCAAGTTCCGCTCTTGCCGATTGAGCAGAGGCAATCATACTGGCTTCATCGTCATAGATAGCTTGCTGACGCTCTATCAAATCATCGTCGTAATCACGGAAAGTCTCAATGGTTTCGCGGGCTTTTTCAGGGGAGATACCCAATAGTTGCAGTGACTCACGTGACATATCGAGTGACGATAAATAAGTCTCGCGCCAAATATGGCGTACACCTACTTCACGTAAGCGATAATAATGCTGACGATCGCGCGCCCGAGCTAAAATGACTAAATCAGGGTAGTTGCGGTGCAGATACTGTGCGGTAGTGACAGAACGTTCTAAATCGTCAACGGCAATAATGAATATTCGCGCTTTATCAATGCCCGCAGCTCGTAAAATCTCAGGGTTTTTCGGGTCGCCATAGTAGACTTGGTTACCAAATTTACGCACGAAATCTACCCGATTAGCAGAGCGCTCGATAGCGGTAAACTCAATATTATGCATACGCAGTACCCGACCTATGATCTGCCCGACACGGCCAAAACCGGCAATAATGACCGGATGCTCGTGATCAGGGATAGTATCGTAGTCACGGCTGGGTTTGCTCTTAGCAAAAAATGGCTCACCGAGCTTTTCTAGTAATAAAAAAGCAACTGGCGTAAGGGCCATAGAGATAGTCACGATAAGGTTGAGCATATTAGCTAGCTCAGGAGGCAAGACATTTTGCGCCGAGGCCACACTAAATAGGACAAATGCAAACTCACCCCCTTGCGCTAAGGTGACACCGAGCCGAATACTAGTAGGTCCGCGATTACCTGAGAGTTTAGCGATCGCCGCTACTACTGCAAACTTGATCAGCATCAGGGCGATGGCACAACCAATGATAAATAGCGGCTTAGCTATAATAAGTTTTACATCAGTAAGCATGCCGACTGACATAAAAAATAAGCCAAGTAATAGCCCTTTAAAGGGTTCAATACTAGCCTCTAGCTCATGACGATACTCAGAATCGGCAAGTAGTACACCGGTTAAGAATGCTCCCAATGCCATTGATAGGCCAATCTGTCCCATCAAGATGGACACCCCCATGACAATGAATAGTGCTACTGCTGTCAATAACTCTGTTGCACCACTTGAGGCTACAAACTTAAAGAATGGCCTTACAATGTAACGGCTAGCAATGATTAAGCCGGCAAATACCGCAAAAACTTTAGCGAAGTAAATAAGGTCGTAGCTCTGTTCCCGTACTCCAGAAAAGAAGGGAATAACCGCTAGTAAGGGGATAACGGCGATGTCTTGGAATAATAAAATAGTAAAGGCTTCACGGCCATGCGTACTAGAGAGCTGCTCCTTCTCGGTTAAAATCTGCAACACAAAAGCAGTAGAGGACAGGGCGAGACCAAAACCGACAATAAACGCAGTATCTAGATGTAGAGAAAAAACCTCATACAAAATAGCCATCAATATCGTGCCAGTAACCCCGACTTGTAAGCCACCGAGTACGAAAATAGAGCGACGCAGTGCCCAAAGCCGTGAAGGCTGCAATTCAAGGCCAATGATGAACAATAGCATCACCACCCCAAACTCAGAAAAGTGCAATAAGCTCTCAGCATCGCCTGCGACATCAAGGGCGCTTGGGCCTAATATCAAGCCGGTAATCAAATAGCCAAGAACAGTGGCAATACCAAAGCGCTTGCCAAGCGGGACAAACAGCAGCGCTGCTCCCAAAAATATAGTAGCTTGAAGCATCAAATTTGGTGAGCCGGCAGCGGCAGCGAACATAGTAAATCCCTAGCTATTAAAAAAAATATAATTGAGGTGACAAGTTAGATTATTTATTTCTTTTTATAGATCTTCCACAAGTCATTATTAGCCAATGGCTGGCTATAAGCGTCATTACGACGCTTACGTGGGGTCTGCCGACTATCAACAACTTTAAAGTCTGGTAAGGCCTGTATAATCAGGCCTGTACGATAAAAACGTAACCGTTCCGGCTCCAACATCTCGCCTTTACTGTCTCGGCAAAAAACATAAGCACGCAAATCAATAAACTCACGATGGGCCACTAATCTTGCTTCATCATCCTGCTCAAATACCGCAGCCATGCGCTCAAGCTCTTGTGCACTATAATCACCGCATTTATCTGTCAAAGCGGCCACTGAACCAAAGCTTTTAGATTCTTTGGCAAGGGTCTTAGTTAAGTGTAAACGCTGAACATGATAGATAAACTGGGGAATCTCAAGGCTAGCAGGCAAGGGCAAATAATCAGGGGGTAGATAAGCGGCAGGATAAAAAGCCATAGCGCGCTCAAGTAAGTTCTGCCAGCGCTGCTGATAAGCTTGTACTTCTGCTAAGTTGCCTGCAAAAATAGGCATGTCAAAAATCTGACGTAAAATATCAGGAGGGAACTGCTGATCACGAAAGCTGGCGATATCTTCTTGTAGGGTCGATAGCAACGCTTTAGCGCGTTTCTTTCCTTGTTTTGAGTCAAGCTCATCAAGCTGACCTTCCAGAAAATCGGGGGCAACAAAGGGAGCGGAGCGTCTAGACATAAGGCGTATCATCAAATAAATGTTTAAGTTAAACAAGTATATATAATTTATAGCATTAACAATGAATAATTTACGCTGATATTATTTTGTTAGCTCATCAATATAATCTTTAATCTTGTCTTCACGGGCAATGCGATGGTGACCGCCCTCAAAATATTCTACCTCCCAGCTTTCGGGCACCTTGATTAAGGTTTGGCGCGCGGTGGCCACAGCTAATATCTCATCATTAACTTCAATCATCACTTTAGTCATCTGGCTATTATGGTGAGGAAAAGGTAAGTCATCTAGGTTAGCGGCTCTATTAAAGAGCACTACGTTAGGATTGATACAAGGCGCAATCAATAACGACTTGAGCCCATACTTATGAGCGAAGTGGTTGGCAAACCAGCCACCCAGCGAGTGTCCTACTAGCACTATCTGCGGATACTCAGTCATTTTCTGTTGCAAAAGATCTTCATAAGTATCCAGCGCTAGTTGGAATCCTTGACGATAATTAACGGTTAGACAGTGTTTTGGTGTGTGCTCTATACAAGTAAACTTATTGGTCTCACAGCTGGAGTCAAGACCATGGAAGAAAAGTAGTAAGGTTGGCTGTTGATTAATAAGTGAGATCATAATTTTATACTTATAAGTTGAACCTAATGTGAGTGGCCCATATGACCGCTATTAGCGCCTGTTGGACGTTCTGCTATATCACAGATTAACCCATCACTGTGCGCTTGCGGATGGCTTAGACTCTCCACCTGAATCGTTGCATGGTTAATGCCTAGATCTAACAAGCGTTGTTCAAGCTCAGCTATTAATAGGCTGGCTTCACGAATGCTCATTTCGTCATCGACTACCACATGGCAGGACAAGGCATTTAAGCCACTAGTAATACTCCAGACATGTAAATCATGCATCTTAGTAACTTGTGGATGATCAAGTAAACGCTGCTCTACAGTCTCTATGGAAATACCTTTGGGTGTCCCTTCCATCAAGATATGTACTGAGTCACGTACTACTCGATAGCCACTGATTATGATTAATATAGCAACAATAACTGACGCTGCAGCATCGGCCCACACCCAGCCAAAGCTCATCATTAATAGGGCAGCAATGATAGCGGCTACTGAACCCATCATGTCGCTCAATACATGTAAATAAGCGCTTTGCATATTGAGATTGGCAGGTTTTTTTGCTGGAGCTTGCGAGTCGGGTGCTGCTGAAGGATCGGTGAGACTAGAGTCTAAGTTATTAGTGCTTGAGCTATGGCTATGTCCATGACTGTCCTCACTGTTATTGCCCCGATGCATCAGCCAAGCGACTAGAACGTTTACCAGCATACCGATAGTAGCTATGATAAGCATACCTTGAGTGGCAATCTCTGGTGGTGAGTTAAAACGCTTAATAGCTTCGTAAAATATGAGTAAGGCAATGATAATCAGGGTAGCGCCGTTGACCCCAGCGACTAAAATTTCGAAGCGTTTATAGCCAAAAGTTTTTTGCTGAGTAGCTGCTTTTTCGCCTATCTTGAAAGCCATCAGCGTAGCACCAAGAGCAATAGCGTCGCTGAGCATATGACCGGCGTCAGATAATAGCGCCAAACTGCCAGTCATCCAGCCGCCTATGGCTTCAATAAACATATAGCCAGTAATAATGACAAAGCTGATCAATAAAGTACGTTGATAGCCTTTAGTATCTTGTACTGATGGTTTATTTGCTGCTAAATTATCATGATCGCCATGATCGTGTTGATGTCCAGTATTATGGCTGTGGTCATGGCTATCACTAGCAGGATGAGAAGGTGTGGAACTCATAATAACTCTCAATATTTCTTAATAGCTCTTAGCTTTATACTGATAAAGCAGAGCCTAACCAGTAGAAATTTAGCATATTTATTATTACTAAGCTGTAATAAGCAAGTAAAGACTGATGTGATTTACTGCAGTCAGCGCTGATAGAGAGTGCAGCCTATAATGGATAACGGATAACGGATAACGGATAACGGATAACGGATAAGCAAGCTATAAGCTACCAACCGACCGGATCGATATCTAAAGTGAGCTTAAGATATTTAGTACTAGGTAGTGCTAGTACGGGCTGCCACCATAAGTTCAATACTTGATGCAACTGCTGGCGATCTTTGGCTAACAGTAATAATTGCGAGTGATATAAGCTGTTCTTTTTGCTCATTGGAGCATCAATAGGGCCTAGTACTGCCAGTTTATGGTTGGCAGGCAAGTTAGCAATAGCATCCTTGAGCGCCTGTATGGTAGCCACTAGCGTCTTGCCCTCACAGCGAATAAGCGCCGCATGGCAATAAGGCGGCAATCCCATCATTTTGCGCTCTTGTAGCAGCTGGCGTGCGAATGATAAGTAGCCATCTTTGACTAGCTTTAGCAATAGCTCATTTTCAGGTTGTAGGGTTTGAATCAGCACACGGCCAGCTTTGTCACCCCGCCCAGCACGCCCAGCGACTTGAATCATCAGTTGAGCGGTATGTTCAGGTGAGCGAAAATCTGCGGACAAAAATCCTCGATCGGCATTAGGCAAACAAACCAGCGTGACGTTAGGGAAGTGATGACCTTTAGCGACCATCTGAGTGCCAACTAAAATGGCAGGCTTGCCCTGATTGATACGCTGGTAAATATTCTCCCAGCTGTCTTTACGGCGCGTAGTATCACGGTCAATCTGAATAATAGGATATAGCTGCTTACTGGTTTGTGGATTGGCAAAAATAGCATGTAGGTTTTCGCTCAGTCTTGTAGTACCCATACCTCGAGCATCTAAGTTTTGACTGGCGCAATCAGGACAAGTCGTTGGAATATAAGCTTGCCAATCACAATGGTGACACTTTAAATAGCTACTGTTATAGGAGCTGCTTTGCGATGAGCTATTATAATGGACAGTCAGATGGGCATCGCAGCGTGGACAGTCCGCTTGCCAACCACAAGCCTCACACAATAATACAGGGGCGTAACCACGGCGGTTTAAAAATATTAATACTTGATCGCCAGCTTCTAAAGTTTGTTTGATAGCGCCAATCAGTACATCAGTTAAACCGGTATCATAACGGGCGCCATCATCTTGAGCTTGTTGATGAGTGCTTTGCAGGCGTGCGTCGATCAGCTGCATGGTAGCAGGCTTAGCATTGCCAGGACGAGTGCGCAACTGATACTCAATGAGTTTATGCTCATCGATGAGCTTTAGGTGTTCAAGAGTAGGGGTTGCTGTGCCTAGTACCACTGGGATTTTGGCTTGAAAACCACGGTATAGAGCCACGTCAGCGGCATGGTAGCGTAAAGTATCTTGCTGCTTATAGGAGACATCATGGGCTTCATCAACGACTATTAGCCCCAAATTAGCAAAAGGATAAAGCACAGCTGAGCGAGTACCGATGATAATCTGTGCATGACCAGTACGGCAGTCCTGCCAGCCCTGCATACGATAAGTATTGCTCATCCCTGAATGTAATAATATGATTTGAGCGGCAAAGCGACTGGCAAAACGGGCTCGTGTTTGGGGGGTAAGGCCAATCTCTGGCACTAAGATCAGTACTTGCTTACCGGCTTCTAACACGGCTTGCATAGCCTGCAAATAGACTTCAGTTTTACCGCTACCCGTAATACCGTTGAGTAAAAATCCAGTATAAGTGTTGGCTTTATGAGCTTCGACTATAGCGGTAACTGCTTGCTGCTGTTCCGGGTTTAAATCCAAGGGCATCTTGGCTAAGCTGACCGCTGGCGGGGCGGCTTTAGTTTCGATATAACGCTCTACAAGGTTTTTTTCTTCTAGGGTTTTTAAAAAAGCGCGTTGCATGCCCTCTAGTAATAATACCTCTTCACTAGCGCCACGCTTACCATGCAATTTGAGCATATCGAACTGTTGCTTTTGTTTTTTTGCATTGGCATGAAAATCATCGTCATTGATATTAGCAAGTATGCGCCAATGGGTGATGAGTAGATCTAGCGGCTTACCTTGTCTGATCAAACTCGGTAGCATCACTGATAAGGTATCGCCTAAAGGATAATGATAATAGCGTGCCAGCCAATAGGCTAGAGCCAGCATTTGCTCGTTTAGAATCGGTTCATCATCTAAACAGCGAGTGATAGGTTTTAGCTTGTTTGGGGGAACTGAACTTTGATCTTTAGCAATATAATTGATGACCACACCGATTAAGGTTTGTCGTCCAAAAGGTACTTCTACACGGCTGCCGATAGCAGGTAAAGCTTGAGCATGTGCCATGCTACTGTCTGCTGAGCTATAGTCAAATACCCGATAGAGAGGAACTGGTAGAGCCACTTGTAGCAACATGAAAATGCTCTCAGCCTTATGAAATTAAAAAAAATAATCGCTAAATAGCCATTAAGCCCAAATAGCCGTTTTTTACAACAGCACTTTGGGCCTAGTTATTACTTGCTGTATCTTGACTGTATTTGAGCTCTGACTTATGCAATATACATAATAGACTCAATCTCGACCACGCCACCTTTAGGAAGGGCTGCAACTTGAACGGCTGCACGGGCAGGATAAGGCTCACTTAAATTGGCCATAAACATTTCGTTTAAAGCGGCGAAATCATTTAGGTCAGTCAAAGAGACATTGAATTTGACCACGTCGTTGATAGTGCCACCAGCTGCTTCACAAATCGCTTTGATATTCTCAAAAACTTGCTTAGCTTGTGCCTCAAAGCCGTTTTTTAGCTCCATAGTTTGCGGATCAAAACCGAGCTGTCCTGAGATATAGACAGTGTTGTCGACTTTGATAGCTTGTGAGTAAGTACCAACAGCGGCAGGGGCTTTGTCCGTTTGAATGGTTTGACGGCTCATAATATATCCTTGTTGTATATTGATAGCATAAATTGCTAGTGAGGGATTTCGGACTTGCTAGGCGCTTAGCAATAACAAGTCATATTTTTTAGACCATGCTAACTTAATGGATTGTAATTAGTCAGCTTTATTGGTTTGAGTGTTGTTTATAAGTACAGTACTGCTAAAGGCTTTTTCTGCTTTTTTACAATTAAGCCTAGCTTTAACTTAGCCTAAGTAGTTAGACATAAAACTTCGCCTAAAAATTATAACTGATATAGGCGCATAATATTAGGAAAACCTAACAATGAGCGCAATTCGCGGATACCTTGCGCCAAGTGACTGCGACTACGCACCACGATTTGCAAAATAGTATCGCTGTTACGGACATCAATCGTTTCTACACCGATATTAAGCTGACGCAGATGATAAATCACGGCGCTAATTTGCTCGTCGTTTAGTACGGTCGATAGCTTCAAGAAGGCGGGGAAACGTATTTTGCCCGCATATTCTTCAGACTCACTTTGCTTAACCGCCTTGTCGTCGCGCCAACGCAATTGAATAACTTGATAGGGGTTATCTTTACGAATTTCATCTAGCGAAAAGCACTTGTGTCGATGGGCTACTAAGCCATGTCGGGATAAATGACCGACGATAGGATCGCCATAAATCGGATGGCAGCAATTGGCAAAGTCAAGCTCGACTCCGGCAGCATTGGCAATTAGCTGTTGTGGTTGTACTACTGGCTCATTACTATCTTCAGTATGCATGCTACTGAGATCGTCATTGAACAGACGAGATACTACCAGCTGTGGCAACAAAGTCCCACAACTAATCTGCTCAAATAGCTCGCTTTTTTCGGCCAACCCACGCCATTCAAGTAAGTTTTTCCAATCACTATCGCTTAGATCCTCAAGACTTTTTTGATAAGTTTTTAAGGCCCGATCTAGTGCTTGTTGACCATGACGTAGTTTATCTTCTGCTGACAAGTCTTTAAACCAGCGTAATATCTGCTGACGAGCCTTATTAGTTGACACAAACCCTAGCCATTCAGCTTTAGGCTCAGAATTCTTATCAACTTCTATCTCAACCGTTTGACCATTAGTAACTATGGTACCTAACTTGGCATGTTTGCCATCGATGTTGGCACCTACTGCCACGTTACCAACCATAGGGCCTACTGCATAAGCAAAATCAAGTGCAGTGGCCCCTTGAGGCAATTCATAAGCCCGACCTTGCGGACTGTAGCAGAGGATCTTACTCGAATGTAGGTAATCCATCAGCTCATTAATAGTAGAAACCGCTGCTGAAAAATCAGGACTGTTATCATCTAACGAGTCCTCATTAATCAAGTCCTTCATATTACGCAGTGAGGCTTGAATGACGGACTGGCTAATATCAGAAGCGTGCTCAGCACCGATAACCCCAAGCCTTGAAGCATACTGCATCTTTTTGGTCATAATAGTGGCTTTAATACAGTCATTATCACGCTCGTAGATGAGGGTAAGCGACTGATTGCCACCCGGCAGTGGACGGCGAATATTGTCTTCAATGTTATCATCAGAGATTTGATATTTTTTGATTAAATAATAAGCTAACTTGTCACAAGCTTCGATAGTATCTAATACAATCTCAAAAGAATACTGACGTAATAAAGAGTTGATTTCACCACGATTACGGAAGAATTGTCGATACATAGTGACCCGATTATCTAGTATCTTCACGTGTCCAGTAAGCCCTAAACTACTAAGTACTATAATTAAATAGCGATGGATGGCTTCTTTTTGAAAGTTACGGCCAAGCCCATACTGTAAAAGCTTATCCGATAGCTTGTTATACATTTCCGAATCAAGATTCCGATAACAGAGCACTTCGATATAATCAGCAATATCATTAATGCCCATAAGGCGAGCAAAAGGCACATAAAAATCTAAAGTTTCCTGAGCAGTAGCCCGTTGCTTTTCGGGACGAACGGCATCAAGGGTAGACATATTATGCAAGCGATCAGCAAGCTTTATAATCAGGACTCTAGGATCGTTGAGCGTCGCTGTCAGTATTTTATGAAAGGTTGCTGCTTTGTTTTGTTGCTTATTATGGCTAGAGGACTTTAACTTAGTCACCCCGTCGACCAGACGAGCGACAACTTTACCATAACGTTGCTCAAGCTCATCGTCGCTAACTTCAGTATCTTCTACTGTGTCATGCAAAATAGCGGCGATGATAGTATCGCGATCTAAGCGAAAGCCTGCCAATATCTCAGCAACGGCTATAGGATGAGTGATATAAGGCTCACCGGATTTACGTTTATCTTTTATATGGGCGACATCACCAAACCCGCAAGCGTCAATTACATCACGACGTTCATCAGCTGTCAGATAACTGACGGAACGCAGCAGACTATATTGAGCTTCATCAACCATGTAATGACTGAGTTTAGGTAAAGTTTGGCTCATAAAGTGGCTATCCTATTGTTTTTGGCTTATATGATAGATAGTTAGACCCCACTCTCAACTTCGAAAGTGATTGAAAAAAGAAGAGCACCTCACTAATCTATTGTTTTCGACCAAGAATACAATGGAGTTGTGAGATGCCCATAGACGAATTTATCATCAATATCTATTTAAT
>NZ_CAJHBR010000016.1 GCF_904846695.1 Psychrobacter urativorans
ATCGGCATCAGCATCAGCATCAGCATCGGCATCGGCATCGGCATCGGCATCAGCATCAGCATCAGCATCAGCATCAGCATCAGCATCAGCATCAGCATCAGCATCGGCATCGGCATCGGCATCGGCATCGGCATCGGCATCGGCGTCAGCATCGGCGTCAGCATCAGCATCAGCATCAGCATCGGCATCAGCATCAGCATCAGCATCAGCATCAGCATCAGCATCAGCATCGGCGTCAGCATCGGCATCGGCATCGGCATCGGCATCAGCATCGGCATCGGCATCAGCGTCAGCGTCGCTGTCATCATCATCATGACCGAAAATAGCTGCTGCTAAACCAACACCAGCTAGTCCAACTAGCCAAGGAAGAGCATTAAAGCCTTCCGTAGCACCAACCCACCAAGGGGAAGCCTGTGACTGACCGCCAATCGCTTGGCCTTCAATTTCACCAGCTTGTAACTCAGTAACGTAATCCCCTACTTTTCCTGTATCTGGCACGTAGTAATAGTAGCTACCATCTTCGCCTAAACCTATAAGAGCGCTATCGGTGCTGTCATAGAAGCCTTCAATGATAAGATCAGGTGTATTACTGTCCTCTTCAAATGAGATTTCTAAATGCTTGCCTACCCGCTTAGTTATTATATGATCTGGTGCCTTTCCAGTAACTTGCTCAATAAGCTCATAGTTCACTTTATTTCTGGCTTGGATAACTGTAGGTAAGCTATCTTTTGTAACAATGATTTTTTCAGCAATGACACTGTCTTTACCGTTGACTTTAACCATAATGTTATTCATAAGTTCATCCTTGGACTATTGATTTTGAGGGAAATTATTATCGAAATAAAATTATTGAGAGATCTATTCTTCCGATATGACAGTAGCGACAACTCGACGATTATTTCGACGTCCTTGTCTAGTAGTATTAGTATCTACAGGTTTATATTCGCCATATCCCATAGGAGTCAGCTTCATACTGTCGACGCCATATATATTTACTAAAATACTTTTAGCTTTATTAGCGCGTGCCTGAGAAAGCTCTAAGTTGTAGTTATCAGAGCCTTTGTTGTCAGTGTGACCTTCTAAAATAATTTTATTAATCGTACGACGGGTTTTGATAAAGTCAGCCATTGCACCTAACTCAGCTGTGGTATTGGTTGTAATTTTAGTGCTGTCAAAGTCAAACAAGACTGTGAACTGTTTTTCATTTCTTATCGGTTGATTTGATGCTGGAGATTCTACTGTTAAGGGCATTACAACAATAGGTTGAGGAATTACTGCTGGTTGAGGGCTGCTACAGTCTATGAAAACACGACTAATTTGATGCGTTTGACGCATGCTTTGACTCAACAGCGACAATGCTTGTGTAGTAGGCAGTTTTTCAATCGTAGGTGCGCCTGCTGCAGACAGGCTTATTTTTAAATAAGTCGTGGTTTGCGGTATAAAGTCAAACCGCTTTGACTGAGCTAGTACTTGTGCGCTTATGCTATTCATATTTTGAACAGTAATTATCTGTGAGCCATTACAGATAACAACATCTGAATAATGATTATTAGTTAAGCTAACTTGAAACAGGTTGTCTAAATTAGCGCCAACAAGATCATCAGAACCAATCCCCACTACGATAGGGTTTGTTTCAGTAGCAGTCTCACTTTGACGTATAAAAACAATTCGGCTTTCGTTAGCTTTTAGCATGTTGTCACTGGGCTGCTCAAAAACAACTCCACTCTTTTTCCACTTGATTTTATTGATTGCAATATCAGCATTGGATAGCTGATTGCCAGCCATCATTTGACAACCAATTAGACTCATTGCTATTACTAGTACTGGCGATAATAATATTTTGCTATTCATGTCATTACCTCTAAGTAAGCGAAAAATGAAGCCTATTGGTATTTGTTCTACTGAGCCTCTACCCATCCTACAAAAACAGCAGAAAAAGCCTTATTTCTCTCATTGAATTTAGTTTGTTAATACAACAAACGCATTAGCAGCTATCCCAGTAGCTGTTAATGCTTTCTATTAACATTATTAATTTATTGTAAAACCATCTATTTTCATCGTTTCAATATTCCGACCTAAACGCAGTAAACTCAGAGAAAATATGATAGTTAGAGTTAAAATTAATTATATTCGAATAAACGGATATAAATATTCGTTTTAATGAATATATCACAGTTGATTAAGGTTCACAGCAAAAAATCAAATTTAATGACATGAGGTAAAGCCTGAAATTATTTAGAAGAGCCTGAAAAAGATAAATTGCTTACCAGTAATGACCATTCATTTCTTATTCATCACATACTCATTAGAGGGATTACTGTGCTTACTAGTAATGAATACTGAAGCTAGTAGCAAAAAATAACTATGCTGCTGATAAGCTTTAGAAAACGGACTACAGAACACGTGAGTAGTGACAGGAATTTACTTAAGCTGGAATTGCAAAACGTTTGGTAATAATAGGCGATCATTATTTAGCAAAAAAAAATCCCAGCTATTAAGCTGGGATTTTGATATTCAGTGCTAACAATTGTCATATAAAACGTTTATATAGACTGTCTGCTACTTCTATTAATATGATAGAAGTATAAATTACTATTTTTTGATAGCGAATGGTCAGATATGATTTAATATTTATTAGAGCGGTGTATTAGAGCGGTGTATTAGACCTTTCAATTAGCAAGAATCATGGGGCAATGAATAGTTTTGAAGCTCTGTAGCTAAAATCAGCTACCCGCTTAATTGATATTCAATAAAGGCCCGTATACTGTGTAGCTAATTGATGGTAAAAATGATATAGCGAAATTGGCTTGGAGTAATAGGTGATGCAGAGAATATGAAAAATACACTAATATAAGCTCAATTACAGTGACCACCACTATGCTAAGGATCAAATCAATTCTGTATCAGCTTTAATTAAGATATAGAAGGCGGCTGATTTATCGACTTAAGCACCGAATTGCAGGCATAAAAAAAGCCTCACTACATTACATAGTGAGGCTTCCTGCTTTTTCAAGCCATATTTGGAGCGGGAAAAGAGATTCGAACTCTCGACCCCAACCTTGGCAAGGTTATGCTCTACCACTGAGCTATTCCCGCATATATCAAAATGTAGCGTTATTCACGACTACCTCTGGATAGGCTGGCTATTCTAGCAACTTCTACGAAAGTGTCAATCTTTATTTTCTTCAATAACACCTACCATAGACTCTTTAGACCTATAATAATACTAGATTCGATTTCAAACAATTGATTTAAAACTATATTTCTTCAGTATAAATATTTTTTATTTTAATTAAAATTTTAAAAAAGGTAATCTAATAATCAGCTCTTATAACAATGTCTGATAAAATTAGATGCAACGGCTAGAGTTTAGGATCTTTTATAGACTACTATTTCTATCGCTACCGCCTTTTCCCAGCTTTAGTATCAAGCAATATCTGTGTTTTAGTTACCTATCATTACATAACTTATGAATTACATGCTAGTAAATCGTATTACTTACAATGCTACGCTGTATTGTTACTATTGCAGTGTTGGATTTGCACAGTAATGCTTATTATAATAAAGCGAATTATTTTTCATCTTTATTATTTGTACAACTTTATCTCTTACGAGGACGTATATTATGAAAAAGCTAGTAACTACTACAGTTATGGCAGCATCACTATCAGTACTAAGCTTAACAGGTTGTAGTACTACTACTAACGGTGGTGCTATCGGTGTCGATCGTCAGCAACTATTGCTAGTATCTAGCGAGCAAGTATTACAGCTTTCAGCGCAAAGCTATAACAAAAATATTCAAGAAGCACGGGCTAAAGGCGTACTGGATACTAATAAAGCTCAACTTAATCGTTTAAAAGGCATCGCTAATCGCTTGGTAGGTCAAGTAGGCGTTTATCGTCCAGATGCAGCCAAATGGAATTGGGAAGTTCACACCATCAAGTCTGATCAGCTAAACGCTTTTGTTATGCCTGGTGGTAAGATCATGTTCTATTCTGGTATTATTGATAAATTAAATTTAACCGACGACGAAATTGCTGCCATTATGGGTCATGAGA
The DNA here is from genome assembly GCF_904846695.1 of Psychrobacter urativorans. Taxonomy (GTDB): domain Bacteria; phylum Pseudomonadota; class Gammaproteobacteria; order Pseudomonadales; family Moraxellaceae; genus Psychrobacter; species Psychrobacter urativorans. The sequence continues at coordinate 4,059 of NZ_CAJHBR010000016.1, forward strand.
TGTCGCATGCTTTACGTGAGCATTCACGTGAACGCTTATCGCGTGAGTATGCAACGCAAACTGGTATTGGTGTAGCTGCTAGTGTATTCGGTCTCTCACAAGGTCAAGCACAGCTGGCAAACTTAGCTGGTGACTTTGGTTTAAGTCGTCCTCATAGTCGTACGCAAGAGAGTGAAGCAGATCAAATCGGTCTAGAGCTAATGGCACGTGCCGGTTATAACCCACAAGCAGCTATTAGCTTATGGCAAAAAATGCAACGTGCCAGCCAAGGTGAGCCACCGCAGTTCTTAAGCACTCACCCATCGAGTAGCAATCGTATTACCCAGTTGCAAGCTTTGATGCCTAAGGTCACGCCGCTGTATCAAAAATCACGTCGCTAGTTGCTAACTATTGATGATTAATACAGTAAATTAAGTAAGTCTAGCATTTGAGAAACCACAACTATTAATAGAGTATGAATGACTGTTCATGCTCTATTTTTTGCTTGAGTGTTTTATATACTGAGGTATATCAATCAGCTATACGTAAGGTACAACCATTCCTAGCGTACTGCTACCCTACTTTAGCTCTATATTATTAAGGTTTTACTATCTGTTATACTAAACGCTTAATTTTATAACTGTTTAGCGTTTAGATCATTGAGGTATAACTATGAATACGCCTACTGCTGCTGCTCTTGACTTAGGGCTACAGGAATTACATCCTCAACACCTTGAACTGATTAATGAGTCCATGAATCATGCTGGCTATTTTGAAGGTAAGGAGAGCCATTTTAAGCTCACTATCGTCAGCGCAGTTTTTGATAATAAACGTCTAGTGGCACGTCATCAGCTGGTTTATGCTTCAGTCGCAGAATTATTAACTTCAAAAGGAGGTAATGTTCATGCGCTTGCTATTCATGCTTATACGCCTGCGGAGTGGCAGCAGCAAACTCAAAGCCCTACTAGCCCGCTATGTGCAGGTCAAAACTCATAATAGATATGACAAAATAATAGTATCTTTACTCTTATAGTAGCTGCTAGCTAACCTTAGTGCCTATAGAATTATCGCTTATAAATAACAGCTATTTTACTAATATACTTTTATCATTATATAAAAGTATATTTCCAGCAGACTTCATATGAATTTGTGCATCATCGCTCTCGTTCGTGAACTTTCATACTAAAGGATTAACACTTAATGAAACATTTGCACACTCTGTTGGCACTGTTGGTGATAGGCCTATTTATATATCAGAGCTACTTAGTATTGAGCGCGCAGAAACGGCCGCCACGAGTAATCAAAATTGCTAACCATATTCTTTACGCCTTGATTATTGTTTCAGGCGGCTGGATGCTCATGCAGCTACTAAGCGTTAATGCTCCTATTCAATGGGTATTGGCCAAAATTGTTTTACTCATTGCTGCTATTAGCGCCAGTATCAAAGCCTTTAGTCCCAATGCCCTGCCGTCACAAACTAAAGTGGGGGTTGCTATCGCCACCATAGCTTATATAGGCATAGTAGTATTAGCTTGTACCAAGCCGGCTAACTTTTTTTAAGTTCTAAGTTTTGGGTCTAAATCACTCTATAATTAATGCTCTGGTTTTTTAGCATCGATTTAGACTTCAAATGCTATGTTTTTAGTATCACCAGCGCTTTAATTTTGCTATCTTAAGCACTTGTATTATATTATTAATATATTCCATGCAAATACAATACCTTAGCCTTACGGAGCCACTATGAAAAAACTCACAGCAGCAACGCTTTTGAGCGCAGCTGGTATATTTGGTCTCTCAGGCTGTGCAACAACTGGCAATCTAACCCCACAATATGTACCGCCCAGCACTTATCAAAGCTACGACTGCCAAGCACTCACTCAAGAGTATAATCGAGTCAATAGCTATGTTGAGGCTACACGTAACGAGCGCTCAACTTTATCATCCTCTGGGGTCGGCGTAGGTATCTCTGCAGGACGCTGGGGTATCTCTCCCAATATCAGTTTTGGGGTGGGCAAAAGCAACGACACCAACGCTCGCGATGTTAAGTTATCACGGCTTTATGGTGAGCGTGATGCCATCATTCAATCTGCCCGTATTAAGCGCTGTAGCTTTGCCAATGGTATTAAGATTTATGGTGAATAAAGTTAAACAATAGTTAATCTCAAATGTTCAACATAAAAAAGCCAATACCTTAGTAAAGTATTGGCTTTTTTGTCGCTTAAATGCAGGCAATTAGCATCAAAAGCTATTTATGATGGCAAGCTTTGTATCCACTGTACGATCTGACCACTAGACAAAGCACCTGACTGCCGTGCTATTTCTTTACCGCCTCGAAAAGCCACCATCGTCGGTAGGCTACGAATATTATAAGGGGCGGCGGCTTGCTCGTATTTATCGGTTTGCAGCTTAGCCAGCACTACTTGCGGTAATTGACTAGCAGCCGTCTTAAAATGTGGTGCCATCATTAAGCAGGGCTGACACCAGCTCGCCCAAAAGTCCACAATAGTTAGGACATCATTCTTTTGAATAACTTTATTGGTCGATTGCGTCGTTAGCTCATGCACGCTAGCTGTCAACAATGCCTCGCCGCATTTACCGCAGTTAGGATTAGCCGCTAGACGCTCCGCTGGTAACCGGTTAGTCGCTTGGCAATTATTACAAACGATATGCAAGCTTTGTTCACTCATTCGGTAACTCCTATTTTAATTATTATTTGCTGGTTATCATGATCCATGATTGTTAGCTTAAAGCGCGGATAGCTAAAAAACTGGCTTTAACTTAAAAAGAGGTGCTTATTACTAACTAGGTTAACACTTTTATTGAGTTTATGGCTCTATGCTTACGTTTGGCGGACTTAATACTATATGGGCTTACGCTTTGTTGCAGAGACTTACTTAGCAAGGTACTGCCTAGTTTATTTACAGTGTTGATTGAATGTTCTGCACAGCAACAATTGCTAATTGCTAATTGCTAATTTTGGCATGATGGTCGGGCTGAGCCGCTATAGATATAGGTTAGCGCCCGTGGCGCTGATAAATACTCTGCCCTTAGCTCCTCAATGCTAAACCCAGCTGCTTCAATAAGTGCTGGAATATCACGATTGAGATGACAGCCACCTGCTAGCGGCTTCCACCAAGGCGTCAATCGCTGTTGCCAACGCGCAACTGGGGCATCCGGTGCTAAGCCATGCTCACAAAATAGCAATCGCCCTGCTGGTTTCAGCACTCGCATCATTTCTTGCAGCGCTGGTATTGGCTCATTGATACTACATAGTGTAAAAGTCATAACAATAGTATCGAATCGATCGGTTGCCGCATGAATGCCCTGCACATCAACAGCCATTATCTCAACGGGGATACCAATAGCATCGGCACGCCGACGTGCCACAGTCTGCATCTGTGCAGCTGGGTCAACTGCAACTATAGTTGCCACCTTTTGCCGATCATAAAACTCTAAGTTAAGACCGCTACCGATGCCAATCTCTAATACTTCGCCTAGTGCTTGCGGAACGATTTTGGCGCGGGCACTCATCACAGCATCAGTGCTACAAGCTATATCAATTATTTTTGGCAGTACATAGCGTTTGTAAGGGTTCATTGCGTTCTCCATTTGCCGCAGTAGCTAATAGTTTATTTTCGCTATTTACTGCATTTAGTAAGGTCAATAACACTAAGTATTATTGACCTTTGACAACAGAGCAGCGGCTTTGCTATGGCATTAGCTTAACGTTTGCAGGTATTCATACCCAGCATAGTATATAACGGACAAAAACGGAATATACCAGTCAATAAAGGCACTAACCCGATAATACCCCACAAGCTCTGAAAATAAACCCCAAGGCCGATGATAATTACTCCGACAATAATGCGTAGTACTCTCTCGTTGTTGCCAATATTAATCTGCATAATTAACTCCTTTATTGCAGTTGCTGATGCGCTCAGAAACTTTAAATAATAAGCTAGACATATCTGGACTAGCCATAGTAAAAAGACTATTTATATCATACTGATTTAGGCTGTAGAATCATTGCCCAAGTACATTAATAGGTACTTTTAGATAACGAGTTCCATTCGATTCAGGCTCAGGCAATTTACCAGCATCGATATTCACTTGGACTGAAGGGATTATTAAGCGTGGCATCTCTAAAGTCGCATCGCGGCGCTCACGCATTTCTACAAACTCGGCTTCGTTGATACCTTCTTTGACATGAATATTAGCCAATTTCTGCGCCGCAACTGTCGTAGTCGCACAGTGCTTACGACCTTGGCTAGGATAGTCATGGCATAGATAAATGACCGTATCATCAGCTAGAGCTAATATTTTTTGGATAGACTGATACAAAGTTCGGGCATCGCCGCCTGGGAAGTCGCAACGTGCAGTGCCCACATCAGGGGCGAATAGCGTGTCACCCACAAAGACTGCTGTTTTACTGTCATCAGTAGCGATATAGGCCATGTCAGCAGGCGTGTGTCCGGGCACATGCATAGCAGTGATAGTAATATCACCTAACACCAAAGTATCACCTTCTGCCGTTAAAATATCGAACTGACTGGCATCAGTACGGAAACTAGTATCAAAATTAAAAATTTGCTTAAATATTTTCTGTACTTGGGTGATATATTTACCCATCACTAATTCGCCACCTAAGGTTTGTTGCAAGTGGATAGCCGCAGATAAATGATCAGCATGCGCATGCGTTTCAATAATATACACCAGCTGCCACTCCTGGCTACGCACGAACTCAATAACCTCATCGATTCCGGTGCTGCCAGTACTTCCTGACTTAGGATCAAAATCCAGTACAGGATCAATAACGGCGCATAGCTGCTTTGAGGTATCTGCTAATACGTGGGTAAAAGTCTCTGTGTCTTGATGTAAGAAAGAATGTACTTGCATGCTGTCCTCGCTGTAATCGAAACCTAGTATTCAGGGTTTAGTCTTAAGCTACTATCGCTAGCTTCTAATTATATTGATGGTCTGCCAAGATGTAATAGAGTTTGGCAGCTTTAGTTAATAGTCGAACTCATGGTCAATATAACAACCCCTAAACACTTTATCAATTTATATAATGTAAATTTTGATAATTATATTGGGTATACTATATAATTAACCTTCAGCTCGCTCAGATTAGATAATATTGGACAGTCAGCTACAGCAGTAATCGACTTGTAAATGTCCAAAACGCCCTAAATAACATAATAATTAGTATAAAATAATGACATTACTGTGACTACTTAAGGAGTCCGCTCTGACAACTACTACTTCATTAACGACCCCGTTGATACCGACTGATACTGATAAAAGCGATGGCTTAGAATCAGTAAATATGGCTGACTTTGTCCCGCTAGATCTTGCTAAGCAAATGCAACAAGCTTCACAGCAAGCAAGCAAACTTCTGAAGTCATTATCACACCCTGATCGTTTGCTATTGCTATGTCAGCTAACCCAAGGTGAATATTGTGTTAGCGAGCTTGAGAGTTCAGTTGGTGTTGGACAGCCAAGCTTATCACAACAGCTTGGCATTCTACGTAAAGACAAGCTAGTAGCTACTCGTCGCGAAGGCAAACAAATTTATTATAGTATCGCCAGTGATGATGCTTTAGCGGTGTTGCAGCTTCTCTATGAGCGCTTTTGTTCAAAGTAAAATTGACAGCTAGCGCTGTGATTTGACCGCTGTTTTGTATGCTAAGCTTAACCTGATAACTGTTCAAGACGATGGTACTTTCTTATGACTAATGCTGCTCAGCGTCTGATACCGATTTGGTTGCGCCAATACCCACTCTCTGCCCTATTGACTGACTTAGTCGCCGGATTAGTGGTAGGGGTGTTAGTCATTCCACAAAGCTTAGGCTATGCGGTGTTAGCAGGTCTGCCGCCTGTTTATGGGCTGTATGCCGCTATAGTGCCAGTTATGGTTTATGCTTGGATTGGCTCTAGTAACGTACAGGCAGTGGGCCCTGTTGCCATCACCGCCATTATGACCGCTAGTGCTCTACACGCTTACGCGGATCAAGGGGCTGAGCAGTACGTATTAATGGCCAGTCTATTAGCGTTAATGGTCGGAGCACTGTTATGGATAGCAGGTTGGCTGAAACTTGGCTGGATTATGCAGTTCATTAGTCGCGGGGTATCAGCTGGCTTTATTAGCGGTGCTGCCGTACTGATCTTCGTCAGCCAGCTCAAATATTTAACGGATATTCCAGTCGCTGGCAACAGCTTAGTTGGCTATGTGTCGAGTATGGTGAAGTATGCTCAGCAACTGCACCCATTAACGCTATTGATTGGGGTGGCGGCCTTTAGCTTGTTAGTCGCTAATCGCTATGCCAGCCAGTGGGTCTGGCGCTCGTGGCTCTCGGTCAGCTACGCCAAATGGGCTGAGCGCTTGTTTCCTCTTATCCTACTCATCAGCGCGCTGTTACTGAGCTCAATACTGCACTGGTCTTCTGCTGGAGTAGCCACTATTGGCGCTATTCCGCAGGGATTACCTAGTTTTACTTTGCCTTATATTCCAGACTTACGTGAGGCGCTGAACCTATTGCCAACAGCAGGTCTAATGGCATTGATTGTCTTTGTCTCCAGTAGTTCAGTTGCTAGTAACTATGCGCGCTTACGCGGGGAAACCTTTGACGCTAATCGTGAACTGACCGGCTTAGGGCTGGCTAACCTAGCTGGTGGATTTTTTCAGAGCTTTGCGGTTGCTGGTGGATTTTCGCGTACCGCTATTAACGCTGACTCAGGGGCTAAAACCCCACTGGCCAGTTTAGTGACTGTAATCGTGATGATTGCTGCTTTGATCGCCTTTGGCACAGCCCTGGCTCCCCTGCCTTATGCGATACTAGGCGCAACTATTATGGCCTCGATTATTGGCCTGATTGATATTGCTACTTTTAAATCGGCTTGGCAGCGTGATCGTTTAGATGCTGCAAGCTTTATAGCTGCTTTTATTGGGGTGCTGATATTTGGCTTAAATACTGGCTTAGTTATCGGCTTGATGGTGTCTTTTGCTAGCTTGATTTTGCAGTCCAGCCAGCCGCATGTAGCTGTCGTCGGGCAGCTGGCAGGTACTGGACACTTTCGCAATATTAATCGTCATGACGTCATCACTTATCATAACTTAGTGATGCTACGCGTTGATGAGAGTTTGTTTTTTGGTAATAGCGAATCGGTACATCGCCACGTTATACAAGCGACAAAAAAGTATCCTGAGGCCAAGGAAATCATCTTAATTATGGCTGCTGTCAATCATATTGACCTCACCGCTCAAGAGATGCTAATCACCCTTAATCAAGAGCTTGCTGCGCAGAACAAGCGTCTACATTTTAGCTTTATTAAGGGGCCAGTCATGGATATTATTGAACATACGCCATTGATCTCTGAACTATCTGGGCAAGTCTATTTGAGCAATATGGATGCTGTTACTGCTCTAAAAGATACTTAAGCTATTTTGCACCGCTGATGAGTATTGCTTGTATGCTATAAAATAGCATTTTGTTGAGCGATAACGAGCGAACCCTAAATTGCTCATTGCTCATTGCTCATTGCTCATTGCTCAGCAAGGTAAACGACTTAGCACAACGTAATGGGTGTAAGACATTTAACCTAAATAACTGAGCAGAAGGCACTAATTAGAAGATAGTCGGCATCAAATATTCCCTATAAAAGCAGCCTAGCCTATAACCAAGTTATTAATTGAACTATATTCACCACGCTTAAGCTCAGTTATACTGTAAGGCTACCATTTAAAATTCTGTTTAGAGGCTAATACTCAAGTAATCGCTACTCAAGTAACCGCTACTCAACACAAGCAACTGACATTACTTATGACTGATAATCTCACTATTTATAAACAAATCTATCCTACGCAATGCGCTAAGATTGCTGAGCTAGGCTATCGTTCAGTGATTAATATTCGTCCTGATGATGAGCATATCACTCAGCCAAGTAGCCAAGAGCTAGCCACTGCTACTAAGCAAGCAAACTTAGCCTACCATCATCTACCTTTTGACGATGAACGCTTAAGCTTACTCACGGTCGAGCAGTTTGCCACTTATTATCATGCTTTTCCTAAGCCTATCTTGATGTTTTGTGGTACTGGCGCTCGCGCTAAATTGCTTTATCAAAGTGCATTAATGCAAGGTCTGCTCTAGATAGCTAAACCTATCACCGTTTTAACTCAATAATCCAAACCGAGGAATTTTTATGGCGCATAATATTAGTATCCAAGGACAAGTCACTCCTGAACAAGTTGCTATGCTGGCTGAAAATGGCTTCAAAACCATTATTAATAATCGTCCTGACGGCGAAGAGAGTAATCAGCCTACTAGCGCTGATATTGCTGCTGCTGCCGAAAAGGCCGGTATTGCTTACAAAGAGATTTCTTTTGCAGGAACTGGACTTACTCAGCCTCATGTTGAAGAGTTCGCCGATTTTTTTAATCAAGCCGAACAGCCAATCTTGATATTTTGTCGTACGGGTGCGCGCTCAACAGGTATCTATGAAGCGGCCAAGCAGATGGATTTGTTAGACGACTGATCTACCTAAAGACTAAACTAAATAGTCTGTGCCTACTGTCTCTAACTACGCCTATCATAAATAATGATGGGTGTTTTTTATGAGCGTTGCCGCAAAAAGCGGTTTAGTCTTGATTGCAGTGGTTATCCTTGCTTAAACACTCGATTGCGGGGACTTGGCTGGGGGAGTTATCGAGACGCCATCAGACTCTAGTCACCGCTCCAGTGGGTGAGCAAGATAGGAGCGCAAAGCAAGATTAGCTACAAAAAAAACCACCTCGATATCGAGATGGTTTTTTAAAATAAGTTCACTCTATTGAGAAGTATTAATCTTACTGCATTACTAGATATTCAAAAGCACTTAATGCAGCTTTACTACCCTCACCCATAGCAATATTAATCTGCTTAAACGGTACAGTAGTGACATCGCCACAAGCAAAGATACCTTTGCGATCGGTACGGCAGCGCTCATCAATCTCAATCTCACCAAAGCGATTCATATCGACGAAACCTTTGATAAAGTCAGTATTAGGTATCAGTCCAATCTGCACAAATACCCCAGCTAAATCAACTTCTTTAATCTCGCTAGTTTTGCGGTCTTCATAGACGATAGAGCTAACTTTACCATCTGTGGCTTTGATTTCTTTGGTCGCCGCACTAGTGATGATTTCGATGTTGTTTTTTTCACGGGCTTTATTGATTAACACCTGATCAGCTTTTAGCTCATCAGCATATTCAAAGACTGTAACATGGTTGACGATACCAGCTAAATCTAGTGCTGCTTCGATACCGGAGTTACCACCGCCAATCACTGAAACATCTTTACCTTTAAAGAAAGGGCCATCGCAATGAGCGCAATAAGCTACGCCTTTACCCGTGTTTTCTTCTTCGCCTGGAATGTTAAGCTTACGCCATTGAGCACCAGTCGCTAGAATAATACTACGACTCTCAAAAGTCTCACCAGTATTCAGATGAATGCTGTAGTTTTCGTCTTCAGTTTGATCAAGCGACTTAACATTGACGTGTTGCTTTATGGTGATGTTGTATTCACCCAAATGCTTGATCAAATTATTCGATAAATCGGTACCATTAGTCAAAGGGACTGAAATCAAGTTTTCGATATCTTGAGTATCTTTAACTTGTCCGCCAATACGGTCAGCGACCATAGTGACTTTTAGGCCTTTACGAGCCGTATAGATTGCCGCTGCAACGCCAGCTGGTCCGGCACCAATGATAGTGACATCTTGCTGCTCAAGTTGCTCAGTATCTTCTGCGCTCGCTTCATTTAACAAGTCTGGATACTGCTCTTGTAGTTTTGCGATTAGTTTGGCAGTGTCAATCAAACCGTTAGCAAAGGGCTTACCGTTTAAGAATACCGCAGGCACGCCTTGGATCTTATTAGCGTCTACTTGCTCTTGAAACAAGGCCCCATCAATCATCTCATTGCTAATACCTTCATTCAATAAGGCAAACTGATTGAGTGCTTGTACTACTTCTGGGCAACTGTGGCATGACAGAGATACGTAAGTCTGAAACTGGAGCGGCTTGTTAAAACGCTTCACTAACTTTTGGATACCTTCATCCAGCTTTAAGGTATGACCACCCGCTTGCAAAATAGCTAAGATCAATGACGTGAACTCATGGCCACCAGGGATACCACTAAACACAATACCATTATCAACTAAAGTATCATCAATATGGCTACGCACCGCAAAACTAATAGGGCTTGGCAAACTGCTGTCATTGGCTTCAGGATTAAAATTAATCTTGTCAGTAGTACTAGCGATACTAGTCAAAAATTCTATCAATTCGGCACGTTTAGCGTGTTCGCCTCTACCCAATACAAAGGTAATAGGACGGGACATCTTTTCACTATAGCTCTTGACTGCATCTAATAAGCTTTGGTCTATCATGGTGATTCCTATTTTATTATAGAGTAAATGTCGTTAAAATTTTAAAAAGTAGCAAGTCAGTAGTTACTAAGTATTAGCCGTTGCTCAATATAGGCAAGCTGTTACCAGCTATCTACTAACTTTTGATAACTCTATTATCAGGGGTTTCATTATTTTGGGCAAGCTGAGAAATCCGAATATTAACTTTAGTAAAACCAATCGTATAATGATAAGTATTTTGTATTTTAAATAGATACAGAGCTGTTATGACAGTGTTGTAATAGCTTGCTGTAGACGGTTAGAGATAGTATCAAGGTGATTATTTCGCTACAATCAAGGGTAGCTACTTATTAAAAAGATAAGCTAGCTCCACCGGTTTATTGTTGAAGTAGCTAAGAAAACTCCAGCTTCATCATAAAGTGCTAGTTCTCATACTAGCGCCACATAAAACAAGGATGACCTCATGAGAAAAACTGATACTTTTCAAGACAACAAAGATATCATTGCCGAACTCAAGCAAAAAGACAGCCACTTCGCGGTGCTGTTTGATGAGCATACTCTACTTGATCAGCAAATTAATCAGCTTGAGAAAGATAGGGTTAAAAATGCCAGCCGTGATGATGAAATTGAACAAATGAAACGCCGCAAATTAAAGCTCAAAGATGAGATTTATAAAATAATAGATAAAAACAAACTATAATCTCAATTCATTTAGAGCATAAAAATGCCCCATCAACTTAAGCTAATGGGGCATTTTTTAATAGCTAAACTTTACAGCGTAAAATGTACTTAAACACGCTATAACTGGCTTAGATTTTACCAACTAAGTCTAGGCTTGGTTTTAGGGTTGCTTGACCCGCTTCCCATGCTGCTGGACATACTTCACCATCATTATCACGCACATATTGTGCCGCTTTAACTTTACGTAGCATATCTTTTGCACTACGGCCGATACCTAAGTCATGAATCTCTGCAACTTTGATAAGACCATCTGGATCCACTAAGAAAGTACCGCGCAATGCTGCGTTGTCTTCTTCGATCATGATGTTGAAACCGCGAGTGATTTTACCAGTGCCGTCACCAAGCATTGGGTAAGTTACTTTACCGATAGCGTCTGAAGAATCATGCCATGCTTTATGAACAAAATGAGTATCTGTAGATACTGCATAGACTTCTACGCCTAAGCTTTTTAGCTCTTCGTAATGATTAGCCATGTCTTCTAATTCAGTAGGACATACAAAAGTAAAGTCATGTGGGTAGAACATAAAGATTGCCCAGCTACCTTTTACGTCTTCTGAAGTGATAGTTTTGAATTCACCATTTACAAATGCTTGGGTTGAAAATTCTGGGATTTCTTGATTGATAATAGCTGCCATGAGTAGATCCTTTATTATTAAGTTAATTGATTACCACTTGTCTAGTAGACTGGCTAATATTTATCTCAGTTAGCGGTTGGCCTAACTAGGCTTACCAAACAGACTATACGCTAATTCTATGATTACTCTATTTAAAAGTTTCTATTTTGATGTTTGGTTTTATTAATGTTGTTAAAGCCTATTGCTCATTATCTAATTATACGTAAACCACCTATGCCTACCGCTTTGTTCACTATAGAATAGAGAGAATATATAACCGCTAAAAAAAGTAAGTAAAAATCATAGTATTATTAGCCCTGTGTGTCACATTTTAACTTTTGTTAAGTCTTACACTTATTATCTTTATCAAAAGCCCTTTATTAAAGGATTTATATGATCACCTTACGTCAGCTTGAATTTGCTTTAGCAGTCGCCAAACACCGTCACTTCAAACGCGCTGCTGAAGATTGTAATATCTCTCAATCGGCACTTAGTTTAGGCATAGCAGAGCTTGAAAAACAGCTAGATACCCAAATTTTTGAGCGCAATAATAAGCAAGTACTGATCACCCCTATCGGACAAGACATCTTGACTCGAGCGCAGCGGGTATTTTCTGAGGTCAACGATTTGACCACTCGTGCTCACAGTCATCAGACGCCACTGGCTTATCCTATGACTGTAGGTATTATTCCAACGATCGCGCCTTACTTACTGCCTAAAGTGTTGCCTGCCTTACGCCAACATTATCCAGAATTTCGTATGTCTATTATTGAACAGCAGACTGAACGCTTGCTTGAGCAAGTACGCTACGGTCATATCGATACTGCTATCATTGCGTTACCTTATGCTATTGATGGGCTACATAGCTTTGAGTTTTGGAGCGAGGATTTCTTTGCGGTATTTCCAAAAGACGATGACCATGCCAAACTTGAAACTATCGATTCTGACCAACTGGCTGCTGCTAACTTAATGTTACTCGGTGAAGGGCATTGTTTGACTGATCAGACCTTATCCGTTTGTCATTTTGATCGCGAACAAATGAAGTCTAGTTTTTCTGATGCTAGCTTAAACACGCTTATTCAAATGGCTTTGGCGAATATGGGTACTACTTTGGCACCGCAAATGGCTCTCGAACAATTACACTTGCAGAATCAAAATGCTGTAGCTATTCCGCTTGCCGAGAAAGGTCCTCATCGCCATATTGCCTTTGTTACTCGCCTAAACTATGCCCGTGTTGATGATGTCAATCTATTAGGCGAAGTCTTTAAGCAAGCGCTATACGACAGCGCTCATCCTCAATAGAGCCGTCAGAATGACTGATAACCATCCATCGCTAACATCGCTGAATACTGTTGGCTTAGAGAGTCACATAGAGAGTCAAAGAAATAGACACATAGACAGACAAATGGTTAGCGATTTATATAAGCACTTTGTTCAGCACTTAGCGATTATCGATCCCTGTATTACCCCTGCCATTACTGAAACCCTATGGCAGAGCATCGTTGGCTATTATAGTGAACCGATTCGTGCTTATCATAATCTGACTCATCTTCAACAGTTATTCGAGCAATTTGCACAAGTAAAAAATAAGCTAAGACAGCCAAGTATTGTGGCTTTGGCACTGTTTTATCACGATATTATTTATGATCCAAGCCGACAAGACAATGAGCTAAAAAGCGCGGTTTTCTTAGAGCAGGCCTATGCAAAGCTGTTGCCTAGTGGCTTGATAGCGCGTATATATCAACTGATTATAATGACTGCCAGCCATGAGCTTACCGATCAGACAGATACTGATGCCGCTTATTTATTGGATATGGATCTAAGTATTTTGGCGTCCGATTGGCTACAGTACGAGCAGTATGCGCAAGCGATACGACGAGAATACGCTCACGTTACAAACGCTGATTATCGTAGCGGTCGTACTTCAGTATTAGCAGGATTATTAACCCATCCCAGATTATATTTGACTGATTACTATCAGCGCTTAGAGCAGCAAGCTCGGCAAAACATTAGCCGTGAACTTGCGTTTTTTGCTGCCGTTTAATGAATGATTTACGACAGAGTAATTAAAAATAGCTCCCTACCAAATAGTTGACAATGATGACATCTAGTGTGGAGTGATGACATCTTCAGAATTGCGCAACCTAAGCTATTATCAGCAGCTAAAATAATTACTAATAGCAGTAAAGCGTATTGTCCAATCAAAGTAGGGTTAATCTAGCTTGCCAGCCTTACCGGCCAGCATCTTATGCCACTGCTTATACTCTGGCATCGCAGTCTCAACGGTTTGCCAAAACGCACGGCTATGATTAGCATGATGTAGATGGCATAACTCATGAACGATTACATACTCAGTGCATTCGATAGGAAAAGCTGGTAGATAGACCGACAGCCAAATACGCTGCGCACGAGTATTGCAGCTGCCCCAACGAGTATGCATTTTTTTGATGCGAGTCTCTTTAGCTTGAGCCCCAACGATAGGTTGCCATTTATCAAATAATTCTGGCATAACTTCAGCCAGTTGCTGTCGATAGTAAACTAATTTTTCCTGCTCATTAAGATTTATCGACTGTGCTTTGCCCCATAGTAAAATAGGGTGGGCAACTGTTGGAGTCATGGAGAAGAGTTGCTGTTGGCGTATAAGCAGTTGTTTATGATGATCTAACGCCCAATCCACCCGCCTGTCTATAGCTTGCGCAACTTGCTTAGCGCTAATTGCTACTGGTACGGAAACCGCTAACTGATAAGGTTTTAGAGAAAAATTAATATTCCTAACTGGTTTTTGACTTACTTTTAACTCAATATCTGCTGCTGCTAAACGCTCAATGAGAGCCGTTAATAAGGACTCGCTCAACGCTGTTGTCATGATGTCTACCTCGAGCCCTTAATAAAGAATAATTAGAAACCAACGATGACTAAAAAATAGCTAGTAGTAAGTAATTAATAAGAAGCAATTAGTAAAAAGCAATTACTGTCAAATAATCAGCATAAAGCGCGCCTATTTACAGCGCTTGTAAATGATTATCGAAAGCCATTTTATGTAATTGGCTGTCTATTATAATTGCTCCTACTGGCTGAGCATTTACCGCACCATTTGCGCACCTAATATTGACTGACAGAGTGGTTAGCTGCCCTTGCCCATCACTAACGATAAAACCTGGACGCCCCGCACTGGCATAAGTGTCATCATTGGCACTGATTTGACAGGCTAGTTCAGTATCGCTAATCATAGTACTGCCAGATAACTCTGAATCTGATAGCAATGACGCTCCTGCACAATCCAACAAGCGCACATCATCAATCAGCTCACGAGTGGTTAAGTCGTAGATAGCAGCACAGCCCCCTATCGGAGTGGTGACGCACAATAGATTGTTTTTGCTATCAACAGCGACGCTAGCGATATATTGGTGAAAGCGTTGCCATTGATTGTTAGGCATAATTAACGGCTTAAACTCCCTATCACCACGCTGATGAGTGAGCACTAGTGGTACATTTATGTGCTTTTCGCCTTGGAACTGGATACCTATCATTACTGTACCATCAGCATGTATAGCTAAATGACGAATGCTCATCTGCTTGTGCTCAGGAACGATTTGCTCTAAAAGCACTCCATTATGGCGATTCAAATAAACCAATGAGGGATGCATAGTGTCTAAATTGAGTTCTTCACGCGAGGCTTGCTCAGTTTTTATACCACCGTTAGCGATAATAAGAGTTTGGCTATCAGGATGGATAATCAGCTCATGGGGACCGATACCATAAGAGTCAAACTCGGCTATTTTTTGATAATGATTGTTAGCGTCATACACCCCAATCTTACCGTTTAAAGTGAGTGTGTCGTTCTCAGTCACATACAGCTGCCCACCATCTAGACTATAACAAGCATGACCATAAAAATGCCGATCAGCTCCTGCTTTTATGGCCTGTAGCACTTGTCCAGTAGCAGTGTCCAACACCCAAAAACTTTCGCTTGGACGCCGCCCCATTACTACTACATCTCGACTTAAGTTAGTAGCGTTAGCTTTGTTAATACTATTAACAGCAGGTTGTACTACGATATCATGTACGCGTTCAGGCATAGTCGTCTGCCAGACGATTTGCCGATCAGCATCAATACCTACTACCCCGCAGCATCTTTCACTAGTAAGCGAGTTAGTTTTTGGCATAGACGATACGCCACTCACCCAGCTAACTGGCCGCGCGAGCATAGTAGTATGGATTGTGGTTAGATCCATACTGTCTTTACTTGGGCGACTTAGGCTAAGGCCATCATAATGGTGATAAGCAGACGTCGCCTGTTGATAGGTATATTGCAAACGCTTAAGCTGCGCCAGATAGGCGGCTGGCGATATTAGTGACAAAGACGGTGCTAAAGTTAAGCGCTGAACATTAAGCCCCGTCAAATAATCCTGCAAGCGCGCGTCTGGCGAACGTTGTTTACGATAACGATGATGAATGCCAACTAGAGCTACAGTACCCAGCACTGTGCCGAATGCTGTACTTAAAGAAGTCTTTACAACGTTAGCTTCTAATGCTGATCTGCTCTTAGAACGTCCATGCTTATCCATCGTTTTAACGCCTTCAGTTATCATCTAGTTATCATCGCTAAAACTATCATTTAATTGTTAGGTGATGGCTAGTATCTAATCACCATCATTACTATTAAAACCAACCCGAATACCAAGAGTCGGAATCAACTGACGTTTAATCAAACGAGTCACTTTAGTCAAACTGTCGAATAATTGCTGCTGTGTTTTTTTATCCGCAGTCGCTAAATCCTCTGGCATTTGGGCCAATAAAGTTGTAGTGTCAGCCAATGCTGTTGCCAGCTCATTACCGACTTTACTGTCATTATTACTGTTCAAGATGGCAGTCAATACCGGATCGGTTAGCACCTTATTAAGCGTTGCTAGTTTGGCATTGATAATGGCTCGACTTTGGCCAGCAGTAGCTGCTGGCAGATGACCTTTAGCCTTTCCGGTTAAACCTAAAGGCTGATCGATAGCGTTAGTTTTCATAACTTCTAGCAATGAGAGTAAGGAGTTAAACCATTGATTAAGACCTTGGTTACTAGTAGCCGTTTTATCAATAGCTAATAACTGTGTGGCACTGTTCTGCCAGTCTTTTTCAATACTTTGTAAACGGGTACTTAACGCTTGGCTGGCACTTATCACATAAGCGCATTGGCCAGCATCTAAGCTGTCGTTAGCATACAGCACTTCTTCTAAACCTGGTACACCTTGTACGATAGCACTTTCATTCATCAACTGCTTAGCCGTCAAAGTTGGATTGGCGCTAATAAGATCAGCAACGCCACTATGTACTAGCCCACGCTCATCAGGATAATAATTGATATATAGATTGCTCATACTATCAGTTGCGGGACCAAAGTTAACCATCTCAGCACTAGCCCAAGCTTGAGCTAACACTAACCACTGATCACGCAGAGCTTGTAGCTTATCACCGCTGACAGGAGACTGTTTACAGTGCTGCTGAGCCAAATCATGCAGCACTGTGCTTTGTTTAGCGGCATCAGCATATGCTGGGATAACGATATTATTAGCGACGTGAGTCAGGTAAGCTTTTTGGCTTTCAGCACTAATAGCGACTGCCTTGATATTGACGCTCTGCTCACTGCTTGCTGGGTCATTTGCAGCTGTAGCAGCGGCACTTTGCTTGGCTACTTCTTGACTATTAACATCAGCTTTTTGATTGTCATCAGTCGGCTTAACACAGCTGATTAATAATCCAGCGCTGAGCGCGGATAGAGCCATCATTAAGGCGTGGTTCTTTTTCATAGTGTTCTCGGTAGTGGCCTAGTGGTTCTATTGATTGATAGCTAAAGCGGATAACTCTAGCTCCATGAGCATAATCATTTATAGAATTGCTGGTCATTTATTACTTGGTTACTTGTTACTTGGTTACTTATTACTTAGCACTTAAGCGCTTTATAACGATTTCAAAAAGGCCTGTAACTCATCACGACCTTGCTTATCTAACTGCAAAACTTTTTGTTGTTGGCTTGCTGCTTCACCGCTATGCCAAAGCACTGCCTCCATTAGCGTGCGCGCGCGACCATCATGTAAGAATGTCGCTTGCGGATCCACCGTTTGCGCCAGACCGATGCCCCATAATGCTGGCGTGCGCCACTCATAAGAGTTGGCTAAGAACTCAACCTGTAAGTCTTTCGCCGGTAATTTACCAGCGATAGTCCGATCCGCTAAGCCGTCACCCATGTCATGCAGCAATAAATCGGTATAAGGGTAGATTACTTGTCCGTGTTGCTCAAGGTGATCATCGTCAGTTTTTGGCAACTGATATCTAGGAGTATGGCAGCTCTGACAACCCATATCATAAAAACGCTTTTTGCCAGCTAATACTAATTGATTGTCGGCATCGCGGCGGTGTGGAACCGCAAGATTACGAGTATAAAACTCAACGAACTTCACCACTTCATCACTGACTTCAACGGCGGGCTTGCCGTTACCTTGTTCATCAGCGCCAGTAGTGGCTTTTAGACAAGCGGTCTGCAAAGGCGTACAAGATTCTATCGGTCGAATATTAGAGGTCAAGCCCATATCTTCATTAAAGGCGCTTTGATTTTGGGTAATAAGTTTGGTTTGTCCAGCTTTCCAACCAAAACGTCCCAAGGCTTTTTGGCCGGTTTGTGGATCCATTACCCAGTTGAATTTGCCACTAATGTTATTGCTACTCTTATCAGCACTGACAGCTTGTTGTTTGATAGCAGCCTCAGGAATCTGATCTAATAGCCCAAGACCTATCATTGGTAAAGCAATACGTGGCGAAACCATCAGCTCGTCATCAAAAGCCCCGTAGCCAGGATTGGTTAGCTTAAAGGTAGGCTGTCGCAGAGTTTCAATATGGCCGTCAGCAAAAGTAACTGGTTTGTCTGTCCATTGCACAGCAATACGAGCTTCAGCAGGAACACCTTGGATAGCACGGTCTTGCAACTGACCGCCATACATAGGATGCGCTACTTTTTCGATCATCGACTGCTGTAACTGCTGACGTTGCTCGTCAGTAGTAGCCGGCATAGCCAAACGAATCAATAAGCTATCAGCATCATCCTCGCTAGTCATTGGCGCATGGCCGCGACCATCTTTTACATGGCAGGATTGGCAAGCAGCAACGTTGAATAATGCTCCAATGCCATCACGACTGTCAGTACTAGCAGGCGCGATCACCCAAGGCTGCTTAAAGAACGCATTACCAATAAAAAAGTTGCCTTTACGTGAAGCCGATAGGTTCGACGAAGGTTTTGAATAACTCTCAGAGCTAGTGATAGTAATACCAGTATCACCACCTTGTTTAATTTCTTGCGGATCAAAAGTAGCTAGTTGCTGTAAGGGTACACCAGCCAGCCCTTCAATAGTTTGGCTACGCTCAACAGATAAGGCTGCAGACGAGCTTTTATCAGCGCTCGCTACAGACTCTTGCTTGGACGCGCTATCAGTTGGCTGACAAGCACTAATAGCTAGCACACACCCTAGCGCTAACGACAGCTTAGTATAGTTATGAGTTGATAGTTTTTTTGACATTAGGGTGGTCTTCATCATGTAACTGGGCGCTATAAATACTAGCTTAGGATAAGAGCTAAAGGAGTGCTTATCAGCCTGAGTAGATAAAAAACTAAAAGCTGGATGTAGCGCCTTTATAGAGCTCATAAAGATTACTTTAGCTTTACTGTAGAACTGTCAAAAGGGTAAAAGCACGCTACCAACTAATATTAGCAACGTGCTTATTATACCTAAATCAGATGGTCATCAAAATAATTCTCATTAACTAATAGCGACTTATCAGGCATTTATTAACCATAAATAAGATAGAAAATTAAGATCACGAATGAGCAAATCTAGGCCAATAATACTGAGTTTATAATGGTGAGTTTATAATGGTGAGCCTGCATCAGCATCTAAGTTATCGATACCGATAGCACTAGCCGCATTTTCAATGCCTGCAGTCAGCTGCTGCAAACTACTAATACCATTCTCAATCCAGCCACGACGCTTATTTTGCTCCTCGCTTGAGATATTGTGTTTGCTGGCCTGACCAACTGTAGCGATCATTTGATCAACTTTGATACCGTCTTTTTCAGCTTTTTCAACGATTACATTAAAGGCATCTTCTACGTTTTTGAAGTCTGCCGTCAGTTTATCAGCCGCATCTTTGTGCTCAGTATCTATAAGATACTGCTTGATACCATAGCCACCAATCGACTTGCCAGCAACTGTCTTATAGTTACCATTAAAGATATTTTGAATACCACGGGCATTATTAGCGTAGCTCAGATGAGTCAAATCACTAAAGCAGTCATGTTCATCTTCAGTCGAACCAGTGACAAAGGCAACTTGCATACGCTGAGAAGCCAATTCACCAAGAGCTAAACTACCCATTTGATACATAACCTGACGTACCGCATTACCATTTTTACGCTCTATCATATCGCTACGTAAAGTATTTTCGCTTTCAGCCTGCCACTGAGCTTCCATGGCGCTTAAATCATCGACTAATAGTTGAGTTGCCGCCTTCAAGTACTGACCACGGCGGGTACAAACACTGGCGTCTGTATTAGTAGTCTCACCGCTAGTGCACTGACCATCAGTGGTAATATAATCAGTGAATGGACGCGTACCTGCCCCTTCACCAACACCATTAGTATCTTGGCCCCATAACAGGAACTCAATCGCATGATAACCAGTAGTCACGTTAGCTTCGCTGCCACCAATCTCATTCATCTCGACTAATAGTTCAGGAGTAATAGTGCTAGTGTCTTGCTTTAGGCTGCCGACACTAATACTGTCACTATTGATAATATTATCTGGGCTATTATATTCACCCTCATAGCTGTCGCTCACATAATCAATTAACGCTTCATCAAGTGGCCACGCATTTACTTGCCCTTCCCAGCCATCGATATTGGCTATCTTACGCTTATCATTAGCAGTCACAAACCCCTCATCAAAACGAAAAACCTCTGTTTGTGAATAAGGTAGACGTGCTGCTTTATAGGCGACTTTTGCTGCTTCAAGATTAGCCTCAGTAGGCGTATCCACATATGTATTTATTGCGGTCTGTAAGAGCTTTGCCGTATCAAGAGAGTCTTTATAGGCGGCGTGGGCCATATCAGCATAGCTGATCAGTAATCTATCAATATTAGCTTGCTGAGCATTAGGTGTAGTTGCACTATCTGCTACCTTTTGAGTCTGCGTTTGATTATCAGTCGCGACCGTATCATCAGCCTGCTTAGTACAGCCTGACAACAGCAAGATACCGGCAAGCGCCGCAGCTAAAGTTGTCGGCAAAATCTTACGGTTAGTCGTGGTAGTGATAGTCATACATATCCTTGAAGAATTATAGAGAATAATTTAACATTCAGCTCATGATCATTGATGTTAATCATCCAAATTATAATGATATTGATAACGATTATCAACTATATATTAAAAATCTGTAACTTGGCTTTGGATGGCGTTAATTAGTCGACTGTAGCTAGGGATATTTATGCAGGATCAAACCGTACTAAACCCTAGTAAAACCAAAGGATTGTTTAGAAAAAGTAAAAAAAAAGACAAAAAAAAGGCCAGCGCTATGCTGACCTTTTTTTAATTGCTGTTATTCTATAGTTGTCTATTTATGACATTACTATATATAAAGCTAGATTAATTAACGCTCTGTGGAGAGTTAATAGTTAACTCAACACGACGGTTTTGTTGACGACCATTTTCAGTGTTGTTATCAGCAACTGGACGTGACTCACCATAAGCTACTACATTAATACGGCTGCTTGGTACACCATTAGCAGTTAAGTAGTTAGCAACGGCATAAGCACGGTCACGTGATAGACCTTGGTTATAAGCAGCAGCACCTTTACTATCAGTGTGGCCTGCGATAGTGATAGTATTTTGGTTATACTCTTTCATAGTAGAAGCAAGCTTATTAAGCGTTGGCTTGAACGATGAGTTTAGAGTAGCGTCATCGAATGAGAAAGTGATGCTACCAGGCATAACTAAATCGATGTTACCGTTAGCGTTTGGCGTAACAGTTACACCAGTACCGGCCATTTGCTGTGCAAGCTGCTTAGCTTGACGTTCCATGTAATAGCCAACGCCCGTTCCTAATGCTGCACCAATAGCGGCATCACGACCAGTTTTGTTACCACCTGTTGCTTTAGAAATAACTGCGCCGCCTGCTGCGCCTGCTAAAGTACCGATAGCAGTTTTGTTTAGACGCTGTTGTCCAGTACTAGGATCAGTAGTACAACCACTAAGAGCTAGACCTGATGCTACTGCTAAAATCATAATTTGGTTACGCATAATTTTTCCTCTTAAGTGCAAAGTTAGCTTTATAATAAGTTTTGCTTGATGCTTGTTCTTTATTTATGAAGGTTCTTTCATATCCGTCATTATTATCGCAATCTCAATCTATCTGTGTGTAATATTTTGTCACATCTATGTATATAAAGTGCATGAAATCTTACAGCTAACGTGTTATTAAGGCGGTTGTAGACAATTATAGCGAGATCGGAGTAGCTAATAACAGTGCCAGTTGCCTTTAGCCTTAAAGCAGATTAAATCATCGTTCATATTTGCTACTACAAGTCATCTTTAAGCAGATATTCTATGGTTCGTTTCTGCTAAAATCAGCTAATCTATTTTGATAACAAATAACTATTAAACAGCTATTTAGACCGCTATTGTAAAAAAAAGGATTTTATATGAGCATCGCCTCTTCTGTTCGAAACTTGCATAAACGCTCACCGAAGCTTGGCCAAGCCGTGTCATTAGTCACTGCTGCAGGAGTCATCACTAGAAGCAGCTTTCGAGCAAGTGTGCCTTTATGGGTTATGGGTGCAACTAAGGTCATCACCGGTTCGCAAACTGCCGATGATCAAGTTATCAAAATCACTAATCGCTGGATCGGTAGCAATAACGACATGATAGATACTATGTTGCCGGATAGAGATTGGCGCATTAGTTTACCTGACGACGTCCATCCTGAAGGTAAGTATCTGCTAATTAGCAATCATCAGTCTTGGGTTGATACTAGCATTGTGCAGTATATTAGTGCGAAACGCTTACCTTTGACGCGGTTTTTCACCAAATTTGAACTAATTTATATCCCTGTAGTTGGACAAGCCTTTTACTTTTTAGACTTTCCGATGATGCGCCGGCACTCTAAAGAAGCGGTAGCTAAGAACCCCGCTCTAAAAGGTAAAGATATCATCGAGGCCAAACGCGCTTGTGCCTTACTGAAAAATAAGCCTTTTACTTTACTTAATTATTTAGAAGGTACGCGCTTTACCGCAGCTAAGCATGACAAGCAGCAGTCTCCTTATCAGCACCTATTAAAACCTCGCGCTGGCGGCCTAGCGCTAGCTATTAACGCCTTAGGGGAAAATATAGATGGTATCTTAGACATGACCATCGTTTATCCTGATGGAGTGCCCACTTATAGCGACTTGTGGAAAGGTAATATCAAGCGTTTGGGGGTTGATGTTCGCCACATTAAAATGCCAAAAGACCTGTTTGATAAAGTTGAATCAGGCAGCTATGAGGAAGACGAAGCTATCAAAGCTCAGCTGTTTGACTGGTTGGACGATGCTTGGCAACAAAAAGATAAGTTGATTAGCAAGATGCTTGCTGAGTTCGCAGAGGACTCTACAGCTAAATAGGCCTACGATTAGCGCTATTCACCCTGCTGTTTTGTGCGCAGGATTAGTGCTAGCAATGCTGAATGCTCACAGGGTTATTACTTCTCCGTAAGCCGCTTAACAATCCATGCTACTAGGAATAATACTAACAGTGGCTAGTAGGCACAATCCAGTCGCTTCAAGCCGGAGACTGTACTAGCGACTCTCTACAGAGTATTGTTTTTAATATGCAAACTTATCAATACTGCCCTATTGGTTTATAAGCACTGGCATATCTAGTTTTGTAGCGTTACTATTGTAGCCATAGCCCTTCATGTAGTCATAGCACTGCAATAGTAACATTCACTCAACTTAAGGTCTGACTGTGCCCGCCTCTTCTGCCCACTCGATTATTGACTCTAAGACGCTACCCAAGCCAGCAAGCGATCCGCTAACTAATAATCCCGTCAAATCCAGCGACAATGCTAAGCCTCCTCTAGATCCTAAACCGAATTACCTTAAACTGAGCTATGATATTACGATGATTATCGCTATCAGTATTGATCTGTTATTGATCAGCTTGGATGCGATTTTGATGAGTAACTTCAGTATCAAGGTTGCCAGTTGGCTAATGCTTAGTGATGGACTCAATTGGTATCAGAATGCGTTGCACATACCTTTACGTACTGCCGGTGGATTTTTTACTATATTTTTGATTTTTGAGCTGCTAATACGTTGGGCTATTGCTATTAAGCAACAAGTCTATTATCGTTGGTTTTTCTTTCCCTTTATCCATTGGTATGAACTGCTTGGTTGTTTTCCACAGCTGCGTGCATTGCGTTTATTTCGGGTGGTCATTATTGGTCGACGTCTATACCAATTAGGCTATCAAGTGTTGCCACAGCCTTGGATCGATCGTATAAAATTCTATATCAACTTATTATTAGAAGAGCTGTCTGACCGCGTCATCTTGACTACTATTCATAACTATCGACAGCAGCTTACTGACTCCGCTATGCAAAAGTCGCTGATAGGAAATTTAGTTGATAGTAATCGCGATGACATGGAAGCCGTTTTGTTATCATTGTTACGCACGCAACTAGTCCCAGAGCTACAGAAGCTCTCAGGTAAATCACCAGCTGGTAATAAACTTGCCAGTGAGGTCGGTAATGCGATTGAAGATGGTATCGCTAATACTCCTGAGTTACATCGGTTATTACGCCTGATCCCTATTGCTGGTAGCTTGATTGAATCACAACTACAGAGTATCGGTCATAGTGTTGGTGAAAACGTGGTCTACTCGCTAAATGAACGCTTGCTGGATCCTGAGCTTGTTGATAGCCTGATAGTTAGCATTGCACACAGCATTGCTCATATTGATATCAATAATACGGCACTCGATACTTTGATAGCCAGTATTGTCACTGATAGTTTGACCGAGTTTGAGGCACAAATAAAAGTACAGCAATGGAAATACCAAGATGTGCTGAAATTTTAGTTATCGGCTATTGTTTTAGCCGTCAATTGATTTAACATACTAGCGAAAACAACTTTAACAAATGATCGGCCTGATATAGCGTTAATAACCTAACTGAACTGGCTAAATTGGCCAAGCTGGTTCGTTATTAAAGCGCTACCAGTATTTTTAAGGACTGACTTTATGACGATTTTGGATAACGCCGAGCAAGCTACTCCTGCTGTGACTTTTTATGGCAAAATGCTTACTTTTTCTCGTCTGCAAATAACTACTAGCGATTTGAGCATTATTGATGCCCAATTGGGCGCTATGCTTAGCAACAAAACCAGTAATATCCCTGTCCTCATTGATAGCGATGTCGAACAGGACTTGCCTGCTTTAGTAGACCTCTTGTGGTCTTGGGGGCTACAACCTATTGGTGTAGTAAAAGGACTATTAGAGCAACAGGCCCGTAGCCAACGTTTGGCTATATTCCCTGCTGATGGCAAACGCATCGAACGTATTTTACCTAGTAAAAAAACGGCTCTACAGACGCCAGTGGCTCAGCCTGCCGATAGCAGTACAGCTACTGAAGGCGCTGAGAGGTTTGCAGAGACTAATACAAATACGCTAAATGCGGCGGTTATGACCCCAGAAACTCTGATAAGCGCAGAGCAGATCACTAGTCTTATCTATGATCAAATGTTGCGCTCAGGCCAAAGCCTGAACCATGTCGGTGGTGATTTGATCCTAACTAATAGTATCAATAGCGGTGCTGAAGCTATCACTGATAATAGCCTGCATGTCTATGGCCGTGCTCAAGGACGCTTAGTAGCAGGCGCTACTGGTGATAAGGATGCTCGTATATTCTGTCAAGCATTCAACCCTTCGTTAGTCTCTGTGGCAGGCACTTATTGCTTACGAGACAATTTACCAGCACATGTTATCGATAAGTCAGTACAAGTACGCTTCGTTGAAGGAGAAGGTTTAGTCTTTAAAGTTATGGAAGATATATAGCTTATAGTTATTAGTGCTACCCTTGCTTAGTTGCTTAGTTGCTTAGTTGCTTAGTCAAGGTAGCACAAGCTTTTACTTGATGATGAATCAAGTTTATTTGAGCACCAGGTGCTACTAGGCGCTACCCTAAACTTTTAATGCAAACCTTAGTTATACAGATAGCTGATACTTGCAAAAAGGTAGTACAATAAAAATATTACTTTATGCTAATTATTTTATGCCGTTATCGATTAAAATTACTTATGTTGGGTAGTGACTAGCTATAAATTTTTGTTTATTTATGCTAGGCTTACGCTTTTAGAAAACATCTATACTGTCTTTAGATTATCTAGCACTTAGCTATAGTGAATGGCTGTCTTTTAGAGGGCTATTCTTATAGAAAGCTGATGTTTATATTTAACTGTTTTACCGATTATTATATTGTCTTATTTAATAGACATCCCATTGATTAATAGGAGTGTGCCATCGTGGCGAAGATTGTTGTAATCACTTCAGGTAAGGGCGGTGTGGGCAAAACCACCACTAGCGCTTCTTTTGCCGCTGGTTTAGCACTACGTGGCTATAAAACAGTGGTTATCGATTTTGATGTTGGCCTCCGTAATCTAGACTTGATTATGGGTTGTGAAAATCGTATCGTTTATGACTTCGTTGACGTCATTAACGGTAATGCCCGTTTATCGCAAGCGTTAGTCAAAGACAAGCAATTAGAAAACTTATTTATTCTACCTGCTAGCCAAACCCGTGATAAAGATGCCCTAACTGACGAAGGGGTGTCAGAAGTCATGGCTGAGCTGTCAAAACAATTTGACTATATCATTTGTGACTCACCAGCTGGTATCGAACGCGGTGCACAATTAGCTATGTACCATGCTGATGAAGCTATCATTGTTACTAACCCTGAGATCTCATCAGTACGTGACTCTGATCGCATAATAGGTATCTTACAAAGCCGTACTAAAAAGGTCGAAGAAGGTCAAGGAACTATCCGTGAGCATCTTATCATTACTCGATATAATGCTGAACGTGCGGCGGCTAATGAGATGATGGACATCGATACTATCTCTAATGACATTCTAAAAGTACCTTTATTAGGTGTCGTTCCTGAGAGTCACGCTGTACTTGAGGCCTCAAACCATGGTGAACCAGTCATTCATTATACTGACTCAGTAGCTGGACAATGTTATGACGATATTGTCGCTCGTTTCCTAGGAGAAGAGAGACCATTGCGTCATATTGATGTTAAGAAAAAGAGTCTATTTCAGCGCTGGTTTGGAGGTTAGTAATGAGTAAGAAAAAGGGATTTTGGAGTAATCTATTCGGTGCAGATGACACTAGCTCCGGTAGCGCTAATATGGCCACTGAACGTCTAAAGGTTATTGTCGCTAGCGAAAATCGTCTAAACAATCGCTTAACGGCTGATCGTATCGAAAAGATGAAACGTGAGATATTAGAAGTGGTTAATAAGTATGTCAATGGCGTACAGATTGATGATGTTAATATTAATCACCGCTCTGAAGACAGCTTAGATGTATTAGAGATGAATATCAGCTTGCCTGAACACAAAAAGTAACAGGCTAGCAGACCGTCTTTATAACAAAAGCCCTACTCGTTATGTGTAGGGCTTTTTTTGTAGAGATTTTTTAGCTGTAGTTTTCAGCCCTAACTACAATCTAGTGCTAGGTACGCAAAGCTCATTATTTCATGCGGTTGATAAGCTTGTCTTTCATAAAGAACTGATGATATAGCGCAGCGCCTATATGCAATACGGTAAAAGCTATAATCATCGGCCAAATAATATTAGTATGAATATCATCAAATAATCGTGCGGCACTGCGATCGGGAGTGACGAAGACGGGGATTTGAAACAGTCCAAAAATATCCACTGGGCGACCACCATAAACCGACATCAATAAGCCAGCTATGGGCATGGCAATCAATAACGCATAGAGAACAAAGTGATTTAACTGCGATACTAGCATTTGCCATTTAGGCATAGGTACAGGGGCTGGTGCTTTGGTCAATATCCGATTGAGAACTCGCGCTATCATCCAACACAATACGCTAATACCAAAAGCCTTGTGCAGCCCTATATATAGCTTAGTTTCAGTGTACTGGTATACTACCATTAGCAACCAAGTCACTAGCAATAATAGAGCGCTTATCCAATGAAATATTCGACTGCTAACCGGCCACTTACTCGGCTGTATACTGGCATTGTTCATAAAATACCTTTTTATTAACTGGGCTTGTATTGGATAAAGGAATATTGAGCAGGTTTTTACTTAGAGGAATTAGCCAACAGCCTTGCGACTATTTGGCTTAGGCATGGTAATTAATCAACTGCTGCAAGCAATTGATGAGCAATTTTATCCAAATCAGCTATTAGATAAGGCTGTTCATCAATCATTACCGTTTGCAATAAATAACTGATTATATTCTCTTCTGTCAATTGTTGATAGTCACCAGCGTTATTATCTAGCGCATTGCGCTCAATAGTAGGCCCTGAGCTTGTGTAGCTTTGATAGCTAGTCTCAATAGTACTATCCGCAATACTATCGGCAGTAGACGTTTGCTGATAATGTTTTGGTAAGACTATATCTCGAACTTCAGAGATACACAACTGTATTTGGCGCAACTCTCCTGCAGTCTGTAAAGCCATGCGCTGCTTGGCAGTGTTACCTTCTATAATAATTATTTTATCTACCGCTTGCTCAGGCGCTTGCAGGTGAAAGACTGGCAGTTGTTGCTGTTGCCATAAATAATGATCAGTCCATTGCTGACAACTATCAATAGCAAGAATAAGACTACTGGGTATAAGCCAGTCGGGCTGATTGTAAGCAGGAATCATGGTAACGTCTAGCCTGCCTCTAGCAGTGGTCAATAGGCTGACGGCTTCAAATGAATGTTTTATGATCTGGTCCATAAGCTACTCACGATGAATTCAAAGGTTTCAATGGCTAAGAAGGTAACCAACAGTAATAAAGCTATGCTTGCTAATCTAAGCTTACTTTATGAGCTAGCAATGACTTTATCTTTTTTAGCAGTTGTTTTTCTTGGAAAGGTTTGCCTATATAGTCATCGACGCCAATCTTAAACGCACGCTGACGATGCTTTTCGCCCGTGCGTGAAGTGATCATAATAATAGGAATATGCTGCAAGTGCTTGCTATGTTTTATTTGGGTGGCCACTTCAAAACCGTCCATCCGTGGCATCTCAATATCTAGCAATATCAAGTCTGGAGTAGTCTGTTGTAAAGTCTCTATAGCCTCGATTCCGTCTTTAGCGATAAGTACTTTGATACCTTGACGCTCAAGGAAGCGTGAAGTAACTTTGCGTACCGTCACTGAGTCATCAACTACTAATATGGTAGGTTGTACTGTCATGCTAAGCTGATCAGTAGTAAGCACTGGATTTATCACTGGTTGCGACGGTGCGTTTCTCATTAGCGCTATCAAGTCTAAGATGAACATCACTGAGCCATCACCCATAATAGTAGCCGCAGATATACCAGCTATGGGTGATAGCTGACGGCCTAACGGCTTAACTACTATTTCGATACGCGAGCCTGCAATCTGATCCACTTGTAGGGCAAGATTCTGTCCAGTGCGACTTTTAATTATAATCAAAGGTAAGCTAGTATTAGTAGTAACCAGCAGCTCATTAAACTTATTACCAGAGAGTATCTCGTTCAAATAACGAATACGATAGTCACGGTCTTCGATAGCTAGCTTCGCGGCTCCTGACTGATAGTAGTCATAAAGCTGCTCTGGCTTGACTCTTACTATCCGCTCGATCTGTACTAGTGGAATAGCATAATAATGATCAGCTACTCGCACTACTAAAGCATCGCAGATGGCCACCGACAGAGGTATTCGCATAGTGAACTGCGAGCCCTGTCCAGGCTCAGACGATACAGATACTATACCGCCTAATTGACGAATCTCACTAATGACTACATCCATACCCATACCACGACCAGATATTTGGGTCAGTTTGTCAGTAGTGCTAAGCCCAGCATTAAAAATATACTGCATCACATCTAAGTCACTAAGCGTATCGTCATTACTATCAATCAAGCCTTTGGCGATGGCTTTTTTACGTACTGCCTCAACGTCGATACCGCAACCATCATCAGTGAGATGAATGATCACTTCACTACCTTCGCGCAGTACCTCTAAAGTAATATGACCGTTACGCTCTTTGCCCGCTTGCAAGCGCGTTTGCGTGTCTTCGATACCGTGATCAACTGCATTTCTGAGCATGTGCTCAAGCGGTGAAGTTATACGCTCAAGAATATTTCTATCCATTTCATCATCAGCATTGATGATAGTTAGTTCGACAGATTTATTGAGTTCGTTGGCAGTTTGACGCACTATACGTTCAAGACGAGGGGTAAGACGAGTAAAAGGTACTATTTGCGACTTCATCAAGCCATCTTGCAGCTCAGTCTGGGTGCGCGATAACTGTAATAATAAGCTTTCACTATCACGAGTCTTTTCTAATAAAGTACTATTAATATCGACTAAATCCGAAGCCGATTCGCTTAAAGATTTAGACAATTGATTCAACGATGAATATTGATCCAATTCTAAAGGGTCAAAGTCTTTATTATCAAGCAGCTCTTCATCGATCTGTGCCAGTATCTGCACTTCAAGCTCACCTTCCATACGGCGCAGCTGATCGGCCAAACGCTGAACGGTAGTACCCATCTCCTCGATACTAGTAGTCAAGCTGCTCATACCCATCTCAATACGAGCACGGTTGATCGCTGATTCACCAGATAGATTAATCATCTGCTCGACCAAACTACTTGAGATACTAATCATCTCTGTACTACTATTCTTGTCACCTTGCTCAGCAAAGCTACCCGTCATTGCTGGCATCTGATCAATATTAGTAGCTGACTGTTGGGGCTTGCGCTCAGCTTTAGCAGCTATAATAGCGTCACGCTGCGCCTGCAATGAGTGATTAGGGATTTGCTTTAATCCCTCAGGATCGGCACTAAATTGTTTTAATGCTTCAATCAATGCTGTTGGCCTATACGGATTAACTCGTTGCCTAAGAATAAAAATAGCGTCAATTATCCAGTCATAGCAAGCAGTAAGGAGCTCGGACAGCATCTTGGTAATTGGCCGGCGCTGCTTGGCCAGCTTTTCGTACACTGTCTCCATCTCGTGCGCCAAATCCGCAATACCATTGGCCGCTACCATACGAGCGCCGCCTTTAACAGTATGCAAATTACGCTGTAGTGATTGTAGAGCCTCAGTGTCTTGATCATCAGTCAAAAACTGCTGTAGCAAAAACTGCTGTAGATAGTTATTACTACTACTGACTAACTCATCAGCTTCTTCTAAATAAACCTCTAGGATATCGGGGTCGGGCTGTCCATTCGGCCATGAGTCAGCAATCAGCTGCTTGATACTGGTAGCATGTTTTAGCGTGTCTAGCCCTTGCCTATCCTTATTATTTACCACTAGTGGCTCAATAGAGCGCTGGCTTTTTGGCACTATAAGGTTTACTTCTGCTGGCTGTTCCCTAGTAGCTTGCCCGACTTGCCTACTAATATCATATAAGCTCTCAACTACTTGCGTATCAATCTTTAGCGACATACTGCCTGCTAAGGCATCGAATAAACCGACCAGCTGCGCATGACCATTTAACAGGGCGTTACGCACTTGCGCATCAGTCGCTCTCATTGGCTGGTTATCAAGATAAGCGTACGCATTATCTAAAGCTGCGAGCAAAATGGTGAACTTCGGTGACTGTCCGGTCTTTGCGGTTAGTTGCACAATCTGCTGGCGCATCTGGCTAATGTAACTATGGATTCGCTGTAAATCGTCGGTAGTACTTAGCGCATTTGCTGTTGGCTCTGATTGCGTAGTTAGTGCAGCATCTAACTGCCACTCAGCATCTAATAAAGCATCAATATCACCGTCTAATAAGTGAGTAATGTTTAATAGACGGTCATTGACTAGCGCCTCCTCCTCATAGTCATCGAGCATAGCTTGTAGAGAGGCCAAATCTTGATAGCCTTGTGGATCATCACTAACAGTATTGGCTTGCTGTTGTATGTTTTTATCGTAGCGACTCAAATAGCTGGTTATCAATGCCACCGATTGGGTAAGGGCCTGCAAATGCTGCGAAGTCATAGGTATATCACACTGTTGTAGCTGCTCTAAACTTTGCTCAATAGTAGCGCTGACTTCACTAATAGCCAGCAAAGCGCTAGAGCCAGAGGCCGCACGCAAAGTATGAAAGGCGCGGACAATTTTATCACTGACTTCAACCTGGCTCTGCTGCTCATTAGCCTGCACAAAATCAGTGATCTGTTGTAATAAACTATGAGCCTCTTCGCTAAATACTTGGTAAAAGGCCTGCTCTGCCTTACTTTGCGGGGTGACTACTACAACCGCTTCCGCCATAATCTCATTAACAGAATAAATCGTTTGTAGACTAGCATTAGCATGGCTATCAGTCTGCTCATTGACGGTGATAATATCCATATCACTGACCAATTGCGCCCTAGCTATTAGCCTCTGCTTACCCCAAGCATAGTAGCTAAATTCTTGCGCTTTACTTTGGCTATAAGCATTAGCACAAGCCACCCATAGCAATGCGTCAGCTGGATAGTCTTCTCTATTTTCAGCAAAAGTAGTAAGCAGCTGTGGATAACAGCTCAACACATCCATAATTAACTGCTCAACATCTCTAGAAACGCTAATACTCTGTGCTAATAACTGATTAAGCAGATGTTCAATTGACCCTGCCAGCTCGGCACTAAAATTAGCACCAACTAGGCGTCCTGACCCTTTTAAGGTGTGAAAGCCACGACGAATATCTACTAGTTCTTTAAGTTCATTAGGGTCTTGGCGCCATAGCGTGAATAACGGCTGGATCTCAGCCAATACTTCTTTGGCTTCCTCAATAAATATCTCTTTGATATCAGGATCTATAACGTTAGTATCTGCAGGCATGGGCGCTACTTGCTCTATAAAATATAAAAGCTCAGTGGGCATTTGCGCTTGCGAATCTGGAATATTAACGCTGTGGGGCGTCGTAGCTGTTAGTGCTTGCTTATCACTACTGTCTGACTCTAAAGACTGATGCTTATAGTGACTGCACACTTCAAGAGTTGCCTTTATATCGTCGAAGCCATCTACCTGATCATTATTGATACTAGTAGCTATTGGCAATTCCAATATTAAGTTATCACTTTGTTGTATTAGGTTAGTCCCATCTACAGGTGACGTTTGTGACGCTAAAAAATCAGTGATTAAGCTTGGCAGCTGCTGTATTAATTGTCGCGCACTCATCATTAAGTCATCACTGATAATTACAGTACCCGCCAATACTTGCGCTAACCGCTCAGCAAGCTGGCCTGCCAAATGGCTGATATTATCAGCATCGACACTCTGCGCAGACTGTTGTAGCGTATAGAAGTTTCTTCTAACTTCAGTCAATGCAGTTGTATCTTCTGGCTCTTCTGCCCAAATTAGGAAAAAACTCTGCAAGTTACTAGTGATTTCTGTAGCTTGAGCCATAAAGCTATGACGACTAGTGTCCTCTACTGGTGCTTTATGGACTGTTGCTTGCTCAGTATCGGACTCAGTATCGGACTCAGTAGCAGTTGTCTGCAACTGACCGCTGGCTACTACCTCACCACTATCGTCATAACGCAAGACATCAGTAGCACTTTGATTTATTAATGACTTATTAATATAGTGAGTATTACTGGCATAATTAACTTCAGCACTATCTGGCACAGCCAACCTTGCTGCTTCTAACTGTCCTATGGACAACAGCGTTTGGCTGATCTCATCAACAGTACTATCGATCACCGTCCGATGATAATACCCATTCTTTACATAATAATTTAATTCATTCCTGAGCAGCTGATGGGCAAAATAACCTAGACTTTTTAAGCGTGCTATCAACGAAGTGTGCTCAGCTACTGCTGCCAGCTGGCTAAGTTTACTGGCTAAATGACTCAACCTTGGCAGATTGGCCATAACTAAAGTGCTAGCAACTTGCTGATAGTTCGCTGACATAGTGTCAACAGCAACGCTACTATGTTGCCAGCCATCGAGTACTTGCGCTAGTTGCTGATCGAGTAGCGGCAAAAGCCATTCAAGCCTCAGAATTTCATTTGACTGGATTTTCATAGGACTATCCTAACTTATTAAAACACCAATTGTTGCCAGTTTTTTCTTTTAGCGACTATATTTATGACCCAACAATACTGTTAATTTAATACTAGTTATGACTCAGCAAATAGCTGTAAGCGTTCGGTATATTTGGCTGCTCAATGCCTATATATACGCTGTTATAGAGAAGCTACTTTCTATTATCAAAGCTCTATTTTCTATATCAAAGCGCTAGCTATTATTCGATAACTTAAAGCCTGTAACCGACTGTTGCAATGCTCCTGCCATTGCACTTAGCTCACCTACCGAACGGGCGGTCGCCATAGTGCCTGCAGAGGTCTGTGAAGTGATGTTTTGAATAACGGTCATGGTGCTGGAGATTTGACCAGCTGATTGCGCTTGCTGCTGTGCAGCATTGGAGATGTTTTGAATCAGATCGGACAGAGTGTTAGAGACGTTTTGTACTTGTTCTAGGGCTTCACCTGCATCTTTTGCCAAACGTGCGCCACGCACAACCTCTGAGGTGGTCGACTCCATTGATATCACTGCTTCACTAGTATCAGCTTGAATGGTTTTAACCAGAGTCTCGATCTGCTTTGTTGCTTTGGCTGAGCACTCAGCCAGACGCTGTACTTCGTCAGCCACTACCGCAAATCCTCGTCCAGCCTCCCCTGCCATCGATGCTTGAATAGCGGCATTGAGTGCCAAAACGTTAGTCTGATCGGCAATGTCGTTGATTAAGTTGACGATATCACCAATCTCTTGTGAGGACTCACCTAAGCGTTTAATACGCTTTGAGGTCTCTTGAATCTGGTTACGAATAACGTTCATACCTTCGATTGAACGCTGGACTACTTCTGCTCCGTTATAGGCAATAGCAACAGAGCGCTCAGCGACAGTCGCCGATTCAGTAGCGTTAGTCGATACTTGGTCAATCGATATCACCATATCGCTAATGGCTGCTGACACCCCAGTAATCTCTTGCGCTTGTAGCGCGGAAGCTGCTACCAGTTCACCCGCTTTGAGCTGGGTTTGCTCCGAGGATTGAGAAACTTGGTCAGCGGTACTATTAATAACTAATACCAGCTGACGCAACTGATCGATAGCGAAGTTAACTGAGTCAGCAATAGCACCAGTAAAATCTTCTGATACAGTAGCGTTAACCGTCAAATCCCCTTCTGCTAAATCCCCCAATTCATCTAGTAGGCGCAAAATAGCCATCTGGTTACGCTCATTTTCCTGTTGGATTTGGCGGGCGCGTTCCGACTCTATTTCGGCCTCTTGACGACGACGTAAGGTTTCTTTTTCAATCAAATCCCGCTCACTACTACCCCGCTGTTTGAATAGTTGAGCTAAAGCATATACCGCGCACAGCAAGCCTAATAAAAACACTACTGACGGTAGTAAGACTGCTTGATTAAAATTACTTAAATACTGGCTTACTGAATTTAGAGAATGGATCATCCATAGTAAGCAAGCCCCACTCACTAAGGCAAAAAACCCTAATAAAAATTTCCATTTATTATCGTTTTCTTCAGTAGCAAGCACAGGTTTATTAACCCTAAGTACAGCGCTTTTCGTCATATCATTCATTGTGGTTATTCCTTTATATTGCCGCATCACTATAGCGTGGGTCTTGTGCTAATAAACTTGGCATAAAAATAAACCAATCCTGTTGGTCTTTTAGAAACTTGCCATGATTATAAAGAGCAAATGGCGAATGAATATCTATAGGCTCAGCACAGTACTGTTGACGAGTAAACTGCTCAATACCCAACACTCGATCGACGATCAATCCGGAGAATAAGCTATGATGATCGATGACGATCACTTTACGTTGGTTCATTTTTGGCAACTGACTGGGCACTGATAATAATTTGCATAAGTCAGTCAGTGGCAACAAGCGTCCACGAACATTAGCAACACCTAATAACCAAGGTTGCGCGAGCGGCATACGAGTGTACTCAGGCATTGTAAGCACCTCCGACACCTCTCCTATAGGGGCAACTAAGCGCTGACCACCAAGCTCAAATACCACCCCTCGCCAGTCATAATCTTGTCCGCTTTGACGGCCACTAAGACGTGCTTGAGCTAAATCTGCTAGACGCAGTAGTTCAATGAACCCTCTAGAAGCCACCCTTTACTCCATTACCATACGCATAATCCGCATCAATTCAGATTCATCGATAGGCTTAGTCAAATACTCTTTTGCGCCTTGACGTTTACCCCAAACTTGGTCAGTCTCTTGATTTTTGGTACTGATCATCACCACCGGAATATGGGCTGTGGTTTTGTCATGGGTGATTTTACGAGTAGCTTGGAAGCCATTCATCTCTGGCATCACCACATCCATCAAGATAACGTCGGGCAAATGCTCAGTAGCCATTTGGTAACCTTGCTCACCATTAACTGCCTCCAAGACTTGATAGCTGTTTTTGCCAAGCATGTCACGAAATTTTGCTATTTCAGATGGCGAGTCGTCGATGACTAGAACTGTTGTCATGGGAATTCCTTAATTGTCGATAATATCCTTGAAGATATATAATTGAACCGCCCAAGGTATTTAGTAGCTGTCAATATTAACGGGGTATTGAAGCTGGTAACCTTGATGCTAGAAGAAGCGAACCGTTAACTATTAACAGTAATGATTGATCGCCTCAAACAGCTCATCTCTACTAAAAGGTTTAGTTAAATACTCATCAGAACCAACAATACGTCCACGAGCTTTATCGAATAAGCCATCTTTAGAAGACAGCATAATGACTGGCTTGCTGGCGTAATCAGGGTTGTTCTTAATAACGGCGCAAGTTTGGTAGCCATCAAGACGTGGCATCATGATGTCGATAAAAATAATGTCTGGATTATTATCTACAATCTTTGCTAAGGCATCAAAACCATCAACAGCCGTCACCACTTCACAGCCCGCTTTTTGTAGCAAGGTTTCAGCAGTACGGCGGATGGTTTTTGAATCGTCAATAACCATCACCTTTAAACCTTCAAAATTATTTTCCATTATCTTTATCCTATGAACAATAGCTGGTTTTTAATAGTATCTTTATTGGCTATAAAAATGGCTTCATTTGGTTAATAATACTATTTTTCTACTATCGAAGCCTATTTAGAGCCGTTATTATTACTAACATCATTATCGATTACTATATTATTAATAGACTATAGTCTGCTAATTAAAAAACAACTATAACACTTAATTGATCTATAATTTTAAGAGAAATTCTAAACTGATCATTCACATTATCTTAATATTCAAATTGTTTATAAAATTAGCCCCTTAATATTTGACCAGTCGGCTTACTGGAAGTGGCGATTGCTAGTGACAGATTATTGCTACTTTGGGCAGTGCTGACATCAACTAATAATATTTAATTGCAAGTTGAAGTAGACAGTTTGGTTTCCCCCCTTGCGCTTTGTCTATATAATTAAATAACCTTTATGACAACAGTAGTAGTGAAGATGAGAGTTAGTATGCTAGCTAGTAAAAAAACATCACCGTATCGCAAAAATAGCCTGCTGCTATTAAGCACGCTATTTATTGTCGGCTGTCAGCCAGCTACTGATGAAGTTTCTGCTCCTGCTCCTAACAGTGAAAACTCGCCTATCGTCGCTGATGCTGAGACGGTGACTATGAGTCAAAATCATATTTTAAGTATCAAACCTTCACGCTATCAACCAAGTTTAGGCTTGCAAGGCGATATCGAACCTATAAGACAAGCTCGTCTTAAGTCAGCCCAAGCGCTAATAGTGCAACAAGTATTAGTGACTGAAGGTCAATGGGTGGAAGCGGGAACGCCCCTATTCGTAGTACAGCGCCAAGCACTTAAACAATCGGCTCAAAATGATGAGGTTACCGATGAAGGTACTTATGCAAGTACTGATGCAAGTACTAATGAAGGGACTGATAGAATAAAAGTCGGTCAGCCCCCTTCCTCTAAAGCGACTACCATAGAGCTGATAACTGTCAAAGCGCCTATTACTGGTCGGGTAGATCGACTCAATATAGCAGCAGCGCAGCAAATAGCGGCTAATACCCCGTTGCTGCGTTTAGGGGATGACAATAATCTACAGTTCATCGCAACCGTGCCTATGCAAGCGCAGTCGCAACTCTCTGTAGGTCAAAACGTCAATTTCACCAGAAAAGGTATGAATGATAAATTCACTGGACAAGTCAGTGAACTGCTAGCCAGTGATAGCCCTGATAAACTGAAAGTTTATGTGCATATCATCGATAATGAAGCCAGCCGTGGCAAGCTCAAACCTAATGTGGCAGTGAATGGTCGGGTAGACTATGGACAGATAGAGGTTGGGACTATCGTTCCTGAAAGCGCTATTCATGATGTCGATTTGTCAGTGCTAAAAGTCGCCCCTTATCGACCTATTATGCCTTTGACAGCCAACGTTTGGATTATTCAACAAGACCAACGCCTCACTCGTCAACCAGTAGAAGTTATCGAATATGACCCTATTGCTGATCGCTATCTGATCGCTGGTATTAATAACGATAGCCTGATCTGCTTAGCAGAACTACCGCTGAAATCTGCTGGTAAAAAAGTCATTATTTCTTAACGCTCAGTCTATTATTACCAATAAAAGTAGCACTATTAATCCTCAAGCTATAGTGCTTAATAGCAGCAGCTGTAACATGGCGTAGAATTAGTAACAAACCAAGTCTTGTTTGCTGAGGTGTTAATTCGGCAAGATAGCAGTAACTCTGACTGTGGGATCAAAGCCTACGGCTGTATCAACAGCCAGATAGACAAAAAAGCTACGTTAAAAAAGCAAAAAATATAACCATAGCCAGTTGACTCATTAATTATTTTTATAGACGATACCGTTAATACTTATACTATTACTCACTACATTAGAGGACCCCTTATGAGCAAGCAGATATTATTGATCGAAGATGATCCAGATTTAGCTGAATTGATCAGCGATTACTTAACTATGAATTACTATGACGTTCATCATGCTGGTCTTGGTCAAGAAGGTTTAGATATCTTGGATACCAAAGAGCGTGATATAGATCTAGTGGTTTTAGATTTGATGTTACCAGATATGGATGGTATGCAAGTTTGTCAGAAGGTTCGTGGCAATAAGAACAATATGACTAATAAAGTACCTATCATCATGCTAACGGCCAAAGGCGATACTACCGATCGCGTCCTAGGGCTAGAGATGGGTGCTGATGACTATATTTCTAAGCCTTTTGAGCCACGTGAACTGCTAGCCCGTATTCGTGCTGTTATCCGCCGTCACGAGCAGCCTAATCAAGCAGAAAGCCAGTCAGACAGCTTAACTTTTGGTCGTTTGAGTGTCTATCCTGATAGTCATGAAGTCACTATCGATGAGCAGCCAGTACGCCTAACTACCCATCAGTTTCAGTTGTTACATTATTTTGCCACGCATTCTGGCAAAGTACTTAATCGTGAACAGTTATGGCAAGCGATGCCTAATGATGATAGCTCAGACAATATAGATCGCGCTATTGATGTACACATCTCACGCCTGCGTGCGCTGATTGAAGATAATCCACGCCAGCCAAAACGCATTATTACTGTACGTGGTGTTGGTTATCAATTCGCTACTGATCAAGTTTAATAAATATTAAACTGGCGCTTAATAACCGCTATAATGAGGGTTATTAAGTACTAAAAATTGATCTGAGCTTATGATAATAGAGACTATTTAATGCAGCAATTAGGGTTTTACTCTGTTTTTGCCAGACTATTTGCCAGCGTCATGCTGGCACTTATCTTATTTG
Source organism: Psychrobacter urativorans (assembly GCF_904846695.1). Lineage (GTDB taxonomy): Bacteria > Pseudomonadota > Gammaproteobacteria > Pseudomonadales > Moraxellaceae > Psychrobacter > Psychrobacter urativorans. Next base: position 43,838 of record NZ_CAJHBR010000016.1, read on the forward strand.
CCGTAGCAATGGTATTGCTAACTCAATTGGTACATGACAAAGATGCTAGTATTCGCTCTGAAGTATTAGCGACTCAAATTTTGGGACAAATAGACCCTTTTTTACAAGAGCTCAATGTCTCAGTTAGTAAAGAAAATAGACTGCAAGCACGCTTTATGTTGGCAGTAGTAAAAAAAAGCTTCGATATCTTTGATGAGTCGCTACAAGCCAAAATGGGCTTGTATGACAATCAAGGTAAGTTGTTGATGCAGACTGATAATAGCGATTTGCCATTAGAGCTGCCAGCAACGCCCTCTTTATTATCTCGCGTATTCCCTTCTATTGTAGATACTCCGCCGACCCAACAAGCTCAGGTTTATAGTAGTACTGGCTACACTTTGCTATACGAATCGCGCTTGCCGCCCAAAAAGCCTGTGTTGTCTGCTGCACTAAATTTATTCACTGGCACCTTATTACTGCTATTGATCATGTCGGGTGCGCTGTGGTGGATTGCCCGCTCGATGACTTGGCGTATCAACCAGATGAGTCAGCAAATGGGACAGTTGGGTGATGGCGACTTTAGCGTCAGAGTGAATGCTCGTGGTAATGATGAGATTGCCCTACTAGCACGTGGCTTTAACCAAGCAGCGCAAAAGATTGAGCATCTAATCAATGCTAATAACTTATTATTAGCCCATGCCTCACACGAGCTGCGTACCCCTATTACTCGTATCCGCTTGCAAATCGAAATGATGGATATGCTTACTGAGCCGCTACCCAGCGATAATAAAGCAAAGTTTGATAAACGCGCTCAAGCCATCAATCGTGACTTGTCGGGTCTAAACGATTTGGTCGAGAGTATCTTGCTGGTCAGCCGTTTAGATGCGGGTCATGTGATGCAACAAATAGAGACCTTAGACTTATATGACTTAGTCAATCAAGAGCGCCAACATTTCTCTGAGAGTACTTTGATTGGTGAGCATATCGTCATTGATGGTCAACCGGCTATGCTGACTCACCTCATTCGTAACTTATTGACTAATGCTATGCTGCATGGCGAGCCACCAGTCACTGTCTTATTATATGGGGTACAAAGTATCGATAAAGCCGATACTGTCCCTGATTACTTGATGCAGTCTTTATTGTCTAACAGTTTGCTTGATTATAATAATTCAGCTTATAGCCATTATGATGACTCATTCACTGAGGCTGAGTCGTCAAAACCTAGTCAATATGAACAAGCTAATAATGTTGCTACTGATGGGTCTCGTAGCAATAATCAAAAAGCTAAAGATAACCGTGATAAGCTTAAAGCTGAATCCCTCGAGTCTACTACAGGCATAGATACACTACCGGCACCTATTATTTATTGCAATGGCGAGACCTTGATAGACGGTATTGATATTATTGACAACAGCGATCACTCTGATGCTCTTGACTATAGTACTGATGCTAGTACGCAAGCAGCTTTAACATCTCGATCAACAGGGTCGCCGTCAACATTGACAGACACTGTGATCTATGACGATGAACCTATCATCAAAAATACCAGCTCAAATGACAGTAATAAGCCTAATCAAAATAATGATAAGGCGCTAGTGAAAGCAGATAAAGCTGAAACTAGCAAAGCATCAGAAGACACTGCTAACGCTCCTCGTAAAGAAAGCTTGTTTAAAAAGCACTTAAAAAAATCCAAAGCTGAGCCTATGCGCCCATTGCCTAAATATGTAGTGCTGGCAGTAATTGACGAAGGTCAAGGAATTCCTGAAGCTAAACGCGAAGAAATCTTTAGCCCTTTTGTACGATTACAACAAAAGAAAAAAGGGTCGGGACTGGGATTGTCATTAGTCTCACAAATCGTCACCGCCCATCAAGGCCGCATTACGACTGACACTATCAATGGCTACACACGGTTTTTGGTAGTATTACCGGTGCACCATGATCCTGATTACAATTATAACGACCATGATAGCCATAACCTAACAGGCTAATCTATCCCTACTGCCAGTCAACAATCATCATATCCAAAACCCTACATAATATGCTATATTATTGCCCCCTATTATCTCGTTATTGAGCGTGGCTGGTGAGCGGTTAGCTGAAACTTAGCTTAGGTTCACTGCACGATCAATAACTGTCCAAAAATCTACTGAATTTTGAGCCTGAAATGAGTGACATGATCGTCCTAAATGATGTGACTAAAAGCTTTATGAGTGATCGCTCCATAAAGGGTGCCGATGGCAAAGCGCATTGGTTTACTGCTGTTGAACCTACGTCGCTAGCTATAAAGCAAGGTGAAATTTTTGGCTTGATGGGTTATTCAGGTGCTGGTAAGTCAACCTTATTGCGTTTAATAAATATGCTTGAGCGTCCTGACAGTGGTGAAGTGATTATCGACGGTGTCGACTTGACTCAATTGTCTGCTAGTGATTTGCGTATTGCTCGGCATAATATAGGCATGATCTTTCAGCAGTTCAACTTGATGTCCAATCGTACGGTATATGATAACGTGGCTTTTAATCTCACGGTCTCAGGCTATCCTAGTCGAGATATCAATAAACGAGTGATGCAGTGCTTAGAGATTGTTGATCTAATCGATCGGGCCGGTCACTTCCCAGCTCAATTGTCGGGTGGTCAAATGCAGCGTGTTGGTATTGCTCGCGCTATCGCTCCGAGTCCCAAAGTATTGCTAGCTGATGAGCCTACTAGTGCTCTTGATCCAGCGACTACTCGTAGTTTGCTCACTTGCTTGCGTGATATCAATGAGCAGTTGGGCGTCACTATAGTTATCGTCACTCATGAGATGAGCGTTATTCGGCGCTTGTGTCATCGTGCAGCTTTGCTTCATCAAGGACAGTTACTGGAAGTTGCCCCTATTCACGATGGCCTAATTCAAGCCACTACCCCAATCGGAAAAGCCCTAGTCGTTGAGGACTAATGAGCCAGGAGAAATAACGATGTTAACTGGCGCTGAACTATCCGCCTCGATAGAGAAACTGTTGACCTTGCGCAAAGAGATTTGGCAAGCAACCCTTGATACTTTTATTATGCTGGGTATCTCCACTACTGCTGCGATCATTATCGGTGGTTTATTTGGCATATTCTTATTCTTATCTAGCGATAAGCAGTTTTTACAGAATAAAGCGCTATACGGAATACTGGGCGGCATTACCAACTTTATGCGTGCTTTTCCGTTCGTGATTTTGATGATTGCTATGAGTCCTTTTACTAAGGTCATCGTCGGTACAGGTATTGGTCCTTTTGCCGCCTCCTTAGTACTAGCTATTGCGGGCTCATTCTACTTTGCACGTTTGGTTGAGCAGAATTTACGTGAAGTCCCGCGTGGTATTATCGAAGCCACAGAGTCGATGGGTGCACGCCCCTTCACTATTATCAAAGTACTCCTCAATGAGGCACGCTCAGGACTAGTGCTGTCGGTCACTATTCTGTGTATTAGTCTGCTGTCTTACTCAGCAGCGGCAGGCATGATCGGTGGTGGCGGTCTTGGTGACTTAGCTATTCGCTATGGCTATTACCGTTATCAGACTGAGGTGATGGTATTTATCGTCATCATGTTGTCGGTGATGGTCATCTCTATTCAAGCCTTCGGTAATTGGCTAGCCACTCGTTTGGATAAACGTTAACTTGCGCTAGTGTTTCGCTACTAATGCATAATCCTTAACAGCTATTGCCGATTAATACTAAGCAAAAAGCCTTAATTTATGGCAGACTAGGCATAACTTTGTTATTCTTCAAATATTTTGTTATATAGCGGCATTATGGCTCATGATTATGGTCATAATGTTGCTTTTTTAATGGCTAACTTATATGTATTTTAAGTAAGGCCTGTTTATGCATTATTAGTCTTGATCAAAACTTTGTTATATTTACTCTATTTTCTTATTAAGGAACACCCATGAAATTAATAGATATTAGCCGTCAGGTGGCCACTGCTCTAGCAACTGTTGGCGTATCAGGTTTAGTACTTGTTGGTTGTAATAACTCATCAGCACCAGAAACTACTAAAGCACCCGTTACTGAAAGTGAAACTACAGTAGCCGCTACTAGCGACGTAGATCCTGACCACAAAAAAATAATTATCGGTACTACTGAAGGTGATTTTGCTGATATGGTTCGTAACCAAGTCAAAGGCTCACTCGAAGCAAAAGGCTATGAAGTCGAACTGATTACTTTTACTGATTATGTGCGTCCTAACTTAGCTTTGGCTGATGGCGATTTAGATATCAACATTTTCCAACACAAGCCTTATTTAGATACTTTTAAAGCTGAGAACAAGCTTGATTTGATAGAGTTATTCCAAGTCCCTACTGCTCCTCTTGGCGTCTATTCTGGTAAAAAAACCAAAATCGAAGAAGTCTACAAAGGCATGAGTGTCTCTGCACCTAATGACCCAAGTAACTTTGCACGTGCCTTAGTGATGATGAATGAGCTAGGCTGGATCACTCTAAAGGATAATATCGATCCTTTAAAAGCGGCAAAGTCTGACATTGCTGATAACAGCAAGTACGAAATCAAAATCGTTGAGTTAGAAGCCGCTCAGCTACCACGTGCTCGTGATGAAGTTGATTTTGCTATTATTAATGGTAACTATGCTACTGACTCTGGCATCAAATTGACTGAAGCTTTATATCAAGAGCCAAGCTTCGCCTATGTGAACTGGTCAGCAATCAAAACAGCAGATGTTTCGAAAAAATGGGTTAAAGATGTCACAGAAGCTTATAACTCTGATAGCTTTAAAAAGTATGCTCATGATACTTTCCCAGGCTACAAATACCCTAAAATCTGGATGGGTAACGAGACTGCAGTTGCGCCTACTGCTGCCAAGGCCCCTGCTACTGGTGAAGTTGCCGCTGCAGCAGCTAAGTAAAACAACCTTACATTATAATGCCTGAGCTTTTAGCAGCTGTAATTTGAGTAATGAAGTCAATATTTTTATAGTAAATGCTTTTATAACAATTGCTTTTATAAAAAGTATCTTTATAACAGTATCCTTACAGCTAACCGTTACTAAAACGCCCACTACCTATTGCTAGTGGGCGTTTTTTTGTGCTGTGCTTAATACTAGTGCAATCCTTTGCTAAACCCTATCTATTATTGGCAAATGACGTTAACGCCTTGTTTGACCTTTGTAGGGAAGTATCACTAGCTCTTTAGTTTTATAGCAATTTTTCTTATAGTAGGTCAGTCGCATTTTTATTATAAAGAATGCTCCGCCTAACCATAGCCTAAATTAAAGCTAGTCGTGAATTCGCAGCTGCAACTATTTCGATCCAGCGCCGGCTTTATAACAAGGTTAGCTTTACAAAATCATAAGGATAATAAAATGAGCTCTAAAACCTATAACATGCGCACCGCAGGTCAAGCAAAAATTCCAGTATTAGGCCTAGGCACTTGGCAATCAACAGGAGCTGACTGCATTGAAGTGGTGAGTAAAGCCTTGCAAATGGGCTATGAGCATATCGATACAGCTCAAGCTTATGGTAATGAGAAAGAAGTTGGTCAAGGTATCAAGCAATCAGGCGTTGGCCGTGATAAATTCTTTTTGACTACTAAAATATTTCCTGATGATTTAAAGTTTCAGCCAGAGAAGTTATTAGCAGCAGCTAAACGCTCATTAGAGAATCTCGATACTGATTATCTGGATTTATTACTGTTGCATTGGCCTGATGATCGAGTGCCTTTGTCTGAAACTATTCCAATGTTGTGCGAGTTACAAAAACAAGGATTAACTCGTAATATTGGGGTTTCCAACTTTAACATTGCTCATTTACTCGAAGCTCAAAAATACGCTGATGTGCCAATTGTGGTCAACCAAGTCGAATTTCATCCGTTTATTAAACAACATACTCTGCAGACCTTTTTAGCCAATCATCACATTTTGTTAGAAGCCTATTCGCCGTTGGCACGTGGTGATGTTTTTGATAATGAAGTGATAAAAAGTATTGCTGATACTCATAATGTTACTCCAGCACAGATATCTTTGGCTTGGATCTTGTCAGATAAACACCGAGTAGCTATTCCAAAGACCGCTAATCCTGAGCATCTACAAGGCAATTTAGACGCCATCAAGGTACAGCTTAGTGCAGATGAATTGCAGCAAATCGATAGCCTTGCGCGTAGTGATGGGCGCAAGATTGAGCACCCAGACTATACTCCTGAATGGGATGATTGATCGTAACAGCCTGCTGCTGTCAAAGTTTAGTACTGTAAATATTTTGATAAAATTTAGCTGATAAAAAAGCCACTGATAATATTATTAGTGGCTTTTTTGCGGCTTAGACTAACAGCTAACTTAGCTTAAGTGGTTTAAATAGCTTAACTATTGAGCCACTAAGCATTATTGTACTAGCGTCTTACTCTCATGAACTGGCTCGGCAGGATTGTACTGCTCAGAGGCAGCAATAGTGGTTTGGCGATTATTCTCTTTTAATGATTTGGCGACTTCTGGTGGCATATAGTTCTCATCATGCTTAGCCAACACTTCACCTGCCACAAAAGTATCACCTTGCATTTTACCTGTAGCCACTACTCCAGAATTTTCAGCAAATAAATCCGGTAAAATACCTTGATAAGTAACGGGCACTGTTGATTTAAAGTCGGTAATAGCAAACTCTACATTAAGTGGATTATCTGCGGCACGCTGCACACTACCTGCTACTACCATACCACCAGCACGAATACGCTTATCTTGTGGTGCGTCACCTTGGGCAATAGCTGTAGGATCAAAATAGTAATCAGTTTGCTGTCCAATAGCATACAATACGAGTACTACTACCACGGCTGCACCAGCCAGTGTAAAGAAAACCCACATGAGTTTTTTGCGTCGAACTGCGTTCATACTACTACCTCATTAATGCGTGACTACTGCACAGAAAATATCTTAGGCGTTACTAGTCGTTATAGTGCTAAGCACGCCTTTATGATAGCTATATGGTAACTTTTTTGCTATAAATCAACAACCTCTTACAAATACTACTACTCTACTAAAAAACTCTTAATCAACAATAAAATCAATAATTTGAGGGCTTAGTAGTAGTAGTAGTGCTACGCTGCGCTTGCCTTGCTTGCTGAATCGTAAGCTGCTTGATAAGTGCTTGTCTTTGTCGACGACTATAGATGATGAAAATAAACATCATGCCAAAGGTGATCGCCCAACATGACCAAACAAAAACACCATGCTTACCCATAGCAAAAAACTCAGATAAGCTATAAAAATAGGGTTGCATATTATACTCCTAAAACTTTATTCTTTTAGACGCTAGGCGATAATAACCCTGGCAATGATGCTATAGAAGCTTATTTATTCTGCTTACGGATATACTCTTTTACCCAAGCTTTACCTTGATCGCGATAGAGAATCAAAGTATTAGTCCGATAAATTACTAAAGTCGCTACTAGCAAATAGCTACCAATAATCATCAACAATAACGGCATCCACATATCTGCAGACATCTTTGGCGCTTCGGTCAAAGTAAAAGTCGCGCCTTGGTGTAGAGTGTTCCACCACTCAACCGAGTATTTGATAATAGGTAGATTCACCGCTCCGACGATGGACAGTATAGCCGCCGCTTTACCACGGTTAGCGGTATGCTCAAAGGCGGCAAACAGCGCCATCACTCCAGCATATAAAAATGCCAAAATCAGCATAGAAGTCAGACGAGCATCCCAAACCCAATAGGTACCCCAAGTTGGCTTAGCCCAAATAGAACCCGTAAACAGACTAATGACGCATAGTAAAAAGCCAATAGGCGCTAATGCTTGCGCTACTAAGTTAGCAGTCTTTATCTTCCAAACTAAATAGATGACTCCTAGTACTGCTAGGGCAAAATAGATAGAGATGGCGATGCTAGCCGCTGGCACATGGATAAAAATAATCCGATAGCTATTACCCTGCAAATAATCAGGTGGCGCAAAAGCCAAACCCCAAATGCTACCAATAGTTAGGCAGATAGCCGCTAAAATAGCGAGCCATTTGACCCAAGGAGCGAACATATGGAAAAATTGCTTAGTACCTACAGTGGTCAAGAAACCTTGCCAAATGCGCTGCCATAGGCTGGGGGTTGAGCTATTATTCAGGTTGGGCATGAGGATGGACCTATTGCACAGCGTGTGATTAAAAAGGATATCGTAAGTTGCCATCTAAGCGGCTAATACTAATATCGACTTAACCTGCCGGCGTTAAATACTGACAGAATATATACCTAATGATCTAACCACTCATTATAACAAACTTGGCGCTTTGCACCATGATGTTAATGCTTCCGCTAAGTGACAGGGTGTTAAACAAATACACAGGCCTTAATTAAGCCATGACATTTTTAGGGTCAGCGCTATAACCCAAGGCATTACTAATACTGAGATAATACTACCGGCTAATAGCAAAGCTAAAATAGGCAATCCATTAAGACCAGTGGCAAATAAATCTACTGCCCCAGTAGCGAAAATCAGTACTGGTAGCTGCATGGGTAAGGCGATCAAGGGCACTAGTACTGCCCCATTTTTTAGCGATAAGGTCAAGCTACTGGCTACTGCTGAGAGCATCAACAGCATAGGGCTACCCGCTATAATAGACAGCATCAAAATACCCGCTTCAAACCAACTCAGCTGAAACAATGGCACTGCCAGCAAGCTCAGTAACGCCACAATACCGCTACTAAATAGCCAATGAATAGTTAGACGAATGAGTACCCACAATGGCAGCGATGCTTTAGCTACTACTAACTGCGCCAAAGTACCGTTATCGAGCGCCGGCTTAAACAAACCATCAACGCCCATCACCAATGATAGTAGGGCGGCAATCCACACCGCTGACACTGCTAGACGTTTCAGTAGTTCAGGCTCACTACCTACTGCTAATGGAAACAAAGTAACAATGACCAAAAACAGTACTAAAGGATAAAGCCACTGCACTGCACCTTGCTGCTTGACTTGCCATTCGCGACGCCAAAGCTGCATAAAGCTAATGCTACGCGGCTCAATACCCTGCACCGCTTTTAGCTCAGTCATATTATCGATATTGAGCACAGTTATTCTATTATCAGCAGTTGAGCTCTCTGCTAGTCGGCTATCTATCATAGTTTATCCTTGGGACTGCTACTGTTCACCCTAATCATGCCATGTACTCTGTCAAATCAAGTACTTGGTTTGCCACGCCTACAGGTTGATGGCTAGTCATCAGTATCGCTCCGCCTGCATCGGCAAACTCACGTAGCCGAGACTCCATTCGGATCACCATATCGACATCAAGCGCCGTAAAAGGTTCATCGAGCAACCATAAGGGGGTGATTGCTGGAGTCAATAGATACAATCGAGCTAGAGTAATGCGCCGGGTTTGACCGGCTGACAAATGGCTTGAACTAATAGTTTCAAAGCCTTGTAGCCCGACCCAAGCTAGAGCCTCGTCAATATCAGCATTGCTAGGGCTGATACCATATAAATTCAGCAAGAACGTCAAGTTTTGTGCCACGGTCAAGCTTGAGTTGATACCCAACTGGTGCGAAACGTATAAAGGCTGCACTGGTAGTCCTGCTAATCCTAGATAACTGACCTTGCCTATTAATACTGGCAATAGGCCTGCCAGCTGCATCAGCAAGGTCGTTTTACCCGTACCATTTGCACCGATTAAATGACAGATATTACCAGTCGTTAAGCATAATTTGACTTGCTCACACAAAGGGATTTCCCCACGCTGAACGGTCAACTGCTCAAACTGTAGTATGGATGGCGCACTAATGACCATTGCAGATAGAGACATTACAGTTATCTAAACCTCTTATATTTTACTTGAGCGAGCAATAAATATTCACCATAAAAAGATACTATCTTGATGGCATAATAGGCTATGCTCACTATCACATACAGTATAACAAATTGTCGATGACTATGACCTTAAAAGATACTCAAGACCTGACCCTAAAAGACAGCCAAGACTCTATGACGGCTGCTTCTGTAAAGCCCTTAAATACCGATCAGCTCATTGAAGCGCAAGTAGCCTTTATGCAGCACTGGTTACATCAACAAGCTCAGCCTTTAGCACTACAAGCTTGGCAGTGGCTTGGTGAGCAACCAATCAGTCATTATCTGCATTGCGAGGATATACAACACTTAATCAACGACTGGCTATTGGGCCAATCAATGAGTGTAGTTATGCGTGCTGATATTCGTGATATTTTGCAGCAAGTTATTTATCATCCAGCTAATGATACTGTGCCGTTGTCTGAGCTGATTGAAGATAGCCAAATCGATACCTTGGCTAATTATATTGGTAGTCATGAACAGCAGCGCACTATGCTCATCCATACCTTGATAGGGAACGATACCTTTGCTGATTTACTGACCCAAACGCTCTATCATGCTATCAATGACTTTATGGAAAGTACTTTGGAAAAAGCGGGTGGCGTTGGTAAATTGATGAAAATGGGCCGCAGCTCTTTTGAAAAAGCCACCAATCGTAGTTTGGATGAAAAGCTGCAAACTTATCTCAATCGTAATATCAAAGATTTAGCTCGCCGTGCAGAAGTCAACGCTCAACAACATCTGTCCAATCAAGAGGTAGCTCGTCTGTTGACTAGCGGATGGGCGCGTATCAAGGATCAACCAGTCAGCCATATTCAGACATATTTGAACGCCGATCCTGACACTGGAAGCATTCATCATATTGAAGCTAGTGTCCAGCAGAGCTATGAGCGCTTAAGAGTCTCACCTTATTTGCGTAGTCTAATCAGTGCTGGAGTCGCGACTTGGTATGGCAACCATCAAGCTGATACTTTTGCCAGCTTAGCGAATAGTTTAAATGTCGATGAGCTAGCAGTGACACAATTGAGCACTGCCCTGCTTCCGTTAGCACAAGACGCTATCAATAGTCCTTGGGTCAGTGCCCATATTAGAGAAATGCTACAAGCCTTTTATAATCAACCGACCATTAAAGACAGTTTTAGTTTTTACAGCTGACACTACGGTTAAAGCTTTATCGATTAGCTAAAAAGCTATTTTCGCCGTAAGCCATGCCATTATACTCAGTATCGCCCCAGAGCATTTGAGCGGTAGTAAACAAGCTTAGGCGCAAATATTTTTTTAGTTATACTAAAAAACAATAAGCGCCGGATAAGGGCGCTTTAGCTTGCTAGTTACTTTATCTGGCTAGTGAACTGGTATTAAAATAAATTTCTTCCTAGAGCCCATTATTAGCCAGCGCTCTTAAAATGACAGACCAAAATTATGTTAAAAATTGCCTACTCTGACGTTTTTCGTTATGCAGTACCTGAAAAGCATCGTTTTCCGATGCAAAAGTACACTATGATTCCAGAGCGGCTGCTAGCGGAAGGAACCATCACTAGCGCTAACTTCTTCGCCCCCAAACGCTTGTCCGAAGAGGAGATTTTAACGACTCATACTGCTGAATATTGGTACAAACTAAAAACCCAAACCTTGAGTACAAAAGAAGCGCGACCGATTGGCTTTGAGATGACCCCCAGCTTAGTAGATCGTGGACGATATATTGCTCATGCAACTTATGAATGTGCCTTATATGCCCAACAATATGGGGTAGCCATGAATGTCGCAGGCGGTACTCATCATGCTTTTGCTGATCATGGTGAAGGATTTTGTGTGTTCAACGATGTCTGTATCGCCAGCAATTTATTATTGAATCGCGGGCAGGCACAAAAAATACTAGTAGTAGATTTGGATGTCCATCAAGGTAACGGCAATGCCAGTATTATGGCCAACGAGCCGCGGGTGTTCATCTTTAGTATTCATGGTGCCAAAAATTATCCATTTCGTAAGCAGATATCTGATCTAGATATTGAGCTGGAAAATGATACTGGTGATGAAGAATATTTGGAAATTTTAGCAGAGACTTTGCCACGCTTGATAAAAGACGTCGCACCGGATATTATTTTTTATCAGTCTGCGGTCGATGTGTTAGCTACTGATAAATTGGGTAAGCTAGGATTAACCCAACAAGGCTGTATGGCACGTGATGAGTATGTGTTACGCCAAGCAAAAGCCGCTAATATTCCAGTAGCTATCGTCATGGGTGGCGGCTATTCAGAGAATATTGAAGATGTGGTTGAAGCGCATTGCAATACTTTTCGTATTGCCCAGCGCCTTTATTTTGGTGAGGCTGCCGATTAGGGCGTCTCGAAATATTAATAGTTTTATAACTTAATGAGAGGGTTTCTATATGGCAAAAATATTGATTGCCCTAGGTGTTTTATTGTTAGTTATAGGCTGCATTTGGCTAGTATTTCCCAGCGCATTTTCGTGGTTAGGCAATATGCCAGGAGATATTAAATACAAATCAGGCAATACTAGGGTTTATTTCCCAATCGTCACTATGATAGTGATAAGTATAGTTGCCAGCATACTGTTAAATTTGTTTAAACGGTAAATTACTAGCCGTAGAGTCCACTCTATACGGTGATTACTAATTGCCATGCCACTACTGGCTAAGATTTCAACAATGCCATGCAAGCTAAACAACGCTTGCATGGCATCATAAGTATCCTCTTACTATAACAACGCTGTTATTCCCTGCCAGCTCGCTAATACCCCGTGATAAACAGGAAAATGCAAATATAAACATCAATAATGCCTTTTCAGTGTTAGCACTGTCAGCCCTATTATTAGCCGCTTAATTGATTTAACGTTGATGTAGGGTCTCGCCAATAATAGTAGCCAATTGCTGCGCTATTTTATCTTTGCTAGCTTTTTCAAGGGTTACTGCCTCATGCTCATAGCGCTTAGCAAAAAATACTTGCATAGCATTGTCATCACTAGCAAAACCAATATCTTTGCGCGACACATCATTACAAGCGATTAGATCCAAATCTTTAGCCACCAACTTACCACGAGCATAACGCTCAACATCTTGCGTTTCAGCGGCAAAGCCCACTACAAATAGTTGTGGATGTGCCAAAGAGATAGTCGCTAAAATATCAGGGTTTTTGACCAAATTTAGACTCATAGACTGTTGGGTCTTTTTGATTTTTTGCGGGGCGGCTTCTTCAGTACGGTAATCAGCAACAGCTGCTGTGGAGATAAAAATATCAGCAGCTAAGCTTTGCAGTTCAGTGGCTACTGGAGTATGGGTATCTGACTGCTCGTACTCATGCTCATGATGGCAATCGCAGCTACCGTCTTGGTGAAAATGGTCATGTTGGTGAGAATGCTCATGGCTATCACTATTATGAGAGCTGATAGTATCCATAGCCTGCATAGACACATGGCTGCCATCGACACATTGCTGCGCAGCAATAAGCATATCTTCGGCGGACAATACATCGATACGCGTAACGCCCAGCGGGGTCGGTAGAGCCACTTTACCACCAACAATTAAGATCACTTGTGCTCCTGCCTCAACACAAGCACGGGCTAATGCAAAGCCCATCTTTCCAGAAGAATGATTAGATAAATAGCGCACTGGATCGATAGCTTCGACAGTAGGCCCTGCGGTAATCACTACTGTTTTGTCTGCCAGTAACTGGGCGGTGGTTTGCTGCGCGCAAAACAAACGTACTGCGTCCAGTAGCTGTTCAGGCTCAGGTAAGCGCCCTGCTCCTACGTCACCACACGCCTGCTCACCACTAGCCGGATCGATAAGGTAATAGTTCATATCACGTAGCGTCTGCACGTTTAGATTAACCGCTGGATGCGCCCACATCTGCTGGTTCATCGCTGGAGCAATAATCACTGGGGCGGTGGTCGCTAGACAGACGGTGGTTAGCAAATCATCTGCCATGCCCATCGCTAAACGCGCTAAAGTGTTGGCCGAAGCTGGCGCTATGATAATTAAGTCTGCCCACTTAGCCAGTTCGATATGTCCCATACCTGCTTCCGCTTGCTCGTCCAACAAAGAAGTGTGGACTTCGTTGCCAGTCAAAGCTTGCAAAGTTAGCGGGGTGATAAAAGCCTGCGCACCAGTAGTCATAATGACGCGCACCTCAAACCCGGCCTTAATCAAAAGGCGAGCAAAGATAGCAGATTTATAAGCGGCAATACCGCCTGTGATAGCGAGCACAATGTTTTTCATAAGCGTGACATAACTATAATTAATAGAAGAGTAATAGAAAAAAGAGGGAAAGATAAAATTGCGCTTATAGTAACAATTATGAGATAAGTTAGGTAAGGTTTTACGCATTTATCTACTAAGACGGTGCATTTTTTCTATAACTAAGGGATGATAATGGCCATCAAAGACTGGCATGAGGATGATCGACCACGTGAAAAGCTATTAAAATTTGGGGCGCCTCATCTTACTGATGCGGAAATACTAGCTATATTTTTGCGTACTGGCACTCAAGCGCAATCCGCTATCGAATTAGCCCGCCATTTGATCCAACAGTTTGGCACTTTAGCTGAGCTATTAGCAGCGCCCAAAGAAAGTGTGCTCGCCTGTCATGGCATTGGTCCTGCTAAATATGCGCAAATGTTAGCTTCGCTTGAGATGGGTACTCGTTATCTCGATAGTCAGCTCAAGACCGGTCAAGCCCTTGGACGTTCATCAGCAGTCAAAGACTATATTAGCACTCAATTGCGTAGTGAGTCTCGTGAAGTATTTGCAGTATTATGTTTAGATAATACCTTGAATTTACTGAACTTTGAGATTCTATTTACTGGCGGCCTATCCTCCTGCTCAGTCTGTATCAAACATGTATTGCGCCATGCTCTGAATCATGCTGCCAGTCAGCTGATTATCGCTCATAATCACCCTCATACTAATGCTCAGCCCTCCATTGCTGACAACTTATTAACTCACGAATTGAAAAAAGCTTGTGATCTAATCGATTTATCATTGATTGACCATATTATTGTTGGACGTAATAATACTTTATCTTATGCCGAGAGCAGCTTGCCACCTTTTGATTAATATGCATTGACCCAGCTGTATTGACTACTAATAATGAGCAACTGCTGATGAAGACAAATAATAAAGTCAGATAGGTATTGTAGTTATAATATAGCTAGTAGAGTTGATACACATTTTCGACACAGGGTAGCATTTTCACTATTGCTAGTTAGCTCAACTAGTTTCATAGTAGTAGACATATTTATCAGTATTTTGTCTTAGTAAAGTATTATTTTGATAGCCATTAGTCTATAGTCAGCTATTGATCAGCCAATAGCTATTAGCGGGCTTTATAAGCTAATAAATCATTATAAATAAACCACTATAAATAACTCATTTAACATTCATAACTAACTAAGTTTTGCTAAGGAGATCGTCATGGCGATTGGCTTATTTATTTTGGCAGTAATCATCCAGTTAGCCGTCGTTTTGGCCATCTTTTTGCTGTCACTATCCAGAGTCACTGGCAGTATCGTAGCGCTAGTCACAGTAGTAATCGCCGCCATTATTAGTCCATGGTCGCTAATATTAGGGATCCCTATTGCGCTATTGTGTATAGTTCTATTGATCACACCTCTGCGCCAATCTTTGCTCACTAAGCCAGTATACAAGGCCTTAGGCAATGCGATGCCGAGTATGAGTGATACTGAACGCGAAGCCCTCGATGCGGGTACTAGCTGGTGGGAAAAAGAGCTATTTATGGGTGCGCCCGACTGGAATACTTTTGCTGCGTATCCTTACCCGCAACTCTCAGAAGAAGAGCAAAGCTTCCTCGATAATGAAGTGGAAACTTTATGCACTATGCTCGATGAGTGGCAAATCCAACACCAAGATAAAGAGCTATCGCAAGAAGCTTGGCAGTTTATAAAAGCCAACGGCTTCTTAGGTTTGATTATTCCTAAAGAATATGGTGGTCTAGCCTTTACTTCTTATGCCCAGAGCCGAGTGATGAGTAAGATTGCCTCACGCTCGCCAACTGCTGCCGTCACTTGTATGGTTCCCAACTCTTTAGGGCCTGGCGAGCTGTTGATGCACTATGGTACTGAGGCGCAAAAGCAGCGCTGGTTACCGGGATTAGCGATAGGTGATGAAGTCCCTTGTTTTGGTCTTACAGGACCAGAAGCCGGATCTGACGCTGGTGCCATTCCTGATACTGGTGTGGTCTGTTATGGGATGCACGAAGGTGAGGAAGTACTCGGACTACGGATGAATTTTTCGAAACGCTGGATCACCTTAGCGCCTATCGCTACTGTAGTCGGTCTTGCCTTTAAGATGTATGACCCTGAAGCGCTGTTAGGAGATATCAATAAAACTGATTATGGTATTACTTGTGCTCTAGTCCCAGCTAACCACGAAGGGGTAATCACTGGACCACGCCATAGCCCTAGTGGCTCACCTTTTATGAATGGTATAGTCGATGGTACAGATGTATTTATACCACTAGATTATATCATCGGTGGTGTTGAGAACGCCGGTCGCGGTTGGCGGATGCTGATGGAGTGTCTTGGTGTCGGTCGTGGTATCTCTCTACCCGCTCTATCCACTTCAGCGAGCGAAATGACTTATCTATCAGTCGGGGCCTTTGCCAAAGTTCGTGAGCAGTTTAAGATTTCAGTAGGTAAGTTTGAAGGGGTGCAAGATGCTACTAGTCGCATTGCCAGTCAGACTTATATGCTAGAAGCTTTTCGCCACTTAGTTACTTGTGGATTGAACCAAGGCGGCACCCCTTCAGTGATGACTGCTATGGCCAAATACTATGCTACTGAGACTATGCGTGATTTGGTCAATGATGGTATGGATGTAGTCGGTGGTCGCGCTATTCAGATGGGGCCACGCAATTTCTTAGCAGTTCCTTATCAAGCAATTCCCGTATCTATTACCGTTGAAGGCGCCAATATTCTTACGCGCTCATTGATGATATTTGGTCAAGGTGCTATGCGCTGTCATCCTTATCTATTTGACGAGCTGCAACTGCTGCAAAGCGAAGATAAGAGCAGCGCGGTAAAAGAATTCGATACTTTATTCTTTAAACATTTAGGCTACACTTTTAATCGTGGCGCTAGAGCCTTTATTGCTGGTTATGTCGGAGGCAGCAATGATTATCCTAGCTTTGCCGACGGCTTTACTCGCCCCTACTATAAGCATATCAACCGCTTAAGTGCTAGCTTTGCACTAACTGCTGATATGGCCTTAGGTTTATTGGCAGGGGATCTTAAGCGTAAAGAGATGCTCTCTGGTCGTTTAGCGGATATTCATGGACATTTATTTATTGCCACCGCTATTTTGCAGTTCTATCAGCATGGCAGTAAGTCTAAAGCCGAACGTTTACATGCTGAGGTCGCCCTACAGCACAGCTTATATACTATTCAAGAAGCTTTTATGGCTTTGTTTGCTAACTTCCCTAATCGCATAGCAGCTACCCTAGTCAGCTTTGTCACTTTTCCTAGTGGTCGTATCTTTACCCCAGCCAGTGATGAGCTAAAATGTCAGCTTGGCGATACTTTTATGGATGACTTTGCAGAAAATCCATTCCGTGATTACCTAAAAACTATGGTCTATTACAATACTGAGCCTGATGATGTTACCGGACGCATGGAGCACGCTTATCAGACTCTGTTGGCAATGGAACCTTTATGGCAGAAGTTCAAAAAATCTGAACATAAAGGCAGCTTTGAGGGCTTAACTTTTGAAGATCATGTAGTACATGCCAGCCAAAGTGGCGAGATCACTGAAACTGAGGCTGAGCAGCTCATTAGTTATAACGCTTTACGCTTTGATTCGCTATTAACTGACGTGTTCGATGAACATTTAGATCAAGTATTAGAACGCTTTAATCCACATAGCTTAGAGAACGCTGTAGATAGGCTTACTGACTACGCTGAACTTAAGAACAGAACTCAACTTAAAAACAATGTTCATCCAAAAACTAATGCCGCTGTGCAAAATACTACGCTAGCTGGTCAAGCGCAGCCAACGACTACCGCAGGCAGCTCTACTAATAATGCGGCTGCGCCTATACAACAGCAGACAGGTGACGCCAATCCAGATCATGGCTATGAGACTGATGGCGATGTAAAAATGGTCGGCGAGCAAAGTACGGTTAAAGAAGTGACTCAGCAAGCTGATTTCAGCACTAATCAGCCTAAAAATGAAGCGTTTCATCATCGTACTCGTGATGCAGAATCAATACTGAGCGAGCGCATGAGTTATAACCACAGTGAACACCCTACCTCTGCTCAAATACCGAGCAATAATAGCAACACCGACGCTGCAACCAATGAAAAATGGCATGATGGTTTGCGCCGCGAGGAAGATCACCAAGCTTAGGTACAGTTAACAGCCATGGCTAGATAACGGTTAAAAATGGCAAAACCATTAAAGAGCAGTAAAAAGCAAGATTGTCGGCTATCGACAATCTTGCTTTTTTTATATATCAGCACATACTCTGCTGTTTTTAATCAATAAATGACATTGATAAAAAAATCTTGCAGTGCTCCTAACCATTATTTCATATTGTCTGCTAAAATGCGCCAAGTGCAAATCTTTGCTTTTAGTACTGAACGTCATGCCAGCTAATAACTATTGCGTAATTCACACACAACTATTGATTAGCTTCTGAGAAGCTTATTAAACCACTTACAATCAAGCTAAATTTAGGACAAGACTAGGATTATTCTAAATTTAGCTTGATAGGTGTATATAGAGAGGAAAAAGTTATGGAAATCACCTTAAACGGCTATTACACCCTGATATTTGCAACGCTAGTGCTGTTACTCGGCCGCTTTATGATTAAAAATATTAAGGTACTCGAAGACTTTAATATACCAGAGCCTGTAGTAGGTGGTCTAGTTGCAGCAATTATTGTTTATTCCCTCAATATTTTTTGGGGGTATACCTTCAACTTTCACCAAGGTCTACAGACTGCGACGATGCTGATGTTCTTCGCCTCTATCGGACTTAGTGCTGATTTTGGTAGGCTTAAAGCCGGTGGCACCCCATTATTAATTTTTCTCGCTGTAGTATCCGTATTTATTGTTTTACAGGATGTGGTCGGTGTCGGTATGGCAAGCGCACTTGGACTTGATCCTTTACTCGGCTTAGTGACGGGTTCTATTTCCCTAACTGGTGGCCATGGTACTGCAGGTGCATGGGGCGTAGTATTAGAAGAAGAGTACGGAGTTGTTGGCGCAACCACACTAGGTATCGCAGTTGCTACCTATGGTTTGGTAGCTGGCGGTATTGTTGGTGGTCCTGTTGCCCGCCGATTAATCAAAAACCTTGGTTTACAACCAACACCAGCTAATCCAAATCCGACTAAAGCTGAAAAAGTCGCTGGCGCGCAGTCCATATACAGCACTAAGCATGATGAAGATGGAGATCATCGCGAAGAAGAGATGTTTGAAAAGCCCGATAACATTCGTCTTATCACTGCCTCCTCTACTATTGAGACTTTAGCGCTATTCGCTGCCGCTTTGGCTATTGCCGACATCATGACCATCGTTGCAGAAGGCACTTGGTTTCAGCTACCAACGTTCGTTTGGGCACTAGCTGCTGGGGTGATTATTCGTAACTCACTTACTATCGTGTTTAACTTCGATATGTTTGACCGAGCGATTGACGTTATTGGTAATGCGTCTTTAAGTCTATTCCTTGCGATGGCATTATTATCTCTAAAACTATGGCAATTAACTGATTTAGCAGGTCCGGTATTAATTATATTACTAGTACAAACCATTGTTATGATCTTATATGCTTACTTTGTAACTTCTAGAATAATGGGCAAGGATTACGATGCTGCTGTATTGGCAGCGGGTCATTGTGGCTTTGGTATGGGTGCAACACCGACCGCTATTGCGAACATGCAGGCTGTCACCGATCGCTACTTACCTTCGCCAAAGGCGTTCTTAATTGTACCTATGGTTGGCGCTTTCTTCGTTGATATTATCAATGCTACGGTATTACAGATATTTACTAAAATACCGTTCTAATCATTGGCTAAAACGATTTCAGTAATTTTAAAACCCCCAAACTATGATGGCTTGGGGGTTTTATTTTGTAGATAAATAATGGGTTTAGTTATTGAGATATTTTAAAGAGTTAACCAAACACATATTTAGTGATCATGGCTAAACACACGACTACAATCATGGGTCGAATCAGCTTGCTACCGCCTTTCACCACCATATGCGAGCCAAAATAGGCACCGATAGTTTGTCCAACCATCATCGCTAGCCCCACTTTCCACAGTACATTACCGCCTAAGATGAAGAATATTAGCGAGCCGATGTTAGTAGATAAGTTCAATACTTTCGCGGCCCCAGTGGCCTCAATAATTTGGCGACCACGCAAAGCTACATTACCTAGCGCAAAGAACATTCCGGTTCCAGGTCCCATATAACCATCATAAAAACCAATCAGTGGCGCAACAACTTTTTGCCATTTGCCCTCTGAGATACGCGGGGTAGTTTCTGCCTCACCTAACTTTGGCGCAAATAAGGTATATATACCAATAGCAGCAATCAAAAAAGGTATTAGCTTTTCGAGCAAATCAGGAGGCGATAGCTGAACTGCGATTGAACCAATAATTGAGCCGATAAAAGCGGCAATAATGGCTACTTTGATACGCTGCGGCTTAACCACGCCTTTTTTAATCATAGTAATAGAGGCCGCTAATGCCCCAGAGGCGGCTTGTAGCTTATTAGTGCCTAAAGTTAATACTGGCGGAATATTAGCCAACAGCATCGCCGGAATAGTCAGCAGCCCGCCGCCACCAGCAATCGCATCAATAAAACCAGCTAGGGCAGCTACTGCCGTTAGCATTAAAATAACTTCTAAAGAAAGCGATAAGTCCATAGAAATGGCCTTGTGAGGAAACATATGCTAGCAATAGCATATTGGTTATGAATGGCCTAGGTATCTGCGCGACAAAACAGCCGATAAAAAATAGGCAAAAAAGGATAGGTAATAAAAACGTTCTATTATAGAGTTAAAAAGGCAAAAAAATCCAAAAAGCTGACAAAGTCGCCTAGATTTATCTTAATTATATTTGCGCTATCACTAGACATAATCGTAGCACCGCTTTATATTCTATGAGGTTAGGGGTTAGCAATTTTGTATGTTACGCTATTTGAGCGGCAATAGATTGCTGCGTTAATAGCAGCAAAAGCATGATAAAGTGCTAGCTGGCTACTATAAAATTTTAAGAAAAATATTTTATACCAGTTCATAATAAGGATAGCCTACCAGGAGTCATCATTAGCGATACTCTAATATCAGTGCCGCATTATTACTGTCTTTACTACAGGGTCGCTTGATAGCTATGGTTTGGCTTATTTTCCAGCTTAAATTGATAGAGTTACGCACAACTTAAACCAATAGATCTAAGCATCAGCCTATGCTGAAACGTTGGCTTAGGTTCATTGAATACTTAGCAACTGAGGATAATATGGCACTACGAAGGTTCAAGGCATTTTTTGAATATGAAGCAGCGGGCGGCATTGTTCTAGCTATGGCTGCCGTTGCTGCCATGATTATTGCCAATACCCCTCTCAATGTTTGGTACGAGGCTTTTATTCACGCCCCAGTTGCTATAAAAATAGGTGCTTTTGAGATCGCAAAAGACGCTCACCATTGGATTAATGATGGTCTGATGGCGATTTTCTTTTTTTTAGTGGGTCTTGAGCTAAAACGTGAAGTGCTCATAGGCGAGCTATCTAATGTTAAGCAAATTATCTTACCTGCAGGCGCCGCCTTAGGGGGGATGATCTTTCCAGCTATTGTTTATATCCTCTTTAACTATAATCATCCTGAATATTGGAAAGGTTGGGCCATTCCAGCAGCTACTGATATCGCCTTTGCTATCGGCATTCTAAGCTTGTTAGGCAATCGTGTGCCTAACTCTTTAAAAGTGTTCTTAGTATCCATTGCTATTTTTGATGATATTGGCGCTATTTTAATCATTGCCTTATTTTATACTAGTGACTTATCTTTAGGCTCATTAGCGGTAGCTGGCTTATGTCTACCATTCTTGTACATACTCAATCGCCGTAACGTCACTAGCATTACTCCTTATATACTTATCGGTATTATCATGTGGATTGCGGTACTCAAATCCGGTATCCATGCCACTTTAGCTGGGGTGGTATTAGCGCTATTTATCCCGATGTTTGATCGTACTGATCCTGAGCACTCACCCTTAGAAGAGCTAGAGCATGACCTACAGAACACAGTTTCTTATGGAATTTTGCCCTTATTCGCTTTTGCTAACTCCGGTATCTCATTACAAGGTGCCGGCTTTGCTGATTTATTCCATTCAGTACCCTTAGGTATTGCCGCAGGCTTATTCATTGGTAAGCAGATGGGAGTTATGATCGCCTGTTGGATTATATTCAAACTGGGCGTGTCCAAAATGCCTAACGGTATGAACTTTAAGCAAATCTACGGTGCCGCTTTATTATGCGGTGTTGGCTTCACTATGAGCTTATTCATTGGTGGCTTAGCATTCGAAGGTGGCGACTATGTGTTCGATGAGCGTTTAGGCATTATCATGGGTTCAATCGTTTCTGGTATTGCAGGTTATATCATGCTCAAAGTGACCCTAAAAGATGACATCAGTAACACCTCAGTAGATTTAACTCGTCATTAATATTTACATTGTTTTTGCAGAATTTGCATTACAGTAATAGATGGCTATGAGCATGCTTTTATTGAAGTTATGCCTGCTTAGTAGCCTCACATTAATGAAAGACAGTTGTCATTATTATTGCCAATCATTAGCGCAAATTATTAGGGCTAATCAATAAAAACTACAGCTAGGGCTTAACGACTTAAACTTGATGATAAGAATACTTGATGAGTATAAATAACAAACGCACAGCCAAGGTCTGCAACGACCAAACCTATCATCAGCCCGCTTCTTGTTACCAGCGTCATGGGCGCACTACTGCTATTGATGATCATAGTGATCTGCAAGTATTGCGGCGCATAAAACGTCATCTACTTCCTAAGGATTTTACTATTTCAGCTGATTTATTGGCAGAGATAGTAGCGGGTTATGATATCGGTGACCCTATTGCTGATCAACTGGCTAGCGATGACGTGCGCTTTGCCAAGCCCTTACAGCAAGCGGCGAGTAATGGCCGTTTTGTTAGTAGCTTTACTGATGATCTCAATGCTAACCCCTCGTTTATGGCACTAGCCGAACAGTTCAGTCGACACCCCGACTGGTACGATCCTAAGCTTGCTGAGATTGGCGCTATTGCTTATCGCCGCTATCCACTGATGCTAATTTGGTTATTGCGCAACGTAGCGTTGATGGCCGGCTATAGTATTCCTGCCCTCTCCTTACCGCTTATCCAAACCGGTGCGCTGATGCATGATGCCCTGCCACGATTGATGCGTACTTATGCTTATATCTTGGCAGTATCTGAACATCCACAGGCAACAACCAGCGCTGAGCAAGATTCTATTGGCCAAGTATTAGCTATAGGTTCTGAGGGCTGGCGTCAGTCTATTAAAGTTCGTCAAATCCATACTTTAGTACGCCAGAACTTGCTTAAAGGTAGGCTGACTGGGGCTGATGGCGTTATCTCTGATAGCTATCAACATCATAACGCTGATGGCAGTTGGAACACTGAGTATTGGGGTCTCCCTATTAATCAGAGTGATATGATTGCCACTCACCTACAGTTTTCACTACTGATTATGCGTGGTCTGCGTATCTTGGGGGCACGTATTAGCCCTGAGGAAGCGCAAGGTATCCTGCACTTATGGAATCTAGCCAGCTATTGGATGGGCGTTGATCTGCAGCGCTTGCCACAAAATGAGGCGGCCTGTTGGGAGTGGTTATATACTTACCTGTCGATTCAGCAGCTTGATTTTAAGATGGGTCAGCCACTAGCTAAAGCCTTGCATGACTTGCCACGCCAGCTGATGGGTGAGGACAACCGTCGTGGTCGTTTTGTAGAGATGGTTAATGCTAGCGTTACGCGCACTTTAGTCGGTGATGATATCGGTGACGGTCTTGATTTACCTAAATCAAAAATACGCTACGGGGTATTGTCCTCAGTGCCTATTCTATTCACTCTTGACACCGCCAGACAATATAATAGTACTGTTGCACAAAAGTTAGAACAATTTCGCGCTAAGCGTCAGGATAATATGAATTGGTGGCTAAAGAAAAATGATGAGTATTATAAATGATCTTGAGACGCTGTTGTTATAGCTCATTTTAGCTGGTAAAAACCTATTCAAGCTAACAAAGATAAATAAAGTATAGAGATACAAAGTACTTACTAGATAAATACAGCGATCACAGCCATAAGCTTTGACAGCAGTTAGTAGCCTGCACTGACTGTTAGTTTTTTATACGATAATACCATTCAAGCTGACGATCAAACCCAGTCTCTAACAAGCTGGCCAGCACGCGCCCAGTCAACCCCCAAACCGTTTCCCCATCAACTTGCCAGCTGGGTGTCAATAGCGTAGCCATCTGTTCTGATAGCTGATCTTGAGTACGATATTGCACCGTATATTCTACTGTCGGCTGAGTAATAAGCCGCTCAAAGTCTGCCCAAAAAATACGCGATATCTCACCAAGCTCCGGAACCAACACTAAATCCGGCTCAATCAAGGCGACGATAGGACGCACACTCATCCCACTTTTGGAAGTTTGTATCGGTAATTGACCGATTATCTGTACTTTACTAGGCGGTAGCGCTGTCTCCTCACAAGCTTCACGTAGAGCAGTAACCACATTGTTACCATCCCCAATCTCGTATCTACCACCAGCGCAGGAGACCTCACCAGCATGGCTATTCATATGTACAGCGCGGCGAGTCAAAAGTATTTTTGGGCGCAGCTCATGAGTGATAGCCACTAGGATAGAGGCATCGGCAATCGGAGTCTGATATAAGGTATTCAAAATACGTGCGCTTTGCGCTATGTCAGTAGCTTGCGGCGACATCGATGCTGCGGTTGTTGCGGTTGCTGCCAATAGCTCAAGCTGCATTCTCTCAGCCAGCTGTCTTAGCCTTGGCTGCTGAATATAGGCTGGCAGAGCCACTGCCAATTCATTATAATCTGCAGAATACTGCGAGATTGTCATTAGAATCACCTTCTGTTTTTCGGTACTGGATTTTAGCGGATAAGTCTTTGCTAGAGAGCACTCATCTTAGAGTGAAGCGGCCTGTATAGAGCTGCCCTAGGTTTTTATGACTATTTATATGATAGTCTAAACCTTATGCTTAGACTAGCGGTTAACCTGCACAGTCATCAGTTACAAACTCAGTAGTGCTGCATAGAGTAGCTACATTTTGCCTATAATACGCTTATGATAGAAATATAAACCTTCTACTTATTTAGGATCTATACCCTAAAACTAAGCCTAGCAATAAACGCTTATTTTTGCCTAAATAAGGCATAATAATAGCAGCAAAAATTGGTTTATAGCTTTATCAGCGCTCAATGCTTAGCAAATCTGTGCTATCTTAAGCTAAATAGTATTAACTAAAAACAACCTGCACGCCTGTTAACATTCAATAATAAAATCTTATCCCTTACCTCTATCAAAACAAGGCAGTTAATATGCGCTATTGTCTCGAATGCGGCCACGAAGCTGAACGCAAAATCCCCGCAACTGATAATATACCGCGTTTGGTATGTCCCAATTGCAACTATATTCACTACGAAAATCCTAAAGTTATTTGTGGCTCTTTGGTAGTGCATAAGCATAGAGTATTGTTATGTCGTCGGGCGATTGAACCACAGTATGGTTTGTGGACTATCCCAGCAGGGTTTATGGAAAACGGTGAGACTATCGCTGAAGGTGCGGCACGCGAGAGCTTTGAAGAGGCAGATGCGGTAGTCACTAATCCGCAACTATACAGTATCTATGACATTCCAGATATCGGCCAAATTTATATTATCTACTTGACGGATCTAAAAGATGGCGCTTATGGTATTGGCTCTGAAAGCCTAGACTGTGCCTTGTTTAGTGAAGAAGATATTCCTTGGGACACTATCGCTTTTGAAGCCGTACGTCGAACTTTGACTAGCTATTTTGCTGATCGTAAAAAGTATGATAGTCGTGAACAGTTCCCGATTCATCAAGATCAAATCGCCAAGGATCAGAGCATTAAGCGCTACTAAGCTGCACTGCCAACTGTTTCTAGCACTAAACTAACTGAAGTAACTATAAAAGCCAGCGTCTTATCTAACAGCGCTGGCTTTTATGGTTTATTACTAGCTGCTGATTATAAAAGTACTGGTCTAACAACGCCATTATTTATGAGCGTCGCCAAAACCTCTGCATCAGCCATAAGCTATAAAAAATCACTGCATAATTGATAACAAAGGCCATTAGCCCAACTATGCTAATGAGTCGATAGATACCTTTATCGCCTAGTTGTAGCCAAGGAACCTCCATAATATTAAAATAAAATGCAGCCATAGATATTATAAGGGTCAACAGCATCGATATTAAGGCAATACGGCTACACTCTATCTTCTCAAGCCCCCTATGCTGGCGCTGGCGAAATAGGATAATGACAGCAATATTGAGTACAATGACTATAAAAATAGTTAATACAAAACCACCTAGCATAAAGCCTGAGTAGCTTAAAAAACAAGGCAGCACCATATAACCAATGCCATAAGGTATAGCATAAGCCGATAAGCTTTTAAAAGACTGAGTATGCTCAGAGATCAGCATAGGATGATGGTTTGCCACGTTGCTTGCTACTCCTGTGTAGTCAACTTGCCTGCCTTGTACAGCGTATCACTATTAGTCTGTCTGCTTTGTTAACTGC
Source organism: Psychrobacter urativorans (assembly GCF_904846695.1). Taxonomy (GTDB): domain Bacteria; phylum Pseudomonadota; class Gammaproteobacteria; order Pseudomonadales; family Moraxellaceae; genus Psychrobacter; species Psychrobacter urativorans. Next base: position 70,493 of record NZ_CAJHBR010000016.1, read on the forward strand.
AATCTGGGTTATCGCTATTAATAGCTTACTGGTTTAATGAAAGCATTGACAACTATAGCTTAAGTTATCGATAGCACAAACAAAAGCAGATAATAGTTAACTATTATCTGCTTTTTATTCTTAAAGGCTATGCTTAAAGGCTATGCTTTAACGGCTGATATTAGCTTTTAATTTTACACACTTTAAAGCCTAAAGCGCTTACTTGCTGCTCTTTGTCGTATGGTGCTAGGACCGAGCGCACATGCTTCTGACCTTGCAAGTACTGCTTAGCCACACGCTGTAAGTCAGCGATAGTTACTGCTAGTATCGCAGCACGCATCTTACGTTGCCAAGCCTCACCACGATTATGCAGATTAGCAAAACAGGCTTTAATTGCTTCGCCAGCTGGAGAGCCAGGCTTATCCATACCTGAGATGATACCTAAGATAGCCTCTTCTAACTGCTCATCGCTTTGTGGCTCATTTAGTAACCATTCAATACTGGCATCAAAATGATCAAAAGTCTCCGCACAATGCGGGTCACGATAGCTAAAGAACTTAAAGGCGCAAGCATTGGCATCGTAGCCTGCACCCCCACCATAAGCGCCACCACGTTCACGGATAGCACTGTGCAAGTAGCCATTACGTAGATAAGGCGCTAGCACCATTAACGCTGCGGTATCAGGATGGTTGGCAGCAGGTACCGTATAAGCACTAGCATTATGATAAACGTTAGTAGCCACTAACCAAGCGAGATCTTCGACATCAACTATTGCCCCACTTTCAATAGCTCTGACTGGGTCTTGCTCACCATCTAAAGCGGTATCTAAAACCAAATCGGCGAACTCAGCTGGAATATTAGCCTCAATATTTGTAGCTGTTGTATCTTGTTGATTACTGGCTTTACTTTCCTTCCAGCTCTCCACTACTAAGTTGCTTAAGCGCTCAGTTTGATCACATTCACAGATAATAACGGCGTGCTTAGGTAAGCTGATTAAGCGTTGATGTAAGGCCATCAAACTAGTCGCTAATTGATCCCAAAGCTGATCATCGCTACTAGCATGCGTCAAAAAGTCTTTTAGCGCATTGAGAGCAGGTAGACCGCTACGCACATATTCTAACTGGGCTTGGCGACTCATACCACGGCTAGCTGTTTGTAACGCATAAGCGTGTCCGGCACTAGATAAACGCGACTGCCAAGAGGCCTGACGTGACTGTAATATCTCTTTGATACGGTCATGCTCAGTAAAGACACTATGCTCCATCACTTCTTTGAGCAAATCGATTGCTTCAGGCTTACGATTCAATGCTCGGGTAGCCATGACAAAGTAGCTGCTAATAGCACGGCTATCATCAATAGTAGTACGTTGGCTCACTCGTGCAGTCACCCCTGAGGAGTGTGCGGCTTGCTTAGCTTGCAACTGATAAGCATCCAGTGAGTCAGTGCCTAATTCTGATAACAAGCTCAAATAAATAGGCAGCAGCGGATGATTAATCACGTCATTAGCTGGGAGCTCGTCCGCATTTTCAGCATTAATAGGGTCAGTTAAAGGTACGATGACTTGATAATAGTAAAGACCGTTAGTACCCGCTTCATATTCAAATAGGGTGCTTTGTTGACCGCTTAACATGATTTGTTTTTGACGGCCTTGCTTAAAGCTAATATCCGTAGGTACGTCTTCTAGACCGACTTTAGGTAATAAGCTTAGATCATCTGGTGCCGCTTGACGCTGAGCTAAATCTAGCGCTTGTTGGCGTAGAATTTCGATATCATTAGCCGTCATATCCATAGCGATAGTATCTAGTCGCACTTGTTCAGCAGCAGCAAGACGAGCCGTTTTTTCACTATCAGGAGTCATGGTTACTCGTACCCGATGCTTATTATCGAGTAGATGAGTCTTGATTAAGTTAGGCAACCACTGCTCATCTTTGACTTGCTCACGCAGCCACAATAAGTGTTCATCCACTTCCCAAACATCGAGAGGATTACCATCATGAATGGCAGTACTAAAGCCCTCAAGCAATAAGTTCAGTCCATAAGGCATACTATCGCCGCCGATATGGCGCTGGTCAATCTCGATTTGATGCAATATAGTTTCGATTGTTTCATCATCGACAGGCTTACTGGCCACTTCAGTTAGTAAGTCAATAATACCTTGCTCGACCGCTTCAGCATGTTCAGCTTCAGAGCCACGCAGACCGGTATAAAACACCATCTCGAAATGGCTATCATCAAGACCTAATAATGGACTTGGTGCTTTACCTAATGGATGGCTGTCGAGGTACGCACGTAATGGCGAACCAGCATGCTCAATCAATACCCCTTCTAATAAGCGCAGTGCTAAACGCTGTTTGGGATCTGTAATCGAAGGTAATAGCCAAGCGATAACATGATGCGTCTGATCAGGACCAGCTTCATCAGCGGTATAAGTATCAGTAGCAATGACAGGCGTAGTGAAGCGCTGCTCTGGACGTGACACATGCTTCTTGCCAGTCTCAAACTCAATCAACGCATCTTCATGCATTTTTGCTTGCGTTTGCGCTACTGGAATATTACCAAAGCTCATTATCACACTGTTAGAAGGATGATAATGGCTCTGATGAAACTCAACCAACTCGTTATGAGTTAAGTCTGGAATATCAGCAGGATCACCGCCTGAATTATAATGATAAGTGGTAGTCGGGAATAAATGATGGGCAACCGCATGATAAAGCTGATCAACCTCATCACTCATTGCGCCTTTCATCTCATTGAAGACAATACCTTTGAACTGTGGCTTGTCATCGCTATCTAACTCCACGCGAATGCCTTCTTGGGCAAAATCTAACGGATGAATATTAGGGAAAAACGAAGCATCAAGATAGACAGCTAATAAGTTAAAGTAGTCGTTTTTATTCTGAGTGGCATACGGATATGCGGTCCAATCAGCAGCCGTCATCGCATTCATAAAAGTATTGAGCGAGCGCTTGATCATCGAAAAGAACGGATCACGTACTGGGAATTTTTCAGAGCCACATAAAGCCACGTGCTCCAATACATGAGCTTCGCCTTTGGAGTCCATTGGCTGAGTACGAAAGCCAACTAAAAACGCATTCTCATCACTAGGATGGGCCAGATGATAGTGCATTGCCCCAGTCTGCACATGCTGACTGATCAGCACATCCATCGATAGTGCCTCAATATGGCGGTGCTCAAGCAGCTCAAATGCAGGGTGCAAGGTTAAGTCAGCGCTAAATGCGGTATCAGTCATAATAGTCCTTTTGGCGTGCCGTTCAATAGCGGCAAATAAATGAAAATAATTTTATAAAAATATTATGGATAACTGTCAGTGGAGATATTTTCGGCTTATGCTGGCAAGCCTATATTCTAAGGCTTATATCGATTGGCTAAAGTAAAAATAGAAATTGCCTAACACTGTTAGATGGGGTTAGCTTAGTTAGAAGTCAAGGCACTAAGCTACAAGGTACGACGCTATAGGATACACAAAACCTATTTAACTACTTATAGATTATTAATAACTTTATCAATAGATACAATTGATCCCAGCACTAGCAAAGCTGCTGTAGCTACTTAACAGCAGCCATTACTAGTGTTATAGTTAAGGTTACTTGCTAAGAGGAGTACACTCATGAGTTATCAACATATATTACTAGTCACCGACTTATTACCTGATGCTGATATCGTAGCTCAAAAAGCTAAGCATATCGTGGTTAATCGTCCAGGTTCTAAGCTGTCAGTATTGCATATTGTCAAAGATACTATGGTCGGCTTTGGCTATGAGCTAGTGCCCGCCTCTAGTCTATACGATGAGATTGATGATGAACGCTGTCAAGAAGCGCGAGCAAAGCTGGCACAGTTCTTAGAGCGTAATGAACTAAATGCGGTAAACTCAGAAGTCACTACTGCCATCTCCAACAGTGAAGGCATCGTCACTTATTGCGAAAAAAACGACGTAGACTTATTAGTCATCGGTCGCCATGAGCGTCATGGTATAGCCGCTTGGATCAGTGGCGCTACAGCGGATAATATCTTACCCAACGTACCTTGTGACAGCTTAGTAGTCAGACTTAATAAACAAGTAACGAAAAAATAGCTAAGCCCAGTATCAAAGCCCTAAAAAAGCGCCCTATAGAATCTTATCTATGCGGCGCTTTTTTGATGGCTGTGTTTGAGCTATTTCTAAGTTTAATTAGCCTGAATGATATCAATAAAGGTCTGCCAAATAGCGCTTTGGTGACGAGCTTTATGCCAGACTAACCACCAACTGCGCGCCAAATCTATGCCAGCTACTTTGACTGGTACTAACTTACCGCAAGCTAACTCGGTCTCGATGACGTGTTGCGATAGACAGCCCAAACCAATATCAGCGCTGACCATATGCTTGATGGCTTCTGACTGCTGAATCGCCATGATTACTTCAGCGTTGGGCAGGTGTTGTAATAGCTGCTCATCTATAATTTGCCGAGTCCCTGAACCCGGCTCTCGAACTAACAATGGCAGCCGGGCTAATTGCTCAATAGTCAGCCGATAGCAGTTCTCGCCCTGATCATAAGCTGTCAGATCAGCCAACCATTTGCTATCACGCTTAGCAAATAATATGAGCGTATCGGTTCGCCAAGCACGCTTCTCAATGACTTTACTGTCTATAGGGCGCGGCATGCCTTCGACTAAGGCAATATCTATATTGAGTTGCTCAATTTCGCTGACCACCTCTTGAGTATTGGCTATGTACATGTTGACATTGGCATTAGGTAATACTTGATACAGCTTAGCTAGTAGCGGTGGCAATACATAATTACCGATAGTGGTACTTGCTCCAATATGAATCTGCCCAGCTTGGTGTTTATGATAGTGCTCAAGGGTCACGGCTTGACCCAATATAGCTTGAGCTTGCACATAAACGGCATGCGCATTAGGGTGTTGATTCAAGCGGCGCCCTACTCGCTCAAACAAGGGCATTTGCATGCGAGATTCAAGTTCGCTCAAAGCGCTACTAACCGCCGACTGCGATAAATGCAGCTGCTCACTGGCACGACTAGTGCTACCGGTTTGATAAATACTGACAAATACTGCTAGCTGTTTTAGCGTAATTTTCGGTAAGGTTTGCGCTATAGTTTGCATCAGTGTCTCGTTTTTATTTTTCGTTTGTTTATCATAAAAAAGTGCTGAATTATTCTCTCACAAATAAAAAAATTAACGTTAACAAATAATGAGGTGCGTTTCGTAAACCTACACGACTTTCTTAGCTAAGCTAGCTATTCCGTAGGCTGCTGCTTTTAGCCCAGCATTTTTATTTATATCTTCTAGCAATAAACAGCTCATTTACTATTTTATATTCCGTTAATCGTGGTGTTATTTTTCCCTATTGCGATATTACATTACTGTTTGCTGGGCTAAAGCCACAGCCTACGCGACTTTATCAAGTTTACTTGTATGGGTCTAAGGTATATCAACCTACCCAAAAAATCGATAGTCCGTATCTTATTAATCTGTTTTTATTATAGATAAGCTTTGTTTATAATGTCTACTTATCAGCTTAACGCTATAACTAGCATTATTAAAATAACAAACGCGTCAATAGGAAACTCATGAACGCTTTTACCCAAGCCGTTAGCAGTTATATTCCCCGGACCCGCCATTTATTAGGACTTATCCTAGTATTAATCGGCAGCTTATTTTGTTTATGGCTCAATACTAGCTTGGATGTATGGAGCAATGGACGCATCATTGGTCTATCATCCTTAACTCTAGCTATTTTGCTCGGTATGATCTTAGGTAATACCATTTATCCTAAGTTTGCGCCAAGCTTATCTGAAGGGGTTGGCTTTGCTAAAGGGCAAGTTTTACGCTTAGCCATTATGTTTTATGGCTTTAAACTGACTTTAACAGAAGTCGCTAGCGTCGGTATGCCAGCCGTGATGAGTGATGCTTTAGTGCTGACTTCAACGTTTTTAATAACTTATTGGTTGGGCACTAAGTGGCTAAAAGTGGATAAGCAGACCACCTTGCTAATTGGTGCTGGGGCTAGTATTTGCGGAGCGGCAGCAGTGATTGCAGCCGAGCCAGTAGTCAAAGCCGAAGCGCATAAAGTCACTATCGCCGTTGCAACGGTGGTAGTCTTCGGTACTATCGCTATGCTGCTCTATCCGTTTTTATATCATTTGGGTTGGCTACAGCCTTGGTTAACTGCGCAAGGCTACGGTATCTACACTGGCTCAACTATTCACGAAGTGGCACAAGTAGTCGTCGCTGGTAATACCGTTAGTCCTGAAGTCGGTGATACAGCGGTAGTCACTAAGATGATTCGAGTGATGATGCTTGCGCCTTTTTTATTGATATTGTCATTTGCCTTAACCAAAAGCGGTGGCGCTAATGGTGAAAAACTATCTGTCATGAGCCGGGTCAAACAAGTAAAAGTGCCTTGGTTCGCTTTTATCTTTATCTTAATCGTAGTGCTGCATACTTGGCTGACTATGAGCGCAGGCTTTGAAGCTATTATGGTCAAATTCGATGATATATTGTTAGCTATGGCTATGTTCGCCTTAGGCTTAACTACCCATCTAAGCGCTATCAAACAAGCTGGCGCTAAACCGCTAATCTTAGGAGCGATAATGTTTGCTTGGCTGATCATTGGCGGTGGCCTGATCAACATTGGTATTAGCTTTATCTAAACAGTCTGTAAGCATTAGCCTTTATTGCTGCTAACCTTTATTACTACTAACCTTTATTATTGCTAACCCTTGCTACTGCCAATCTAGCTGTTAAAAGTATAAAAGCCTAAGTTATGGTTACCATAACTTAGGCTTTTTGCGCTCAGGCGGTTTCAATAAGCGTTAACTAAGTTACCCTTAAAGCATTAGCTAAGTTACCCTTATCCTAAACCGGCAAATCACGCAGCAAAAAAAACGAACCCGGAGGTTCGCTTTTTTAACACATTATTCTCTAATTAAAAATTAGATAGCAACGATGTTATGAGCTTGTGGACCTTTTTGACCTTGAGTTACAGTGAACTCAACTTCTTGGCCTTCAGCTAAAGTTTTGAAGCCTGAACCAGTGATTTCGCTGTAATGAGCAAAAACGTCTGCGCCGCTTTCTGGAGCGATAAAACCAAAGCCTTTAGCTTCGTTGAACCATTTAACTGTACCTTTCATAGTATCTGACATAATTCTAATCCTAATTTTAATCTATTGATGGTCAAATGACCGATAATGCTTGCAAATAGCTACTGACGGTAAATATTAAAACGAAGGATTATAACTAATACTACGTGGTAATGATTTGGTGCAGAACTGCTCTTAAGCTTGAGCGTATTATAGGGGGCTTCCAGAATTATGGCAAGTATTATCTAAACCTTTTGTGTAACAGCCTAAAAAATAATTAGCCTTGTCCCCTTTTATTCGTTGTGTAGCCCCATCAATGCAATGAGCGTTGACAGTCAAGTTAAGCATCAGGTAACCGAAACAGGTAGATGGCGACCCCAGTACAGACGGTGGCTACGACCCAAGCCATCCATAACATATCGGCTGGCAATTTATAAAAAAGCATAGTGGTTGATATGGCCATCATCAGGGTTGCCAAAAATTTGGCATAGCGTGGTACGGCATGATTATTTTCCCAGTCACGCACGAACTTACCAAAGAATCGATGATTAATTAGCCAAAAATGAAAGCGTCGTGAGCTACGTGCCCAGCATCCAGCAGCTAGTAATATAAAAGGTGCAGTCGGCATCACTGGCAGCACTACCCCAATAATACCCAGTACAAAAAATATCCAACCGGTAATAAGAAAAGTCCAACGAACCGTAGGGTTAGCGGACTGGTTGGTCTTGGGACGATAATAAAAAGCTTTTTTCTTCTCAATCATAAGTTTATTAACTACAACCCTATTAAGTAAGCAAAGATAACGATAAGAGGTGACAGCTTGTTATAAAAGAAAGCTACTTTAAAAAAGAAAGCTACTTTAAAAAGCTACTCTACAAAACTCAACTTAGCATGCAATAAGCCCCAAATTCACACAAGATTAGTTTTGCAGCTTTATGTGGTTTTTTGACGGCAAGATAGTTTCTAGATAACTATATAAATAGTGAATTGATTACATTTAAAGTGATAGAAACTTGGACGCTAATGAGCCATACTGCTTATGTTGCTATATTATTTATAGCCAGTTTATTTTTTGTATTAATAAAACAGCTCCCTAATATAAATCATCAAAACCGTAAATATATAAGCCACGGTATGTACGAGGTAGGCTATGAAACTACAATTTGCGCTGGTCCTGTCCTTTCCTATTTTAATAGGGCTAGTTGGCTGTGATAAAGGCATTAGCACTATCTCCGGTAATGCCGTGAAGTGCGGTGACGAGAACTCGCTACAGCTCATTAAAACCCTATTAAAAGACAATACTCAATCTTATGTAAAAAACATCGCATCCAATGAGGGTGTAACGACTGACAGTGCGGCGTTGAGAGCTAGTGCTAGCCAAATTGATTTTACTTTGGCAGATGTTCGTACTTCAAAGACTGATCCTAATAGTACTAAAGTGTTTTGTGTTGCAGCGCTATCTACTACTCTGAATTCAGAGCTAGTGAATCGGGCTAACTTTGTCACTGATTACTATGAGCAAGTTAACCTTAGTGAGCTGGCATTTGAACAAGATATTGAGATGGACAACAACACTATAAGTTATTCCTTAGAGTATGCAATACAACCTACTGATGATGGAACCAACATCTACGGTCAACTACAAAATGGCACTGAGCTGTTTGATTTCATAGGGACTGCTATCGTTAATTCTATGCAAAAAAATTCTGTGCAATCCTTAAAGTCTCAGCAACAAAAAGCTAAGGTAGCCACTAAGCTGGCGCAAAGCAAGGCGCAGGAAGATGAGAGGGCATTGGTGGTAGAAGCAACGGTTTTAGCACGTCGTGAAGCGGCAGGTGAACTGGCTGAAGTGTCTGCTGAACAAGCCAAATCCAAAGCCACTATGGATTACAAACGTAGTGAGCTCAATAAGCTGTGGAATTCAGCATCAGATGAAGTAAAAGAGTCATTAGCAGAAGGACAAAGAGAGTGGGTTGCAGAGCGTGATGAGATTTGTGTTAATCGTGCTCGAGAGGCAGATCCTGCTTGGCAAGAATATGTGCGTACAGAATGCATTACTGAACTAATAGGCGAGCGCTATTATGAAGTAAAAGAATATATCGATAATTATGAGTAGGCCGAAACCTTTAGATACTCTATTGGCTCACAGTTAAGTTCGACTAAGTCAGGTCAAATATAAGCCCTGCCTGTTATCACAAAGATAATAGGTAGGGCTTATTACTGAGTGATTTTGTCACTAAGCCTCACTCCCCCCAATATTTGGCAATGGCTTTTGGGAAGCAATAGTCTTTTGGCATTACTGTTATAGCGATTGGTACTAATATTGATTTAGTCACTCCACCAATGCTGTCGCACGCTGCTTTATCAGCAACGTTATAGTAGATAACTCGCAAAGTGTTCTGAGGACACAGATCTGAGCACTGGAAGGATTTCATAACTTCAGTGCCATGATGGTAACCTATAACCCATTGCTGCGCCCCTTGTGTTGGTGCAGACTCTTTTTGCTCTGCCGCTTGAATGAGATCAGCATCAGTCATAGTGTCTTCGTTAGTAGGCGCAGTAACGCAAGCTGCTAGGCTTATTATTAAGGCGCTTAGGGCGGTTAATTTGGCAGTTGATAGCATCGGCATTATTTTCATAATAGTTACTCTCCAGTTATTTCGCTACTAATCCCTTAGCTCGGTAGCAACTTAAGCCAGCTAAGAACCCCCTTTAGTATATTGTTATAGCGCGCAGAATACTGCACTATAGCGGCCGAGCCATTATTAAAATTTGTCATTAAAACCTGTGATTAATACCTGTCATTGAAATTCAGTGGCTATAACAGTTGCTGGCTGATGACTATAGCTTCAGCGGAGCTGTCAATAAGCACTATGCCCTATAGAAAACTATTAAACTTTTATATGCTTACTATAGTCTCTGTTAGCTAAGCAGATATTGACTATTTAACCAGTTATAGCCGATAAAAAACCGCTCACAGTCTAAGCTAGGAGCGGTTTTTGCTTACTATATAAAGCAGTGTTAATAGAGAGGTTCTAAACTAGTATCAATGCCATTATCGGAAATATTAGAAAATAACCAAAGACTGCTAACAGTGCATACAAGGTGTTGACGTCTTTACCATCGATCTTCAGTCTAGCTAAAGTATCGCCAAGCTTTAAAATAGAGATAGTATAAAAGTAAAATGCTAATAACAGCAGCACGGTCCTAATAGCAAATATGGCCAAAGAAGACGCTGCACCAAAAAATATCACTGTGCCAGGAAATAGAACTTCACCTTTGATGATCAAGACTAATAGAACAACTGCTACACCTGACGCCGAAGCATGAAAAAATATAACGTCGTGGAGGGTGGCATCAGCTTTATAAAAACTGTGTTCAATATTAAGTTTGTCACTACTAAGGGCTTTGGGGACAGAGTCTCCAGTCATGATTAATTTATGACCTTTGACATTACTAGCGGTAATGAGGAAGACGAAGAATGTCAGACCGACCCAGAAGAATACATGTATATTTATGATAGTCATTACCCCTAAATCCGTGGAAACTCGATTTAAAAATATTTTCTGTATCAATAAAATTCAATATAATGCTTAGTGATAGTAGAGCCTCAGCCCTTGTAAAAGTTACTGTTTACCTACTCATACTATCAGTACCATTACTTTGATTTGTAAAAAAGTGTGCCCTACTAAGCACCTCAGGCATGGCTACCTATGCTGCTAGTTGCTTTAGTGAGTGGTCTATAACTGAGATTTATTTTTTACCGTAAAAAAACCGCTCACAGTCTAGGCTAGAGCGGTTTTAAATATTGATATTAGGGTTGTAAATGTTATATTATTTCGCTATTAATCCTAGCTCAGTGGCTGCTTTTAGCCAGCTTGGAAACTCCTCTAGCATGTTCTCGTATAAAGCTTCTTCGCTGATATCATCCAAGTCATCTAGCTCAAAAAAGCTGCAATTATCAACAAGTCGTCCGGTCATATCATCTAATTTTTTTAGAATGCCGTAGCTACTACCACCCAAACCAACAAACTGCCAGAATATCGGTAACTTTGCAGCGTCAGTCATAATTCTACTTATACCACGAGTGTCACGTACGCCACCATCGCTAACGAACAGCACATATTTTCTAAAATAATCTATCTTAAGAGCATGTATAATTAGTTTTTAACTCATCAATAAATAGTCTTAAACCTTCAGGCTCTTCGGTGTAAGCCGAAAAGTCACTAATGAAATCTTCCTCTTTAATCTGCTTACTAAATTTTAGCCTTGTAGTTATTTTACCACTATTTTTATGAAACTCACTTTTAGTCAAAGCTAACACTTTATAAGCTATAAAAATTAATTCCTTACCTCTATACGAATCTAAAGGATCGGTTCTGCTAAAATATGTCTTAGAGTCTAAGATCTGATTTTCCACAAGGTTTAGTTCAGCTTCACTAAACACGTCTAATTCAAATACGTTTTTGAAATTGGATATATTTAGCATATTATTATCATGAACCAAATTACTATTTGCAATCAACTTGGGTAGCACATCTTTGAATTGATTAAACTCCACCTCTGAATCACCAGTTACTATTGCCTTCAAACAAACCATATAATCTCTTATAAGCATTACTAATTTATCTCTTTCAGTTAAAATGTAGTCTCTAACTTTGATGAAATCTGAATCTCTATCTATTTCTCCATTTGCAGGCTTTCTTTTTTTCTCTAATTTAGTCAAACTTTCTAATATATTACAAAAAAATCCATCCGTTATAAAAAAGTTTTCAATACTATATTTTTTTAAATAAAATACTCTGTCATCATCTTCTGCCTCTTTATTTAGGTTTAATTTAAAATCTGAATCTAAAAAAACTATAAACAGACTGTTTGAATAATAATGACTATCATTTATTGCAGCTATAAATTTAGTAGCTTCATCAATTCCACCACTTACAATAGACCTCTTGCAAAAGTAGCAGAGAATTTTATAATAACTCATACAATCACAATTGGTTAGGACCATGCCAAACATAGACAAGCTACTTAAACAAAGTGATGCTGGTTTTAAACGTTACACAG
>NZ_CAJHBR010000017.1 GCF_904846695.1 Psychrobacter urativorans
AAAATACACTTATCATAGAATAACTTACTAATAATTGGATTAAGATATTAATGAAAATACTATATGTTATTACAGGATTAGCACAAGGTGGTGCTGAACGTGTAGTTTGTGATATGGCTGATAATATATTTGAAAAAAATAATGAAGTCAAAATTGTTTATTTAACAGGGGACATCCTAACTCGTCCTATAAACAAGGAGATTGAATTAATTGATCTTAATTTAAATGGACCTAATGATTTATTAAAAGCATATTTAAATTTATCAAGAATAATTAGAAATTATAAACCAGATGTTGTTCACTCTCATATGGTTCATGCTAACCTATTGGCCAGATTAATACGTATGATCACTCCCATAGACAAGTTGATATCTACCGCTCATAATAGTAATGAGGGTGGCCGGGCAAGAATGCTATTGTATAGATTAACTCATAAATTAGCAGATGTTACAACTAATGTAAGCAATACTGCTGTTGAATCTTTTAAAATAAAAAATGCAGTACCTAAAGATGGGATGATCACTGTCTACAATGGTGTCAACTTTAATAAATTTAATTATAATTCAAAAGCTAGGCAGTATTTGCTTCATGAGTTAAATATAAGTGAAAAACATAAAATTATTCTATCTGTGGGAAGGTTTAATAAGCAAAAAAACTATTTTAATCTTCTGAAGTCGATTAAGTATTTGAGAGAGTATAGTTCTATACCATTTACTCTTTTGATTGCAGGTGATGGTGAGTTAAGAAATAAAATAGAAGAAACTATTACAGAACTAGAGTTAGATGCTTCAGTTATCTTACTAGGTAGAAGAAATGATATACCAAAATTAATGAGTGCTTGTGATGTTTTTGTGCTTTCTTCTGACTATGAAGGTTTACCTACTGTATTAATAGAAGCTTTAGCATGCCAAGCTAATGTGGTATCTACAGACGTAAGTGGTGCTAGAGAAATAATAGAGAATTATGGCGAGATCGTACCTATAAAAGATGCTAAAAATTTAGCTTTGGCTATAGAAAAAGCTTTAGATATTAAAGAGAAAAATATTTTGGGATATAATTACGCTAAAAGTAAATTTAACTTAGATATTATTTCAGAAAAATGGATCTCTATATATAATGAATAATAAGTTTTTTTTCGAGAGAATACCTAATTACTTTATTCTATTAGCTATAGCTATATTAGTATTTTTTAAACTCATTTTTTATATTTTAGTCAAAAGCGACTTAATATTATCTGGATTTGGTACTGGTAGTGATGCTATTTACTATCATGGTTATGCAACAGGATTATATACACTAGCGGTAAATATCTGGCCAGTTATATTAAGATACCTCAACAATATAGGGCTTTATTCACGCAATTCAATTAGTTATATTTTATTCTTTTTAAGCTTGTTCGCTATACCTTTTATCACAGCTAAATTAGCTAGTCTGACTTTTAGAAATAACCAAAAACATTATCTTTATATTATTTTAATATGTATAGCTTATCCTACACCATATGTTTTTGTTTTTGATATATTCCGTGACGTATTCATGGTTTTTATTTTTTTAATTAGTTGCATGATAGTAAAAAAATTCGTTGATAGCAAAAATTTTTTATTTTTTATTTTTTATTTATGTATATCTATTATTATAGGTTTCTTTTTATTATGGTTAAGACCTTATTTAGGATATGCGTTCCTTGTCTCTCTACTATTATGGAAGATAAAATTTTCTAAAAATAAAATTTTATTTTTAGGGTTCTTTTACTTTTTGATTCTTTTTATTTTGAATTATATAGGTGCGCTAGATTTACTCACAGAGTACCGTTCTGGTTTTAAAGAAATAGGTGGGGGCTCAACACTAGGTTTAGACTTTTCTAACCCAATTATGTTTATCCCAAACTTTATATTTAGCTTCTTGGGCCAGATGTTAGGTTTATACATTACTAATCCTTTAGCGGTTGTATTGTTGCTTATCGAGACAGTACCTTTCTTTTTTATGCTGATTTACGTACTTAAAAATATCAAATTAGCGGACAATTTTGTACGTTTCTTAATTATATTTTTTGTAATCTATGCTAGCGTTTGGCTTATCGGTAATGATAATTTAGGCACAGCAGTGCGATTGAGAATGTATAACTATTTCGCCATCTATATTAGCTTTTTTTATATCTTAAGACTTAAAAGTAACACCTTGAAAAATTTAAAGGGTATTAAACGATGAGAATAATTATTATAGGAACGGTAGCTTCAAGTTTTTATGGTTTCCGTGCTGATCTAATCAAATCCTTACTAGAACAGCAGCATATAGTTTATGCGTTTACTTCGGAATATACCTCTGAAGATTTAGATAAAATAGAAAATATAGGTGTGACACCTGTTACTTATAAACTAAACCGTGGCGGCCTAAATCCGTTAGCAGATATAAGAGCTACTCATGCTTTAGCAAAAAAGATAAAGCAGATAGCGCCAGATTTAGTTCTCTCTTACTTCACCAAACCAGTAATTTTTGGAACTTTGGCTGCAAGGGTAGCTAAAGTTCCACGTATCATAGGTATGTTAGAAGGTTTAGGTTATACTTTTACCGATCAACCTGAAGGGTTAAGTAAAAAAACAAAACTAATAAAACAAATTCAAGTTCTATTATATAGAGTAGCTTTACCTAAATTAGATAAGATTATATTTCTGAATCCCGATGATCCTAAAGATTTGCTAGAAAGATATAACATACAAGTAAAGCAAGTTGAGGTATTAGGTGGTATTGGCTTGAATTTAGAGGATTATCCTCATCAGCCTGTAATAGATACTAAAACGCCGTTAAAATTTCTTTTTATTGGTCGTTTGCTAAAAGAAAAAGGTATTCACGATTTTGTATCAGCCGCCACAATAGTAAACGATAAATACCCTGGAACTACATTTACTGTGTTGGGTAGTATTGATGCTTCTAATCCTGGAGCGTTGAAACAGTCAGAGCTTGATGACTTAATCTCCTCTCAGCTAGTGAACTATCCTGGTCATGTAGATGATGTTAAAGACTGGATTGCTAATACTGATGTGTTCGTGTTGCCATCATATCGTGAAGGTGTTCCTCGTAGTACACAAGAAGCTATGGCTATAGGGCGCGCAGTGATTACAACTGATGTTCCAGGAT
Organism: Psychrobacter urativorans; assembly: GCF_904846695.1. Taxonomy (GTDB): domain Bacteria; phylum Pseudomonadota; class Gammaproteobacteria; order Pseudomonadales; family Moraxellaceae; genus Psychrobacter; species Psychrobacter urativorans. The sequence continues at coordinate 3,136 of NZ_CAJHBR010000017.1, forward strand.
GTCGCGAAACAGTAGTTGATGGAGTGAACGGTTTTTTGGTTGAAAAATGGAATCCACAAGCCTTAGCTGAGAAGATGATTTATTTTATAGAGAACCCCGAACAAGTGGCACAAATGGGCTACGAGAGTTATAAAATAGCTCAAGAAAAATTCGACTCTCGTATTGTAAATGATAGACTCAAAAAAATATTAGGAACTTAAACTCATAGTTATTAATATGAAAAGTTCTAATCTTACTTTCTCTTATAAGCGGGGTGTTCAGTATGTATGAGAAGTACTTTAAAAGATTATTAGATTTATTTTTTGCATGTTTTGGTATTGTAGTCTTAAGTCCTATATTTATAGGAACCATGATTGCTTTATATTATTCAAATAATGGTAAGCCATTTTTCTTCCAAGAGCGACCTGGTAAAGATGAAATTCTCTTTAAGCTTATAAAGTTTAAAACAATGAACGATAAAAAAGATATTGAAGGTAACTTACTTCCTATGGGAGAGCGCATTACTAAACTAGGCTCTTTCCTTCGTAAAACTTCTTTAGATGAGATACCACAACTTATTAATGTTCTTAGGGGAGAGATGTCTCTAATCGGACCCAGACCTTTATTAAAAGAATATCTACCTATGTATACCAATAGACAAAAATTGCGACACTCTGTTAAACCTGGTATAACAGGCTGGGCACAAGTAAATGGAAGAAATAGCGTTACTTGGAAAGATAAGTTTGAAATGGATAATTGGTATATCGAAAATATGTCTTTTAAATTAGATTCTACTATTTTTTTTAAAACGGTTAAGAAAATAGTTACGAAAAGTGATGTAGCAAGTATTGAACTAGCTGTAACACAGCAAGATTTTTTAGTTGAATAAGGATTAAATATGATTAATTTAGAAACCCCTGCTTTTATTGTAAAAAAGGAAGTACTTCAAAATAGTATTGATCTAATACAATCATCGTTAGATAAATATTTTCCAAAAAATGTTTTCAGTTATTCTCTCAAAACAAACTCTTTACCCTATATTCTAAAGAAAATAAAATCGGCAGGAGGTTATGCAGAAGTAGTATCAAGCGATGAGTATGAACTTGCGAGATTAGTAGGTTTCGATATAAATAACATAGTCTATAATGGCCTGTTAAAGTCAAAATCCACTTTTTTGGAATCTATTGAGAAAGGGGCTATAGTCAATATAGATTCTCAAAGAGAAATTGATTGGCTTGATGACCTCCCTAAAAATAAGAGTTTCTCTGTAGGTATTAGAATTAATATTGACCTTGATATTATTTCACCAAAAGATGCAAAAGTGGATGAAGGATACAGTAGATTCGGTTTTTCACCTGAGAACAAAGATTTTAAAAATGCTGTTTCTAGAATTACTTCTCATAGCAATATAAATTTAATTGGCGTTCATGTTCATAGAACTACTTTATCACGTTCGGTTGATGTATATGAAAAGATTGCTCTTTATGTAGGTGAAGTTGTAAAAGAGTACTGTTTAAATATACAGTATATTGATATAGGAGGTGGGTTCTATGGAATTATGGATGATAAACCAACTTTCGATGAATATTTTGATTCCATAAGTAAAGGTCTATCATCTACTTTTGATCTAAATGAAGTTTTGATAATTATTGAGCCTGGTAATGCGATAGTCGCATCTGCATTAGATTTTATTTCCTCAGTTATTGATGTCAAAAAAATCAAAGACTTTCATGTTATTACAACTGATGGTTCTCGAAATGATTTAGATCCTTTTTATAAAAAAAGTGCTTACTTTCATACTATAATAGCTAGTAATCCGTCTGGATCAATAGTGCCCCTTCAGGTGGTGGCAGGCGGAACTTGTTTAGAATACGATAAGATTTTTGAGTTAGAAGATACAAATCTTTTGAAATTAGGTGATCTAATCAAATATAAGTCGGTTGGGGCATACACTATGACATTATCCCCTCTATTTATTAGATATTTTCCTAATATCTATTTGGAAGATAATGGCGAATACATCTTAATTAGAAAAAAATGGTCAGCAGCTGATTTTTATAGCATATACAACACATCAGAATAGTGAATAATCTTTATGAAAAAAATTATTGTTTTTGGAGCTACCGGAAACTTAGGTGCCTATACTTCTGTGTATTTGAAAGAGCTGGGCTATGATGTGTATGCAATAGGTTCAAGAGCTTCAGATAATGGATTTTTCGAATCTAAAGGTATGAAGTATCACTCAGTGGACATAGCAAATAGTGAGACATTTGATTGCTTGCCTCAAGATATATATGGAGTTGTTCACTTAGCTGGTGAGTTACCTTCAAGATATAACTACGACACAAGAGCCCTAACAACATCAATTATTACTGGAACTTTGAATGTTTTAGAGTATATGGTTAAAGCAGGGGGCGAAAAAATAATTTTTCCACAAACTCCTTTTGATCAATATAAGTATCATAATACTGATAAAAAGATAGAGGCTGACCAACCTAAAACGTTTCCCTTATTAGGAGACCACTCCGTTTATACTATCGCCAAAAATGCAGCTGTAGACTTGATAGATCATTATGCTGCTACTTATGACTTTGAAAGATATCATTTAAGATTTTTCACTATATATAACTATCATCCAAATCCCTATCATTATTCAAACTTTAAAAAACAGATGATGCCTTATCGTATGCTTATAGATAGGGCCGAAAAATCATTAGACATCGAGGTTTGGGGTGATGCGTCACGCTCTAAAGAAATGGTTTATATTAAAGACTTCACCCAAGTTGTTGGAAAGTGCTTTGAGAGTAATTCGAAGGGCGGTATGTACAATGTTGGGGGAGAAGCTGTATCACTAGAAGAACAAATAAGTGGAATTATTAATGTTTTTTCAAAAAAAGATATACCTTCCCGCAAGGTTTATAAGCCTGAAATGCCAGATCCGTTGTTAGCTAAGTTTGATATTTCTAAAACTCAGGAAGAACTGGGCTATACACAAAAATATTCCTACATTGATTCCTTAATAGACTTTAAGAAAGAAATGGAAAGTGAGCCCTTCGCTTTACTTTGGGGTAAGAAAGAAGATTTTATTGAGGAGCAATAAGGTAATGAAAGTATTATTCTGCAGTGTTGGACGTAGAGCAAAACTACTTCAAAATTTTAAAGATTTTAATAGCAATGTCGAACTACTGGCGACTGATTGCAGTCCTTATGCGCCTGCATTGTATTCAGCAGATAGACAGTTTATTTCACCTCGTATAGACGATAGTACTTATTTATCTTATATATTAAACTTATGTAAAGATAATAAAGTTCAGGCTATAACAACTTTGATAGATCCTGAAATAGAAATTCTAGCTAATAACAGAAACCTATTTATCGAAAATGGGGTTCTACCTTTGTGTCCTTCATCTGAAACAGCTCAATTATGTTTTGATAAATTCAAGATGTATGAGTTTTTAGTTGCTAATGATATAAGTACAGTATTGACTTACGACAGTTTAGAAAGCTTTAAAATTGGGCTTGAAAATAAAAAAGTCAGCTTTCCAGTATTTATAAAGCCTAGGACAGGTAGTGCTAGCTTTGGAGCTGAAAAAATTCAGGATCTTAAACAGCTAGAGAGTCAAATTAGTAAACATGAAAAAAATTACTTTATAATTCAAGAGTTGATGGGTGGCGACGATATAGATGTTGATGTCTATGTTGACTGCATAAGTAGAAAAGCAGTATCGGCATTTTCTAAAAAGAAAATAGAAACAAAGATAGGTGGAGCAAGTAAGACTATATCTTTCAAAGATCAAGCCCTTTTTGAAACTATACAACGTATAGTACCTAAATTTAGTTTTTATGGGCCTATCGATATTGACTTTTTCTATAAAGATGGCACATATTTCTTATCTGAAATCAACCCGCGTTTCGGGGGTGCTTATGTTCATGCTTATGGTGCTGGTGTCAACTTCTATGAACTTATTCAAAATAATGTGAACAATATCGAAAACGTTGAAAGATTCGGGGCTTATGACGAAGATGTTATTATGATGATGTACGATGATGTGGTAATCATAAATGCCTCTGAGCTGGTTGAGCCTGCCAAAGTTTAACTTTAATCGATCTATAAAATACGGCTGTAGTTATTATGCTAAACACTCCATTTTCACCATGGCCTAGCTTCACTCAAGAAGAAGCGAATGCGGTCAGCCAAGTATTACTCTCCAATAAGGTAAATTATTGGACTGGGCAAGAATGCCGCGAGTTTGAAAAAGAATTTGCAGACTGGGCAGACAGCAACTATGCTATCGCTCTAGGTAATGGTACTTTAGCATTAGATGTGGCCTTGCAAGCCTTAGGTATCACAGCTGGTGATGAAGTTGTGGTCACTCCTCGTACCTTTATCGCTAGTATTTCCTCAGTGGTTAATGCCGGTGCTACTCCAGTCTTCGCTGATGTGGAAGCTACTACAGGTAACATCAGCGCTGAGACTATAGCTGCGGTTATCACGCCCAAGACTAAAGCTATAGTCTGTGTACACTTGGCAGGCTGGCCTTGTGACATGGATGCCATCATGGCGCTTGCAGAGCAGCATAATCTGTATGTCATAGAGGACTGCGCCCAAGCCCATGGCACTCGCTATAAAGGGCGTAGCATCGGCAGTATCGGTCATATCAGTGCTTGGAGCTTTTGCCAAGATAAGATCATGACTACGGGTGGTGAAGGCGGTATGGTCACCACCAATGACGAGCAGCTATGGCGCAAAATGTGGGCCTATAAAGATCATGGCAAGAGCTATGCCGCTGTCTATGAGACTGACCATCCCCCCGGCTATCGCTGGCTACATGAGAGCTTCGGTACTAACTGGCGCATGACAGAGATGCAAGCGGTGATTGGCCGTATTCAGCTCACCCGCATGAGCGAGTGGACCGCCAAGCGTACGGCAAACGCCCACGCCATACTGGATGAATGTGATAAATGGCAAGCCAAGGGGTATTTATCTGTCCCTAGATTAGAACAGACGCCAGCTTTTACTGACTCGACTCATGGCTACTATAAGCTCTATGTCTACGTAGAGTCGGACAACTTGCCTGCAGCCTGGTCACGCGATCGTATCATCGCTGAGATTAATGCGCTTAAGGTACCTTGCTTCTCAGGATCGGCCTCTGAGGTCTATTTAGAAAAAGCCTTTGATAATACCGGACTGCGCCCTGAAACTAGGTTGCCTATCGCTAAACAGTTGGGTGAGACTAGCTTAATGTTCTTAGTACATCCAACCTTGACTAGCGCTGAGATTGAGCAGACCGTAGCGGCTATCGATACTGTGTTCACTAACATGAATGCTTCTAGCCAGTAATAACTGCTGTATAATAGTGGTATATATTGTTAATAAAAACCTATATTAATAAAAAACCTATCAAATACTGCTGGGTTTTTTAACCCTAGTACTTTATAAAAATACAGCCATTATTAAACATCGCTATAGAAGCAGACCCTTATGAATAAAAAGTTAGTTACGGTATTAACGGCCGGTGTAGTATCGATAGTTTCTATCTTATCGACAACCGCATCGGCACAAAACCTATATATGAATGATCTGCGGCTAAAGGCTGATATTGACTGGCTCAATAGTCAAGGCGTGACGCAGATTAGTACTAGCACTTGGCCATTAACTGCCAATGAAATCAAACGTGGTTTGAGTACGGCTAAGGCGACAACGCCTGCGCAGCAGCAGCTATTACAGTCAGTAGCTACCAAACTTAAGCAAAACCCTAATTCGATAGTCCACGCTGATGTAGGACTGTATTTACAGGCCAATCGCCAGCAGTTACCACAGACTTTTGCGGATAACCAGTTGGCTGGGCAGCAGATCAGTGGCTCTGTAGGGCTTAGCGAAGACAATCTAGAGTTCAATCTACAAGCCAATCTAAAGAATGACAAGCTCATTGAAGACGGCTCTGATGTTAGCTTTGAAGGCTCTTATGTCGCTGGTAAGCTGGCCAATCAGTGGCTAGTAGCGGGCAAAATTCCAGCATGGTGGGGACCAGGTACTGATGGCAGCCTGATTAGAGGTGATGCTAGTATTCCCGTTACTGGTATTACTATGCAGCGTGATCAGCAAGCAGCGCCAGTCTCGCCGTATTTATCTTGGGTAGGCCCTTGGCAGTATCAGCTATTCGCCGGTCAGCTGGAGGATTACAACGCTATACCTGATACCAAGTTATTCGGCGCGCGTCTTACCGCTAGTCCTTGGCCTTGGCTAGAGTTAGGAGCTTCGCGTACCTTTATGTGGGGCGGTAAAGGTCGACCACAGAATATTAGATCTTTTACCGATGCCGTTTTAGGTACTAAAGATAATGGTGGTAATGAGAATGGCGATCCTGCCAATCAGCTGGCCGGTTTTGATGCGCGTTTGAGTTTAGCGCCTTTGATTAATGTCCCTGCTGGGATCTATGCGCAGCTAGTAGGCGAAGATGAAGCTGGGGCACTGCCAGCTAAAAATATGTATTTAGCGGGTGTCGACTACGCTTCAGCTGCTTATGGTAAGCCTTATCAGCTCTATGCTGAATATGCCGATACTCGTACTGGCGGTAAAGTACAAGGCATATCTTACGATCATAGTATTTATACTGATGGCTATTATCAACAAGGCTATCCGCTAGGCCATTCATTAGGTGGTGATGCTGAGAGTATTTCAGTCGGCGGTAAACTATGGTTGGATGAGCGTAATTTTATCAATGCAAAATTACAGCATGCTAAAGTAAACCAAGCTAATGAGGCTATTAACCAAGCTTTCCCAACTACCGACAAGTTAACAGCTATCGATGTCTCTTGGGACCATCAGCTACAGCCATTAACGACGATTAGTACTAGACTATGGGCTGTTGACTCAGATACCCAGTCGACTGAGATTGGTGCTGGTATAGGCTTACAGTTAAAGACTTACTAATTTTAAATTGATAGTTGTAAGCTCATATCTGTAATTGTTAAGCCTATAGTTTTAACATCAGTAGGCTAAATGGTTTTTTATTAAAGGTATCTGTACATAAAAAGGGTCTATTGAATTATCAATAGACCCTTTTTTATAACCGTATTTTTATGGTAATACTATTAGCTGTCAAACGCTTAGTTGGACACTGAACCAACTGCTGCCAAATCCGGCATAGGCGGCAGCTGCTCTAAATCTGTCAGCCCAAAAGCATCTAAGAACTGCGCGGTAGTATGCAATAGCGCAGGGCGACCTAAAGTGTCTTTATAACCTTCCTCAATTATCCAACCTTTATCGAACAGCTGTCTTAAAATACCACTAGATAAAGTCACTCCACGTACGTACTCAATGTCACTACGAGTCACTGGCTGCTTATATGCAATGACACTTAGAGTCTCTAGCAAGGCTTGGCTAAGGCGCTGTTGACGCTGCGGGAACACTTGCTGGATTAAAGCGCTGTACTGGTCTGCTACTTGTAAGCGATAGCCGCTGGCAGTCTCAGTAAGACTTAACACCCCGTCATCTAAACGCTGTTGTAATATCTCTAAAGCCAGTTGCAGCTCTTTAGTGGATAGAGACAAGTACTGTCTAATACTACTAGCCGTTAGCGGCGCTTCGGAGGCATGCAGCAGTACTTCGATATCTAGACTGATACTTTGGTGTTTATCAGGGTGGTGATCTTCAGGATTGCCTTTAGGATAATTGTTTTTAGAATTATTGTTTGTAGAGTGATCTTTAGGATTATCAAGGTTGGTCATTAGCATACTGCTCTAAAGAGTGGATTAAAATTTTTGCAACAGTTGAAAGGGTACTACCATTAGCGCAGCGTAATCCACCAATGGCATAAGTTGCTAAAGCACTACGTTAAGCTTTAGCATTATTATTAAAAGTTAAAAGTTAAGAATTCATAAAAATCAGCCTAAGCTAACCATTGCAAAGTTAACTTGTTAGTTTGATGATCGCCTTCACTGTTTTTCTCATTGTTAATAGCGCTATCTGCTTTGAGCACCCCGACCAATTGACGTTTCATTAACTCTAGTACTGCTACAAAGCTAACCACTACCCCGATTCTGCCTTGCGATCTATCTAACAGCTGATAAAAAGAATGCACTCCATTAATACTAAGCTGGCGGCTAATGCTGGCAATACGATCAGCCAAAGGTACAGCATCTACTTTTACCGTGTGCGTTTGCAGTTGATAGTTAGCCTGTAATTGCATCTTAAACAAGCTTTCGATCAATAAATTCGGTGAGTAGCTCGGCAGTTCAGCTTGCATAATATCTTGATTAGGCATGCTAACTAGTGCTAAGAATACGTCACGCTCAAGACGTACTAAGGTGTCTAAGCGCAGGCTCGCCTCTTTAATTTGCGCATAAGCTTCTAGGCGTTCTATCAGCTCAGCTTTTGGGTCACGCTCATCAGTTGGGTTTTGCCGCTTAGGTAATAACAGCTCAGACTTAATAGCAATTAGGGTCGATGCCATCAGTAGATAGTCACCCGCCAATTCAAAATGATCAGTATCCAGCTCGCTAATATAAGCCAAATACTGCTCAGTGATAGGCAGTATCGGCATCTGAGTAAGATCAACGTTGTTCTTTTTGACTAGATAAAGCAAAAAGTCTAGCGGTCCGGCAAACTGCTCTAGCCAAATGGCAAACGCTTGCGGTGGCACGTACAAGTCTGCTGGTAAGTGCTGCACTGGCGTCTGATAAATGCGCAAATTACTATTACTTTGAGTACTGTCATTTGTATCGATATTTATAGCAATAGACCCCGCGTTCAACTGTCTAAAATTATTAGCGTAGGCTGGGTTAAAAACCCAGCCTACAAATAGTTTGTATTAAATAAGGACTATTACTTAAGCTTAGCAAGCGGACGGATGCCGATTGCACGACGAGTCTTATCCAACTGTTTACGGCTATGGCGACGGGCTTTATCCGCTCCCATTTGTAGTATTTCTTCTAATTGTATTGGATTATTCATCAGCTCTTGGTAACGAGCACGGAATGGCGCAATCTCATTGTTTATTTTTTCAAATAGCGCTTGTTTGGCCTCACCCCAACCAATACCAGTAGCGAATTGCTCACGCATAGCTGCGACTTCTTCAGCACTAGCAAAGGCTTTATAGATTTCGAATATAGCCGAATCATCAGGGTCTTTTGGCTCGTTAGGTAACTGCGAGTTAGTAACGATCTTCATAATAGCTTTATGCATCTGCTTCTCTGAGCTCACTTGTGGGTTCATATCACCAAATAGGGGGATAGTGTTGCCATAGCTTTTGCTCATTTTACGGCCATCAAGCCCCGTCAATAAGGGGGTAGCATCATCGACTACCGCGCTTGGCATAGTGAATAGCGGCTTATATCTATGATTAAAAGTACCAGCGATATCACGAGCCATCTCGATATGCTGAATCTGATCACGACCAACAGGCACATGAGTGGCATTAAACATTAAGATGTCGGCCGCCATTAATACCGGATAGCCAAATAGCCCCATAGTAACGCCTTGGTCAGCATCAACACTATTAGCTACATTGACATCGACTGAAGCTTTATAAGCATGGGCACGATTCATTAGACCTTTGGCACAGGAGCAATTAAGAATCCAAGCCAATTCTGGAATCTCTGGCACATCGGACTGACGATAAAAAGTGACACGCTCAGGATCAAGGCCACAAGCCAACCAAGTAGCCGCAATCGATTTAGTAGATTCATGAATCACCGCAGGATCATGACAGCCAATAATACCGTGGTAATCTGCCAAAAAGAAAAAAGCTTCATCATCGCTGTTTTTAATCGATTCAATAGCTGGGCGAATAGCACCAACATAATTGCCCAAGTGTAGAGTACCAGTCGGTTTAATACCTGTTAACACACGCTTGGCGGGCTTTTGGCTATTCAAAGGGGTCACACTGTCATTATTATTCATGAAAAATCCGTATCCGTCTTTATTAAGGTGTTATTAGAGGGTTATGCGTGTTTTATTAAAATGTCATTAGGGTTCTGTTAAACGGTTGTCAAGGCGAATGAAGCTTACTGAAGCTTACTAAAGAAGTGAAGTATAGCAAATTTGCATTGGCGCTCATATCAGTTAGCTTATATTACTTGTAGATGTCAGTGCGTCCATTCGGACCATTTTTGAAACGTCGATGAAACCACATCCATTGGGTAGGATCGATACGAATCAAACCTTCTAGCAGCTCATTAACTCGAGTAGCATCAGTAACGGCATCATTACTAGGATAGTTGTCCAGTTCAGGCGTGATAGTTAAATGATAATGCGGCCGTTTGCCTTTAGGTATGTTGTCAGGGGTTTGTCGATAAGTATGTAGCGCCATGACAGCAGGGAGCTTTGCTTTATCTCCTATTACAGCTAGTCGCCGTGTCGCTGTAAGAGTAGCTGCCGGAACGCCAAAAAACGGAGCCATCACCCCTTGTTTAAGACCATAATCTTGATCCGGCGAATACCAAATGACATGGCCGGCTTTAATAGAGCTAACCACACTACGCATATCACGACTAGAGATTTGCTTACTCAAAATACTACTACGGCCGTTATAAACCAACCAATCGAGTAGGGCATTGTTCTGCGGTCGATACATGCCATCCATCGGAAAAAACTGAGTACAAAGCATACCACCCAGATCTAACAAAGTGTAGTGGGCCCCTAATAAAATAACGGCTCGTCCTTCATTCTGAGCAGTGATTAGATGCTGTAATCCTGAGATCGATACGGTACGAGTAAAAACATTCGGACGATACCAAGCGCATAAAGTCTCGAATACACCGATACCTTGGTTAACGAAGACTTGCTTGGCCATTAGTTCGCGCTCAACTTCTGGCTTTTCCGGAAAGGCTAATTTTAAATTAATCAGCGTATCACGGCGGCGTGAGCCGATTAGCTTATATAGACTAATACCTAGCTTACGACCTAGCCAAAACTGCCAGCGTAGTGGCAAATATACTAAGGGTAATATCAGCGCCAACAGCAGCCATATACCCCAATACTGTGGCATTAACAAGCGCATCTCAAACGGCTTTTTGACGGTAGCATCAGTTTGCTTATGGGTCTGAGTAATCGTAGGCGTACCAACAGGAATAGCTGGTGATTTGCCTTGCTGTAGCGCCTTAGAGGGCGAAGCGCTAGGAGCACTGGACTTAGTTATTTTGCTAGGATCAAACTGTTCAGGCGCTTTCATGGTATTAAGACTGATGTAGAAAAGGTACTGTTATGATGGGGCAGCTCTGACGACTTTGCAAGCTGGTTTTTTAGGCAATGAGGAGGTTTGGGGTTATGGATTGATTAGCGAGTCAATCTTTCTATATTCTATCAGCCATAAAAAAACCTTATAAGCGGTAAACCACTTATAAGGTTTTGCAAATCTACTAATTTATCACTTATAGCTAGCTTATTCTCATAATAAGAGCAGTAGCCATAAACCAATAAATAATAGCTTTGATTAACGTTTTGAAAATTGTGGACGTTTACGTGCTTTACGTAGACCAACTTTCTTACGTTCAACCTGACGTGAGTCACGAGTAACAAAACCAGCTGCTTTAAGCGCAGGCTTGTTAGTTTCGTCAAGCTCAACTAGAGCACGAGTGATACCGTGGCGAATAGCGCCAGCTTGACCACTAATACCACCACCTTTAACAGTGATATAAAGGTCATAAGCAGTAATAGAGTCAAGTAACTCTAGTGGCTGACGAACAACCATACGTGAAGTTTCACGGCTAAAATACTCATCAAGTGGCTTGCCGTTAACGACAATGCTACCAGTACCTTTAGCTAAAAAGACGCGAGCAGTAGAAGTCTTACGACGACCAGTTCCGTAATTGCGTTCCATAAGTGTATCCTTAGATGTCTAGTTCTTTAGGTTGCTGGGCTTCATGCGGATGTTCAGTTCCCGCATATAGTTTCAGCTTCTTGATCATCGCATAGCCAAGAGGGCCCTTTGGAAGCATACCTTTAACTGCTTTGTGTAAAACATCTTCAGGCTTATGTGCAATCAGCTTGGTGAAGTTAGTTTCTTTAATCCCACCTGGATAACCAGTGTGACGATAGTACTTTTTGTCTTGCGCTTTTTTACCAGTAACCGCGATTTTTTCGGCATTGATAACGACAATAAAGTCACCAGTGTCAACATGCGGAGTATAACAAGTCTTATGCTTGCCACGTAAGCGACTAGCGATTTGAGTGGCTAAGCGACCAAGAGTTTTGCCGTCAGCATCTACGACAAACCAGTCATGGGTCACTTCAGCTGGTTTTGCACTAAGTGTTTTCATGATAAAACCTTAAATTTAGAATTCGTTGAGAGTTTAGCTGGGAACGGGGCTCTCAAAAAACAGACTGCACATTATAAGCAGTAGCGTAGATTGTTGCAAGCTGCATTGGGGTTTATTTTCGCAGGCTTACCATTAAAACAGTATATTTAACCGTTTTTTGGCAAGTTTTAGCGATTATCAGCTGCTTTTTTTATGCAAAGTGGATGGTTTACAATAAGTAGTAGCCGCTAATAAATAAATAGCTATTAATAAATCATAGCATAAGCTGTTCGATTATGACGATGCTAGCGTGTAAAGTCCAGCGACAACTTGTCCGACTTTGGTTTGTTTTAGACAGTCAAAACCTTGAAAGTCTGCTGTAGGCGCATTTTGCCTAAGAGTAGCCGCTAACACAGCCAATTGCTCGGTCAGATCTTTATCCGCTTCTAGGTAGATAACACTAGTAGCATCAATCCACTGGTGCTCGATTAAGGCAGTCAAAATAGGCTGCCATAAGTCATCAGCGTAAGGCGGATCAATAAAAACCAGATTAAAAGGGCTGCCACAATGCTCACTATTTTGCTTAGAGTCATGAGCATCCATTGGCGCTGATGCTGACGTTGATTGTGCTAATGCTGATTGTGCGGACAGACACGGTGACAAGCTTAGCAAAAACTCTGCTGGTTTTTTTAACACTTGCTCGGCTTGCCCTTGAATGACTTGGTACTGACTAGCGTCAAGACGCAGCTGTTCTGCGCTGTACCGTAAGCGCTGACTTTGTACAGCGTTCATTTCAATAAAAGTGCAATGCGCTGCGCCACGTGACAAGGCCTCAAAGCCTAATACCCCGCTACCGGCACAGCTATCGAGTACACGTGCGCCATGGATGTCAGCAATTAGCCAATTGAACAGCGTTTCCCTCAGGCGATCAGGGGTAGGGCGTAACCCTTGCGCATCAATAAAGCTAATACTGCGCCGCTTGAACTGTCCACCGATAATACGGACTTCGCCAGCAGTAGCACTTTTAGCTTTTTTAGCTTTAGAAGCCATTTTAGTATTACCTTTATTGGCAGGTTTAGCAGTTACTTTACGGGACGATACTGGCTTTTTCATAAGGTCTTTATCTTATTCTATGACGTTATTTTATTAAAAGGGGCTAGATTTTGCGCCAACGGCAAACTAAGCTAGCTATTGTTAATCTGAAGCTATTTTAACAGAGTTAACGGTTGGGACTTCAGCCGCTTGTGGTTGCAGTTGTCACTGTCGCTGCTGTAGTAATTGCTGTTGCAGCTTTGGCCTCAGCTTCAGCTTGTTCTTTTAGCGCCTGCTGTTGATCACGTATTAAATCACGGGCCGCTTTATCCACCGCTTTTTGACGTTTAATAATAGCAAGCTGTTCAGCGCTCGGCGGTAAAATAGGGTCATTTTTACGTTGTATTACCCAGTAATCGAATAAGGCACGACCGATAGGAGCGGCTACCGCACTACCTCCACCACCGTTTTCTACTAGTACCGCAAGGGCGATTTGTGGATCATCTACCGGGGCAAAGCCATTGAACCAAGCGTGATCCCAATGGCGTTTATCCAAAGCCGCTTTATTATAGCTTTTGCCTTGCGCGATTGATTTTACTTGCGCGGTACCCGTCTTGCCAGCGATACGATAGCGATCAGTATAAATGCCGCGACCAGTACCGCCTTTTACCACGTTTTCCATGGCGCTATGCATGCGTAGCCAGTCAGAGGGCTCGCCATTATATTCTATCTTGCCGTCAGGCTTAGTGATGATATCGACATCAGCGCTACCTACGCTACTCTTTAGTAGATGCGGGGTGATATGATAGCCTTGGTTAGCCGTCATCGCCGTAGCATTAGCAATCTGTAAGGGCGTGGATAAAAAGTACCCTTGGCCAATACTGACAGAGATAGTCTCACCAGGTAACCAGCTTTTATTGTAAGTGTCTTTTTTCCATTGCGGCGAAGGCATAATACCGGACTTTTCATTAGGCAAGTCAATTCCCGTCTGTTCACCAAAGCCAAAGCGTACCATCCAGTCATGCAGGCGCTGGATACCCATCTCATAAGCCAACTTGTAGTAATAAGTATCAACCGACATGGCGATAGATTTATTGAGGTTGACCGTACCGTGCCCGCCACGCTTCCAGTCACGGAAACGATGCGAGTCACCAGGCAAGCTAAAATAGCCTGGGTCATAAATCGTAGTATCCCAGTTACGTAGACCGTAATGCAGACCACCCAGCCCCTCAAACGGCTTGATAGTAGAGCCTGGCGGATACATACCTTGCAGCGCTCGGTTATACATCGGCTGATCGAGATCATCTCGCAGCTCGCCGTAATCTTTAAAAGAGATACCTGATATAAAAGGATTAGGATCGTAACTTGGGTTACTGACGAACGCTAATACATCACCGTTTTTGGGGTCTATCGCCACAATAGCGCCACGACGACCATCGAGCTGCTGTTGAGCTATCGTTTGTAGGCCATAGTCTAAGCTTAGAGTGATGTCATTACCGGCTGTTGGGGCTTTTGACTCTAACTGGCGCAAGATATTGCCGTGGGCATCGGTTTCTACCGACTGATAGCCAGGCTGCCCGAGCAAAATATCTTCATAGAAGTCTTCAATACCAATTTTGCCGATTAGATCAGTACCAGCGTAGCGATCCTTATCAATGGTTTTGGTCTCTTTATCATTAATACGACCAACATAGCCAATAACATGGGCGAACAGGTCGTCATAAGGATAAGAGCGAGTTAGCTTGCTTTGAATGTTAACGCCATGAAAGAAAGGTTTGCGCTCACTAAACTGCGCCAATTGCTTTTCAGTCACATCGATTTTTATGGTGACGGGATCGTTTTTGCTGCGACTAATACGGGCTAAAATGTCAGTTATATCGCTAGCCGTTAGCTCAAAGATAGGAGCTAATAAAGTTAGCGTACGTTCAGGGTTAGTGACTTCATCGGGGCTTAGCATAGCGGTAAATACTGGCTGATTGTCCGCCAATATTATGCCGTTACGGTCATAGATGTAGCCACGGCTGGGCGGGGCTGATATCAGCTTGATGCGGTTATTATCAGCGTTAGTTAAATACTGTTCATGAGCATAAACTTGCAAATAGCCGTAGCGCAGTAGCAGGCCACTTAGTCCTACCACTATAATCAACCCAAAAATAATAATTCGCTGCATAAAAATGCGGTTCACTAGTTCAGTATCTGGCGTAAGCGGTTTATTCATGTAAAGTCAGTACCAAATTATTAAGTCGCGCAAAAGTATTAAGGCTAGCCACGGCGATCAGTAGCAAATTATAACAGAACAAAATAGACTCTGTTGCCTTTGCCCTAGCAATTGTGGTTTGCTAGATCAAGGGCCGGTAATCACTAACCGAAGGGGTGGATTAACAGTTAATTCTGCTAAAACAATAACCTGTATTAGTAGTGATGACAAAAAAAGGTCAATAAAAGCTCAATCTAGTGAGATTAAGGGTAGTACCAACAGTCATTGAGCTTAACTAGTAAGCCGTGCTAATAAATGGCAAGTATGTTAAAATCAGGCGGTTTATTTTATAGCATTTTTGCTAAAAACATTGTTTTAGTAATCAGTCATTAGTTATGACTGTAGATTAAAGCTCATCCTTATGTCAGGGGTATAAACAGTCATGGTTGCAACTTCAATATGGCAGACGCTTGCTGAGCATCCAGAGTTCCTTGCCATGCTGACCATACCGCCAGTGACCGCATTTGTCACTTGGATACATGTATGGATGGCACTAAAGATGCTGTTTTACCCTATTAAGTTTCGGGGTATTCGTATCCCAAACTTTCCTTTTTTTGGCTTACCTGGAATAGGCTGGCAAGGTATAGTGCCGCGTAAAGCTGGCAAGATATCAGGGGTTATTGTTGACCAAACCTTATCTAAACTAGGCTCGCTTGATGAATTTTTTCAGGCGATGGAGCCTGAGCAAATGGCAGTATTCATTACTGATACTGTTGATCAAAACCTCGAATCTTTAATCGATGAGATCATGCTTGAGCGCTCAGAGACCCTGTGGAATAATATTCCCTATGCCTTAAAGCGGCGTCTGTATACCCAAGCTCATCAACAGCTGCCAGGCATCATGCAGTCGCTAGTGACTGACTTGACTTATCATGTCGAGGACTTAGTCGATATGCGGCAGATGATCGTCAATAAGATGGAGAGCGATCGACGCTTGATGGTCAATATGTTCCTAAAAGTTGGTCAACATGAGATCAACTTTATTTGGCATATCAGTGCGCTGATTGGTTTGATATTTGGTGTTATCCAGATGTTTATCTTTTTGGTAGTACCAGTGCATTGGACGGTCCCTTTCTTTGCGGCAGTGTGGGGCTTACTGACCAATTGGATTGCTATTTGGATGGTATTTAACCCGATAGAACCTAAATTTATTCCTTGTATAAAATTCTTTTCTTGGCGTAAAGGCTTTCCTTTTATCAAGTTACAAGTGCCCCATATTACTCAGTTTCGCTGGCAGGGCGGCTTTATGAAGCGTCAAGAGGAAGTCTCTGAGGTGTTCGCTGAGATTGTGGTAAAAGACTTGGTGACTCTTGAGAATATCATGAACGAGATGATGTATGGCGAGCGGGCGGCACAAACTCGTGAGCTCATGAAGTCGCATCTATATGAGGTGCTGGATTCACCGTTAGTCAATACTACTTTACGTATGGGACTAGGTCGTCGTGAATTTGGTCAGCTAAAGAACACTATTATTGATAAGTCGATCAGCGCTACTATGATACCGATGCGTGATCCTGAATTGAATGAGAGTCGTGCTAGCAAGATATTTGGCTTATTTCGTGACCGTATCCGTGCTTTGTCGCCGCGCGAATTTCAAAACTTATTACGCCCAGCCTTTCAAGAGGATGAATTAACCTTGATTATATTAGGTGGTATTACTGGCTTCTTAGCGGGTTGGTTGCATTTGGTTCTAGTATTCCTGCCAGCAGTTAGTTAAGTGATTAATGATGAATTTTTATAGTGACATATTGAAGCTGATAACCTTAAGCACCATCAAAATATCATTAGCATAATATGCCTACAGATGAAGTCATTATTTTTGTCAGAACCGTCAAAGTAGAATAGTAGAATTATAATTAAAACAGTAGAACAGGCTGATAAGTAAGTTAAATTTAAATAAAGCATCAACTAAGACAAACACAGCAAATAATCATCTATAGCCGTAATCGTATAAAAAATCACCGTTAAAACCGTCAAAAAATTCGTAACAGACGCTAAGTGTCTTGGCCAGTTATAAGTCGACCAAGCTGCTACAGCAAACTATTAGCGTATAACAAGGTTAGACCGTATGTTAATCACAGAATTAGGTTATTTGGCCTTGCTGGCCGCCTTTATCTTAGCGATCTTGCAGGTCGTGTTGCCAACCGTAGGGATCGTGCAAGGTCGTGTCGCTTGGCAGCGTTTGGCACCAAGCTTAGCTTGGGCACAGTTTGCCGCTATGGCCTTCTCATTTGGGGCGTTGATGGCAGGCTTTTATTACAATGATTTTAGCTTGGCTTATGTCGCTCAGCATTCCAACACTTTGTTGCCTTGGTACTATAAGTTATCAGCAACTTGGGGTGGACACGAAGGCTCATTGCTACTGTGGATGACTATTATGGCCACTTGGTGTGCCTTAGTATCTTATTTCAGCCGTGGCTTACCGTTATCTATGCGAGCACGAGTATTAGTAATATTAGCCGGGGTGCAGCTGATGATGCTGGCCATGCTAATCTTTACTTCCTCACCTTTTGATCGCACTCTACCCAATCTAATTGTCGATGGTGCAGATCTTAATCCAGTATTACAAGATTTTGGTCTTATTATCCATCCCCCTATGCTGTATATGGGTTATGTCGGTATGGTAGTGCCCTTTGCCTTTTGTATGGCGGCGCTATGGGAAGGTCGTTTAGATGCGGTCTGGACTCGTTGGTCACGGCCTTGGGCGCTAGCCGCTTGGGGTTTCTTGACTGTAGGTATTGCCTTGGGCTCATGGTGGGCTTATTACGAGCTTGGCTGGGGCGGTTGGTGGTTTTGGGATCCAGTAGAGAATGCTTCGTTGATGCCTTGGTTGGCTGGTCTAGCGTTGATTCATTCGTTAGCCGTTACCGAAAAGCGTGGCGTGTTCAAAGCTTGGACTATCATGCTGGCTATCTTTGCCTTTGCGCTTAGTTTACTCGGTACTTTTTTGGTGCGCTCTGGGGTTATTACTTCAGTGCATTCATTCGCAGCTGACCCAACTCGTGGCTTAGTTATTTTAGCTATTTTGGGCATAATCATCGGTGGTGGTCTACTGATGTTTGCGGTTCGTGGCTGGCGCTTGACGGTGGAGAGTCAGTATCAACTGGTTTCTCGCGAGTCTTTTTTAGTCATCAACAATGCCATTATTCTGATCTCAACTTTAGTGGTGCTACTAGGTACTTTATATCCTATCATCGCTGATGCCTTTAGTTTAGGTCAAGTTTCAGTAGGCCCTCCGTACTTCAATGCGCTATTTGTACCGCTAACGTGGCTGCTATTGATAGCGATGGGTATGGGCTCTAATATCCGTTGGAAAAAAGACAGCCGTCCACTATTGGGCGTTGGTATGGTGATTGCGGTCAGCAGCTTAGTGCTAGCGGCTATTATTACTTACTTTGTTAGCCCGTCCTCTATGCTCAATATCGGCGTAACTTTAGCCGTAAGCTTTTGGGTATTGCTATGGATGGTGGTTGATTTTAAAGATAAGACCAAAAATGCCCCTAGCCTGTTTAAGGGTTTACGCCAGTTACGCTTAAGCTATTGGGGTCAACAAACAGCCCATATTGGAGTGTTAATAGCAGTTATTGGAGTGGCCTTTACCAGCAGCTTAAGTATCGAGCGCGATGTAGCGCTGGGGCTTGGTGATACAGTAACGGTGCAAGGCTACGATTTTGCTGTTACCGACTTTAAAGAAGTTAAAGGCAGTAACTTTGATGCCACGCAAGCTAAAGTAGAAGTCAGTAAAGAGGGCCGCTCAGTGGCAACTCTGTATCCTGAAAAACGTACTTACGTTGTGAGCATGATGCCAATGACGGAAGCTGCTATTGATGCCAGTATTATGCGTGATTTCTATGTGGCTTTAGGCGAGCCTATCGCTGCAGATAGCAATCAGTGGGCAGTACGTATTTATGTGAAGCCGTTGATCCGTTGGATTTGGTTGGGCGCTATTATTATGGCTTTAGGTGGCTTAATAAGTATGCTTGATAAACGCTATCGCATCAAAAAACCTCAGTCTACCCTTTTAGCTACGGATACTCTAACTAGCAGAAATTTGAGCCTTGAGGCAGAAACTGAGGCTTTGAATAAAGCAGTAACCACTACGGCATCGACGACAGGGGAGCAGTAGAATGACTACTTCAAACCATAATCCTGAGCAAAACGATGACCTTAACAATAGTGATAACACTAATATCAATAATACTAATATCAATAACACTAATAAGAGCAAGCGTGCTAGCAAGACCATGAAACCAAAGCAGATGAAGCTATGGTTCCTGATTCCGCTAATAGTTTTTTTTGGCATAGTAGTTATGCTTTATATGCGCTTAGGTAAGCCGACAGAGATTGTGACTAATACCGCTCTTGAGCGTCCAGTTCCTACCTTTGAGCTGCCATTATTGTCTGACACTAGTCGTAATATGACTAATAGTAATTTGCCCAATAAGCCGTTTTTAATGAACGTCTGGGGCTCCTGGTGTCCTACTTGTATCGTTGAGCACCCTTTTTTGATGCAGCTTGAAGAACGAGGCGTGAACATTATTGGGGTCAATTATAAAGATGACATTGGTAATGCGCTTAGCTACTTAAACCAGCGTGGCGATCCGTTCTCGATGTCTATTCAAGATTCAAAGGGAGAGTTCGCCTTAGACTTAGGCTTAACTGGTGCTCCTGAGACTTTTATAGTTGATGGAGATAGAGTTATTCGTCAGCATATTATTGGTGAGATTAACGAAGCCAATTGGCAAGAGCGTATTATGCCTTGTTTGAAGATACTCAATGAAGCTAGCGATAATGCTACCGCCCTCGATCCAGCTCAAGTTGCGGAGGTCTGCCAATGATATTTAATTTAATAAGCATCAACCTACTCAAAAATTGTCAAGTCTCTAAGTGGCTAGCCTTAGGGTTAGCTGCGCTGCTGGCTGCTATGATGAGTATGACTGCTAATGCTGCTATTGATGTCTATGATTTTGACTCAGTACAGCAAGAAGCTCAGTACCGAGGCCTGATCGCAGAGCTACGCTGCCCAAAATGTCAAAATCAAAACTTGGCTGGATCTGATGCTCCTATCGCCCAAGATCTAAAGCAAAAGACATATGATCTAATCAAAGAAGGTCGCAGTGATGGCGAAATTCGCGATTATATGCAAGAGCGTTATGGCGACTTTATCAGTTATAAGCCACCAGTACGTCCTTCTACTTGGATATTGTGGTTTTTCCCACCGTTACTACTCATCTTGCTAATCGCTGGCTGGTTTTGGCAAACCAAACGCCGTCAGCTTACCGCACGTGGTCAGAGTGGGCCATCGGTAGATCATACTACTACCCCATTAAATGCTACTGAAAAGGCTGAATTGGAGCGTTTATTATCACGTTCTGACAGCGCTAATGGCTTTGATCGTGACATTACTAGCACCGAGGACAAAAAATGACCCAATTCTCTACACTCGGCTTATTTATTGCTCTAAGCTTATTGATTACTGTAGTACTGTCGATCATCGTGGTGATGCCTTGGCTGCGTGCTAAGCGCGCACAAAACAAACCGGTAGATAATCAGTTATTAGATATCAATATCGCAGTATTCCGTGAGCGTTTGGCTGAGCTTAAGATCGATAAAGATACGGGCACTATCGATGACAGTCACTATCAAAATCAAAAGCTTGAGCTTGAAAGACAGCTATTAGATGCACAGCGCCAAATAGAACCTATGGTTGTTCCAGGCGTAAAGAACCGTTTATTACTTATCATTTGGGTGCCAGCATTAACGGCATTGGCTTATCTATTAATCGGTGATCGCACGCCCGTATTTAACTTCTGGTCGGCTGAAGATAAAGTTGGTCAAGTTGCTGATGATCTATTAACTGGTAAGCTTGACCAGCCACCAGCGTGGGCGATCGAAGACGATGGTCGTCAGCTTATTACCGCTATGCAAAGCAATGTCCATCGCCATGCTGATGATCCTGATCGTTGGATGCGTTTGTCAGAACTGTTCTTATCACTTGAGTCTACTGACTCAGCCATAGAGTCACTATCACGGGCTTATCGCTTAGCTCCTGATAATGAAGAGATCGCTACTACTTATGCCCAGATTAGCTTTTTTGCCAATCAAGGCCAGCTCGATACTAATACTCGCCGAGTATTGCAGGACGTATTAGCCAAAAACCCACAGCACGAAGGCGCGCAAATGCTGATGGCTATGGGTGAGGCTCGTGGTAGTAACTATCAGCAAGCTCAAGGTTGGATCAAGCGCTTACGCGATAATATCGCCGCTAAGCCGGGTGATCATAGCAAAGCTTTAGCAAGTTTGGACGAGCTGAGTGCTAATGTCTCTACGCAGAAAAAACAAGCGGCGCTAGGGATCGATGTGACCGTAACTATTAACGCCAGCTTATTGCCTTTGATAAAGGCTGATGATGTGTTGTTTGTGGCTATTCGTGATGTGAAGGGAGGGCCACCGTTTGCTGCTAAACGCTTACCTATTAGCATTATTAAGCAAGGCCAAGCCACTATCAGCTTGAGTGATCTCGACGCTATGATGCCTGAGCGTACTATTCAAATGGCACGTAGCGAAAAAACTAAATTGGTAGTCGTTGCCCGAGTCAGTCACACGGGTAATGCCATTGCTGAATCTGGTGATCTATCGGGTAATCCGATAGTGATAAGCGCTGAACAAAACCAAGTCAAGGTTGAGATTAATGAGCAAGTACCTTAATGACTATCGTTTATAGTAGTGATAAATAAGTACTATCGCTTATAGTAGTGATAAATCTTCTTATAAATCTAGCACGTTTTAGCTGACGACTGTAGCGTGCAATCAATTTATATGAACAGTCAAGTCATAGCCAGCTATCACTCTCAGGTTAAAAATACTTGAGGTTTACAAAGCTGCAAGGTAAGGTAAGCTTTACCATTTAACAATCCCTAGGTTTTATCTACCAATCCCACTCATTAAGGAGAGTCGTACAATGATGCGCATTATTTTGCTAGGACCGCCAGGCGCCGGTAAGGGCACCCAAGCTCAGTTTATCTCAAAAGAGTATGATATCCCGCAAATCTCAACTGGTGATATGCTCCGCGCTGCTATCAAAGAAGGCAGCGAGCTTGGCCAACAGGCGCAAGGCATTATGAATGCTGGTGGCTTAGTCTCTGATGATCTAATTATCAATTTAGTGAAAGAGCGCATTGCCAAGCCTGACTGTGCTAATGGCTGTATTTTTGATGGTTTCCCACGTACTATCCCACAAGCACAAGCCCTTGCAGAAGCAGATGTGGCGATCAATCATGTGATTGAAATCAGCGTTCCTGATGATGAGATCGTCAAGCGTCTATCAGGTCGTCGTCAACATGCTGGCTCAGGTCGTGTTTATCACATTGATCATAATCCTCCTAAGCAAGAAGGCCTTGATGATGTGACTGGCGAAGCGTTGATTCAACGTGAAGATGACAAAGAGTCTACTATCCGTGAGCGTTTAGCCACTTATCATCAGCAAACTTCTACTTTAGTAGGCTTTTACCAAGATCAAGCCAAGCAAAGTGCTAATGCTAACAGTGCTCCTGATTATGATAAGTTCGATGGTACGCAAGCTATTGATACTGTTAAACAGCAGATTTTGACTGCATTAAAAGGGTAAGGTTTACGGAGCTAATTTTGCTAAAATGATGACGCTAAAATGATTTGGCTTCATTAGCTTTACTAAACTAGCTTCACTGAACTACATTCACTGAACTAGCTTCACTGAACTACATTCACTGAACTAATAGTTAGTTAAAAAACCTCAATTATTTAAGTTGAGGTTTTTTTATGCTGGTAATCAGCAGCTAAAAAAGCCGTCACCTTAGCTAAGATGACGGCTTTTTTATAACCAACTACAGCTTAAAAGCTTAAGCTTTGCCTTCAGCGTCTATTTGAGCATTTGCTGAGTCGCCAGCTTGCTCTTGGCTTTGGGCATAAGCCTGATCAAAGTTAACAGGAGCTAGTAGTAACTGCGGGAAACTACCACGAGTAACAATGTCGCTGATCACTTCACGAGCATAAGGGAACAAAACGTTAGGGCAATAAGCACCTAAGATTTGGCCTATTTGATCTTCAGGAATATTCTTTAATAAGAAGATACCTGCTTGATGCACCTCAGCGATAAAAGCCGGTTGTTCAGCGTTCTTAGCAGTAACGCTCACAGTCAAGATAACTTGATAATGATCGTCATCAAGCTTTTCAGCATTGCTCGAAAGATTGATGTCTAGCTCAGGGTTCCACTCTTTAGTGAACACTTCTGCGCCTGGTACTTCTAATGACATATCTTTAACGTAAATGCGTTCTAGGGCTAGTTGTGGTTGTGCTTGTTCATCAGCCATGATATTTCCTCAAAAATTAAAATTTTATGGTTATCTTAGAATTAGCTCACTTGAATAGTGAATTATTAGCCTGCTAATAATTCGTCAAGCTTGCCTTGTTGATTAAGCTGATTCAGCTCATCAAAGCCACCAACAAAAGTATCGCCAATGAATATCTGAGGTACTGTGCGATAATTATTGGTTTTTTTCATCAGCTCGCGACGTTCTTCGCTGCTAATATCATGCATGCCAACTTCTTCATACTCAACCCCTTTATTTTTTAATAATTGTTTGGCGTTTGAGCAGTATGGGCAGATAGGAGTAGTATATACTTTTACAGATACAGTCATAATAAATCCTTGATAGGTTTGTTGATTATATAGGGCTAAGACAGTACCGAGGCTATAATATAATGATTACCGCTAATAATAAATTAATAGTTAGTAGGTATTTGTCTATCTTCAGTTATAAAGTGGGGTTGAGGGTTATTAATTCAAGCGCAACTAGCTATAATCGAGTAAATAGTCATAACTGAACTACAAATGAGAAATAAAAAAGACACCATAGTATTATGATGTCTTTTTTATTTCTCACTGCCATGACACGGCAACCACCATTAAGGCAAGTTATTTATGCAAGCTTGGCTTGGTTCTGCCTTTAGCCTTTGGCTGAGCGTCTTTTAAGCCCACTAGAGGCATACCAGCTGCTTGCCAGCCACCGATACCGCCATCTAAACGATAGACATTTTCTTTACCGATCATTTGTATCGCAGCGCCAGCAGTGGCCCCCATATCACAAATAATAACTATCGGGTCTTCGATAGCACGTACTTCTGCTAATCGCTCTTTTAGCTCAGTGAAGGGAATGTTACGACTGCCTTGAATGTAGCCAGTAGTGAATTTCTTATTGGCGCGAATATCAATCAATTGCGCGTTTTGAGAATTAACCATCATACCAAGCGTGTTGGGCGACACTTTTTTACCGCTGCGTTTGCTTTCAATGGCAAAAAACAATATGGCAAGTACTGCTAAAATACCAAATAAAAACGGGTGGTTACCCACAAATTCAAGCGCACGATCCAAAACATACCTCCAAAAAATAAGTGTTCTTTTAAGTTGTGGATACAACTTAACCTAGTGAACAAGGCGCTATTATACCGATTTGGTCAATCATAGTAAACGCAGGATAGCAAAGCGTTTGCTAATCTAAGGTTTGCCAACTTATAAATAGCTTATATCGACAAAGCAAAGCGCTAATAAGGCTTAGTATCTGCTTCTTCCATCAAGGTCACTAAGTTTTCGACACGGCGTTGTAGCACTTGGCCATCAGCTACTGCTTGCCATAGTGCGCAGCCTTTGCTGTTATAAGTATGACGACAGTCGCGGAACTGACAATTACCTGCTAGAGGTGCTAGCTCAACGAAGCCTGAGATAATATCATTAGGAGTCAAATGCCAAATACCATATTCGCGGATACCTGGAGTATCGACGATGCCGCCTTCAGTCAATTCATCAGGATTAAAAGGCAATAGCCGACTAGTAGTAGTAGTGTGCTGACCAAGTTTTGAGTTATCGGAGATGATATTGACGCTCTGTGCCGAATCAGGCAGCAGCGCATTGATCAAGCTACTCTTACCAACCCCTGATTGCCCAGCAAAAATCACTAGTTTGTTATTAATATAACGTTGTAACTCACTGAGTCCTTGTTGATCATTGCTAGCGGCGACATTTTCCGGACAATCCACTGAGGTTAATACACTCTCATAACCTAACGCAGCATATTGGATCAGTAACTCATTAGTATTGGCATCATCATTGTCAGCCAGTAAATCGGCTTTGTTCAGCACTAATAGAGGCTTAACACCGGCATGATGACAGACGACTAAATAACGATCTATCAAAGTCGGTGCAGCAGCAGGTAGCGGTGCAAACACGATCGCTAGAATATCGATATTAGCGGCGACTGGCTTGAGCTTATGGTAGCGATCAGGCCTTGAGACCATAGAAGTACGCGGCTTTACTGATTCGATACGGCCAAAGCCAGTATTAGAGTCTGCTCCCCAACGTACTTGATCACCAGCAGCTAACATAGGCAGGTTAGTACGGACGTGACAGCGCCAAATATCGCCTAAGGCCAATGCTTGCCAAAAAGGTTCAGGGTCGTCAGGAGCTATCTCCGGCTGTACAGGGATAACGAGGGGTAGGCTGGTCACTTGCACTTCTAATTGCTTACCGTAATGCGCCATAACTACGCCATCCATCAAGCTCTCATCAATACTGTCTTGACTCTGCAGCTGTTGCTTATCGATACGACGAATCTGCTGTTTAGTTAGTTTGCGCTGCCGGATTAATGCCATGAGTAAGACCTATTATAAAAATATTGTTAAGTGTAACGTGAAAATTTGCTAACATACAGCCTAAAGTAATCGTCATAGACAGAGGTTTTGTAATGTTATTTACAGACCTGATGATGAGTCAGCAAAAGCTCGTTTATTAAAACCCAATTTACCCAAATTTAACTCATGAATGATTATGGCTTAAATGACTGATTTTAATGAAGCATCACTTACTAAAAGTTGCTGCAGAATTTATTGAACCTAGGATAGCTTATGAGCACCACAGACCATCCCAACAAGATTAAAATTAAAAACCAAGGTAAAAAAGGGCTGGTATGGATAGATTTGGAAATGACCGGACTTGATACTTTAAACGATGAGATTATCGAAATTGCTACAGTAGTTACTGATCAAGATTTAAATGTGTTAGCTGAAGGTCCAGTATTTGCCATTAAAGTCTCTGATCAAATTCTAAACCGGATGGACGACTGGAATACTAAGCAACATGGTCAGTCAGGACTAGTTGATCGTATTCGTCGTAGCACCGTAACTTTGGCAGAAGCAGAAGCGGAAACTATTAAGTTTTTGAATAAGTGGGTCGATAGTGGCAAGTCACCAATGTGTGGCAACTCTATTTGTCAAGATCGTCGCTTTATGGCGCGCCAAATGCCAGAGCTTGAGCGGTTTTTCCACTATCGTAACTTGGATGTATCGTCAATCAAGGAGCTGTGCTTCCGCTGGCGTCCTGATATTCTCAGAAACTTTGAAAAAGGCGGTAGTCATTTAGCCTTGGACGATATTCGTGACTCTATTCGTGAACTAAAACATTACCGTCAGCATTTCTTTAACTTAATTGCTGAAGATTGAAGCATTGGCGCTTTAACTTAAGGCTGAAACAGAGCTTTGACTAGAATTGTAAGAAAAAATCTC
The DNA here is from genome assembly GCF_904846695.1 of Psychrobacter urativorans. GTDB lineage: Bacteria > Pseudomonadota > Gammaproteobacteria > Pseudomonadales > Moraxellaceae > Psychrobacter > Psychrobacter urativorans. The sequence goes on from NZ_CAJHBR010000017.1 coordinate 30,236, forward strand.
ATAAAAAGGGTCTATCGCTTATGCCATGGACCCTTTTTTATTGGCCAGTTTTTATAAACAGCTAGGCTATTAGCTTATTGATTATCCTGATTCCTCTTCCTCACAAACCTTATGCGCTAAAGCAATAAATGCCTCAGTAGCGGCACTGCGATAAGCGCCTTTGCGTTGTAGCAATACGGCAGTACGCTTTAGTAAAGTCGGCGCCAGTTCAATAGCGATCAGATCGTCACGAACATGGGCAATATTGGAGGGTAGTAAAGTACTCAATTGAGTATGACGGACTATTTCGATAACCGCACTTAAAGAGTTAGCTTCCATCATCACTTTGGGTTGAATGTCATGCTGCCGACAGTAGCGCTCAATCTGTTCACGGGTGACAAAGCTACTACTCAAAAGCACCATCGACTGTTCGTTCAAGGTTTGCAAATCAATAGTCAGATACTGGGAGAGGGGGTGGTTGTTATTGACTACTAATGCCAAGGTCTCAACAAGCAAGGTCTGCACTTCTATGTCAGCGGAGTGCACCTCTGCAAAAGCAATACCGACATCGAATTCATCATCGAGTAACTGCTTCTCCATCTGCTCTTGTGACATCTCTTGCACACTTAAGGTGATATTAGGATAGCTAGTGTGAAAGGCCTTGATCAATGGCCCTATCAAATAAGTAGTAAAGGTTGGGGTAATAGCAATTCGCAAAGCACCACGACTTAAAGTCTGTACATCGTGCAGCGCTCGGCGTCCTTCCTCCAAATCCTGCAACGCTTTACGCGCATAGCGAGCATAGACTTCACCGGCATCTGTTAGCTTGACACTGCGACCTGAACGATCGAATAAACAAGCGCCTAAGGTTTGCTCTAATTGCTTGATCTGCTGCGACAAAGCAGGCTGCGAGACATATAGAGACTCTGCGGCCCGTGTAAAACTTTGATGTTTGGCCACTGCCAAAAAATAATTAATATGTCTAAGTATCATAGTGTTTTTTTTAATCTATCTATAAGTATTGGTTATCAACATCATAACATACTAGTCTTTTACCTTATTATCGCAACAGCGTAGAATTCATTTTATCGAAACAACACCGAGCACTGAGATGAAAGATATTATTGAAGGATTTTTAAAATTCCATAGCGAGGCTTATCCTGAACGTGCTGATTTATTTAAAGGCTTGGCCACTCAGCAGAACCCACGCACCTTATTTATCTCTTGCTCAGATAGCCGTTTAGTTCCTGAATTAGTCACTCAACATGAGCCCGGTGGCCTGTTTGTCATTCGTAATGCGGGCAATATTGTACCTTCCTATGGTCCTGAGCCAGGCGGAGTATCAGCCTCAGTAGAGTATGCGGTAACTGCCCTACAAGTAACCGATGTAGTGATTTGTGGTCACTCAGACTGCGGCGCTATGACGGCTATCGCCAATTGTACTTGTATGGATCACATGCCAGCGGTTGGTAGCTGGCTAAAATATGCTGATTCTGCACGAGTAGTCAACGAATCTATCGAGCATTTAACCGATGGTGATCGTATCGAATCTATGGTACGAGAAAACGTCATCGCCCAGATTGAAAATATTAAAACCCACCCCTCAGTACGTCTGGCTATAAGAGAAGGCCGCTTGTCATTACATGGCTGGGTATACGATATCGAAACCGGCAGCATTGATGCCTTAGATGGTGCTACTAACAACTTTGTTTCGCTAGCAGAGCATACCGAGGTTCGCGCTTATCCTATACAGCAGCTCCCTATCGCCGTTTAAGCTTACTGTCTTTTAAAACACTATTGATTTTTTGCAACAATACTCATTTTTATAACTAGTTCTTCATAACTGATTTTATAGCTGATGATTATCAAGTTAACTATTACTACCCAAATATTATTAACCAAATATTACTAACCAAATATTACTAACCAAATATTACTAACAAAATATTACTAACCAAATATTACTAACCATAAAAGGTATTACCATGATTCAGTCTCAAGTTAGCAACAGCGCTCGTCAAGCTTTAACCGATACTATTATTGCCGCCAAAGCTGCAAAAAACTTATCATTCGAGCAAATAGCCGCCAATACAGGTTTAAGCGATGTCTATGTGACAGCAGCTCTACTAGGTCAGCATCCATTACCAAGCGCAGTAGCACAACAAGTTGGTGAGACTTTAGGTCTGGATGATGACGCTATCGCCTTATTGCAAGCTATTCCACTACGTGGCAGTGTTGGCAGCGAAATGCCTACTGATCCAACTATCTACAGATTCTACGAGATGATGCAAGTCTATGGTACAACCCTTAAAGCTCTAGTTCATGAGCAGTTTGGCGACGGTATCATCAGCGCTATCAACTTTAAAATGGATATCAAAAAAGTTGCAGATCCAGAAGGCGGCGATCGCGCTGTTATTACTCTAGATGGTAAATTCCTACCTTTTAAACCTTTTTAAGCCTTAGTAAAAACTTCTAAGCTTATTAAAAAGGCTATCACGTCATAATTATTATTAAAGTTATTACTGAAATTACTACTAAAATAGTTACCTAAAAATATAACCTACTAAAAGTCGGCGTTCAGCGTCGGCTTTTTATGGCTAAGCTTTTGGTGACAAGGGGCATCGGTTTGCTGATGAACACTAAACGCATTTCTATCAATACTAAGCAGTCAGTACTCAGCTCACTTTGGCCTATGGTGGTCATTGCTGGATTTGCACTGACTCTACGACCAACGATAACCTCTACGGGACCCTTGTTAGCCGAGATTCGCTTAAGCACAGGCATGGGCCTGCAAGCGGCTTCATTACTAGTAGTATTACCAATGCTATGTATGGGTGTCTTTCCTTTATTGCTGCCTTGGATCGGTCGCCGACTGAGCGAGAGTGCTTGGATAACTGGCGGCTTATTGGCTATTGCTTTAGCAGGATTATGGCGTTTTTCATTGCAATCAGGTTGGGCGTTAATAGCCAGCGCTTTAATAGGCGGTACGGGTATCGCTATTGTGCAGGCAATGGCACCTGGGGTGGTCAAACGCTGGTATCCCAAACGTGTACCGTTAGCGATGGGGTTTTATTCCGGCGCATTGATGGCTGGCGGTGGTATCGCCGCTATGCTAAGTCCGCTGGTAGCTCAGCATTATGGCCGTTGGCAATCGGGGCTTGGGATTTGGCTAGTCATGCCAGTAATCGCTCTGCTGCTTTGGTGGCTAAGGCCTACGCAAGGCATGGCAACCATCACAAAAAGTGTGCCTATTAACTTCTTCAACAATCGCCGTGCTTGGTTGTTGGCCAGCTATTTTGGCTTAGCTAATGCCGGTTACGCTTGTATGATTGCTTGGCTACCTAGTTATGCACGCAGCTTAGGCGGGAGCGCGCAAAGTAGTGGCGAGTTGATCGGCATCATGACTATTTTTCAGGTACTAGGGGCTATAGCTATTCCTGCACTAGCTTCTAATCGTTTAGATCGCCGCCCTTGGTTATTCTTTGCCGTCAGCATTCAGATTATTGGCTTTGCCGGCTTGATGCTAATGCCAGCTCCGATGTTGATCGTTTGGGTATCGATGATAGGGTGTGGTCTTGGTGCTTGCTTTGCTTTGACGCTAACCGTGGCGCTAGATCATTTATCTAATCATAGTATGGCTGGAGCCTTGACTGCCTTTGTACAAGGCATTGGCTTTGTCATTACGGCAATTATGCCTTATATAGCAGGGGTAGTACGCGAGTGGTCAGGTGGTTTTCAGATCGTTTGGCTGATGCTTATCTTCACCCTTGTGGGTATGCTGTTAGTCACTATAAGGTTTGCTCCTAGACAGTATGCTCAGGCTATAAATCTGGCTACTAGCTGATAATTATTACCGAAGCAAAAATTCAAACTCTACCAAATCGAATTCGGCACTAGCGTTATTGAAGTTTGAGGCTATAGCACTATCGACATCAGCACTATCAGTACTATCGGCAATATCAGCAGTGATAACACCGATCACCGCACTAACTTTAGGCTGGCGTGTGTCCACATCGAGTAGTCGCCAATCGCCGAGCACATAGCGGCTACGGCCTTCATTACTATGATAAGTCTCTGGACGATGAGTATGTCCATGTAATAGGGCGTCAAATTTAAAGAGCGCTTTGTCCACTGATGCTTGGTTAACATCCATAATATAAGCCGCTTTCTTAGTATTATTGTGCTTACTTTTTTGCCGGATATTAGCGGCGATAGCTAGTCTTTTTTCTAGTGACTTATTAAGTAAATACCATTTAGTAAATCTATGACGCATCACTTTACGAAACAACTGATATTTCATATCATCGGTGCATAACGCATCACCATGCTCTAAGCGAAATTTTTGCTCACCAACTTTTATCGCATAAGGCTCATAAATCAGCTGACCGTCGAATAGGTCGCAGAATGTTTGAGCTAATAAAAAGTCGCGATTACCATGCATCACCAAAATATCACAGCCATTTAATCGCAACTGTTTAAGCTTGGTGATCATAGGCGTTAGCCAGTGGGTTTGCTGCTGCGATGGCGATAAGCTTAGATAAGCATCATCGCCAAGCCAGACCTCGAACCAATCCCCTAAAATAAACAGACGCTTGAGGGCTGGCAGCACTAAGCAATCATCAAGCAAAGCCAAAAAAGCCTGCACTAAGGCAGGCTCTTCAGGTGATAAATGCAAATCGCTAATCAATACTTGCCGTAGCTGATGCGGGCGGGTCGTTATTAGATGATTAAATGTCTGCATTTATCTTAACCTTTATGGCTCATTAAGTTTTTGCACAGCTGCAAAGGCCTATGTATAAGCCTTGATTGACAAATTATTCAGAAATAATTTTTGCAGAGGTGATAGTAACTGGTGTTTTTGGCACATCAGCATGCATACCGAAACGACCTGTAGGTACGCCGCGCATTTTTTCGATAACGTCCATACCGCTAGTGACTTTACCAAAGACGGTATAACCCCAGCCTTGAGCGTTCTTGCCAGTATGATTCAAAAAATCGTTGTCTTTTACGTTAATGAAGAATTGGCTAGTCGCTGAATGTGGATCTTGCGTACGAGCCATAGCAATCGTGCCAGCGTTGTTTTTTAGGCCATTATCGGCTTCATTTTCAACAGGCTTGTTAGTTGGCTTTTCATTCATTTCAGCGTCCATACCGCCGCCTTGAATCATAAAACCATCGATAATGCGATGAAAGATAGTACCTTCATACTGACCTGATTTTACATAGTTCAGAAAGTTGGCAACCGTTTTTGGTGCTTTTTCTTCGTTAAGTTCGATAACGATGGCACCCATACTAGTGTCGAGTTGTACTACTGGTGGCATATCTACCATGTGATAATCCTTTTTATTAGCAGCACCTAAAGTGGCGCTGTGTTGAGTTGATAATAAATTCATGGTTAGTCTAACGGCTTTTTTGTCGTCTGTCATGTATCTGGCTGTTAATGAGTTTGTAAAAGCTGATAGAATAACGCAACTTTATATCTTTGTTATAATTTTTCTAAAACCTTTTTTATTTGCAAATTTTTATGAGGCGTGATGATGCGTCGCATAAATTGATAAATTGCCTAGGAGCAATGATTGATGAGTAAGCCATCCAACAACACTGAGCTAAAAAAAGAACCAAAAAACGATTTTATCCGTAATATCATTCGTGATGATATTAAAGCGCAAAAGTATGCGCAGATTGTCACTCGTTTTCCACCAGAGCCAAACGGTTACTTACATCTGGGTCATGTAAAGTCTATTTGCTTAAACTTCGGTATCGCCGAAGAGTTCGGTGGTATCTGTCATTTGCGTTATGACGATACTAACCCGACCGCTGAAAAACAAGATTATATCGATAATATCAAGACTGATGTGCAGTGGCTAGGTTTTGAGTGGGCAGGTGAAGCGTTACATGCTTCTAGCTACTTTGACCAGCTCTATAGTTGGGCGGTAAAACTGATCGAGCAAGGCGATGCTTATGTTGATCTACAGACACTCGAGCAAATCAGAGATAATCGCGGCTCGTTTAAAGAAGCTGGCACAGACTCACCGCAACGTGATGCTAGCGTAGCAGACAACTTGCAGTTATTTGCAGATATGAAAGAGGGCAAATATGCTGATGGCAAAGCGGTATTGCGTGCCAAAATTGATATGGCTGATGCCAATATGAACATGCGTGACCCTATTATCTATCGCGTGATGCATCAACAGCATCATCAGACTGGTGATAAATGGTGTATCTATCCGATGTATGACTTTGCTCATCCATTATCAGATGCTCATGAAGGTATTACTCATTCTATATGTACTTTAGAGTTTGAAGATCATCGTCCGTTTTATGATTGGGTAGTTGAGAAAGTAGGTTTTGAGCAACCGCCGCATCAGTATGAGTTTTCGCGTTTGAATGTCGATCATACTTTGACTAGTAAGCGTAAGCTCAAGCAATTGGTCGATGAAGGTATTGTTGATGGATGGGATGACCCCCGGATGCCAACGATTGCCGGTATGCGTCGCCGTGGTTACACTCCTGAAGGCCTACGTGATTTCTGTGATCGTGTTGGGGTTGCCAAAGCTGATGGCGTAGTTGATATGCGTCTACTAGAGTTCAGCATTCGTCAATCGTTAGACGATACTACCGCTCGTGGTATGGCGGTGCTAAACCCTCTAAAAGTGACTATTACCAACTTTGATGAAGCGCTCAGAGAATGGCAATCGTTAAAGGCAGAAAGCGTTACTGCGCGCTTTGATGATAACACGCAAACCCTTTGGTTAACTCAGCCTAAGCATCCTAACGTTGAAGATATGGGTGAGCGTGAGATTCCATTTACTAAAGATTTATACATAGATGCAGGTGACTATGAGATTGAGCCACCAGCAGGTTATAAGCGTCTGTCGCCTGAAAAGCCTGAAATTCGTCTGCGTAATACGTACGTACTAGCGGTGAGTGAGCATGTGCTCGATGAGAATGGCAAAGTTATTGAACTAAAAGCCACGATTGATCCGACAACTTTGGGCCAAAATCCTGAAGGTCGCAAAGTCAAAGGCGTTATCCATTGGGTATCGGCCAGCCAAGGTATTCCAGCCACGGTACGTCTGTACGAGCCGTTGTTTAGCGTTGCAGATCCAAGTAGTGTTAGTGACGTGCATGCAGCGTTGAACCCTAACTCTTTAACTCAGCTTAATGCGGTAGTCGAGCCATCATTAGTGAGTGCTGACGCTGGCACACGTTTCCAGTTTGAACGAGAAGGTTACTTTATATCTGATGCTATCGAGCATAGCCATGAGCATCCAGTATTTAACCAAATCGTAAGCTTACGTGACAGTTATAAGCCTGCTTAGACGGTTAACGAGCAGTTTAGTTTTAGCTGGTTTTTGTGAGCTAAATTAAACAATAGTAGTTTGCAACATCGCCTATTTCTAGTACGCTAGAGATAGGCTTTTTTGTGGGCAATGATAATGATGTTTATCGCTAGTTAGGATTATAAATAGTTAACACTTAACGGGAATTACTCTGATGCTCAATTTAATAACGGGTCAAAAAGCGAAATTTACTGACGCTGCCATTGCCCAGCAGTTCACCTTGGTAGTAGAGCTGACCACTAGCATGGCTACTGATGTGGCTTGCTTTGGCCTAAATGCTGAGCAGCAGCTAGCAAATGATGATTATATGACCTTTTATAACCAGCCCAAAACCCCTTGTGGTGCTGTGAGCTGGCAAGCAGATAATCAGCAGCAGCGCTTCAATATCGACCTGACTAAACTGCCTAGCTCGATAGATTATTTAGTGCTGACAGCGACTATTGACGGTCAGGCCACTATGCGTGAACTTGGGGTAAGCACAGTCAAACTTGAGCAAGCAGGGCAAGTATTAGCCAGTTATACATTCGATGGTAGCGGCTTTGATAATCAGCGTGCTGTTATGCTATTACAAGTTTATCGCAAGAGTGGCATTTGGCGTATTAACGCTATTGGTCAAGGATTCAACGGTGGTTTGAGTGCGTTAGTGACGCATTTCGGTGGTGAGGTAGCTGAGCAAGCTAACACTGTTATTGACAGCCATATCAATGCCGGTAATAACTCTCTAAGCCCTACAAGCCCTACTAGTTCAACGAGCAAGGTTATCAGTAACTCGCCAGCGCTTAATCTAAAAAAAGTAACCCTCGACAAACCCGGTAGCGAGCACCGAATTACTCTTACTAAAGGGGATAATGAGCATTTAGTGGTAGAAGCGATCTGGATGGATAATGGTGATGCTAGTGCAGATAATGATGACTTAGATTTACGCGTTGGGATATTGGCTCACCACAGCAAAGACATGAGTTATATCCATGCTCCTGCGCAAATTGGTAGCTTAACGACTATGCCTTTTATCCAGCATCAAGGCGATATAAAAGTTGCTAGCATTAATGAGCCTGGTAAGGAGATAGTGTTAGTCAATCCAGCTATCGCTAAATATTATGGCGGCAAAGTAGCCTTAGTATTCTCAGTCTACTCAGCGGTGTCAAATGGCATGGTCTCTATCGCCTCATTACAGCCAAAAATGCGCATGCAATATAAAGATCAAGTTGTCGAATGTGTATTTAATATAAAAGCTTCCGCTAAAGCCAAAAGTAATTTGGTTTATACTTATGTCATTGGTATAGCGATCATTGATGAGCAAGGCATTACTTTGCAGCACTCAGGTGAGGTTAGTAAGCGTATGAGTGAGGCGACGCCAAGATTGATGTGGAAAAAAGATAAGGTTGAGTTAAAAATTGACGGTGCACCGATGTTTAAGGCCAACTAGTATTCAACGGTTAATCAACAGTTATTTTGTAATCGCTGGTTTTATGATGCTTTTTTAACACAACCTGCCTTATGATAGCTGACTAGTGAATGCATTAGTCATCGCTAAGCGGCAAAAGCGGGTAGATGAGTTGCTTATCCATAACTGGAATAAGCGCATTACAATCGGTCACAAGACATTCATAACCAATTTGTTAAGCTAGAGGAGGTTTTTGACTGAGGTGTGGCTAATAATGATTAGCCAGCTGCATGTCATTCTTCCTAATACAGTATCCCTATAAGTTTGAATATTAACGCTCATCCTTTAATAAACCAAATTTAATAAATCAATTTTAATAAATGAATCTCAATAAATAAGGAACTAGCAATGGCACATTTACGATTGGGTGATAGCGCTCCAAATTTTGATGCAAGCACTACTGATGGCGATATTAACTTTTATGATTGGGCCGGTGATAAATGGGTGGTGTTTTTCTCACATCCAGCCGATTTTACCCCAGTATGTACTACTGAGCTTGGCCGAGCTGCTGCCTTGAATGGCGAGTTTCAAAAGCGTAACGTTAAGCCAATTTGTATCTCAGTGGATGGTTTAGACGATCATCATGAGTGGGCAAAAGACATCGGTGAGACTCAAGGTACGGCATTGAACTTTCCAATTATCGCTGATCCTAATAAGGATGTGGCGAACCTATATGACATGTTGCACCCTAACGCTAGTACTACTGCTACTGTCAGAAGTGTGTTTATTATCGATCCAAATAAAAAGATTCGTCTAATTTTGACTTACCCTGCTAGCTGTGGCCGTAACTTTGATGAGATTATCCGAGTTATTGATGCCCTGCAATTATCTGATAAATATAATATCGCTACCCCAGTAGACTGGAAAGATGGCGATGACGTTATTATTCCGCCAAGCGTTAAAAACGAAGATATCGCTGCTAACTATCCTAAAGGTCATACTGAAATCAAACCGTATTTACGTACTACCCCTGCGCCTAACAAATAAGCCATTCATTAGTCTTAATAGTTAAATGCAAAGTACAATTAATCGTATTTTATCTATATTAATCAATATGATAAATACTATACAAAAGCCCCATAGCCTCAGGTTGTGGGGCTTTTGTGATTTTTCCACAAGTGTCAGTAGGGTTTTGCTATGATAAGAGCAGTAGGGTTACTATTAATTTAATTTAATTTTAAAAACTACTACTTAATGTTTATCAGCAAAAACTATAAGCACAGGCTGTCGCTCTCTGACATTACTTACTAGGAATATATCATGAAAAAATTATACGTTTCTCGCACCGCACCTAATCCACGTAAAGCGCTAATTTTATTAGCTTCCAAAGGTATCGATGTCGATGACATGGACGACTTAGATGTGGTAGATATTGATATTACTGCTAATGAGCATATGACTGAGGCTTTTACGGCCATGAATCCTATGCAGACTGTACCAGTGATGACTTTGGATGATGGTACAGTGCTTAATGATTCACAGGCTATTTGTGAGTATTTAGATCGGGTCTATGGTGAACGTTCAGTGATGGGTAATGATGTAGTACAGCGTGCCCAAGTCTGTGCTATGCGCCGTATTGCCGAATTTGAAGTGTTATATAATTTTATGCTAGCTTTTCAGCATAGTCATCCATCCAAAGCAGCACGTGTTGATCAAGTGCCTGAGTTTGCGCAGAAGTCTACTGCTCGAGCAGTTGCTGCCCTACCTTACTTTGACAATGTGCTCGAAGGGCGTGATTACCTTGTTACTGATCACCTAACTTTTGCTGATATTGTCTTATATATAGGTCTTGATTTCGGTAAAGCGCTCAAAGTAAACCCAACCAAACAAGGCGATAACTTGGCGCGTTTTTATCAGATGTTGCATGAGCGTTTTAGTATTCAAAACATGGCAAAAGCCAAAGATAGCGCTGACGACTAATAAATAAGCAATACAAAATAAGCAATACAATAGGTACCATTATGAAGCCAATAACCAAATCAGCCAAACTAGTCTGGTTGCCAAGTTTACTAGCCGCAAGCTTAGTATTAAGCGCCTGTAACAATACCTCTCAAAACAATGATCCTAAGGTTACAGCTAATACTACTAGTGATGTTGTGGCTGATCCTACTGTGACTGCCACTGATACTACCAACGCTGTTCCTGCAACTGCTGAGCAAACCATGATTGATAATCTTCCTCGCTACCGTTGGATTTTAGCTACGGCTATGGATAATAATAACCAGCCTTTGAGAGCCCTTATGGCGATCAAAGATCAAGTAACTTTAAATTTTAATCAGTATCAAGGCCAGAACAGTGTTAGCTATAGCGTTGGCTGTAATACTATGGGCGCCGCTTATCAGCTAGAAGATCAGAAGCTTAGCATCGAGGATAGCATGAGCACCAAAATGTCCTGTGGCGACTTAGACATAGTTGAAAACCGTTTAAATGAGTTGATGCAAGGCGACAGTGAACTAAGCTTAGTGGTAGGAGAGGTTACTGAATTAACTCAAGTGACTAGCGATGGCGTTACTTTAGTATGGACTGGGAAAATGACCCCACAAGCTAAATATAAAGGTAAAGCGGAGACTGTGTTTTGGGCAGTAAGTGCCAATACTAAGCCTTGTGTAAATAATAACGGGCAGATGTGTTTGCAAGTAAAACCGGTTACTTATGATGAACAAGGAAGGAAAATCAACGAGGGAGCAGTAGTAGAGTTTGCGGGCACTATCGATGGTTATGAGCACGATAATACTCAGGATCAAGTATTACGTTTACAGCGTTTCAAAACTGAAGCTGATACAGTGCTGGTAGACAATATAGATTCAGAATATGCGTATGTTCTAGATACCGTCATAGAAACAAGCGCTATCAGATAGCTTGTTATTATTTATTAGAATAGCTAATAGCTAATAGCTAATAGTTAATAGATAAGTAGCTATTTAAGTTACAAGCTTTACGCTAAAAGCTTGAGCTAAAAAACGCGTTATGATCAACAGTAACGCGTTTTTTTTCCGTTAACAGCCTTATTACTGAACTTCTACTTATTCCTGATCTTCTGTGAGTATTTAAGTGATAGAACTTGCTGTCATAGGATAGTAGTTATCTAAGGCTATTGAGGATTATCTAAGATTGTTTAAATCCTCTTCGGTAAGGCGCCAACGACCCTTCTTTTTAGAAGCACCACGTCCGCTTAGGCCGCTATTTAGTAATAGCTTATTCATAGAGTGACTTGAATGAGCATGGCAGATAGCACAAGCTAAACCGTCTGCTGCATCCTGTTGTGGCACCACATCTAACAATAAGATACGACAAACCATCTCTTGAACTTGCTCTTTAGCGGCAGCACCATAGCCACAGACGGCTTGTTTTATTTGACGAGCAGTATATTCTGATACTTCTAAGTCCAAAGCCACCATAGCCGCAATAGCCGCGCCACGTGCTTGTCCCAGCTTAAGGGCTGAGTCTGGATTCTCTGCCATAAACACTTGTTCAATAGCAGTATGAATAGGCTCGTTGGCATACTTGATATGATGTTGTGTGATGCGTGTTAGACCGTTAAAGATACGTTTGAGACGTTCGGGCATCTCTTTAGTGTCAGTGCGTATAGTCCCTGCATCGATATAAGTTAGTTTGTCGCCCGTTTGTTGGATGATACCGTAACCGGTCATACGTGAGCCGGGATCAATCCCAATTATAATTGCCATAGTTTTCCAGTTCAGGATTGTAATTAAGTAGTCTATACTGCTTAGCTTTTATTGTATGGCTTATTATTTATTCACTTAAAAATAGGCCATAAGTTTGATAGTATAACAAGCCATCCCCATATACATCATAAGTTAGGCCATTTAATTTGCTTATTAGTTGATGTATGTGATGGTTAATATAGTTATTTATGCATTTTTAATTTTATAGGACGGTAGTTTATGGGTCAGATAGTGGGTATTGCCATCGTTTGGTTTATTATTGAGATGTTGATCTGGTATTTACTGGCTCAATTCATTAGTGGCTGGCTAGTATTTGGTTGGTTTATTATTGCCGCTGTTATTGGTATCTCTTTTATTCGTAAAGGTATGGCTTCCCTCAATCCTATGGCGCAGCAAATGAAAGCTGGTGGTATGATGAATGCTTCAATGCGCCCTGAAGAGTCGACTATGCTTAAGAGTGTAGCAATGGCGGTTGCTGGTATTTTGTTATTGATACCGGGTGTCATTAGTGATCTGTTGGCTCTGTTGGTAGTCCTACCACCCGTACAAAAGCGCCTTAAAGATATGGCTAATAAGTACGTAATGAACAATCAGCAAAAAATGATGGCCATGATGGCTAAGCAAATGGGCGGCGCTGGTGGTATGGGCGGTCAAAACCCGTTTGGTGGTATGGGCGGTGGCCCAAATCCTTTCGGTGGCATGGGTGGTCAAAACCCATTTGGTGATGCTGGTGGCCAAAATCCGTTTGATAAGCAACAGCAAAATCCATTTGGTAATGTGTTTAAGCAGCATACTACTATTGATGGTACTGCCAAAAATATCCCTAAAGATGTCAAAAAGATCACTCAGTCTGCTAATGACGAGTAGAAGTATCTTTGATAAATATGCAGCTAACAGTGATGCTTATGATGAGTGAGAGCGCTTTTTATAAGCACACTGTATGATAGGGATGCTAGTCTAAAACAGCAGTCGCTGGTAGATTAGGCAAGAAAAAGCCCCTAACGCTAATAACGTTAGGGGCTTTTTAGTGAGTCTCAATATTAGCTATTTAAGCAATAATAATCCTCGAATTAAACAACCGAAATGCCGCTGTGGGATGGTGACCCATGAACCGTGAAGTTCAGGGCGGATGCGTCATTGCCTCGGCAGGTTTCCTGATACACTGCAAGCAGTGCAGGCATACACAATGAAGCAATAGGTAGCGCATCCAGGTAAAGCATTATCGGCTCAGGGAAATAGCATCCACTCGCCAACACTTCAGAATAACCTAATACTACCCAATGAGATAAGCAATTGCAAGTTTGTTTTATAGTTATCGGTACAACCAGTAGCAGGTATATAAGCGCTTATTTAATAATATAATGGCAACAATAGCGGTGTTAGCCCTTATTAGCTAAGGTCTACAGTTGAGTAGCTGTTATTAAGCTATCATTAGCACTCATAACCATAAGTCATGGCTTTTAGGACTATGCCTATTTTTATTTATACCGTTTAACAGTATCTCTCATAGGCTAAGTTATAATATATTTTTTCAATTTTGAGTTAAAAAAGGTTGAATTTTCGGCTATTTTAAGATTTGTGTTAAGATAGACAGCTTTATATCTTGATCCTATTAATTTATGACCGACGTTCATCCACTTGAGGAGCGGTAATCTATGACTAATAAGCAACAATCAGAGTCTAATGACCAGAGTAGCGACCAACAACATAAAAAAGTACCTCGTGTATTAATGATATTAGATGGTTTTGGCCATCGTGAGGACGAGAATGACAACGCTATTGCTGCTGCTCATACTCCTAATCTTGATAGAATCTATCAGCAGTATCCCCATGGCCTCATATCAGGCTCAGGTGAGGATGTAGGATTACCAGATGGACAGTTTGGTAATTCAGAAGTTGGTCATATGAATCTGGGTGCGGGCCGAGTTCTTTATCAGGATTCAACCCGTATTTCAAGCGAGCTTGCTAACCGCGAATTCTATAAAAATGAAGCGCTAGTTGGCGCGGTAAATGCTGCCAATGAATTAGGGGGTAATGTCCATATTATGGGCTTACTCTCTGATGGGGGCGTGCATGCTCATCAAGACCATATTGAAGGCATGTGCCATTCAGCTTTAGTTCATGGTGCCAAAAACGTATTTATACATTGTTTTTTAGATGGTCGAGATACGCCGCCTAAATCAGCTGATAAGTATATCAATCGCCTACGTGAATATATCAATAAGCTCAATGCGCATTATGAAGGCCGAGTACAGATTGCCAGTATTATTGGTCGCTACTATGCGATGGATCGAGACAATCGCTGGGATCGAGTCCAAAAAGCTTATGAGCTGTTGACAGAAGGCAAGGCAGATCGCCTGTCAACTCGTGCTGATGGTGCTGTACAAGCTGCTTATAAAGCTCGTGAAACTGATGAGTTTGTTAGTCCGACTACGGTTATTGAACATGGCGAGACTCCTTTCACTGTTGAAGATAACGATGCGCTGATATTTATGAATTTCCGTGCAGACCGAGCGCGTGAATTGGCTCAAGCTTTTGTATTGCCGGATCATGAGTTTTCGGGGTTTGCGCGTCATAAGCGTCCTAAACTTGCCGCTTTTGTAATGCTGACTAAGTACTCAGATATTCTAGCGGATAACAGTAAGACTAGTATCGCTTATTATCCGACTTCATTAAGTAATACGCTAGGTGAATACTTACAAGATCAAGGCAAGACGCAGTTGCGTATCGCTGAGACCGAAAAGTATGCGCATGTGACTTTCTTCTTCAGTGGTGGTCAAGAGGCGGAGTTTATCGGTGAAGATCGCATATTGATACCATCCCCTGATGTGGCGACCTATGACTTACAACCGCAGATGAATGCCCCAGAAGTCACCGATAAGCTGATAGCGGCCATCGACTCTGGTAAGTACGATGTGTTGATTGTGAATTATGCTAATGGTGATATGGTCGGACATACTGGTAACTTTGCTGCGACAGTACAAGCAGTAGAAGCGCTAGATGTCTGCGTAGGACGAGTTGAAAAAGCCATTCGTGCTGCCAATGGGGAGATGCTGATCACAGCCGATCATGGCAATTGTGAGCAGATGCAGGACTACGATAGTGGTCAAGTGCATACTCAGCACACTACTGAACATGTGCCGCTTATCTATATTGGTGCACAAAAATTGCAGGTGCGTAACGGCGGTAGATTGAGTGATGTAGCTCCTACTATCCTAGGCCTAATGGATTTAGTCCAACCTGCTGAGATGACTGGTGAGAACCTATTAATTCCAGCAGTTTAATATTGATTAACGGTTACTAGATTTTAGGGCTTTGTGAACTCTGCTAGCCCTTTTAACTTTGATTGCTATAACCTCTTTAATTGCTGTAACAGCTACTAGATTTTATCTAGTGCTAATAGACAATAGCCATTAGGGTGTAGCAATGCGTCATGTATAGAAAAAAAGCGAGGATAAGCATTATCTTCGCTTTTTGCTTTGCGCTTTTCAATCTTTGCTAATGATACTCATTGTGCTTGCAATAATGATATAGAGTGAGGGTTAAGGTTAATGCTATCTTATCTTTGTTTGACTAGTATTTGTTCTGCAGTATTCAGTATTCAGTATTCAGTATTCAGTATTCAGTATTCAGTATTCAGTATTCAGTATTCAGTATTCAGTAGTTATCGATTATTGCGCTAGTAATTATTTTATGGGTTTTTATTATTTTAGATGAGTCAATTTATGGGTTTATATGCTTGTGAACAGTCAAAAATAGCTACTGGCTCTAGGACGGTACTACTAAGCTACTTATTTAGTGCCTGTTGCGCCTTCAGTGTAGTACAAACTGCAACAGCTGCACCATTAACTACTGTTAAGACTACTAATCCTACTGCCAGCTTGCAGCTTATAGACTTGCAAGGGGATGAAAACGAGGTGTCAGCAGATAATGGAATGGATACTCTAGAAGATGATGACAGTGGCATAAATACTAGCGATAAAACTGGGGGTTGGCTAGAAGGCGAACGCGCAGACAGTAACCCTCTAGTGGACAGTACTGACTACACTGAATCGATAAATACGGATATCCCAGTTGAAGTCGATCAGGTCTCTTTGAATGCAATCTCCCCTCAAACGCTGAAGACTTTTGTAGCTTTAGTGGATTTAGTACGCCGTGACTATGTGGATCCGGTGAACGATGAAGAGCTATTTGAGAACGCAATGAGCGGTATGTTGACTAAACTTGATAGTCATGCTGAGTTTTTGGATGCTGAAGCTTATGAGAATCTGCGGGCTTTTACCGAAGGTGATGTCGGTGATATCGGGGTAAAGGTTAGTTATAAAGCGGAAGAAGGATATTGGGTAGTCGTTGAAGTAGCGGATGATTCACCAGCGGATAAAAAAGGTATTACAGTAGGTGATTACATTCATCAGATCGATGAATTTAAGTTGGATGAAGACAAGCAAACTAACGATATCGTGCAGCTACTATCAGGTGTTGCTGGGACTCAAGTTGACATAGTAATATCGAAAGCAGGTCGTCGCAAACGCACTATCACCCTACAGCGTAATAACAATCATCCACAAGCTATAGAGACGCGCTTAGTCGATGGCATAGCTATTATAAAGCTACCTACTTTCCAAAATAACAGTCGTGAAAAAGTCTTACAAAGCTTGACCAGTTTGGATGCACCCGTATCAGGTATTCTATTAGATCTACGCGACAATCCGGGTGGGGTTCTGACTTCAGCGGTGCAGATTGCCAGCCTGTTTATGGATAACAGCGATATCGTGCAAATAAAAAGCCGTGAAAGCGCATTACGTACTTTATCTACTCGCGGTAGTGCTTTATTTAAGCCTTTACCGGTCGTAGTGCTACAGAATCGTTATTCAGCTTCAGCAGCTGAAGTATTGGCCAGTAGTCTGCAAAGCCAAAGGCGCGCTATGATTGTCGGCGAAGTCAGCTACGGTAAGGGTTCAGTACAGTCCGTTATACCGCTTAACAATGAACAAGCAGTAAAATTAACCGTTGCTCATTATCTGACTGCGACTGGTGAAAAAATAGATGGTATCGGTGTACAGCCTGACGTTACTTTATCGGGTAGTGAGAGCAGCTGGGAGCAACAAGCGCTGGATTTATTACGTCAACAAGTGAAGACATCAGGTATTCGCTTTGTGCAGCAAAGCCCAATCGTTGATAGTGAGATTAAGCCAAAGGTTGCAGAGTAAATTATTCTAACAGTAACGGTTTAATATCCTCTAAGGTTAATAATCAACAACGCTCTACTATTCATCATCAATCTCTAGCTTTTTCATCCGGTAACGCAAGGAGCGAAAGCTAGTACCTAATAATTCAGCAGCTTGGGTTTTATTACCCTCGGTTTGTTTGAGGGCGGCGATGATTAGACGCTTTTCCTGCTCCTGCAGATAGGTTTCTAAGCCGCTTGCAGGCAACTGTACAGTATCACCAGCACTGGGGGTGGAAGGCGTTGATTGCGGGCTAGTTGCTGCACTGGCCGACTCTCCAGAGCTGGCAAGCGTTTGAGCATTATTAATAGCCTTATTATGTTGCATAGGGGCGGGGTTGCTGACAAGGGTAGTGTTATTTGACGAGCTAATAGCAGTAGGATAAGTTTGGCTACTAACCCGATAAGGATGTAGATTGGTAGTAGTAGACTGAGCACTGTTATTTTTTATTGTATTTGCATTATTTTCTGAACCGTAGCTATCGTCAGCAACTTGAGCAACTTGAGCAACTTGAGCAACTTGAGCAACTTGAGCAACTTGAGCAACTTGAGCAACTTGAGCAACTTGAGCAACTGGCATTGGTTCAGTAGCGTCTACTAGTCCTAAGTGGGTAACATCGATAACATCAGTCTCTGATAAAGTAATCGCTCTTTCGAGGACATTGCGCAGCTCACGTACGTTACCAGCAAACGCATGCTGTTGTAGACGTTGATAAGCACTAGCACTCAATTGTGGTGTAGACGACAATTGCCATTCTTTAGCAATCAAAGCCAAAAAATACTGAGCTAAAGCTGGAATGTCATCACGACGCTCATTGAGTGCTGGTAGCGTTAATTCAATCACATTAATACGATAGTATAAATCTTGACGAAAATCGCTGTCCTGTACTAATTGGCTCAAATCTTTATGAGTGGCTGAGAGAATGCGGATATCTACTGGCACCTCCTTAGTATCACCAATAGCTCGTACAGTCTTTTCTTGAATAGCCCGTAATAGCTTGACTTGCATAGGTAAGGGTAAGTCTGCGACTTCATCTAAAAATAAAGTCCCACCATTGGCTTGTTGAAACAGACCTAACTTATCGGCTACCGCCCCAGTAAAGCTGCCTTTTTTGTGACCAAAAAACTCTGATTCCATTAGCTCTGAGGGTATTGCGCCACAATTCACTGGCACAAAACTGCCATCACGGCGTGGGCTCAAGTCATGGATTAGCCTAGCTACTACTTCTTTTCCTGTGCCTGAGGCACCTGATAAGAACACTGGAGCTTGTGAACGCGCTAGCTTTAGGATAGTTTTTTTGAGGCTTTGCATCACGGCTGCATTACCAATCAATCGGCTATCTAATAGCTGCTGTTCAGGACTTTGAGTGCTGGATGTTTGATCATCAGTGTCTTGACGTACTACTTTTAGAGCATTTTCGACTAATTGACGCAGACGAGGCAGCTCAAGCGGCTTATTAACGAAATCAAAAGCGCCGAGCTTGAGTGCTTCGATGGCTAAATCCATACTACCAAAGGCAGTGATCACCGCTACTGGTGTAGGGGAGCTATTACTGATTTGTCTGACTAACTCTAGTCCTGAGCCATCGGGAAGTTTAAGATCAGTCAAGCAAAAGTCGTATTGGTTTTTTTCCCAAAAGAGCTGAGCCTGCGCTAAAGTATAAGCAACATCGCACTTGATACCCATTTTAGTCAAAGTGATCTGCATCAATCGGCATAGGTCCATTTCATCATCAACGACTAACGCAGTTGCTGTCATATATAACCTCGTTTATTCAAAAGTACTAAAGATTGTCAATTTTTTAATAATTATGCTCGCCAGTAGTAAGCAGTTTTTATTTAGCATTTGCCACCTATATAGTTATGTTTTAGGGGGTGACGATGCCGATCAATAGCGCTTAGATGTTTATGCTTTAAAGTTTTTAATAGGCTCGATAGAGGAAGCCACAGCTGGGATTACTAAGCGAAAGCAAGTTTTTGCGTGTTCTGGCACGTAGGAGAGCTGAGCATGATTGGCCTCACTAAACGCTTGTGATAAATATAGCCCTAAACCCGTACCTATTCTATCAGTAGTAAAAAAGGGTTCGAATAAGTGCTCGAAATTCTCACTAGCCACCCCATCACCAGCATCTAAAATGTCAATTATAACATCGTTCTGTAGGCCGTAAATTTCCACTTCTACATAAGCGTGAGAATGAGCGTAGCTGCTGTAACGCAAACCATTGTTAATCAAGTTAATCAATACTTGCTCCAACTGATGAGTATCAAACTGGATAATAAGCTGGGTGTGGATACGCAAAAATACATCGTGACTATAAAAATGGTTATTTACAAATAGGGGCATCCAACTAGCAATTTCTATCAGTTGCTGATGAGGTTGTTGCTGTCGTGACAGCTTTAACACATCTTCAATAATACGGTTAACCCTTTTAGTCTGCGCAAATATTATCTTATATAATTCATGATTGGCTTCTAGGTCGACAGCTGAGGGCGATGCTAACCGCTGGTTATTACTGTTGCTATAAATGTCGTTATTATCGTTAGTAATAGCCTGCGCATTAATGTCTTCCATTAGTAGCTGGCTGGCTTGGGAAATAGCTGCTAAAGGATTACGTATCTCGTGAGCGATACTGGCGGTCAATTGACCTAATGAGGCCAGCTTTAACTGTTGAGCACTAGTCTGTTCACGGCGTAAATCTTCGAGCAGTACCAGCTGACTGGCATCTTTTAGAGGAATAATTTGGATACGTAATTTTTTGATAGTCGAACTTCCCACTATCTTAGGCAGCTCGTATATAAAAGTACGTGATTGATTAGTAGCCAAAGTCAGATAGCTCTCAATCAAAGAGTTATGCTGCTTAACTAGCTTTTTTTGAAAGGTAATCAACGGGTTAGGATTATTTTTACCATCACCTTTACTGAGGATATCACTATTCTTGGCAGTTTCTTGGCTGCGCGTAGCTTTGTTAGTAGGGCCAGAATCACTAGCCGCTACTACTTCAGGTTCTATACCTAATAGTTGATAAGCGGCGCAATTGGCCAAAACCACGTAGCGCTTATCGACTACTATCATACCGTTTATCATTTGACTGATAACTTCTTGGTTAATAGTGTTAAGTCGCGCCACTTCGTGTGTTTGCCGTAATGCCATCCCTTCGGCATTTACCAAGCGCTGAGACACTGACCAACTCAAGAATCCTACGGCTAAAAAGCTGGCAGATATCAGTAAGGCATCGCCTAGATTGACTAAGCTCATACTGTTAGCTATGGCATAAAAGAACTGCTGATAGATAACAAAAATAACAGCCAACAAGGTGACAATCAAGGCTTGGGTACTATTAAGTAGCAAAAAGCTAGCAGCTACCACCACCATATATAGCATAGTTAATTGCAGATCTGCTGCGCCATTGGCATACAATAATAAGCTTAAAATGATGATATCTAATACTAAGCCGAATAAAAGCTGTTGACGTGGCTTATGAGTCACGACTAAAAATAGCCCAAATAAAATAAGGCTGAGCAGCACATAAAAGCTGAGGGCAGTCTGCTGTAGTAGGCTAGGAAGCACTAAGCCATTATTTACTTTACTAGTGATATAGACCATCAGCATCAAAAACACACTGACAGCAAGTCGATAGCTATTGTAGATAATACCTAAGCGTCGCAACGGTGCCGATGGTAGCGTCTCGGCTTGTTGAAAATAAGCATTAATGGCAGTCATGACGCTAGAGGAAAGTTTCATAAGAGTGCCAAAGTATTAGGGTCCATTGATCATTCACAAGTAAATACTGCTGTGGTCGACTACTTAACAGACCCAAAAACAAGACTTAAAACCAATAGCGCCTAACCCGTCTTATGTATCTATTTATGGCCCTACTTATAGCCCTACTTATAGCCCCGCGAGTTATCAGCTTTTGGGTTATCGACTTCCTAGACCTTACCATAACTCATTAACCATTAACCATGGGCTATGGCTTAATAAGCCGATGCAATAACCACATTGCACAGCCGCCTATTGTCTGCTCTATGGTTTGATCAGCCCATGCCGAATAGCCATATGAGTCAATTTGACATCGCTATCAACGCCTACTTTTTCGTAAATACGATAGCGGTAAGTGTTAATAGTTTTAACGCTTACAAATAATTGATCAGCAATCTGCTGTGGGCTTTGACAGTTGACTACCATCATAGCGACTTGCTTCTCACGATCACTTAGTAAATCAAACGGTGAGGCTGCATTATCTGATAACAACACTTCTGCTAACTGTTCTGCTACATCATGACTGAAGTAGCGCCCCCCTTGATACAGCTTTTTGATAGCACGTATCATTTCATCCAGCGGAGTACCTTTAGTGATATAACCATTAACCCCAGCTTTGAGTAACATAGAAGGATAAGGCTGGGTGGCCATACTGCTCACCGCTAATATCTTAATACCCATATTTAATTGTACTAAGCGTTTGGTAGCTTCAACGCCGCCAATATTGGGCATATTGACATCCAGTAGCACCACATCAGGGCTAAGTTGTTTGGCCATTTTTATCGCCATGTCACCGCTGTCAGCTTCGCCGATTACCTCGATATCTATACTGTCAGATAGCATACGACTGATGCCCATACGTACTAAATCGTGGTCATCTACTACTAATACTCTAATCATAGTTATACTCTTTACTGTCTAAGAAAATGCACGGTTGGCAAATGAGCTTAGAGCATGTTGAAAATAGCAAAAAATGTAAATCATTGACTATATTGCAATTTTTGCAGCTAAAATTGCTAATTATTGCTCGAATGTTAATAAATATTGCTGGCATCTAAAGAAAATGTAGTAGATTTTAACAAAATCCATAAAAAATCCATCAAGTCGCTTCATAGGATTAAACTTAAATGTAAAGCATGATACACTAAAAGTACAAAAGCTCTATATCAGCATACTCTATATCATTGTGAGTAACTATAAATGGATTTATTGTCTTTATCTAGAGGTACAGACAATCGATAATAAGCTCTTTATAGTGACTACGCATACTAATTACGCTATGGTTTTATGACTAGAGTGTTACCCATCCTCGGAGGAAAAATGACAAATTTACCATTAACCAAACAGCAACTATTGGTTGCTATGATAACGTTGAGTTTGGGCAGTGCTGCACAAGCGGCATTAACCATTAATGGTTCTGAGTCTAGTGCACGTGTAAGTTGGGGTGGGGCTGATAGCTTGTCAGAAGCACGCAATATCATGTCTAACTCAAACAGCGGTTCTGCCATCAAAAAAGTCGATAACGGCTATGGCACTACTAACATAACTAATGCTAATAGTAGCAATAGCAACTACAGTAGTAGCAGCAACAGTAATACTTATAACACCACTTATCGTGGCAGTTTTGGCAGTAGTGATATGTTGCCAATCAGTACTGATTCGCGCAGCGTAGCAGTAATCGATGCCGAAACTGGTGAATCTATCTATGAAAAAAATGCTAATACGGCTCACCCTATGGCCAGTATTACTAAAGTCATGACCGCTATGGTAGTGTTAGATGCCGGCTTAGATATGCGTGAGGAAATAACCCTTGACGCTGAGGATTTTATTGGGCCTAAGCGTGCCAGCTCTAACCTTAAAGCAGGTGATCGTCTAAACCGTGCTGAAATGTTACTGATGGCCTTGATGAAATCAGAGAACCCAGCGGCTAAAAGCCTATCGCGTAATTATCCGGGTGGTTATAATGCTTTTATTCGGGCAATGAACCGTAAAGCAGAAGAGTTAGGCATGAGTACGGCGTACTTTGGTGATCCAACCGGCTTAGATAAGCGTAATGTTGCCTCATCAAACGACTTAGTAAAAATGGTTCGTGCTGCTGGTAATTATGACGTTATTCGCCGCTTTACTACCACTAAAAGCTATGAATTCTATGTCTCTAACAGTAGAAGCGGTAATCGTACTTACTCAGCCAATAACACTAGTAGTCTAGTACGCTCAGGGGATTACCCAATTGGTATCTCTAAAACAGGTTTCATCAATGAAGCAGGCCGCTGTGTAGTAATGGAAACCCGAGTGAATAACCGCCCAGCTATCATTGTGATCTTGGGCGCTAGTAGCTCAGCTACACGCTGGGGCGATGCCAAAAACATTTTAAACAGCTTAGCCTCTCGTCGCACCGTATAACTGACCAATCACAACGGGTGCCGTTTAAAAAGGTACGCTTCAAAAAAACATCCCATTTAAACAAGTACCTGTATTATCTAAAAAGGCGGTTATACTCTATAACGGCCTTTTTTTTGTTTTAAATTTTTCCGAATTTAGCACAATAATATGATTAGGATAGACACATAGTGATGACCGTAATAAGCGATAAAGCGTTAAAAAGTTCACTAAAAACGGCGGATAAAATAATACCCCCTCGATTATATCTACTGACCAATGATGATGCGATAGAGGTGCTATTAACTAAGCTGGAAGCCGCTTTTGCGACAGGCTTGATCGGACTGATACAGATAAGACGCAAGCAAGTGCTAGCCCAAGTAAATGGCAGTGAGCAGCTGCATGATGAGGCATTACAAATCATTGCTTTGGCGCAAGCCTATAAAGTCCCTGTAATTATCAATGATGATTTAGACTTAGCGGTTAAGCTTGGAGTTGGCGTGCACTTAGGCCAAGGCGATGGCGATGTCCGTATAGCAAAACAACAATTAGCGCTCAATCAAATCATTGGTCGAACTTGTCATTATGATGGTGAGCTTATAAAAGAAGCGCAGCGTGATGGTGCAAGCTATGCGGCAATGGGAGCAATATTTGCTTCTAGTACTAAGCCCAAGGCCAATACTATAAGTCGTCAGCAGCTTGTAGCAGGCTGTCAGCTAGGCATTGATAAAGGAATTGATATTTGTGTGATTGGCGGTTTGACCGCAGAAAACATTAAGCAGCTATTAGGTTTACCGATTACTTATATTGCGGTAGTAGGTGATATCATGGACTTGCCAGTAGAGCGGATTGCCGAGCGTTGTCAGCAGTGGCAGCAGGCACTTGACGATTGGCAAGCACCTACTTAATTTGGGCTAGTAATAGTACTCTTATTCAGCGTGATCCATACATAAAGTAGCATAAGGGACGGCAGCTAAACGCTGGGGCTGAATCTCTTCACCGCAAACATCGCATTCACCATAAGTGCCATTCTCTATATGGCTTAAAGCGTCCTGAACATAGATAAGATTTTGACGAGCTTCTGCTGCTAGTAGCTGGCGAGTATCGTTTTGACGAATAGCAATAGCTTGGTCTTCCCAGTCTTTATTAAGATCATCTTTGGGGTTTTGGATATCGTCTTCTATTTTACTAATACGTGTTGTATATTCTTCTTTAAGCGCTAATAGCGTTTGTTTGGCACTGTCAAAGTTTTTGCTCATTTAAATCTCCTGAAAATGGTGGCTGTTATTATTGTTTACTGCTCTATCATAAAGCTGACTGTTAACGACTACCACCACTAAATGTTACTGCAAGTGGAGTGGTTGAAAATATTGTAAATTCTAGTAAAAAATAATACTGGATGTTACTGTCTGACTACTACTAAAGTATAAGCGTGCTAGTTAAAAAAATTTAGCCATATGATTGAGGTATTTGCTAGTAGAAGTTGACCTTGTAGGACACTCAGGCTTAAAATACAGCGAATTGTGGTAACCTCAAGCCACTATAAATAATCTAAGTTGGCTTAGGGTTATTATAAAAGTGGCTATTTTTAATATAGCTATTTTTAATCTAGCCGTTTTTAACCTAGCTATTATGAAACCGTCTATTACAGAACTATCTAGTACAGTATTATCCATTACAAAACTAATTATCAAATGACTTACTATAAAAGTTAATAAACAGGAGCGGCAATGAGTTTTTTGCGTATGAGTGAGTTGAATCTTACTGACAAAGTGGTGTTGATTCGTGAAGATTTGAATGTGCCTATTAAAGACGGTAAAGTTGCCAGTGATGCTCGCTTACAGGCGAGTCTCCCTACTATAAGAATGGCTTTGGATAAAGGTGCAGCAGTTATTGTTTGTTCTCATTTAGGTCGTCCGACAGAAGGTAAGTTTGAGACTGTTTATTCATTAGCACCGGTAGCTGAGTACTTGACCGAGCAATTGGGCACCCAAGTGGCTCAACCGGTCACAGTTAATAGTGATTACTTAAAGCAAAAAGTAGCCGTTAAAGTCGGTGAAGTAGTACTTTTAGAGAACGTACGCTTTAATGAAGGCGAGAAGAAAAATGATCCAGCACTGTCTGAGCTTTATGCTGCTCTTGCGGATGTATTTGTGATGGACGCTTTTGGTACAGCGCACCGTGCTCAAGCCTCAACAGAAGGCGTCACCCAAGCTATGCGTCAAGCAGGTAAAACGGTTTGTGCCGGTCCATTGCTAGCCGCCGAACTTGATGCTTTGAGCCAAGCTTTACAGACTCCGGATCAGCCAATGCTAGCTATCGTTGGGGGCTCGAAAGTCTCTACTAAGCTTGAAGTGCTGCATAGTTTGGCGACTCTATGTAGTCAGATTATCGTTGGCGGAGGCATAGCTAATACCTTTTTAGCAGCACAAGGTCATAGTGTTGGCGCTTCTTTGTATGAGCCTGACTTACTAGATACAGCACGTGAAATCATGACGAAGACTGATATTTTATTACCTGAATATGTGGTAGTCGCTAATAAAAATGAGATCGATTTTGC
Source organism: Psychrobacter urativorans (assembly GCF_904846695.1). Lineage (GTDB taxonomy): Bacteria > Pseudomonadota > Gammaproteobacteria > Pseudomonadales > Moraxellaceae > Psychrobacter > Psychrobacter urativorans. Next base: position 56,614 of record NZ_CAJHBR010000017.1, read on the forward strand.
CGACTTTACCGGCTCTCTACAAAAAGCCACTGCGACTATCAAAGCGGTCGATGCAGTCGATAGCGACGATATGGTCTTAGATATTGCCCCGCAGAGCGCTGAGAAGCTGGCGCATGCTATTAGTCAAGCTAAGACTATTTTATGGAATGGTCCTGTTGGGGTCTTTGAAGTGGATGCTTTTGGTGCCGGTACGCAGATATTAGCGCAAGCAGTAAAAGATAGTGCAGGATTTTCAATCGCTGGCGGCGGCGATACTTTAGCGGCGATAGATAAGTATCAAGTAGCCGACGGAGTAAGCTATATGTCGACAGGCGGCGGTGCTTTCTTAGAATTTGTAGAAGGCAAAGTATTACCAGCAGTGGCTGCATTGCAGCTTCAGTCTTAGCATTGATTTGAATGCTGACAACCCCTCGCAGAGTTTGCTACTATGCATGCTCATGTTTTGCGATTTATGATTTAGCTTCTATTATTTAGGTGATCAAATTATGGCCAAGAATGCCTTGCAGGCGCAACTTTTAAAAGCGGGATTGGTTGATAGCAAAAAAGCCAAGCAAATAAGCAAGCAGTCTCAACATGCTAAGCGTACTGGCGACTCATCGAACCTAGAAGCTAAAAAGGCATTGGCAACTGCGCAAGCGGAGAAGATGGCCAAGGATCAAAAGCTTAATCAAGAAAAACAACAAGTCTTAGAGCAAAAAATGCTAAAAGCTAATATTGTACAAATGATTAAGCAGCATCAGATTGCCGACACTCGAGGTGAGGTTGCTTATCAATTTAGCGATCAGTCAAAAGTAAAAAAAATATATATCACTCAAAAGCTCTATGATCAAATAGTGGCAGGCCATGTGGTTATTGCAAGTTTAGAAGAAAACTATGCTTTGCTCCCTCGTCCTTTAGCCGATCGAATTAATATTAAAATGGAAGGTTTTATTGTAGTAGCTAATGACAGCTCACAGGTTGAACTAGAGACTGATGATCCTTATGCTGCTTATGTGATACCAGATGACTTGATGTGGTAATAATAATTTTGCCGCTATAAAAATAGTTTTAAAATTATTTATAGTGACTATTATTAAGCAGGTCTTATTTGTTCTTATATTGTTATTGACTTTGAGATTTTTATTGCAAGTGCTATTTGCTAGATATAGAATAGCGCAATTATAGATGCTGAAATGCATTATTTACTAGAGGTCTATTATGTTAAAACGTCATTTGTTACTTGCTAGCTTACTTGCTGGTACTTTTGCAGTTACCGCTTGTAGCCAACAAACTGAAGATCAAGCTGCAGATACTGCTGCGTCTGCTGGTGATGATATTGCTGCTAATACTGAAGCTGCTACTGCTGAAGCTGAAGTTGCTGCTCAAAATACTGGTGCGAAAATTAATGATAGTGCAGAGAATGCTGGCGTCGCTGTTTCTAATGCGGCCGATAATGCAGGCGAAGCTATCACTGACGGTACTAATAAAGCCGTTGCCTCTACAGCAGCAGTAGTTGCTGATGGTGCAAGTTCAGTTGCTGAAGGCGCGTCTAATGTTGCTGCTGATGCAGAAGCTAAAGCACCTACTGATCAACAGTACTAATCTTTATAGACGCCCCTTAACACCTAGTCGATTATGATCGGCTATTAGGTAGTCATAAATATAAGCTGTAAATCATAAACACAAAAAAGCCTTAGTGAATTCTAAGGCTTTTTTGTGTTTATGATTCATGTTTTATCAACAAAAACTTATGAGCAGTAAGTGGTCATTATTGGTTAGCGCTTTAGAACCTAGCAGACTATAAAATAGCGTCATATCCACTACGAGTAGCGGTTAAATTTTGTTATAATCAACAGCGTTAACAGCTGCACTACCTATTATCGAAAGATAGTAGAAAACAGCAAGCAAAGATATTTACTAAACTTGCTTGTTAAAACAGTCGCTAAAATCCAATCAGAGAGTGTTCCATGGCTTTAATTTCCCTACGTCAACTTTTAGATCATGCCGCTGAGCACAGTTATGGTGTTCCTGCTTTTAATGTCAATAATCTAGAGCAAATGCGCGCTATTATGATGGCAGCAGACAGCTGCGACTCGCCCGTTATTGTACAAGCTAGTGCTGGAGCACGAGGCTATGCAGGTTCAGCGTTTTTACGCCATCTAATTACTGCCGCTATCGAAGAGTGGCCACATATTCCAGTAGTGATGCATCAAGATCACGGCATGTCGCCAGCAGTATGCCAGCGTTCAATTCAGCTCGGGTTTTCATCAGTGATGATGGATGGCTCACTTGGTGAAGACGGCAAAACACCGATGGATTATGACTACAATGCTAGCGTAACTCGTGAAGTGGTTAAATTAGCTCATGCTTGTGGCGTTTCAGTAGAAGGCGAAATTGGCTGTCTAGGCAGTCTAGAGACCGGCATGGCTGGTGAAGAAGATGGCTCTGGCGCTGAAGGTGTTTTGGATCAAGAGCAGTTATTAACTAGTGCTGATGAAGCAGAACAGTTTGTCAAAGATACCAACGTCGATGCGTTAGCTATCGCTATTGGTACTAGTCATGGTGCTTATAAGTTCACTCGTCCACCGACTGGTGATATTTTATCGATTGAGCGAGTAAAAGAGATTCATGCCCGTATTCCTAATACTCATTTAGTGATGCATGGCTCGTCATCTGTACCCCAAGAGTGGCTAAAAGTTATCAATGAATACGGCGGTGACATTGGCGAGACTTATGGCGTCCCTGTTGAGCAAATCGTTGAAGCGATTAAACATGGGGTACGTAAGGTCAATATCGATACAGATTTGCGTCTAGCATCGACAGGGGCCATTCGTAAGTATCTAGCCCAAAATCCAAGCGATTTTGATCCTCGCAAATACTTTAAAGCCTCAATGGTAGCGATGTCTGATATCTGTACTAATCGCTTTGAAGCTTTTGGTTCAGCGGGACAAGCCCATAAAATCCGTGCGATAAGTCTAGAAGGTATGATAGGTTTTTACCAATAGATAACTATTGCCATTTGATTTAACTGCAGCTCATTGCATCACGTATAGCAGGTAGCAACTTATGATAGGACTGATCACTGGCCAAGTACAATATTTGCTAGCACCGACCGCTTGTGTAATGACAGCGTCTGGTGTTGGTTATGATATCGAACTGCCACTACCGTCATTTTGCCAGTTACAGTTGAATCAGCAAGCTAGCATCTGGACGCATTTTCATGTACGTGAAGATGCGCAGCTGCTGTATGGCTTTATCGATCGCAAAGAGCGTGATGTGTTCCGTCAGTTGATCAAGATCAATGGGGTTGGGGCAAAAATGGCGCTGGCTATGCTCTCTGCTATGTCAGCAGCCGAGCTTAAGATGCATGTCGAACAAGATTCAGAAGTGGCTTTGACTCGTATTCCGGGTATTGGCAAAAAGACAGCGCAGCGCTTACTTATCGAGCTCAAAGACAAGCTAAAAAATATTGAGGTCGATAGTAGCTCGCTAGAATTTTCTATGCAGCCTGCTGCGGTGTCACATGAAGGCAGTATTATTGCCGAGGTGGAAGGGGCATTGATAAGTTTAGGCTATAAAGAAAAAGAAGCTCAGCAAGCGATCAAGGCCGCTAAAAGTAACGGCGAGACCTTTGCCGATACTCAAGGGTTGTTAAAAGCAACGCTTAAGCAGCTGTCTGGATTCTAAGCCAGAGTGGTTTTAGCTTTTATAGCTGCTAGCAGCGTGTTATAAGCTAAAGCCGCGCTGCACCAGTATATTTAAGCGACACTAGTTGTCGCTTATTTTTTTGCTAACTATTAATGTATGAGGTTTTGCATGACTTCTTGATGGAGTTTGGTTATGCTATTTACTCTCCCTATATTCTTTAAACAATGATAAAACCTATGATGCAAGACCGTTTGATCAATCCACTAGAAGGAGCTGGCGACGCTCCGGATTCTAATATTCGCCCTGCATTGTTGGCGGAGTATATCGGCCAGCCGGTAGTGCGTGAACAGATGGAAGTGTTCATTAGTGCGGCGCGTGCGCGTGATGAGGCCTTAGATCATACGCTTATTTTTGGTCCTCCAGGCTTAGGTAAGACCACCCTTGCTAATATTATCGCTCGTGAAATGGGGGGTAATCTGCGTGCCACCTCAGGACCAGTGCTTGAGCGTGCTGGTGATCTAGCGGCGATGTTGACTAACTTAGAAGCTGGTGATGTATTGTTTATCGATGAGATCCATCGACTTAGTCCCGTGATTGAAGAGATCCTATATCCGGCCATGGAAGATTTTCAGCTGGATATTATGATCGGTGAGGGGCCGGCTGCCCGCTCTATTAAGCTTGAATTACCGCCCTTTACCTTAGTTGCTGCTACCACCCGAGCAGGCTTATTGACTTCGCCTCTACGAGATCGTTTCGGCATTGTACAACGCTTAGAGTTCTATAATATTGAGGATTTGACTACTATTGTCAGTCGTGCTGCTCGTCTTATGCGGGTTTCTATGAGCCCAGATGGTGCAGTAGAGATTGCTCGTCGTGCCCGTGGTACCCCTAGGATTGCTAACCGCTTGCTGCGCCGAGTGCGTGATTATGCGGAGGTAAGAGGGGATGGTAGTATCAATGGCGCTATCGCTGGTAGCGCACTGGACATGCTAGCTGTGGATCGACGGGGTCTCGATCATTTGGATCGACGCTATATTGAGATTTTGCATGAGCGCTTTGATGGTGGTCCTGCTGGTGTTGAGGCTATAGCGGCAGCCATGGCTGAGGATAGGGGAACGCTTGAGGATGTGATTGAGCCGTACCTAATTCAACAAGGTTATGTATTACGTACCGCTCGTGGTCGAGTACTGACCCAAATGGCTATTGATCAGATGTTGTAGCTTAGATTAATAATAGTCTAGATTGAAGGCTTTGTCCCTAAAAAGCATTGCCCTTTAAAAGCATGGCCCTTTAGAAGTACTATAAGCAAAAAGCGCTTACTTTAAATCAATAAAGTAAGCGCTTTTTTAGGTTCACGGTCTTTTTCTCAAGTTCTCAACAGCTTTTCTTAATGAGTTTCGCCTAGATTCGCTTTATGATTATGCTATTACCTGATTATACTATTACCTGATTATGCTACTACTTCTAGAGGCTGCGGCCATATCTTACCCGGGTTTAGAATATTTTTGGGATCGAGTGCAGCTTTAATGGCTTGCATCATGGCGATAGCTTCACCGTGCTCTTGAGCCATATACTTCTGCTTGCCTTGGCCAATCCCATGCTCACCAGTACAAGTACCCTCCATCTCGATAGCACGAATAGCTAAACGACTGATAATACCGTCAGCGGTCTCGATTTCTAAAGGGTCATCAGTATTGACTAGTAGTAAAACATGAAAGTTTCCATCGCCAACATGACCAACGATAGGACCAATCATGCCAGACGCTGCAATGTCTTTTGCAGTAGCGCTAACACATTCTGCTAGACGTGAAATAGGGACACAAGCATCAGTGGACAGCGCACTAGCTTCAGGCCGCAGCGCAGAACTGGCATAATAAGCATTATGGCGAGCTTGCCATAGACGTTTGCGCTCAGCTTCATCCGTATCCCAAACAAAATCACTACCACCAAATTCTTCAATGATCTCAGTAAAGGTTTGCGCTTGTTCATGGACACTAGCTTCACTGCCATGGAACTCCACAAACAGCGTAGGAGTCTCAAGCAAATCTAGCTGGTCATAGAGATTGCAGGCTTTTACTTGCAAGGCATCTAACAGTTCGATACGAGCAATAGGTAGACACATCTGAATAGTAAGCATCACCGCCTGACAAGCATCTTCGACAGTCTGAAAGTGACAAATACCACTGCCTATACATTCGCTTAATCCAAACAGCTTGAGAGTGACTTCTGTGACGATACCTAAGGTACCTTCAGAACCTATCATCAGCCGAGTTAAATCATAACCTGCAGCCGACTTTTTAGCGCGTGTCCCAGTGCGAATGATAGCACCAGTCGCTGTTACCACTTCAAGCGCTAGTACCACATCCTTCATAGTGCCATAACGTACGGCATTGGTACCTGAAGCACGAGTAGCGACCATACCACCGATGCTCGCATTAGCACCGGGATCTATCGGAAAAAACAAACCAGTATCACGCAAATAATGATTAAGCTGCTCACGAGTAACGCCCGGCTGCACAGTAACCGTTAAGTCTTCACTATCAACTCGTAAGATAGCGTCCATAGTATGCATATCGATGCACAGTCCACCAAAAGGCGCATTGAGTTGACCTTCCAAGGAGGAGCCAATGCCAAAGGCAATGACTGGCATCTGATATTCACTACAAATCGCCACAGCAGTCGCTACATCTTGCTTATCATAAGCGGTGAGTACCGCATCCGGTGGCTGATTGGCAAGCCAAGTCATCGTATGACCATGCTGCTCACGTATAGTTTGATTAACGCTTAGCTGCTTACCAAACTGTGCCTGTAAAGCCGCAATAGCTGCGCTGTGATCTGTATGCGTAGTTTGACTATCAGGGTTAGTAATGACATCGACCATGGATCAAATACCTTATTAAAAAACATCTCAAAAATTCTAGCAGGGCTTTTTAAGCCACTATTAATACTCTAAGCAAGAGTCTAACAACAGTGCTATCTGTCAATGCTATATGGAGTCAACTGCTAAGATAAGATACGCCAAACCACAATTAGCAGCGCAAAAATATAAAAAATAGGCGCAAACCAACCGACTTGGGTAGCCGCGGCAATAGTTATACCAAAACCTGCCAATGCTAGCCAATCACGACGACGGTCATTGAGCATATCAGCACGCAGCTGTTGTATCTCACGCAGCTGACTGTCTTGTCTTGAGCCTTGTGAGGCTAAGCTCTGTAGACCTTGATCAAGTAACTTGGGAATGTCAGTAGCAGATAATAAAATCTCTGGCAGCTGCCCCCGTAGCTGTTGTAAGTTACGCACCGGATCAAGCTGTTCTTTAATCCAGCTGCTCAGAATCGGCTTAGCCAATGACCAGATATCCAAATCAGGATACAAGTCGCGGCCGAGACCCTCAACATGGACCAAAGTCTTAAGTAGCAGCATAAGCTGTGGCGGAATACTCATATGATGACGGCGAGCAATATCTAATATCTGCATCAATACTCCAGCGAAATCTATCTCATTAATAGACTTGTTGAGCATAGGGCCGACAGTACGGCTCATATCGCGCATCAATGCGTGCTTATCGGCACTAGGTGGTATCCAGCCAGCACGGCTGACGATATCGACCATAGCGCTAAAGTTATTATTCATTACTGCTAATAACATCCGCGCCACTATCAACTGATCATCTTTAGATAGCGTACCCATAATGGCGCAATCAAGCCCGATATAGCGTGGGGCATGACCTAGATCAACGTTTGTCATATCTGCCGTGAGCATTTGCACTGGTGGGGTTTCTACGAATACGTTACCCGGATGCATATCGGCATGAAAAAAGTTATCACGAAAGACTTGGGTAAAAAAGATAGTTAAACCCATCTCTGCTAATGCAGCACGATCGTAACCTAGCTGATCGAAGACTTCAACTTGCGAGATAGGTACCCCTTGAATACGCTCCATGACCATAACGTTCTTGGCAGCATCATAGACTTCTGGTACATACATCAACGCTGAATCTAAGAAGTTATTGCGCATCTTAGTAGTATTGTCGGCCTCTAAGGTTAAGTCGAGCTCATTGAGCATCACTTGCCGATAGTCTTCTACTAAGTCAATAATATGCAACGCCCGTGCTGCTTCTATACGCGCAGATACCCAACTGGCCAGCTCACGCAACAGCTCAAAGTCAGTAATGATAGTCGCACGAATATCAGGACGAACGACTTTTACTACTACTTCACGACCGTCATGTAAGGCCGCCGTATGCACTTGGGCGATAGAGGCGGCTGCCAAAGGCTTTAAGTCAAAGCGTGCGAATAGGGTGTCGATAGACAGACCTAGACCTTGCTTAGGATCTTGAATTTGAGCAATAGCTATTTCAGGAGCAAAGGATTTGACCTTATCTTGCAGCTGGATTAATTGATCAATGATGTTAGGGGGCACTAAGTCACGACGAGTAGAGAGCAGCTGACCTAACTTAAGAAACAGGGTGCCCATATCTTCGAGCGCATACTTAATACCATTAGGCTGATGCTTTTTGCCCCAAGCAGCAGGATGCAAGCGAATCAACCGTGCTAGTGGTTGTAGCGGCGCTGCATCTTCGACAGGGAAGTGGGTATCAATGCGGTAGCTTGCGGCAATTCGCCACAATTCGAGTAAACGTTTTCTATGAGATAAAAGCATGGGACATTGTTACTCTAAGTAGATAGCGAAAGTCATTATAAAACCAGATAAGCAATAATATCATGGTCAAGATGCTTTAAGAAAGGCTGGCAGGTATAAAGTAGCAGCTAAGCTACCTATTGATTAGCTATCATAAGTTAGTTTTTAGTTTTTAGATATTGAGATTATAAGGATTTGTAGCAAGAATCTAGGCAGTGGGTATTCAATAGCGAATAGTCAGCAAACGGCTAAGCTCAAAAAAGGCTTTGGGGCAGTCCTACTAAAATATAAATAGGGTTATATTAAAAAAGCTGATGAAGGGGTTGCCGCCTTTAGGGAGAACCATGCCGATGATTTTCAGGACGGCTTGGCTACTGTGACTGCCGCTAAGTAACAATTTATTAGTAATAAAATAGGCAACCTAATACAGAGAGCTGTAGATTAAGTTGCCAGTGCTTTAAAGGTCGATGTCGATAATTATGGAGTATTTCTAAGCCGTGCTTGCTCAGCTCTAATAGCCATAAGTTTGGCTTCTTCACGCTCAACGTCAGCGCGTAATCTAAGCAATTGCTGCTTTAAATCATTGGCTTCAGCCTTTTCAGTAGGGTCAGGCTCATTAGTGCCCGCTACCTCATTGGCCCAATCGCTAACATCATCAAAGGCACGCTTAGCAGTATAGCGCAGTCCGAATTTGAGCTGCGATATTAGTAACTGTAGCTGACTAGCTAATGGTTTACCAATGATAGGCTCAAGCTGTCCGGCGACATCAGGATCGAAACCTGCTATGAGCTGTTTTAGTTGCATCAGTACAGTGTAGTCGCCAGCGATAGGTAGATTACCCTCAGCACCACGGATTAGATTCAATAGCTGTGCAGGGTTATCAACAGTGATAGTACAGTCAGGACGGCTATGACCAATACTTGCCATAGCCGCATCAGCGCGTGCCCGTTCATCGATAGAGTGCTGATTAGTACTATAATCAGTACTGTAAGAAGAACCACCACGTGGCTCAAAAACGCTATCAGTAGTCACCGGCTCAAAACGCAAGCGCTCATGATTGAAGAGGATATCCAGATGAATCTCAGGTAAGGCCATCTCTAAGCGTAGTACTTTGCCCGCTAAAGGAGCTAGTCCTGCTTTGGTAATCTCATCACTTGCGATAGCGAGGTTAATGAGCTTTTCGGCACCGGCCAGTAGTAATACCGTAATCATAAGATTCCCACCTGTTGAATTAAATTTATCTGAACGACAATACTATCCTACCAGCCGCTGCATTTTTGAGCAGCGATTAAGCCTTAAAACCGCGATGCACGGCTACAATGCCCGCCGTTAAATTATTATAGTCACAGTTTTCGAAGCCTGCTTGTTGCATCATTTGCTTCAGCGTTTGCTGATCTGGATGCATACGAATCGATTCAGCTAAGTACTTGTAGCTCTCTGAATCATTGGCAACTATCTTACCCATGATAGGCAAAGCAGTGAATGAATATAAATCATACGCTTTAGATAATGGCTCAAAGATAGGCTTAGAGAACTCTAAGATCAACAGGCGACCGCCCGGCTTCAGTACACGGTACATCGAACGTAGAGCGGCATCTTTATCAGTCACATTACGCAGACCAAAGCTGATAGTGAGCAAATCAAAACTATTATCTTCAAACGGAGCAAGAGTCTCGGCATTAGCTAAGACAAAATCTACGTTATTGCAGCCAGCATTGATCAAGCGCTCACGACCAACTTCTAACATTGCCGCATTAATATCAGACAGTACCACATGACCATTACGGCCCACTTCGCGGCTAAAGACTTTAGCTAAGTCACCAGTACCACCGGCGATGTCTAGTACATGCTGACCTGCACGAACCCCAGACAAGCTAATGGCATAACGCTTCCACAGACGATGAATACCAAACGACATCAAGTCATTCATAATGTCGTACTTTTTGGCTACTGAAGTAAAGACATCAGCTACACGTGCTTGCTTTTCAGCCTTATTAACGGTCTGGTAACCAAAATGAGTTTCTTCAGCACCATCCGTATCGGCAGTGTGAGGATTATTGATATCATCACGCTGATTAAAAGCGCCTTGATTGTCTGTAGATATAGATTTTTTAGGTAGAGAGTAAGGCTGCACTGGCACGTTGTCAGCGTTACTATTATTCATACTGTTATTTGGCATAGTAGTCTGTTGACCTTGTGGCGTACCTACTGGTAGATCGGCCACTTGAGTAAATTCAGCAGCGTCAGGCACAGGACTTTGACGAGCTTGTGCTTGTGCGCTGATATTCTGCTTATGAGCAGTACTCTCTTTGATTAATTTATCTTGAATATGGCTATGACTGCTGGCCTGCATGCTCGGATCTGCAGAATGGTTTGGCTTACTGGGGGTATGATCTGTCATAAGATTCTCTCACTGCTTATTTTATGGCTATAACTATCACTATAGCTGCTTAGTCAGCATTGTTAGCTGACTTTAGAGTGGTTAAAGTATTAGCTTAGGATACCTCAAATACTGAGGTGTCACTGCCATTATCCGCTTGGTGAACTCGGTCAATAATGGTCAGCTCAAGTTCACAAAAGGGGTCAATAAAACCACTAACGCTTTTTAGTGGTTTCATAGCAGCAAAACCGGCATCAATAAAGTCATATAGCGGCTGATAGCCATGACGATAAGCAGTACCTTTGGCTAAGCCGAATGCCTTGCGTAATACAAATGAATTTAAGTATTTATCTGTACGATAACAGACCTCTTTGAGATTACCAATTTGGATACGACGCTCAGCAGCTTCATCAACTTCACGATAGGCGGCCAACATGTTATTCTCATTAACGGTTAACTCATTAGATACTAACCACTGAGCTAAGTGCATGTCTAACTCGATAGCTAAGATAGCGGCTTGAATAGCCATACTACCAGTCTCTAAAGCGGACTCTTTAGCAAGGCGTTCAAGCTTTTTAGCTTTCGGTAGAATACGCTCTAATTGTTCGGCTAAAAGTTTGAACTCATCACCACCGTAAAGCTGGGTAAGGAAGTAATCGGCCATTGGTTTATTCTTTGGCTGCTCGAATAAAGCGCTATGAGTGCGTTGGATACGGGCACGTTGCCAAGCTTGTACTTCATTAAGCTTAGTATTAAGCTCAGCGTCTTGGTGATAGGGCAGTGCCCAATATTTAGTCAAATGGCGTTGCAGTTCTGATAGAGCAGACATAGTCTATAATCCTATTATAATCAGTAGTTTTTAGTAATTAATTTTGCTAAAGATGGCGAGCCTATGATACAGAAAACCCGGTGTGCTTGTCCTCTTTATTATCGTGTATTTGGTCTATAATCATTAATTCACGTTGACAAAATGGATCAATAAAACTCTTAACACTATCAAGCGGCTTCATGGCTGCAAAACCAGCGGCCACGAAATCATATAACAGCTGATAGTTGAGACGATAAACTGTAGTTTTTGCTAATTGAAAGGCTTTTTGTAATAAGAAGGAGTTAAGGTATTTGTCAGTGCGATAGCAGACTTCCTTTAAGCCCTCTATTTGATTACGACGCTCAATAGATTCATCGATAGCACTATAGGCGACCATGATGTTTTTTTCAGTGACTGGTAAATCGTGAGCAACCAACCACTGTGCCAAGTGTAAGTCCAATTCAATAGCCAAAACTGCCGCTCCGATAGACATGCTGCCTGTTTTCAAGGCGGACTCTTTGATTAAGCTTTCGATTTTTTGGGCTTTGGGTAAAATACGTGCCAATTGTACCGCCAACATTTTAAACTCTTGACCACCATAGAGTTGAGTGAGGAAGTACTTTGCCATTAGCTGATTATTAGGCTGTTGGAACAGCTCATTATGAGTACGTTGAATACGAATACGCTGCCAAGCTTGTACTTCATTTAATACCGTATTAAGCTGAGGGTCATCATGATAAGGAAATGCCCAATAGCGCGTCAAATGTTGTTGTAACTCTAAGAAAGCAGACATGACAGCTAATCCTGTGTAATTTTAAATCATTGTCTTGTTACCATTTTAAAATCAGCACCTAAAAATAGTCTCTGCCAAAAATGTATAAGCGTAGTGTTTGATGGTTCAACCTACCCTAGTAGTATCTAAAAGTAGTATGTAAAAATAGTATAGCCGTTACCGATAAAAGTTATTATTGCTAGTGTATATCACCATAAAATAAAACCGTCATGAATACAAATGTCAAACTGTTACTTAGCTCAGTTATCTTAGTGGCAAATGACTACGCTGATTAACAAGATTGGTGCGAATGACTACCGCTAAATTACTACCACTAAATTACTACCACTAAATTACTACCACTATAGTGAGGCTAATTATGTCTAAAAATAGCAAGAGCGATAAGCAGGATGATTGTAACAAGGTAGCGCGAGCAGCTAGCGATTACCTCGCAGCTCAAGTGGTAAGTCAGCGTTTGACCCCTAATCCACTGAGTGAGTTTTCATTGAACAAAGATGAGTTAAGGCTAGCCCTAGTCACTGCCCAATTTGCCCTGCGAGCCACGCGTCAGCAGACACCCTCACCGACCAATAAGCCTACTGGTTTATTAGTGCTAGTGAACGGTATGGAACAAGCTGGTAAGGGTACCGCCGTTAAGCAGTTACGCGAGTGGGTAGACCCGCGACTATTAAAAGTGGAGGCCACTATTGGCTATCCACCACTAGCTTATCAGCCTATATGGCAAGCACATACTAAAGCTATGCCGCGTCACGGTGATGTGATGGTGTATTTCGGTAACTGGTACGCCGACTTACTCTACAATGTCATGCGTATGGTAGGATTGGATGATCTTAGTGATACTGAAGCCCCTAACAATAATAAAGGCAAAGGCAAACAGAACAAAGACAAAGACAACTCAGCTACTAATACTACGTCTAACGATACAACTTCCGATAAGCTACAAGCGCTACCGATTATTGAATGGCAACTATATCTGCAACAACAGCTAAAAGAGCTTGCTGCTTTTGAGCGTGACTTGGTAGACAATCATACTAAAGTATTGAAGTGCTGGTTCCATATAGACGCCGACACCCTAAAAGAGCGCCTAAACGATGATGAAGCGGATCCGCAGTTTTTGTATCAAGTCGACTGGAGTGCTGCTGAAGTCGTTGCGCAGTTCAATCTGGTGGCGATCGCTATGTTGCGAGAGCAAGGGGATTGGGTAATTATTGATGGTAGTGATAAGTCGCAAGCAGCTATGAGCTTCTGTCACGAGGTGCTACAGGCGATGCAAGGCGCATTAGTCAGTAGTCAAATGCCTACGACAGCTCATTCTAACAGTTTCGCACAGCAAGCCTGTCAAGTGGTGCCGTTTGCTGCTGCTGATATTCCTAAGCAACTGACTACCATTAAAAAATCTGAGTTAGATAAGTCAGATTATAGTGAGCAGTTGGCTGCCAAACAAGCCAAGCTTGCCAAGCTGATACGAGCCCGTAACGGCCGACATGTGGTTTTTGCTTTTGAGGGTATGGATGCTGCTGGGAAGGGTGGCTCTATCAAAAGAATGGTAGCGCCATTTGATCCACGTGAGTATCAGATTTATAATATTAGCGCACCAATGCTATATGAGCTGCAGCATCCTTATTTATGGCGGTTTTGGACGCGATTACCTAATGAGCAAACCGATCGTATCAGCCGTATTGCCATCTTTGATCGTACTTGGTACGGCCGAGTATTAGTCGAGCGTGTTGAGGCGTTAGCAGACCCTACAGATTGGCAACGTGCTTATGATGAAATCAATCGTTTTGAGGCTGATTTAGTAAATGCTGGGACGCTAGTGATCAAATACTGGCTAGCTATTGATCAAGAGGAACAGCTTGAGCGCTTTGAGGATAGACGTGATACTCCGCATAAGCAGTTCAAACTGACTGATGATGATTGGCGCAACCGTGATAAATGGAAAGACTATGTACAAGCCGCTGCTGACATGCTGGCACGTACCGATACAGAAGCAGCACCTTGGTGCGTGGTAGCTACTAATGATAAACGCCAAGCACGTTTGCAAGTACTAGATCATGCAATCGAGCAGCTCGAGGCACGACTATAACGGTAAACTCTACGACAGCTACTTAGGGCTCATTTAGTGTTTGAATGCGCATATCGCAAGCCGACATTGAGTACTAGGCTACAATCAAAGCCAAGAAGTGGCTGTTGAGAGTGGACTAATAATATATAGAATTACTTTGACAAAGGCTGCTGAATGCTCATAATGTAGCCAACAAGCACTAAGGCTGTCGAGTTATCAAGCCAACCCAATGGGCAAATAAGCAATAATTAGATAGTTAAGAGCGCTTTTAATCAAAAAAAACACTATCAATCAGCTATAAATTGAACATTATTATTGTCAGAAGCACTATAATGATGCCCGCAGTTTTGAATACAATCTATTTAAGTTCTTTTGAACTATGGGCGGATCTTATCAAAGATTTGTCTATATTTTATATCATCACTTTACGCTGCTATTTATAATATGAGATCACTAGTTGATAACTTATAGTAAATAACAGGGTGGCGTTATCAATCGCAAGCCTCTTTATCAAGTTTACGCAAGGCGTATTAACCTATGGGTATTAGTAGCAGTCCTACAGAGTCCAATAAACAAATTGGCTCCATGAAAGTAAATCTATTTTTTGCCATCCTACTTATTGCCATGACCAGCTACTTTTTGTGGTGGGGTCTAGATTACACTATGCATCAGCAGACGACGCTATTTATCGTCGCTACTGCTTTTGGTATCTTTATGGCATTCAACATTGGCGGCAATGATGTTGCCAATTCATTTGGTACTTCAGTAGGTGCAGGTACGCTAACTATCCCACAAGCACTTGGGGTAGCCGCTATATTTGAGGTGTCCGGTGCCGTATTGGCAGGCGGAGCAGTTACCGATACTATTCGTAAAGGTATCGTCGACTTAGATGGTATGACGGTCTCGCCCAACCAGTTCATCTATGTGATGCTGTCAGCTTTAATCGCAGCGGCGTTTTGGCTATTATTTGCCACCCGTAAAGGCTTACCAGTATCGACTACTCATGCCATTATTGGTGGGGTAATCGGTAGCTCTATCGTACTCGGGTATGATTTGGGTGGTACTGACACCGCTTTATCTACAGTAGATTGGAACACTATAGGCACGATAGCGATCTCTTGGGTAATCTCTCCGCTATTAGGAGGGGTAATCGCTTATCTGCTTTATGGACAAATCAAGAAAAATATCATCGATTATAATGATAGAACAGAAGCCTACATTGCGGTTCTCAAAGAAAGTAAAAAAGAACTAAAGAACCAGCATAAAGTCTTTTTGGACAATATGTCTGAATCAGAGCAGCTAGCGTACACTTCTGCGATGCTTCGTGATCAAGAGATATATCGAGACGATGATTGTACTATTAATGATATAGAGACTGATTATTATAAAGATCTTTATAAAATTGAGCATGAGCGCAATGATCTCGATACGCTAAAAGCTCTAAAAAAATGGGTGCCTATTATTGCCGCTGCAGGCGGGGCAGTCATGTCCTCGTTAGTAGTATTCAAAGGTCTTAAAAACGTCAATAGTAATATGACTACCCTGCAAGGGTTTTTGATCATGGGTATGATAGCCGCCTTAGTTTGGTTGGCGACTTATATTTATACCAAAAGTATCCGTGGCAAGCATAAAGAGGACTTGACCAAAGCTACCTTTATTATGTTCAGCTGGATGCAAGTATTCACAGCTTCCGCCTTTGCCTTCAGTCATGGTTCCAACGATATCGCTAACGCAGTTGGGCCTTTTGCTGCAATTATGGACGTTATTCGTACTAATAGCATAGCCTCGCAAGCGGTTGTGCCACCAGCAGTGATGCTAACCTTTGGTGTGGCGCTTATTGTGGGTCTTTGGTTCATTGGTAAAGAAGTGATTCAAACGGTCGGTACTAATTTGGCCAAAATGCATCCAGCTTCGGGTTTCTCAGCAGAGTTAGCCGCTGCCGCTGTAGTAATGGGCGCGTCAACTATGGGCCTACCAGTATCGAGTACTCACACTTTAGTAGGTGCCGTATTAGGTATTGGTATCGTCAACAGAGACACTAACTGGGCGTTGATGAAGCCTATTGGTTTGGCTTGGATTATTACCTTACCTGCCGCTGCTATTATGTCAGCAATAAGCTTTATTATACTTAAGCAGATTTTCTAGAGTTCAGCGCTGTTGCGCGAGTAGTAGATAGTCGGCTTTGAGCTTTACCAAAGCTATCAGCCCATAAACAGGGTAAACAATAAAAAACGCTTAGCGATTCAATATCGCTAAGCGTTTTTTATTGCTTAAGGGTCTAATTATTTAACAGATTTAAATCGTTATTACCTTATTACTCTTAAGCTTTTAGGCATTTAAAGTTTCAGGTTTTGCAGCCTTAGAGCTTTTATTGTCTTCGGCTTTAACTTCTACAGCGCGAGGTTTTTGGGCTTTATCAGTACCATACTGCTTACGTTTCTTAGCAAAGAAGCGATCTAAACGATCCATAGCGTTCTCAAGCTCATCTAAGTTTGGCAAGAACACTACACGGAAGTGATCAGGTGCGTCCCAGTTAAAGCCAGTACCTTGAACCATTAGCACTTTTTCTTCAATCAACAAGTCCATCATGAATTGCATGTCATCCTCGACAGGGTAGACAGCAGGATCCATTTTAGGGAAGCAGTAAAAGGCACCTTGAGGCATAGTACAAGAAATACCTGGAATCGCATTAAGACGAGAAATAGTTAATTCACGTTGCTTAAATAGACGTCCTTTAGTAGAGGTCAGCTCTTTCATGCTCTGATAGCCGCCCATCGCTGTTTGGATAGCATATTGGCCTGGTACGTTAGAGCACAAACGCATAGAAGCTAGCATGTCTAGACCTTCGATAAAGTCAGTAGCATGTTGCTTTTTGCCAGAAACCATCATCCAACCCGCACGGAAACCAGCAATACGATGTGATTTTGATAAGCCACTGTACGACAAGATCAATACTTGATCGGTCAAAGTGCTCATTGGCGTATGAACCATGTCGTCATAAAGTACTCGGTCATAGATTTCATCAGCCATAATCACTAAATCATGTTCTATAGCTACTTCAATGATCTGCTCTAATAGCTCATTAGTATATAGTGCACCCGTTGGGTTATTCGGGTTGATGATAACAATACCTTTAGTTTTGCTGGTAATTTTAGACTTAATATCTTCGATATCAGGATGCCAGTTATCTTCTTCGTTACAACGATAATGCACGGCGGTACCACCAGCGAGGTTAGCTGCTGCGGTCCATAATGGGTAATCAGGCATAGGAATTAGCACCTCATCGCCGTCACTCATCAGTGCTTGCATAGTCATAACAATCAGCTCAGAGACACCGTTACCCAAATAGACATCACGGACATCTACTGCTGACAGCAAACCTTTGGCTTGATAGTAATGCAATACCGCTTTG
Organism: Psychrobacter urativorans; assembly: GCF_904846695.1. Lineage (GTDB taxonomy): Bacteria > Pseudomonadota > Gammaproteobacteria > Pseudomonadales > Moraxellaceae > Psychrobacter > Psychrobacter urativorans. Next base: position 74,340 of record NZ_CAJHBR010000017.1, read on the forward strand.
CGTGCAGAAAATATACCTTGCGAGTCTGAATAACCGATAGCGTCAGGCAGATTCATGGCTACGTCACGCAGGATTTCAGGTGGGGCATCAAAACCGAAAGGCGCTGGATTGCCTACGTTTAACTTAAGAATACGTTGACCTTCTGACTCCATCTTATTAGCCGCTTTTAGTAACGGGCCACGGATATCATAACAAACGTTTTGTAACTTATCGGATTTTTTTAATGGGCTCATAGTTTTACTATCCTTAGCTGGTTTATCTTGCAAATTTATATATTTAACAGGAGCCGCTGAAGAGTCGCTTTCAGATTTCGCTGAGTCAGTAGTACTGGTAGAGCGAGGCTGATTATCGATAGGAACGGCTAGAGTTACGTTTTGGGTTGAAATACTTTTCTGACTAACCATGACAGGTGTTGCTTGTTGTTTTAATTTAGAACTACTGTGCTTATTACTCTCGCTTATACTTATCTCGGTTTGGATGTCGCCACGTAATAAGTAGCCTTCGCTACAGCCTAGTATGCTTGCTAGAGTAGGGAGCTTAGAGGAGACAATACCGTTAGTACCGCGCTCCCAGTTAGAAATAGCGCCACGGCTAACTTTTGCGCCAGCTTCGGTCATAGCCTGTGCTAACTGAGCGGCAGTTAGTCCTTTTTTGCGACGTAATGCTACTAAACGTTGAGCTTGGGCTAACTTATCTTGATTATCATTCATTATCATCTGTCCCTTTTTTATAGAGAGTACTAAAGACTTATGGGGCAAGCCATATGAACTACTCTATAGTTGACGGTTTGCAATTACTGTTAATCAGAATAACGACGATAAAGGTCAACTACTAAAAGTCATTGATAATAAGTCATCAGGATACTGATTAGGTTACATAGAATTATAAACGGATCTTATAAGGGTATTTAAGTATTACAGTGGGTGCTTAGCGCTTAACTTGTTAGAATAAGCCGACTTTTTTCAGTGCTTAATGCAAGATATTATTGCATTTGCTTTAAGGTTGCAAGCACTTTATAACATTATTAATGCAAGATATTCTTGCATTTGTAAGCTTTCTGAAACGTTTGCAATTAACCGCTGATAGATATTGAGCTGCACCCTATATCATAGGAACGCTAAGCACTATACTGCATGATTTCCTGGCATAATTTGTAGTTACAAAAACTTGTTAAAGCTTAGCTTAGTAGACAGTTAAGAGTAATAGACAGCTATAGATTAGGAGTTACCTTATCGAGTGTAAGTTTAGTAAAAACCACCTATCAACCCTTGCAACAGCCAGTAAAACACCCATATATTAGGCAGCTAGCAATTATTGAATGTTGCAATCAGTTTGTTGGTTACCGTTAACTAAAAACAGTAAGGAATACGTTATGCAAGACAATCAACTTAGCAAAGAAGAAATCACCCAATTGACAGAAGCTGATTGGAAACAGCGCTTGAGTGCTGAAGAGTATCATGTGATGCGTGAGAAGGGCACAGAGCGTCCATTTACTGGCGTTTATAACGATACTGAGGACGAAGGTGTCTATCGCTGTAAGGGTTGTGGCGCTAACTTGTTCGATTCAACTAGCAAGTTTGATGCAGGTTGTGGCTGGCCAAGCTTTGACCAAGGTATCGACAATGCTGCTATTGATGAGCATGTCGATGATTCATTAGGTATGCGCCGTACAGAGGTCACTTGTAGTAATTGTGGAGCCCACTTAGGACATGTATTCCCTGATGGTCCACGTGAGACTACTGGTATGCGCTATTGCATCAATTCAGCCTCTATAGACTTGGATAAAGCTGAAGACTAATTAGCTTACATTCCTAGCTAGTGATTGCTAGTGCTTTAACATCTAGTGTTTTAATATATAGTAAGGAAGCTTGTAATGATTTCCTTACTTTTTTATTGATCATTAGCTCTAACGTTTAAACATCTTTAAATATAGCAATCATAAGCAATAATTAAACTAAGGAAGAGTAATGAGTAATATCTATGATTTTACCGCTGAACGTATGGATGGCACAGCGCAACCTTTCGCTGATTACCAAGGACAAGTACTGCTGGTAGTTAACACCGCTAGCAAATGTGGTTTTACTCCGCAATTTGAAGGCCTAGAGGCACTTAATGAGCAGTATAAAGACCAAGGTCTAACGGTTATTGGTTTTCCTTGTAACCAATTCGGTAGCCAAGATCCAGGCAGTAATGATGAGATTGGTGCTTTTTGTCAAAAGAACTATGGCGTAAGCTTTCCTATGATGGCCAAAGTCGATGTCAATGGTGAAGACGCTCATCCTATCTTTAATTGGCTAAAGGAACAAAAAGGCGGTCTATTAACCGATGGTATCAAATGGAACTTTACTAAGTTTCTGATTGGCCGTGATGGACAAGTTATTGATCGCTATGCATCAGTGACTAAGCCTGAAGCTATCAAAGCAGATATTGAAAAGGCATTGGCAGTTAGTAAATAGCAACTAGATACTATTGGCGAGTAAATAAACAATTAATGCACTGTTTTAGCAAAGATATAAAGTCAATAAAAACAACTGCTTGCTGTTATTATTGGCTAGCAGTTAAAAAATAAGCCATAAATTGCTAAATAATATTTGACAGGGCATAGGATTTGTATATAATACACACCCACAGCAAGGGGCTTTAATTAGTTACAAGGGGCTTTAATTAGCTGTTGGAGGTTTTGAGAGGTTAGAGGGTGACAACTTTAGCTATTAGAACTTCTAAGAGATCCTTATTACAGGATTTCGAATAGAGTGGAAAAAGCAGCAATGTTTTGGAAATTCTAGAAAATCCTATTTAAAGGATTTTCCTTGCGAACCTAAAATTGCGATGCAATTTTTTAACGGTTCTCAGGGTGATTAGCTCAGTTGGTAGAGCGTCTGCCTTACACGCAGAATGTCGGCGGTTCGAATCCGTCATCACCCACCACTATTTAGTATAGTGTTACTCTTAAGTAGTACACTGAGTGGTTAAATAAACTAAAACGACCTTAGCAGCGGTAGTTCAGTTGGTTAGAATACCGGCCTGTCACGCCGGGGGTCGCGGGTTCGAGTCCCGTCCGCTGCGCCATATTTAAAACTTAGTTAACTTTTTAAGTTTAAGCAAAGTTTCAACCTCAAGTATTCATTTACTTGGGGTTTTTTTGTGTCTGCATTTTTCTTAAAAGTAGGTCAGCATAAATAAATAGATAGATGGGTCTGCTTACCAAAATACACTAAACAATTGTATGGAGATGATACTAGAATGGCATCATCTTAACTCTACATTATTAGTGAAGCAGATATGAAGAATAACCAGTATTGTTATCTTAAAAAAGCACATGGTAACCGTATCATAAGTGCATTGGCTATCAGCAGCCTATTATTAGTGGTCAGTGGTTGTGACACCACTACGAAAGAATCTAAACCTACTGACAGCGTAGCCAATACCACATCAAATTCAGATAAATCATCCTTACCAGTTAAAGCTAAAAGCAACGCTGACGCTCGAGCAGATAGTCCGGTTGATTTTATTGCTGCTGATGATGACGCTTCTACTTCAGACGGCATCGAAAAAGTCATTACTGCCAACAATCAATTTGCCGTTGCTATGTATCAGCAGATAAATGGTCAACCTGACCAAGCAGATAAAAACGTATTTTTCTCGCCCTATAGCCTATCTACGGCGATGGCAATGCTGTATGCCGCAGCGGAAGGGGAAACAAAAGCGCAAATTCAGAAGACCTTTTACTACCCCTCAATGGATATTCTCAACCCCAATAGCGGCGCGCTCTATAATCAATTTAACAAACCCAATCCTGATTATAAGCTCGCCACACTCAATGACTTATGGATGCAGCAAGGGTTAACGCCCACTAAATCCTATGTCGATGCCGTACAACGTTACTATGGCGGTCAAGTGACCACCCTTGATTTTGAAGGTAATCCTAATCCTTCGCGGCTTATCATTAATAAAAAAATTGCTCAGCATACTAACCAATTGATTCCTGAGTTACTACCCGAGGGCAGTATCAAGCCCATCACGGTTGCCGTATTGACCAATGCGGTTTATTTTAAGGGCGATTGGGAGATGCCTTTCGAGGTTCAGAGCACCAGTGAGCAGCCTTTTTATAACCATGTGAGTACAAGTTCTAATGTAAAAATGATGCAACTACAGGAAGATTTTGGTTATAGCGAGGATAAGCAAGTGCAGATCGTGCAATTGCCTTACAAGGGTGAGGGTTTATCCATGCTAGTGGTATTGCCAAAATCAAAAGACAAAGCAGCCATGCAGCAGCTGGTGCGTGATTTGAGCGCTGATAAGATTACACAATGGAATAAAGACTTAGTCACTCAAGAAGTGAACCTTTACTTGCCAAAGTTCAGGCTTGAAGAAAGCTATAAGATGAAAGACCTACTCACGGATATGGGTATGCCAAAAGCCTTTCAAAAAGGGGCTGATTTTAACTTATTTGAAGATGGCACGCCGACAAAGATTGACAATGTTTATCATCAAGCGGTAGTTATTGTGGATGAAAAAGGCACCGAAGCGGCAGCAGCGACAGGCATTGTGGCTGTAGCAGTTTCTGCACCTGCTCCCCCAGTTATTTTCAAAGCTGATCATCCGTTTATTTTTATGATTAAAGATAACAAAACCGATGCGATATTATTTCTGGGTCAGGTTAATAAGGCTTAAGTTAGCGAATGATGACACTAAGACGTAAATAACTATTGACGAGATATTATGAACAGAATGCTTAAATTATTATCGTGTTCACTGTTAGTGATCTTAGCTGCCAGTGGATGTGATACGAAGACCACTGAAGAAGATGTGTTTCAATACAAGAATGCCTATGTTGGTGATAATAGTGCAGTCATCAATATTGTAAATCGCTCTATGCAATCAGATAACTTCAGAGGGCTCGAGCTTAAAACCAAAGAGATGCCCTATGGGATCATCTTAAATTATGACGGGTCAGAGTCAGAAAACAATGATAAAAGAACTGTAATATATAATGCCACTTACTTATTTGCGTTGATTCAAAATGCAGAGTGGATAACATTTAATTTCGATAATCAACAATACAAGATAACAAAGGACGCTCTAATAGAGTGGTACGGGGAAGATTTCAGCACATTACAAAGTGAAGAGGAGCTAAAAACGTTAATACAAAAGAGATGGGATGATGAATACAAAGTAAATCAGTTATTTTAAAACCGTCAATTATATATATCTTTGCGGATTCCTATACAGCAGCCGAAATAGAGCCATTCTTTTAATTATAATTTATTGTTGAGCCTGATATGCAAAATGACCCACTTCGCTATTTTAAATATCCAGCCCATAATCGTATTATCAGCGCCTTAGCTATTACTAGCTTAGTGTTGGGTGTCAGTGGCTGTGACAATACTATAAGAAATAATAGAGCGGGTGCTGTAACAGATACCATTCCTCATAATCAGTCAACTATTAACCCTCAAGCGCCTCCTATTGAGGGAAAGGCTTTGATCTCGACACCAGAGGGTATAGCTGAAGTCATCACTGCCAATAACCAATTCGCCATTGACATGTATCAGCAGATAAATGGGCAGCCTGAGCAAGCAGATGACAACGTTTTTTTCTCACCGTATAGCTTGTCTACTGCGATGGCCATGCTATATGCCGCAGCCGAAGAGGAAACGAAAGCGCAAATTCAGAAGACTTTTCATTATCCAGTACCAACTATCCTCAACCCTAATAGTGCAGCGCTCTACAACCAATTCAATAAACTCAATCCCGACTACAAGCTGGTCACGGTCAATGACTTATGGATGCAACAAGGGTTAACACCCACTAAATCTTACATAGACACCGTGCAACGTTATTACAGCGGCCAAGTGACCGCTGTTGATTTTGAAGGCAGTCCTGATCCTGCGCGTCAGATGATTAATAAAAGAATTGCTGAGAAAACCAATCAATTGATCCCTGCATTACTACCTAAGGGTAGCATTAAATCTGATACTGCCGTGGTGCTAACCAATGCCATCTATTTTAAAGGCGATTGGACCCTGCCTTTTACCGCCGAAAGGACCAGTACCCAGCCTTTTTATAATGCTATCGGTAGAGCCTCTAGTGTCCAGATGATGCGGCAACAGTCTTATTTTGACTATTATGAGGACAAACATATACAGGTCGTGCAACTACCTTATAAAGGCGATGACCTATCTATGCTCGTAGTATTACCCAAACTCAATCATAAACTTGCTATGCAGCAATTAGCTAAGAGTTTAAGTGCAACTAAGATTAAGCAATGGCGTGCAGGCTTAGTAAGACAAGAGGTGAGCCTTCATCTGCCAAAGTTTAAGTTAGATGCGCGCTATCAGATGAAAACATTGCTCGCTGATATGGGTATGCCAAGAGCGTTTAATAATGGGGCTGAATTTAACTTATATGCTGATGGCCCACCGATAAAGCTCGATGAGGTTTATCATCAAGCAGTAGTCACCGTCGATGAAAAAGGCACAGAAGCGGCAGCAGCAGCGGGTGCTGTAGGTATGTACGTTGGTATGTCTTATCCTATTGAATTTAAAGCCGATCATCCATTTATGTTTATCATAAAAGATAACAAAACCGATGCGATATTATTCTTAGGGCAAGTGAATAAGCCTTAATTGAAGGCAATAGAAATAGATAGGGAGTTAAGTAGCTAACTATAAGGATAACCATGTTTAAGTTTCTAAAACATAAAAGGGGTGATACCTGGGTTGATACGGCAATAATAACAGCGATACGTTTTATGATTGCAGGCTTTACCATGATATCAGGCTACTTATTAGCTTTTGCTGCCACCATGGGACCACCTATTGCACCCTATATTTGGAATGGCAATCTGGATTTCGGTATTAGAATAAGCATTATTATTATTGGCTTTGGTTTGTGTGCTGCGATATTGATTTGGTTTGTTTGGACATTATGTGCTGATATTTATCGATTTATTAGTCGCACCTAATAAACTTCAGGTGACTGATTTTTGAAAAAAGGATTATAAAATGCGTTTTTTATATCGCCTGCCTATTTTAATCATACTATTTTTGTCCATGCAAACGGTATGGGCTTGTATGCCGCATTCACCAAACGATGTATTTATTGCTCGTCTGCAATCATCGCAGCCCACATTAATGGATAATCAGCAAAAAGGCTTCGACTTGCAATTTAGTAATCCACGCTTTGTCTTTCGTACCCTTAGAATGTGGTTTTTTTACTCTAAGCCTGAGCAATGGCAAACTCATTCTGACTTCAAAAGTATTCAGCCCAATGACTTAATTATTGGTTTGGCTTATAACCAAGATGGCGGGAAACCAGCAGACTATACGGTAGTATCACTGGCAACATTAGACTGTAAAGACGATAAATTAATAATTGGCAAACCTTTAGTGTCTTTTTTAGCATGGAACCGAGAAAACGGCAGTTGTCGCCATGATAGCCACGATGGTATCGGCATATTAGATGGATTTATAGGAGAGGATCAGGAATATTATTTACAGCAGCTGCAAGCCAAATATCCTACCTGCAATAAGCTGAACGCGACGTTCCCTAGCAACGCCAATAAAAGTGTGTCCGAACAAGAAAACCATCCTCAAACATCATTTTGGGAAAAGATTAAGTTATGGTTTGGGCAGTGGATATAACGCCTCCATACTTAACGAGAGACTATGGAAATATAAAATAAGGAGTTGCAATGAATGCTTTATATAAAGTAACAGGCTTAATGATATTTGGGTTAAGTTTGATGTCTTGTGATGCGCTATATATAGTCACTGCACTACAAAAGAGTTATGTTTTGGATGAATATCATAAAACAATTTAGATAAGTCATTTTCCATCCAACCTTGGCGTAAAAACTTCACTTGAGCCCACTTCTTCTCGATGGGATTTA
>NZ_CAJHBR010000018.1 GCF_904846695.1 Psychrobacter urativorans
TGAACCCTATTGAGAAAAAATGGGCTCAAGTGAAGTTTCTACGCCAAGGGTGGATGGAAAATGACTTATCCAAATTATTTTATGATGTTTGTCCTAGCTATAACATTTTTGTTTTGAACTGACTATATATCTCTGTATGGAGAGATTGATATAACGCAAGAAATGCCAGGACTAGGATGCGGATTTCAATTTTGTAAGTTGTCTAATGAACCATTATTCAATTCTGATGGTCGAATTCGTTCTGATGTCACTTTTGAGCAGTTATCAGAATTTGTCTGGTTTATAGAAACCGGAACTGGCTTAAATCAATCTAATTTACAATCTATAGATAAGAAAAAAAGTAGTACACATTATCTAGGACAGTATAAAGATCGAGCAATATTTTTGCTTTATAACGAAATTCTAAAGGATAAATCTGACACTGGCGGTAATGTCCTCAACAGTAGGACTCTTGAACTATTAGAAGAGGCTTCACCAGACTTTAAAAGACAAAAAGTTATTTACGGTGCTCGCACACGATTTGATAAAACAAAACTAGCCAGACTCAATATTACTTTTCACCAACTCCCTTACGAATTGGCGGTTAAAACATGGTTCTAAATAATAAATCACTAAAAAACTATCAGGAAATCTTACTTGAGGACTATTCAAGTTATTTATCTCGCTGTAGAGAACTAAGAGATCCCGCTGCTGCTTTTGCAGAATCTACCAAACTGATGACTTCAGGTTTAGCTCAACCTTACTATCCATTACCAGAGATGGATCATGTTCCTTATGTCTGTCTTCGAGTACCTACAGGTGGTGGGAAAACTCGTATTGCAGGACAATCTATTAAATGTGTTAACGATGCGTTCTTAGCTACAGAGCATTCGTTAGTACTCTGGCTAGTTCCCTCAGATCCTATACGTGAACAGACGCTATATGCGCTTAAAACCGAGGGAGAGTTACTTCATCAGGATATGCGTGACCTCTTTGGTGCGGTTAACGTATTAGATATCAATGAAGCACTGTATATGCAGCCTGCTACGCTGAATACTGGCAATACTATCGTTGTCGCTACCATGCAAAGCTTTAAGCGTGATACAGCGGACGGCTTACGAGTTTATCGTCAGAATGGTGCACTTATGCCACATTTTGAAGGTGCAAGTACCGAACAAAAAGGTGAGCATTCGTTAGTAGACGTTATTCGCTTGAGACGACCCTTCGTCATTGTGGACGAAGCGCATAATCAAGGTACTCAATTAGCATCTGATACTCTTAAACGCTTTAATCCTAGCTGTATTTTAGAGCTTACCGCCACACCAGATAGATCTCATCAGCCCTCTAATGTATTACGTAGCATTTCTGCCGCTACTCTACAGTCAGAGGATATGTTGAAGCTGCCCTTAGAGTTAGCTATTCATCCAGAGTGGCGCGTTTCATTGACAGAAGCGATCGCTCGGTTACGTCAGCTAGAAAAACATGCTGAACAAGAGAAACAACTTACTGGAGAAATAATAGATCCAGTAGTGATGCTAATTCAGGCCGAACGAACTGCTAAAGAAAAAGAAACATTTACGCCAGACAAAGTAAAAAAGCACTTAATTGATGACTTTAATATTCCCGAAGAATCAATAGCTATCGCAACTGGCGCTGTTGATGAATTAACAGGTAAAAGGCTAGGCGACCCTGACTATCCGCAGTTTATTATTACCGTTGATAAACTACGTGAAGGCTGGGACTGTCCGAATGCATACGTTTTATTTTCTTTTAGAAACACAACTTCTGCTACAGCTGTAGAGCAGGTACTCGGTCGTATATTACGTATGCCTCACGTTGTACGAAAAAACACAGAAGCACTTAATCGTAGTTATGCTTATGTTGTTTCAAATGAGCTTGCTAGTACCGTTCAGAATTTAAAAGATGGTTTAGTTCAAAGTGGTTTTGAGCGTTTAGAAGCGAAAGACCTAATAGTCGCTCGTGGCGAAGAAACTAGTGGAGATTTATTTTCGCAACCTACCGATTTGATTATTCCACTACCTGAGCATGATGGGTTTTTGTCTCTTCCTGATGAAGACTCAGTTTTAGCGTTACCAAAATCTTTGCGTGATAAAATTGAAATTTCACCAGAAACCTCTACATTGACCGTAAAACAGGGAGCGACTTCTAAACAAATTCAGCAGATATCAGAAACTTTTAAACGACCCGAAGTAGCAAAATCGGTAAAGGAACAACTTAATACTGCACTTGCAATTCAAGCAGCACCACCCACGCAAGAATTAACGCCTGCAGAAAAAGGAGTCTCGGCTAAAATACCTTTACTTAGTTATACTCAATTTAGTTTTTTTGATATTTTTGATGAAACTCCGTTATTAGATGCTGACTGGGAGATTTCAGATTTTGATTACAAGCTAACAGATGGTGAATTTTCTCCAGACATAGAGACTATGCGCCGCGCTTCATTAAGTATTTCTCAATTAGAAAAAGTAGAGTGTGATATTTATGATCAAATGGATAGCCAACTAGCGATTTTTGGTAAAGAGGAAGGCTGGCAAGTAACAGATCTCGTATATTGGCTAGATAGAAATCTATATTTTCCGTATTCAGAACGTGATGTAAAAGTTGCTTGGTTGAATGCTGCCGTTTCTTACTTAATGAATGAAAAGAATTTCACATTAGATGAATTAGCTTACCGTAAGTTTCGTTTACGAGGTGCATTACAACGGAAAATGGCTGCGGGACTAGTAGAAGTGAAACAGCGTGTTTTCGACGACTTATTTTCAGATGAAGATAAATTTGAAGTTAGAAACGAGCATGCTATTACTTTTGAGCAAGGTCGATATGGCTATGACAGTGTTTATAATGGTTTGATTCCTTTGAAAAATCACTTTTTTAAAGTTATTGGTAATTTAAAAGATAAAGGAGAGGAGTTTGAGTGCGCCGAATACATTGCACATCAAATGCAAGGAGTGGAATGGTGGGTACGGAATGTAGAGAAGAAACCTACGTCTTTTTGGTTGCAGACAGCCTCTGATAAATTCTATCCTGACTTCGTTGTTAAGCTTAAAAGCGGTGTAATTTTAGCTATTGAATATAAAGGAAAAGATCGCTCTGTAGAGATTGGTAATCGAGATAGTATAGAGAAAAAGCGAATCGGTGACTTATGGGCAAAAAGAAGTAATGGAGCTTGCGGTTTTGTATGGGTAGAAAATAAAAACTGGCAAACATTAAAAGATGCTGCGGTGCAATACGGTTCTTAATAAGACGTTTATTATACTAGGTAAGGTATTTTCACAGGTCACTGGGTTTTGATAACCGCTTAATCTACGACCTGTAGAGCGTTTTAGCCTCGATTGCAGCGGTTATTCTTGTTTAACTACTATATTGCAGCGACTTGGCCCTTTTAGAAAATCATAGATTTTCTCTTGCGTCCGACCCAGTGTCTCTCAGACACTCGCTATTACCCTCCTCATATCGCGGTAGCAGAAACAAGGCGGGCTTTAGTCGCCGCTCTAGTGGGCAGACAAGATAATAGCGAAAAGCGAGATTAGCTCCAGAAATTTTAAACCAAAAAAAACACTCAACCAAGTTGAGTGTCCTCGCAAAACAGCAAAGCTAATTAAATAAGCCAAACCATTACTCTTCGATTTTCTTGTCTTCTACTCGTAGGTTTCTACAGATGCGTTGAGCCGCCATGCCCAAAGCTTCGGTAAACGTCGGAAAGGCCAATTCTAAATTAGCGATCTCATTAACGGTCATTTTAGTCGCCAAACAAGTGGCCGCGACCTGAATCACCTCAGCAGAGTAAGAACCGAGAACATGCGCGCCTAGTAGCTGTTGCGTCTGTTTATCAATGATAATCTTACAGAAGCCATCGGTACGCCCATCCATAACCGCACGAGGTAGATTTTCATAATCGATAATCTCAACGATGCACTCATGCTCTTCTTCTGCTTGGGCTTGCGTCATACCTACCGATGCGTATTCTGGCTCAGTAAGACTACCCGTTGCAATAGCTCGTGGAGCGTATTTCTCAGCGGTATCAGATAAAGCATTTTGCGTGGCAACTCGAGCTTGATGGGCGGCACTTTGGACGAACATACTGACGCCGTTCGCATCTCCGGCGACGTACACGCCCTCTACGTTAGTCTGCAAATAGTCATCAACTTCGATGTAAGGGCCGTTCACTTTAATATCAGTGGCCTTTAGATTTAGCCCATCCAAGTCAGCTGGCCAACCCACCATCAAGAACACCGCATCGGTCATCAGTGAGTCTACTTGCCCAACATGCTTATAGGTCACTTTTAACTGACCGTTTTCCTTGGAGATTGACTCACACCCAGTACTGGTTAGAACATTCATACCCCGTGATTTAAAGGCCTCCTCAAGCTTACGCGATATATCAGCGTCGCTCGGCGGGCTCAAGCGGTCAGCAAACTCAATGATATCGACCTGCGCGCCAAAATCAATGAGGATGGAGGCAAGCTGGCAACCCGTTGCAGAGCCACCGACTACCGTTACCCTCTCTGGCAGTTCAGTCATTGACCATAAGTCATGAAACGACAGTGCTAACTCATTGCCCGGAATAGACAGCTTTTTGGGTTTGCCACCGACGGTCAAAATGATTTTGTCGGCACTAAACTGGCATCCGTCAGCAATCTCTAAAGTGTTGTTATTGACAAAATGTGCTGAACCCACCTCATCTATTACCTCAATGCCCTGATACTCAACAATCTTGGTCAGATGCCATACCTGATTAGCATGAGCGGCAACCCGATTAGCATTGTCGATGGCGGCTTTAAAATCGACGGATGGCGCATCGCCTTGTAGTCCAAACTGAGAGTACAGCGCCGTATCCGTGCGCAGACGTGCTGCTCGAGCTAGCGTTCGAACAGGCGCTGGGCCTTCATTAAACGCAGTACCACCGAGTTTATTGGCTTCAAGCAGGGTTACTTTTGCGCCAAGTTCATGCGCTCGCAATGCTGCTTGTACCCCTGCTGGGCCGCCACCGACTACGAGGACTGTTTTCTTATTCTCTGACTCGTTACTCTCTAAATAGTTATCTTGTTTCATATTTTTTCCAATTTAAGCTATAACTTAAGGTCTGTTTGATCTGTCACACTGAGTGCTGCTGATAGCTACTGATAGCTACTGATCTATAAAAGCTGTGCTCTAGTGTCAGTGCAGATCGTCAGTAATTAAGTAAAACACACAATAATGCTGACTATTGCGCCCTTTGTGACCTTTTCTGTTAGCGTATGTTCGATATGATAGGTTACGGTAACTCAGCTAAACCTAGTTTTAAGATAGTATTAACACCATAGGCTTTAGTCGCATTTAATAAACACACAATATGATGGCGAAGAGCTAAATTGGCTATAGAAATTTTAAGAAAAAAAAACACCCAACCAAGTTGAGTGCTTTTTTATTTTAGCTAAAGGCTAGGTAGAGAATTATTCCCACTCAATAGTAGCCGGCGGCTTGCTAGACACATCATAAGTCACCCGTGATACTTCAGCGATCTCATTCATAATGCGATTCGATACGGTTTCGATCAAATCATAGGGCAAATGGGCAAAGCGCGCAGTCATAAAGTCTACGGTCTCAACCGCACGTAGGGCGATAACCCACGCATAACGGCGGCCATCGCCAACCACGCCGACAGATTTGATCGGTTGGAATACCGCAAAGGCTTGCGCCGTCTTCGCATACCAGCCTGATTTTTCTAACTCATCCATAAAGATCGCATCAGCTGCACGCAGGATATCAGCGAACTCTTTGGTTACTTCACCTAAGATACGTACGCCTAAACCTGGTCCTGGGAACGGATGACGGTTGATCATCTTCGCTGGTAAACCTAAAGTCAGACCCAATTTACGGACTTCATCTTTAAACAAATCACGTAACGGCTCAACCAATTCAAAGGCCAAATCATCTGGCAGACCACCCACATTATGATGGCTCTTAATCACGTGAGCTTTACCTTGATGCGACTTAGCTGATTCAATAACGTCGGGATAAATAGTGCCTTGCGCTAAGAATTCGATGACTTTACCATCGCTTTGCTCGCTGATTTCGCGCGCGCTATTGGCAAATACATCGATAAAGGTTTTACCGATAATCTTACGCTTAGCTTCTGGGTCAGACTCGCCAGCCAATGCCGTTAAGAATAACTCTTCAGCATCCACACGAATCACTTTTACGCCCATGTTTTCGGCGAATACTTGCATCACTTGATCGCCTTCATGCAGACGTAACAAGCCAGTATCGACGAACACACAAGTTAGCTGATCGCCGATGGCCTTATGCAACAATGCGGCGACGACTGAACTGTCTACCCCACCTGAAAGACCGAGCAACACTTGCTTGTCACCGATTTGCTTTTTCAGCTGCTCAATACGCATATCGATGATGTTATCAGCCGTCCAGCTACCCGCGCAGCCGCAAATTTCATGAACAAAACGACCTAATAAAGCTTGGCCTTGCGCAGTATGAGTGACTTCTGGATGGAACTGTAAACCATAATAATCGCGAGTATCATCAGCCATAATCGCTATCGGACAGCTTGGCGTGCTAGCAACGATATTGAAGCCTTGTGGCAAATCGATGACTTTATCGCCATGGCTCATCCATACATTTAGCTTGCCAGCTGTGTCTTCGATGCCGTCTGTAAGCTTGGAAGTGCTATCAATATTGATCGTCGATGCGCCAAACTCGTGGATGTCGCTAGCGTGAACTTTACCACCGAAGCGCTCTGCCATCGCTTGCATGCCGTAGCAAATACCTAATACTGGTACGCCTAACTCAAACACCGCCTCATTGATACGTGGGCTATTGTCAGCATGAACACTCTCAGGGCCACCTGACAAGATGACACCTTTGGCACCAAAGTCGATGATACGCTGAGTATCGATATCATAAGGGAACATCTCACAGAATACGCCTGAATCACGTACACGGCGGGCGATAAGCTGGCTGTATTGCGAGCCAAAATCAAGGATTAGGATGCGATCTTCTTTAATGGTAGGTGTGGCAGCATTAGGCGTAGTGGCAGTGGTCATAAATAGATGTCCATCAATAGATAAAATTGGTGGCCTATTTTAACAAGTTTCGGGGTAGTAATGGCGGTTGGTATGATAATTAATAATGACTATTTTTATTATTGTTTTAATTATACCTTTCATGGTTACTTAGAAATAAAGGCTTTGAACAATAACCGCTTGTAGTAAATAACTTTTAGCTATTGATTTAAATGTAATTTTTGCAAATAGTAGTAAAATAATAGTCGAATCTAACTACACAATAGTGCTAAAGTGTTAAGGCAAGTTTAACAGTACCAGCTGACCATTATGCTGTTACTTCAAGTGCTCTGACCTCTATCAGCCTTTAGCCGAATCGACTAAAGTGCCTAATACCTTTAAAAAGGATGAACGATAATGAAAATGGAATTTCTATCAGGCTCAGCACTCAAAATCAGCGCACTTTCACTAGCAATCGCTGCCATTTCTTTTAGCAGCTCCACCGTGATGGCAGCTGAGTGTCAACTGGCAAGTGGCGATTCAGGGGGAGCAACCAGCTTTGGAACAGATGCTTTGGCTTGTGGTCCGAACACTAGCGCCTTTGCTGATAACGCCACTGCAGTAGGTCAAAACTCCTTTGCGGCGGCTGAAAATGCCTTGGCGATAGGTAATACTGCTTTTGCCTCTTTCGAAAACTCTATTTCGATTGGCGCTAACTCACAGGCTGATGGTATTGACGCTGTGGCACTTGGTGGCGGTGTATCTGAAAACGGTTCGCGTGCAGGTGCGCAGGCTTTAGGTAATTCGACCACGGCAATTGGTGGCGAGAGTCTAGCGAACACTCCAGGAGCAACCGCTTTGGGCTGGCAGGCTCAGGCTTCTGGCGCTATGGCTACGGCAGTTGGTCATCAAACTACTGCATCAGGTGCTCAAAGTTTTGCTGGTGCTGAAGATGCTGTTGCTTCAGGTACTAACGCTGTTGCGATTGGTAATACTGCCGTTGCTTCAGGAGAGGATGGCGTGGCTATAGGAGGAGACCGAAGTGGTGCACGTAAAACTACCGCCTCTGGCACATCTTCAACTGCTATCGGTGCGCAAGCCCAAGCCACTCAAGCAGGTGCGACTGCCGTAGGTTGGCAGTCAACTGCCAGTGCTGAGCGAGCACAAGCTTTTGGTCATTTAGCCAATGCTAGTGGTGTACGATCTACCGCTGTAGGGGAAGCGGCAGTTGCATCGGGTGAAAATGCAGTCGCCATCGGTAACCAAGCAGATTCTGGCTCTTTCGCCGATAATACTGTGGCAATTGGTAACAAAGCTACTACTGGTTTTGGCGCTAGTGGAGCGGTTTCTGTTGGCAGTATGTCAAGCGCTTCAGGTCAGCAATCAACTGCTATAGGTGAAAACGCTAAAGCATCAGCTGGTAGCTCAGTTGCTTTAGGAGCTGAATCAAGCGCATCAAATATTTTTGCAACAGCAACAGGTGTTTCATCTCAAGCTTCTAACGCATTTAGCGCGGCTTATGGATCTAGATCAATCGCATCTGGCTTGGGTTCAACAGCAGTTGGTGATTCAGCAGCAGCAACTGGTGGTAGTAGTACAGCAGTCGGTAGTGTGGCGGCAGCTGGAGAAAATTCAGCAGCATTAGGCTCGCGTGCTAATGCCTCGAATGCCAATTCAATTGCTATAGGTAGCAATTCAACCGCAGCCAGCGAAAATAGCACTGCTATTGGCTTTTTAGCTAATGCAAATGGCACTGATGCATTGGCTATAGGGGATACGGCTAATGCAACAGGAAAATCAACTACTGCAGTAGGCGGCGAATCAGTAGCAACTGGCGCAGGAACTACAGCGATTGGGTGGCAGTCAAAAGCAACGGCTGAACGCGCTCAAGCCTTTGGACACTTGGCATCAGCAACTGGTGTACGTTCAACAGCAGTAGGGGAAGCGGCAAATGCTGGCGGTTTAAACAGTATCGCTATCGGCAACCAAGCAGCAGCTGGTAGTGATAACCAGATTGCTCTTGGTGGTGCAGGTCAACTACAAGCGAGTACCGCCTCACAAGCAGGCAGTACTAATATAGTAACTACCAATGCTAACGGCACTTTAGGGACTAGCGTTACTGTACAGTCATTAGCGACTGCCAATCAGTTAGCCAATACTAATGCGCAAGTTGCAAACTTTGGGGCAGCTACCGCTAGTAACACTAGACAAATAAGTGATTTACGCAGTGAATACAACCGTCAATCAGATCGTTTAGATGAAGCCGAAGATGGGATCGCTATGGCGCTGTCGTTAGAGACTCCAGTTATTCCTTCAGGGAAGCGCTATGCTATGTCTTTCGGTACAGGTTATTATAATAGTAGCTCAGCACTGAGCACCTCGTTTGCTGGTCGACTTAGCGATAGCATGACTATCTCAGCGGGTGCAGGAGTTGGTCTTGATACCGGGAAAGTAGGCGCACGTGGTGGCGTAACTTTTGCTTGGTAAGTAGCTGATAGACATCTAGTTAATCCCTAATGTTTAGGTAGATGGGGTTAACTGGATATAACTAATCTCGATAAAACTAGCCAAAATTAATAAAAACCCTGCACTTGCAGGGTTTTTGCTAGTAGCCGAAGCAGTATTAAGTAATGGGCAATCAGTATGAAAGTCTTATCTGCCTGATTAAGATTTTATGTCATTAAAGGCAGCATGAATACGATTTAGACCCTCTATCAGCAGCGCTTGAGGGCAAGCTACATTCAAGCGCATTTTAAACTGCCCCTCATTACCGTATTGGATACCTGCACTGAGCTCGACTCTCGCAGCGCGAAGCTGGTCATAAAGAGTCTGATCGTCTTGAGCATACGCTGAGCAGTCGAGCCATATTAGATAGGAGGCCTCTGGGCGCATAACTCTAATATCAGGCAGATGCTGCGCTAAAAAATCACAGACTAAGTCTATATTGGCTTCAATATACGTTAACGCCTGCGCCAACCATTCATCGCCTTGCTCATAAGCACTACGCATGACCTCATAAGCAAATAGATTTAGATCATGCTCGTCACTTAAGCGCTGCTGTTGGCTGATTTGTTCAATTAAGGCCTCGTCTTTAGCAAAGATCATTGAGCCTTTAATGCCGGCCACATTAAAAGTTTTAGTCATTGAGGTGATGCTCACTACTTTGTGCTCGTAGTCTTTTGCTAGGCCTAAAAACGGTATAAACTCATGACCGCTCAAGGTCAAATCTTGATGAATCTCGTCACTAACAATCGCTACATCGTGCTTTTTGCAAATCAAAAGCAGCGACTCAAGCTCATCTACTGTCCATACCCGTCCGCCTGGGTTATGCGGATTACATAGCAGAAAAAGCTTCACTTTATGCGCCACTATCTTAGCTTCGATATCAGCCAAGTCTAGCTGATAGCGTCCTTCTCCTTCTTTTAGGGCAGAGAGGATAAGCTGTCGCCCGTTATCGTCAACTTTAGTCATAAAAGGTGCGTAGATAGGGTCATTCACTAGCACGGCGTCCCCTACCTCAGTGAATATTCTCATCATCAGCGCCAAACTTGGTACTACGCCGGGGGAGAACAAGATATGTTGTTTATTCAGTGCTAACCCATAACGATTGCCATGCCAGTTAATAATTGACTCGTATAAAGCTTCAGTAGGTCTGGTATAGCCCAATACCCCATGCTGCCCCACTTGTTCAATGGTCTTTAGAATGGGCTGCGCTGCTCTAAAATCCATATCCGCCACCCATAGCGCAATGGTGTCATCGCTATAGTGCCATTTCAGCGATCCGGTATTACGTCGGTCGATTATCTCATCAAAGTTATACAACATAAGTGTTCTCTTAGCGGAGGGTTTTAGCTGATTACAGGCGCAAGTTTAAACAGGTTTATAGGATAAACCTATAAAGCAAAATGATAGTTTAGGGTATAGGATGACTGCGCTGATTACCAGTGGCTTTGTTGGGGTTACGTAGAGGTGTTATGGAATAACTAAAGAGGTCATTTATGTGCGGGTACTATAGATTTGGGATGAGGATATAGTAGCTAATCCTGCCATCTGCTATTATCTGCTTAGCCAATGGCGTGCGGACTAAAGTAGCTGGTAGCGTTGCTGTTACCTCGACACCCCTTCCAGCCACAGTCTCGCATCACCATTGTCGTCAGCAGGATAGCCGCTACTGTCAAGGCTAAACCGCTTTTTGAAGCAACCTTTGTAGATATATTAAAATTTAGCAGATTCTTTGTGGACTTTGTAGGCTGTGGCTTTAGCCCAGCAACAGCTAGGCAAAAACACTGTTTTAGGTGATGAACATCAGTTTAGCTAACAGCTGATAGGTCATGCTAAATAATATAAATAACAGCGCTGAGCTAAAAGCGCCAGCCTACGGTAGAGCTAGCCTTATAGCCCCAACAATGCATTAAAACTAAAACCTAGATATAGTAGGTTGGCGGAGCTTGCGACCCCCAACAGCTTGCTATGCAATAACCATAATTTGCCAGCATAAGAGAGTCTGTGAATATTTCTGTGCTTGCAGCATACCTCAAGACTCAAATTTCAGTGCCGCTTTTTAACTTTTCTAGTGCCAAGGCTAAACCGACTCAAAGAGTTATACTAGTTATCTATGAGTTCCACTCCGTTGCACCACACGCTACCACATCGTTTAAACATAAATTCTGCTGTATATAGACAGAACAGGATTATTTTTTTAAAGTTTTTAGGGTAGCTAACTGTTGACAGGCAGTTTGATGACCACTTTGACAAGCAAGGTTATACCAATACTTCGCCTTGCTATAATCATGTGGTTGAGTATCATCCTGATGATATAGCAGCCCTAGATGATATTGAGCCTCCATAAAGCCCTGTTCTGCTGCTTTTTGATACCAAAATATCGCCATCGCATTATTATTTTCAGTACGTTTAAAAGTCCCAGCTAGATCAGTTTGCGCTTTGGCATTGCCTTCCATCGCTAATATTTCCACGGATTTCTTATCGGTAATAGGTTTATCAGCTGATTGACGCTGGTTGAATTGAATGACTTTAGCAGATGCTGGGGGAAAGCTTTGCTTTGCAGCTTCATAATACCAATAAAAGGCTTGCTCATAATCTTGTTCAACTCCACGACCCTTTTCATACGCTAGCCCAAGGTTAAACTGTGCTTCTTTATAACTTTGCTCCGCTGCCAGTCGTAACAACATTACCGCTTTTTGATGGTCTTGCTCAACCCCTTGCCCATAAGTGTACATGGTGGCTAATAAGTTTTGCGCTTTTGCATTATCTTTATTAATTAGTAGGTCTAACCATTGTTTCGCCTTACTATAGTCTTGGGGAACGCCATAGCCACTATAGTATATTAGTGCCATCATCTCTTGTGCATATTCATAGTCTTGCCGCGCAGAGGCTTCAAACCACTTAAATGCCGCTTCGTAATCCCTTTCTACCTCTATCCCATTAAAATACATATGAGCAAGATCATATTCTGCCTCCTTATCTCCCGATTGCGCTTTTGCTTTAATTTGGCTAAGCTCAGAAGTTGAGTTCTCACTAGTGACCATAACCTTATTAGCTAATGACGACTGCGTCTGGTTGACTGATTTAGGTACTAATAATGATATTGATTGTGTCGATGGCTTTGACTGACAGCCGGTGAATAAAACGGTCATCAAAGTAGCAGATACCATAAGAGAAGCTGAAGAGAGTCGCGATGAAAACATAAATTTCCCTTAATATTTAAACACTTTATTTGTAGATATTTATATTCTTAACTTAATCTATCTATCATCTTGTGATCGCAATATTTATCAAAAGCTCTAATGTATTAGGATCAAAACTATCAGTTATTTTCAACATTTTAGTATTGCCTGTATTAGCGCTGATATCAATACCAGTCTTAAAAACTTCAAAGCCTACTAATTGAGCAAATGTTAAGGAGAAATTATTTTTACCACCCTTAAAGATTAATTGTTTCCTAACGTCATCAATCTTATTTGTTATTTTACAAATAAAAGCCATGAAAATACCCTTATAAAATCAACCAGCTAGGTACGAGTTTATTCTTAATTCAACGGTATTTTTCCAAATAATTTACTATCAGAAAAACTTACCATTTATTTCCCAACAAACTCAGCCTGACGCCTCTCAACCATAGCCATAACCCCTTCTTTAGCATCCTCAGAGTGAAACAATGGCGGCAAAAAGCTATGAATATTCGCCATAGCGACTGCTGCGCCATTACGACTGGCATCTTGCGCTGAAGATAGTAATGCTTGCACGCCAAGCGGTGCCGACTGGCAAATCTCTTTTGCTATAGTCAGTGCACGCTCATATTCTTCACCATTAGCCACCACCTCACTGACCAGATTAAGCTTATCAGCGGTCTGCGCATTAAAGGGCTTACCCGTTAATAGATACGGCATGGCTTTTTGCCAGCCAGCAGCCGCTACAAAGCGTACGGTTGCGCCACCAAAAGGCATAATGCCACGCTGAACTTCCATTTGGGCAAAGTTGCAGTTGTCACTGGCGATCACCACATCGCTATTGAGCATCAGCTCGATGCCCGCGGTAAAGCAAGTGCCTTGCACGGCTACAACGATAGGTTTAGTACGTAATTTGCCACTAATACCCCACGGATCGACTTGGTCATCAGCGAATTCAAACACCCCTTTATCTAGCTTATCTTGCAGCTCCATCAGATCAAGACCAGCAGTGAAATGCTCACCATGAGCGAAGATTAAGGCACAGCGCAGCTCGCTATCATGGTCATAGCGGGTCAATGCTTCAGACAACTGCGCAATCATATGGCTATCAAAAGCATTGCGTTTATCAGCACGATTAAAGCCAATCAAACAGATGTGATCTTGCACTTCATAACTGATGCGCTCGTTTACCGTAGTCATATTATCGTCCTTGAGAGTTTATTATTGTGCTGTACAAAGCGGTTAGCGATCTGCTCTGCTCTTGATAAATCTAGTTTTAATATAGCTAGCCCCGCAGCACAACGCAAGTGGCTTAATTGTGTACAGCATTCACCTCTATAAGCTCACGATATCTGCGTAGTTTGGCGCTAAATCTGCTACACTTGCTCGTTATCTCCCTATATCGTAAGCCCGTTACTATGACAACTCCACACAGAAATAGATCTCCAGCCTCAATCAAAAAACTAGGCCAGCTACATCCGCGTAATGCGCATCAAGGTCGCTATGACTTTGACGCTTTAACTCGCGCTTTACCTGAGTTAGCTGACCATACCATCACCAACCCTAATGGCGAGCCGACGATTAACTTCTCGGATCATCAAGCAGTACGTACCCTAAACAGAGCACTATTAGCGAATTTTTATGGCGTTAAGTTTTGGGATATTCCAGAAGGTTATCTGTGTCCGCCTATCCCAGGTCGTGCCGACTATATTCACTATGTCGCCGACTTATTAGCGCAGACCACGCATATTAATGAAGACAATACCCCACCAACAGGCAAGCAGATTCATGTGCTCGATATCGGTACTGGTGCTAGTGCTATCTATCCGATCGTTGGTAGCCAAAGCTACGGCTGGCGCTTCACGGCTAGTGATATCGACCCTATATCAGTGAATACTGCTGCGCTTATTTGTGAGACTAATCCTAAGTTAAAAGGCGCAGTGAAAGTTAAACTGCAGCCTAATCCTAAGAAGTTATTCGCTGGTATTATTGGTCGCCAAGATTACTTTGACTTAGTAGTTTGCAACCCTCCTTTCCATGCTTCAATGGAAGAAGCGGTAGAAGCCAATAGCCGTAAGCAACATAACTTGCAAAGACATCGTGGTAAAAACGAAAACGAACAGGTCAGTCGTAGCTCAAGCAAATCGGGCAATGCAGCACAAAACCTGAACTTCGGCGGTCAGCATAAAGAGCTGTGGAGTGAAGGTGGCGAGATTACTTTTTTGACTAATATGGCCAAAGAGAGTCAGAGCTTTGCTGAGCATGTTGGCTGGTTTACTACTTTGGTTTCTAAGTCTGAAAACGTTAAGCCCTTGCAGCTGTTACTAAGTCAGCTTAATGTTGCTCAAACACGCATTATTGAGATGAGCCAAGGTCAAAAGAACACGCGCATATTGGCATGGCGCTTTAATAGCGATGACGAGTAATAGTTAAACTTAGTATTGATGATCAGTATTGATAATCGGTACTGATAATCCGTACTAATTATTCATAAAAAGGTTTCACATGAAACACTAACTTTGCTATTTATCCTTGCTAGTACTGTTGCTACTGGTATTGCTACTGTTGTTATTAATAGGATTGATAGTTTATGATAAATCCTTATTAAAAGTAGTTTCACGTGAAACATAAACACCGTCTTGAATGTCAAGACGGTGTTTTTTATGGCGCTATTTATAATGCTTTTTATGGCACTGTTTATACTATTAGTTACGCTATTATCCATAGTGCTAAGCTAGCTAAATAACATTACTTTGAACCCGATAGCGATAAGCACTACCCCACCTAATATCTCTGCTTTATCTTCTAGCCAAGTACCAGAGCGCTTACCTAGATAAACTCCAAACCAGCTAAACCCAGCGGTGACTAGCGCTATTATTAGACAAGACAACCAAGCATTGAGTGCCAATAGATTCAGGGTGAAGCCCGCTGCCATAGCATCAATACTAGTAGCGATGGCTAAAGTAAACATAGTGCGATGATTGATCACGCTAAGCATTTGCTTATTATTACTATAGCTAACGCTACCCTCAAGGCTTTGAGCATCGTCTATAGCCTCTTGATCATCAGGTTTTAAGGCTTCATACAGCATTTTACCACCTAGAGCAATTAGGATAAAACCACCTATCCAAGGAGCAGCCGAGGCTAGCCAGCCTAATAATGCCGCCCCTAGTAAATAACCAATGAGGGGCATGACGCCTTGAGCAATACCAAAGTATAAGGCTGAAATAAGCGCTAAGCGCAAAATATAAGACTGAGTTTGCTTTGGTGATTTTGCACCTAGTCCTATAGCTACGGCAAAGGCATCCATCGCTAAAGCAATAGCGAGTAAAATTACTTCGATCATATTACTAGTCACTTATTAATTAAGAGTTGTTATGTTGCTGGGTGAACTGCTTAAGCTTTACTAGAGAACTCTCGTCAATAAGGTTTCATGTGAAACATTAAAATGACTTTATATAGTGAACGAGTATTCATCACTAGTTGAGATTTTTAGAAGCCTATCCCTGTAGAAGGCGCTACTTTTAAAGAGATATATTTTTAGAAAGAAAGTTATTTACAAGCCTGAAGCTCGACAAGCCTAAAAGCTTACTTGACCGAAAAAATCACCAGCTAATCACTTATTCGCTGCCAAAAATCACTTCTTTCATTATACTTTTGACTTAACAGCTCAGTATATTGCTGATGGGTAGCGAGACTATTATAACCATCTGTAGATTTATTAATAGTGCTATCTAAAGGCGATAAGCGCTTGTAATAGCGGGCAGCATAACCGTAAGCTCTACTGCGATCATTAGTCAAAATATCATCGATTAAGCTGCGATAGATAATCATTTGAATGATAGCCGTGTCTTCTGGCAAGCCCTTTAACAGCTGGGTCAAGGTTTCATAATGGATGTCTGCAAACTCATGATGACGAGTAATTGCTACTTGATTAGCTAGCTTGATCTCCCCTATTTCTAGTAACAGCAAAATTGCCGTTATGATATCTTGTTGATCCTCAGCCAGCTTATAAGCTTTTTTGCGCCAGCCTGCTTGCTCGGCTGGGCTAGCTATAGCCATGATTGCCTGTAGCCTTTTAGCAGACGACTGCAACTCGAATACTTCGCCAAGCACTTTTAGTTGCGCCTTACTGTCACCTTGCTGTTGATATATTTGGCTCAGCCAGTCCAAACGTTTTATCGCATCTTGCTGAGCCTTACTCTGCCAGTCATGGTTTAGATATTCTAGGGCTAGCTCATAGGCTTGATGATCTATCATAAAGCTAACTAGCCCATTTAGTTGTTGCGGGCTCAAAGGTTGCTGAGGATAGATAGTCCGATAAACTGCTATAAATAATGCCACATCTCCCAAAGCTTGAGCTACCCCTAACAGAGCCGTTTCGGTCTTTAGCTTTTCTTGATGGTTAGCTCGATCATGACCATAAGATAGTGGTATTCGCGGATTAGCTGCAGTGTTGATAGTATTCTCAGCACTGCCTTTACCCTTGTTTTCCGTAAATAAACTTTGATAGTAGTGTAGATAGTCGTCGATTATTCCTCGTATTTCCAACTGTGATAACAGCTGCTTAAGCCCTGCCATTAGCGCATCTTTAAAGCCGTAATCGTTATCGTCGATTAAATTTTTGACCTTTGTTTGCCATGCTTGACTCAGAATATCTTGCTCATCGACTGGCAAAATCTGTTTTTGCTGGTTATAACAATCCCTAGCAACCATCAGCCAACTCTGCGCCAGATTGCTATATATCTCTCCTATTTCACCACTAGCATCATCACAACGCTGCAAGCTCGTATTACTCGATTCAATAAATAACTCTAGTAGCTGTAGACAAGTCTCAGCTTGCTCTGGATAGAGACTCATAATGTCACTGGCTAGATACTGCAGCTCGGTGGCAAACTCACTGACTTTCCAATGATCTATATATTTATGTCGTCTGTTAAGCCCTTTTAAAGTAGTAGTCAGCTTCTTTATTAGCTTGGGTTTATCCGACTGTAATAATAGCCGCTCTATCTTTTTATCCAATAACTTATCTACCCCTTGCACTTCAGCGATAAAATTGACCAAAGTTGCTTTAGGAAGTTGCGCTAGACAGTGCTTTTGTTGCAAATTTAGCATGATAGAACCCCTACTAGTTGTCCACAATGTCGTTGATAGCTTGTTTAATAACTTATTTGATATAGTCAGTTCATTATAAAAACTCTACAGCGAGATTGAGATCAGTTTTTTGTAGCCTCTGTCAGCCTAGGCACAGCAAGCCAAAAAAACTCACCATAGTCTCGCATTATAAAGTGATGTATCTATTCTATTTGATATCGACTATAGCTTTTAACCATAAAAAAGTACTACTAAGCTCAGCTGTTTAGCGACTATCAATAGGGGGTAGCAACTAATAAGTTATTACTAACAGCGCATTATTGCCATCTGCATAGGTTATTTTAAAGCAACTAGCGGGACAAGTTATTATTATAGTGTTTCATGTGAAACAAAAAAGCCACCTTGCGAACAAGATGGCTTTTTATTATTAAGAGACTCTTCGAGCTTTATAGCTATCCGTTAGATATCTAAGTTAGATACCGTCAAAGCGTTCTCTTCGATAAAGATACGGCGCGGCTCGACATCATCACCCATCAAGCAAGTGAACATATGGTCAGCTGCGATAGCATCTTCGATAGTGACGCGTAGCATACGACGATTCTCAGGATCCATAGTAGTATCCCATAGTTGATCGGCGTTCATCTCACCTAGACCTTTATAACGCTGTACAGATAAGCCACGACGCGCATCTAACATCATTTGCTGCCAGAGATAATCAAAGTCACGTACCGGGATATCTTTGTTGATACCAGCACTAGCATCACGACGGATAAAGGCACTCTCTTCAAGCAAAGTATTCCACTCACTTGATAAACGTAGCAACTTGCTATACTCACCAGAGTTGATAAAGCTAGCATCTAGCAGGTAATTATGAGCTAGTTGATGCACATAGACGGTTATGCGTGGTAGCCACTGTGGCTTCTTCGACAACGCTTCAGTACTAGATATAGATTCACCAACGATACTAGCTTCAGAATCCCCTATAAGTGCAGGTTGCGCTGGCGCTTTTGGCTTCATACCTAGTAAGTCAGCAGTCACCGCATCCATAGTCGCCGACACTGGCGCATGAATGTCAACCAACTCAATCTCAGGATTTAGATCGCTACCAAAACGATCTAATTGCAGCTGCAACGAGTCTTTCCATGCTTGCATGGCTGACAGATCATAAGTCATATCAGTGCTAAGTTTTGGCGTATGAGTCAATGCATCTAACAATACTGCTGGATAACGAATTTGCAGACGTGCTTTGATCAGCTGAGTTTGGTTATAATCGTTTAGCAGCGTCTCTAGTGCTTGGCCTGTGATAGCGGGTGCATCCAAACTAATATGCAATCTAGTATTATCAATAGTCGACGACAATAGATAGGCTTTTAATGCTTCATCGTCTTTTAAGTATAATTCTTGACGGCCTTTCTTAACTTTATAAAGCGGTGGCTGGGCGATATAAATATAACCACGCTCGATCAACTCAGGCGTTTGACGGAAGAAAAAGGTCAATAGCAAAGTTCTAATGTGTGAGCCATCCACGTCCGCATCAGTCATGATAATGATTTTATGATAGCGGGCTTTATCAGGATTGTACTCGTCAGGACCGATACCACAACCTAAAGCAGTGATTAAGTTACCAACCTCAGCCGAGGACAGCATTTTATCAAAACGGGCACGCTCAACGTTAAGAATCTTACCCTTTAGCGGTAGGATTGCCTGAGTTTTACGACTACGACCTTGCTTAGCTGAACCGCCAGCAGAGTCCCCTTCCACAATATAAAGCTCTGATAATGCAGGATCTTTTTCTTGGCAATCCGCCAACTTACCTGGTAGACCAGCGATATCTAAGGTAGTCTTACGACGGGTCATTTCACGCGCTTTACGAGCCGCATCACGAGCTCGCGCCGCATCGATAATTTTACCAGCGATAGCTTTAGAGGCGCCTGGGTTCTCTTGCAGATAGTCGTTAAACTTATCATGCATTGCTGATTCAACAGCAGATTTAACCTCGCTCGATACTAGCTTATCTTTAGTTTGGCTAGAGAACTTAGGATCAGGAACCTTCACCGAAACAATAGCAGTCAAACCTTCACGAGCATCATCACCTGTGGCAACTACTTTTTCTTTTTTGAATAAGTTTTCACGATCCATATAAGTGTTCAAGCAACGCGTCAATGCTGAGCGAAAACCAGATAGATGCGTACCACCATCACGTTGTGGAATGTTGTTGGTGAAACACAGTACTTTTTCGTTGTAAGTATCAGTCCACTGTAACGCGACTTCGACACTAATGCCGTCATCTTGCTCACTGTTGAAATGGAATATTTCATTAACATTATCTTTGCCAGCATTGATATAGCTGACGAACTCAGATAAACCACCTTTATGCTCAAATTCATGACGCTTATCGATGCGCTCATCAGTTAGCACGATACGCACACCTGAGTTTAAGAAAGATAACTCACGCAAGCGCTTAGCTAAAATATCGTACTCAAAAATGGTGCCAGTGAACACATCGGTACTCGGATAAAATCGAATCTGAGTACCCGTTCTGTCGGTGGCTTCCATTTGTTGAATATCGCCATCTGGTACCCCATCAGTATAAGTCTGATTATAATGATAGCCTTCACGCCAGATATTCATCTCTAGAGTTTTGGATAAAGCATTGACTACTGACACCCCTACACCGTGTAGGCCGCCTGAAACTTTATAGCTATTATCATCGAACTTTCCACCCGCATGGAGGACAGTCATAATGACCTGGGCAGCTGATACGCCTTCCTCAGGATGGATATCTACTGGCACACCGCGACCGTTATCACTGACACTGACCGACTCATCTTCATGAATGATGATGTCAATCTGATCGCAATGACCAGCGAGTGCCTCATCGATAGAGTTGTCCACCACTTCAAAAACCATGTGATGCAGGCCGGTACCGTCATCGGTATCACCGATATACATACCCGGACGCACACGTACCGCCTCAAGTCCACGCAAGACTCGAATGTCTTTGGAGCTATAATCGGAGGGGTTGCTTTCAGGGGCGATAGTCTGAACGGTACTATCGGTATTTACTTGCTCATTATCGATAGATGATGACTCACTCATGTGCATTCCTTAATCAAGCCGTAATCAGCTATCCATCACCTGCTCGCCACTACGGCGAACATCATGAGGTTATCTTAGACTCAGCATAACGCTGCGATGTTTATTAGATACCTCTAATTAAGAGGTAACGAAAGGATATAAAAGCGTAAAAACACAATGTTATTATTGCGCATACTTTAGTGAGAATACCTCGATATATTTATAGACAGTATCAAGAGACATATCACGAAATAAAACCTAGTATTATCAATCATTTAGTAATTTAAATACGCTACTAAAACCTTAGTCAAAACTATAAGATAAATTGCTGAAAATAGGACAAAAATAAAGCCTTATTTTAGCATTTTTTTGTCTCTAAGTCACTGTTTGCTAGTGTTTTTATAAATATAGGCTTAATCGAATATGTTGAGGTTGTCTAGGAGTTTTTAAGTAGGTAAGTGGTAGTAAGGAAAAGTCTAGGTTAAGCCAAGATTAGCACAGGCTTAATGAGTTAGTGGCGTCAGCCAGCTAGATCATCTAGCTGACTAGTTAAATCGCTGAACTAAGTAAGTAGCTAGATTAATAATCACTAAACCAATAATTATTAAACCAATAACCACTAAACTAATAATCAGTGAGCTCACCTTGTTTCATGTGAAACACTTTAGAAGTTGGCCAATATTTATCGATCATAGGTAAGATATCAGCAGTTAGACTAGTTATAAATACTTGGCAAGGCAGCGTTGCTAAGGTCGCTAATAAAATCTCCAACGCCCTACTATCCAACTCTGCGGTTATATCATCCAATAGCACTACTGGCGTCATGCTAGCCTCAATACTGCCCTGTTTGTCGCTACTAGCTATGGTTTTATCATTATCTAGTAATAGCGGTAGCTGTGACAGTCGTAACGCTGTGATCAGTAGTTTTTTTTCACCACGTGATAAGACGTTAGCGGCTTGCTCCTTGAGGATAGGCTGTGCTGAAGTTTTAGTGGCTGACTTAGAAAAATCAGGATCAATACTCTGCTGAATATCGCTATTTATTGTGTCAATGTCAGTGCTGGCCCTAAGATCAGTTGTCGACGAAACAGCGCTTATCTCATCAAGCGCTTGCTTGCTATTATCTGAACGCCAATGCACATGAACATCTGCGCGATGACTGCCAATACGAGTATAGCCTAATTGCAAATCTTGGGTTAGACGCTCACTCAACTGCAGATCAAGAGCAATACTAGTATCGTATCCAGCCGTATAACTCAAGCTTAGTTGCTGGACATACGCTGGTAGTAGCTGAGCGATACTAGCGGCAAAATAGGGCTGCCAGGCTGTAAAGATATGCTGACGATAATGATCAATTAGCGCTGCATGATTGGCTAAGCCTTGATCCCAAGACTTTAGCTCAGACAGCTGGTTTTGCGACAAGCTTTTAGCTTGTTTCAACAGAGTGTTACGTTGCTTTAGTAAGCGTTGATAAGCCACCCACTGGGGATGAAACCCTTGTTTCATGTGAAACACTAACCAATCTAATAGCTGACGACGGCTAGCACTACCCTGCTCTAGCATATCCATAGTCGAGGGATCTATCAGTAACGTAGGTAGCTGTTCGGTAAGGATACTTTGGTTGTAAACAGTAGTTTGATTCAGGCGCAATAGCGTACTGGCGTCGCTTTGCTTTTGGATAGCAACCGTGCTGCCATCAGTGAGATGAGCATGAACCGTCACCGCTGGCTGATGATGCTGGATATAGCGTTTGGGTTGATGATGACGGAAGCTTTTACCACGCGATAATAAGAATATAGATTCTAATAAGGAGGTCTTGCCACTACCATTAACGCCAATAATGACATTGCATTTGGCTGTCTGCATATCTATTTGGTTGATATTACGCAGATGTGAGACTTGTAGACGTCCAATCATAGTGCTTTTACGCCTGTTTTTATCGATCAGCAGCTAGAGAATGAGACCACGATTAGGGTCATTACTACAGAGTAAACTTAACCACTGCCAATCTACTAACTTTCAATAAACCGCCTGTTTATCGAAACTTAAGATTATTAATACTTGAGATTAGCAGCGTTTAAGATCAGCAACTACAGGCTACTGCCCTACTATATACGCATTGGCATAATGACATACTGATGAAATTCATCGTTGAGCTGATTGACTAATACTGAAGCATTAGACTGGCTCATGTGCATTTGTAAATCGCCTTGAATAACGCCCAATACGTCCTGCAGGTAAGCAGCATTAAAGGACAGCTCCATTGGTTCGCCTTGATATTTGGCTTGGATCATCTCCACTGCTTCATCTTGCTCAGCGTTATTAGCTCGTACTTCTACCATGCCATCACTAGCAAAATTAAATACTACGCCGCGCGACTTCTCATTACTCAAGATAGCGACTCGGCGCAGCACATCAGTCATTTTCTCTTGATTAAATAAAGCCAGTTTGTCAGTGTTGCTTGGCATTACTCGGCGATAATCAGGGAACTTACCATCGATAAGACGAGCGGTAAAAGTCACCATCAAGTCTTGACTGATTTGCCCAGTACTATCTACCTCACCAAAAGGTAGACTCACTTGTAAAAACTCACGGCCAAAACTTAAAGTCACTACGTTGTCTTGGTCGCCAAGCATTTTACCTAGCTCAGTCGCCAATCGCTCAAGCTCAATGACGGCTTTACGCGGCAGGATAGCCTGCATATTTAAATCAGCGCTGATATCAATAACGCTGCGCGCCAATGCCAATCGATGCCCATCAGTAGCGACTGTAGTTAGTTGCTGCTGTGAAACGTCAAATAACATCCCTGTTAAATAGTAACGCACATCTTGAATAGCCATCGCAAACTGAGTTTTGTGAATAAGATCAGTCAGACGATTGCGACTGATAGTCAAAGGGGTGATACTTTCAGGATTACCCAAACTTGGGTAGTCCTCACTCGGTAAAGTACCTAAAGTGAAACGACTTTTGCCGCTAGTTAATAGACAGCGCTCGTTTTCTTGGCTAGCAAGGTTGATCTGTGCTTGCGCAGGTAACGATCTACAAATATCTTTTAGCTTTATCGCCGGTAAAGTAGTTGCACCAGCTTCAATACAAGCACCTGCTGGCAATTTGAGGGTTGACGTTAGCTCTACTTCTAAATCAGATGCGGTCAAAATCAGTTCAGAATCAGACAGTTGCAGCTTTATATTGCCCAAGATCACCATGTTGTGACGCTTATCGGCGGCCTTGGCTATCAAGTTAATGGCTTTTAGTAACGATTCTCTGTTAATCGATAATTGCATGCTAGATACTCTTAAGTAAAGGACATTTATTTAACGTGGTATTGTTAGTTTTTTTAGAGGTATAGCACGTTTTGTTAATAATATTACTAATCATTATAAACCATAAATAGCCGCTACAACATAGTGAAACTAACCACTATTAGTGACTATTAGAATGGCAAAATACTGAGGCTATCCAGCTTGGAGCATCATCGCTAGGGCCTTATAGTCTTTATCAACAGTAGGATCTTCTGCTCTTAACTGTGCAACTTTATCACAGCCATGCATCACCGTAGTATGATCTCGTCCACCAAAAGATTGGCCGATATCTGGGTAACTGTCACCCGTTAACTCACGTGATAGTGCCATTGCTATCTGTCTTGGCCTAGCAATAGTACGCGTACGTTTACGACCCATTAAGTCTTTTACCGTTATATCGTAATACTCAGCAACTACTTTACGGATATTGTCCATATTGACGGCTTGTACCCGCATAGCGACAATATCTTTTAGAGCATACTGCACCATCTCTAAAGTAATAGGTGCGCCAGTCAAATTAGCATTAGCAAATACTTGGTTCAATGCACCTTCTAGGCGTCTAACATTCGAAACCACATTCTGAGCTATGAATAGAGCGCATTCTTTTGGTAACACCATACCGTAGGAGGCAGCCTTCTTTTGTAGAATCTGTACCCGAGTATCAATCTCAGGAGGCTCAACAGCCACGGTTAAACCCCAAGAAAAGCGCGAACGAAAGCGCTCATCAAACTCAGTCATTTGTGAAGGATGTCGATCTGAGGCCAAAATAAGTTGCTTGTCACCACTAGTAAAATCAGCAAACAAAGTTAAAAACTCATTACTACTTTTGGTCTTACCTGCAAGAACATGAATATCATCAACAATGAGTAAATCCACTTTTTTTATTTTCTTTTTAAAATCTTCTATTTTATTGTTTCTTAATGAATAAACTAATTGATTAATAAATTTTTCAGAAGTGAAATAATAAAAACTTCTATTATTTTTTAAATAGCGTTGAGCTACAGAATGCATTAAATGAGTTTTTCCCAAACCTGATGGGCCGTATATAAATAACGGATTGTGACGATTTTTTGATTGTGGCTTAGTAAGCTCATAACAAGCTTTGTACGCTAAGTTATTAGACTTACCAGTGACAAAGGTTTCGAAGGTAAAATCAGGGTTCAGATAACTTAACGACTTAGTATCAGCAGAGTCAATAAGTGCGGAGTGCGCACTGCTCATTTGCGCATTGATACTAGAATTTACGCTGTTATTATTTGCTGACGCTAGGGTAGGGGAGTGCTCATCATTTGGAAATAGTGAGCCTGAGGCATTGAAAACATTGAAAGGATTATCTTCGATATTATTTACACTATCATCAGCATCGCGACTAATACTTTCACTATGACTAGTGTTGTCTACTCGAACAATGACTTCCTCAATGCTCCCTTGACTGTGTTTAGTCACTAATTGCTGAATATCCGCTAAGTGATTCTTTCTTATGTAAGAAACGAAGTAATCGTTGGGCGCACGGATGACTAAAGTTTGAGCTTCTTGATGTACCGATAAAGGTCTCAACCACATAGTAAAGACATTATCTTTAACGTTATAGCGCAAGTCATCTAAGCATTTGTCCCAAAGCGTGGCAGTATCTATCATGAAAAATGCTAACCTCAAAATTTAGATTTATTGTTAAATAACCAGGATTAAAAACAAGTATAAAAAATAGTAATTAAATAATGTTTTTCAACACTTTTACTGAGCTTAAGGCCGATTATCAGCCCTAAACCTTAGTTTTGGTGACTTTCAATGCGTACTATTAATCACTTTGATCATCGCTAACGCTCAGAGTAGAAGACTGGCGCTTATTGGCTAGAGTAACTTAAAAATTAGCAGCATAACTAGCTGGCTAATTTAACACAATTAGCCTGTGGATAACATCCTGTTTTTTGGGGATAACCCTGTGGATAGTTTTGGGGATAACTTTAATTAGTGAGTTACCCCCATTTCATCCACAGCTTGTCCACAAGGTTATCCATAGTTTAAGATTTTGATAATTAAAGATAATTCCGACTTATCCTCAGATTATAGGGCTCCCAATAACAACAATACTAATATATATTAATCTTTAGTTATTATGGAATTCAACAAAATCTGTGGATAACTATTTCAAAACAGTCGATAATCTATAAATCAAAATTCAATTCAGAGCGATCAAAGAATGATAACCAAGCACCCATCAAAGAGCTAATCATTAGCAGTTATCGATAACCCATTAGCAAAACTATTAATTAGTTTATTGACCTATATTTTCTGTAATGATATAATCCTGCATTATTGCGAATTTAGTCCATTATTTTGATAGGTGAGTTATGAAACGTACATTCCAACCAAGCGTGATCAAACGCAAGCGTACTCACGGTTTCCGTGCTCGTATGGCCACTAAAAAAGGTCGTCAAGTACTGGCTCGTCGTCGCGCTAAAGGTCGTCATCGCCTAACTGTGTAGATCAATTCCATACAGATATAAGATGATTATGGCTTATAGTGATTGTTGAGGCTGTGGTGATTTGAAATCTGATAGCTTTAGAATATGATAATCATTGTCCAAAACTTACTTGTAGCCCTATATTAAAAGCGCCCATATCGGCGCTTTTTTTGTCGCTTTATTTTATACTACTGGCTTTAACGCTAAGCTTATCGCTACTACTAGCCTCTACTTTAGGTTGTATTATGTCTAATAATCAATTAACGCTGTCTACTACACGCTTCACTAAGGCGCAACGCTTGCTTACTCCAGCAGCCTTTAGAGAAGTGTTTGATGCCCCTGAGCGCAAGCTACATCAAGGCCATCTAATGGCCTTTGTGCGTAGCAACAACTGTGAGCAACCACGAGTAGGTATGGCTATTACTAAGCGTAAAGTACCTACTGCAGTGATGCGTAATTTGATCAAAAGACAGATTCGTGAAAACTTTCGAGTACAAGCTTCTAAGTTAGAAAACAAAGATATAGTTTTTATAGTTAAAAAATCTGTAAAAGAATTGAATAATAAAGATTTAAAAATTGAAATAAATAATATATTTAATAAATTAAAAATCAAATAGAATGAAATTTATAAATAATTTTATATATTTTGTTTTATTTAAATTAATTATTTTTTATCAAAAAATAATTAGTCCTATAATACCTGCGCGCTGTCGTTATTATCCAACTTGCTCAAATTATGGCAGACAGGCTTTGCTTTGGCATGGAGGCCTAGCAGGTAGTTGGTTGCTCCTAAAACGAATTGGGCGTTGTCATCCTCTAGGTGGACATGGCATTGACTTTGTGCCGTTGCCACTAGCTTCCTATAAATATTTTTTTATCAGCAGCAGTAATGACGTCAATAAGCGCTCTTTTAAAACTTATGTAGGCAGTAATGTTTATCGCGACAACACTAGTTATACGGTGCGTTTGAACCAGCTAATGAGTAGATATCAATGAGCCTTGTGGATAACTATGGTAAGTTATCCACAAGTTATCCACACTGTTGGTATCATTTAGAGTGGTTTTTTAGTAAAATGATGCACATTTTATGTAAATGATTGCGGATATAGTAGTTTGTTTTTTTTGCCTGCTTATCTGTTAGTCATGACACATGCCTAATTTTTCATTCCCTAATTTTTAATGTAGGAAAGGTTTATGCAAAAGATATTTCGGGTGATGATCATCATAGCGATGCTAATCACCGCTTATCTGCTGATTTTGGCATGGCGAGATGATTATGCCGATGCACCTGCGGTAGATCCTGTGCAAGAAGCGACGAGCTCATTAGGCGCTGATATTCCATCGACTACCGGTGCAGCTGGTGATGTTCCGATACAAACGCTACCTACTAGTACTAGTAGTGCAGTAGTATCGGCAGCGGCTAAAGACGCCGGATTAATCACAGTTACTACTGATCGCTATGACATCAAAATCAGCCCAGAGGGCGGTGATATCGTCTACGCTGCACTTAAGCAGTATGATGCAACACTCGATAGTGATGAGCCTTTTGTATTGCTAGAGAACGATAGCAATCGCGTTTATGTAGCACAATCAGGATTGATTGGACCGAACGGTATCGATACCGCTGCTGGTCGAGCTAACTATAGTCATAGTGCTACTAGTTATACTATGCAAAGTGGACAGCAGACTTTGTCAGTACCGCTTACTTATCAAAAAGATGGGGTGACGATTACTAAGACCTTCACTTTTACCGCAGATAAGTACCCTATCGATGTCAGCTACCAGATTCAGAATAAGTCTGCAACTGCATGGCAAGGTCAAATGTTTGCTCAGTTAAAGCGTGATGCTAGTAAAGATCCTGGTATGTCTGATAAAGGTGCGCTAAGTATGGCAACTTACTTAGGCGGCGCTTGGGGAACTCCTGATGACCCATACAATAAGCTTAAGTTCAAAGACTTTAGTGATGGTAAGTTAGCCGTTAGTAGTGATAGTGGCTGGGTTGGTATCGTGCAGCATTATTTTGTATCAGCATGGACACCGCAGAACTTTACCGGTAGCTTTTTTAGCCGTGAAACCGCAGGCGACTACTTTATTGGTTTTAACAGCCAACCTATTAATGTAGCTACCAATAAGCAAGTCACCTTGAATGCGACTCTTTATGCGGGGCCAAAAGTACAGTCTGAGCTCAAAGATTTGGCGGTTGGCCTAAATAAGACCGTTGATTATGGTTTGTTATGGCCGATATCTAAGGTGTTGTTTGCTATCCTACAGGGTATTCATAACCTCATTGGTAACTGGGGTTGGTCGATCATCTTCTTAACTATCTTAGTTAAAATTGCCTTGATGTGGTTCTCTAATAAGAGCTACTATTCAATGGCGAAAATGCGCGCTATCGCTCCAAGATTGCAGGCTCTAAAAGAAGAGCATGGCGATGATCGCATGAAGATGTCACAAGAGATGATGGGGATTTACAAAGAAGAAAAAGTAAATCCTATGGCTGGTTGTTTGCCTATTCTAATGCAAATGCCTATCTTCTTAGCGCTATATTGGGTCTTAGTTGAGAGCGTTGAGCTACGTCATGCACCATGGATTCTATGGATTCATGACTTATCAGCGATGGATCCTTGGTTTATATTACCGTTACTGATGGGCGCTTCTATGTTCGTTCAGCAGCAGTTAAACCCACAGCCTACTGATCCTATGCAAGCAAAAGTAATGAAATTTTTGCCGATTATCTTCACCGCATTTATGTTGTTCTTCCCTGCAGGTCTAGTACTATATTGGACAGTGAATAACTTATTCAGTATGACCCAACAGTACTTGATCAACAAAAAAGTACAAGAAGAGCAGAAGCATCGTACCGTGAAAGTCCTAGAAGGATAGATATATCCGCTAATAGTAAAAAACCATCGCTACGGCGGTGGTTTTTTTTATTTAAAATCTGCTAATAAGCACAATGGTTATAAGGTAGATATCTGGCTATTTGAAGTTTGCTTTGTCAGGATTAGTCTAGCCGTCTATAATAGAGTTTTTAGCTATTGAGAGTGGTTGTGAATTCTATCGCAACGGCGGCGACGTCGACTGACCTACCTGTTTTATCTGCCCCCTCTATGACCACTACCATTGCTGCTATTGCAACGCCGCTTGGCCGTGGTGGAGTAGGTATCATCCGCCTGTCTGGTAGCAAAGCTTACGCCATCGCTTGTCAGTTGACGGGTAAGACCAAGTTTAGCCCACGCTTAGCCAGTTTTTGTCGCTTTTATCAAGCTGATGGTACGATCATCGATGAAGGGCTGGTGTTATATTTCAATGCGCCACACTCTTTTACTGGTGAGGATGTGATTGAGCTACAAGGCCATGGTGGTATGATTTTGCAGAATCAGCTATTAGCACGCGTTTTTGAGCTGGGCGCGCAGCAAGCAAACGCGGGAGAGTTCTCGTATCGAGCTTTTGATAATGATAAGCTCGATCTGGTACAAGCAGAAGCTATTGCTGATGCAATCGATGCCACTAGCGCTGCTGCTGCTAGTAGCGCTATACGCTCATTAAGTGGTGAGTTTTCACTAAAGATCAATCAACTGTTAGAACAACTGATTCATCTGCGTCTGCATGTAGAGGCGGCTATTGATTTTCCTGATGAAGAAGACGTTGATTTTCTATCCGATGGCGTTATTCAAGATAAACTGGAACAAACCCAAGCGCAGATTCAACTAGTATTAGCGACGGCCAAACAGGGTCAGTTATTACGTGATGGTATTCATGTGGTATTAGCAGGCCGACCTAATGCTGGCAAATCCAGCTTACTCAATCGGCTAGCAGGGCAAGAGCGCGCTATCGTTACTGAGATTGCTGGAACTACGCGCGATACGCTACAAGAGACAGTAGTGTTGAATGGTTTGACGCTACATTTAACCGATACCGCAGGGCTGCGTGAGACTGAAGATACGGTTGAACGTATCGGCATAGCCCGTGCTCGTACCGCTATCGCCCAAGCTGACATGCTACTGTTGGTCTATGATGTGACTCGTGATATAGAAGGCGGTAGCACCCCTATTCAATTAGCAGAGCAGCTATTTGGTGAGTTACCAGAAGCCAAACGCTTACTAATTATTGCTAATAAAAGCGACTTACTACCGCAGAATAGTGATAAAACTGTCCAGCTATCTAATGGCCTTACTGAGACAAGTCAGACAAACAATATAGTTTCCACGTTTATTCATACTGATGCTAATAACGGCCAAGGATATGAGCAAGTTAATGTTTCATGTGAAACAGGGGCGGGTATTGAAAATCTTATCGAAACGCTTTGTGCTAAAGTAGGCTTTCACCCTCCCGAAAACAGTCTTATTGCCCGTACCCGCCATTTAGATGCATTGAGACGAACACTGCTTTATTTGGATGAAGCCCATGAGCAATTGGTAGTCTTTCAGGCAGGAGAGCTAGTGGCTGACAGTTTGCGTCAAGCTCAGCATAGTTTGAGCGAGATCACGGGTGCCTTTAGCGCTGATGATTTGTTAGGTAAAATATTTGGTAGTTTTTGTATAGGTAAGTAGCGGCAGCTCACTAGCTATAGATCATCTATATGCATAATTAGTACTCATACTCATACTCATACTCATACTGTTACTCATATTGATACTTGTAGCTGACATCCATAGATGAAACCTGTAACCGGCAGTTATAATTGGCACCCATAAAAAGGAACACCGCATGCACTGTCCTTATTGCAACGCTTCAGAGACTAAGGTCATTGATTCACGTTTAGCAGCAGAAGGAGCGCAAGTACGTCGTCGTCGGGTCTGTAGTAGTTGCCAAGAGCGTTTTACTACCTTTGAGATGGTAGAAGTCGTTATGCCACGGATTATCAAATCAAGTGGCAAAATTGAACCTTATGATAATGAGAAACTACGCCGCTCTATTCAATTGCCGTTACAGAAGCGTCCCATTACTATTGATGAGCAAGAAGCTATGATTAGCCGTGTTGAAAAGCGCGTACGGCAAATGGGGGAACGCGAAATCAGTAGCAAAGTCTTAGGCGAAATTATCATGAGCGAACTGAAATCTCTAGATGATGTAGCTTATGTACGTTTTGCTAGTGTCTATCGCGATTTTCAAGATATCGATGCCTTTCATCAAGAGATAGCTAATATTCGCCCCGCTGATAAAGACGATAGTTAGTTTTCACTACTTTTTTGCCAATCGATTATTTCTTATTAAGCGTGGTGCTTGTATGTCAGTTTTTAACCTTAGTCGAAATGCTAGTGATAGCTATTTTATGATGCTAGCTATCGAACAAGGCCGACGTGGACAATATACTACTCGCCCTAATCCAGCAGTAGGCTGCGTGATAGTGCAAGCAGAACAAGTAGTAGGGCAAGGCTTTCATCCACAAGCAGGACAGCCACATGCTGAAGTATTTGCGCTCAGAGACGCTGGCAGTAAAGCGTTAGGAGCAACGGCTTATGTAACTTTGGAACCTTGTAGTCATACTGGACGTACACCACCTTGTGCATTGGCGTTGATTGAAGCGGGTATCAAGCGCGTGGTGGTCGCCGGTTTAGATCCTAATCCACAAGTAGCGGGTCGCGGGGTAAAGTGGTTACAGCAGGCAGGTATTGCGGTAACTGTTGGGGTATTGACTAGCCAAGCAGAAGCGCTTAATCGTGGTTTTCTAAAAGCAATGCGTACGCAAATGCCTTATGTACGGTTAAAGATAGCTACTAGCCTCGATGGTCGTACAGCTATGGCGTCAGGAGAGTCTAAGTGGATTACTGGTGCAGCAGCGCGCGAGGATGTACAGAAGCTACGGGCGCAAAGCGCAGCTATTATCACTGGTAGCGAAACGGTTATCACAGACAATCCACAGCTGAACGTACGCTCCACGCAATTAGGGGTAGCGCTTGCGCAAATACCGCAACCAAAGCTAGTGATACTTGATAGACGTCAGCGCTTAGCTTATGATCCAAAATCTGACTACCAGTTATGTTGTGATAGTGACACCCTCTATTGGCGTGATAACGAGCTAGCAGAACTATTAACTAGATTAGTCAGCGAGCATCATTGTTATGAGGTGCTGATTGAGGCGGGTGCTAAAGTGGCTGGTAGCTTTCTTAGTGCGCAGCTAGTTGATGAGCTAATTGTCTATCAAGCGCCTTGTTTATTAGGGGCCCAAGCTAAAGCTATGGTTGATTTTAATCCTTTATCTTTAGCGCAGCAATTACGCTTTGATTATCATAGCCATGAGCAACTTGGTTCTGACCTTAAGATCACTCTCATGCCATTGTAATTAGACAATACAATCAAAGATATAACCTCAAGGAGTTATCCACAGTAGGGGTTAAATAGTCCGTTAATGTGGATAACTACTATACTGAACATAAGGTTTCACATGAAACTGTGTATAACTTTGTTTCACATGAAACTTATAGACTATGAGTAACCGTTTATAATCAGCTCAAACCTTTACTGAGCTTAACTTTGCATAGAGGTATCAGTACCATTGCCGCTACAATTTAATTTACTAGCTATTGTGGATAACTTTTGCAGATGGCTGATTTACACAGTTAAACGCTACAAACATTCCATACTTATCCACAACTTATGCCATTGAAACGCAAGCGATGAATAAGTATGCTGATGATCAAACCAACAGCGATAATACAAAGAGGTTAATATGTTTACTGGAATTATAGAAAGTGTTGGACGTGTCAAGACTATGCAGCCTGTCGGTGGTGATATTCGCTTGGTTATTGAGGCCAATGATTTAGATTTTAGTGATATTTCACTAGGCGATTCCATCGCTTCTAATGGGATTTGTTTGACAGTAGTCGATTTAGGTAGTAACTATTATGCTGTTGATGTTTCACGTGAAACTATAGCTCGTACTGCGCTGCAGGATTTAAAAGCGGGTGATGTGGTTAACTTAGAAAAAGCGATGCTGCCTACCACTCGCTTTGGCGGACATATTGTCTCTGGTCACGTTGACGGTGTGGGGGTAGTAAGCAAGTTAAAGCAAGACGCTCGCTCTATTTACATCGAAATCGAAATTCCAGCTGAGTTGGCGCATTACACAGCAACTAAAGGCTCTATTACTCTTGATGGCATTAGCCTGACTACTAATCTGGTACGTGATAATATCGTTTGTTTAAATATTATTCCTCATACTGCGCAAGTGACTAATATTGCTAAGCACTGGTTAGTCGGCGATAAAGTCAATGTCGAGGTAGATCTGGTTGCGCGTTATTTAGAGCGTTTGTTGAATAAAAAAACAGATACTTCACCAGCCCCTAGTGCTATTACTGAGAGTTTTTTAGCAGATAATGGCTTTATGAGATAACAGATTTATCAAGTTTTAGCTAAATCAAATTCAGTTAGATCAATTAACTAATTGAATGACCAACTAGCCATCAATCAGCCTAATATACGCTGGTTGATAGCTGACTGAGCAGCAGTTATTGGCTTTTAGTAGTCTAACTGCTGGAGATCTAAGAGATTATAAGCTCTATATTCAAGTGTTAACTTTTTATAGCCTAGCGGTTACGCCTATTAATTATTAATGAGTCGCTGTAGTACCTCAATAAGTTGCTGCTTATTAATAGGTTTAGTCAAAAATTCATTCATTCCGGCCTTCCTACAAGCTTCCCTATCCTCTACAGAGTCATTAGCGGTGAGCGCTACTATAGGAATATCATTGCCTTGGGCTCGAATAGTTCGTGTCGCTTCCATCCCATCCATCACTGGCATACGACAATCCATCAAAATAAGTGCAATGCTCTGCTCGGTTGCCGCTAGCTGCTGTAAGGCTTGTTTGCCATTTTCAGCAACGATAGTCTGATAACCTAACTGATCTAACAGTTTACAGGCTACTTTTCGATTAATAATATTGTCTTCAACTACTAAGATTAAGGCTTCTATAGGCTGCTTTATAACTTGATCGCTATCACTTTGGATTTCTGTAACGTTAGGAGCTTGGAGCTCTGGTGGTACCAAAGCTTTAGGGGTTACCGGTTCGTTAGTAGTCATCAGTAATGCAGATGAGTTTGCCAGTAGCTTTGGCTGAGTTAAGCGAATGATTTCAGATAATAATAAAGTGACATCTAAAGGCTTATGCAAAAACCCATCGAACTGATCTAGATAAGTAGATGAGATATTACGCACCATCTTCATGCTCAATAGAATCTTTGGTGAGGGCATGGCGAGCAGAGCCTCTAAGCTACTCTGAGGTATAGTGCCAGCTGTATTGTTATCAATACTAACATCGGCACTAGTAGCAACAGCAACTGAGTTGGCTATGCTTATGGGTTGGTTATCGTAATCAAGTAGTAATAACGGCGCTGAGGTTTCGCTTTTATGCTGCAGTTTTTCTGTGATCTCAGCTACAGCTGGCATCTCGTTAATAGAGTAGATATCAGCACTGATAGATAAGTGATGGCAAAGTCTGCGCAGGTAATCAATATACAGGTCATGTTTAACGATAGCGACCAGATAAATAGGGGTTAGGTTAGCATGGAAGTAATAAGTAGGGTGATAAGTGGGCGCTCTACAGGGTAAGTAGAGGGCAAAAGTACTGCCCGAGCGACCATCGCTATCGAGTTGGATAAATCCTCCAAGGAGTTGGGCGAAACTGTTAGATATAGCCAGTCCAAGACCTGTCCCACCGAACTTATGGCTGATCTGAGCATTGGCTTGATTAAAATAAGAAAACAGCGAGTGTTTTTCATCTTCAGCAATACCTATACCGGTATCTATAACACTGAAGCGAATCCAATGATACTGATCGGTAGCAACAGAAGAGTTATTTTGAGTAGGAGGATGTTTGGCCAAGCCTTTGGTTCTATTTTGCGTAGTTTTTTGCTGAGTGACTGGCTCTACAACTAAAGCCACATAGCCTGATTCAGTGAATTTAATTGCATTGTTCATTAGGTTGAGAATGATTTGTTGTAAGCGCTTAGCATCAGTATCGATGAAACGAGGGCACTCAGGCATAAATAAATAGAGCAGATCGATATTCTTTTTATAAGCACTGCCAGCCATAAGGTCGACCACATGCTGATTGATTTTAAAGATATCAGTAGCTTCATTGGCGATTGAGGTTTTTCCTGCTTCTATTTTTGCTACATCTAGCATGTCATTGAGCATCGCTAGCATAGAGTGACTAGATTGTTTTAGGGTATGTAAAATATCTTGTTGCTTGAGCGAAAAAGCAGATTCTTCTATTATATCAAGGGTACCGATGATAGCGCTTAGTGGCGTGCGCAATTCATGACCAATAACGGATCTAAGCTGAGCAAACTCTTTGACCTGTAGCTGTAACTGCTGGTTTTTTAACTTTTCACTTTCGAGTTGCTTGGTAAAAGTATCGACATTATTTAATAGCACAGTAAAGCCATGTACTTGACCATGCTCCCCAAACCAAGGGGTAATGTGTAACTGATAGGTTTGCTTATTCTCTAAGCCATAGACTACTAAGGTACGAGTTACCCGTTGCAATGACAGTTTTTGTAGCAGCTGTTGGGTTGTAGGGTCGATACCAGTGACAAAGTCTGTCAGATTGTAGTCATTGTCGCGCTGAAAGAGGGTATTAAAAACCTGCTCAAAGCGTTGGTTAAAAAAGCTAATTTGACCTTGACGCATCACCATTAGCATAGGTAGAGGAGCTTGATCTACTAACCGTTCTAGCCGGTGGCTCAAGGTGTTAATACGACGATAATTGGTATGCAGCTGATAATTGACTCGCCCTAGAGCATGACCTAAGCGTATGAACTCTTCAGTGGAGGGGGCTTGCGCGAAAGGAGGTAGGGTGTAGATATCTTTAGAGGTAGTGGCCATATTCTCGATATAATTGAGTAATTGTGACCAATCTAATCGGCGCTTAAGGGTATATACCAACATC
The DNA here is from genome assembly GCF_904846695.1 of Psychrobacter urativorans. GTDB lineage: Bacteria > Pseudomonadota > Gammaproteobacteria > Pseudomonadales > Moraxellaceae > Psychrobacter > Psychrobacter urativorans. Next base: position 36,517 of record NZ_CAJHBR010000018.1, read on the forward strand.
ACCGTAAACAAAATCAGGGCCAACAATAGAGGCAACCAGTACTGGTAAGTCAGCCAATTTATATCCATAGGCTTGTGACGCAGCACTATATAGATTTGATGTCCGCCTCGCAGTTTGATGACTCCTGTCAGCGTATTATTGGTCAACTGATAACTATTATTAGGAGCAACTGATTTGGCAAGCTTTGGAAAAACAACAGTAGTAAACCTCTTTTCTCCTGGTCTAGTATAGCGGTGCACATAGCTTTGCCCAGAGGGCAACATTAAGATAATTTGATAGCTGACGCCTTCAAAAAAAGGTTTATCTAACAGGGCCAGCATTTCAACATCGGTAAGAGTAGTGTTTTTGGATATCTCGTAATGTAGAGCCTCGTATACCGTTTGGCTATACTGCTGATTATTGGTTTTTAGCAACGAGAACATCATGACATAATACAAGGTCAGCATGATAAGCAAGCTCAAAGTATAAAATATGAGCAAGCGCGTTAGTGACCTGAATTTCCGCATATCACTTAATCCTATATCTGCCGCAAAGTGCAGTATGATAGTGATGGTCTAATAACCAGATAATACTCATTATCTGTCCTCTTAAATCTAACCGTAAAGGGCTTACAAAGTTTGTTCAAGCATTTTAACATGGACAACTATTTTCAGTGTAACTGTGGGTATGTGGACAGTTGACGAATAAACGTTGCTGATGGCTAATAGTAGATTAAAGCTATGTATCAGATAAGATACAAATTGCGGATAATGCCGATGTGTTTTTATTATTATCAACTAATATTATAATAGGTAAGGGTTGCTAAATACTATTTATAACGACTACAGAGTGATTTTAGCAGCTGCCCTAAAGACTGAACTAGCAGCGCTATAATTGAAGGTTGAACACGCCTTATCCACAAGCATGGCACAACGCGATAAACTCACTTATAATACAGCGAGCACTTATCTGCAATTTATAAACCCTACCTACTAAGCTGCGATGATAAACATGACCGCTATAAATGATTCCGACCCTAGTTTAAGCCCTACGCAAAGTTTAGATAATGAGCATCCTGCTAGTATTAATAAGATGCAACCGTTACGAGTAGTATTCGCCGGTACGCCTGAGTTTGCAGCTACTAGTCTTGAGGCCTTAATAGCTCAACAAGACGCATTGAATATAATTATAGTAGCCGTCTACACTCAGCCGGATCGAAAAGCGGGGCGTGGACAAAAACTATCAGCTTCGGCGGTCAAACAAGTGGCTTTGGCGCATAGCTTGCCTGTTGAGCAACCAGCTACTTTTAAAAAATCAGTGACAGAAGGTATAGCGGCTAGAGAAACACTACGCAGTTATCAGCCAGACTTAATGATTGTCGCAGCTTACGGACTGATCTTGCCGATTGGGGTGTTAACTATGCCTACTTATGGTTGTCTCAATATTCATGCTTCACTTTTGCCGCGCTGGCGTGGTGCTGCTCCTATCCACCGGGCAATATTAGCGGGTGACAAAGAGACTGGCATTACTATTATGCAGATGGATAAAGGCTTAGATACGGGCGATATGTTGTATAAAGTCAGCTGTGTTATAGACTCCGGCGACACTGCAACTGGCTTACATGACAAACTAGCAGCTTTAGGCGCTACGGCTATTACTACTGTGCTACAAGATCTAGCAGGCTATCAACAGCAGGCTATTAGCCAAGATAATAGTGAAGCCAATTATGCCGAAAAGTTAGTCAAAACTGAAGGCGAAATTGACTGGTCACAGCCTGCCGCAGTAATTGAAAGACATATTCGGGGTCTAACCCCTTGGCCGGGTGCGTATACCTTTTTACAAGGCCAGCGAGTCAAGATTTTGGCCAGTTTACCGGTTAATACTAGCCAACAAACCCACGAAACTGCTGGCAAGGTTGTCAGTGTTGGACGCAAAGCAATTTTAGTCGCTTGTGGGATCGCAGTTGATGATAGTCAACAAGATGATTCTATCCAACAGCCCGCTGGCACTATCGCTATCACTGAATTACAGTTTGCTGGTAGTAAGTCAGTCAATGCTGAACAAATTTGTCATGGCAATCAGCTCAATGACGGTGACCAATTTAGTAACGATGCACCTTAATAATTTATAGTTATAGCTCCCTTTAATAAGCCAACACAGATGCCCAATAGGCATAGGAAATCAAGTAATATGAGACAAACCACGTCTAATAGCCCTAGAAATAATAAAAACAAGCCATCAAGTAACTTAAAAATGACTGGTAGCGTACGTGTACGTGTGATTCGAACTTTATTAGCTATCCAAAATGGTCAGTCATTATCTAGTGTATTAGATCCGCTACTCAATAGTCTGCACGAGGGCGATAAAGGTTTTGCTCACGCATTATTATTGACCACTTTGCGCCAGTGGTATGCGCTCGAGCGCCTACTAGATAGTCTGGCTGACAACCCTATTGATGAAAAAGAAGTACGCACGACTATTCAAGTAGGTCTGACCCAGCTGCTGTATTTACAAGTGGCTGATCATGCGGCTATTCATGAAACCGTCGAAGCGGCAAAAGAGATCGAGTTTGCTCATGCTACGGGTCTAGTAAATGCTATTTTGCGCAAAGTGGCCAAGAACCCAAGCAAGTTCCGTAAAAAGTGTGATAAAAAGCACAGCTTGCCTAATTGGCTTGCTTATCAGCTTAAGCAAGATTGGAGTGCTGAATATGACGATCTTATGCAAGGTCTGCGCCAACCTGCGCCAATGTTTTTACGAGTAAATTCTGCAGTTACTGATGTTAGTATCTATCAGCAGAGCTTGTTTGATGCTGATATCAGCGCTGATTTGGTAGAGATAACCAGTGCTTTTCAACTGCCTAATCAGCAGCAGACTACTAAGGTTAATACCTCAGTGTTACGTTTAGAGCAAACCACAGCAGTGAGCGGTTTACCTTCCTTCGCTGAAGGGGTGGTTAGTATTCAAGATATGTATGCTCAATTGGCGGCACCTTTGATCAATCAAGCATTTATCAACAAGGTGAGCACTGAGAGCAATGTGGATGATTTGCAGATTTTAGATGCCTGCGCTGCTCCTGGCGGTAAGCTTGCCCATTGGTTAGAGCTATTAACTACTGATAGTCAATCACCATTGTTTCATGTGAAACATACTGATGCTAATGATACTAATGATAGCACCGATCAGAAATACAGCATTAAACTAACCGCTATCGATAATGAAGCGCCGCGTATTACTCGTATTTATGAGAACCTAGAGCGTCTAAATCTAGAGCAGTCAGAGCAAGTCAAACTGGATATTGTTTGTGCTGATGCTACGCGCTGGCAAGGAGCGAACAAGCAAGCCGATAACAATGCTCCAGTATTTGACGCCATCTTGCTAGATGCCCCTTGTACCGCTACTGGTGTTATTCGTCGTCATCCTGATATCAGTATCTTACGAACCGAGGAAGACGTAGAACAAACCGCGCGTTTGCAAGCTGAGATCTTGGATAATCTATGGCCACAATTAAAAGTTGGTGGCTATTTGTTATACATCACTTGCTCCATATTAAAGCAAGAAAACGTTGAGCAGATCCAAGAATTTATGAGACATCATACGGATGCTAGTGCTATCGAATTCACTGCAGACTGTAATTGGGGCATTGCACAAGAAGTTGGTCGTCAGTGTCTGCCAATAGATAGCGACAGCGGTGACGGCTTTTATTATGCGTTGTTGATGAAGACGACAGGATAAATAGGTTCAAAAAGTCCGCAAGCTTGATGAGTTTTAAAGGAGTACTAAATTTAAATGGCTTACGAACTTAGTGATTTATTGAATGATGATCGTTTAGAAAGATTATTTTCATCAGAAGGACTTCCTTGTGCATTCCAACTCTGGGTGCTTCAAATTCAACACCAAAACGTTATAGAAAATCGCGTAATATATGGTCGATTACTTCCATATAGTTTTTCTAACAGCAGATGGTCATTTAGTGATGACGACAGTAATTATCAGTCATTTGGAGAATCTAAAGCTAGTGTTACTCAATTAAACCTATATATAGATAGTTCACTATGTTCTAGCTTACTCACTATGATAATTGACGGAAAAAATCTTGATGATATAAGTACAGCGCTTGATTTTACGTTTCAGTCCAAGCTACAAAATAGGTTTGGAGATGTCAGTCTTTCGAATTCTTATGTAGGTTTTCGGCCTGTAGCTTATCTTTTAAATCGGGATGCACATGTGTCAGATACCCTAGCTAGTCCACTTGGAAATGCAGGAGCGTTTAGTGCATCCATTTTTCAAGGAGATAAACAAGGTTTATTCTTATATGATGAAGTGTATGATAAAAACCTTACTTCTATGATAATAACCCGATTAAATTCCGACACTGGAATGGATTTTGGTAAAAAAGACCTAGAAAGGATCGGAGATATTGAATTACTTGTATTCCCAACTATCGATGATCAGGAAAATAGCCTTTTCGCAGTTGAATGGACTGAAGAAAAGAATATAGAAGTTAAACTCAACGCCAGTCAGCTTCCTAGCTTTAATAATTTTAGCTTTATTTTGACTTTAATGAATAACAATCAAGTGTTCTATTCGTGTCGTGCAACAGCTAATAACATAGAAAACCTATTTGAATATGTTTTCAAACTTGATAATAATTTAAAAAATGTGGTTGATAGCTCTAGAGTGGATATTTATGCTTCGAAAGGAGATGAAACTGAAGAGGGTTATCTTTGTTGTAGTTGGAAGATTTATTATTGTCGTGAAATTAGCTTTCAGTTAACCGCTATGGAAAATAGTTCTAGTAGGGTGGAGTTTGACTGGCTTGAAAGAACAACTAATCCTAGTATGGGAATACGTGTAAGAAATGCTTTATCATTTTCAGGTGCGAACTATGATTCTAATAACGTAATAGGCGAGCGTGAACTCGATAAATGGGTACCTGAAAATAGAGCTATGAACTCATTGTTCAAAAAATTATATCCACCTACATCTAATGGAAGGTTTTTTTTACGCTGGGGTCAAAGCAATGGTGAGGGGCGTTTACAGTTTGTTGAGTGGTTTAAAGAAGTTCTAAAGAAAAATGAGAAATACCAAGTTACAATATTTGATCCCTATTTTGAAGATGCTGGTTCAGCTCTACTAACTTTATATGCTTCACGAGGTGCTGAGTACATAGTATTCCGAACAGTACCAGAATTTAAAGATGGAAAAGTTAAACAGGGTCTTGATAACTTATTAGAAAACTGTGAGCATAATAGAGCAAGGTTAAGTAGGAGCAAAGTTAAAATATATGGATTGAAAGAAAAGCGTTTGCATGACCGTTATATTTTAATTATAGGGAGTGACGGCCTTCCAGTTGAGGGTTATCATTTATCTAACTCCTTCCAAAGCGTAGCTCAAAACTTTCCTTTGTTAGTAACACCAATTCCTATAGATGTTTTATATCAAGTTAAGCAATACACATTTGACCTCATTCAAGAGGCTAATGAGTCGTCAAATGATAATAATATTACACTACTGTTTGATACAGAAGACTCTTCAAAGGAGTTAATAAATTTATATAATCCATTAAGCATCCTAGAAAATAGGCTATCAGGAAATCTTTTTAGTGTGTGGTTCGAAGAGTCATCGTTAAAAGGCTTATATGGCAATGAACTTAAGAAAGAACTTCAAAGTTTAGGACTTATCGAAGATGTTTCGCTTCATAGTTTGACAGCGAACGGACTATACAATTGTATTGATAATATGCAAGAAGACTTTACTAACTTCTATTCACAGTGGAATATGATAGGTCATATTCTAGCAAACTCTCACATCATTGATTCAAACCTAGATGAAATCTCTTCAAAAACTCAGTTTTTATTATTTCTATCAGAGTTTTTATCTGATTCTTTCAAGATGAAGTTTACTGACGATAGTAAAAATGTTGCAGTAATTGATCCAAGCTACCTTACTAAATCTCTAAAAGAGCTAACTAAAAACCCAATACAGATTGACTATTTTAATAGACCATCAAACAATGAAATTCTATCTTGGTCTGATTTTTATGCTATTAAGTTATTATGGCAATATAGACCAGAATGCCTTCTTCTGATTATTAGTAAACAAACTAATATTTTGGAAGTGAATCCTAAATCAAATCATATCATTAGGTTATCATTGCTAGAGCAAGTTCTATATGAAATTTCTTTAGCTGTAAATTTTGAACAAGTTTCAAATTATCAAACGAGTCTATTAATTATAAGTAATACAGGTATCATTAACTGGTTTGGATGGATCATGCTAGAACAAAATCTCAAATCTTTAAACAATTTTGATTTGAACTCCAGTTTCTTACATATATTTTCTTACGAAGAAAAGATTCAATTTGTAGGATGGAGTTTGAATCGAAATGCTTTGAGCTTTGAGTCAAAGCTTTATTATGAAAAACTTGTAGGTGAATTGCATAAATTCCTACCTGAACAAGTACCTGATAATAGTATGCAAAATCTTATTGATTCCGCTAAGGGTTATCATCAACAGCTTAAATGGTCTGAACCTTGGTTGTTTATAGATATAATTGATCCATTATTATTAGCTAACCGTGTTAACTGTGATTATATATGTGAGATTTGGATTCAAGAGCTAATAGCTCAATTTGAAAATACAGATGAAAATGAATCAGTAATATTTTCACCAGATAGAGAACAGGTAACCACGCAAGTATGTGCACACCTATGGGTTAACAGTAGTCAAGATAATAAAGATAAGTGTATTAAAAATCTTCATAAGATTATTTTAAAGCAAAAAAGGATTATACAAAGACCTCTAGCTAAATCAATAAATTGGAATAAATGGGATAAGGCACTCAAAATATCTCTCTGGATCTTAATACTTACCAAATTATTCGAAAATAATTTAGCGACTATGCAGGGTTTAATTCCGAAAAACTTAGAAGATTTGATAAACGAATCTCATATTTTGGCGTTGACTAGACCTTCTACAGAATGGTTGCCCAATAGTGATTTATTTGCATATTTAGAAAGTATAGCTTCAACTTGAAATTAAGCTACCCTTTTGCTATTTCTCATTTCTGTATTTAACAGATAAATAAAACAATTCTTTGACAGGACAAAACATGAAATATATTAGTACTCGTGGTCAGACTGAACCGATGGATTTTAGTGATGTGCTCCTTATGGGACTTGCGCCTGATGGTGGCTTGATGTTACCTGAGCACTATCCAAATGTTGATGAGGCTACTTTAGAAGAGTGGCGCTCGCTGAGTTATCCAGAGTTAGCATTAGCCATTATGCAGCGCTTTGCTACTGATATTCCTTATGCCGATTTAAAAGATATTATTGAGCGTACTTATACTGCTGAAGTATTTGGCGATGCTGAGATTGTACCTGTACGTAAGCTTGAAGATGACTTGTATATTTTAGGCTTATCTAATGGTCCAACGCTCGCGTTCAAAGATGTGGCGATGCAGTTTTTGGGTAATGCCTTTGAGTATGTACTCAAGCGTCAAAACGCGCGTATCACTATTATTGGCGCAACTAGTGGCGATACAGGTAGTGCTGCTGAATATGCACTGCGTGGTAAAGACAACATCGAAGTATTTATGCTGTCGCCGCATGGCAAGATGAGTGAGTTTCAGCGCGCGCAGATGTATAGCCTGACAGACGCTAATATCCATAATATCGCCATCGATGGTATGTTTGATGATTGCCAAGATATCGTCAAAGCTTTGCAACAAGATGCTGAGTTCAAAGCGGCTTATAACTTAGGTACCGTCAACTCCATCAACTGGGGCCGGATACTGGCACAGATTGTCTATTACTTTAAAGCCTACTTTGCCGTGACTAGTAGCAACGAAGAGCAGGTTAGTTTTAGCGTGCCCTCAGGTAATTTTGGTAATATTTGTGCCGGTCATATCGCTCGTGAAATGGGCTTACCGATTGGACGCTTAATCGTCGCTACTAACGAGAACGACGTCCTTAATGACTTCTTTAATCAAGGCGCTTATAAGCCGCGCGCAACAGATAAAACTTACATTACTTCTAGCCCGTCTATGGATATTTCTAAGGCCTCTAACTTTGAACGTTTCGTTTATCTATTGCTAGATAAAGACAGCGCTCGCGTTCATGAGCTATTTGAAGGCGTAAAAGCAGGGCAAGGCTTTGACTTATCTGATTTAGCACAAGTAGTTAATAGCCGTTATGGTTTTGCTGCCGGTAAGTCTACTCATGCCGATCGCTTACAAACCATAAAATCCTTGTATCAACAGTATGGTGAATTGGTCGATCCACATACGGCAGATGGTATCAAAGTCGCTAAAGAGCTACAGCAAGCAGGTGAAACTATCATCTGTGCCGAAACAGCACTGCCTGTTAAGTTCGCAGACACCATCATCGAAGCTGTCGGCCCTATAGAGATTGCTCGACCAAAGCACACCGAAGGTTTAGAAGCTCTAGAACAGCATGTGGTTATTTTAGATAACAAGGCAGAGCTAGTAGCTGAGCAAATTCGTCAGCAAGTTACTGCTAACCCTGCATAGAGTTTCTATAATAAAACAATAGGGCTATAGAGCAGCTCTATAAAACAGTATTTTGAATATTCTAAATCACTAACGGCTATCATTTATTGATAGCCGTTAGTCGTTTAATAATAAACATTAATCTATCAAATAACATAAACCGATAGCTATCGATGAGTTAGCCGACCAGTGCGCATAACTGTATCAGCAACCATTAGCAGCTGTTTTAATAAGATATAATGTCAAGTTCCACGTGAAACATAGTTATGTTAATTGGTTTTAATCGACATTAATCAGTAAAAATATAATTAATATTGTGCTAAGGTACAGATAGCTTACTGTAGTGTTATAAATCAGCAACCATTGATTAGCGATCATTGAAACTGAAAAAGCACTATAAGCGGCTATGATAAAAGGCGCTGATTACATCAACGTCATACCTTAATTCATATGGATATAATAAAAATGAGCTTTAAGGCTTTAGTGAAAGCACTGTTGATGACGGCCTTTAGTAGTGCATTATGGCTACCTACTGCTCATGCTAATAACCCGCCACCCACTATCAAGGCTGATGCTCCTAATCGCTATATCGTCAAAAAAGGCGATACTTTGTGGGATATCTCAGGCCGCTATTTAGATAGTCCATGGCGCTGGAAAGATATTTGGGCGACCAATACCCAAATAAAAAACCCTCATCTTATTTATCCTAACGATGTACTTATCTTATGCATCATTCAAGGTAACACCTTGCTTGGGGTTGATACTGGGGAAGGTTGTGCAGGGATAGAAAAGCAGCTGAATGGTGGTTTGCCTGCTAGACCAGTGACGGTGACATCGACAGTCAACAGCATCCCTGCTATTCCACGCTCAGCTATCCAGCATTGGTTAGATAAAACCACTATAGTAAATCCTAAGGACTTCAATACTACCCCTTATATCTTAGCTTCTAAGAACCGCAACTTGATTACGGCTAGCGGTGATACAGTTTATGCTAAAGGGGTAGCGCTTATTGTTGGTCAGAATTATGGGGTATATCGCCAAGGTGAACGCTATGTTGATCCAAAGACCAAAACAGTTATCGGCTTAGAGGTTACCCAAGTAGCGACAGGGCGAGTTACTAGCTCTACTCCTGAGGGAGTCTCTAGTTTGCATTTGAATGCTAGTTACGGTAAGGAAGTACGTGAAGGTGACAGAGTCTTTGTTGAGCTAAATAATAGTATTGCGCCGGTATTCTATCCTAAGCCTGCGACAGTCAGCCGTGGCGGTACCATAGTGCGAGTAATGGACTCCATTAGTTCCGCCGCCCGAGGCAGTGTAGTAGCGATTAATTTAGGGACTAGGCAAGGCGCAAAGCTAGGCGATGTATTGACCGTTTATCAAAAAGGTCCGTTAGTGCGTGACACTATCGATAATGACAATCCAGTACGCTTGCCCAGCGAACTTAGTGGAATGGTCATGGTATTTAATAGCTTCGCTGATATCAGCTATGCTTATGTTCTAAGCTCAGATCTACCATTAGGCGTGGGTGATCAGTTACTACCACCGCCCCATTTATAAGGGTTATTTTAATAAGGTATTATTGCAATAATTTACTAACGCCTAAAATGCTATAAAACAAACTAAGAGCCAGACTACTATGACGGTATCTAAGCTTATATTATCGGAAGAGCAGCGTGCCTCGTTGGCACTATGGTATGAAGTGAATGGCTCATTATCTGCTTATTATAAACTAGTCAGTAGTTTTGCTAGTATGCAACAAGCCTGGACAGCTAAGCTGAGTGCTTGGCGTGAGCTAGGTCTTCATCATACTCATCTGAAACGTCACCAGCAAACTGAGCAGACTATTGCTAGTATAGATACTATTATGGCGGCGCTAGAATCGGGTGAGTACCAATTAATATTTGCCGATCAGCCCCAGTATCCTACGCAACTATTACAAATCTATGATCCACCCCCATTATTGTTCTGTCGGGGTAATAGCGCGCGCTTGCAGCAAGCACAGATTGCTATGGTAGGTAGCCGTAAACCTACTGCCCATGCCCAAAAAACCACCTTCGATATGGCGCAATATTTAGCTCGGGTAGGTTATGTGATCACTAGTGGTTTAGCAGTGGGGGTAGATAAATGTGCTCATCTAGGGGCACTAGCTCAAGCTGAGACTAGCTATCACGGGCGTACCATAGGCGTGATGGGGACTGGTATTGACGTCTGTTATCCTAGTCAACATCAGCAGCTATTTGCTCAAATAATTGAGCAAGGTGGCTGTCTTATCAGTGAGCTACTTCCGGGTACACTACCACATAAGCATACCTTTCCTCGTCGCAATCGTTTAGTGGCTGGACTTAGTTTGGCCACTATCGTTACTGAGGCGGCTATTAAAAGTGGCTCACTAATTACTGCCAGACTGACCTCAGAGCAAGGCAAGCAAGTCTTTGCTATTCCTAGTCATATTGATAATACTAACGCTGAGGGCTGTTTACATTTGATTCGAGAAGGCGCTACTTTGATTTATCACCCTGAGCAAGTGCTAGAGGATGTCAATGCGCAGCTTAACTCGCCAGTAGATTATGCTAAAACAGAGGCAACTAAAGCTGTAGTAAACCCTGCGTCTCGACTCAATAAGCGCTCTGCTAAAGACGAAAGCCTGCCGATAAGCTTAGCTAACCCGCCAGTTCAATCAGCATTCGATGCTGATATTACTATCAAAACTAAGGTGATAATTCCTGAGCATTTGACCGCAGTCTATGAACAGCTTGATTGGCATGGACAAGATTTAGAGGCGCTATTAGTGACTACTAAGCTGAATACCGCGCAACTGATCGGTAAGTTGATGGAGCTTGAGTTGCTAGGAACTATTAGCGAACAAGGGGGTCGCTATTTACGCTTATAACAAAAATAAAAAACCGACCTAAAAAGTCAGTCATTCACTATCTTATTAACCCCTCAAAGCGTTATTATTCCTATCTCTCCTTTTTATCTTTATATCTTATGAAAACAGATGATTTTTCAGCAGAGCCTGTGGCAGTAGAGCAGATAGTTACTAGTAGCCCAAACAAAGCGGCTCAATGGTTAAACTCTGGTAAGCTTTTGGCATATCCTACCGAAAGCGTTTGGGGCATTGGCTGCAACCCTTTTAATCAGTCAGCTGTAGAGCAGTTGTTGGCCATCAAACAGCGGCCCATAGACAAAGGTATGATCGTAGTCACTGACCATATCGACCGTATTGCGCCATTACTTAATACCCTTACTAGCGCGCAACGCCAGTCTATTATTGATAGCTGGCAGATGATGGCTAATCAGCAAGCGCAAACTTGGCTATTACCGCTATCTACTGAGTTGAGTGTACCTATCCCGTATTGGATTACTGGAGCACATAACAGCGTTGCCGTGCGGGTCATAGCTCATCCCCTTATTCAACAGCTTTGCAGTCAAATGGTTAGCGCAGATAACCCTTATGGTTTCATTGTCTCCACTAGTTGCAACCCATCGGGGCAGCCCCCAGCATTGTCCCTAGAGGAAGCTCGCCGTTACTTCTTCAGTACTGATAAACAAAGCCCTGATAAACAAAGCACTGATGAATTAAGTGTTGATATAGAAGCCATTGATAAACAGCGCAGTGCGTCCAAGCAGATGAGATATTTATCAGGGCCTACCTTAGAATATCAGCTACCAAGCCAAATCAGTGATGCCTTAACTGGACAAGTAATTCGTTAATAACCGATCTGCTTGATCATAGGGTATAGTCGAGATTAAATAACATAGATACATCGCTTTATGAAACGAGACTGTGATGAGTTTTTCCAGCTTGCTTTGACTATGCCGACAGAGGCTACAAAAAACTGATCTCAATCTCTCTATATAGTTTTTACAATGAACTGACTATAGAATGATGCTAATACTTTAAAGCTTCCTACTAGCTAATACTTCAATGTTTTGAAGCTATCCTACTGATAGGGCTATTCGCTAACTTGATCATAAATCTCTTCAGTAGCAGCAAGTGGGTCATTGCTAGTGCTTTTGCCTTACCAAAAGCCTGTACAACCAATTTTGACAAAGTCAGTAAAAAAGAACAGGATAATTAGAACGATATACAACAAGTTTAATAGCACTATACCAGCCGATTTTAGCCGAAATTATAAGGATAAGCTCATGAATATTTTAATTAGTGGTGGCTCAGGATTTTTAGGTAGTGCATTGAGTAAAGAGATGATTGAACGCTATCGTCAAGCTGGAAGCGAAGTCAATATTACTTGGCTGACTCGTGATAGTAATCAGGCACATCCTGATAATATTCAGATGATTAGTTATGATGAATTGGCTAAAACCGACCATAGCTATGAGGTGATAGTAAACCTTGCTGGAGCAGGTATTGCTGACTCGCGCTGGACTGATGATCGCAAGCAAGCATTAGTTGCCAGTCGAGTAAAGCCAACAGAGTCGCTACTAGCTTTTATCGCTCGCACAGCTAATAAGCCCAAGCTACTAGTTAGCGGTTCAGCTATTGGCTGGTATGGGGCACAAGGGGACAAACCTCTGACGGAAAGTAGTGACTCTAAGACTGATTTTGCCCATCGCTTATGCCAGGAGTGGGAGCAGTTAGCGCTGAAGGCTTCTGAGTATAATGTACCAGTGGCTATATTACGTACTGGCGTGGTCATCCATCCTGCAGGTGGTATGCTTGGCAAGTTGTTGCTACCCTTCAAGTTTGGAGTAGGCGGACAGTTGGGTGATGGTCAGCAGATTATGAGCTGGATTAGCCGTGATGACTGGGTAGGGGCCGCTATTTTTATTATTGAGCAACACCTATCGGATAAGTCCAAAGCGCTGTCAGCACAGAGTACGGTTCCTAATGATAATAATATAAAACCCGCGAATTCTTCTATTAATAATACTACACCAGCCGTAGTTTATAACCTAACCGCTCCTAATCCCGTGACTAACCATAATTTTACTAAGGCTGTTGGCTCATGGCTACATCGCCCAACCATTTTTACTTTACCCACCCCCTTGTTAAAGCTGATGTTCGGTGAGATGTCGACTTTACTGATTGATGGACAAAAGGTACTGCCACAAGCGTTACTGAATGCTGGTTATGAGTTTAAACAATCAAGTCTGGAAAAGGCACTAGCAGAGCAGCGCTAAACAAGCTATAACAATATCACTGAGCAACGTTTCATGTGAAACATTAAAGATTAGCTATTAATAAGTAGTAATACTTAGATGTTTCATGTGAAACTTAATGCTGTAAATTATGGAATTTTTATGGAATCTAGCCAGCTTATACAGCTTTGCAGAAATCTAGCATAAGATGACCTTACATTAATCAATCAGACCTTTATTATGTGGCTTTTTATCATCGCAACTCAGCTGCTAGCGCTAATCACTAGTGCCCTTTTATGGTGGCTAATACAGCCTAAAAGCCCTGCTAAAACCTTAGCGTTGATCACTATAGTATTTGCTATTAATAACCTGGCATTGTTCTATGGAATTACTGAGTTTTGGCGTGAACGTTTTCATATCTATTTGGTTGTTAGTATCCTACAAGGGTTTATGGTTTATGCCGCCATAATAACAGCCGTTATTGGAGTCACTTACACTAAGTTGTTAAAGCAACCTAGTCGTCCTAAGTTATTACGGATACTGGCGGCTAGCGTTTATGTAGGTATTGTAGGACTATCAGTATTTAATGCTTACGCACCAGTAGTCAAGCACCTGACAGTAACGACAGCTAAGCCAATGAAAAAGCCCTTAAATATGGTACTGATATCTGATACTCATTTAGGTAGATGGTTCGGCAATCGTCAGTTAGATAAACTGGCCAGTCTCGTCGAGGCACAGCAGCCCGATGTAGTAGTGATAGCCGGTGATATCATGAATGACAGCACCTTTTATTATGATAAAAATAGCATGCAAGAGCAGTTGTCCAAATTGCAGGCACCGCTTGGGGTTTATGCAGTATTAGGCAATCATGATTATTCAGGTAACCAACTAGCCATTACCACAGCAGTTGAAAAGGCGGGAATAAAGGTATTAGATAATGAAAACGTACTGCTAGAGGATTCGGTCTGGCTAATTGGGCGCTCGGACATTACTGACCCAGCACCGCGCATATCAGCAAAAGATTTAGTCGCGCAAGTGGATACCGATAAGCCAGTGATATTTTTGGAACACAGTCTTGAATCTATGGATGAGTTAAAGCAGGCCCCCATAGATGTACACTTATCAGGCCATACTCATGGTGGGCAAATATTTCCCCTAACCGCGCTGATGCAATGGTTTTATCCATTAATACAGGGGGCTAAGCAGATAGGTAACACCCAATTTTTAGTAACTTCAGGTTATGGGTTTGGTGCGGTCCCTTTTCGATTAGGTACGCGTTCTGAGATATGGGTAATTACCTTGCAGTCAGTCACTGAGCAATCAGCAACTAAATAGCGGCGGTCTACGAGGTGGATAAGCGTTTTGATAAAATGGATGTTATAAACAGCAGTCAGTTATGGCAGTAAGCTATTAGAGCTATGCTTTATTAGAGCTAATGTTTAAGCTATAGCCTTTATTTTTATGGTGCTATAACGCTTGTTTATATACCAGCAAACGCCTTAAAGCTAGCCTCATCGTAGTCATCATCATGAGTGACCATAACAGAACCTTGGGTAATATTGACATCGACCCAGCGCACCCCTGTTAGGCTGATAGTATTAGCCACCAATTTATCAGCACTTTCTCTATCGGTAATAGTGGTTTGATATAGTGTTTGCATCACAATAACCTCCAGTTTTGCTCAAACAAAGCAAAGGTTCGCCAAAGCCAATCTTATAACCTCAGCAGAATCCAAAACATCGTTACCACTATTCTTGGCAACTATTATTACCCTTATAAAGAGTATAACCCTTTATCTCGCTACTAGAGTATGACTATTAAGGCGAGCTGCGCTTTGACAACGCTAACTGCACGAGATTAAGTCGTTTTTTTGTGCCGTTGCTACTATTATATTAGTCATAAATCTATTACAGGACAGCGCATGCGCTACGTATTTTTTATTGTCATTATTTTATTATTAGAGCTGTTTAGTCTAGGCGCAGCGCTAAGTTTACAGTGGTGGATTGCGCCGTGGACTAAGCTGGCATCGCAGACAATGGCGATGATAGTAGTGTTCTTAATAAGTAATGGCTTGTTATTATTAAGCGTTAGCAAGCTGCTAAAAAACAGTTATCGCTGGGTCAGTGGCTGGATGCTGGCGATGCATTTTATGGTGCTCACTGCTGCGATTATCAGTTTGATATATGGCGCTGGTTGGGTGACTATGACCATGTTTGATAGTGCTACTATCTTCGCTATGCCTGCTATTAGCGTAGCACTAGGTCTACGTGGCTTAGCTTTGCTAGTGTTTATAGGCTTGTTCGTTTACGCTCTATATAGCGCTTATATACCGAAAGTACGTCATCTTACCGTAACTATCAATAAACCTTTATTGAAGCCGCTACGTATCGCAGTAGCTAGTGATTTACATTTGGGTCGTCTGTTTGGTAATAAGGCTATCGATAGATTACAGCGTCTAATCACTCAGTCACAAGCCGATATGTTGCTGATGCCAGGTGATATTATGGACGATAATACTCAGGCATTTAGTGACTATAATATGGCAGCTAACTTAGCTAGATTGTGTGCCAGCCTGCCTTATGGGGTCTATGCGACGTTAGGCAATCATGATTTATATGGTCATGAGAAACCGATCACTGAGTCGCTACGCAACGCTGGCGTACAGTTGTTAAACGATGAAGTGCTACGCCTCGATTATAAAGGTCAGCCAATGTGGCTAGTAGGGCGCTTTGATAATCATAAACGTCAGCGTGTGGCAACGACAGAGTTGTTGGCGCAAGTAAATACTGAAGAGCCGGTTATCCTATTGGATCATAGACCGAGCGATATTATTGAACATAGCCTGTTGCCTATTGATTTGCAGCTGTCAGGGCATACCCATAATGGGCAGATATTCCCTGCCAACTTCATTGTCAGCTCGATCAATCGTCTGGGCTATGGTTATGAAGCCATTGGCAAAGGCCACTTTGTAGTCTCCTCTGGCTATGGCTTTTGGGGCATACCATTTCGCTTAGGATCACGTTCTGAGATTTGGTTAATTAGCCTCAGTGGTCAGTAACTTGCGCACGAATTTAGCGAACTGGCTGATGATATGGCTAGTTTCAGTGTTAAGACCTTGATGCACCCCTATTAAGTTAATAAAACCATGCGGTGCCCCTAGCACAGTATAAGTCTCTACTTGAGTAGCGTTATTTTGCAAGCGTTCAGCGTAAGCTAGTGCCTCATCACGCAAGATATCTAATTCAGCAGTGACGATATAGCTTGGACAGATATTGCTATTGTCCCCATTCATCACTGAAACCAAAGGATGTCCTTGCGGTAAAGCACTCTGTGTGATGTAAGCAGTATTAAAGGCTTCCGCTTCATCATTATCCAGTAATAATCCTTGGCCATAAAGCTTCCAGCTTGGATAATCAGACCCAAAGTCAGTCACCGGATACAAAGGTAGCTGCGCCAATGGTAGCGGTAAGTTACTGATACTTTCTACAAAGGTTGATATAGAAGTACCCGTAGAGTCTTTATCTTCACTAAGCTCTAGCCAGAGTGCTGGCGTTGGAGTCGTCACTTGCTGGGCTACCAATATCGCTAGGCAGCCACCAGCACTGTCGCCTGCTAACACAATACGTGATGATGAAGCCCCCAAGGTTTGCGAATTCTTAGCCACCCAAGCATAAGCTGCCATACAGTCTTTGAGTGCCGTTGGTGCCCGATACTCTGGGGCCAATCGATAATCAACGCTAACCACTGCCCAACCAGTTTGGCTACAGACAGTATGACAAAACTCGTGA
Organism: Psychrobacter urativorans; assembly: GCF_904846695.1. Taxonomy (GTDB): domain Bacteria; phylum Pseudomonadota; class Gammaproteobacteria; order Pseudomonadales; family Moraxellaceae; genus Psychrobacter; species Psychrobacter urativorans. The sequence continues at coordinate 53,899 of NZ_CAJHBR010000018.1, forward strand.
TGAGTGTCGATATCACCAATACAAAATCCGCCACCATGAAAAAACAGCATCACTACATTCTTATTAGGATCATCAAGGTTAATGCTTGCAGCAGCTAGTTGATGCCGAGGGTGTTGATAGCAGCGAATGGCCATATCACCCCCCTCGCCATTAGCGATGACTTTATCTTGCCAGTTAACATCAGCATTTTTGCCAGCAGTAGTCAGGTCAGTATTAACATTAGCACTGGCCTGTCGCCAAACCTTAGGCGCTTGTATAGACACCACATCAGTCGCGAATTTCTTACGTAGTTTAAGCAGTTTATCTACGCTTAGCGGCTTTTTAAGCTGATTATTCATCGCCATAATTAAGCGTAAATGAGCATCAGCATGTGGATATTGCTCAGCAGTAACAGCGTTTAAGCGCTGGTTGAGCTGCTTGACTACTGGTGCTGGCAGCTGACCTAAGCCTTTAAATAAATAGTGTAATCTATGCTGATAAACAGTCCGACTAGCAGCTACAGTTTTCATGGTCTTAGTCACTACAGCATTCAGCGATGGTAACGATAAAATAGACATAAACTCACCTTTATTGGTTCAGCTAAGGAATAAAACGGATGCTAGTAGCGCTGTAGAACTTTTTTGAAACTAGCAATCACAACGCTACTAAGCCGCCTGTGCTTTTTGCATACTCAGCACTTGATAGACGAAGCAGGCAAACTGCTCAATAATATAGTCAGTCTGTTGCTCAAGCCGTTGATGTACGCTCATAAAATGCAGAAATCCATGCGGCGCGCCAAGCACAGTATGAGTCTCAACCGCCACGCCATGACCTTTTAGTTGCTCAGCATACGCAAAAGCTTGGTCACGTAGCACATCCAGCTCAGCGGCTACAATATAAGTCGGGCAGACTTGTCGGTTATCACTAGTCATCGGAGAGATCAGAGGATGCTCGCGGGTGAGAGAACTGTGCTGCAAGTAAGCGACATCGAATACCGCAATATCAGCATGGTCCAATAGTAAGCCTTCACCGTATAACGCCCAGCTAGGATAGTCGGTTTCGATATCTGTCACTGGATACAGTGGCATTTGCGCCATAGGTTGCGGCAAGTGCTGTAGTAACTGGTAAGTACTTTGACCCGATAAACCTAGATCTTGCCATGAGCTGGCCGTTGGTGCAGCTATTTGTTGGGCTAGCAAAGAGGCCAGACAACCGCCAGCACTGTCACCAGCCAACACAATACGTGCAGGTCGAGCTCCGAGCGTATGACAGTGCTCAGCTAGCCAAGCGTAAGCAGCAATACAGTCTCTAAGAGCAGTTGGTGCAGGATGTTCAGGAGCTAAACGATAATCAACGCTGACTACGGCCCAGCCCGTTTTTGCACAAATAGCATGGCAGAACTCATGATGAGTGTCGATATCACCAATACAGAATCCACCACCATGCATAAATAGCATGACTATTTCATCAGCATTGGAGCGGTGGCTAGCCTTTGGGCCCGCTTGGTAGCAGCGAACCTTCATAGTAGCTTGATCACTGCCCGTATCTCTATCCTCGTCAGCATTAGCAATAAGCTTATCTTGCCAACTAACAGCAGCAGCGCTACGTTTAATAATAGGCTTGATAGCCAGCAGCTTATTGGCACGATATTGCCGCCATACTTTTGGGGTTTGCATCGCAACCGCATCAGCAGCAAACCTTTGGCGTAAACCGCCTAATTCTGCAAGCTGTAATGGAGTTTTGAGCTTAGCATTGACTGCCAGTATCAAGCGTAAGTGCGCATTAGCATGCAGATATTGCTTGGAGGTTGGGCCTTGTAAATAACTCACAAAGCCTTCTAAAAAAGGCGCAGGAACATAGCCTATAGTTTTTAGCACATAGTGCAAGGTATGCTGCTTATATTGGGCAATAGGTTTATAACTGAGTACTTTGCTAGCCATAGCATTAGTCACAGAGCGCTTGTTGATGCAGATGACCATATCAGCGCTGCTGTCTTGTAGCTGCTCATTAGTAGTACCACCCAAAACTGCAGGGTTAAAGCTGCTAGCGGTCCTATTGAACACTTTGCGCAATGAGACTGAGCTCGTAGATAGAACTGACATAACATTTCTTCCTGATAATTTTTTAACGGTCATGCTTATAACTGGCCAAAGCGTTGATTGTAACTATCATCCACTATAGCTAGCATTAGTTGCCAATAGAGTTGATGATAGCTATACACTGATATAAATCTCTAGTTGCTGCATGCCAAAATATAATAAGACAATCTACAAAAATATTAAGTGTCATTTAGTAAAAGTATGCGGCTAAAAAAGTCTAATAATACTTTTGAGCATAGTTGTAGTGCTAATAACAGCCAGCTTATATAAGGTCTATTACTGACTAATATAACGGCTAGTTGCCAACCTCACTAGTCACTCTAGCCACTGACTATAAAGCTCTACTTGTTAGTCTTTTTACCGCTTTTATTACTATATTAGTGAATATCTAGCATTAATTAAAAAAATTCCTCTACTTTAGGCTTGAAATTGATGACCATCACCTTTATCAAGCAGCTATCGAAAGGTATTTCAATCAAAGGACTAACGATGCTAGCGTTATTAAAAAATAGCTAGCCAAATAAATAGCTAAATAACACTTGTGAGCGTACAAGTATCTGCATCTGAAAGTTCTGTTTTTATCTGCTTTATCAGTTTTTAAAATTAACTATTTGCACTCAATTATTCAAATCACAAGGAGTTATCATGAGCGAACAAACCCCAAACCATGAATTCGATACTAAAGATCCAAAGGCAGCACAAAGCAATATCGATCGTGAAGGTAGTGTCTTAGAAGAGACGATTGAAGAATTTAACCCTGAGGTTAATGAAGGCGACAATCAAACTATCGATAATGACATTAGCATTGAAGCCTTTCAAGCACGTATTGCTGAGCTGGAAAGTGAAGTCAAAAAGTCTAAAGAGAGTACTGCTCGCGCTAATGCTGAGACTTATAATGCGCAAAAACGTATGGAGCAAGAAGCTGATAAGAGCAAAAAGTTTGCTTTGCAGAAATTTGCCAAAGAGTTATTAGAAGTGGTTGATAACTTAGAGCGTGCTATTGAAAACGTTAATGATGATGACGCTGTTAGCGAAGGTATCAAGCTTACTCATAAAGCGCTTATAAGCGTATTGAACAAAAACGGTGTCGAAGTGGTTGACCCAGCTGGCGAAAAGTTTAATGCTGATCTTCATGAAGCGGTTGGTATTGATCCACAAGCTGCTGCAGACACAGTAGGCGTAGTGCTACAGAAGGGTTATAGTTTAAACGGTCGTCTATTACGTCCAGCTATGGTGCAAGTCGGTCAATAGTTTTAGTCAAGGCTACTTTACTTCTGTGGGTAGATAACCCTTGTTAAAGGTAAGGGTATTGACAAAACTTCACATAAAAGCGAATTATTGTACTGTTAGCGACTTGAAAAAACTTAGACTCAAACCGATATAAAGCAACAAGTAACCGCTTAGCAGCATAACCAATCAGCTGATAAGCGCATTCATAATAGAATTATCAATAAAACATTAACAGACTAAAACTAATTAGGAGTAATTAACGATGGGTAAAGTCATAGGTATAGATTTAGGTACTACTAACTCATGTGTCGCTGTATTAGAAGGTGACTCAGTCAAGATTATTGAAAATGCTGAAGGTACTCGTACTACTCCTTCAATCGTCGCTTATAAAGATGATGAAACTTTAGTAGGTCAGTCAGCTAAGCGTCAAGCCGTTACTAACCCGAACAACACTTTGTTTGCTATTAAGCGTCTTATTGGTCGTCGTTTTGATGACAAAGTCGTGCAAAAAGATATCGGCATGGTGCCTTACAAAATCGCTAAAGCAGACAACGGTGATGCTTGGGTCGAAATCAATGGCAAAAAACTAGCGCCACCACAAGTTTCTGCTGAAATCTTGAAAAAGATGAAAAAAACAGCTGAAGATTATCTTGGTGAGAGCGTTACAGAAGCCGTTATTACGGTACCTGCTTACTTTAATGACTCACAGCGTCAAGCTACTAAAGATGCTGGCAAAATCGCTGGTCTAGACGTTAAGCGTATCATTAACGAGCCGACTGCTGCTGCACTTGCTTATGGTATGGACAAAAAGCAAGGCGATCGCACTATCGCAGTTTATGACTTAGGTGGTGGTACTTTTGACGTATCAATCATCGAGATTGCTGACGTTGATGGCGAGCAACAGTTCGAAGTATTAGCAACTAATGGTGATACTTTCCTTGGTGGTGAAGATTTTGACTCAGCATTGATCGAATATTTAGTTGCAGAGTTCAAAAAAGACCAAGACGTCAACCTAAAAGGTGACTCTCTAGCGATGCAGCGTCTAAAAGAAGCTGCCGAAAAAGCTAAAATTGAGTTATCAAGTGCTCAAAGTACTGAAGTAAACTTGCCTTATATCACAGCTGATAGCAGTGGTCCTAAGCATTTGGTAGTTACCGTTAGCCGCTCGAAGCTTGAGAGCTTAACGGAAGCTTTGGTACAGCGTACTATGGGTCCTTGTAAAATCGCTATCGATGATGCTGGTCTAAAAACCTCTGAAATCGATGATGTGATCTTAGTAGGTGGCCAGACTCGTATGCCATTAGTGCAAAAACAAGTGCAAGAATTCTTTGGTCAAGAGCCACGTAAAGATGTTAACCCTGATGAAGCGGTAGCCGCAGGTGCAGCAATTCAAGGTGCGGTATTGTCTGGCGAAAAAACAGACGTCTTGCTACTTGACGTGACGCCTTTGACACTTGGTATCGAAACAATGGGTGGGGTATTGACGCCAATCATTGAGAAAAACACTATGATTCCTACTAAGAAATCACAAGTATTCTCAACGGCAGAAGACAACCAGCCAGCAGTAACGATTCAGGTTTATCAAGGTGAGCGTAAAATCGCTAACCAGAATAAACAGCTTGGTCGTTTCGACTTGACGGACATTCCACCAGCACCACGTGGCTTGCCACAAATCGAAGTAAGTTTCGATATCAACGCTGATGGTATTATGAATATTTCAGCTACTGATAAAGGTACTGGTAAAGCGCAAAGTATCCAAATCAAAGCGGATTCTGGTTTGTCGGACGAAGAAGTCGAACAAATGGTGCGCGATGCAGAAGCGAACGCCGCAGAAGATGAAAAGTTCGCTAACTTAGCACAAGTTCGTAACGAAGCTGATGGTCGTATCCATGCAGTACAAAAAGCACTAAAAGATGCTGAAGATAAAGTTACTGCAGAAGAAAAATCATCAGTAGAAACTGCTATCTCTGAGCTTGAAATGGCTGCTAAAGAAGACGATCATGATGACATCAAGTCTAAACTTGAAGCATTAGATAACGCTTTCTTGCCAGTTAGCCAGAAGATCTACGCTGATGCTGGCGCAGGTAGTGAAGGTATGGATCCAAGTCAGTTCCAACAAGGCGCAGATTCAGCAGCTGATAACAATCAGGCTAATGATGATGTAGTTGATGCTGAATTTACAGAAGTAGAAGATGATAAGAAGTAGTCTTCTAAAGCTTAAGTTTTTATAGAAGCTATTGATCTGTATAAAATAAAAAACGCACCTTTCGAGGTGCGTTTTTTTATGGGCAATATAAGCATAAGATAAGATTACTCTAAGCTTTAAAGGCGCTCACTATTAGTACTTCGTAAGTCAAAATAACACAAGGTTTGCCTTGTTGATCTTTATTGCAGAACTGCTGCCAATAATCCCGCTCAAATTGTTGCAATCGGGTTTTTGTCCAAGTAAAGCCCTGATTGTCATTTGCTTGTGCTTGTGTGCGATTGGTCGATACGCCGGTTAATTGCATATGTTTTAATACGGCGTAAGGATTGGCAAAGGTTAAATCAAAGCGTTGAATAGTTAATTCAATATTTTCAAAACCAGCATCTGCTAATGCTGACTGCCATTGCTCAACCTCTGGATACTGTAATCCTTGACCGGTTAAAGCTTTGATTTGCAAAAAGTTATTTGCAGTAAAAGTGTTAAAAATTAATTGGCCTTTGGCTTGTAGGCGCAGCGCTGATTGTCCTACAAAGCTCAATGGATTATCAAACCATTGCACAGTATTGGCGCTGATTATCAGGCTATGGTTTCCTTGAAGGTCCATAGTCTCAGCATCACCAATCGCTATCTTGGCAGTGGCCAAAATTGATTGCAAGGTAGCCGCTTGTTCAGCGCACAACTCATTGATAAACCACTGCTGACTTTGAATATGCGCTGCTATCAGGCGGGTCATCTGGCCTGTCCCTGCACCGATTTCTAACACACTGTCTTGCTCAGTATCAGCAATATTGGCTAGTAAATATTGACAGACTCGCTGCTGAATATTGGCATGCTGGTCATAGTGGTTTGCACTGGCAAAATGGCGAGCAATGGTTTGCTTTCTGCTACTAAAATTGTAAGGTGGAGCGAGGGTTGTCATAATATTCGTTGCATCCAAATAAGCTGATTGTCGCTTGATAGCATGACTAGTATCTAAAACTATAGTTGTTGCATGAGCTGTTGGCAGTCCGCATCTGTCAGCCCAGCGTTCATGACCAAGCGTATACGAGCGCTATTGGCAGGGACAGTAGGGGGTCTGATAGGCAGCGCATAAAAGCCAGCTTCTTGTAATTGTTGAGCTTTAGCAATAGTCCGAGCATTATCGCCTAATATGTAAGGCACAATAGGCGAATGATAAACGCTATCTTCAGTAGTCGCTGATACTCGGTATTGTGGAGCTATGGCTTGGCTGATCCTCACCGATAATTGAGCCAAATGGGCGCGTTGAGCCGTTAGTTTTGGCATTTTTGCTAAAATAAATCGCGTCCAAGCGTGATTTATTGGCGGTAAGGCGGTGCTAAAAATCAGTGGCCGCATATAGTTAATTAGCCATTGTCTAGCGACATCATTGCACATTATATAAGCCCCAACCGAGGCAAAAGCTTTACCAAACGTACCGACTAAATAATCTATATCAGCTAGAGTATGAGTCTCTTCTGCTAGTCCCAAGCCTGTGTTACCTAAAATACCGATGGCATGGGCTTCATCGATATACAGCTCTATGCGACAGTCCCTAGCTTTTAATTGTACTAACTTAGGTAAGTCAGCGCGGTCACCATCCATACTGAAAATACTTTCAGTAACAATAATAATGCGCTCAACGCTTGGGTCCGCTTGCTCAATGAATTTAGCCAAATGCTCATAGTCATTGTGTCGGTAACGACGATAAGTGACTAGCTTACTTTGGCTCAAACGTAGGCCATCGATAATGCTCGCATGTACCAGTTTGTCAGCTAGAATAAGGGTGTTAACTGGCAATGCAGTTAAGGCTGGTAAGATACCAATATTGGCATGGTAACCACTGTTGAATACTAATGCTGATTTCGTTATGTCATCTCTGCTTACTGCTGCTTGATACCACTTCTGCAATTCAAACTCTAGGGCTTGTAGCTGGGTATCGTTACCGGTGAGCAGCCGTGAAGAAGTAGCACTCATTCTAGGTATTTGTGTCACGTCTAACTGTGCTATTTGGTTAAGAAACTCAGTCTGTAGCTCAGGATCAGCGCCTAAACCAAGATAATCATTACTAGCGATATTGAGTAGTTTTTTGCCCTTAATAATGACATGCGATCCCTGATGCTCTAGATTTGACAAACTGCGGTACTGCTGTTGAGACTTTAAGATCTCTAACAATTGTTGCATCCGGTCCACTGTAGGACTTGTCATATTAATACATTCCTGTAATTTATTTCAACTTTATGGCATTAGTTATAGGTTTAGTCAGTAGGAAGTATTGCACAAATCGCCTACTTGTAACAAAAAATTTCATATATCAAGTTTTGTAACTAATGATACGACAAACACTTGCAAAACTTAACTCTCGGACTGCTAAACACAGACAGACTGAAATAAATATTTTGTTAATATAACCCCATCGTAAGCAAACAAGGCGATATGGTTATTACTGCTTTTATCAGTAGTGTTAGAAGTTGTTTAGATGACCTTAATATAAATAGATAACTTGTTTGTCAAAATACACCTTAAAGGAGAACACAATGAAAACTTTACAAAAAACTCTATTAGCTCTAGTAGCTGGCTCATTAGTTAGCGTAGGCGCTCAAGCTGCTATCTCTTATGGTAATGGTTATACTGGTCAGCCATACGTCGGCGTCAAAGTCGGTCAGTTTGATCTAGATGTTGATAACGCTGACAAGCCTACTGCTTATGGTGTATATGGTGGTTACAACTTCGATCCTAATTTCGGTATAGAAGCTGAATATGTTGGTTCAGATGATGCTGACTATAGAGGTGGTGACATCAACGCCAAAACTTATGGCGCTTATGGTACTTACCGCTATGCTTTCGCTGACACTGGTCTCTACGCTAAAGGTAAGCTAGGTGTTGCAAAAACTAAAGTAGAAGGTGACTATACTACTAGTATTGGTAATGCTCAATTTAAAACTGATACTTACTCAAATAGCGAAACTAGCTTAGCTGGTGGTGTTGGTCTTGGTTATGCTGTAAACCCAAGTTTTGGCGTTGAAGCAGAATATGACATCCTAGGTAGCGATGCTAACTTGATGACTGTTGGTGCCCATCTAAAGTTCTAATTTAACGGCATTCAATGTTCAGATTATAAAGATATAAAATAAGAAAACGACCACTAAGTTGGTCGTTTTTTTATGTCTATAAATCCTGTTATAAAATTTTGTTTGGTGCTGCACTTTACACAATAACTAATAGTATAATACTGATTTTTAAGACAATATGAATAGTTGAACTGTGTTACATTAAAGTATAGAACCATAAAGAGGGAGGAGACAACAATGATTGAAACTATCTATATGATCGAGCCTTGGCATTGGCTGGTATTAGGTTTTCTACTATTGATTGCTGAAATATTTATCCCTACTTTTGCTAGTCTTTGGTTCGGGGCTGCGGCTATTATTGTTGCGGCTCTAGCTTGGCTATTGCCAGTGCCTATATTGCTGCAAGTTCTTATTTGGCTGACTCTATCAGTGATTTTTATGTTCGCTTGGGTCAAGTACATTAAACCTTTGTCAGTAGACCGTACGAAGGCTGGACTCGGTGGCAGTGTCATCATTGGTGAAACTGGTATGATCGTACTCAAGCCTCAAGGCACCGCGCTGGGAGTAGTACGTTTTAGTGTCCCTATTGTCGGAGCTGATGAGTGGTCTTGTCGCACTCAAGGTGAAGTAGTTGAAGTAGGCGATAGAGTAGTGGTTACCGATATCGTAGGTAATGAGCTTATTGTGGCGCTAACTAAACGTATTGCGGTTGCTAATGTTTTGCAACCTGATATCAGTGTCGCTATTGAAAGCCCTCCTGTAACTAGTGATATTAGAATTAACCGATTGAATCTTAGCAAGCCTAATCTAGACAGCGTGCGCCTCGAAAAGAAATTTACAAATAAGTAATGCGCTTAAGTTGCTGCTCAATTGGTCTCAATAAGAGGCACTTCTTGACCGGCTCTTAGTGAGATAACCAATAAGGTAGATAACCAACAAGTTATCGCAAATAAGTTATCGCAAAACAATTCGTTCAAAGATCTGTTATCTAAAAATAATAAGCGCAAACACATACGAGCTTGCTGCATTATTATCGGCAATGGCTCAAGGAGAGTATTATGAATAGCATCTTAAGCAATCTTAATGGCGTCAGTATTGTTATGTTGGTACTAATAGCCCTGATTGCCTTGACTGTATATAAAGGGGTGCGTATTGTTCCTCAGGGGTATAAATGGATTGTCCAGCGTCTCGGTAAATATCAGCAGACGTTAGAGCCGGGTCTAACTCTAATTATCCCTTTCATCGATACTGTTGCTTATAAAATCACTACCAAAGATATCGTGCTTGATATTCCCTCACAAGAAGTCATTACTCGTGATAACGTGGTCATCATCGCTAACGCCGTCGCTTATATTAGTATTGTGCGTCCAGACAAAGCGGTCTACGGTATCGAAGACTACGAATATGGTATTCGCAATCTAGTCCAAACCTCATTGCGATCTATCATAGGTGAGATGGATTTGGACAGCGCTTTATCTAGCCGTGATGAGATTAAGGCTAAGCTCAAGCATGCTATCTCAGAAGATATCGCTGACTGGGGTATCACCCTAAAGACGGTCGAGATTCAGGATATTAATCCGTCCCAAACTATGCAAATGGCTATGGAAGAGCAAGCTGCTGCTGAGCGTCAACGTCGTGCGACAGTGACTCGGGCTGATGGTCAAAAACAAGCTGCTATCTTAGAAGCTGATGGTCGTCTAGAAGCGTCGCGCCGCGATGCAGAAGCGCAAGTAGTACTCGCAAAAGGATCAGAGGAGTCTATTCGTCTTATTACTGGTGCTATGGGCAAAGAGGAGATGCCAATTGTCTACTTGCTTGGTGAGCAGTATATTAAAGCCATTCGCCAGTTAGCAGAATCTGATAACTCCAAAATGGTAGTACTACCTGCTGATATCCTGAGTACAGTTAAAGGTATGGTAGGCGACAAACTAAAAGTTTAACAAGCAATGTTTTAGGCTCGTTAGAGCAAATAAACGGCTAGTAAATTACTAGCCGTTTATTTTTTTATAAGCTGATAGCTGATAGCTGATAGCTGATTATAGCTACTCATCTATAGTAGCTACCCACTAAAATCAGCTAACCTATAACCTTGCTACTAATAAGGTATGATAAGTGTCCACTTTGTTAATACTATTATTTACCCACTGAAAATAAAAAGATCGAGGAGTTTCTACCATGGAAAAAGCTAATAAAAGTAATAAGAATAGTGAAATAATTAGCGTAAATGATTTTGTTCAGGGAACGCCGTTACCCTACAGTGTATTAAATAATCAATACAGCAATGCTGCTTATCCCGGTAAAAAGTTAGAAATTCGTAATGGTGGTTTCGGCTCTGACGCTGTTGCCCATCCGACCAACGCTAATCAATTTTATGTACTCACTGATCGGGGACCTAATGCCGACTTTGAGGGTAGCGCTGGTGCTGGTAAGTTGTTCTTACTGCCAGACTATACCCCACGTATTGGATTGTTTGAACTGCAAGCTGACGGCCAAATCATAAAAATAATAGAGATTTTGCTCAAAGATACTAAGGGCAATCCTATCAGTGGTTTACCCAATCCAAAGGCTCTTGGCGGCACTAACGAGATTCCTTACGATGTCAGAGGTCGGCTGATGGTTGTTAATCCTGAGCTACCATTCAATGAGCTTAGCAATCCTATTAGGACTGATATCAACGGCTTAGATCCCGAAGGACTAGCGGCTTTAACAGATGGTAGTTTTTGGATTAGTGATGAGTATGGCCCGAATCTAGTGCATTATAGTGCTGAGGGAGTAGAGCTTGCTCGTATCAATCCTTTCGCTAATGATAAACGTAATAATGTGCTAATCGATGGTACACCCTTATTACTACCGCCTGAACTTAGCCATCGCCGTGCCAATCGTGGCATGGAAAGTTTAACCATCACCCCCGATCAAAGTACTTTAGTCGGTGTTATGGAGTCAGCGCTGGATAATCCTGATAACGTAGGTGGCGATTCAGACTTGACTCGTATCCTAACTATTAACTTAGTTACGGGCCAGATTGCCCAATATTTATATCGCCTAAATACTGCGAAGCACGTTAACTCTGGGATCGTAGCCTTAAGTAGTACTGAGTTTTATGTGATTGAACATGATCGTAAGATGCCATTACAAACAGCCAAAGCGCAAAAGTATATTTATAAAATAGACCTCTCGCTAGCGACTGACATAGAAAGCCTTACTAGCGCTGTGACTAGTAATAAATATAGCGTTAATCAAGATCAAAACTTAGGGTTAATGATTAATAACCAAAGCTTAGAGCATTTCTTAGCCTTCGATGATAACAACTGGCAAGTTCTTGCAGATATGGATATCAATCCCGTTAGCAAAACTATGGTAGTCGATGTGATCGCCGCTGTAGACTATCCACACGACAAGCTTGAGGGTTTATGGCTGCGTCAGGATGGCTCGCTAGGCTTATTGAACGATGATGACTTCTCTATAACAGATACCGATACTAGCACTGCTACCCTAGAGAATTTAGCTTCTATCATTGAACAAAAATATCTAGATAAACAGAAGACTATAGAAGATATAAATCGCTTGTATTTAGTAATGCCTAGCCAATAGGGTTAACCAACTAATCAACCAATCTTAGCTTCTTTTGAGTTAATTTTTAGCTAAAAAAACACCTCTAATTAAAAGGTGTTTTTTATTATGGGTAAGCTGTGTTAAATAACTTTAGAAAAGCGATTTTTATGTTTTTTCTCAAGATATTCATCAAATACCATGGCCACGTTACGAGCTAACAAACGGCCTTTAGGCCTAATACGAATACCAGCAGCATCCATATCTACTAGCTTGTCTGCTTGCATCTCGCCTAACTGTTGAATCTCAGCGATAAAGTAAGTAATGGCATCGATACCGAACTTCTGATTGACGTCTCTAAAGTCGATATAGTCATGACAGAGTAGATTCATAATCACATATTCGCGCAGACGATCTTTGACTGAGGTTTTGATATATTTAACTGCTGGCAAGACGTTAGGGTTGTCATTGACCGCCCTGTCAATAGTGTCTTGATAAACCTGTAAATCAGTATGGTTCTGTAAGATATAACGGCTATTGGCATTAGTAATCTGGCTGATTGCCGACACCCCAAAGCCTAATAAGTCACAGTCACCCATGATAGTGTAGCCTTGGAAGTTACGATGCAGTTTACCTTCGCGCTGGGCTACTGCTAACTCGTCGTCAGGCTTAGCAAAGTGATCAATACCAATAAACTGATACCCGGCAGCAGTTAGAGTATCGATAGTATTACCAAGCATATCGATTTTAGCGCTTGCACTTGGTAAGTCTTCATCCTTGATCTGTCGCTGCGCTTTAAAGCGTTCGGGCAGATGAGCATAGTTAAATACCGATAGGCGATCTGGTGACATCTCAATAATACGTTGTACCGTTTTGTCTAATGTTGCTGGCGTCTGATGCGGTAAACCGTAAATTAAATCAATGTTAATAGAATGAAAACCTAATGCTCGTGCTTCGGCTAAGATATTAGCAATCATCTCTGCTGAATGAACTCGATTCACTGCAATCTGCACCGCTTCATCTAAATCTTGTACGCCGAGACTAATACGGTTAAAACCAAGACCTCGCAAGGTTTGTAAGGTCTGCTCACCAAGCTCTCGTGGATCTATCTCAATTGAATAATCACCTTCGCTTTCAGGTAAAAATTCAAACTGAGTCTGCAAAAACTGCCACAACTGTACTAACTCTTCGTCACCTAAAAAAGTCGGAGTCCCACCGCCTAAATGTAGCTGCTTAACTAAGGGCTTGTCACCGTTGTTGGGGTTGGCCAACAAGCGACGTTTATGTTTTATCTCGCTTATAAGGTATTGTAAATAATCCCCTGAGTCGCTGTTCTTTTTGCTAATGATTTTATTACAAGCGCAGTAATAACAAAGATGACGACAAAAAGGAATATGAAAATATAGCGATAGCGGCGCACGTGCTTCACGCTTTTCTAGGATCTGTGCTTCGATTCCATCTGGTATCGGCGTAAACTCTAGCGCGGTCGGATAAGAAGTATAACGAGGACCCGAACGGTTGTACTTATTCACTAAAGCTTCATCAAAGGCTGGTAGCTTTTTATTACCACTAGTGCCCCGCAAACTGGCATAGGGGTTGTTTACTTCTACTAAAGGACGTGCAGTAGTAGGTTGCTCATTGGCGTGATTGTAGGGCTGCTCTGGGGCATTATTAGAGATTGAATTAGAGTCTGACATGCGATCTTCCTTACGTTAGTGCTATTTAGGTCTACTATCTTTTTAAGGTTATCGCTTACGATATTTATAGCGCAATAAGTGAGGTGTAGTATAACAAATCCTTGTCGGCAATAGGGTGGTCAGTAAGTGCACATCGACAAGATAAATCCGCTATAAACCAATATTAATTATAAAAAATCTTCTCCAATATGCCCTATATATGCTTATTTATAAGACCCGCTAAATAGAGGTCGTCCTAAAATAACCCTTTATAAAGTCACTCATAAACGTTGACTCCCTATTTAACACTACAAGATCGTATAGCCTATTTTTATCAAAATACACAACATTTGCGCACTACTGCCTAATACTCTATTATCAAAAGGTCTCCTTATCAGGAAAGCCTAATGTCGTTTGCCCAAGTTTATACTCGTTCAGTGGTAGGTTTACATGCGCCAGCTGTGATTATCGAAGTGCATTTATCACAAGGATTACCAGCGTTGACTATCGTTGGTCTGCCCGAAGCAGCAGTGCGTGAAAGTAAAGATCGGGTACGCTCGGCTATTTTGAACTCAGGCTTTCAGTTCCCTAATCGGCGGTTGACTATTAATTTAGCACCGGCAGATTTGCCTAAAGACGGCGCGCGACTTGATTTGCCTATTGCTATTGGTATCTTAGCTGCCAGCGATCAGCTCGATCCAGAAGTATTATCGGGGTTTGAGTTCATTGGTGAGCTGGCTCTAAATGGTGAGCTTCGACAAGTCACAGGCAGCTTGGCAGTAGCCCGAGCTATAAAAGCAGAAGACCTAGTGCAAAAAAAACAGCAACGGCAAAACACAGAGACATTGCTCAATAAAGACACATTGCCGAAGAAACAACTATCAGAAAAACAACCATCAAGTACAGACTTACTAAATAAACTAACCGAAGAGCCGCTAACTGAGCCACAGCAGTCGCGACAGTTGATAGTACCTAAAGCTAATGGGGCAGAAGCCAGTCGGGTCGAAGGCATCGAGGTCTTAGCGGCCCAGAACCTAAAGGCAGTCTGCGATCACCTGCAAGCCTTAGCTTATCCAAGCGAGCAGATTGAGCAGTTGCAGGTTGTAGCGCCAACTCCTGCACAGCAGCACGCTGGTTATAAAGTGGATTTGGCAGATGTCAAAGGCCAGCATCATGCACGGCGAGCATTAGAGATTGCAGCAGCAGGGGGTCATTCCTTATTGTTCACTGGGCCACCGGGTTCTGGTAAGACGTTAATGGCTTCAAGACTACCCACGATATTGCCAGATTTAAGCGCTGAGGATGCACTAGAAGTCGCTAGTACCTACTCAGTAGCCGATAGCGACTACGATTATGGCACTAGACCATTTAGACAAGTTCATCACACTATATCGGCGGTGGCGCTAGTCGGTGGCGGCTCACGGCCTAAACCGGGCGAGATTACGCTGGCGAATAAGGGCGTGCTATTTTTAGATGAATTGCCTGAGTTCGAACGTGCGGTATTAGAGGTACTACGTCAACCTTTAGAAGCTAAGCAAATTACTATTAGTCGTGCCAATTCGCAAATGACTTTTCCAGCGAACTTTCAGCTGGTAGCTGCCATGAACCCTTGTCCTTGTGGTTATGATGGCGATGCTTCAGGACGTTGTCGCTGTCGTCCTGAGCAGATTAAGCGTTATCAAGATAAACTATCAGGCCCACTGCTCGATAGAATTGATCTGCATATTACCGTGCCAGCGCTACCGATTGCCGATTTGCAAAACGCGCAAGCTGGCGAGAGTTCTGAGCAAGTAAGATTAAGAGTAGCCGCAGCTCACCAGCGTCAACTGCAAAGGCAGCAAAAGGTCAATAACCAGCTTAGCCCTAGCGAGATTGATGACTATGTGCCGTTAGGAGAGGGCGAACAGCAGTTATTACAGTTAGCACAGCAGCGCCTTAATTTATCAGCACGTGGCTACCATAGAGTCCTGCGAGTAGCGCGTACTATTGCTGATTTGGCGGATAGTGACAGCGTTACCAGCATTCATATTTCTCAAGCTCTAAGCTATCGCAGTAAATAGCTGATTAAGTAAAGCGGTGTTTATAGTTAATGCTAAATCAAAACAGTACAGCTTTTATAGTGTGCTATTGGTATAAATTTTCCTTGAGTGCTACCTTTCCAGAGGCTGCACAAAATTCATCCCAGTAGCACTTTATTTGTTAACCCAGTATTTCATTTTATAGGGGAGCTATATAAGACGAGTTTTGTATACTTGAATCCTGCCATTTTCGACAAGCCACTAAAAACACTATCGAACCAATTAAGGCTAACAGCATATCCGATTGAGTATCCCAAACATAACCTTGAGTACCTAAGAAAGCTTCTGCATCTTCACCTACGGCTAACGCGGCCCACCATTCTACTAGCTCATAAAAAGCACTAAATGCTAAGCAAAAACACAATACAAAAGTCACTAGCCAGCGCTCATTTTTTACGACTTGCAAGCGCAGTAGTATTTCTCTAGCAATACAAGCGGGGACAAAACCCTGAATGAAATGGCCGAGCTTGTCATAGTGATTACGCTGCCAACCAAACCATTGGGCAAAAGTGTCAAACAACGGTACTTGTGCATAAGTGTAATGACCGCCTATCATTAATACGATGCAATGCAGCAGGATCAAAACATAAGTTAATCTTGATAAAGGGAATTTCTGATAAGTCACTGCTAATACTACTAAGCCAAGTAAAGCAGGAAAGACTTCTAAAAACCAAGTGAAATAGTCTTTAGGATCAATAGCTGACCAAATCAGCACCACAAAAAATATCAGTAGCCATAGTAATTTAAGTGAGTAAGTCGGCAGGCTGCTTTTGTTATCTATCAAAATTTAACTACCCTTTATTAAGCTGGATTTTTTACAGCTGATTATGGCTTTATTAAAATAAAATATCAGCCTTGCCCACTGCTCTTTATTAGCCAGCCTAGCTGTTCAAAAAAGCAGCGCTAAAAACCGAAGGGCTATTCGCTCTATTACTGACTGTATTACGCTAGGATGGATAGCAATTATTTTTATCCTAATTTAAAACAAGCCAGTAATGTTGCCAGCATCATCGATGTCTATAAGCTCAGCAGAAGGACGTTTAGGCAAGCCCGGCATCTTCATAATAGCGCCACAAATGACTATAATAAAACCAGCCCCAGTAGAGATGCTGATATCACGTACTTGCACATCAAAGCCAGTAGGTCGGCCAAGTAGCTTGGCATTGTCGCTGAGTGAATATTGAGTTTTTGCAATACAGATAGGTAGACCCGCTAAGTTAAGCGCTTCTAAGCGTTTTATTTTAGACTGCGCAAGATTGCTAATAGCTATATCCTGAGCGCCATAAACCCGCTGCGCAACTGTGCGAATTTTATCCTCAATACTACTGTCATTATCGTAGGCAAAGCGAAACTGGCTGGGCTTATCAGCTTGGCTATCGAGTAGACGTAACAATGCCTGTGCCAAGGCTTCACCACCAGCACCGCCTTTTTCCCATACTTGGGTCAAAGCAACTTCCACGCCTCTGTTACGACAAGCTTGGTGTATCAATGCCACCTCAGCATCACTATCACTAGAGAACTCATTGATAGCCACTACTACTGGCATGCCATAGACGTTTTGCATATTGTCGATGTGCTTAAACAAATTCGGTAGACCGCGCTCAAGGGCAGGCAAGTTCTCGGTCGTCAGCTCATCTTTAGCAACGCCGCCATTGTACTTTAGCGCTCGAATAGTAGCGACTAGCACTACTGCATCGGGAGTTAGCCCTGATAACCGGCATTTTATATCGAAGAACTTTTGCGCACCAAGGTCGCTGCCAAATCCAGCTTCAGTGAGAGTATAGTCGGCCAAATGGGTAGCGACATGAGTGGCAATCACTGAGTTACAACCATGAGCTATATTGGCGAAGGGGCCACCGTGGACGATAGCCGGTGTGCCCTCAATAGTCTGTACTAGATTCGGTTGTAAGGCATCTTTTAGCAACGCTGCCATAGCACCATGAGCTTTGAGATCTCTGGCGTAAACAGGCTGTTTGTGGTGGTTGTAAGCGACTAAAATATTGCCTAAACGTTGTTTTAAATCGGCCAAATCAGTAGCTAAGCAGAAGATGGCCATTACCTCAGAGGCCACGGTAATATCAAAGCCATCTTCACGCATCACCCCATCAGTCGTTTTACCTATACCGCTGATAGTGTTGCGTAGCTGCCGATCATTCATATCTACTGCCCGTCGCCATAGTACTTGCTTAGGGTCGATACCCAGCTCATTACCTTGGTAAATATGATTGTCTAGCAATGCTGCGAGTAAGTTGTTTGCTGCACCTATGGCATGAAAGTCGCCAGTGAAATGCAGGTTAATATCTTCCATCGGCAGTACTTGCGAGTAGCCACCGCCAGCAGCACCGCCCTTGCTGCCAAACACTGGGCCTAAAGAAGGCTCTCGCAAAGCTACTATAGTAATTTGGTCAGATTGTTGCTGCTTATGCAGACGATTCGAGGCATCGGCCAAGCCAATAGTAACCGTAGTTTTGCCCTCGCCAGCAGGAGTAGGGTTGATAGCGGTGACTAAGATTAGTTTGCTATGTTTAGTCTTTGCCGGTTTAGCAAACACATCATTAGGGTTTATTTTGGCTTTATAGTGTCCATAAGGTTCTATATTGTTAGTAGCTAAGCCAATTTTGGCAGCGATGCTATTGATCGATTGCAAGGTGGCGCTTTGGGCGATAGCAATATCGCTAGGAACAGTGGACATAGGGAACATCTCTTTAAGTTTTTGCCAGCATTTAGCCTATTTAATATTTAGCCTATTCAACTAATAAGTTATTTTGCTAAGCGCTTATTTCGCCAACAGATAGGCAAGTAAGTCAGCAAAACTATCAAAAACTTGCGTAGGGTTACTATCACCGATGTGGTTGCCGTAATTATAGCCGTAAGATAAGCCCAAGGTATCGATCCCTGCATTCTGGCCTGCTAAGATATCGTTAACAGAGTCACCAATCATAAAGGCTTGTGCTGGCTGAAAGTTAAGAGTTTCGCAGACGTGCAATAGGGGCGCAGGATCGGGTTTTTTCACCGGTAAGCTATCACCGCCTAATACTACGTCAAACAACGGTGTCCATCCTAAGCTCTCTAAGATTTTAGGTACAAAGCGTATCGGCTTATTGGTTACTAAAGCTAAAGTAAACCCAGCCGCTTTTAATTGCTGCAACCCTTTATCAACATCAGGATAAGCCAGCGTTTTGCTTTGGCTAATATTACTATAAGCATCAAAGAATAATTGCTCAGCGTGATCGGCTTGCTCTGTTGTTAATTCTCCTGCCAATACTTCTGTTTTACCAAGCAAAGCGCGCTCTACCAATAGTCTTGAACCATTACCTACCCATTGCTTTATAGTCTCCAAAGAGTAAGTCGCTTTACCCAGCTGACTAAGCATAGTATTAGTAGCATCAGCCAAATCTGGCACGCTATCAATTAAAGTACCATCGAAATCAAAAATTAAAAGTTGCTTAGTCATTATTTATTCTCATTATTGTTAGTTAGTTAGTTAGTTAGTTAGTTAGTTAGTTAGTTAGTTAGTGATAGAGAATTAAGGAGCTCTTAGCTAGAGCTAGCAGCTTGTCTACCTACCTTAGCATAACGTAGGATGGAAGCTGGTTCTTGCACCGTTATTATTAAGGATATTAAGGTTATTAAGCTTCTTTATAGCGTTTACGGTGTTCAGCTTTTTGCTTGAGATAATCTTCATTGTCACGGCATTTATCCCAAGCCAGCTTAAAGATACGTGCGGACTCTGCTTTTATCGGATCTTCTTGCTGGCGGGGTAACTCTTCACGACCATGAGCACCGCTTTGACCTTTTTTATCATCGGGTACTGGCCCTTTATATTTTTTGCCGCCTTTATGATTGGCGTAGCGACGAGCGCGGGTATAACCCATTTGAATAAACTTACGCGCCATATCAGCGCCAACGAAATCATCAGCCGCCAGATAATCTAAAAACATCTGATAAATAGTCTCGCTGCTCTTAGTCGCGATATCAGGAGTGGCGAAGCGCCAGTGCGGTAGTATCTCAGATTTATAAGGCTCTACTAGCAATACCCCTTGCTCGCCACGACCCACTCGGTAGAGTTCAGGTTGCGCACGTAAATCTAGGGTCTTATAATCCAGATCATAATCAAATTCTTGCATAGTGGTTCGCCTCTCTTATTCACTATCATTCACTATTCATGAACTTTAGTATACTCAGCGTACTGATATAAAAAATAGCACAGAAATGTTATCTGAGCGTGACAGTAAAAGGTTAAAATACTGTTAAACAGCGCTATACAAAAATAGTAATCTTTACCACATCACTTTTAGACCAATAAAACAGGACGAGTCATCATGGATAGAGTCATTACCGACAACATTGGGTCAGCTTGGTGGTCTAAGAGCGTAATATTGTTATTATCAGCGCTGTTATTGATGGTTATGAGTATTAATAGTGCCCATAGCGCTTGGTTCCAGCGTTTATTGCCAAAAGATGATGCTTATATTGTCAAAGATGTCGAGGGCGATGAAGTGTTTGTGATTAATAACTTTATCTACGATGCGCGCCAAACCTGCAATTTAACTGTAGGGGATAAGGTCATATTTGCTGATAGTGAGTACGGGGTTGATTATCGCGCTACTATTTATAATTTAAATTCGGCAACGTATTGCGAGCTGTTGTTAAGAGACCCAGTATCCTAGAACTAGCGTCATAGAGTTAGTATCGTAGAATTACAGTCATACAGCCAGTATTGTAGAACTATTATCATAGAGCCAGTATCAACACAATAAAACTACGCCTATTACAGTATTAATAGGCGTAGTTAGAAATTTACCAGCCTACAAAATTGCAGGCATAAAAAAGCCCCAAACATTGCTGTTTAGGGCTTTTTATTTAACTATTCGTTTACTACTAAATTCTATTAACGAAATGGTGGCTCGAGGCAGGTTCGAACTGCCGACACACGGATTTTCAATCCGTTGCTCTACCGACTGAGCTATCGAGCCGTCTTCGTTGAGGACGCTATTAAACTAAATATCGACTCTTCTGTCAAGTGATTTTTGCATTTTTATTTAAAATAATTTAATTTAGAGCAAAAACTAGCTTTTAACGGTCAATAACTGATATTCGCTCATGATGCGATGGATATCCGCATCGACAGGGACGAATTGACGTACGCCTTTTTTGACCTCAGCATCGTAGACCATTTTGATAAACTTGGCATCAATAGCTCGGTTACGGTTTTCGACATGTACCGTCAAGTACTGTAGACGCTTAGCATCAGTTTGCCCATCATCGAAGCAGGCGACAGCGGCAATAGGTTTGTCATTGAACATACCGACATATAGGCATTGTCCACGCCTAAAACCTTGCTCGATAATGGCCAATACTTCGGTACCATCTGGCTGATTGTCATCAGTATCGTACAAGGCTTGCAAACGCTCAGCCAATTCATTGTCGCGAGTTGTTTTGCTCATTAGCGGAGCATCTAGTCTATTAATGGCGATTGCTTCTAATGGCATAACCGTATCCTATAGTGTGTTAGCGCTGATTAGCAAAATGTTAGTAATGATTGATAATACTAAACTCACTATTTTAACAGAATAGCGCAAATATGTACGCCCTTTCATCTCCTGCCATAGCCCTAGTTGCTGCACTTTGCTATGATAAGGCTATCATCCAATTATCCATATAAGAATATCCTTAAAGGGCTATCTTTATACCAACATCCTCATATCTATAAATCCTTTTTTACAGAGAGTAGCCATGACTGCCAATTCTACTGCACAACCTGAAAGCCAAAACTTGCCTGCAAACTTAAACTTACATGGTCGCCCAGCACGTATCGCCACTGTAGAGCGCATTACGGCTGAGACCCAAGTTACTTGTACCGTCAACCTTGATGGTACTGGCCAAGGCACTGTTGACACTGGCGTACCGTTTTTGGACCATATGATCGATCAAATCAAGCGTCACGGTTTATTTGACTTAGATATCAAATGTAATGGCGACACTTTTATCGACGATCACCATAGTGTCGAAGATACTGGCATTACCCTTGGCCAAGCCTTCAATAAAGCGCTTGGCGATAAAAAGGGCATTCGTCGTTACGGACATTTTTATGCGCCACTAGACGAAGCTTTAACCCGTGCGGTCGTCGACTTATCAGGTCGCCCTGGTCTGCACATGGACATTCCGTTTACTCGCTCGCATGTTGGTCGTTTTGATGTCGATTTATTCAGCGAATTCTTCTATGGTTTCGTCAATCATTCATGGATGACTGTGCATTTAGACAATCTAAAAGGTAAGAACAGCCATCACCAGATTGAGTCTACCTTTAAAGCTTTTGCTCGTGCCCTACGTATGGCCTGTGAATATGATGAGCGGGCGCTAAATACGCTACCATCGACTAAAGAGGCGTTCTAAATGAGTAAGGCGACCAAAATTGCATTGTTAGATTATGGCATGGGCAATTTGCACTCAGCTAGCAAAGCCTTATCAGCGGTCGGCGCAGAAGTGTCGATCACTAATGATCCCAAAGTTGTCGCTGCTGCTGATAAAATCTTCTTTCCAGGGGTCGGTGCTATGCGCGCTTGTATCGCCGGTATGCAAGAGAACGGCATTGACGAAGTGATACGCCACGCGGTGTTTAATAAGCCGGTGATGGCGATCTGTGTGGGCATGCAAGCGTTGTTTGAAGACTCGGCTGAGAATGATGGCACGCCTTGCTTAAATGTCTTGGATGGCAAAGTCAAAGCTTTTGATCCGACGTGGACCGATGAAAACCATCAGCTTATAAAAGTTCCACACATGGGCTGGAATACTATTACTGGTATGGATTTGGCTCATCCGTTATGGCGAGGGATCAAGGATCAGTCGCACTTCTACTTTGTGCATAGCTATTACTGTGAGCCAGCAGATAGCAGCCAAGTTGCTGCTGTTTGTGACTATGGCCAGCCGTTTTGCGCCAGCATCTTACAAGACAATCTATTCGCCACCCAGTTTCATCCAGAAAAGAGCCATAGCGCAGGCTTACAGTTATTGAAAAATTTTGTAGAGTGGGATGTGTAGCTAATCCCGCCTTCTGCTTGTATCTGCCTAGCCGCTGGCGTGTGGACTAAAGTGTCTGCTAGCGTTCGCTCTAGCCGAGCGACCACTCCCAGCCACAGTCCACAGCGCCATCGTCAGCAGCAGGATACCTCGACAGTCGGGGCTAAACCGCACTGCGAGACCATGCTTGAGCGCTTTAATGACTTAGACATTACTTAGAAATGACTTAGAAATGACTTACAGCTAATGATCGAAGCTTTGCTAATGGGGTTAAATTCTCTTTTACAAAGTGGCGATGAATTTATAACTGAAACTTTATAGTCGAGACTGTACAACCCAAGGCTTTAGGAGCAAGATAGCTAAAACGGTCAGCTTTTGCATTGTGACTTGATTGTGTTTGCTTATATTGTATTTGGTTAGAGGGTGGTTTTTTAAACTATAATATGCAGCCGTTAAGTTTAACCATAAGATGGGTTTGCGTCAGCGCAACTCATCTTTTTTATTGATTATAGCTACAATTTGAGAGAAAAAAGTGGATTTTACTACCTTCAAAATGGGCGTAATAGTAGCTACTGGCCTAGATAAAGATGCTCTACATATGTATGTGGGTATTAGTGTTTATCTGCTGTGTTTAGTATTGCTGCGTCCGATCTTCAAAAAGCAGGGCATAAGATCCTTTATCGCTTTAATTATTGTGACTAGCGTCGCCTTGCTAGGCGAATATCTAGATAACCGCCATATTATTGTACCAAAAGGTATTTTTGCTTTAGGCAGCGAGGATATAAAAGCCAGCATTCATGACCTTATAAATACTTGCTTACTGTCTTATCTACTCTATGCCTTGACGATGTGGACCAAAATATTTCAGCCTACCAATGCAGCAACTAGAATGCTAAAACAACGCTAAAACAACGCTAAAACAACGCTAAAACAACGCTCGTAGTTTAAGGTAGTCTGCCTATATAGCTTAGTTTTCTAATCGCCTATTCTGCTGTTAATTATCACTTTTTGGCGGCTAGGCTATTAGCTCCGCTCCGCTCCGCTCAACTCAGCTCATAGCCAAAAAGCCAACTAGTTGTGCAGTCGAGCATCCTAAACGTTACAAAGCTTACGAAATATAAAAATTCTCATCTATTTAGTACTTCCTTAGTTTGTTATTTTGAATGCAGATTATAGCTGAATAGTTCTATGCATGATTTCTACCATTCTCGATTAATAATCCAATATAAATAATAAAATAGGAAAACTTATGAATATTCAACAACTACTAGATAAAGCCAAAGACACTTTAGGTTTGGAACCGCAAGAGACTGCAGCGGGAATTTATATCCCATCTACATCGTCACTTAAATTGGCAGCGCCTAATAAGACCAACTACGATAACACTGAGTACGATACGCCTTATACTGGCAATAAAAAAATTCTAATGGTCTGTACTGAGCAGCAATACATGACGATGGAGAATGGCAACAAGTTCGACACAGGCAATCATCCTGTAGAGATGATGGTGCCTTTACTGCATTTTAAAAAAGCCGGATTTGAGGTAGATGTCTTTACCCCAACAGGCGATCCTGTCAAAGTTGAGCAATGGGCGATGCCAGAGGATGATGAGGACGTCAAAGCTATCTATAACGAATATAAGTCTAAGCTTGAGAATCCCAATAGTATCGCAGGCTTTGTGGCAAATGATATGACTGATAGCGACGACTATGCAGCGATCTTTATTCCAGGTGGTCATGGCGCGATGCTGGGCTTACCTGAAGATAAAAACCTTGGTGAACTATTGCGCTGGGCGGTAGATAAGGAGCTATTTACTCTAGCAATTTGTCACGGACCAGCGGCTTTATTGGCTGCCAATTTAGCCAGTGCTGATAGTTCAGAGCCACAGGATAAGTCTGATAGTGACTTTATCTTTAAAGGCTATGAGATAGTAGCGTTCCCTACTGGTATGGATAAGCAAATGCCGAAGATTGGTTATTTGCCTGGCACTATGCCTTGGTATTTCGGCGAAAAGTTAGAGAGTTTAGGCGTTACTATCAGTAATAAGCTGACGACAGGACAGACGCATCAGGATAGAAAATTAATCTCAGGTGATGGGCCATTAGCTGCCAATGATTTTGGCAAGCTTAGTGCTAAGGCGTTATTAGAGGCGCTGAACTAAAAGTCTATATAAGTTATTCTAAAATAAAATATAAAAGCTTATGGCATAAAAAACGGACTATTTAATAGTCCGTTTTTTGTTTTAACATAAAAGGCTTCGATGATTCATTATTTTAATGATTAAAGCCTTTTTAAGGCTAAAAGTTTTTTAAATTAGCTATTTAGCCTTTAGCCTTTAGCATCTAGCATTGTCATACAGCTCACGTACCACCTCACCAATGACTTTAATACCTTCAATCAGCGTTTGCTCATCAGCAGCGATACTCATGCGGATACACTCGTGTGCATGCTTGTAGTCGTTAACATCGACCCCAGGGAAGAAGTATTTACTAGGGACAATCAGCGTGCCTTTTTGTTTTAGACGCTCATACAACTCAACGGTATCAATCGGCAAATCTTTAAACCATAGCCATAAGAAGATAGCGCCTTCAGGCTTATGAATGACTAAAGGATAGTCTCCCAAGGCTTCTTTTAATAGGCGTACGGCTAACTTGGCTTGCTGCTGATAAAATGGCTTAATCTCATTATCAGACAATTGCTTAATGCGATCGTCTTTAACCAACGGTGTAGCAATGGCCGCGCCAAAGCGAGTAGGGGCAAGATTGACTACCGCATTCATCGAGCTTACCGCTGCGATAACCTCTGGCGCGGCAACGATAATGCCCGTACGCACGCCTGGCAAACCGATTTTAGATAAGCTAAAGCATAGAATGGTATTGTCATCCCAATTGAGATGGGCATCAGAATAGATGATATTCGGGAAAGGCATACCATAAGCGTTATCAATAATCAGCGGCACTTCGTAGCGCTTAGCAATGTCGCTTAAACGGCTCATTTCTTCATCGGTCAAGACGTTACCCGTTGGGTTAGTCGGACGCGAACAGCAAATCGCCCCGATACGTCCTTCAACCAGCGCAGGTAACTGCTCAAGCGCTGCAAAATCTACCCGATATTTAAAGAAACCGTCTTCACCATCATGGCTGACTTCATCGATATGCGGTAGTACAGCAGCGAAGTGCTGACCGTCGACATGCACATCGCTATAGCCAATATATTCTGGCGCTAGTGGTAGCAGGATAGATTTATCTATGGACTGGTTCGACTCATTGTGCTCAGCAGCTTCATTAGTAAAAGCACCGCCAAACAGGTTAAATAAGTAGAAAAAAGCGTTTTGTGAGCCATTGGTTAAAGCAATATTAGCTGCCGTCAAGTTCCAATCGTAATGACGATTAAAGAAGCCGACTAAGGCGTCGATAAAGGCGGCATCGCCTTGTGGGTTAGAGTAGTTACCCATGCTATTAAGAGCGGTAGTACTGGTTGCTGTTCCTGTGGCATTGACGCTGCCATCGTTACCCAAGGTTTGGTAAGTCTGCAAAAATAATTCATCAACGGCTTTGATTCGAGCGGGATTACCGCCACCCAGCATATTTATAGGCTGATCACTTTTTAGCGCATTGCCTAAGTCATCCATTAATTGTGAGATGCCAGTAGGCTGAGTGAATTTCTGACCAAATTTTGAGAATTTCATAGGGTTACCGTGAAGTTATTATTTATTTGATAAAGTGGCGCTATTATAGCAAATGAGGAGTGTTGATTGGGCAAAGCGTGGGGCTGATACTGAATAGTGAAAGAAAAGCTAAGCTTCCAGTTCAATTTTGATCTTTTTGGAAGTGCCAGTATAGTCACCTGACTTCAAAAATGTTATAGAATGAGTCAACTAAACGATTATTACTATAAATGACCATGACTTACTCCCTAGATTATCGCAAACAAGTCCTGAAAAGCTTAGATGAGGGTATGAC
>NZ_CAJHBR010000019.1 GCF_904846695.1 Psychrobacter urativorans
TATCCCAAAAAATCCCCTTTAAGGCTGACTTTAAATAAAGCTTCCTTGCGCTACTATGAGCTAGGAATAAATAAAGATTTGGGAAATCTTTATCCTAGCGCAAGAGAAAATTTATAATTTTCTGGCAAGCAATTTTTTAACTTATCCCAAAAAATCCCCTTTAAGGCTGACTTTAAATAAAGCTTCCTTGCGCTACTATGAGCTAGGAATAAATAAAGATTTGGGAAATCTTTATCCTAGCGCAAGAGAAAATTTATAATTTTCTGGCAGGCAATTTTTTAACTTATCCCAAAAAATCCCCTTTAAGGGATTTTTCCTTGCGATACTAAAATTGCAGTGCAATTTTTTAACGTATCTCATCCCATATCTTGCTAAGGCGTTTAGGGGATACCGCCATACGAGTCTTCATCGGTTGGGCGAATAGCTGGATACGATACTCCTCAACCATCCAGCGGTAAGCACTGATCGACTCCTTGTCAGCACGACCTGACAAGCGCTCCATATGTAAGTCTAACGCATAGACCCCTTCTAGATCAGCTTCGATATTGTGCTCAAGGCGCTCAATGCGAACTTCCAGCGCTTCTAAATAGCGGGGATACTGCTGCCACTGACTATAATCCATCCGATAGACAAAATCAGCCAAATGTAAGTCCTCTAGTTGATCTTCGATATCATCAATAGACTCGCCAAATATCTCACGATCGAGCATCAGTAAGCTTTGACGAATGCGTTGCCAACGAGTGTAGACATTTTTAAGTATCTTAATCACATTCTGACCCGTCAATAAAAAGTTACTGACTACTACCTGCAAGGTTTGCTCATACTCCTCAGGGGTGAATGGCAACTCCTCAGCCAAACCTGCAACGGTATCATCGATACTTAACGGTAAGTCATCGCTGTGATCGAATAATACATAATGCTCCTCAAGAGTCGCATCCAGTGCCGCATCAATGACGATAGTTTTTAGCTTTTCCATATCGCCAAGTGGCGCAAAAGACAGCTTAAATATTTTATCTATTTGACTGGTAAGCTGCTTTTTCTTCGCGCCCAATTTGGCTTTCATCAAGGTTAATACCCCGATACGATGCGCCTGTAGAGCAGCTGTAACATCCGTATACTGATGAATCGATACCGCTTCCCCTGCCTCATCAGCCACTAAAGCGGCGAACTGCTTCATCACCACCCCAGCACTGTGATGGTTTTTGCTAAAGTTAAAATGTTCAGGGAAGCTAGTATGTACCCCTTGCTGCTCATTCACCGCTTGCCTAGTTTCGCTAGCATGACGAATTTGCAAGGTTTCTAGGTCACGACCTTTTTCAATAATGCGGTTCTTGTCGTCGACCACGCAGATTTGTGGCTGTAAATAACGATCAATAGTAGACGGATTGAAACTATCTGGCGTCACCGACATAACACCACGACGATTTAACGCTTGGCATAATTGTTTGAGCAAACCCTGAGATTGTGCAGGCTGTAACTCATCGAATAAACTATCTGCGGTATCAGGAATAGGAACAATT
This sequence comes from Psychrobacter urativorans, assembly GCF_904846695.1. Lineage (GTDB taxonomy): Bacteria > Pseudomonadota > Gammaproteobacteria > Pseudomonadales > Moraxellaceae > Psychrobacter > Psychrobacter urativorans. Next base: position 1,521 of record NZ_CAJHBR010000019.1, read on the forward strand.
TGACGGCGGATCTCTTTAGGCAGAGATTTTAGCAACTGTAGTACCAGCTCAAAGCGCCAACCGGGTACGCCCCATAATAGCTCGATAGCATCCAGTTGCGGTAGCGCTACTAATGGCACGCGAATGGTTACCCCATCGTCATCACTAGAAGGATCAAAGACATAGCGTAATGGCAGTTTCAGATCGCCCAATTGCCATACTTCTGGGAAGTCGCCAGTAGTCGGAGCTTGGCTATTTAATACGTCATCATCAGTGAAAAACAGATACTTGCTATCGCTCTTTTCCATCTCCGCTCGCCAGTCTTCAAAAGCTTTACGGCTAGCGACGTGCTCAGGAATTTTTTTATCATAGAACTGATACAGCGTTTCTTCATCGACTAATAGATCACGGCGACGTAGCTTATCTTCGATACGCTCGACATCAGCAACCTTATCCATATTGTGCTGCAAGAACGGCGCTTGTCGACCAAAATTACCGGTCACTAGACCATCACGAATAAAGATCTCACGCGACTCAACTAGATTCACTTGCTCATAGTTGGTCAGCTGCTTAGGAATGATAATCAGCCCAAACAGACTGATCTGCGCGTAAGCTTTAACACGACCAGTCTTCTTTGACCAATGCGGCTCAAAATAATGGTATTTCAGTAAATTACCTGCCGCTGAGATGATCCATTCGGGTTCAATCTTAGCCACAGTACGCATAAAGACTTGTGAAGTCTCTACCATCTCAAAGGCCATAACCCAAGGGGGTATCTGCTTAAATACGGTACTGGCTGGGAAGATTTTGGCTTTTTGTTGGCGTGCTGCTAAATACTCACCACGATTTTCGGTCTTGTGAGCGATAATCGATAACAGACCCGTTAATAGAGCCCGATGCAAATTGGCATACTTAACCGCTTTAACTTGTTCATCAACAATACTAGTCGGATCATTGTTATTAGACTTATTAGAGTCATCATTATCGTCAGTAAGATTTAGCTCAGTCACCATCTGTACTAGCTGACGATGAGTCTGATGCCATTCGCGCACCCGTGGAAAACTAAGATAGTTGGTTTTGGTAAATTGCTTACGCTGATTACCGGAGAGCTTATTACCGTCCTCATCGTTCTCGAACAAAGCCTTCCACAAACTTAGATAGAATAAAAAGTCTGAGTCATCTTGACGGAATTCTGCATGCTTTTGATCGGCCTGCTGACGCTTATTAGCCGGACGCTCACGCGGATCTTGCACTGCCAGCGCAGCCACTACAATGAGCATCTCACGGATACAATCAAAATCGCTACCAGCAACCAACATACGTGCCAGCCTAGGATCGATTGGCATCCGCGCCATCTTTTGACCAGTAGCCGTCAGACGTAAATGATCTAAACCTGGCTTGCGTGCTGATCTACTATTGGGTTTGCCGTTAGACTGCTTGCCTGATTGCTCAGAGCCTTTATCGTCTTTTTCACTGATGGCCCCTAGCTCATTAAGTAGTTTGTGTCCATCAGCTACTAAACGACTATCAGGCGGCTCGATAAACTCAAAGTCATCAACGCTACCTAGACGCAGATTCGCCATCTGCAAGATAACAGAGGCTAAGTTAGTACGTAGTATTTCAGGCTCAGTAAATTCAGGACGACCCGTAAAGTCCTCCTCGCTATATAGACGAATACAGACGCCTGGGGCCACACGACCACAACGCCCTTTACGCTGATTAGCAGCGGCTTGTGAGATCGCTTCAATCGGTAAACGCTGCACTCGTGAGCGATAAGAATAACGAGAAATCCGCGCAAATCCTAAGTCAATCACGTAACGAATACCAGGTACAGTTAACGCCGTTTCAGCGACGTTGGTAGCGATAACGATACGCCGACCACGACCTGATGGCTGAAAGATACGTTGCTGCTCCTCATAAGTTTGGCGGGCAAACAACGGCAGTATTTCAGTATGCTTAGGTCCATGACGCTCAAGAACTTCTTGGGTCTCGCGGATTTCGGCTTCGGTGGCAGCGAATATCAAGATATCCGCTTGATCAGCATGGGCTTTGTTTTGCGCGTCGCTAAAACATTCTTCGACCGCCGCCACAATAGCACGTGGTAGGTTCTCTTCAAACTCGTCATAACTATCATCATCCGAGCTAGTTACTGGCTCCTCAGTGAGCGGACGATAGCGCACTTCAACGGGAAAGCTACGGCCTTCTACATTGAAGATAGGCGCTGGTACTTGGCGTCTTTGCTTAGCATCGTAATGGCTAAAATATTCGCTAAAACGCTTAGTGTCTAAAGTTGCCGAAGTGATAATTACTTTTAGATCTGGACGCTTGGGCAGCAGTTTTTTTAGATAGCCCATAATAAAGTCAATATTTAAGCTACGCTCATGCGCCTCATCGATAATAATAGTATCGTACTTACTTAAAAACCTATCATGGCCTAATTCAGCCAGTAGGATACCATCGGTCATCAGCTTAATCACCGACTGAGCAGTGCCTTGCTCATTAAAGCGAATCTTAAAGCTGACGGTTTGACCTAGTTTCTCACCAAGCTCTTCTGCGATCCGATTCGATACGCTACGCGCCGCTAACCGGCGTGGCTGAGTATGCCCTATCTGCCCAGTGATACCCCGTCCTGCTAGCATCGCCAGCTTAGGCAACTGGGTGGTCTTACCCGACCCGGTCTCACCGGCAACAATAATCACTTGATTATCGATAATGGCTTGTATCAAATCCTCAGCACGTTGACTCACGGGCAAATCAAGGTTTAATTTAGCAGGTAAATCTTGCGGAATGCTGTCTATGCGTGCTTGTACTGCTTGCTGCGAGCGACTCTTGAGCTTATCGTATTGCGCCCGCTTTTTCGCTAATATTGCGTCGGCTTTTTCGTTGGTTGAGTTTTTGTTAGCTGGCTCTTTACTAGACTGTTTTTTACTAGAGACGGCTGCACGAGTCAGCTCACGCTCAAGGCGGCTTAGCTGATAGCTGTCTTTGGCGAGTACCGGAATCTCCACTAGATTATTCACAACAGCGTCAGCATTAGCCTCAACACTATTAGTTAGCTTTTCTGTTAGGTTAGCGTTATCGGCTTCTGCTATATTTTTTGTATTATTTAAAGTATCAGACATATTTGCTTAGGCTATTTATTATTTATAAGTGGTTAGATTATGGGGTTAATTTGGCTGTGATTCAAGTTACGATTATGTTGATAAGAAAATACTATGTTACCGTCATCTGCTAGTTTTGCTTGATAATATTATCAATTTAATTCTAGTAATTTAGTTAAAATGACTTAATATATGGCACCCTCAAGCTCATAAGAAAACTGCAAATAAGGCAGACTGATGTCTATTCCATTCTATAAAACGATAGCTATTTTACCTATCTTAGCGGTTACGCTTACAGGTTGTCTAAGCACCAAACCATACGAGCCGCCAACAAACGCTGCTATAGCAACCTTAGCTTATGACATTGACCCAGCAACTTTCTATGCTCCTGCTAGATTCATCGATAAGGGATATGCAGAAAGAGTTGATATAGAGTTAGTGCCCAGCCCTTTATCTATTGCATTGGCGGTTAATAATAAGCCTGAGACTGTTTATATGAATTTGGCTAAGCGAGGAGCTTTCAGTGAAATAAATACCTTTGAAGCCAATAAGAAACTAAGGTTTTCTTACCAGCATAAGATGGTTAAAGGCTTAGGTGACTGGCCAGTGTTATGTGTAGTTACTGTAGAAGCTACTTTAGTTGCAAACGGCAACTACCTTTTAAAAGCTCATTCAACCGCTAAAAACTTTAGGAATAAAACTAACTTTATCAATGAAAAAATAGAAGCTGAAGACACTAGTTGTCAGATTCAAATCATTGATACTCAGTCCAGTAAGGTTATAGCAGAGAATACTACACAAGTATTTGAAAAAATGATTCCATTCTACAATCGATTCTAATACTTTGTGCCACTGTTAATTAGAGCAGGCTAAGTTTTCGATCCTAGTACGGACAGAGATTCTTTATTACACTTCAAGTTTATTAGTAGTGCTGTAGATATGCCATCGCTTTGATTTCAATAACACTATCACTCGCTACTGGTATAAATAACCTGTTGTTTCTGAGCAGCCGACTCAAAGAAGGTATGCAGCTGCTGTAAAGGCAGCCTAGGGAAAGGCAAATGCAACGATAGTATTAGTCTTTCAAGCGCTAGCATTTCATCAGCTAAAGCCTTGGCAACTTTAGCTGGAATCTGCGGGTGTTCATAAAGATTATCAATCAGCCAAGTCAATTGTGGAAACTTAGGGTTATTGCGAACTTGATAAAGAGTCGGCACTAAATCATCAGCGACTTGACCGCGTGCTTTACGAAACATACCGTTCTTGTAGTACATATTAATAGCCATATTAGGGTAACTTCTTTAAATTTTTAATACTTAAATAACCGATATAGGACTTATCTTCTATTCGTTCTACAGCTGTCTTATCAACGCTAATCTGTAAGCTTCCTGCGCCTAGCAACTCATTGACGTTATAAATCTCATCGACATCTACCAGCAGCTTATCGTCAATATGCGAGGCGGCATTAAAGGGCGTGTCTTTGTCTTTAAAAGTAAACTGCTTATAGAAATCACTTTGCTTAGCTTGCTTAACCGCCTCAGCTTGGGTCGGCGCTACGATTAGCAGCTTATGATGATACTCTTCAAAGTCATCAGGCAGATAACCTCCTAGGTTAATAAAATACAGTTTTAAATCCTCGGCGGCACTTGCAGCACTTATAGGAGCAGCATCTGAATCGGTTTTAGCAACCCAATCAATATGATAACCGCCCACACTAGTGACTTTACGATAAGAGTCGATATGCCATTTATTTTTTACCTCAGGCCAATGCTCATTGATCGCTGGTATCAGCTCGATAAGCGTATCTGCCACGCCAAAGAACATATCATGCTGCTCAATCAAGCGCCCTTTAGGACGACCGCCAAGTTGAACCATAAAAACTGTAGGCATACTATCTCCGTAAATGCTGTGCGAGGTTTTATCTAACTGTCTTTAGTTACCTTATTCTAGCTTGTACATAGACTTAACAGCGTCAACAAACGTTACTTATTATAGACTCAAGGTAATAAACACATCATCAGACTAGGACGTTGGCATTACTCTACCTGTACGTAAAGCAAAGGCCCAGTCCTCTCGGCCATTGTTCGAGGCTAAGCATGCAGCTGCTTGGTAATCGTAGGGCACTTTGAGCTGCTCAACTTGCCAGCAAAGACCTGTTGACGTTTCGATACCCTCGATAATAGCGTAGCTGGCATGAGTAGAATATGTCTGCATCTTATGGCTGGTGGGTAGCTCATCCTCATAGGCAGGATAACCAACACTACCGGTATTGACGATGATCTGTCCGGTAGACAAAGTGACAGTGCGGGGAATATGGGTATGACCACAGACGATAACCTCAGCACGTTGTCCCGCTAAGCGCTCGATAATGTCACTATCTTCTCGGACACTTGGGGTACCGCTACTGACCTCTTCTAATAAGTACATCATGTCATCGATTGGAGAGCCATGACATAGATAAATTTGTTGATTTAAGCGATAGTCAAAAGGTAGTGAGCGCAACCAATCTATGGCAGCAAGTGGCAAACTATCATAGATAAACGACATAGTCTGATTAGAGGCGATCTCATCCTTTGTTGCCTCATAAATCTGCCGATCTTGATTGCCACGGATAGTAATAATAGGTTTAGATTGGCAAGCTTGATAATTCATCAGCAGCTCATAGGTTTGCTTAGGCGCGATAGGCCCATATAGGATATCGCCTAAATTGACCACTTGCTGTACATCACGATCGTCGATATCAGCTAATACTGCCTCTAAGGCAAAGACATTGCTATGGATATCAGAAATAGCCGCAGTCTTAATGGATGGTTTGCAATCTATAGTTTTGAGCTTAGGGTTGATGGTCATTACAATCTCATATTATCTAAGATATATCAGCGATTAAAGTTAACCGCTATTATTCACCTAACAGGGGACTGATTTACTAAAAACTTTTTGGCAACAGCGACAGTAGTAATAGGGTCTTCTTCATGTGGCACATGGCCCAAATTAGCAAATATCTTTAGCTGGCTGTTAGTTATATCTCGATGAAAAAGCTCAGCATTCTCAGCAGGGATTAACTCGTCTTTTGCGCCCCATAAAATCAACGTCGGTATCGTTAAGGCCTTGATTTCCTCCTGATTCTCAAAGTTATCAAAGTCACGCAACCGCTCTATGAGTGCCTGACGGTTACCTTGCCGTAGGGCCATGTCATAATAGCGCTCGACTAAGGCATCAGTAACTTTAGTCTTATCAGCATAGACACTAATAAGGCTTTTTCTCACCACTGCCCGTGGCAATACATGATTTAAAATAGGGCTTAATATGGGGTACTTGGCTAGTCTAAAACCTATAGGGATACTCTTTGGCATAGCTGGATAGCCAACAGCATCGATTACTATAAGGTTTTTGACATAATGGGGATATAAAGCAGCAGTACGCCAAGCAATTTTGCCGCCTAATGAATTGCCTACTAGCGTCACTTGTTGTAGCTGCAAACTGTCCAATACTTGGGTGACGAATGCGGCATAGTCTGTACTATTATAGGCGCTACGCTTATCAACAAAAGGGCCAGTCAACCCAAAGCCTGGCAAGTCCATACTTACCACGCAATAGTCATCGCTAAGCTCTTTTGTCCAGCCCTCCCACGTATGTAGACTAGCTGAGGTCCCATGTAGCAAGACGATAGTATCGACTTGTTCTATACTAGCTACAGACGCAGAGCTTAGTGACTGGTCGTTGACATCGACAGCGCATTTTTGCGAGCGCCGGATATGCACTTGCATACCTTCAATATTAATAAACTCACTGTCAGGGAATTGCCATTGCTTCAATTGAGCGACACTACGGTCAGGAGCCCAAAACACCGTTAGCAAAATGATAAGCGATATACCAGTGCCAACTATAGCCAGTAATAGTATTTTAGCCAAACGCTTTATCATTCGCGAGCTTCTCGGTGGTTAAGGTTGAACGAGCTAGCGCTTGATTTAATGCTAGTCAATTTTGCAATCTAGCCATTTCATCAGTGGCTTTTCTCATACTCCTCAGCACTCATAGTCTCTATAAGCTTTAAGTCTTGATTGTAAATTTGAACTTTGTTATTAGTAAGCATGATTAGAACGATTTGCTGATCGTCATCGTAATAACTCTCATAGATAGCATCATAATTGAAGGCTTTGACTACTTTACCTTGAGCATTTATCAGTCCTACCTTAGAGTAGTCAGCACCACTATCGTAGTCACTTACCACTAAAAAAGGTAAATATTGTAAAGGGTTTAAACCGGTATACTTAGGTTTTATAATGGTTTTACCTTTATCATCTAATAAGCCATAACGCTCATCAAGCTCAACCATATAGTAATCTGTTCTATTATCAGAGTAGTATGCAAGCATAATGTTATCTACAGAATCATATAAGGGGGCGATAAGCACTTTACCGTTAGGAGTTAATACACCTTGCTTGCCATTTTGAGCAACGACTTTTAAGTTTTCGCTGGCATACATCTCAGTAACTTCAGTATAGGCACTCAAGTCGATGTGCATGATTTGACCTGATGAATCAAGTAAAACCTTTCTACCGTCTTTTTGTGCAAGGATAGTTTTATTTGATAGCTCATAATCAAATTTTTCATAGCTAGTAGGCACTAATACTGCATCATAACGGTCGTTTAGTAGCCCATATTTGCCATTTTTATCTACTATAATGCGACTCTCGAACTGAGACTCTTCTTCTCCAGCCGCAAGACGATAAGGGGATAGAGGTAAAATCGGTCGGCCTACACTGTCAATAATACTTTGCTTATCACCTTGGGTGAGGATATATAAAGGCTCTGACTCTGCATTCTCAATCACAGCGATACTATCAAAAACAATACCAGCAACAGTTTCATTTTGCGTAGTCAGCAAACCATACTCTTGATTTTTCTTGACTAGCAAAGCATTCATCGACTGCGATATCTCATCGTAAAAGAAGGGGATTCTAACGTTATCCTCTGCATCGATAAGTCCAAATTTATTATTGAGTTTGGCTACATATAGGGTGTTATCGAAACCATAATCATTGTCTGTATAGTCTACTTCTGCCTCTTCTGCGCTATCTACTTCTATTTGATCATAGTCTGCTGTTGTCTCTTCCACTGCTTCTGCTGCTTCTACTACCTCTACTGCTTCTGCTGCATCATCGCTCACCGCATATTCGCTCTGTTCTTCTTCCGGCGGTGTCTGTAGCTCTGCTAAAGATCGATCAGCAATATCGATACTTTGTAACTGATCATAGTAGTTAGCTACTATAAACTGCTTAGTGGTTTGATCTTGTCTTAAAATGCCTTGCTTGCCCTTTTGAGTCACTATTATAGGCGCATCTGAGCCGGTAGAGATATACTCAAAACTGGCCGGCAATATGATTTTGCCGTCACTATTTATGATACCGTACTTACCCGCCTGTGAAAATTGATACAGATTATTAGAGGCATTTGTTATAGGCGAATCTGATTCAACTAATGTTTTGCCATTGCCCTTAATAAGCGTGTCGCTGATAAAACCCTCATCCCTGTCATCGCTATTATAACTACTGTAATGATTCTTACTGACTTTGAATACTTGCTCATCGCGGTTAAAATTATCGATGCTCTGGTTGGTTGCCAGTGGCACCACAAACTTCTGATACTGATCCATTAGTCCTGTTTTATCGCCTGATTTGACCATCATAAATAGACGCTCATTAGGACAAGTATCTAGTAAGTTTAACTCATCATAAATGCTAGGGACTAAAGTTTGTTTTTTATCATTTATGAGACCTACTTTGCCCTTTTCAGTTACTTTAAAATAGCTAATATCATTGGTTTCATCATGATACAGTTGCTCGATAGCTACCTTGTTTTCAAATTTGCCACTAGCAGGATACAACCAGTCTTTGCCGCCTTTTACCAATGCGTCCATGCTGATAGCGCCTTGATACTTTGATAAACGATATAAGTCAGCAGGCAGAATCTCTATAGCATCATAGGCAAAGTCGAATATCAGTTGCCCATCGGCACCAATAAGCCCAAAGCGGCCATCACGCTTGGCAATAATCCGTCCATCTTCGTAAGGCGTTACATCGTACAAGCGATCTTGCAACACTTGTCCGTTCTGATTAGTCAGTTGGTAATAGGCTTTGTTAGCCTTTAAAGCTAGCTGATTGGGATGAGTGTCATTACTGTCTTCAATAGTCGTAGTAGGTAGACTATTGCTGCTACAAGAGCAGTCACTAGCAAGCGCTGCTGTTGAGGTAGTTAACGCCGATATCATAAATATAGCCGCTACTAGAGGTTTTATTAAGAAGCCTTTCAGAGACTTTTTGAGGTACAAGGTTTTATTAACATCAATAGTATCAGTGGTAGTAACAGCAGGCTTCATAATCGGCTCCCTAGTCGTAGCGTTAATAGTAATTTTAAACTTATGTTAAGTGATTACAGTAGCTAAAAATAGAAAATTGTGCAATCTTAAAATATAAAAAAATACCAGCATTTACTTGCATGGCTCTCAGAAACGTTATCTTAAAAACCTTAGCAAATAATTACTGGCCATTTTGTCTATAAATGCAAGGCTGCTGAAGTAAACTCTGATCGGCATATAGCCCTAATGAAGTTATACCCGAGTCCTGTTTTTATAACGACTGACCCCAGCAATGACGGTTTGTTCAATCACTCGATCATCGCCAAGCATCATCAGGACAAATAGCTTTTCTTCTAGTGAGCTGGTCTGCGTCATCCGACGCTCAAGTAACGCTGTTGCCCCTAAATCAATAACCACAAAATCCGCTTCTTTATTAGGCATAAAGTTACCGATTTTTTGTTCTAATAACAGCGATTGAGCATTGCCTAAGGTGATCTGATATAACCCTTGATGAGCAGATAAAGGGTTGCTTTGTAATTGCTGAACTTTGTAGGCTTCTGACAACGTAGTGAGCATCGACAAGCTAGTCCCCGCTCCCACATCAGTAGCAATGCTCACTCCGGTATAGCTCAAAGTCTTCGACAGGTCAAATAGACCACTGCCCAAGAACAGATTAGAGGTTGGGCAATGAGCTATTTGGGTACCAGTATCACGCAGCACTTCATACTCTGAGGTGTCAAGATAAATGCCATGTGCCAACGTCGTATAACGACCCAATAGACCCATATCAGCATAAACATCGAGATAGCCTTTATGATTGGGATAAAGCTCGTGTACAAAAGCTACCTCAGCAAGGTTTTCTGCCAGATGAGTCTGTAGATAGACATTATCATAGCTAGCATAGAGCTCGCCCGTCATCTTTAGCTGTTTGGGGCTTGAGGTAATGGCAAACCTTGGCGTAATAGCCACATGCTGGCGACCCCGTCCATGCCACTTATCAATAATGTTTTGGCTGTCGCGTATACCTTGTTCAGTAGGTACACACAGATGCTCAGGAGCGTTTTGATCCATCAGCACATTACCAGTAATCATACGCATATTCAGCTGAGTACTCTGAGTAAAAAAAGCCTCAACCGATTCAGGATGGCTAGTAGCAAATACCATAGCGCTGGTCGTACCATTAGCTAACAGTTGCTGTAAAAAAAACTTCGCGGTATCGTCGGCAACTTTGCGATCGCCAAAGTTCGCTTCCGTCACAAAGGTATAGTTATTAAGCCAATCTAGTAGCTGCTCACCAAAAGCGGCAATCATATCTATTTGTGGATAGTGCACATGAGTGTCAATAAAGCCTGGCAGGATAAGCTTGTGCTTGTGGTCATGGATTTGTACTGGCTGTTGTCCCTGTTGAGTACGGCCATACTCTGCCATTATGCTAGCGCTACTACCGTAATCTACCACTAGGCCAGTCTGATCATCAATGACTAATGCGCCATCAGCGATATACTCTGCAAAGACAGTAATGCCTTTTATAACGGGGTTAAGGATAGTGTGTTTATCAATGCCTGAGGTTTGCATAGGCGCAGACTCTGTGCGCTTATTACTATCACTCTCGGTCAGGTAATGGAGCAGTTGCGCTTGATAAATGTGTAGGGTCATAAATATACCTCAAATAAAACAATAAATAGGGTAACTAATAGGCTAAATAATAGAGCTTTGATAAGACTGCCAAGTATTCAATCACCATAACCTCAGCAAAAAGTCAAAAAGTCAAAAAGTCAAAAAGTCAAAAAGTCAAAAAGTCAAAAAGTCAAAAAGTCAAAAAGTTAAAAAGTTAAAAAGTCAAAAAGTTAAAAAGTTAAAAAGTTAAAAAGTCAAAAAGTTAAAAAGTTAAAAAACCGCCTATAACTTATTATGGCTAATCGCTTTGATAGTCACTGATAGCAATTGATAGTCATTGATAGCTACTAACTAATAGTCATTAAAGCTAACAACTGAGATCAATATCATTATCACTAAAAAAGCTAAGGCTGATGATACTGTTGCAAAATCTGCGCGGTGATAGACACAGCGACTGCCATTGGCTCTTTACCCCCAAGCGGCAAACCGATAGGCATAGTAATCTGATCAACCAGCTGCTCATCATAACCGCGCTGTAATAGGCGATCTTGAAAACGCTTAGCTTTAGTTGCTGAGCTAATACAACCGATATACGGCATTGCAATATGCTGTTGCTTGGTATTATCAGCATTAAGCGCTATATAACTATCTAGCACTGCTCGTACCAAATCAAAATCAAGACTATGATCATGAGTCATTACTAAAATAAAGCGCTTGCCTTGCTTTTTGACAAACGGTTTAACAAAGTCAGTAGGATCGTCATTAATATGTGGTCGAATATGCGCAGGCAAATGATAAGACGGTGGCTGATTTTCAGTTGTAGACTCATCGATCAGATAACGCTCAAACCTCTCAGCACGACTGTCCACCCAATCCACTTGACAAGGTAGCTCCGCCAAAATAGTCATCAATGCAGCTGCTACATGCCCCGCACCGAACACCAATATCGATAAGGGTGGCTTGACATTGAAGCACTCAAACATTACCGTGACGCTACCACCGCAGCACTGTGCTAGCTTTGCTCCTAGTGGATAATGCTTAGTATAAACAGACTCTCGGCGTACAGCTTCAGCCTTCTCAGACTTGCCTTGTTTTGCTTGCTTAGAGTTTGCTGCTATTGGCGTATCTAGTTCAGCATTGAGTAGCGCTCTTGCAGTTGTAGTAACGTCATGCTCAAGACCGCCGCCGCCCAACGTGTCACAGATACCTTCAAGAGTCACAATCATCTTGGCTTGCAGCGCACGTGGTGCTGAGCCATTGACGGCAACAACAGTGGCCAAGACGTGAGCGATTCCTTGCTGCTGGTACTGAGCCAATCCGTCGTACCAGCGTGTCGGCGCTATCGATGCAGTAGACAGATCATTCACTGTGCGCCGGTCCTCTACTTACTGAAACATTAGGATTTTTTATAGCCTCAGGCTGATCATCTACTAGCTGACCGGCAACCTCTGGCGGCTTGACGTCTTTACCGTGCGACACTTGCTGCGGCTTGACTTTATCGTCGTTGATACCGTCATCACCGTCTTGATTAACATGGTTATAGTCAACATTATTAGTCAAGCTATCAATGGCAGCAGCATTAACATCAGTATCGATTTCCCAAGGCTCGCCTTGCATGCGCATCACTGCTTTTAACACTGCTTCTGGCGTTGCCGGCATAGTCAGCTCTGGGTTTTTATGGTAATCCGCTAAGCTGGCTACCGCATTATTGATAGCACACCAAACGCTAGCCGCTAGCATAAACGGTGGCTCACCGACGGCTTTAGAATTATAAATAGTCTGTTCTTCATTTTTGCGATCGAATAGGTTGACAGTCCACTGCTTCGGCAAGTCGTGGGCAGTTGGGATCTTGTAATTGGCGGCACTGTTAGAAGCCAGATTACCTTTGTTGTCCCACACCAGCTCTTCTGCGGTGAGCCAACCCATACCTTGGACAAAAGCGCCTTCGATCTGACCGATATCGATAGCCGGATTAATAGACTGCCCGACGTCATGCAAGATATCACAGCGTAGTACGGTATATTCCCCCGTTAAAGTATCGATTTCCACTTCAGAACACGAGGCTCCTAAAGCAAAATAAAAGAACGGTCGACCCCAAGCTTTCGAGCGATCATAAAATATCTTTGGGGTTTTATAGTAGCCAGTAGCAGACAAGCTAATGCGGTGCTGATAGGCCAATAGCACCATTTCAGCAAAAGTTAATTCTTCCTTATCTTCAATGTAGACATGATTGTTTTCAAAACGAATCGCTTCTGGGGCCACTGCGAAATGCTCAGCTGCAAACTCGACAATGCGCTGTCGAATAGTAATACAAGCGTTTTGTGCCGCTTTGCCGTTGATATCGGTACCTGATGAAGCTGCTGTGGGTGAAGTATTAGGTACTTTGTCAGTACGAGTGGCCGTGGCTTTGACGGTATCTAAATCGACATCAAATTCATTAGCGACAATTTGGGCAATTTTGATATATAGCCCTTGTCCCATCTCAGTACCACCATGATTAATTTGAATAGTACCGTCAGTATAGATGTGCACTAAGGCGCCGGCTTGATTCAAATGCTGCACGGTGAATGAGATGCCGAACTTCACTGGGGTTAGTGCTAGACCTAAGCGCTTATCACTGCCCTCAGCTTCAGCTTTTTTGTTAGCTACCATGATCTGTTGACGACGCTGTTCATAATCGCAGTCTGTGGCTAAAGTATTCATGATAGTGGCTAAATCAAAATGCTCAATCGGCTGCCCATAATGGGTACTTTGACCGTTTTGATATAAGTTAGCTAAGCGCACTTGTAACGGATCTTTGCCTAAAGTATAAGCTATATGATCCATCATATACTCAGCCGTTAATAGACCTTGTGGCCCACCAAAGCCTCGATAGGCAGTGTTAGATACCGTATGAGTCTTACAGCGATGCCCCGCTATTTGTGCCGCTGGATAGTAATAGGCATTGTCACAGTGGAACATAGCACGATCGACAATAGCATCCGACAGATCTGGTGAATAACCACATAGGGCCGACAGCTGCATATCAACAGCCAATATTTGACCAGCGTCATTGATACCAACATCATAGCGGTTAGCAAACTCGTGACGCTTGCCCGTCGCTACCATGTCATCTTGACGATCTAAGCGCATGCTAACTGGCACGTTGTGACGTTTAGCAACCACACCGCATAGACAAGCCCAAGCTGCCGCTTGCGTCTCCTTACCACCGAAGCCGCCACCCATTCTACGTACTATAGTAGTAACCGCATGAAAAGGTAGATCGACTACTTCAGCAACCAATTGCTGCACTTCGCTCGGATGCTGCGATGAGGTATAGACTTCTAGTCCACCATCATCACAAGGCACTACATAAGACACTTGACCTTCAAGGTAAAAGTGCTCTTGGCCCAGTATATGAATATGGCCTGCAATGCGCGTGGTTGCCTTATCAAGCTCAGCCTCAGTATCACCGCGCTGCATAAAATGGCTAGGACGGACAAATTGCTCTTGCTCAAGCGCTTGTTCAATAGTCAGTATCGCTGGTAGAGGCTCATAATTTACTAGCGCTTTTAGACTGGCCTTTTTTGCAGCGCGATGGCTGACAGCGACTACTGCAAAGAGGGTCTGCCCCACATACTCAGTGATCTGATCGACCATTAATGGATCGCCGTCAAATACGGGACCAATATCCGTTTTAGCTGGTAAATCAGCAAAGGTAATAACATCCACTACCCCAGCGGCGGCTTTTACCTCACTCAAATCCATGCTTAATATGCGGGCATGAGCCTGAGTACTTTTGCCGATCGCTACATGCAAAGTATCTTGCGGCTTTAGGATATCATCCACATAAGTGGCGCTCCCCATAACATGGCTTATGGCGCTATCGTGCTTAGCGCTAGTGCCGATTTTATTTTTGGGTGGACGCACACGGCGAATATTGTAGCTGTCAAATAATGAAGAATGATGGCTCATAATAGTTCTCTTATTCTTAGGACTCTAATGGGTTAGACAAAATGTGGAAACCGCTAAGCTGTGTGAGCTTAAAACTCTAGTTGAAATAGCGCTATTAAACACTTTGCGCTTGACTACTATTTAGCAATTGCTTACCACATTTGATTAATAAACGCTGTACCACATGTAAGCGATATTCGCGGCTGGCTCGAACATCAGTCAACGGTGATACATCCATAGGTAGAGCCTTTGCCGCACGCTCAAAGCTTGCGACTGTAAAAGGCTGGCCCCTGAGGGCTTGCTGAGAGTTTTTAACTAGCAAAGGTATAGCTGCCATGCCGCCTAAACCAATTTTTGCCTCATCAATAGTCATGCCATCGCTAGATAAAGCTATTTTGACAGCGACTAAACAGGCTGAGATATCATCTTCATAACGCTTGCTGATTTTATGAATAAATAAATGCTCATAATCTTGCATTAGTGGAATATGAATAGCGACCACATAACTGCCGGCACGTAGCTTAGTCTTTTTATAATCTAAAAAGAACGCTGACAATGGCATCCACTCATCACTATAAGTTTTTTCAGCAGCTTGACTGTTTTGACTATCATCAGCAGGAGCACAATGACGTAAATGAATACGTGATTCTAAAGCTAATAGAATCGGTGGCAAATCGCCAATAGGCGATGCATTAGCTACATTCCCACCGATAGTACCCATGTTGCGGATTTGCGGTGAAGCAATACGCTCAAATAATTGAGCGAATTCAGGGAAGAACTGTTCAAGTGCTGGCAACATCTTCTTATAGCTCATGCCAGCGCCAAATATCAGCTCTGGTACTGCTGCAGTCGCTGAATAGTTATCACCTGCTGCATTAGCATCAGCGACTGACCAAGATTTTAGTGACTCGATAGCAGACAATTGAATAATGACTTCATGATCAATCAATTGCTGAGTGACCGTTAAACCTAAGTCAGTGCCTCCGGCCCAAATAGTGGCTTTTGGATGGACTGCCAATAGCTGATCAAGCTCAGCGGTAGATTGTGGAATGAATAGCTGACGTGAGCCTTCGATAAGGGCTGGCGCTATAGTGCTACTAGCACTATTAGTATTATCCATGCTGGTAGCTGATTCGCTAGCAGTTGTCTTAGATTGCGTGTTGGCCATCGCATCGGTAGCTAGAGTCAAGGTCAAGTCTTTTGCCGCTAGCTGCTCAGCCTCTCGCTGCTGACCAATCTTTTGCATACTAAGACCGGCTTCAATGATAGGACGATAGCCAGTACAACGACATAAATTACCTGATATCGAGGCGACAATGTCTGCATAGCTTAAGTCTTTATCGCTAAGGCCATTATTGTGTTGATGTTTTTGCAGACGATGGTTCTCATAAGTACTTGCCAGCGACATCACAAACCCGGGGGTACAAAAGCCGCACTGAGAGCCATGACAGTCCACCATTGCTTGCTGAGCAGGATGCAGCTGTGCACGCTCAGGATGGTGTTCGGGGTTATCTGCCAAATAAGCTGCCGTCATCAGATGATGATTGTCCATCAGCGATAATAGCGTTATACAAGCATTGAGGGTATAAAAAGGCTGGCTACTGCTAGCATCAGTACTATTGTTCATAGGTAAACGCTGAGCCATAACCGTACAAGCCCCGCAGTCACCACTGCCACAGCCCTCTTTGGTATCCATCTGACGGGCGTTTAGACGTAAGTACTCAAGTACTGTGGTATTAGGGTTGAGCTCAGTTATCTGCTGCTGTTTTCCGTTCAAATAAAAACTAATCATGGCAATACTCGGCTGTCTGGATTAATGAGGTATCATTAAATTCAGCAAATGCGGGTACTTATTGACGGCTTAGTACTAAAAAATACTAGTAACTAACTTGCAGGGTAGCTTGACTGTATATAGTGCGCCTTGATATGGCCTGTAGCTATCCGTTCAATAAATCCCATACATTACTAATAATATCTAAATAGGTAGATAAGTATAATGATGTGTAATTGGGTTACTTTACTGTTTTAAAGCCTTCAATTTGATGGCAGTAGAACTTTGATAGCTAAAGGCGGAGGTCATCCACTATATAGTATGCATGAGATTTTAGATAAGATAGTAGATACCTTAAAGATATCTATATCAGTAGCGATAGCTAATATTTATAGCACTTCATTTTCAGCTAGTCAATTATTTTTGCATAACTGACTACCCAATTGTTATAAATTAAGGCAATTGTTATGCCTTAACTCTTTAGGCTTATATTGTTTAAGTAACGGCTACTTTTTCTACAAGCACCCATATATCACCTTATTGTCTAATTATCCTGTGATAATGTTTTTAATACTGTCATGCTGACTAATGAATAGCACTAGCATTTTTAACTATAAAGTTATCAAGGTGGCTAAAAATATTCTGATAATTGTTAAGGATAGCATGCACAAGTTTGACAACACCGTATGCTAGTCTATGGACCTGTTTTATAGCTGCTGTCATTCGGCTAACTTTAGTCGTTGGGCGCATCTGCTGACACGCCTTAGGACGACGACTATTTACTCATGAATCCTGAGCATTTTGCCCTTCTTCGGGTAAGAATAAACTTAAGATAATTGCTGTTATAGCCCCTATTGCCACAGGTGATATAAGTACATTACGCACAGCTTCAGGCAACTGAGACAATACTTCAGGCACCATAGATACCCCAATCCCTATACCTACAGAAGTGGCGATAATCAACATATCGCGACGGTCAAGCTTAGCGCTTGCCAACACTTTAATGCCTGCAACTGCCACAGTACCAAACATAACTAAAGTTGCCCCACCAAGCACAGGTTGAGGCATAGTCTGTAATATAGCGCCAAAGATTGGGAACAGTCCAATGACAATCATAAAAGTTGCAATGTAGATACCAACATGGCGACTAGCTACTCCAGTTAAGGCAATAACTCCATTATTTTGACTAAAAGTAGTGGATGGCATACTATTTAGAGCTGCAGCAATCATAGAGTTGACCCCATCTGCTAATACGCCTCCTTGAATACGATTAAGATAAATAGGACCATTGACTGGCTGTTTAGAAATAACAGAGTTAGCCGTTAGATCCCCTGTGGTTTCTAGGGCACTAACACAATAAAGAATCACTAGGGGAATAAATGCTGCAAAATCGAATTGAAAACCAAATTTAAATGGAATTGGGATAGTAATAAATCCAACATTATTTAATGCAGAAAAATCTAGTCGACCCATAAAGAAAGCTGCAATCATGCCAAAAATTAATGCGATGACAATTGAAGATAGCCTGAGTAGAGGATTTTTTGAGCGGTTGAATACAATCACTGAGACTAGTACTATCATACCCAAAAGTAGGTTTTGCAGACTGCCGAAGTCCGATGCACCATAACCGCCAGCAATATCGGTCATTGCAACCTCAATCAGAGGAATACCAATTAAAATAATAATAGTACCAGTGACGACCGGAGTGAATATTCTTTTTAATTTATGAATGAAACGGCTCAGAATAACTTCGATAAAAGCGGCGCAAAAACTAACGCCAAAAATGGTTGCCAAAATATCTTCTGACGAACCGCCCCTACCTTTAACAATCAGACCTGCTGCAATAATAGCGGTTAGAAAAGCAAAACTGGTACCTTGTAAAGACAACATCCCAGCGCCTATCGGTCCTATTTTTTTACATTGAATATAAGTACCAATACCAGAGGATATTAAAGCACAGCTGATGAGATAAGGTACATACTCCCCTAGATCTAGAGTTCCAGCAACGATTAAGGTGGGTGTGACAATGGCAACAATGCTGGCTAGCAAATGTTGTAGAGCGGCAAAGCTGGCAGGCCAAAAGCTAGGCTTATCGTCAAGTTGATACATCAACTCGCTATTATGTTCTGACTCTAAATATTCAGACATGAGTAATCATCCTTGATTAATATAACCGAAAGCTAATTAGTAGCTTGGGTTTATTTTTTATCCATTGTGGGTACTACTTACTACTTACTACTTACTGTATTTTGATTTAAAAAAGCCTTTATATCATCCTGATTCAAGGTATTAATATTAAACAACAGCTGACTATTTAGTCAGTTTTTCATATCCTATCATCGTTATCATTTCCTTTGCAAGCCACAAAAAATCCTTCCTAGCATATAATATAAATATTCAATAAAAACAAAAACTTATATTAAATTAATTGACTATCATTTGACACTACAAATCAGGAATACTGTAGTGCACAAAAAAGGCCAGTAGTTATTTATCATAGATTTTCTCAATCCTGATAAATAACTGCTGACCTTAGTTTTCCAATGCTTATAAGACTGTAAACTGCTAGCCCTAAAATGCTTGCAAAGTTAAAAATTATCTAACTAACGCTAAGCTATTAAGTACCCAGCTCAAGCAAAGTAGCATTACCACCAATAGCGGTAGTGTTAATAGTTCTTACCCGCTCAGTGACAAAACGGTACAGATAATCTGGGGTTAGCATCTCTGCTAAACCGTCCATATCCGTAACGGCAATAACTTGAGTCAAAATACCATCAGTATTGGCTAATTCTTGACTAATGCTTTGTACTTCGCTAGTAATGCCAGCCACTGCTACTTGTGACAGACGATCCATATGCAATAAAGTCACTAGCTGTGAGTCGTTAGCGATACTAATAACATCTTCGCTAATGCCTGCCTCATAGAGCGCTTTTACTGCCTCAAGGCACATCTCTTCTTGGCTTGGGCAATGTAGAATGACTTCATTACCAGTCAATAATGCGGCAACAAGCTGGCCTAGTATCACCAAAGCTTTTGCTGACTCACCGCCGATGACCATAGTCTTGCCACGGGCAGTCACATACAACTCATTAGACTCACCAGTAGCCCCATTCATCTGTTGTACTTCATCAAGCATAGGTGCAAAGCTTAATAAATGATTGAATAGCTTACGAGCTTTTTTGCTATCACCCGTGAGCAGAGCCAGCTTAGCAATAGCGGCTTGAAGATGAGTAGCACGATCAGTTGCCGTTAATAGACGCCAAGCTTCACAAACTTGGCCATGATCTTTTTTGAATTCAGTTGCCATGTTGCTAGTCCCTATGCGAGTTCTGTTTGAGTGCTAGATGAAGTATGGTTTGCAGTCTCAATAGCTGCTTGCGTATTGGCATCAGTATTAGAGTCAGTGATGACTTCAGTGATGAGACGCATCAAGCGAGGTACATAATGAGGACCGCCAGCTTTAGGGCCAGTACCTGATAAGCCGCAACCGCCGAACGGCTGGACATTCACTACTGCACCGATCTGATTACGATTAATGTAAGTATTACCCACATAAGCACGGCGCTCTATGTGTTCAGTGATATTTTCGATGCGGCTATGGATACCTAAGGTCAGACCGAAGCCCGTAGCATTGATCGCATCAATCAACTTATCTAAATCACGAGCTTTATAGCGCAATACATGTAATATTGGCCCAAAATGCTCACCACCAATCACATCAATACTGTTAACTTCAATGGCTGTTGGCAGTACAAAAGTAGCCTGATCTTCGCTAACCATCGAGCTAACACTCATCGGCGTCTGGGCCAAGATACTGGCTGTCGGCTCGTTTGTCATCCGTTCGATATGACGCTCAAGACTCTGCTTGGCATCAGCATCAATTACGGGGCCTACATCAGTAGAAACTTGCGTTGGGTTGCCTACTATTAGCTCTGCCATATGACCTTGCAATAGCTCGATTATGCCATCAGCGACTTCCTCTTGTACGCATAGAATACGACAAGCAGAACAACGCTGACCTGCTGACCCAAAGGCTGACAATACTGCATCCCCAACCACTTGTTCCGGCAATGCTGTTGAATCAGCAATCATAGCGTTTTGACCGCCAGTCTCAGCGATTAAGATTGGCAATTCACCATTAGCTTGCGGATGACTGTTGAGGCTTTGATTGATACGTTGAGCGGTTTGGGTTGAGCCAGTAAAGATAACCCCTGAAAGATTATCCGCCATGGTCAAGGCAGCTCCAACTTCTCCCGCGCCCGTAACCAGTTGTAGCGCAGTAGCAGGAACACCGGCTTGATACATCAATTGTGCACCGAAGTGAGCAATCAGACTGGTTTGTTCTGCAGGCTTAGCAACAACAGTATTACCTGCTGCTAATGCTGCTACTATCTGACCGGTATAAATCGCTAATGGAAAGTTCCAAGGACTAATACAGACAAAAGTACCGCGCGCTTTATAGACTTGACGCGTCAGCTTGCCAGACAAGTCAGTGAATTCATAAGCATGAGCGTCTAGGCGCTCTGCCTCATCGGCATAGAAGCGACAGAAATCAACGGCTTCTTTGATTTCATCAATACTATCTTGAATAGTCTTGCCAGCTTCAACTTGGCATAAAGCCATCAGCTCAGCATAATTCTCTTCAAATAAATCAGCAGTTTTGCGCAGTATATCAGCGCGCTTGCTAGCAGATACCGCTTGCCATGCTTGTTGACCGGCAACTGCAGCATCGATAGCCTGACGAGCGATAGCGGCATTGGCATAGTACACTTCACCGGCCACCACTTCATGATTCCAAGGCGCACGTATGCTGTGCTTATCGAGATTTTCAGACGTGCCATTATTTGAGTAAGTACTAATAGCTTGACCATCAATAATAGGCGTTGCTGACCAAGTTTTTTCTAGCTGTTTATCGATAGCTGCTTTAAACAGCGTCCACTGCGATTCAATAAAGATATTAGGACCAAAACTGGCTCTACGCTCACCATAAACATCGAGTGGTAATGGAATATCTGGATTATGCAAAGTGGCATTGCTCAGTAGCTTGTCATACGGATGCACTACTAGCTTATCAATAGGATAAGACTTGTCTAGCAGCTGATGGACGAATGAGCTATTAGCTCCGTTCTCCAGCAAGCGGCGCACTAAGTAAGGTAGCAAGTCTTTATGCGCACCAACAGGAGCATAGATACGCACAGGTATCTGATAGGTTTGCAAAATATGATCATACAATGCATCACCCATACCATGCAGGCGCTGGAACTCAAAATCTCTGTGCGCGCTCATAGTCATCACAGTCGCTAAAGTATGCGCATTGTGAGTGGCAAACTGTGGCCAAATGAGTCCACGCAGATGATCTGATAATAAGAAGCGAGCACAAGCAAGATAGGCGGTGTCAGTACCTTCTTTACGAGTCCATACTGGATAGCCTGACAAGCCTTTTTGCTGAGCCAGTTTAATCTCAGTATCCCAATAAGCGCCTTTAACTAAACGGATAGGAATACGGTCACCGACTTCAGTAGATAAGCTCGCTAGCCAAGCAAAAATAGCAATAGCACGTTTTGAATAGCCTTGTACTACGATACCCAAACCATCCCAACCAGCGGTTAACGGATCGCGATATAGTGATTCAAATAATTTTAGAGAGATCTCTAGACGATCGGCTTCTTCAGCATCGACACTAAGATCGACATTGACCTCGCGCGCCGCCTCAATAAGCAGCATACAACGCTGGCGTAACAAGCCCATAACTTGTGATTCTTGGGTAGCTTCGTAGCGTGGATGCAAGGCCGACAGCTTGATAGAAACTGAAGGTTTAGGCATACCTTCTTTAACTTTTACATTGGCAGTGGCTTTGATAGCATGCAAATAATCATTAAAATATTTCTCGGCATCATGATGGGTGATAGCCGCTTCGCCAAGCATATCGAACGAATAGGTATAGCCTTTATCACGGTAGACTTTGCTGTTCTTATTAGCGTCTTCAATAGTCTCGCCCAATACAAACTGATGACCCATAATACGCATAGCTTTTTGCATAGCAGCACGAATCATCGGCTCGCCCATCTTTTTGGTCATTCTATCCAAAAATCCAGCAGCCGTAGTGCCATTATCTATGCTTACTACCCGTCCGGTCATCATCAGACCCCAAGTCGAAGCATTGACCATCATACCGTTATCATTTTTAAGATGTTTTTTCCAATCCGCTACACTCATTTTATCGCGAATAAGCGCATCGGCAGTATAATTATCAGGCACCCGAATCAAAGCTTCAGCTAGACTCATCAACAAGATACCTTCTTGGGTATCTAAGCTGTACTCTAGCAACAGTGAATCAACCATTTTGATAGCTTTACCATCGTTACGCACATACTCAACCAGTTTGCGCGTTTGGTCAGCAGAAGCTTGTCGCTCCTCATCACTAGGTTTAGCTAAAGGCAATAACTCTGACAACCAACGCTGCTCATCGACACTATATAAAGGCGATATACGGGCGTAAAGCTCTGCTGTCGACACACTAATATACTCAGGAGCCAACATAGCTGTTGGGCTAAATAAAATAGGTTCTTGCGGGGTAAACTGTTCTACAGGATTCATACCAACTCCATAACTAGCGTTTAAAAAACCATAATAAATGCGACGTCCAAAATAGAAGTCTCATCACAATACCAGCAAATCCAGCATCAGCTAGATAAGGTCAAGTAGGTCGTTTGATGTTAAACGGGCTACGTTAACAATTCAAAGGCAACAACAAACAGTTAAGCAGCATTAATGCCTTCTTCTTGTTAGTAGTGAAAGGAGCATGATAGACAGGTGATGGGAGCACTATCAATAAAGGGTAACCCTTAAAGGGCAATACTAATAAAAACTGATACTAACGCTAAAAATAGTGATAGCACTGGTTTTTATCTAAGTAATGTCCAATATAGCGCTACTTTAATGAACCCAAATCCGTCATCTTGTTTAGAACTAATTCACTGGTAAGAAAAACCTCTACGGCGTTGATTGAGGTGATGCGCTTAACGTTGCTATGTTAGCATGAAAGTTTTTTTCGAACTAACGATTTTATGCAAATTTCTATCTTAAAAACAACCACCTAACTATAGTTGTCAGTATAAGTATAATATTCAGTGAACAAAGGTACTCAGTGGCCCTAGCGCTGCTAATTTTTATTATTAATGTCCTGACAATTGCCTATTAATTACTCAAAAATACCCCCTATTTAAACAAAAAAATCCTCTCAACCCATAATAGGCAAAGAGGATAATAGTAGCTAATAAAGACAGTCTTTGATTAGAAGGGTTCAGTACGACCGTATCCTAAAAACATAAATCTTAAAGACTTATATAAATACAATTTTAGCCAGTAATACTGCTGTCAACAACCAGACGGGAACGCTGACTTCAGCAAACCTACCACCTAATACTTTAACCGCAGTGTAAGTAATAAACCCTAGCGCAATACCATCGGCTATAGAATACGTGAGAGGCGTGAATAACAGCACGACGACTACTGGAGCTGACTCTGTTAAATCATGCCAATCGATATCTTTTAGAGTAGCCATCATTAATACAGCCACATAAAAGATAGCGCCAGCGGTAGCATAGCCTGGAATCATACTAGCTAGAGGGGCAAAGAAAATACTTAGTAGAAATAAAGTACCCACTACTACAGCAACTAGACCAGTACGGCCACCTGCAGCAATACCAGAACCACTTTCAATATAACTAGTAGTCGATGAAGTACCTAGTAACGTACCTGCTACTGTCGCTGTTGAATCTGCAAGTAAGGCTTTGCCCATGTTAGGAATTTTGCCGTCTTTGCCCACTAAGCCTGCTTGAGTAGTAGTCGCGATCAAAGTCCCTGCCGTATCAAACAAATCCACGAATAAGAAAGCAAAAATAACACTGATCATACCTACATCAAAGGCACCAGCGATATCCAGTTGCATGAGGGTCGGTGCAATGGCTGGGGGTGCCGATATGATACCGGTAAACTCAGTATGGCCCGTTAGTAAGCTGATTAAAGCCACTAGCAAGATACCAATAGTTACTGCCCCTGGCACCTTTTTATAAGACAGGCCAATAATGACAATAAAACCTAAAGCTGCCATTGCTGGTGAAAAGGTAGTCATATCACCTAAGCTAACCAAAGTCGCATCGTTATTGACGATTACGCCTGAAGTTTGCATCGCAATAAAGGCTAAAAACGCACCAATACCAGCGACTACGCCCTGCTTAAGGCAAGTTGGGATGGCATTAATAATTATTTCACGGATCTTAAACAGGCTTAAAAGTATGAAGATACAACCGGACAGGAATACCGCACCAAGCGCGGTTTGCCAAGTGTAACCCATACCTAAAACTACGCCATAAGTAAAAAAAGCATTAAGACCCATGCCGGGGGCTAAAGCCACTGGCAAGCGGGCATAAATACCCATTATAAAACAACCTATCGCTGCTGCTAGACAAGTAGCAACGAAGACCGCACCTTTATCCATGCCAGCATCTGCTAACACGTTAGGGTTGACAAAAATGATATAAGCCATCGTCAAAAACGTGGTTATACCAGCAAGAATCTCTGTTTTGATGGTGGTATTTTCGCCATTAATTCCAAAATAGCGTTCAATAGCATTCATAAGTATCGCTTCCAAATTGCGTTGATAAGTGTCTTTCGCTTCCAAATTGCGAATGTAAACGCTGCTTCCAAATTGCAACTATAGATGTCGCTTATAAACTAAGGATAAAATGACGCTTCCAAATTGCGGCTGTAGATGACGCTTCCAAATTGCGACTGTAGATGGCGTTTTATACTAAGTTGAATTATGATGCTAATCATTCAGTGACCCTAGCTTTAACTAGGACAATACTGACAACATAGAATAGAACTCATAAAAACCTCAGTAACAAAGTATAACCTTAATTAGGAATTAATTTACAATTGAAATTCCTACAGTTACTTTGTAATTTTATAGATACAATTAGATTATTGCTAGAAACAATATTACATTTTTATTAACTTGTCATTACAAATTTCATAAAACGACTGTCCAGTATGCATTTTTAGCAGTACACTAGTGGCCTAACGCAAAAGTGCCACTGATACTGGCTTATTGTTCATTACCCATGAGTTCTTCGTATGCCTGAATCTTTAAATATTATTGACCTTATTACCCAAGCCAGTCTCTTGGTACAGATTGTCATGGGACTACTATTATTAGCGTCTTTGCTAAGTTGGGTGATTATCTTTCGTCTGAGTTCCCGTTTAGGTACTGCTAAAAACTTTGATCAGCAGTTTGAGACTTGGTTTTGGTCAGGAGAAGACTTAGCTAAACTCTATCAAGGTATTCAAGGATCGCCTGATCGCCAAGGCCTTGAACAGATTTTTTATGTAGGATTTTCTGAATATTTAAGAATGCATAAAAAACGCCAACCCAAAGACGATATTATCGATGGCGTCGAGCGTAAACTACGGGTTGGACTCGGTCGTCAGCAGCAGCAATTAGAATCTGGTATCGCCACGCTTGCTAGTATAGGTTCGGTAGCACCTTATGTGGGCTTATTCGGTACGGTATGGGGTATTATGAATGCCTTTTTAGGCTTGTCACAAACTGAGCAAGCTACTCTAGCCTCTGTCGCTCCTGGTATTGCTGAGGCGCTAATTGCCACAGCGATGGGCCTATTTGCGGCTATTCCAGCGGTACTTGCTTATAATCATTTTACCGCAAAGTCAGTCCGACTCTATGAGACACGTGCACTATTCTGTGATGAGATGACGGGTATGCTACAGCGTGAAACTAGTACAGAAAACCTAGCCGCCGCTATGCCTACTACGGCGATCAGTCAAGGTACTGGTCTATGAAACCAAGTCCTTATAGCCGGAAGAAAAGCCCCCTCAATGCTGAGATGAACGTCGTACCTTACATCGATGTGATGTTAGTACTATTAGTAATCTTCATGGTAACTGCCCCTATGCTCACTACTGGTGTAGATGTTGACTTACCCAAAGAGCAGACCACTAGCTTGAGTCAAAATCAGCTACCGGTTATCATCTCTTTGACTAGCAGTGGTGAAACTTTTATCAGTTATGAAGACAATATGGATGTACCCGTTAGTGAGCCTGAGCTGATCGATACTTTATCTAATCTGCAGGCTCAGAGTAATGCTGAGGGCGGCCAACCTGTACAGATTATGATTAACGCTGACCAAAGCAATCAATATGGTGATATCGTGACTTTAATGGCGACGCTGCAGCGAGCAGGTATCCAAAAGGTAGGACTATTGACTGGTGCACCTTTGGCTACCCCTACACTGTAATCACCACCGTTAAACAACAGCCCTAAAAGCATCATCCTAGATCCTAAAACCATCACTAACTATTGATTGGCGGATTTACTAATAGTAAGCTTTAGGGCTTGAAAACAGCTGGTTAATATAGCTATTATCGATTTTTTACTACTGCATCTCCACGAGTGTTTATACCATGAACAATGCCCCTGCCGTCTACGTGCCAACCGAACCTGAAGGCAATGGGCTCACCTTGCCTATGCTACTCAGTTTGCTGGCGCATGGTATAGTGCTTGGCGTACTAATCTATACTTACCAGCAGCCTGAAATAGAACCGGCTGGCAGTATTGAGACTACTATGGTATCTCCAGGAGAGTTGGCACAGATGCAAGGACAGATACTGGCCAACCGTGCTGCTGCCCAAGCGCAAGCCTCCAGTGCCAGTAGCAACTCAGCGACTATGCCAATGAACGAGTCTAATAATAGCTTTGCCAATCCAAGTAGCTCGCAGTCAAACTCACAACAATCCTCGGTGTTCACCCAATCTAATGACCCAGCGACTCGACCGCTGCTAATGAGTGAAGAGCAGCAACAGCGCTTACTTGAGCAATCGAGAGATTATGATCGCAGCATAGCTGAGTGGACTACAGACTTAGATGACAGTAGTCTGGAAAATCTAACTCAAGCCGATCAACAGCAAATTGACGAGCAAAAAAAGCCTGCAGACTCCCGAGCCAAAAGTACTGATCAAGTTAAAATTAACAAGCCTAGTAGAGATGATCGCAACATAAATATCGAATTGGGCGGTTCAGGCAAGAGCTTTGATCTATCAGACGGTCAGTCGACAGCCAGTGCTGGCAGCTCATCTGGAACGAGTAACAAGTCCTCAGGGGGCAGTCGTGGTGCCAGTAATGGTGAGATCGTCAATTTAATCAAACGCAACTATAGCCCTCCTACTGGTGCTAAAGGCTCAACTCAGCGCACTACCTTATCTATCACTGTTAATGCTAATGGTGATGTAGTCAGCGTTTCTGCTTCTGGTGCCAATGAGGCGGTCAACGAAGCCGCCAAGCAAGCGGTAAGAGGGGCTCGCAACCTACCTATTGATACTGATGACCCTAAATACCCTACCTTTACTATTCAGTTTAATGGCAGTAACTAGCATGGATAAAAGCTCACTGAGCCAATAACTGAGCTTACTTTAGGAGCCTAATGTAGGAGCTTAGTCTAGGAGATTCGTCGGATGAGACTTCACCCTATAACAATATTGCTTGTCATCTCAATAGCGGTTTTAAGCCTATTTGCATCTCCCCTATTAACGGCCAAGAACATCCCTGCATCCCTAAATCTTGATACAAGCCTGCCACCCGCTACCGCTATTTTTATACCTTTTACTAATGATAGTATCTTATCGCCGATGATAATAAAGGATCTGCAGCGCACTGAGCTGACTATCATTAGCGAAAATTCGCCCTTACGCTCCCCTAATGATGTTGACGATACCAGTTATCTATCACAGGGGCCAGATATTGCTGACTATCTTATTACAGGCACTACCACTGTTAATAATGCTAAAATAATCATCAATTATAAAGTTGTCGATATACATTCAGGGCAAATCGTTGCCAACGAACAACATTTGATTTTAGATAATGATGACTATAGTTTACGTTATGGTGCTCACCGCATTGCTGACAGCCTTTATGAGATAATCGACAATAGTCAGAAGTAATAACGCTCGTGATCCTTCTAACAAAGTTTTTTTACAACAATAGTCGATTACCTAAGAGCGAATATCAGCGCCCCTACTTACTATTAACTCAACTTTAGCTGAGCCTTTGTGATTTTTATTTTAGTAATTTGTTACATTTACCCTATTACTTTCATATTAAACTTATCTTTAATGAAATTATCCGTTTATGACACACTTATCTTAATGCTAATAGGAGCTTGATTTGGCCTTACATACTCACAAAAAGTTATTAACAGTGCTACTGGCTAGCGTCACAAGTTTACTTGTCGCCCCTACTGCCTTTGCCGCTCCTGTAGTATTACAGTTGGACTATGAAATTCCTGTCGAACAAAACCAAGTGGCTTTTGTGCCTTTTGCTGGGGATTCGGTTATGTCTGCAGTGGTGCTAAACGATTTGAACCGTACCGAATTAAAAGCCACTAGTACCGGATTGCCACAACAGCCTCGTAGTATCAGTGAGTTGGCAGGAACCTTGCCCGTTTGGCAAAATACTGGTATTCCCTACTTAGTAGTAGGTAGCACCCGCACTGATCGCGGTAAGATCGTCACTGATTATGAAGTAATAGATGTCAAAGCTGGGCGCTTGCTTGAGGGCAAACAGACCTTAAGCGCTGATAACAATAAAGAGAGCATGCGCTATGCAGGCCACGTTATCGCTAACAAAATATATCAGCTAATCACTGGTATACCCGGTGACTTCTCAGGCCGTATTGCCTATATTGAAGAGACTGGCGTAGGTAAAAATAAAGTCTCACGCCTAAAAGTGATGGATGCTGACGGTGAGAATGCTAAGACTATTACTGAAGTAAAAGGTTCTATCTTTGCTCCCGCTTGGTCACCTGATGGTTCAAAAATAGCTTATTCCGTCCTGCGTGATAAATCTTATCAGACGATCTATGTACAGAATGTTAACGGCGGCGGTGCCACCCATATCACCCCTTACAATGGTACTAGTATTAGCCCGTCCTTCTCCCCTGATGGTAGCAAAATTATATTTTCGGGAAGCTTTGAAGGCAGCGAAAATATTTATGAGATCAATGCTGGTGGAGGCAACTTAAGAAAACTGACTAACTGGTCGTCGAGTGAATCGCAACCAAGCTATGCTCCTGATGGCAAATCTTTTGTATTTGCCTCTAACAAAGCGGCATTTAGCAGACCTGAGATCTATCGTTATGAGTTTGACTCAGGACGTATCAGTAAAGTCTCTAGAGGTGGCTATGCCTCTACGCCCAAATACAGCAGTGATGGTAAACAAATTGGTTTCTTGAGTGGGCGCTCAGCGGCTATTATGGATAATAATGGTGCGATAATCACTAACATTGGTAACACAGGTCTCGATGAAGGGGTCAGTTTCTCACCTAATGGTAAGCGTGTGGTCTACGCATCGTCACAAGGGGGCAAAGGAGTGATCACTATTAAGTCGCTTAATGGCGGGGCATCTTTTGGTAAATCTGGTCAAGGAACTATCCGCTCACCTGTCTGGTCAGCCAATCCTAACAACTAACAATTAACAATTAACAACTGTTAAATTCTAACGCCCTTATTATAGTTAGCATTATGAACAAAAAAGCGTCCGATACTAGTATCGGACGCTTTTTTTATGAGTACTAATTATAGTGGCTTATTATATTCTAGTGGTTTACTCTAAAAAACCAGCTATAGCCGTTAATCATCAGAAGGGTCATGACCTGGTGGATTATCTTGACGAAGTTTTGCCACGTCAGCGGCAGTCACTGGATCTTTATAACCATTCAAATCAGTACGAATATATTGAGTCACTGCTGCCATTTGCTCATCATCCATCATAGTATGGAATGAGGGCATGCCACGAAAACCATTGATCAAAATATCAATCACGTAGTACTTAGACTCCATCTTACTATTATTAGCTAGCGGAGGATAATAACCGGCACCTATAGCCCCTTCGCCTTTATGCATATGACAGGCCGCACAAGACTCATGATATAGTTTTTCACCATCATTAGTACTATAGGAGTTGTCTGTACCAAATATCGCTTGCCACTGCTTCAGTTCAGGATCATCTGCTATCGTTGGTAATGAGCTAGTATCCACAATATTGACCGGCTTCTCAGTAAGTTCTTCACGAGTCATATATACCCCGCCCCAAGCGCCATCATTACGGCTAGATTGAACATCATAAGCTTTAGGGTCATCATTACTGTTGGCAGAATCCGTGCCATTAGCTTGTACTGCAGGTTCTGCTATCGTTGGCGCATCTGCATCTGTAGACGAGCAGCCAGTCAATGCTGACATGGCCAAACTAACACTAGCAATAACCGTCACAAGTGGATATTTAAAATAATTCATAGTCACCTCTTTATTTCTTTATCTATGACGGATGGCTATACGGCCTTCGCTCTTTTGTGTAGTCGATTAGCAGTGTCGAGTCCGGACAAAATTGCCCCTTCTTGCCATGCAGGGATATGGGAGCAATGCTCACCCGCCAATACAATACGATTATCAATGCTACACAGCGTATCGTAGTACTGCTCGCGACTAGATGCACTCCATATACCATAACAGCCGAGCGTCCATGGAATACGATGCCAGACTACCGAAGTACCCGCCTTAAACTCTTTCGGATACTGGGGATGAATATGCTTACCATAGGCTAAAGCGGCATCAATACGCTGTTGCGGCGTTAGCGCATTAAATTTATAAGAGGTCTCACCAAAGCCATAGCCGCCAAGTAATACCCCTGTGCCATCTTTGAACATATTCTGCGAAGGATAAGATATTTGGGTGATAGGCATATCGGTATAAGTCACCCCACCATAAATCCACTCATCCTCTTCCCAAAAGCGACGTTTAAACTCAAGTCCTACTTTGAATGATGTGTCATAAGGCACAGCGGCCATAGCTTGCTTCATAGGCGCTGAAACATTGATATCCATCTGGGTCAATATCGTTAACGGAATAGTACAAATACACCAATCCGCGCGCACTGTTTTGGCCTCATTGCCGCCACCATTGCTGTCGACATACTGTACAGTAACCCCAGTATCATCCTGCTCGATTTTGGTCACTTTGGCATTCAGAGTGATCATGTCACGGCACTCACGAGTGAATGCATCGCCAATTTTACCCATGCCGCCTACAGGCTGAAACATCGTTGGCTGATGGTTCTCAATAGTGAAGTTAGATAAGTCAGCCCACATTCCTGAGTTTAATAAGCTATTGAGCGGAATAGGCTTCGAAGGCTTAGCATCAGGCATCAAGCCCCCACCCGGATAGACGCTAAACCCACGGTAAATACCAGTATCATGGCTGCGAAGATAGCGATAATCTTTATCGAGCACGCCCCAGCCTTTTAGGCCCTCAAGCAGTTTCTCTTTATCTTCAGTATTCACTGATCGATCAAGACTACCGACGTTAACCGCTTTTGATAATAGCTCTGAGACATAGCCTCTGACGTCAGATTGTACATCCCCTAAACGCTGCGGTACCCCATTAAAGTGGTTAGTACGATGCAAATAGGCTCTAGAGTTATCTTGGATAAAAGGTTCCATCGCTACGCCGAATTTTTTGCAGTAGCTCATAACGGCATAGTGATGGCTCGGCAAACGCCAAGGTCCACCATTGAGATAATTACCCTCTTCAAAATCACAAGTTACCGTTTCGCCACCAAGCTCAGTGTAGCTCTCACCACCATTAACAGACCAGCTACGACCGCCACCACGATTTTGGTACTCTAATACCTTGACGCTATAACCCGCTTTACGTAGCTCATAAGCGGCAGTGAGTCCAGCAAGACCAGCCCCGAGAATAATAATACTAGCGCCAGCAGGAGCACCTGATAATTCCATACTCTGTTTAAAACTAGACTCTGAGGCAAAACCCAAAGTAGTCATTGCTTGGTACATTGCCGTTGCGCCAGCAGTCTTACCAATCATTGACAATAGTTGGCGCCGGGTGGGTGATTGAAGCATATCTTTCATAATCTTATCCTTATGGGATAACTAGTATGACGGTAGGCAATATTTAGTAGTACGATTACTATTGAGGAGGGCTAGATCTTCGCTGTCACTCAAAATAATAGTCAATCGTAAATAAATACCCTACTCTCTACTCCCTAGTCATTAACCCTAATTTTGTTATAGCTGTCTTTAAAATTAATACGGTAGGCTAAGGTTTTTTAAAGCAAAAACCTATACCTTGTAGCTAAGTACGACGGCGTGAGCGGATCATAGTGCGAATAATAAAGGCAATAACTATCAACGCTACGACCATACCTAGTATCGCTAAAAAGCCGGCATATTTGATTAAAAAAGGCTGCTCAGGCTCCGCAGTCGCCACCCGATCAACATCATCAGCACTGACATCACTACTAGGCAAACCACCGAAGTTGACGCGTACATAGTTAGTAATATCGGCTATTTGTGCGCTGCTCAAATCTTCTGAGAATCCTGGCATACTCGGGCTAGTATTAGTACCGCCTTTAACCCCATGTGCGATCACATTAATAATGGCATTAGGCTGCTCACGGCGCAGACTAGTTAGGCCCACGATAGGTGCATAACCTGCATCGGGCTGAGCGTATCCATTGACCCCATGACAGCTAGCACAAGCAGCAAGGTATAAGCCTTCTGCAGAGTTACCATCTACCTTAGCCTTGGCTTGTTTTAGATGGTCTTTTTGCGCAATAAGGTCATGAGTGATTGACTGGCTGACTGGATTTGGTAGCTTTGAGATATCTACAGCAGTGATCTTGTTTTCAGTAGCGATCGCCGGTACAGCTTTTAGATAAGAAGCTATAGAGTTTAAATCTTCGTCTTTTAGATAACGGGTACTGTGTGCCACTGCCTCGGCCATAGGTCCGCCAGCATAAGCACGCTTATCAAGCTTACCCGTACGCAAATAAGTGACAATGTCATGCTCAGTCCAACTACCAATACCACTGTCGTTGTCAGGAGTGATATTAGGGGCATACCAGTTACCCAAAGGGGCACCCGATAAGTACATGCCCTTATTAAAGCCCATAGTACTGTTACGCGGTGTATGACAAGTGCCACAATGCTCTAAATTATTGACTAAATATTCGCCACGTTTTTGAGGCTCAGTTAAACCTTCACGCTTATGTGAAGAAGGAATATTAATAGCATTCCACCCTAACATTAAGGTGCGAAAATTAAACGGGAATGGCAGGCTAGTTTTGTGCTCAGGCGCTTCATCGAATGCTGGTACAGTCTGTAAATACGCAAACAGAGCATTGATGTCTTCATCAGTCATGCCATTGTAAGAAGGATATGGCATGGCAGGATATAGCATATGCTTAGGGGTACGACCTTTTTGCAGAGCATTTTTTAAATCTTTTTCGGTATATTTACCGATACCATAACGTTTGGATGGCGTGATATTAGTAGAATAGATATCACCCATAGGAGTGGCAATCGGTGAGCCGCCAGTATAATCTTCGCCGTGACAGGCCATACAGTCAGCAGCGCGCGCAATATAAGCGCCACGATTGACTAAGTCGCTGTTAGTTGGTTTGACATTGGGCAGGCTGCTTGCTTCTGGTAGGCCGCTGGCGTGAGCGACACTGTTAGTGTTAGCAATAACAACTGGTGAGGTAGCGACATCAGCCATGGCAGCACTGGAGATGATAGCGATGGTCAGCATCGACAACATCATAGAAAGTGGCTTCATAATTTCCTCTTATAGCTGGCAACCTAAGTAAATTGCTGGCATTTTAATTATCTTCAATATTTTGCAATTGTCATGTTACAACTACTTATAGTGCTGGGGATGACCCTGCTTGAGATGGTTTATCCTAAGCAGTAGTCACAGAGCATTAGCGTTACTCTAATAGCTGACAATTTAGAACTATTTCGCTAATATTGCTAGAATAATAACCTACTTGTTCTATTATTTTACAAAAGTAAAAATATTGATTAATTAGGTAATTTTAGCAACATTAATGTTATCGAATACTGCTGTATTGATAACTTATTAATAAAGCTAATTAAAAACAGCTACTAAGCGGCATAATCTATTAACTCAGCTAAACTTTAACCGCTACTTATTAAGTAATCTTGTACAGTATCCAGTCATTGCTAGCGTTATGACGATTATAGCTTGTACATAATCACTACAGTAGTATGGGCGAATTATGAGATTTTGATAGCAATAGAATAGACAGCCAGTTAATCCTAGCTGCAAAGCTATAATGGCATTAAGTTATCGACACTCCTTAACAAACAGTGGCTAATTAGCAGATCTGCCGCTTCATTGCTGACTTCTATCTACATTTATACCTCTTTTATTGCTTAGCTATCCTAGGTTAAAAATTATATGAAAATATTGATGCTCACTGGGCTGTTGGTGCTAGCAACAGGGTTAAATGGCTGTCAAAACCTACAGCTTGGCGCCAGTCCTATTCCTGTTATTGCTTACGATAGTGCCAAATAGCTAATTGTTAAAGCTTGGCAGCTTTTAAAGTTAGGGCTAACTTCACCAGTACTAAAAAGGGCAGATATCTATTAAGATATCTGCCCTTTGATGCTAGTAAAAATTATTTATAGAATGTGGTTGAAGCGCTTATTCAAAGCTCTTACTTAACAAAGACAGTTGCAAAATTTAGTTATAAAACTTGCTAATAACACTGCGCTCGACCGACTAGTTATAAACACTGACTCGCTACATTACTTTGATTATGCTAACTGTTAGTAGCTGCTGGCTTATGCTTGATAATAGTCTTGGCTAAATGATCGCCAAACCAAATAGCGGTATCGATATCGCCTTTACATGGGGTTTCTTCAGGAGAAGCATCCCCTGACTGAGTCATCAAGCCTAAGAAACTAGATAGTCGATTTAGATCATGCTCCTTGTGACCTGTAGGCATCAAAGGTAAGCCAATCCAGTTCATACCGTGTTGCATAGTATAAAGACAGATCTGCTGTAATACCGCCAGCTTATCACCGCTTAAACCACCTGAGTTGGCAAAGCCTGCCGCCCACTTCCCTTCCCACTCACGATTGTACCAACGCTTTGAGGTCTCATCCATAAAAGTCTTAAAACCGGCGGGCACACTACCCATATAGACTGCACTTCCGAATACTAATAAGTCCGCCTGGTCTACAAAATCCCAGTCGACCTCATGAACATCTACTGCTTTCACTTGCAACTCTGGTAGCTGCTGGCGTGCACCCGTCACTATAGCTTCAGCAACCCTTTTAGTATGACCATAGTTACTATGGTAAATAACCGCTATGGATATCGTGTTGTTAGGAGGGACTAAAGGGGGCTCTATAGATGTATTCATACAAACTCTAATAATAAATTGATGATGTCTGTTAGCAAAAACTCAGTGCTACAATAATTAACGCTCACTGTTTTGGCAGCAGCTAGCTTTTTATTGGGTCACTGCGAGCAATAATCAACGCCATGCGTCCCGTTGCTGGTTGTTGTCTATGAGTTTGACGCCGATAAGAGTAATAGCGACTGTCATCATAACTACAGGCAACTGGCAACTCATTGGCGACACTAATATTTAATAACTGTAGCTGAGCGGCGGCAATCTTCGGTAAATCAAGGTTTAGCTTACCCGCCCAGTTGTTAGCGTCAGTATCAGTATCAGTATCAGTATCAGTATCAGTATCAGTATCAGTATCAGTATCAGTATCAGTATCAGTATCGACACACTTGCAGAACCAAGACTGAAAATTGTCGATAGCCTCTGGCGCTAATAACCGATTATCGACACAGCCGGTCAGTAAACGCTCTGCTACTTCTGCATTAACTTGGTAATGCTGTTGACTAATACAGACCCCAATCCAAGCCATAATCGGTGCGCTCAGATCAAAGCTTTTAGCTGTAGCTTTTATAACCCCACAAGCCAGCCCTTGCCAGCCAGCATGAATAGCCGCTATCTGTCCAGTAGTAGGCTGATATAGCACGATAGGC
Source organism: Psychrobacter urativorans (assembly GCF_904846695.1). GTDB lineage: Bacteria > Pseudomonadota > Gammaproteobacteria > Pseudomonadales > Moraxellaceae > Psychrobacter > Psychrobacter urativorans. Next base: position 38,242 of record NZ_CAJHBR010000019.1, read on the forward strand.
ACACAGTCGGCAGTCATAATGGCTAAGCCAATATTGTCTTGGTAACTGACCATAGTATCAGCATCCACCGGTTGCATAGTTAGCATAGTGGCATCAATATCGTGGACTTGCTTACCATGCACTTGATTGACCCAGTGCAAAGCTTTGATAGGCTGATGTGTGCTCGCTAGCTGCTCATTAATAGCGCTCAATAACCGCATACGGTTTTGCAGTACTTGCTCAGCGTTATCTTGTACGTGTAGACCTAGATTTAGCGCCGCATAGCTGCTCTGACCTTCTGCGAGCATATGCTGATCGTTTTTAGCATCCGAGCTATTAGCATCATCGATGGCGTTGCTATTATTGCCAGCATCAGCATCAGAAATTGTAGCCGTAGCTGCAACCGCAGCCGATGATAAGCTCGCTTTACTAAAAGCAGCCGTTTGCAATACTATAATATCATCCAGCCGAGCCAGCACAGTGATAGGAGCTGGCTTAACTACCTGACTATTATCAGAATAAACACTAATAGGCAACTTATCGATCATCTGTTATGGCCCGCCTTTTTATAAACAGCTTATTTAGCGATTTTTATTCAGGAAAGTAACCTTCGCTTAGTACAGCGATTAGCTGCTGCATATCTTCAGGAATAGGGGTAGTGACTTCAATATCTTCACCAGTGGTTGGATGTACAAACCCTAAAGCATAAGCATGCAAAGCTTGACGTGGGAAGTTACTAATAGTTTCACGCTGCTTGTCTGTCAGCCCTGAGCGTAACTGGCGACGACCGCCATAAACCCGATCACCGACTATAGGATAAGTAATATGGCTTAAATGCACCCGAATCTGATGGGTACGGCCAGTCTCAAGACCCACATCTAACAAAGTATAGTTATCATTAAGAGCAGTGACTTCTAATAAATGGGTCACCGCCTCACGCCCTGCGGTCATCACGGTCATCTTAGTACGCTGATTACGATGGCGACCAATAGGGGCATCGATACGACGGTGACGCATCAAGCTGGCTTGATCACCAGCTACTACACACTGATAATGACGATAAACTGATTTATCTTTTAATTGCGCCATCAATGCCATTTGTGCCGGCTTAGTTTTGCCTATGAGTAGTAGACCCGAAGTATCCTTATCGATACGATGGACTAGTCCAGCACGTGGCAAATGATGTTGCTGCGGATAGTGATAAAGCAAGGCGTTGACTAGCGTACCGGTCTGATTGCCTGCCCCAGGATGCACTACTATGCCAACTGGTTTATTAATGACTAATACCGCCTCATCCTCATAAACCACTTCGATATCGATATTTTCTGGCTGATCTTCACCGTGCTGCTGTAGAGTAGTCGATAAGTGTAAAACATCATTAGGTTTTACTCGTTGCTTTGATTTTTGCACTTTACCATTATGTAATAAACTGCCATCAGCAATCCAACCTTGCAGTTGCGCCCGCGAAAAGTCGGTAAATATCAGTGAAGCCACTTTATCAATACGTAAGCCTGCTTCGTTTTCTGCAACGATATGAGTGACGTTAATCACTTCTGGTATCGGCTGACCCGCTACGCGTGGCTCATCACTATAGCTGCTTTCTTCATCTTGATCTTGATCTTCGTCTTCATCATCGAGCAACTCATCATCGTCAAGTAGCTCAGCGTTTTCCTCATCAAAGTCTACCGCCACCCCATCGTCAAGCTCGTCACTAGCATTATTATCAGATAGCTCATTAGTAGCTAACAAATCTTTTGCAACTCGTTGGTCATCTAGCGCTGGATTATTATTCATAGCATTATCATTCATAGCAAATTCATACATAGTAAAGCCACAATAGTGGACTTTATGAAAAATATAGATAATTATCTGACTATCTAGCCCTTAGGCAATAGCCGAAACAAAAAGCCGGTTTAGTTATTGGCTAGTGTAGCATGGCAAATGCTCAAGCCCTATAGCCACTGTGAGTTATCTGTTATTTTTGACCGCTCAACCGCCGCTAATGCTTGAGCTACCCTAGTAATGATTGCGCAATTATGTAGTCCTTATTAGCACACTATTAACTCTCTACAATATAACATCGTGGTAATTTACTGTATATTTAACAGCGTGGATTGGATTCTTCGTCGCCCATTATCGTCGCTCGTGCTAAACTAGCAAGATTATTGTGCTCTGTTACTCGGTTTATTGCTCTAGCTAAAGGCTATCAAATAAAGACAGTAGACCATCAAACTGTATGCAAGTGACTAAAATAAACCATGAAAAAATAGACTACACCACTATTATTCTATAAAGTAAGCAAGATTTTGTTGCTAGCGTTAGCATAAGTCATGTCCCGTTATTTGCAGATGGCTTTATCCATTGTTTTGCAGACGACTTTACGGTACTTGGCTAGGGCTGCCTTTTTATCATTAACCTGTTATAAGTATGATGGCATTGCTGCTGTTATGCATTTTGTGCGGAGAGAAGTATGCGTCCTGTAGGCAACACCTTTATCAAATTATCATCAGTAACCTTGCTAGCATTAAGCGTGAACTTAGTGGGCTGTCAGACTTTTAAGAATCTGACTGGCAAAAATGTCGATGCGGTTGAAACCGCCGAAAAAACTGAGCAAGCCTACTATCGTGATGCTGTCGATCAGATTGATAAAGGTCGCTATACTCAAGCGATTGAAGATCTGAACAGTCTACGTACCTTTTATCCTACTGGCCAATATGCCGAGCAATCGCTGCTTGATATCATGTATGCGCAATTTGCTGCGGGTAATTATGAGACGGCAGCCTCTAGTGCTGAGCGTTTTATAAGTCTTTATCCCTCAAACCCACAAGTCAGCTACGCTTATTACGTACGTGGTGTGGCTAACATGCAAGGCTCATCTGAAGGCATTAAGCTGTTCAAAACTAACCAAGCTGAGCGTGATACCGCTTACTTGCGTATTGCTTTTGCCAACTTCCAAGAGCTTGTTAATAAATACCCTAACAGCCCTTATGCTCCTGACGCCGCTCAACGCATGACTTTTATTTATAATCAATTCGCTGATAGTGAATTGACTGCCGCCAATTGGTATATTAAACGTGAGGCTTATGTCGCCGCCGCTAACCGTGCTAAGTGGGCTTTCCAATATTATCCTCTTAGCGAGTCAGTACCAAATGCTATCGCTATCCTAGCTTATAGCAATAAGCAATTAGGGTTGAATGATCTAGCTGAACAATATCGCACGCTGCTACAGATTAACTATCCAAATATGCTGACTAGCAATGGACAAGTCAAGCTCGATACTAGAGCCGATCGCTCATGGCTGAACAAGCTAACCTTCGGTCAATTGGGTCGGGCCAGCATGATGGATAAGTCCAACGCTGACGGTCAGTATAGCGGTGCTACCAAAACCCAAATCGTCCTTGACGCGGCACAGCTACAATTGCCTAGCGCCAACACTTCTGCATCGGGTATTGGCACTTTGCCAACTCGCCGTGGTGGAGTCAATATCGGTTTAGGTCTGCCTGAAAGTGCTACTGAACAGGTTTCTGGACAAGGTAGTGCTAGCGCTGCTGCTATAGAAGCTGCTGTCGATCCGCTAAATACCAATCCGACTCGCCTCACTACTCTGCCTAATGACAGTGGTCGCGATCGTATTCAGCTGAATCCAAACAATACCCCTAATACTAATAATGAAAGATAAGTCGCTGTCACAAGACCAGTAAATAGTTACTGGTCTTGGTATTAGGATAAATCATAAAAGTAAGGTCAACGACTATGTTGGCCTTACTTTTTGAGCTTTGGCTGAGCCCTTTTGCTGTTCTATTTATGATAGGGTAGCTACTATCCTAGAATAAAATATTTGTAATAAAATTTAATTATGCAGTCTTAGGGTAAAATATTTCTCTCATGAGTATCCCCAACCATATCCTCGAACAACTCAGTAGCCAAGCTGATCTTATCAGCATTATTGGTCGTCATACCACGCTTAAACGTGCGGGTAGCGAGTATAAAGGCTGTTGTCCGTTTCATGGTGAGAAGTCGCCTTCGTTTTATGTTAATCCGCAAAAGAACATTTATCATTGCTTTGGCTGTAGCGTTGGTGGTAATGCTATTAGCTTTTTGCGTGACTACGAAAACCTGACGTTTATGGAAGCGGTTAAAGAGCTATCCAAGCAGACAGGGATAGAAATACCTGAAGAAGATCAACAAAACGTTAGTTATCGGCGTAGCACAGCCAAACCCGTTAATAGATCAGCCAGCCAGCCAGCGTATAACTCGCCACAGCCTAGCTCTAATCCTAGAACAGCGCCCGTACCTTCTACTAAGCCGTCATTTGCGCCATTGTCCAAGCTGTCGTCTAAGTCTAGTACTGCTAACTATAGTGATAATATTCAACAGCGAAGTGGCCAGCCTGACGATAGTGATACTGGCCACCCTACTTATGAGCACAACGCTAATGAGCTGAGCGTAACGCCCTATATTCCTTACTCAGATATCGACTACAGCAATGCTGGTGATATGGAATACGGTAATGAGCAGTACAGTAATGAGCCGTACGGCAACCCAGATTACGGCAGTAGCGCTTATGATCACAACGACTATCATCCTGCTGACTACCCTTCAGCTGCACAGCAAGGCTCTGCACCTACCTGGTTGAGCGATGACTCATTTGTAGTGTCGAGCGCCGATGATAATAGTGAAAAAGACGGCAACTTATACGAGCTACTGATACAGATCCAGCAGTTTTACCAACGTAATCTAAATACTCATCCGCACGCTAAACATTACTTTATGACTCGCGGCGTCACTGAGCAGAGTTTAGACACTTTTGGCTTAGGTTACGCGCCTTTTGGTTGGCAGCATCTAGAGCATGAGTTTCCGCAAGATATCGCTGGTCTCAAGGCCTTAGGCTTAGTGCGTAGCTCAGATTCAGGACGCGACTATGACCTACTGCGTGATCGGGTTATCTTCCCTATCCATGATAATCAGGGCCGAATCATTGGCTTTGCTGGACGGGCACTCGATGATGAAGTTAAGCCTAAATATATCAACTCCTCTGACTCGCCAGTATTTCATAAGCAGCATGTACTCTATGGCTATTATGAGTCTCGCCAGCAGCGTGCGGACCATTGGCTGGTAGTCGAAGGCTACATGGATGTGATCGCCCTTTATCAAGCTGGTATCTATGGGGCGATTGCCTCTATGGGTACAGCTATTAATGAGAGCCAAATCGCTCGTCTATTGACTCTTAACCCAACCTTAACCTTAAGCTTCGATGGCGATAGCGCTGGTCAAAAGGCGGCTTGGCGTACTCTGGAGATTGCCCTGCCCGTCCTTGGGGACGATAAAGAACTGCGGTTTTTAAGCTTACCGAATAATCATGACCCTGATACTTTTATTAGCAGTCAAGGCGCTGAGGCTATGCGTGAGCAGATCGCCAACGCCATGCCGTTATCGCAGTATATCTTTGCTTATCTGAGCGAGCGCTATGACTTGAGCTTAGCAGAAGGTAAAGCTAAGCTGATGTCACAAGTACGCACTTTGACTACGCTATTGCCAAAAGGCAGTAGTTTTCGCTATTTGCTCAATAACGATATCTATCAAAAGCTAGGTGGCAAGCGCAGTCAAAATATCGAGGCCAAAGATGCCTTGCTAGACTTCGATGGTGATATGACCATCAGTCAACAATTACAATTGTGTTTTTTGTTTCAGCCTAGCGCCTTAGTCGATGATCCTATTGTCATGATTTGGCAGCAGGCCGGTATTGATCGATTACAGTTCCCAGCCCACATTCAAAAAAGAGCAGCTACTGATGCCTTTCGAGCGCTGGCATGGGAGGATTTGCAGGACGCGGCCCTACTGGATATGGTTAGCACTATCAAGCGCTGCTTAAACTATTTGCCAAGTGATGCTAATGCAGCAGCACATTTTATTTTATCTAATCTCAAGCCAATGACTCAATTATCCTTGAGCCGAAGTTGGGGCGCTTTTTATAAAACTTTAAGTGCGCGCAATGTATTGAGCTTAGATGAGCTGATTGAGAATCTAGTGATGCAGCTGCTCAAACTACATCTACAAAAAAAGATGCAAGAGCTGATCAAAAACCCCGATCATGTCAAACTGGCGATCGTACGCAAACAGACCCAGCGCTTAAATGACTGGTTGCGTGAGCAGCAAGCAGAGCAGTCAGCGCAAATGGTCATTATTTAATGAATTTTTAGCGCTTAATCAGTCAAAGCAGACGTCAGGCCTTTAAAAGCAACCCGCTTGTCCCCATTGTTTATGATTATGGCTGATAATGTCTGTGCTACTAGCGGATAGTAAATGCACTAGCTTATGTTTGAATACTAGGGTCTGTGTTAAACTACGCCGTCGCTATATTAGTAGCGTTACTATTTAATGGTGAAAAGGGGTTTTGGATTGACCTTTTTACTCCCTAAAAGACGCTATGCTTGACTGGTGAGTAATAGTGAAATAGGACATTAGTTAAAGCGTTGCGGCTGTTTTGCCATCTTTTACTCGTTACCTGCTTTTTGGGTTTTATTATTGTAGTATTTTGAGTTTTTTATTCATATCAACTCATTTTCGTTATTATCGATAATTATTTATAATTACTGTGCTTAGCTATGATCGATTCACTAGATTCATTGGTCGAAGCCAGAATTAGCTTATCGTATTGCGAAAATGTCCGACGCAAAAGTGAGTATTTATGAACGATAAGTCAGTTTCTAAGTCCACATCTCAGCTAGCCACCTTAATCCAAATGGGTAAAGAGCAAGGCTATTTAACTTATGCTGAGGTTAATGACCAGCTACCCGACTCTATCACTGAAAGTGATCAAATCGAAGATATTGTACAGATGCTGACTGATGTCGGTATTAAGATATTTGAGTCTGCACCTGATGACGACGATATCTTGATGAACGATGATTCGAGTGATGATGAATCAGCAGCTGATGAAGCAGCAGCAGTATTGGCAGCGGTTGAGACTGATCCAGGTCGTACTACTGACCCTGTACGTATGTACATGCGTGAGATGGGCACAGTTGATCTATTGACTCGTGAAGGCGAGATCGCTATTGCTAAGCGTATCGAAGAAGGTATTCGTGACGTCCAGCATGCCATGTCATATTGGCCTGGTACTGTCCAGTATGTCCTCGATGAATATCAGCGCGTCTTAGAAGGTGATAAAAAACTCTCTGACGTCATTACGGGTTTCTTAGATCCTGAAACTGAAGAAGATATAGCGGCTGCCAAGCTAGAAAAAGAGCGTGTTAAAGAAGAGCGAGAAAGAGAAAAAGAGAAAGAGAAAATGCCAGTTGTCAAAGCTAAGGTTAAAGCCAAGGCTGATAAAGATGATGACGAAGACGATGCTGATGACGTAGAAGACGAGAGCGAAGAAGAAGAAACCAGCGGTATCGATCCAGAAGAAGTACGTATTCGTTTAGAAGAGATCGAAGGCTTATTCATGACGGCCAAGCAAGCCTTGCTTGATTTTGGTCGTGGCAGCGTCCAAGCTAACGAAGCCTACGAGCAGCTGGCTGTACGCTTTATGATGCTCAAGCTTAATAACCGTATGTCTGATCAAGTTATGGCTATTATGCATGACGTTTATGATGATGTGCGTAAACAAGAACGTCAAATCATGCGCTTAGTGATTCGTCGTGGGCGTATGCCGCGTGAAGAGTTCCGTAAGACCTTCCCTAGTAATGAGGCTAACGTTGATTGGTTGACTGAACGTCTTAAAGGTAAGCCTGCATTCGCTGAGACTCTAGAAAAAGTGACTGACGATGTTATTCTTCTACAACGTAAAATCCGTGATTACGAGCAAAAGCTCGACATGGAAATTCACGATATGAAGGACGTCGCTCGTCGTATGGCTATCGGTGAAGCTAAAGCTCGCCGCGCCAAAAAAGAGATGGTAGAAGCTAACTTACGTCTAGTTATCTCTATCGCCAAAAAATATACTAACCGTGGCCTACAGTTCTTGGATCTTATTCAAGAAGGTAATATCGGTCTGATGAAAGCGGTTGATAAATTTGAATATCGTCGTGGTTACAAGTTCTCGACTTATGCCACTTGGTGGATTCGTCAGGCAATAACCCGCTCTATCGCTGATCAGGCGCGTACTATTCGTATTCCAGTACACATGATTGAGACTATTAATAAGATCAACCGTGTCTCTCGCCAGCTGTTGCAAGAGATGGGCCGTGAGCCGACGCCTGAGGAATTAGGCGAACGTTTAGAGATGGACGAAGTCAAAGTACGTAAAGTACTGAAGATTGCCAAAGAGCCTATCTCTATGGAGACGCCAATCGGTGATGATGAAGACTCGCATTTAGGCGATTTCATTGAAGATCAAACTATCTCCAGCCCAGTTGATGATGCGACTTCAGCAGGTCTACGTGAAGCGACTCGTGATGTATTGAGTAACTTAACTGAACGTGAAGCACGCGTGCTAAAAATGCGTTTCGGTATCGATATGCCAACGGATCATACTCTTGAGGAAGTCGGTAAGCAGTTCGATGTTACTCGTGAACGTATTCGTCAGATTGAAGCCAAAGCACTACGTAAATTGCGTCATCCTTCACGTTCTGAGCATTTACGCTCGTTCCTTGAAAATGACTAATCTTTAGACCAGTCGCTTAAACAGTCCTGATTAATCACAAAAAAGCTGAGCTAAGTCTCAGCTTTTTTGTGTCTGCTAGATAGGTACAGTTAACTCTGAGTATGGCTTGCTTATGATGGCTGAGTTCGTCTATCATAGAGACCAATGGGTTAATCAACCAGCGTTTAACTTAGATATTTAGCTTAAAAAAACCAACCAACCTTGTCGGGGTGCTTTGGCTATCAGATGTCCCTTTTAGAGCCTATTTTGGCTCTAGTGGCACTATGATAACCATTGCTGAGAATTACCCGCGAACCTGATGCAGTTAACACTGACGTAGGAAACAAGCGTGACTCTTTACTCCATACCTTTTACTAAAACCTTAGTCGTTTATTCACTATAAACGGCTGAGGTTTTTTTGTGGCTGTTTTTGGCTGCTCATTGCTTACTCATTGCCTGCTTAGCGCTTATTTTACTGCCCGTTACTATTTTGCTTGTGCTACTTATTTGTGCTTATTGCAGCCTAAGCTAATAACTTTGTCACTATTTTATACTTCTAGGCTCACTGATGACTGATTGCTAATTGTTAATTGCTATCGACAATAGCTTTACACTTTTTATGGACCTCTTAATCTTATGAACTATCAAACCTTACGTTATAACTGCCCGACTTGGGACAGTTACGTTGAGCATGACTTCGTCAATCAGCTCGCTGCAGGTACTCTCGATCCTGACAGCTTTCGCCACTACTTAGTGCAAGATTATTTATATTTGTTTCACTACACTCGGGTAATGGCTTTAAGCGTCTATAAAAGCGATACGCTAGCCCAAATGCGTATCGGGCAAGCAGGCATTAACGCTATGCTGGATATGGAAATAGGTATGTATTTAGATTTTTGTCAGCAGTGGGGCATAAAAGTAGAAGAGGTAGAAAACACGGCTGAATCGGTAGCCACTATCGCTTATAGCCGCTATCTGTTAGATACCGCTATGTCAGGCTCCCTGGCTGAGCTGTATGCCGCAATCGCCCCTTGCTTGATGGGCTATGGCGAAATCGGTAAACGCCTTAAAGCTCAAGGTTTTATTGCCAATAATCCTTACCAGTTATGGATTGATGTCTTTGCTAGCGATGACTTTCAGGCGATCACCGCCCAAAACGAGGCTTATATTAATCAGTTATTAGCCCAAGCAAGCCCCTCGCAAGCAGACAAATTTCAACAGTTATTTAACACCGCCTCACGGATGGAAGTTAATTTTTGGCAGATGGCTTTAGATCGGACTTAATTAATTAACGTATCAACGCATTGACTTATCAACCCATCACTATAAACCTTTTGGAGGATAACTATCATGGCTGCATTCGATGAACATGCAAGCGCCTACGACAGCTGGTTTTTTGATAACCAGAATTTACTTACTAGCGAGTTAAAATTAGTCGCCCATTTTTTGGATAAGCACAGTGAAATCTTATCTGTTGGCTGTGGTAGTGGCTTGTTTGAGATGCTGTTGGCGAAGGACTATGACATCCATATCAAGCACGGCATCGAGCCTTCAAAAGATATGGCAGAAGTCGCTGAAAAACGCGGTATTAAAGTCGATGTTAGCCCTGCGGAAACTTGTGAGATTGAGGCCAATAAGTTCGATATCATTATGTTCAATGGCAGTGTCAGCTACATTACTGATTTAGACTTGTGTATTAAAAAAGCTTTTGCTGCCTTAAAGCGTGGCGGTAAGCTGGTGCTCATCGATGTACCAAAGGAGAGTGGCTTTGCCAGCTTATACAACTTGGCCAGCTCATTAGGCACTTGGCAACATCCGCTGCTTGAGCATATAGCACCCGCCGACCCTTATCCGATCGAGTTGGTTAAATCGGCCAACTGGCGCACCTCTGATGAAAAAATCGCCCTTATGCAAAGCAATGGCTTCGTCGACTTTCAGTATGCGCAGACTTTAGTCACTCACCCTATGTACGCCAACGATACAGTACAAGAAGTGCTTACAGGTTATGACCGTGGCGACTATGTGGCTATCTGTGCTTCTAAAAAGTAGCTAACTGCTGACTATTTTTGCAAGCCTATCTCTGTTAATGCCAAGAGCCTAGCTTAAGTGGTGCAAGCTTGGCTAGCCTTTAGGTAGATAAAATTAACCGGTGCTTTACGGTAACGGCCTATTGCCTTTACCCTTACAGCCCTTGAATAACCGCTTAACTGCCACTATAAACCATGCATACAACCGCTACTATCATTAGTCATGCCCAACAAAAAGTTAAATACATCGAAAGACTGAGTCGCTCTCAGCTTTTTTGTGGCTGCTGTTTTCACCTATTAAAGGTGTTAGGCAAAAAATTTACTATAGTGCATTACCTTGAGAAGTCGCATTAAAACTGAAATTAAAAATGAAATTAAAACTGAAATTAGCCATAAGGATTACCCAATGAGTGATAAGCAACAAACCACTAAAAAAGAGCTCAATATAGCCGAATTAGAGAACAGTACCGATAACTTAAAAGGCAAAAAAACGGATATCCAGAACCCAGAATTATGGGACTTCCCAATGGATTATCCGATGAGCATTATCGGTCATGAAGGTGAGCATGAGAGCTTACTAAATGAAATAAAGCTAATTTTAGGTAGCCAGTTCCCCGATTTTGATCTAGCTTCTATCGAAGTTAAACCTTCAAAAACCGGTCGTTTTCACTCTGCCCGTGTCAATCTATATTTGACTACTGCCGAGCAAGTTAACAGCCTTTATGCTGCTCTTGATGAGGCAAAAACCGTACGCATGGTGGTATAAGCTGCAAAGCTATTAATGAAATAAGACATTGGCAAAATATAGAAATAACTTTTTAGCATCACTATCGTCACTCTTATGGGTGGCGATTTTTTGTGGTCTCAGGTACAATCATCGGCCCTATTATTATGACTATTGCAGCAACGAGCATAGATAATTTGGTAGAAATATAAAAACAAAAACGCAAGCCATTTATTTTATTTTTTTTGATAATTCTTCTATCCCTTGCCCCATCGTTCTTTAGGGCAAAAACAGAGTCCTTCACTCTGCTGCGAACATATAATCTGCATAAAATCAATATAGTATTTTCAAAATTTTCCCGCTATATTGTGCCTACCTACTAATAAACACGCTATATGTAGTGCTCAGTGATTTTTATCACTATAGTGAGCAGTAGCCTGTTTTTGCCTTAAAAAGCTCAGCTAAGCTGTTGATTATTAGTAGTTTGATTATTCATTTGATAATAAACGCTTCGCGGACTTAACCGCTTGGCGAATAATATAAGCAATTATTTACGAGGGTAGCATGACACATATCGACCAGATTCAAGTGACCAAACGCGATGGACGTTTAGAGCCTATTGATTTAGATAAAATCCATAAAGTTATCGAGTGGGCAGCTCACAAGTTAGATAATGTGTCGGTATCACAAGTTGAGCTAAAGTCGCATATTCAGTTTTATGAAGGTATCAAGACTCGTGATATCCATGAGACTATTATTAAGTCTGCTGCTGACTTGATATCAGAATCTACTCCTGATTATCAGTATCTAGCCGCACGTTTGGCTATCTTCCATCTGCGCAAAATCGCTTATAACAAATTTACCCCACCGCATTTATATGACCAAGTCAAAACCTTAACTGATGCTGGTAAATATGATGCCCATATTCTAGCTGATTATAGCCGTGAAGAGTTCGATGAGCTTAATGACTATATCGATCACTGGCGTGATATGAATTTGGCTTATGCTGCTGTTGAGCAAATGGCTGGTAAATACTTAGTGCAAGATCGAGTCACTAAGACTGTATATGAGAGCCCGCAATTCTTGTATGTGCTAGTAGGTATGTGTCTGTTCGCTAGCTACGATAGAGCTGAGCGTATGGACTATGTGAAGCGTTTTTATGATGCCACCTCACAGTTTAAGATCTCGCTACCTACGCCGATTATGTCTGGTGTGCGCACCCCATCACGTCAGTTTAGCTCTTGCGTACTGATTGAATGTGGTGACAGCCTTGACTCTATCAACGCCACTACCAGCGCCATCGTACGCTATGTCTCGCAGCGCGCTGGTATCGGCATCAATGCTGGCCGTATTCGTGCCCTTGGTAGCCCTATCCGTGGCGGCGAAGCTCAACATACTGGCTGTGTGCCTTTTTACAAGCTATTCCAAACTGCGGTAAAATGTTGCTCACAAGGCGGCGTACGTGGCGGTGCAGCTACCCTATTCTATCCGTTATGGCATCTAGAAGTTGAGTCGCTATTAGTCCTGAAGAATAACCGTGGCGTTGAGGACAACCGTGTCCGTCACATGGATTATGGCGTACAGCTAAACAAGACTATGTACACTCGCCTAATCAAAGGCCAAGACATCACTATCTTCTCACCGGGCGATACTCCGGGCTTGTACGATGCGTTCTTTGAAGATCAAGATAAGTTTGAAGAGCTATATAATAAGTATGAGAATGACGAGTCTATTCGTCAGCGTAAGATTCCAGCGACGGAACTGTTCAGCTTAATGATGCAAGAGCGTGCCAGCACTGGTCGTATCTACATTCAAAACGTCGATCATTGCAATACTCATAGCCCGTTTGACCCCACCGTTGCGCCTATCCGTCAGTCCAATCTATGTATGGAGATTGCGCTACCGACTAAGCCACTTGATAACATCAATGACGAAGCAGGCGAAATTGCCCTGTGTACTCTATCAGCGGTTAACTTAGGCAAAGTTGAGCATGTCAGCGATATCGAAGAGCCAGCTGAGCTGATCGTCCGTGCTCTCGATGCGCTGCTCGATTATCAAGACTATCCGGTCAAAGCTGCTGAGAACGGCAGTATGCGTCGCCGTACCTTAGGTGTCGGAGTGATCAACTATGCTTATTACCTTGCTAAGAATGGCGTACGCTATTCAGATGGTTCAGCGTTAGGGTTAACCCACCAGACTTTTGAAGCGCTACAATATTACCTGTTAAAAGCCTCTAATAAATTAGCCAAAGAGCAAGGCGCTTGTCCGGCGTTTAATGAGACCACGTATTCGCAAGGTATCTTACCGATCGATACGTATAAAAAGGATCTGGACAAAATCTGTCAGGAGCCATTGCATCTTGATTGGGAAACCCTGCGTACTGAGATCACTACTCATGGTCTGCGCAACTCGACTTTGACTGCCTTGATGCCGTCTGAGACGTCTAGTCAGATTGCCAACGCTACTAATGGCATCGAGCCACCACGCGGCTTAGTATCTATTAAAGCGTCGAAAGATGGCATCCTCAAGCAAGTGGTGCCTGAGATCGAAAAGCTAGGTAGTCAGTACGAGCTACTATGGCAAATGCCTAACAATGATGGCTATCTAAAATTAGTCGCTATTATGCAAAAGTTCGTTGACCAAAGTATCTCAGCCAATACTAATTATGATCCCACGCATTTTGAGGGCGGTCGTGTGCCGATGAAAGTGCTCCTACAAGACTTGTTGACGGCGTATAAGCTAGGCGTAAAAACTTTGTATTATCACAACACTCGTGATGGTGCCAATGATGCGCAAGCGGATATGGAAGATGATTGTGCTGGTGGGGCTTGTAAAATTTAGGATCTGTAAATTATAGAATGGAGACGTAGGTAATTTAGCAATCAAACCTACGTCTACCTGTATAAATAGGAAAGCATAATATGGAAGTTAATGCTATAAAAATGAGTAATATCAATGACAAAAGAACAATTGTTATATCAAATTGCAAATATCGGATATCTAACTAGTTATGGCCGTGATAAATCTTATTCAACTGTCGACATAACAAGTAAAACATCTACTAGATTCGGCGTTATCGGAGCGTTAATATTCATATTCGGATTAATTTATCCAATTATTAGTAAAGCGCAATTTATAATTGCCTTAGGTGCGACCTTAACAGTCCTAGTCTTATACATAAGCAAATATACAGAACACGATCAATATATAAAATCAGCAAAGGAACTCGAAAGTATTGAGCGTGAATTACAAATGCTATATTTCGAAGTTAAAAATCAGGATAGCGATGCGGATCTAACACTATTAATTAAAAATTTAAAGAGTTTAGATAAGAAGCAAAAAGAAGCAGCGATTGGTAAACAAATTTTCGGAAGTGACCTATATGCTCATCAGAAAACCTTTTGGAATAAAAAAATTAATTCTAAATGGTTTGTTGATGAACTTGAATTAAAGTTAATAGATAAACTACCTTTATCTTTTTTTCTATGTGTTTTTGCTTTTTTAAGCATAGTATTTTTAGGATTCATTACATTCTTCTTGGCGTATTATCTTGTAGAAAGTGGTTATGCTATTTCAATTATAAGTTTTATTAAGGAAGTATGCACATGACTACGGCATCATTGTTTAATCAGTTTATAAAGAATATTCACATAAACAATAGCGATGAAATTTCCGAAAACTATAAAAAAGTTACTAAAGCGTTAAATGACTACTATTATGCGTTAGATAATGACTCTAATAACTGTTACCAAATAGGTTCATATGGTCGCCGAACAGGAATACATGGTATAAGCGATTTAGATATGGCTTTTGAGTTACCTAGAAGTACATATGACAAGTTTAATAATTATTCTGGCTCTGAGCAAAGCTCGCTACTACAAGATGTAAAAAAAGCGCTTCAAGAGGTTTATGAAGATGACAAGGTAAAAGCTGATGGACAAATTGTAGGTGTTAACTTAGATGGTTTTCGTATAGAGGTTCTACCGACTTTTTACCTTGATAAATATGATGATAGTAATTTAGATAAGGATATATATACTTATCCTGATTCAAATGATGGTGGTAGTTGGAAAAAAACTAAACCTAAGAAAGAGATAAGAACAACTAGAGACTTAAATGAAGAATGTATAAATAATACATATCGTCACTTATGTAGAATGATAAGAGCATGGAAAAACAATGTCGGAATTAATTTTTCTGGCCTATGGATAGATACATTAGTTTATAACTTTTTCGTTTCACATTCAGAACATAAAAATAGTAGCTACAAGAGTTACGCTAGCTTAGTAAAAGATTTTTTTAAATACTTATATGATCAATATGAGATTTCTCCAGATAAGAAAATTTGGCGTGCTCCTGGTAGCAACCAAGTAGTCCACGGGTCTTGGCAGGGTCATAGAAAAATTAAAAAAGCTTACCAATTATGTTTGGAGTCACTTGAGGACGAAGAAATAGCGAACGAAAATTGGTCGAAAGTTTTCGGAGTTAGCTTTCCAATAGAAGATGATAAAACTATCTCAGAAAGTTTATTAGTTTTACGTAAAGCACCTGACGAGCAATTTGTTGAATATGTATACAATGGCCATATAGATATAAAAAACTATGTTTCAATTGATTACTCTATAAGTCAAGAGTCCAAGACTTGGAAAACACTTAAGAACTTACTTCCTTCAAGAACTGTTCCAATGAGCCGAACGTTAGAATTCTATATCCACTCAATAGATGTTGAGCCACCATACGAAGTTAAGTGGAAAGTTCGTAATGTTGGTTCTTTGGCAAAAGAAAAAAAACAGCAAAGAGGTAAATTGCAACCCAGTTCATCTGGTAAGCACAAAACTTCTAAACTTGTTGAATCCAGTAATTTTAATGGGGAACATTGGGTAGAATGTTACATTATCAAAAACAACATATGTGTAGCTAGAGATAGAATCTCTGTACCAATTTAGCTGTAGTAATGTAGGGTGGGCCCCGCGCACCATGATAATAAAATTATGTTTGAAAACGTGCGTAGGGTGGGTTAGTTTTTCCAAGGTCTCGCAGAGAATGAAGGTAAAACGTAACCCACCATTTATGAAAGTTTCAAACTGGAGGCGGGTTACGCTTGAGCTAACCCACCTTACAAACCAAGCTCAAAAGGCAAAGTTGTTAAGAAAGACCAACCTTGCTACAACAAGGCTTTTTAGACCTGACTATAGCGGTATCCTGCCAACGCTGATGGCGTTGCAGGCTGTGACTGGGCGTAGTATCGAGGCAACAGGAATGCGACCAGACACCATAGACTGCACGCCAGCGGCTAGGCAGATACAAGCGGTAGGCGGGATTGGCTACTTAAACATCATAATATTAAAGGCATAAATTTTGGCTTTTATAATTAAAATACATACCAATAGATAAAAGAACAGAGGTTATAAACATGAACTATACTGCAATCATTAAAGATGGTGGATTGTTTATCCCTAACGTATTTTCAGACCTAAATGATGGGCAGTCTCATATAGTGGAAGTGGTCGTCGATATCGAAGAAGTTCGTCAACAGTTAAGCTTAAACCAAGACCCTATAAAATCAGCGCCGAAACAGGCGAAAAAACCCGTAAAAAAATCGGGCAAAAAAGAGCTGCAAAAACCAGCAGCAGTAGATACGCTGCGTAAGAATAATATCGATGAATTAGAGTCATTCGATGATGGTGAGTTAAGTGAAATGCTCAAAGCTTATATGAATAATGAACAAGTGCCAGAGCAGATATCTTTGGAGAATTTATAGTTGTTTTTGCAAAATAGTCAAGATCAATGAAAAATGGAAGTTGTGATGAGCTACGAAATTCATGAACAGACAAATATATTGAGTGCAGTAGATATTTCTGAGGAACAAAATGATATAGAGCTGGGTAAAATAGTTGAACTGCGAATGAATGACGAGCAAACACCTACTCGAGTAACACTAGACGATCTATAATAGTATAACCAAAATTTTATTTTTGCTGGGCTAAAACCACAGCCTATAACACCTACTAAACGTATAAAAACAAAGGCCAACCTCATGACTTACTCAATCTTTAATCAAACGCCAAATGATGCTATGAAAGAGCCTATGTTCTTCGGCCAGCCAGTCAATATCGCTCGCTATGACCAACAAAAGCACCCTATCTTTGAGCAGTTGATCGAAAAGCAACTGTCCTTCTTTTGGCGTCCAGAAGAAGTCGATGTCTCAAAAGATCGTATGGACTTTGGCAACTTGTCCTCGCATGAGCAGCATATATTTTTGAGTAATCTAAAGTACCAAACCCTACTCGACTCCATCCAAGGTCGTAGCCCGAATATCGTGTTATTGCCACTAGTATCGATTCCAGAGCTTGAGACTTGGATTGAGACTTGGTCTTTTAGCGAGACTATCCACTCACGCAGCTATACTCATATTATTCGTAATATCGTCAATGACCCAAGCTTAGTGTTCGATGATATTATGAAAAACGAGCATATTCTTGAGCGTGCCTCTGATATTGCCCAGTATTATGATGAGCTGTATCGTAACTCGCAGCTTTATAGCTTGTATGGTGCCGGTACCCATAATATTAATGGTCAGACCGTTACTGTAGATCTTAGATCGCTCAAAAAACAGCTATATCTTTGTATCATGGCGGTTAACGTTTTAGAGGCTATACGTTTTTATGTCTCATTTGCTTGCTCGTTTGCTTTTGCTGAGCGTAAGCTGATGGAAGGTAATGCCAAGATCATCAAGCTAATCGCTCGTGATGAAGCGCTGCACTTGACTGGTACTCAGCATATCCTAAACTTAATGCGTAATGGCCGAGATGACCCAGAGATGGTAGAGATTGCCGCTGAGTGTCATGAGCAAGGTATCGAGATCTTCCGTAAAGCCGCTGAGCAAGAAAAAGAATGGGCAGGTTATCTGTTTAAAGACGGCTCAATGATCGGTCTCAATAGAGATATTCTTTGCCAATATATCGAATACATTACTAACTTACGTATGGAAGCAGTCGGCTTGCCATCAGCGTTCCCGAAATCGAAATCTAATCCTATCCCTTGGATCAATACTTGGTTATCTTCTGATAATGTGCAAGTGGCGCCACAAGAGACAGAGATTAGCTCTTACTTAGTAGGTCAGATTGATTCAGACTTATCTAACAGTGATTTTGATGACTTTGAATTATAAGATTGAGTTATAAAATTCAATTGTAAAAGGCAACGATAAGCCTCAACAGTGAAAATCAGCGATAACCGTCAGCTATAAAGCTTGATTATAAAATCAGGCTTTATCGCAAAGATATAGAATCTATTTATGCACTATAGCTATAGAACTGAGCTTTATAATTGCAGTATAAAAGATACTTTATTTACTCCTTTTTAGTATGCAGGATTCGTTATGACATGGGTGATGACTAGTAAGCGGCAGTTTTACTTGCATGACGATGAGAGCCTGCTAGATGGCTTGCTGCGTACGGGGCACGATGTCAGCTTTCAGTGCCGAGAAGGCTACTGTGGCAGCTGCCGAGTACGGCGTATTGCCAGCTCACATCCGATTGACTATCCGTTTGTGCCTTTGGCAATGATTGAAGACAACGAGATACTGCCCTGCTGCTGCCGAGTACAAGGGGTTATCTATATTAATCATGAATTCATTGATGAATAAAATCAGGCAAACTGCTAGTAGACTTTAATCACTACCGCAAAAACACTAGCCATAAAAAACGCGCTGCCTTTAATAAGGCAGCGCGTTTTTTATGGCTACTACTAGCTTAATATTACTGAGCGACAGCGTCTTGTTCAAATAGCTTTAACAGCTCTTCACGCATTCGGTCACGCTCTTCTTTTGACATCATAGGTCTATTCGCTGACTCGCCATGATAGTTAGGCTGTCCACTCAGACCCTCATTGATGACTATTGGGACTTCCACCACTTGTTGCGCTGGGCGTTCTGTTAGTAACACATCGACTTGGGCATTTTTACCATTACGTAAAATCTGCGTATCCAATGTAGTATTAGGGGGTTTGCGTGCCACATATTGAATAAGACTATTAGCATCAGTCATCTCAACACCATCAATAGTCAAGATGATATCGCCCACTTTTAGACCGCTTTTATCCGCAGGACCTTGTGGAATAACTTTAAGCACTTCAACCCCAGTTGAGGTCTCAAGTTGCGTAGGATCACGTAATTGTGATTGAATCTCGATGCCCAACCAACCACGGCTAACACGACCATCTTTGATCAGCGCATTCATCACTTGCTCAACTAAAGCAGTTGGAATAGCAAAACCTATACCCATCGAGCCACCAGAGCGTGAGAAGATAACTGTATTGATACCAACTAGCTCGCCATTAGCATCGACTAGGGCTCCCCCTGAGTTACCTGGATTGATCGCAGCATCGGTCTGGATAAAGTCCTCAAACTTATTAACTCCTAGACCAGTACGACCAGTCGCTGAAATAATACCTTGGGTGACGGTCTGACCTACCCCAAATGGATTACCAATAGCCAGTGCTAAATCGCCAACCTGAATGGGGGACTCGCGAAAACCTAAAGGCGTAAGCCCTGTCATCTCCACTTTAATAACCGCCAAATCACTATCGGGATCAGTACCGATAACCTTGGCACGACTCTTACGACCATCACTAAAGGCAACTGTAATCTCATCGGCTTTTTCGACTACATGGGCATTAGTGACGATATAACCATCCTTTGAGACGATGACTCCTGAACCTAAGTTAGTGGAGCCTTGATCTTGTTGATTGTTATCTTCGAAATACTGGCGCATCACAGGATCATCTATATAAGGATGCTCAGCCACGGTTTGGGTAGTATAAATATTGACTACCGACTGTGAAGCACGGGCAACCGCATTATGATATGAAGAGATAGGTGCTGAGGTATTATCTGCCGCAACAGGAGCCGAGGCTTGTTGCTCAGCAGCAGTAGTTCTAGGCGGTTCCCAAGTAGCATTCGATGCGCTCTTCATACTCATGAATAACCAAATAAAACCAGCGATCATGATTAGCAATAACATCCAAGGTAACCACTTCCAAAAAGAAGCCTTATTCTTGGTATTAGGCAATGACGACATAAATGACCTCTATAAAGTTATACCCCACTCTCAACTTCGAAAGTGATTGAAAAAAGAAGAGCACCTCACTAATCTATTGTTTTCGACCAAGAATACAATGGAGTTGTGAGATGCCCATAGACGAATTTATCATCAATATCTATTTAAT
>NZ_CAJHBR010000020.1 GCF_904846695.1 Psychrobacter urativorans
TTAAATAGATATTGATGATAAATTCGTCTATGGGCATCTCACAACTCCATTGTATTCTTGGTCGAAAACAATAGATTAGTGAGGTGCTCTTCTTTTTTCAATCACTTTCGAAGTTGAGAGTGGGGTAAAACTATAGTAATTATTGCCATTATAGTTATAAAAGTCTTTCTTATTTAGTCATATTTTGTTGAGGTCGTCAATGAGGATAATCTCTAGTAACAACTTATCATTTATTACTGGGTTATAACTATTTTTTACCTATACTTTCCATTGATGAATTGGGTAAGCGTTTTTGACCATAATAGCGGCGCTACTTGCTGCAACTTTGAATTAGCTAATCGATATTAGCTTTTTTCCCTCAAGCCCCTTTAATGCACTACAGACAAAAAAACGCCTCCAACATTAAGTTAGAGGCGCTCTTTTTACAAGATATTAGCGTAAATTAGTAAATAAATATCAGCTTAATTGAACCATACTAATATTTAGACGTTCGATATTAATTAAACCCGCTCAATAATAGTAGCGATGCCTTGACCAAGACCGATACACATAGTCGCTAGACCGATTTCAGTATCCATCTGCTCCATAGCATTTAGCAGAGTCACGGTGATACGTGCGCCTGAACAGCCGAGTGGATGACCTAAAGCAATCGCTCCACCATTGATGTTGATGATGTCTTGCTTGTCGGTCAAACCCATAGATTTGATAACCGCTAAGCTCTGCGCTGCAAAAGCTTCGTTTAGCTCAATGGTTTGGATATCGTCAAGGCTTAGGCCCGCACGTTTTAAGGCTTTTTGGGTCGCTGGTACTGGACCATAACCCATAATAGCTGCATCACAGCCAGCGATAGCCATACTACGAATACGAGCACGGGGCTTCAGACCTAAATCTTTGGCTTTTTGTGCGCTCATAACCAACATAGCTGACGCCCCATCTGATAGTGCTGATGAAGTCGCTGCGGTTACTGTACCCCCTTTAGGATCAAAGGCTGGACGTAGCTTTTGCATTTGCTCCATCGTCGCATCGGGACGAATCACTTCATCTACAGTACAAAGTTGCAGGCGACCTGCTTCGTCATGACCTTCGATACCGATGATTTCATTTTTGAAACGACCTTCAGTCGTCGCTTCCCACGCACGGCGATGTGACTCTAGACCGAAAGCGTCTTGCTCTTCACGAGTAATACCGTTCATGCGGCCCAGCATTTCAGCGGTCAAACCCATCATGTTAGAGGCCTTGGCATAGTGCTTCGAGGCCGCTGGGTTTAAATCAACGCCATGCATCATGCCTACGTGACCCATGTGCTCAACACCACCGATAATAAAAGTGTCGCCTTGATTGGTCATGATTTGCGCAGCCGCAGTATGCAATGCTTGCATAGAAGAGCCACAAAGACGGTTAACGGTTTGGCCGCCAGTAGTCTTTGGAATATCAGCCAACAGACCGATATTGCGACCGATATTCAGCCCTTGCTCTAAGGTTTGATTGACACAACCCCAGATAATATCTTCAATATCATTAGGATCGAATTGGTTACGCAGAACTAAAGCGCGAACTAGCTCCGCTGATAAGCTATCGGCACGCACGTGACGGAACATACCATTTTTCGTTTTACCCATCGCTGAGCGTACGCCATCTACGATGACCACATCATTTGGACTTAAAGTTGTCATACTATCTTCCTTTTAAATTTTTATTGTCAGTAACGGTTGCGCTGTAGATGAACTTTCACTGCTAATAACTTAATAATAGCTTGATAGCAGGTTAATAATTATCAACAAAACTACGTTCAACCAGCGCTTTGGTTACTTATCCTAATAGTGTGTGCTCATTATGCAGTAGCGTAAAAGGTCTCGCCTGCTGCTGCCATATCACGAATCTTTTGTGGGGCTTCATAAGCTTTGCCAAGGTATGCGTATTTTTCACACAATGCCAAGTAGTTATCTAGGCCCATCTGGTCGATATAACGACAAGGTCCACCACGGAACGGTGGGAAACCAACGCCCATAATCATTGCCATATCCGCCTCGCTTGGCGTGCTGACGATGTTATCTTCTAAGCAACGTACCGTCTCATTGCAAAAAGCCAGCATAGTACGATCAATAATCGCTTGATCATCAAAAGTTTGCTTTTCGCTATCAGTAATCGCTTTTAACAGCTCATAAGTAGCTTCATCGGCAGTCTTTTGAGGCTTGCCACGTTTGTCCATGGCGTACTTGTAGAAGCCAACACCGTTCTTCTGACCTAAGCGCTTATTATCATAAAGATGCTCAATTGCGCCTTTATAATCAGCCTTCATACGATCAGGATAGCCTTCTGCCATCACTTCTGCGCCATGAACACCTGTATCCAAACCGACCACATCGATTAGATAAGCAGGGCCCATAGGCCAGCCGAATTTTTCCATAACTTTATCGACATTGACGAAATCAGCGCCTTGCTTAAGCAATAAATCAAATGCCCCGAAGTATGGGAACAGTACACGGTTAACTAAGAAACCTGGGCAATCATTAACGACAACCGGTACTTTGCCCATCTTACTAGCTAGTGCCACTGTAGTAGCGATCGCTTGCTCTGATGACTTGTTGCCACGGATAACTTCAACCAAAGGCATACGATGTACTGGGTTAAAGAAATGCATACCAACGAAGTTCTCTGGACGTGCCAGCGCTTCTGCTAAAAAGGTAATAGAAATTGTTGAAGTGTTTGACGCTAGGATACAGTCGTCTTTTACTAAGCCTTCGACCTCTTTTAGTACCGCACGCTTGACGTTTGGATTTTCTACTACGGCTTCAATGACGATATCAGTCTCAGCAAAATCACCATAGTTAAGCGTTGGACGGATACGGCTCAAAGTTGTGCCCATTTCAGTAGCCGTCATTTTGCCACGGTCAACCATCTTACCTAGTAGCTTACTCGCTTCACCCATACCCAAATCTAGCTGCTCAGATTTGATATCTTTCATGATAATAGGCAAGCCTTTGCTAGCCGCTTGATAGGCAATACCGCCACCCATAATGCCTGCGCCTAACACGGCTGCTTCATCAATCTCATGCGCTTGCTTGCTGTGTTGCTTAGCCAGCTTTTTGACCAGTTGATCGCTTAAGAACAGACCTACTAAGCTCTCAGCTTGCGGGGTCTTAGCAGCTTTAGCAAAACCTGCTGCCTCTACTGCAATAGCTTCATCACGCGATAAGTTCACGTGCTTCTCAATAGCTTCAATTGCTAATGCTGGTGCTGGATACTGCTTAGGATTGGCTTTGGCAAAGATCATGGCTTTAGCACTGCTAAAAGCCATCGCTTGCTCGAGTGCATTGAGCTTAACTGGATTTAGCTTTTCATAGCGACGTGCTTGCCAATCAAGCTCACCTGAGATACATTTTTTCACTAAATCAATAGCAGCATCTTGTAAGTCATCAGCCGCTACAGTCGCATCAACTAAGCCTAATTTTAGCGCGTCTAGGGCTTTTTTAGGGGTTCCAGTAGCGATCAATTCAAGTGCGTTATCAATACCGATGATACGCGTGCTACGTACAGTACCTCCGAAGCCTGGGAAGATGCCCAGTTGCGTTTCAGGCAAACCAATAATGGCTTTTTCGCTCATGACCCGATATTCACAAACTAGCGTCATCTCACAGCCACCACCCAGTGCGGCACCATTGATGGCCGCTACTTTTGGGAATGGTAAATCTTCAAAGCGATTAAAATCCTTATTAATACTAATAACCCAGTCTTTAATACTTTCTTCTGATTGCTTAAATGATGCCACAAACTCAGTAATATCTGCGCCAGCGATAAACACGCCCTTGCCTGAAGTTACGATTAATCCCTTAATATCACTGGCTTTTTCTAAAGCAGTTACTGCTTCACCAAATTGCTTATTGGTTTCAGCATCAAATTTATTTACGCTCTCATTTTCGGCGTTGTAATGCATGTTGGCGATGCCGTCATCTAGCATGCTTACCGTGATGCGATTTCCTTGGTATACCATTTGAAACTCCTTGCCATGTATTAAAAAGCTATTGGTTAAACAGCTATGTTTTATAGAGCCACCTAATAAAATCTGGCTGTTAATTAACAAGCAACAGCACAGTATTATTGGTAGTCTGAGTAATAGCATTGCTTACCTACAAGCTTGGTAACTTGCAGGAATAGGCAATGCTGATATCTTTATTATTTAGCGTCTATTGATATTGCGCTTCGTTGTTGGCTAAAACTATTAACTGATCTTCTATATTTAAATATCTTTCGTTTAAATTTTTCTGGTTTAAATCATCAGTTAGATCATGGGACTTTTTTAACGTTAATTAGTGTAGGGGATTATGCCCCTCACTGTCACAAGCTAAAACCATACTCGCAAGTCATTATTAAGTCGCTGCTAAGTCGAGAGCGACCCGTTAGTTTAGTAATCCTACCTTTCAATAGCGGTCGGCATCGACGGACTATTGTCAGTGAATCTTGCCCAAATAAACTGCTTCTACTGCCCTATAACAACACATTCGTCAGACAAGTTAAATCGTCCAAACGTAACTAACCCTAGCAAAAAATTATTCTTAGCCTAGCCATAAGATAGCCAAAGGGAATAGAGGTTTATGAAGCCATCGATAAAGGTGTGAATGAAAGCTATATAAGGGCTGCTGGCTAACATGCTACACTAAGGTTATTTTTATTCTTCACCTTTTTATGAGTTGGATTATGACTGCCCCTATTGCTCCACGTTTCATCCCTTTCGTCTCTTTTAAGCAGCTGCACAGCTCGCTGCGTAGCCAGTTAGCGCAAGATATTGATTCGCTATTTAACTATGCCCAATTACCAAGTCCCCTTAATGAGGCCTGTCGCTACGTGATGACTGGCAAAGGCAAGTTAGTAAGACCATTATTGGTAGCTAGTAGTTTTGCTACTATTGATGCGCTTAATAACCTTAACACTAGTAATAACAGTGACATCAATCAAGCTATCTTTGCTGACTCGTTACTGACTAACCAGCAGTTTTTTGATCCTATTTTAGACTCGGTTTTAGACCCTTCTTTGGAGCCGCTACTGACTAGTGAAGTACATTATGATATGTGTCGGCGTGCGGCGTTGGCCGTAGAGCTGCTGCATACTTACTCTTTAGTACACGATGATTTACCTTGTATGGATGATGATGCTCTACGTCGCGGACAGCCTACTTGTCATATTGTATTTAATGAGGCAAGCGCACTATTAGCTGGGGATGTACTGCAAACCTTGGCTTTTGAAGTGTTGACGGCTGAGATGCCGACTTTTGCCCCTTTTGATGCCAATATAGCTAGTGCCTTATTGGCGATATTTGCTCCTCGTGCACGGCGCATGGTGTCAGGGCAAATGCTTGATCTTAATGCAGAGGCCAGCGCTACTGTCTCGCAACAGCAATTAGAAGCTATCCATCGTGATAAGACTGGCGCTTTGATTGAGGCGGCTATGCTGATGGGCGCTGTCTGTGCTGGGGCTACTGCACCGCAGCGTATGGCGCTAGAAGAGTGCGCTCAACACATTGGGTTGGCCTTTCAAGTACAAGACGATATCTTAGACGTAACTACTAGCACTGATACTCTGGGTAAGCCTGCTGGCAGCGATGAGAAGTTAGACAAATCGACTTACGTCAAACTAATGGGCGTCGAGGCTGCCAAACGTTATGCGCAGTCATTATTTGACCAAGGTCGCGCCGCTATAATACGTGAGCTCAGCCCTGATATGGATTCTGATTCTGGCATTGATGATAATGGACTTCTTGAGCTTATCGAATGGCTATGGAAGCGTAATAAGTAAATAGGCACCTTATTCAAGCTACTAAATACTGCTATTTAAATATAGGGTTCTTTAGATTCACCAGAACTAATCACTGTGTTCAATTTCCTCCATTAAATAATTGAACAAAAATAGGCTGATTGATGGCTTTGCTACCTTTATGCTCATGCTAAACTGCTACCTATCAATAACTATGGATGGTGGTTTTATATGGATAATAATAAGCTTCACAAACTTAATGAGTCTACCTTCAATGACAGCTCATCTGTTGATTCCGTTCAGCATCAGCATAATGATCATGCCGAGCACACCCCAGATACGGCTTCATTGGCAGCGGATAGTTTCGCTGGTAAGGCCAAAGGCAAGGCCGGTTTTGGACGTATCGTCAAAGCTGCGGGCTACTCTGCCGATGGCTTTATGGCCGCTTATAAGAACGAAGCGGCTTTTCGCCAAGCCTTTTGGCTCAATCTAGTATTGCTCATCGTCATTATCTTTATTCCTTTGGCTATCAGTATGAAGATGATACTGTTAATCGCCTCTTTTTTATCTATTATCGTTGAATTGTTTAATACGGGGTTAGAGGCCAGTATTGACCATACTTCTACTCAGCAACATCCGTTAGCTAAGATTGGCAAAGATGTTGGCTCTGCCGCGCAATTCCTAGCGTTAACGCTACTATTCATCCTATGGATGATGGCATTGTCTACCTTACTATTCTAACTTTGGTATTTTTAATGATAAGCGAGTAATTTATGGTCAACACTGCAGCGACCCTGAATCCTTTAGCGCCTACGTCCAGTATCGAAGCGGCTAATAACCATACGCCGACTGTCTATCTTGGCACGGGCGGTTATAGCGATACTGATCTGTTAGGCACTCTTTATCCTACAGGTACTAAAAAAACGGACTTCCTGCGTGAATACGCCAAGCAGTATGGCGCAGTAGAGATCAACAGCACCTTTTATGCGCCTATTGGTCAAAAAGCCTTTGCTGGGATGGTTAATAAAGCTTATGTACAAGCAGACAGTGAGCTGAGGTTCGCTATTAAGCTACACCAAGATTTTACTCATGCTAGAAAAGGCTCTGCCGCACACGCACAAGCTTTTATCAACGCCCTCAGTCCCTTAGTAGAGGCAAATTGTCTAGCACCACTATTGCTACAGTTTCCCCATGGCTTTGATCGTACTCGTGACCATCGGCTGTATTTAGCTAAGCTAGTCAGCTGGTTTCAGGACTATCCTTTAGCAGTAGAATTCCGTCATGCTAGCTGGCATAACCCGCAAGTCATTGATAGCTTTACAGAGCAAGGTATTATCTGGTGCAGTGTCGACTATCCAGATATCAAAGGTCTCCCGCCCTCACAGCTGATATTGACTCAGCGCACTGGCTACCTGCGTATGCATGGTAATAATCTGAACTGGTGGGATGCGATGAGTGCCAGCGATCGGCATGATTATCGTTATAGTGAGGCTGAGATGCAGGACTGGGCGCAAGCGATTGCCAATCAGCGTCAGCATTTTGATACGCTTTATATCTTCTTTCAAAACACCGTCAATGCGCATGCTTATTATAATATTGCGATGTTGCGAGAGGCGTTGGGTGGGTTTGGGTTTGAGGTGTTGTAGCTGAGTTGATGAAACTGTAATCGCTGGGTGTTGCCCTGCGCATCGTCTTATAAACAACAATGAATAGCGATACCGTATTTTTTATTTTTGTATCAATAATTAAAGATAACTGAAATAGTGACTAATTATGAAAAACTTGGAAGAAAAGTCTAAGGAAATTGAATTTGCCGTAAAAGAGTTTGCAAGTTCTATTAATTCTATAACTAATTCTACTGGTGATATGAGCTCTCTTGTTGAAGCCACCTCAAAGCTAGAGTTAAAAAACATTGATCATTACGAGCGCTTAATTCGTGATGAGTTTGTCAACTATTCAAATTTATTTATGCAATCTAAATGGAAGTTTTGGGTAAGACCTATTAAAGAGCTAACTTGGTTAGATGTAATCAGTTCTGATGGTTATAAGCGCGAAGAAGGTTTATACGCATTATCAGGAGCCGCCCCAAACGCTTTTTTCCTCACTTTAGTTATTCGTAGGTTAAATGACTGGGTGCCGCAAGTTCGTGAAGCTGCAAAAGAAGTCATTCCTTCGATTATTGAAAAATCTAAGCCTGAAGATGTTATTGAGGCACTAACTGCAGTTTTTTTAAACTGGGATTCATGGGGTAAAATTGCAAAAGCTGATAGACAGATGCTTTTACATATTAGTAGTATTGAAAGCTTAGCAGTAGGTTTTAAATCTAAATTAATCTCGTCTATATCAGGACCAATGCCATCGTTGTTCTCTCAACTTGGTCGTATACCTATACTTGATGAATGTCTCAACGAAATAGCTAATAATGCTATGCAGCCTCATATGAGAGCCAAAGCTTTTCGTAGTTTATTTGAAAAACGCATTTTCTGGATTGTAGGTCAAGAATGGAAATGGACTGATAAAGTTTATAATAAAGGAAAACTAATACCAGTTATAGCTGAGAGAAAAATCAGTGTAAAGATACCTTTTAGTGATTTACTAAACACGTCAGCTTTTGATCGTTCTTCTATTGTAAGACAAGTTTCAGCTGAGTTTCTCATTAGAGATATTGATAGCTTGGGTAATCAAACTCGAACTATTGCGGAAAAATTTGCAGCTGATAAGTCAAATACTGTATCAGAAAGAGGACGCTTTATATTGAAAAAGCTTGATGAGATGGCTTTAAATAATAATTAGTTATTTTATGATAAAGGCTAGCTAAACCAAAAAAGTAAATTAATAAGATTTAAAAGATCGACTTATATGTACGGTCAAAATACCGTTAATGCGCATGCTTTTTATAATATTGCGATGTTGCGAGAGGCTTTGGGCTGGTTTGGGTTTGAGGTGTTGTAATGTCGATAAACTTAGCGAACTTGTTTAGTTTTTTTCGGTCTCATAAAAAACTAAAACATGAGAAAGCAAAAGCTATTCAGCTTTTACAAACGATGCAATGGTCAAAATTATCTTGGAATGAAAGCTGGGAAGAGATCATTGAATTGGATAGTCTATTGCCTAGAATAGGTCAGAAGTATCTTGTGAAGCTTGAAGAAAATGAAGACTTTTCTCAAGATGGACAAGCCTTAATATTATGGCAACCGCCTCATTCCGATCTCAATGGCTGGTACGACAAGCGTCCTTCTGAAATTTTGAAGTCCTATATTATAGAAGGCATTTTAACCGATCGTCAATCAGATTATGAAACCCGTGAAATAACTTTCAACTTTGAAGTCAGTAAATGTTCAAAGCTAGTTGATTACTTTTCTAAAGCACCTGTAAATAGAAAATCTCCTTTATCCTCGATCGGTCAGGGCAATGGTTCTTCAAGAATTCAATGGCAAAATGCCGTAAGTCTTCAGAAATATCCTTTAGGAAAGCTTTTATATCTTAGCGGAATGGAGTGTGAAACTGCTCTAGAGCTCATTCTTTCATACGAAGAGAATAGAATCTGTATATATTATTCTGCAACACTACATTATCCTGCGCATTACGAAACTGTTATTACTAAATATTATTTAAATAGAGAAGAGCAGAAAATAATTGAGATTATAATTGATAAAGCTATTGAAGTAATTGATACCTCAGACGAATTTCTTACTGATAAGCAGATTCTTGGTGCTGAATACTGGTAATTTCTTTTAATAAAATTTAAACCAAAAAAGTAAATTAATAAAATTTAGAGGATTAACTTACATATACGGTCAAAATACTGTTAATTCGCATGCTTTTTATAATATTGCGATGTTGCGAGAGGCTTTAACCGCGCATAACTTTAATGTTCTATAGAGCTGTTAATGTTGTTTGTAGGCTGTGGCTTTAGCCCAGCAAACCCTTTTGCAAGTTAATAATACTTGATAATAAAAGCCACGTAAGATATATGAAAGTTAATTCAAGAATTTATTACTTTCTATAAATGGTGCGCGGGGCGCACCCTACAAAAACCGGTATAAATTATGAAAAATCGTTTTATATTTGCCCTAGTCTTATTATCCTGCTTGCAATTAAGTTGTGTGAGTACAGAAAAAAGCGTAAACGTCCAAAAAAATACTGTGAAACAAGAAGACAGTGTTGTAGAGCAAACTAAAGCCGTTATAGAACAGAATCAAGTTCGTAAAAAACCTACCGACCTTTTTACTCACTACCCGTCTGAGTTACAGATGATGGCTATCATCTATGGTAAGTTTGTACTTAAAGATAATTGTCTATTGCTTGAGCTTACTGGACAAAATAGCTTTATAACCCCTATCTTCCCTCAAGGCAAAGCCACTTTTTTAATAGAGGAAAATGCTGTTATGTTAGGGGATACTAAAGTGCCTTTAGGGGTACAAGTAGGCACAGGCGGCGGCGCTTTACCTAAAAAGAACGTAGTTTATGCTACTAGAGGCGATGCGTCATGCCTAACGGATAAAGTGTTCATAACAGATGCTGATGTGATCGCTATTGAAAAGGGTGCAACGATTGAATAATTTTTATATTCATCAGCGAACCCCAACCTGTTCATTAAAACCAAAAAAAGGACACCTCGCGGCGTCCTTTTTTTACTTATAAAGCTAAGATAATTTAGCTATTAAAGAGTTATTTACTCTTCAACACCAGCATCTTGACCTTTATATTTAGCATTCGCATAGTCCCAGTTCACTAGTTTGTCTAGGAACGTATCGACATAATCAGGACGACGGTTGCGATAATCGATATAGTAAGCATGTTCCCATACATCACAAGTTAATACAGCGACTTGGTCATGTGCTAATGGGGTATCAGCGTTAGCTGTTTTAGCGATAGATAATTTGCCACCAACTTTATCAGCAACTAGCCATGCCCAACCTGAACCGAACTGAGTCATTGCTGCGTTTTTGAACTCTTCACGGAACTTATCATAGCTACCGAAGTCTTCTTCGATTTTGCCTTTTAGATCACCAGTAGGTTCGCCGCCGCCATTATCAGGCGTCATGCAGTTCCAATAAAAAGTGTGGTTCCATACTTGCGCTGCTTGGTTAAACATACCTTGTTTGCTGTCATCTTTAGCGGTTGCTACGATGATTTCTGACAAAGTTTTGTCTTCTAGACCAGAACCTGGTAGCAATTCGTTCAACTTAGTCACATAGGCATTGTGATGCTTATCATGATGGTATTCTAAGGTCTCGGCACTGATATGTGGCTCTAGCGCGTCTTTTGCATATGGTAATTCTGGTAAAGTAATAGTCGTCATAGTTATTTTATCCTTGCTGTTTTAGCCTAGTATAGTATAGGGATTATAAAGTAACTTCTATAAAATGTTAGGCTAAGTTGGCTGAGTTTATTATTAGTGAATAAATATAGTGCTGAATATAATAGCGTACTTGCTGTAAAGTTAAAAGGCAACCTAAAGGCAACCTAAAGGCAACTTACTGGTTATTGTTACGCTGATTATTAATAATTTCTCTCAATAATCAGTAACAACAAGCATAAATTGCAGATTGTTAACTTAAAGTTTACAAGCTATAAGCTATAATTCACTGTAGCTTGCTATACAGTATAACAATAACACCGCTAACTATCCGTTACCGAATGTTATAGTTTTTATATACTATATAGCAGTTATATCATACCCAAACTCACACTAAAAGTATTAGATTTTAAATCACGGACTTATCTTTATGCCAATTAATCAATATCAGCCTATAACTACCGACATATTTCAACAGGATTGGGTACTTGCCAGTAATAACAAAGGCAAGCTTAGCGAGTTTAAGCGGCTGTTCGCTGAAGCTAACCTAAACGTCACTATCATTCCGCAAGGCGAGCTGAACATAGAGGATACTATTGAAGATGGCTTAAGCTTTATCGAAAACGCCATAATCAAAGCCCGACACGCCAGCCGCATCAGTGGTCTACCGGCTATCGCCGATGACTCTGGGTTATGCGTGCCAGTACTTGGTAATGCACCCGGCATCTACTCTGCTCGTTATGCTGGCGAGCACGGTGATGATGCCAAGAATAATGCTAAGCTCATTGCCGACTTGCAGTCTGTACGCGCTCAAAGTCCTACTACTGCGATTAAAGGTTTATTCGTCTGCGTACTAGCAATGGTGCGTCATGCCGATGATCCGCTACCGATTATCGCTCAGGGTTTATGGCAAGGTGAAATCTTGGACAAAGCACATGGCGACGGTGGTTTTGGTTATGACCCACTATTTTGGTTACCTGATATGCAAGCGACAGCGGCCAGTCTCAGTGCTAGTGACAAAAATAAGGTTAGTCATCGCGGACAAGCTATTGGCCAATTATTACAACAATTATAGCGCTACTGCTAACTATATAGCCGATAAAAGTGGTCGCTGTAAAACAGATAATTTTTACTTTAATTAGTAGATAGATTATACTAATCTACTTTTATAATTTTATTACCAGCTGTCTTTGCTTATTTAAACTAAAAATAAGTAGACTTAAGGCGTTTTGGTAAGGTATTACTGATACTTAATAGTCGGTCTTTATAGTGCCTTTGGCGATTGCTGATTGCATTATATTTTTTTCGGCTATTACTATCCCCTATTCATTCCAAAGGCAATTGGCTCATAAATAAACTTGTGCGCTATAAAATGCGATTGCCTGATATTTCAATCCTAAAGGTGTAATTAACATGGCTACAGATCTACAAGTCACAACCAACAAGCTTTCTAACAAAGAAACTCAGCTGACTGTAAAAGTACCAGTTGAAAAAATCCAAAACAAAGTCGAAGGTCGCATTCGTCAAGTGGCTAAAACTGCCAAAATTGATGGCTTTCGTAAAGGTAACGTTCCTATGTCGCATATCCGCAGCCAATACGGTGCCGGTATTCAGCAAGAAGTTATCAATGACGTGATCCGTGATACTGTTTTTGAGGCTATCAAATCTGAAGACATCCGCGCTGTTGGCATGCCTAATATCAATGATGTTAAACTTGAAGACGATTTCTTGGTTTATCAAGCTACTGTTGAAATCTTCCCAGAAATTGACGTTCAAGGTATCAATGAGATCGAAGTTGAGCGTCATATGGCGAAAGTCGATGAAGCTGATGTCGATACTATGATTGAAAACCTACAAAAGCAACGTGAAGAGTTCGTAGAGAAAAAAGGTAAAGCCGATAAAGGCAATCAAGTTACTTTTGATTTTGAAGGCTCAATCGACGGTGAGAAATTTGAAGGCGGCTCTGCTGAAGACTTCAAATTGATTATTGGTAGCAACCAAATGATTCCAGGCTTCGAAGCGGGTATCAAAGGCTTGAAAGCTGGCGAAGAAAAGGTTATCGACGTAACTTTCCCAGAAGATTATCAAGCAGAAGAATTGGCGGGCAAAGAAGCTCAGTTCAAAATCAACGTAAAATTAGTTGAAAAATCTAAGTTACCTGAAATCGATGATGCCTTCCTTGAGCTATTCGGCGTTAAAGAAGGTGGCATTGAAAAACTAAGAGAAGACGTTCGTAAGAACATGGAACGCGAAATTAAAAACGCTGCCCGCAGTCAAATCAAACAAGCTACTTTTGATGCTTTATTAGAAAAGAACGAATTTGACGTTCCTAACGCTATGCTAGAGCAAGAAATTGATCGTCAGCGCAGCATGATGATGCAACGTTTCGCTCAGCAGTTCGGTTCTAATGCTGATAGCTTTGATAAAGACATGTTGCCAAACGAGCTGTTTGAAGAACAAGCGCTACGTGCTGCCCGTCTAGGTATCATCGTTGCTCGCGTTATCGATACTAAAGGCTTAGAAGTGGATCAAGAACGTGTTGAGAAATTTATCAAAGAAGCTTCAGAAAACTACGAAGATCCAGCAGAAGTTATCGAATACTACACTAATGACAAGCAACAACGCGCTAACATTGAGTCAGTAGTATTAGAAGACCAAGTAGTTGATTACCTTATTGAACAAGGTAAAGTAACTGACAAAGAAGTTAGCTATCAAGACTTGTTGGCTACTCAGCAACAACAACAGCAAGCGATGTAATTTGCTTGCTTAGCAAACTAATAAGCTAGGGTTTTGATAGATTTTATCGAAACTTGTTTATTGATAGTGAGATAAATAATGCCTCAACAAATCTTGTTGGGGCATTTTTATTAGCGCTTTATATCCTCAGCCCTTGATAAATGACTACAGACGCCTTATTAATAGGGAATAATTCATCATTTGTTACCGTAAATATTCACTATTAGCTGCTAAAAAAAGTTACTATTACGGCACTTATTTTCTTAATAATACTTATTATTAATAGCTGGTTTTTAATAAAATCCGTTTTTTATATTATATATTTCAATAGGATCTTTCCATGACTGATTATGATCGCATTACTAGCAATCCCCATTTCGATATGCTTATGAGCGCGCACAACGCCCAAGGTATGCATAACACTCAGAGTGCACTAGTGCCGATGGTCGTTGAGCAATCAGCGCGTGGCGAACGTTCGTTCGATATTTTTTCACGCTTATTGCGTGAGCGGGTTATCTTCTTAACTGGTCAAGTTGAAGATCATATGGCTAATCTTATCGTGGCCCAGCTTTTATTCTTAGAAGCTGAAAACCCTGATAAAGATATTCATCTGTATATCAACTCACCAGGTGGTTCAGTTAGTGCTGGCCTAGCTATTTTTGATACCATGAACTTTATCAAACCTGACGTATCGACTATCTGTATGGGCGGTGCTTACAGCATGGGTTCTTTTCTTTTGGCAGCCGGAGAACGAGGCAAACGTTATGCCTTGGCTAACGCCCGCGTCATGATTCACCAGCCTTCTGGTGGTGCTCAAGGTCAAGCATCAGATATCGAAATTAATGCTCGTGAAATTCTAAAAACTCGTGCTCGCTTAAATGAGATTTTGGCTGAGCGTACTGGTCAACCAGTAGAAAAAATTGAGAAAGACGTTGAGCGTGACTATTGGTTGGATGCTAAAGAAGCCAAAGAATATGGCTTAGTAGATGAAGTACTAGAGCGTCGCCCTACTGAACTTAAAATATAAAATAAACCCAAGCGCATTATGCTACTAGTGCATTATGCTACTACTATAGTGCGTTTTAGTTTTGAGTGTCCCCATTAGACTATATAAGCTTTAACTGGTAAATTTTGAATTGTCAGTTTTGAGTTGTCAGTTTTGAAACATAAGCCAAGTTTAAAAATTAGGAGTGCCTGTACATGGCAGAAGATAAAACCCCGCATTGCTCGTTCTGCGGAAAAGCCAAGAAAGAAGTCAAACAATTAATCGCGGCTGACGATGCCAATATTTGTAACGAATGTATCGAGCTATGTACCGATCTCATCGCTGATAGCTCACCTGATGAGGACAATGATAATGATAGCGACTTTGATACTTCGTGGGTCAATAAAAAGCTACCGACCCCTAAAGAGTTACGAGCCAAGCTTGATGAATATGTTATCGGTCAAGACGCAGCCAAAAAAGCGCTAGCAGTAGCCGTTTATAACCATTATAAGCGCCTAAAAGTCAGTCAGACCTTAGCTCGTGATAGCAAAAAATCTAAAATTGGCGCTGATGTAGCGATGGTTGAATTATCTAAGAGTAATATCTTGCTGATTGGGCCTACTGGTTCAGGTAAGACGCTATTAGCCCAAACTTTAGCGCGTCTATTAGATGTGCCTTTTGCTATGGCCGATGCTACCACTTTGACCGAAGCTGGTTATGTTGGTGAAGATGTAGAAAACATCGTCCAAAAGTTGCTACAAGCTGCTGATTATGATGTTGGTAAAGCTGAACAAGGCATTATTTATATCGATGAGATCGATAAAATCAGTAAAAAAGGTGAGAACCTTTCTATTACTCGTGATGTGTCAGGTGAAGGCGTACAACAAGCTTTGCTTAAACTAATCGAAGGGACAGTCGCTGCTATTCCACCTCACGGTGGTCGTAAGCACCCTCAGCAAGAGCTAATCCAAGTTGATACTAGCAATATTCTAATCATCGTTGGGGGCGCTTTTGCAGGTCTAGATAAAGTTATTCAGCAGCGTACTGAAAAAACAGGTATTGGCTTTAACGCTGACGTCAGCTCAAAAGATGACAGCAAGAGTAGCTCAGATCTATTACAAAAAGTTGAGCCGGAGGATTTGATCAAATTTGGTCTAATTCCAGAGCTAATCGGGCGCTTGCCAGTACTTGCGGCCCTACAAGAGTTGGATGAGGAAGCTTTAGTGCAGATATTGACTAAGCCTAAGAATGCGCTAGTCAAACAGTATGAATATCTATTCGATATGGAAGGTGCGAAAATCACCTTTACTGATGCCGCCCTTGACGCTATCGCCAAAAAGGCTATGGAGCGTAAAACAGGTGCGCGTGGCTTGCGCTCTATCGTGGAAAATGTGCTGTTAGAAACTATGTATGAGCTGCCATCGATGACAGATGTTAAGACCGTTACTGTCGATGAGGAAGTTATTACGGAAGGTAAACTACCTAAGATAGCTTAGGGGTTTATCTTAGGCGATTTTACAGGAACGACTGTAGAAAAGCTTAGAGAAACGGTTATGAAAAAAGCGTCTAGCACTAATAGTGTTTAGACGCTTTTTTTATGTCTGCTGATTTATCTGCCCACTAACCACTAAGTGCCAGCAGGCTTATTTTTTTAGATAGTAATTGAAGATTCGGCTATTGATTGATTTTAATATTAAGAAGTTTATCTAATAATACTTTTATCAGACTTTATCTTTTGTTGTTTGCTATAATAATGTTACTACTAACTTACAGAATATTAAGTTCTCTCTGTTTACTCTCTTACAACCTTGTCGCATTATCCATTATAAGCGCTGAACGTTCGTATCTTATATATGCGTTTAATGGATTTATGACTTTTAACTACTTTAATATTGTGCAGGTCAAGTGCCTGAGTCCATAGTAGATCGCATCTAATCATTACTTGTGCGATGCAAAAACTTAAGAACAGTACGGGCACTATACGACCTAAAATAGCACATAATTTTATATGTACATATTATTTTTTATAATAAGGATATGCCAATGAAGACTTTTTCACCAGCCCAATCCTCTTTTCTTATGGCAACTATTTTTGCTATTAGTGCCATCGGTGTCACTAGTTGCAGTAATAATGAGCAGGACACCAAAGCCGTTGATCGTGTCGACGAGGCCGCAGCGATAGCTCGGGTGCAAGGACTAGAAGCTCGCGCTGCTCAGTTAAAGAATGACATGCCTGCAATCACAGACATAAGCGATATCACCAATACTGATCAAGCCACTGACGCTGCTAAGCCTGCCATTACCATGCCGGATTTAGCAACTATCCCTGATGATGAGTATGGAGCAGCCGTACGCCGTGGACTACAGATTGTTAATCATACTTATACAGAGCTGCCTGATAACGTCGGTAATCAGCTCAACTGTACTAGCTGTCACTTAGGTAATGGCTCAGAGGCTTATGCTGCGCCTTGGAATAATATTACTAGTATTTATCCTCTTTATCGCAGTCGCGCTGGTCGTATCAACGTTATACAGGAGCGTATTAACGGCTGTTTTGAGCGCTCAATGAACGGTAAGGCGCTTGAGCTAGGTTCAGATGATATGAATGCTGTGGTTTCTTATATGAGCTGGCTGTCGAAAGATATGCCCTTCGGTGTCTCTCCTGAAGGTCGTGGCTTTGTAAAAATAGACAAGAGCTTAGAGGCCGATACCGCTAATGGTGAAAAGCTATTTGCAGAGAAATGTAGTGTTTGTCACGGTGCTAATGGTGAAGGCCAATATAACGATGATGGCACTTATACTTTCCCAGCAGTTGCTGGCGACAAATCCTTTAACGATGGCGCTGGCATGGCTCGTACTTATACGGCAGCCGCCTTTATTAAAGGTAAAATGCCCTTTGGTCAGGGTAACTCTCTAAGCGATCAAGAAGCTGTCGATATCGCTGGCTATTTTACTCACTTGCCGCGTCCAGTAAAAGCCAATAAAGACAAAGATTGGCCGAACGGTGATGCACCAAAAGATGTTCGTCGCTAAGCGTGACTTTTAAGGGTAGTGTCTTTGTTAAAGACTTATTAAGGTCTGCTTAGCCTCCTATGCCCAGCAAATTTTAGTAGCAAAAAAGCCCAGCTAATTTTAGTTAGTTGGGCTTTTCGTTGTGGAGAAATTGACTAGCGACTAGTACTAAAAGCAAAGTACAAAACCATAGCAGAAAATCCTTATGGTAACTTCATATCACCAGCGACGAGCCAACCCATACGGCGCATCAAATGCGCTACTAGCCCAGCAATGATGGCCGGTAATATGAACATTAATAGGATAATCGCCGTCCATAACTCAGTAACACTCATCAACGGCTGTGAGGCCTCAATCACTCCAAACACTCCCACTAAGCCAGCCGTGCCCATACCAGCGCCAGTAGCAGTACAAGCCAATTGGAAACCGACGGTAGCTATAGGCCCGACAATAGCACTAGCTACTACTGCTGGTAATAAAATCACCGGTTTCTTAAACACATTAGGTATCTGCAACATACTAGTACCTATGCCTTGCGAGATAACCCCACTAAATCCATTATCTTTATAACTAGCTACCGCAAAGCCAATCATGTGCGCGGCACAACCGACTACTGCTGCCCCGCCCGCTAAGCCCCCAAGACCTATAGAGATACAGATAGCTGCGCTAGACGTTGGTAGCGTTAGCAAAATCCCAACCACTACGGCGATGACTATGCCCATCAGTAACGGTTGTAGCTCAGTAGCGGCTTGAATACCTACGCCTATAGCATTGACCGCCGCAACTACCGGAGGATTGAGTAGCGCGCATACTGCCCAAGCACTAGCACAGATCACTAAGGGCACTAGCAAGATATCGAGCTTAGTCTTACCGGCTACCCAACTGCCAGCACGATAGGCAAATACTGAAGCCAAATAAGCGCCAATAGGATTACCCGGCAACGCCAAAAAAGTCGCTGGACCAGCAGCTTGCGGCATAAACAAAGTCCCTGCCATCAGCGCTTCAGAGTGCGCGCCTAGCATGCCCGCTACCAAACAGCTAAGCATCACTAAAGTAGGGGCCTTTAGATAATAAGCTATTCCAACCCCGATACCTGCTCCCATCAATACGGAAGCCAGCTTACCGATAGCCACCAACACCGGCAAATGCAACCATCCGCCTATTTGCGAAATAATCAGCCCTGCAATTAAGGTTACAAACAGCCCTAAAGCCATACCAGTAAAAGCATCAATAAAGTACTTCTGAAAAAATACTTTCACCACGCTTGGTGGTATTGCTATAGGAGTGCTAGCAGTCATATGGTGTCCTTGAGTTATTTATCTAAGAGGTAAGCAAAAAGGCTAAGCAAAAAGGCTAAGCAAAAAGGCTAAGCAAAAACAATATTATCCATAAAACGCCCCTAAAAAAAGCGTCATTTTGACGCTTTTTTTATAATAACTTATGATAAAAATTAAGCTTAGCGACGCTGCTCAACGATAATAGAGTCAATGCCGTTATTCTGTAGACGCTGCTGAGCATTAGTAACCACTTGACGACTATTCATAGGCCGCGAGATTACTTGATATATAGGCGAGCCACTACTAGTAGTGTTTTTCACTACTCGGGCATCGATGCCAGCCATTAGTACCTGAGCGCGGCGACGATCAGCCTCATCGGCATTACCAAAGCTATTTATTTGCAGAATATAAGTGCTGGCAGCTACAGGTTTTGGAGCTGGAGCGGTGTTGGCCTTATTTACTGCTCCACTGCCAGTGCTGGGTGTACTACCATCATAGGTAGTATTCTCCTCTATAATGACAATATCATTTTCATTGCTACTATTAGCATTATTCGAGGGACTTTTATTACTATCGTTAGTAGTATTTTCGCTAACCCCAAAGTTACCTGCATCACTATTACTGTTGGCAGTATTATTATCAGGTTGAGTGATGACTACGTCAGGCTCAAAGGCTGCGATATTGCCAGATTGAGAGCCCTCAGGCTCACCAAGCGCTTCATCAGGTATAGTGGCCATTTCTTGATTGGGCAAAATGTCATAGAATTCGTAATCGCTGTTATCAGTATCAGTACCCACACGCTGCTGTACTTGGCGATCAGGATCAGCTTCTGGAGCGCCTGAAGGATTGAAGTCAAACAAAGGTGATAAGTATAAAAACACCCCAATCATTAGGGTCAACAAGGCACCAACAAACATCCATACTAAGCCTGATACGCTACTCGATTTGCGCTTTTCAGTGGCGCCTTTAGGTTTTTTGGCTAACATGGATAGCATTCTCCCTACTGAGTCTTTCTATTAATTTACTGATGTGATTTATCAGGGTAATTTTTTACTAACAACTACTAGCTGTCTGGTCGTCCGACTTGATGCCAGCACTAAAATATCCACAGTCTCTAGTATTAGCTTTAATGCTTGGCGATTAGTGCTAAACACCTACATACTGGTTGGTGCTGACAACCCTAATAAGTTAAGCCCATTAGCCAATACTTGACGAACCGCTTTTGATAAGCGCAAACGTGCCTGCATTAGATTCAACTCGTCTTCAGTAGGCGTCTCACCAGAAGTTAAGCTGATAGGTAAAATACGGTTGCCATCGTACCAGCCATGAAATAGTGC
Source organism: Psychrobacter urativorans (assembly GCF_904846695.1). Lineage (GTDB taxonomy): Bacteria > Pseudomonadota > Gammaproteobacteria > Pseudomonadales > Moraxellaceae > Psychrobacter > Psychrobacter urativorans. The sequence goes on from NZ_CAJHBR010000020.1 coordinate 20,398, forward strand.
AGCCAGCTCTTTCAGATAATTGGTCAGTATATGCGGCTCATAGCCGGTGGCTGCTCTTAATAAGGTTGCTGGGTAAGCGCCCAGTAGCTTAATTAGCTCCTCTTCGCTTGGGGCAATAAGCAACTGTTGATGCTGAGCGCCAATAGCATCATCCACTTCAAGTCCACTAGTTACTAGTTTTTCGAGCACTCGGCACACACGCGCATGCGCATATTGGATGTAGTAAACTAAGTTATCTTTGCTTTGTGACTTGGCTAGCTCTAGATCAAAGTCAATATGTACTTCCGGCTTACGGGCTACGTAATAAAAACGTGCCGCATCATTACCTACTTCCTGACGTAGATCACGTAAAGTGACAAAATCCCCTGAGCGTGATGACATTTGCGCTTTTTCACTACCGCGCCATAAGGCAACAAACTGTACTAATACCACATCAAGACGATTAGCATCAATACCTAGCGCTAATAGTGCAGCGCGCACACGAGGTACATAGCCATGATGATCAGCGCCCCAAACGTTAACGACTTTATCAAAACCGCGATCGAATTTGTTTTTATGATAAGCGATATCAGAGGCAAAATAAGTACTTTGACCATTAGCTCGGCGCACTACTCTATCTTTTTCATCACCAAAGTCAGTCGATTTAAACCAAATATTGCCTTCTTTTTCGTACAGATAGCCTTTATCTTCTAGTATCTTTAGCGCAGGCTCAATTTCAGCTTCGATTGATTTTTCGTGGAACCAACACTGGTAGTTGACACCAAAATCGTTTAAATCGTCTTTGATATCAGCCAAAATACCCGTTAACGCTGCATTCAAAAATAGCTGGTAACTATCACCAAGCAATTTCTTACTATTAGCAATAAGCCCATCGATGTGCGCTTCTTTATCACCAGATATCAGCTGTTTTTCGCCCGCCGCATCTATCTCATAGCTTGCATCTTCCGGCACCACTTTAGCGACTTGCTCGAATGCGTGCACATAGCTATTCCCATACTGAGTTTTTAAGGTCTCAGCGATATCGTGGACGTAATCGCCTTTATAAGCATTAGAGGGAAATACTATAGTCTCGCCATTAGCTTGTAGATAACGCAGATAAGTACTAGTCGCTAAAATATCCATTTGACGACCAGCATCATTGACATAATACTCACGAGTGACGTCATAACCCACCGCTTCAAGCAAGTTGGAGACACTCATACCAAAAGCTGCGCCACGACCATGACCAACATGCAGACTAGAGGTTGGGTTAGCAGAGACAAACTCGACCTGCACTTTTTGACCGTCAAATTGATCAGTGAGACCGAAACTATCTTGCTTAGCAAAAATATCCTCTAATACTGCAAATTTAGCTTCAGCATTTAAGAAGACATTGATAAAGCCAGGACCGGCGATATCTACTTGGCGAATATCTTGATTATCAGGTAAAGCGGCAACGATTTTTTCAGCCAAAGCGCGTGGATTAGTCTTAGCAGCTTTTGCCGCTGTCATCGCAATATTACTGGCAAAATCACCGTGACTAGCATCTTTAGTGCGAGTGATTTGACTATTATTCTGCCAATCGGCTGGTAGCGCACCTTCAGCCTGTAAGGTTTGCACAGCAGTATTAAACAGTGAGGCTAAAGTATCAATTTGGGCTTGTGACATAGGACTATGAACTCGGATAAATAAGACGAAAAGATAAGTAACCTGTAAATATAACAATCTTTAGGATCTATTGCACTAACTGTAGCAAAATTAGCTTGCGGCATAACTGACGCAAATAAGTAGCATAGACTCCAAAGCTCAGCCATTATAACGCTACAATGACTTAGTAGTCGCGCTGAATAGCTTATTTGGCTGCTGTTGACAGCCTCTGACATTTATAGCGGCGCTGTTCCGCGTTATAATAGGTCTACTAGCTGGCATGTGATTTAGCCTGCTACATAGTCTTACCATAAGAGGCTTTGTTGAAACACAGCTAAGTGCACAATCACTATAAAATAAGGCCCCTTGATAAGCTATATAAGCTGATGCGATAGCAATCGCTGTTATATCTGCTATCGCTAATTAAAGTCAGTACCTTTTACGGCTTATATTTATAGTATTGTGGTTTTTTACTACTCAGCACAGCCCTAACAATGCTCATGTTAACTTTGTTGGCATATCCCAGTCGTGTTAAAGGCTGGGCGTACAGATTAGGGGATTGTTGATAAAAATAATGATTAGAAGTTGCTTTTAAAAGATGGTTTAATTAACTATCACTCTTTTTACAGGATAAAGCTATGTTTGCCATTGCTGCCAGTACCGTCACCAGTTGGGGTCTGTACGTTTTATTACCCGTATTTATTGCGTTCTTATTCTTTATTATTTGGGATCTATCTAAACAATCCGGTGCCGGACGTGCAGGTACCTTTTGGATGTTTTTGGCTTTAGGTGCCGGCTTTATAGGGTTTATTATTAAAATTCTAGTTGAGGTTGCTTTTGATAAATGGTTTATTGGCTAGCTAGGGTTAATCAGACCCTATTTACTCTTACTCCTAAATCTGTTCCTCTCAGCGCAGACTTGCAGCTAAGTTGCAACCTTGCAGCTAAGTTAAGGAATAATCGGTTTACTTCTTAAGGTTATAATAGCAGTAAGCTCATTCGCTGCTGTCTTTAATTAGAGGGTTTTGATTTTTTAATCACTTCGCTGACGTAAGTAGGTAAGTCCCATGCTCCGCCAACAAAGCCTCGACACATCCCGCTGCTAGAATCTTCTATCATTGCAAATCTTTTGCCATCCCAAACCCATGTCTTACTATTCCAACAGTCCCCTATTCCTCGGTCTCTGTGAATGGCAGAAATTTCTCCATCATAATACTCAGTACCTGAGGAAGTTATGAATTGCGGCTTGCTAGGGTTAGCGTTGTTTATAGTCCAATAACCAACTCCCATATTATAGGCCCCTCGCCAGCATAAGTGACTCGCTAACGTATAATTGGCATTAATAGGTATAAAATCCCAACCAAGCGAACTAGCAGCATATTCTGCAATATTGATAGCAGCCTCACTGCTAGGGTTAATAAGCTCACAATCTCCCGTTTTATCTGCAGAGCCCACAAACTGCACAGCATCAATATCGATCCACTTATTTATGTTAGCCTGAAAATAAGCCAACTTTTTAGCATCTAATTGTTTTTTATCTTGGGCTAGATAATCGTCGGATTTTCTGACGATAGGTTTTGCTTTGGCTGATTTTGGTGTTTGCTTATTAGCACTATCTTGACTAACCAATGCCAGCGATGTTCCGACTCTTCCTTGCACCTCATCAAGCTTTAGCAATACAGCACTCATACCTTTATCACTGATAATCCAGCTAGCATTGCCGCCTCTTAGCTCTATTTTAGTATTGATACGAGCATGACGAATGATTTGTTTGGTCTGCTCTGCGTTTAGTTCGTCATCGCGAATGGCACCATAGCTTTTGTCGTTCAGCCATAGCTCTACAGTGCTAGGATTATCACCAGAAACACTTGCACTTTCCTCATCTGAAGTTAGAACAGTTACATAAGCTTTTGGCAAAGCTTTTTTTGGTTCTGCCACTAATAAGATAGAAGCTGGGTGGTCTAAATATTCTTCTTTAGTATAACCTGCCGCTCGACAAGTTAACGTATTATCGCAAACCACTTGCCAATCCTCTGCCACAAACCCCCAGCCATCAAATGGCGTCCCATAAACCGCTAGCGCGGGTAAGGATAAAGCACTTAGGGATGCTACAAATATAGTCGTTAATATTTTCACAATATAATCTCCTTGTATAAGAGCAGGTTTGGCAGTAGCTAAAAGCTATTTAATAGCAATTAAAGTAGCTCGTTTCGGTGCCGGATAGCCCTCAATAGTTTTGCTAGGGTCGTTAGGGTCAAGAAAATCACTGAGCGATTGATAAGTCATCCATTCAGTTTGGCGTTGTTCCTCTGTCGAGGTCTCAGCTACATCGACACAGCGTACATTAGAGAACCCGGCTTTTTCTAGCCAGCCAATTAATGCCGCTACTGACGGTATAAAATAGACGTTATTCATCTGCGCATAACGATCGTGTGGTACTAGCACTGTATTAGCATCGCCATCAACCACTAAGGTCTCAAGGAGTAATTCGCCACCTTTAATCAATTGGCCTTTGAGCAATTGTAAATGCTCGAATGGGGATTGGCGATGATAAAGAACCCCCATACTAAACACGGTATCGAACAGCTGACTATGCTCAGGTAATGCCTCTAATCCTACTGGAATATAATGGGTGCGATAGGCATCTGCTGCACCTACAAAATGTCGAATAGCCATAAACTGATGATAGAACAAGCATGAGGGATCAATAATAATTACCGTCTCTGCATCTAACCCTGCCATGCGCCAACCGTGATAGCCTGAGCCACCACCAACGTCTAATACCTTCCGACCTTTTATAACACTTAAGTGTGGAGCTACCCGTTGCCACTTCCAATCGCTATGCCATTCGGTATCTATAACTATCGGCTGGCTTTGCTGGTTTGAGTGTTGACTGGCGGCCACTTCATTATTGTCTTTATTGAAACGGTTGTCGTTATTGTCATTGTTACTAATACTGTTACCACTATCTTCAATAGCATCACTGCCAATTTGAAACGGCCCTTTGCGCCATGGCATCAGCTGCTTCAATAACGCTAAGGTTTGCTTACGCTCAGACGCACTGAGGCTAGTATTAATGGTCAGCTTATCACTATTTAAGTCTACGCTATCAGCTATGATAGTAGGCAGACGCGCAACTGAGGCTTGATACGCTGGCGCATGAGCATAGTTGCGCTTGTCTTTAATATCATTAAGCCATTTAGGCAGTTTAGCTAACCAGTCATAAGCGCTGGGATGCGTCTGCGCGAGGGTTAACAAAGTTAGATACAGCTCGCGTTCGGCTTGAACAATAGTGTCGTTGGTCATAATTTTCCGTAGGGTGCGTCCCGCGCACTATTAAAATAACTATAGCTTAAGATTATTTTTTAGTTAATAGATGATAAATCTTTTATTCACTGCTTTTATTAATTGCTCAGCAAAAGTGTGTTTTTGACTGATGTTTTGTTGCAAACGGCTGACCTGAACTATATTAAATATAAGCTAAAAAAGTGAAGTCAGCTGTCACTATTAATCAAAAAGCTACTATTTAGACGCTACTATTTAAACGCTATCATAGAAGCAAAATTTAAAAACTGAAACCATGTCAAATGGCGAGTAAAACCCACTTGCGCTAAGCGCTGGTGATGCTGATCTAAAGTATCCGTGATCAGTACGTTCTCCAGTGCATTACGTTTACCGCTGATTTCCATCTCAGTATAGCCATTAGCCCGTTTAAAGTCGTAATAACGCTCGACTAACCACGCATCATATTGCTCATCAAAAGCATGAGTCTTTTCAGTCAGTACTAAAATCCCACCCTCACTGAGCGCTGCATAAATCTTCGCTAATACCGCTACTCTATCGGCTGCCGGTAAAAACTGTAAGGTCAAATTCAAAATTACCATATCGCAGGATTCAAGCTCAATATCTCTGATATCAGCAGTAATGACTTCGATATCATGCTCAGCGTAATTATGAGTAAGGAGCAGCTTGGCCTCGCTAGTCATCGCAGGCGAGATATCGACCGCTTTAATCTGCAAGTCGTGCGCTGCAAACTCGCCTGCTAGCGCCATAGTGGCACCACCAAGTGAGCAGCCCAAATCATAAATACGGCTCACCCGCTGTCCACTAGCGTTTTGTTGACGATACTTACAATGACGGCGTGCAAAGATAGGCAGCATAGCCAATACTTGACCGTAACCAGGTACGCTACGACGAATCATATCAGGAAAGCAGGCCACCACTTGCTCATCGAAAGAAAAACGCGCAGCCTTATCAAGCGGCGTAGTAAATAAGGTATCGTGTTGCACAGAAGCAGAGGGCATAGTAGCAATAGTGGCAGCTGGCAAAGGAGTAGATTGGCTCATGTAACGGCTCATTTTGAATAAAGTTTTAAATAGTATTTTATCTGGCTTTGCTGGCTAATAATCTTAGCAAAAGCTCATTATAACATTACTGTTTGTTACTTAGACGCCTCCATCTGCCTGCTAAGCTAAATGCAGTAAATATAAGCTGATAAAATTAATAACCCTAAATAACAACTCATAATAACAGGACAATATAATGCAAACTATTATCTTAGGTGGTGGCTGCTTTTGGTGCACCGAATCTGTATTTTTATCGCTAAAAGGCGTTCAATCAGTAGTTTCAGGTTACATGGGTGGTGAAGCAGCGACTGCCAATTACCAAACCGTCTGTGGCGGTAACAGTGGTCATGTAGAAGTGATTAAAATAGAGTTTGATGAGTCAGTGCTGCCACTAGAAGTACTGCTAGATGTGTTCTTTGGCACTCATGATCCTACCACTAAAGATCGTCAAGGCAATGATGTCGGTAGCCAATATCGCAGCGTAGTGTATTACACTGATGAACAGCAGAAACCTACTGTTGATCGCACTATTAATAAGTTGCGTGATATGGGTCTTAATATTGTCACTGAAGTACATCCAGCGCTGGAGTTCTATAAAGCTGAAGAGGCGCATCAAGACTTCTTTAATAGAAATCCAGGTCAAGCTTATTGCAACTTTGCTATTCCCCCTAAGCTTGCCAAGCTACGTAAAGAGTTTAGCAAATATATGGTCAGCTAGACGCTAAGTTGACCATAAAACAAGGGTTTAGAATTAATCGTTACTTTAAATCCTTAATAAAAAGGCCAAGTGTTGCTACGCTTGGCCTTTTTATTGGGTACTATAGTAGTCATATTAAAATATAACTCACTAAAGCCACTCATAAATAAGACCCTACTGATAAAGGTAATAATATGAACCCTGAATTTTGGCAAGCACGTTGGCAAGATAAGCGTATTGGCTTTAATCAACCGAAAGTTAATCCATTGTTAGTGAAGTATTTCTCAGTTTTAGACTTGCCAGTGGGTAGTCGGGTCTTCGTCCCATTATGTGGTAAGTCTATTGATATGCGGTGGTTGGTCGAACAAGGCTATGAGGTGGTTGGTGTAGAGTTAGTAGAGTCAGCGGTGCAAGAATTCTTCGCTGAGCACAATCTCTCAGCTACTATCACTGAACATCCTGATCATGCCAATATCAAATGCTATCGAGCTCAACTAGCAGGCAAAACTATAGCGTTATGGGTTGCTGACCTCTTTGCCCTAGCTGCTGCTGATATCGGTCCTATAGATGCGGTATACGATAGAGCTGCCTTAATCGCTATGCCAGCAGATATGCGTCCAAAATACAGCGAGCAAGTACGCCAGTTAAGCAGTAATGCTGATGCTAATATTAATGCCAGCCAACTACTGCTTACCCTAAATTATGATCAAAATGAATGGTCTGGGCCACCGTTCTCAATCAGTAGCCAACAAATCCAGCAGTACTATAGCGAGCACTACCAAATAACTGAGCTGGAAGCTGAACCCTCAACTTTAAATGCCAACCCTAAGATGGCGGTAAATGAGCATGTATGGCTATTGGAGCAAAAATAATTGAATAACTTAATGAAGATCTTAGTGATTTTAATAAGCCTAATCGCCTTGTTACTAGTTGCCCTATCAGCGCCTTTTCATAAACTTGGTATCATCGACTTAGGCACCTCGTTTATAGGCTTTAAATATGGGGTATATACTGGTATTGCAGCGCTAATGCTGTTGGTTTTACTGATTATCTTGCAAGTTATCACTAAGCGAAAAATCATAACTTTTAGCAGTGCAGCAACGGTTGTTTTATTTTCTGGCATTGCTATAGCCGTGCCCCTAATCATGATGAACAGAGGGAGTAACGTACCGCCTATTCACGATATTTCGACTGACTTAGTCAATCCACCCCAATTCGTAGCTATTGTACCGCTACGAGCTGACGCGCCAAATCCTGTAGCTTATGAAGGTGAAGCATCAGCGGCTATGCAGCGTCAAGCTTATCCCGATATTAAGACCTTAACTTATATGCAGCCAAAAGCTGAACTAGTAAAGGCAGCAGCACAGGCCGCTGAAAACTTAGGCTGGGAGATGGTAAACACTGATGCTAATACCGGCTTAATTGAGGCCACTGATACCACGACTTGGTTTGGCTTTAAGGACGATGTGGTCGTACGTATTGAAGATAAGGGCGATAAGCGTATAGTTGATATTCGCAGCAAATCACGAATGGGTGCCAGCGATTTAGGCAAAAACGCCGAGCGTATTCGTGGTTTTATTAAAGAGTTGAATTCTGTTTTGGAGCAGTGATTGGGGTTTTAGTTTTACTACTCTCCATTCACCCAATCAACTTTTTGATAATGTATTCAAGCTCATGCCTTTGATATAGATTAGGCATACTATCCATAATTAATTTAAGCGTTTCGAAGTCCTGTATGTTGATTGGTGGAGAATGAGACTGGTTAGGATCAAAGGTAAACTTTATATTATCAATTAAACCTTTACGCCTGCGTTCTGACTCACGATTGTTTAAGTTTAATATTTCAATAGCTTGCTTACCTCGTTCAGTATCAGATACTAGCTCACCTGCAAGATTTAGTTTGATCTCACTATCACATTCGGTCATCAGTGGTGTTAATGGCAATGCCTGACTACCTTTGGCGTTATCACACTGTTTGCGCGTACTACAACTCAGTAGCAAATTTTCATAATCAAAGCATTTTTTCGGATAGTCCTGCCGACATTGCAAATGCTCAATATGAGTTGTTTTATCATCTATGATTTGACAGCAATAACAACACAAGCCATTTTGTTCTTGAGACAATTGTTCTCGAAGTTTCGTTTTTAATTCTTCTGGAATCTGACCCCATTGTTCTGATTTATATGACTTAAAACCTTTAACGCTTTCTTCAGGCATTTTGCCTAACTTATCAATTTTTTGCATAGTCAGTCTTATTGGTATTTTTATTGTCTGTAAGCTTAGCTTGAGCTAGCATTAGACGGCACTTCAATAATTCCAAATTATCCAAAGGTAATTGCTTAGCTAACTCATCTATCTTTTTATCTGCCTCATCATAATAATGGTTACTGATAGCGCGACGAATAATTGTAAACTGCTTTTCAACTTTACTATCACGAATATCTACATCAAATATCTTAGTCAAAACGGTATTGACGTCTTCGCCATAAACATTAGGCATTTCAATTAGTTCCCCATCTTCTAGCGAGTATAATAAAATATCATTACGATCGCTAATCACATGCGGTGAATGTGTCGTTAAGATAAATTGCACATTTGGGAAAGTTTTTACAAGTTTATCGATCAAATCATGTTGCCACTTTGGGTGTAAATGCAGATCGACTTCATCAATCATTACCACGCCTTCGCCTTCAAGCGGGTTATCAAGGCTTGGGTTAAGCAGCGCTAAGCGGCGAGCAATATCTCCAACTAAAGCTAATAAAGACTTTTCGCCTTGCGAGAGTTGGTTGACGTCTAGCTCTTCACCGTCTTTTTCAACAATCATGGTTGGCGTGCCTTGACGGCGAATATGTACATTCTTAAAACTAGTGAAAAACTCAATGGAATCACGAACAGCAGAGAGCAAGTTATCTTGAAACTTGTTATTGAATTGGAAATGAATTTTATCTCTAATATTATGAATTAGTTCTAAGGTCATCAAGTCTATTTCATCTTGAGGTAATGCTTTTTTCGCTATATTTTTTGGATAGTTGAACTCACTTTTTAACAAACTTACTAGGTCTGAATCGTCTTTATGCAAGTTTCTAATTTTAGCTTTCTCTTCGTTTTCAATGTCCTCTCGTTCACGAAACCACGCAAAAAAACTTTCAAAACTAACTGATTTTTCTAACGCATTATCATAGGCAGTAAATTGATTATTGATAAAATTATCGCTAATTTCAACTGGCGTACTCCTAATGGTACGTTCCACAGGGTAATAAGCGAATATAGGGAGACTAGTGTCTTCATTATTTTCAAATTGATAGACATAGCTTCTGATTACTTTAGACAGCCTGTTAACTCTCAATCCATAGGTAGCAGGTCTAAATTTTTTCTCAGTAGTAGCATCAATTTTCCAATCTGCTTTGATATTTTCTTCATACCATTGATTATTTCTTTCAATACAGCTTAAATCTTCAATGTTAATTTTAACTGAAGATAGATATGTATTATTCTTTATATTAGACTGAGTTAGTTCTATTCCGTCTGCATTTTCATCATGTAGTTTTGCAATAAACCAACTAAGCCCAGTCGCCAAAGCCTGCAAAATCTGCGACTTGCCCGCGCCATTATTTCCCACAATTACAGTGACATTACTAGTCTTCTCAGCTGTCGGAGCAAAGTCTATTGTTAAGTCTTCGAAGCGACCATAATTTTGCAATTGTAATCGTTTAACTTTCATTTTAATTATCTCTTTTAAATAGTATTTGATACCAATTCTTTAAAACAGTATAACAATATAAACCAGCGGCTAGCATAGCTATTATTCACAGACAGCTTACCGTATTAACCCCCAACCTCACCCTTGCGTCAGCTTATAGTAACTAAGTGCGTCTATGCCTTTTCTTTATTATTAATATTGGTTACTCTAAACTAATCTTACCACCTTGCATCTTTGATTTTATTTCTGGCCTTGCCACTATTTATATTTATAGGATATCTTTATGCGTTTGACCCATTTATCTACCTTATCTTTGCTAAGCGCCGCTATCGGATTGACTCTTGCCAGCACCGCCCAAGCGGCTAGTACTAACGCCCCTAATTTATCGAATTCTCAATTCCAGCAGTGTCTAGATGGTCTAAAAAACTCTAGCAAATTTCGCGGTGTCGATAGTTCTACTTTTGAGAGATATCGCCCTACTGAACCTGATCCTAGCGTGATTCAATCTTTAAATTACCAGCCTGAATTTCAAAAAGATATTTGGGATTATCTCTCCTCATTAGTCGATAGTGAACGGGTAGAAGATGGTATTCGTGCCAAGCGTCAGTGGGCAGATACCTTACGTAGTATCGAATCGCGTTATGGCGTCAAACCTGAGCATGTCCTAGGAGTATGGGGTGTAGAATCAAATTTCGGCCAGACTTTGGGTAAAAAACCTTTGTTTGACTCTTTAGCGACTTTATCTTGTTTTGATCGTCGTCAGAGCTATTTTCAGGGTGAATATGCCAATGCCCTAAAAATTGTCCAAAACGGTGATATTAGACCTAATGACATGACTGGCTCATGGGCAGGGGCTTTTGGACAAACCCAGTTTATGCCTAGTACCTTTTTAGAATTAGCGGTCGACTTTGATGGTGACGGTCGTCGTGACTTGGTCAATAGTGTGCCAGATGCGCTAGCCTCTACTGCTAATTTCCTAGCCAAACGTGGTTATCGCTCTGGTGAACCTTGGGGTTATGAAGTCAAATTGCCTAGTGGCTATTGGGCAGCATCTGATCGCAAAAATAAAAAGTCGATGAGCCATTGGCGTGATCAGGGCTTAACCTTAGCTAATGGTGGCCCGCTGCCTTATGATTTAAGTAGTGCTGGATTATTGATGCCTGCTGGTAAAGACGGCCCTGCCTTTTTAGTAGGCAAGAATTTTGATACTTTCTACTCTTATAATGCCTCGGAGAGCTATGCCCTTGCGATAGCGCATTTATCTGATCTTGTCACTAGTGAGAATAGTAGTAAGACTGACTTCATTACCGCTTGGCCTACTGATGATCCGGGTATTGGTCGCCAAGAAGCTCGCGATATTCAACAAGGCCTGTTAAATGCAGGTTATGAGATTGGCGCCGTTGATGGCATCATTGGTGACAATACTCGCACTGCTATTCAACAGTACCAATCTAGCCGTGGCATCTTCCCAGCCGATGGTCGTGCTGGTCAAAAGTTCCACCGTCTGATCGCTGCTCAAAGCTCGCCTCGTAGCAATAGTGCCTCTGGTAATCAGTACGGAACGCAATATAATCAAGCGTCTAATAGTCAATCTGTGAATCAAGCATCTGCTGATCGCATGGGACAACTGATTCAACAACAAACCGTTAGGCCTACTGTGTCCTCAACGCAACCGTCAACCTCAGGTAATATCCGTTATCGTCAAGTTACAGGTAGTGATGGATCAGTACGTTTAGAGCGTGTTAATTAAGACGCTCTATTGCAGTAGTGATACTAGTAGCTGACAGCTATTAGGCAATGAAGTATTAAAAATAAAACCCCCGCTAATCCTTTAGAGTAGCGGGGGTTTTATTTTAGTTGCTCATAAAACGAGCACAACCATTATACAATCGGCGGTGCATTAGGCTTACCATTGTCACCATCCCAGTTTTCACGAGCTTTATCATCCAGATCCTCAGGAGTTTTATGCTCCCATTTGCCATTTTCTTTCCAAGTAGCATCGCCCCAATCATCTTTCTCTTTATCATCCCAGTCATTATAGGTTTTACTAGGATCAAGGCCTCTGCGCTTCATGTCAGCCACTTGCTCTTCTAAAGTATGGAATTGCTCAGTGTCATGCATAGTTTTTTCAAGCTCAGCAATTTCTTTTTTTAATTCTTCGCGTTTAGAGTCGTTCATTGCGCTCTCCTCATATAAATAATAATAGTTTAAATAGAAATATTTGCTCTTGTAGGAGTTATCATAAAACTAGAAGTTATTATAAAACTCACTATGGTCTATGGCTTATAGTCTGACCCACTTTGATCTTTTTTTAAACCTTATGCACGTATGCTTTGTATTACAAAACGTAGCACTGCTCCTTGAGCTACCAACAGCTCTTCTGTCTGTCACTATAGCTGCTGCTAATAAAGGTTTTGCCCTATTGATTAATGATGATACTCAATAACGGCTTCTGAGCCTAGTAATCGCGGTAGCATATCGATGAGAGCAGTATCATACTTACTGGCATAAAAATTTAATGGTTTAATGACATTAGGGGTTTGTGATAAGGCTAATATTTTATTAGTCACTAGCAAATACTGAACACGAGCAGCAATAGCTTGCCCAGAATCAACTACGCCTAACGACAACTTTTTATCTTCAATCTCACGCAATAAAAACTCTCGAAAAAAAGGATAATGGGTACAGCCTAGCACTAAGTAATCTACTTCATCGGCAGCCAGCTGGCGTATTTTTTCACGTAGACGCTGAGCAGTTTCAGAATCTTCAGGCATACCTGCCTCTACCCAAGGCACTAGCTGCGGATCAAAGTACTTAGTGACAATACTACCTTTAGGAGTCGCCACCTCGGCGATCACTTGGTTCAATAGTGAACCTTCTAGAGTGGCCTTAGTGGCGAGTACGGCTATTTTGCCAGTTTTGCTCTGTGATACTGCGGGTTTAAGGGCAGGTACTAACCCTACGATTGGCAACTGTGGATAGCGATAACGAGCCACTTCCAACGCATGAGCTGAAGCACTATTGCAAGCAATGACGATCAGCTTGCAACCTTGTTTATATAGCCAGTCAATCGCGACTAAGGTCAGCGCCTCAATATCTTTGCTATCACGATTGCCATACGGTACATGCTTAGTATCTGCATAATAGAGGTAACGCTCAGCTGGTAGCTGCTGCGCTAAATGTAAATATACTGATAGGCCACCTATACCTGAATCAAACAACCCAATCGGGGCATCGCTTCTAGTATTAGACTCATTGATTTTTAGTTCAGTAGTTATCGATTCAGTAGTTATGAGTTCAATGATTTGAGAGTCATTGTCCTGATAAAGAGCGTTGCCAATAGCTTGCTGATCACGGTTATTATGTTTAATATCCACCTGATAGCTATGACTCCCCTGATAGGGCTTTTCAATACAGTCGCTACCGTCATTACATAGGACGTTATTCTCTTGCCAAGCTGCAGAATCAGTCATGCTCTCTTTACCACTAGTTATAATAAGATAAAAGTGAAAACTAAGATGGTATTATCCGCTTATTAGCCCATCAAAGCGACTTATTGCTGAGCCTACAGGCTAATGGTTAACTGCTAAACATCAGACTAAGCTGCAAGGCTATGATCTAGTTAATACCAAGCTGCTAATTCTCTGGCATTGACAACTGGTAAGACTTGCCACCACTATGTAAGGTCAAAATCGTCTTACCTTGCTGTTCACTTAAGTCACCAATCTCCGTCAAATGATAAAAAGTATTACGGCCAATTAATGCCGTTAGACCATTACGGACTGGCATATAAGGTCGCACTTGTGCTGTAACTCCTGCCTGTTCTTTATCTGACTCATAAGCTCGTAAAGTAATAGGATGTGCCTCATCCAAGCGTACTATATCGCCAGTAGTAGTAGTGAATTCTAGCCAGCTCAACTGCTTGCCATCGAGCACTTCATTGACGATACCCACATCATTGATCAGCAGCGGTACATCTTCTACTTGAATACGTAATTTTTGTACTGGGGTTTTTAGATAATACTCCGTACCACCAGCGCCTTGCTCTTGCCATAATACTGTCGCAAACAAAGTAACCAATGACTCACGGGTCATCAGCCCACCTTCATGCCACCATTCGCCATTGGCTTTGATAACTAAATCCATATCATCAACTTGCTCAGGATGCCATTGTTCCAAAGGCGGTATAGAACGCCCTTGACGGCTGCCTGCATCAGCCTTGAGATAGTGACTGAGTGCTTCAATCTTAGTCAGATCGTCACTAGGGGGTTGATTAACGGCCGAGTTTTGCTGATTGATGCTATCACTACTTACGCTCGCAGCTGTTTTTTTACTATTGATATCGTCGTTCATAACACAATCTCCTTATTAGCGATTACCTAGTCATTAAAGTTTGCCCTATCGGCTATTACTATTCATTTTAGTTTCGGGTATGATAGGACAATTAGGCATTATAGGTTTAATATTACCTTAACACCGATACTCGTAAATGCGTATCGTGTTTGTAGGACTTTTCTTTTATAATGAGTAACGACTTTTTATTAAAAGAGTCCTGTAACGGTTACTTTAATTGTCTTTTTTAAGTTAACTATTGCTTTGTTTTTCCCTGATAGTCCCAAATAATAATACTTGATAGCTACTTTATGATGGTTTGAGGCCATTATCCTGACTGTTATTAGTATTATATTAGTCATTAGTCTGCTGCAGATCTTATCATCTCACCAGTCTCATCATTTCAATGGTAACGTTGTCGATTGATGCCGTAAAGACAGTTTTATCGGGCAGCCATATATCTGTAGGTAATTAGACTCGCAAGCTTTATTATTCGATTGCTAGGTTAATTATACTCAAAGATAAGCCACTACAAGTTTAGGAGTAGGTATGCAAGAGCAAGACCATAAAACGTCAGTCGTTAATGCTGATGTCGTCAACACTGAAGCGCCAATAGCTATAGATACACCCCCATCAGATTTAGTCAATACAGATCTCAATAGCGTGGCGGACACTGAGTCCAATACCTTAGTTGTTGATTCTGTAGACGCTGGAAATAACAGCATGACTATTAATGACACAGCTGTAGTAGAACCACAAGCTGTTGAAGAGATAGCTGTCGATCAACCTAGTGCAGTGCCAGTCGAAACTGTGGTCACCGAACAACCTATCGCAGCTGTTAGCGTTGAAAAGCAACCAGAATTAGTGGTTGCTGAAGAGCCTGAGATTGAACGTGAATCGATGGAGTTCGATGTCATCGTAGTAGGGGGTGGTCCTGCTGGTCTATCTGCTGCCATTCGTCTGCGTCAGCAAGCGATTGCTGCTGGTAATGACGAATTTTCGGTATGTGTGGTTGAAAAAGGTTCTGAATTTGGGGCGCATATCCTATCAGGTGCAGTTATTGAACCGCGCGCTTTAGATGAGCTGATTCCAGACTGGAAAGAGAAAGGTGCTCCTTTGACGGTTGTTGCACGTGAAGACCGAGTCTACATGTTAGGTTCAGCTAAGCGTAGTACTAAGCTGATCGATTCAGTTATTCCAGAAAGCATGCACAACAAAGGCAATTATATTGTCTCTTTAGCTAATGTAGTACGTTGGCTTGCGGCCCAAGCTGAAGAGCTAGAAGTAATGATGTTCCCAGGCTTCCCAGCTGCTGAAATCTTATACAACGATGATGGCTCAGTAAAAGGTATCTTAACCGGTGATATGGGCGTAGCAGCCAATGGCGACACTAAGGCTAGCTTTGAGCCAGGTTACGAGCTACTGGCCAAGTACACTATCTTTGCTGAAGGTAGCCGTGGTCATTTAGGTAAACGCTTAATCAGTCGTTTCAACCTTGATAAAGATTGTGATCCGCAGCATTACGGGATTGGTCTCAAAGAGCTGTGGGATATTGATCCTGCTAAGCATGAAGAAGGTGTGGTCATGCACGGTTCAGGTTGGCCTTTGACTGATACAGGCTCATCAGGCGGTTGGTGGTTATATTTTGCCGCAGATAATCAAGTCAGCTTTGGTATAGTGATCGATCTTTCCTACTCCAATCCTTATATGTCGCCATTTGATGAATTGCAGCGTTTAAAAACCCATCCGCTAATTCGTAATATTTTAGAGGGCGGTAAACGCATCTCTTATGGCGCACGCTCATTAACTAAAGGCGGTTTGAACTCCTTGCCTAAATTGACTTTCCCAGGTGGGGTCTTGGCTGGTGATGATGCTGGATTCTTGAATCCTGCCAAAATCAAAGGCACGCACACTGCTATGAAGTCAGGCATGCTAGCTGCTGAAGCTGTGTTTGAAGCCTTGCAAGATGGCCGTCAACACGATGAAGTACTGGCTTATACGGCTATGTACAAAGACTCATGGTTGTATAAAGATAACTTTGATGCGCGTAACTTCTCGCCTTCAATGCATCGCATGGGTCAGTGGATGGGCGGTGCCTTTAACTTTATCGAGCAAAACTTGCTCGGTGGTCAGGCTGTTCTGACTATTCATGATAACGCACGTGATTATGACCAATTAGAGCGCGCCGCTCATGCTTATAAGCCGGAATATCCTAAGCCAGATGGCAAGCTTACTTTTGATAAGCTATCGTCAGTATTTATCTCTAATACTAACCATACAGAAGATCAGCCAGTACATTTAAAATTGACTGATGCTACTGTGCCTATTTCGATCAATCTACCTTTGTATGCAGAGCCAGCGCGTCTATATTGTCCTGCTGGGGTCTATGAAGTCGTAGAAGATGCCAAAGGTGCTCATTTCGTCATTAATGCGCAAAACTGTGTCCATTGTAAAACTTGTGATATCAAAGATCCTTCGCAGAATATCAACTGGGTAACCCCAGAAGGCGGCGGCGGTCCTAACTATCCAAATATGTAAGCCCCTAAAGACTAGGGTTGGTTTAAAGCTTTAGTCCTAAGCTTATATATTAAAAACTGTCCAATAAAAAGCCCGCTCATTAACGAGCGGGCTTTTTGTTATCACTAATTTAAACTAGTCAGGCCAAGCTTCACGATTGGCTTCATCTTTTAGCTTAACAAAGTGATCAGGATTAAAGGTGATTTGGTCACCTGACTTGCCTTCCTTAACTTGACGTTCATAATCACGCAGTATGCGTAGGGCTACTGGTGATAATAGAACAATTGCTATTAAGTTAGTCAAAGCCATCAAACCCATAGATAAGTCAGCAAAGTTCCAGATAGCGGGTAAGCTTGCAACCGCTCCGACGAATACCATACCTAGTACTAAGAAGCGAAACACCATAATCATTACTTTGGCATTTTTACTACCAGAGATAAATTCGAGGTTGGACTCGCCATAGCTATAGTTAGCAATGATCGATGTGAATGAGAAGAAGAAAATCGCAATTGCTACGAATATTACCCCTAAATCACCAACATATTGCGATAAAGCTAGCTGAGTTAACTGAATACCTTCTTGCTCAACATCAGGATTGACCACACCTGATAAAATAATAATGGAGGCAGTCGCTGTACAAATCACTAGGGTATCAATGAATACCCCTAACATCTGCATAAACCCTTGGACCGCTGGGTGATCAGGACTACTCTTAGCAGTCGCTGCAGCATTAGGCGCTGACCCCATACCGGCTTCGTTCGAAAACAAACCGCGCTTGATACCATTAATCATAGCTTGGGCGATACCATAACCTATCACCCCACCTGCTGCCTGCTCAAAGCCAAATGCCGACTTAACAATCAGCACAATCGCTGCTGGAAACTGACTAAAGTTAGTAACAATAATGAATAATGCTAACAGGATATATAAAATCGCCATTACGGGTACTACTTTGCCGGCAATGCGAGCTACTGAACGTAAACCACCAAATACTACTGGTGCTACTAACAATACTAATACTAGACCTGTCATCCAAGTTGGCACCCCAAAGGCTTCATGAGTTGCCTGAGCGATAGTATTAGACTGCACCCCATTGAATGCTAAGCCAAAAGCGATTAGCAGACAAATGGAGAAAAACACTGCCATCCAGCGCTGACCTAAGCCCTTTTCAATATAATAAGCGGGTCCACCACGATAGACATTGTCATCAGTATGTGGAACTTTATAGGCTTGCGCTAGAGTGGACTCAATAAAACTAGTCGACATCCCTACTATAGCGGTCATCCACATCCAAAAAACCGCTCCTGGACCACCAAGATAAATAGCAATCGCTACCCCTGCTAGATTACCAGTACCTACTCGAGCGGCCAGCGAGGTCATTAGCGCCTCAAAGGAGCTGATGCCTCCATCTTTGCGACCCTGATTAGAGGTTCGTAATAACTTCCACATATGACCAAAGTAGCGAAACTGTACAAAACGAGTAGCAAGGGTAAAATAGACACCTGCGCCAATCAGTACAAACATCAATAATCCATACCAAGGATTACCAACAATCAACCAATCATTATTGCCCCAGATGACACTTACGCCATAGTTTACAATGTCGTTAAACCAACCCGCTATCCCTTCACTCATATTACGCTCCACACTTATATTTTATATAGGAGACCTGTTGATATCACCAATGATATTAAGCAGATCCTAATGTCTTTATGACTCTCACTCACCTATTCATAGTGTTTTAACTACTTTTGTTTAACACTAATAAATAACAACTTCATATGTTTCAAGGTAACTGAGATATATCATGTGGCGGCATTTTAGCTGAATATGAATCATTAGATTGTTTTTTTCTCTTATCCTACAAATTTTAAACATTATGTAAATAGCCATTTGCCCAGCTTCTGCTTGATTATCATTGCTGATATAGAAAAATAATATTTGTAGATTATAGTTAGAATCAAATATTTACAGCACTTAGTTGATTTGAATGGGCGAATTATTACGTCCCATAAAGATCAATTATCACTTCACAAACTTTATTTATAAAATAGCTGCCATTTATTATCAGTAAGCTTTATTATGTTTATAATAATAAAGCCATAGTGCAAACAGGGGTTTGTCCAAGCATAGTCATCAGTAAGCACATCAACATCATTCGCATCCTATAAATAGTTGCTAGCTAATTAGCATTAAACATTTAGTTACAAAAAGTAAAGTAAATATTTTTATTGTTAATTGGATGAAATTTTTATATATTCTTTATCGGTGAATTACTACCGTTCATATGAGTATGGTAATAAAGAGTAACCAAGCGTTAGACGACATTGTTAGAAACACAAGAGATGAGATGAAAATCCATAGTCAAGGCTACTGAATTTTTATTCAGGTAAGCCAAAGCAAAGACTGTGATAGTCGGTCAATAAAGCACTGCACGATTAGCTTTTGCTAAATAGTGCTTTGATCGGGGATAAATTAGGTATCTACACTTCAGTCACTTGCTCATTTAGACAATGAAATACCCCATTTGAAGCAGCAGTCCATGATTGGACCAAAAAACAAGGAGTTGGTTATGAATGATTCACAGGTAGAACGAATTATGAATAATCCAAAGTTTCAAGAGATGGTAAGTAAAAAGCGCAGACTTAGCTGGACGTTAACTGCAATTATGCTGTTTGTTTACGTCGGTTTTATGCTTTTGGTTGGTTACAATAAACCATTTTTAGCAAGCTCGTTTAGTGGAGGTGTTACTACTTGGGGAATTCCCTTAGGACTAGGGATTATCGTGCTGTCATTTGTGTTGTGTGGCGTATATTCGTATATTGCCAACAACACGCTTGATTCACTCAATGAAGAAACCCTTAAAGAAATTGAGGCCATTGCACACGAAGAAGGAACGCATTGAGATGACATTAACATCACCTAAAGCGATACTAGTCGCACTCATAAGTTTATGCTGCTCTACTATGGCACTTGCGGGTCCTGATTTAGGAGTTGCCGAGCAACAGGCAACCAATTGGCCTGCAATTATCATGTTTATGATCTTTGTTGGTTTTACGCTAGTAATTACTAAATGGGCCGCTGGGCAAACCCAATCAACCGCAGATTTTTATACGGCAGGCGGTGGAATCAGTGGTTTTCAGAACGGTTTAGCGATTGCAGGTGACTATATGTCAGCCGCATCTTTTCTTGGTATTTCAGCATTAGTATTTAGTTCGGGTTTTGACGGCTTGCTCTACTCACTCGGCTTTATGGTCGGTTGGCCTATCGTATTATTCCTCATTGCAGAACGCCTGCGAAATCTGGGTAAATTCAACTTATCCGATGTGGTTTCATTTCGCTTAGAAGAGAAGCCTGTACGCACACTGGCAGCTTTTAGTTCTTTAGTGGTAGTCGCTTTTTATCTAATTGCACAGATGGTGGGTGCCGGTCAGTTAATCAAACTGCTATTTGGTTTGAACTATAATATTGCCGTAGTTGTAGTAGGCTTATTGATGACTGCCTACGTTCTATTCGGTGGTATGTTGGCAACCACTTGGGTACAAATTATTAAAGCAGTTATGCTACTAAGTGGTGCAACCTTTATGGCATTTATGGTCATGAAATCGGTTGATTTTAGCTTTAGTAATATGTTCAATCAGGCGATCGTTGCCTATGGCAAAGCCCATAGCACTAGTGTTACAGATGCCGTTAAGATTATGGGACCTGGCAAACTGACTGAAAATCCAATTGATGCCCTATCACTTGGTCTTGCACTCATGTTTGGTACCGCAGGATTACCTCATATCCTAATGCGCTTTTTCACGGTAAAAGATGCCAAAGAAGCGCGTAAGTCTGTTGTGGTTGCAACCGGATTTATTGGCTACTTTTACCTACTGACCTTTATTATTGGTTTTGGTGCCATCTTGTTCATTGCCAATAACCCACAGTTTCTTGATGTCGCAAAATCAGCACTTACTGGTCAATTAGAGTTAACTGGTGGTAATAATATGGCCGCCATTCACTTAAGTGAAGCGCTAGGCGGTGATTTATTTATGGGCTTTATCTCAGCCGTTGCCTTTGCCACTATCCTTGCGGTAGTAGCTGGTCTGACGCTTTCAGGGGTATCGGCTATTTCGCATGACCTATATGCTAACGTGTTTAAAAAAGGTCAAACTACCCCTGAGTCTGAAATGAAAGTTTCAAGATATGCCACTTTAGGTTTGGCAGTCTTCGCTATGATTCTAGGGATCTTGTTTGAAAAACAAAACGTTGCTTTCATGGTTGGTCTAGCATTCTCGGTAGCTGCTTGTGCCAACTTCCCAGTACTAGTACTGTCGATGTTTTGGAAGGGTTTGACAACGCGTGGCGCTGTAATTGGCGGTATTGTTGGTCTAGTAGGCGCTGTTGGTTTGATTATTCTATCTAAAGCCGTTTGGGTCGATACGCTTGGGATTTCCGAGACCGCACCTAACCCATTCAATGGTCCGGCATTATTTGCTATGCCACTATCATTCCTATGCTGTTGGTTTTTCTCGGTAACGGATAAATCAGCCCGTGCAGAAAAAGAACGTAAGGCATTTGATGCTCAGTTTGTTCGTTCGCAAACCGGCATTGGCATATCTGGTGCTTCTGACCACTAATAGATTAATGATTATCTAGTACATTAATAGTATAGTAGTCTCTTTATAATGGTGCTATTCATCACTCACAGGCAGTAGCTTGTGAGTGATTTTTTTATAGAAATTTATAGTGTTAGCAAACTGCTAACCTGTGTTGTTTCTATTAAATAAATATTTAGTTACATAAAGTAATTTAAATTCATTTATTGTTAACGTTGCATATATTTTTTAGAGGTTTACAATGGACAACTATAATAAGTCCATTACGTAGTTATGGAATTAAAACTATTAGCTTATCAGTTATTATATTTAGAACACACTGCGTCTATTTTGCTTTTGCTACCGCTTCATTATTTAATTAGATAGATTGTTTTTACAATCTTTAGTATTATTGAACAAATATTCGATATTTCATATATAATATTTTCAGAGATTCTTGCCCTATTTTTTAATAATTGTGGCCAGTTATTTGGATTCATCAAACTGTTTTGCGAAGTTTAGAATCATAGCATAGCTGGCTTTTTTGTTAAGGGATGAACGTTAGATTATAACTGCTGGGTATATGCCAACCATCTACCCTGTTTTATGTTAGACAAAAGGAGTTGTCATATGGATAAGTATAACGATCCATCTGGTTATTGGCGCGCCAATATCCGTCTTATTATAGGTAGCCTTATTGTTTGGGCACTGTGCTCATATGGGTTCGGTATCTTGTTACGTCCGTTGATTTCAGGTATTAAAATTGGCGGTACTGATTTAGGCTTTTGGTTTGCTCAACAAGGGTCGATTGGCATATTCATCATCTTAATTTTCTTCTACGCTTGGCGTATGAATAAGTTAGATAAACAATATGGCGTAGACGAGGAATAGCCCTATGAGTCAATTTACTATTAATATCATTTTTGTAGGTCTATCTTTCGCTTTATACTTCGGTATTGCTTGGTGGGCACGTGCAGGTTCAACTAGTGAGTTCTATGTTGCTGGCGGCGGTGTGCATCCAGTAGTCAACGGAATGGCAACGGCTGCTGATTGGATGAGTGCTGCGTCATTTATCTCAATGGCAGGTATTATTGCAACTAGTGGTTACGGCGCATCAACGTACTTGATGGGTTGGACTGGTGGTTATGTTCTACTAGCCATGCTGCTAGCCCCTTACTTACGTAAATTCGGTAAGTTCACGGTTCCTGACTTTATTGGCGACCGTTTTTACTCTAAGACTGCCGCTATGATAGCCGTGGTCTGTTTGATTATTGCTTCTACTACTTATGTTATCGGTCAGATGACTGGTGCTGGTGTTGCATTCTCACGCTTCTTAGAAGTTGAAAGCACAACTGGTCTTATTATCGCTGCTGTAGTGGTATTCTTCTATGCCGTACTTGGTGGTATGAAAGGGATTACTTACACTCAGGTTGCTCAGTACGTAGTACTGATGATTGCTTATACTATCCCTGCAGTATTTATTTCGCTTGAGTTGACGGGTAACCCGATCCCAGGTTTAGGCTTGTTCTCAAACCACGTAGAATCTGGCGTTCCTATCTTGACTAAGCTGAACCAAGTTGTTACTGACTTAGGTTTTACCTCTTATACAGCTGACGTACCTAACAAGCTAAATATGGTGTTATTTACTCTATCTCTAATGATAGGTACAGCAGGTCTGCCACACGTTATCATTCGTTTCTTCACAGTCCCTAAAGTTGCTGACGCACGTTGGACAGCTGGTTGGACTTTAGTGTTTATTTCGCTACTATATTTTACTGCTCCAGCAGTAGGTGCTATGGCGCGTTTAAACTTAATCGACACTATCTACCCACAAGGCGTAGAACAGCCTGCTATTGAATATAATCAGCGTCCTGATTGGATGAATACTTGGGAAGAGACAGGTCTTATCAAGTATAACGACTTGAATAATGACGGTCGCATTCAGTTATATAGCGATAGTGGACTTGGCGCCGCTGAGCTCGCATTAAAAGCAGCACAAGCTGACGGCGGCGACATTGCTGCGGCTACAACTGCAGTTAATGAAGCACGTGTCAAGCATGACTTAGAGCGTGATGGCGTCTTTACTGACAGAGGTTGGGCAGGTAACGAGTTAGACGTGAATGCTGATATCTTAGTATTAGCTAACCCAGAAATTGCCCAGTTACCAGGTTGGGTTATCGGTCTTATCGCCGCAGGTGGTTTGGCAGCAGCATTATCAACAGCAGCTGGCCTATTACTCGCAATCTCATCAGCGATCAGTCATGACTTGATCAAAAGAAACCTTAATCCGAACATCAGTGATAAAGACGAGTTAAAATATGCTCGTATCACTATGGGCGTAGCGATCGTGGTTGCCACTTACTTGGGTATTAATCCACCAGGATTTGCCGCACAAGTAGTAGCCCTAGCCTTTGGTATTGCGGGTGCTTCACTGTTCCCAGTACTAATGATGGGTATTTTCTCTAAGCGTATTAACAACCTTGGCGCTATCGCCGGTATGTTAACGGGTTTGATTAGTATCTTAGTCTATATCTTTATGTTTAAAGGTTGGTTCTTCATCACTGGCACTGCAAACTTCCCTGATACTGAAGAGTACTGGTTGTTTGGTATCTCGCCATTATCATTTGGTGCGGTCGGTGCCTTACTTAACTTTATCGTAGCGTTCGCTGTATCTTACGCTACTGCGCCACCACCAGCACATATCCAAGAGTTGGTTGAAAGCGTACGTTCTCCACGTGGTGCTGGCGGTGCCATTGACCATTAAGCTATAGATATAATAAGCTTAAATGTTAAAGATATCGTTAGTTACTCTATCTATCACTCACAGGCAGTAGCTGCTTGTGAGTGATTTTTTTATCCTAAGGTTATAAAGTAGCTTTGATTGAGGTAGACTTTATGACGACTCATTATTGTGTTAAATGCGCCTATGGCGTTAAGGACAGCTGTTATGCTATTTGAGTTTATCGCTACTATAGCTGCCGGTTTCGGCTTAGCTGGTGTGGCACTGATTATAACTCACCTATCCAAATTGGCAGGTAAACGGGCGCCAAAATGGCTTATTCCTTTGTTTGGTGCTATTGGTATTTTTGCTTTTCAAATAAATCAAGAATACAACTGGTTCAGCCAACAAGTTGCCGAACTTCCTAAAGGAGTAACGGTTGTTAAAAAAGTTGAAGAAAGCACTTGGTTTCGTCCTTGGTCCTATGTGAAACCGCAAACTTTTCGCTTTATAGCCGCCGACGCTGGCAATGCACGCGCCAATGCAGATAACAAAGACATGTATTTGGTTAACTTATATCTGTTTGAGCGCCGTAGAAGTGTCCAACAGATGCCGCAAGTTATAGATTGCGCTACTCCTGCACGTGCAGATTATGTTCTACAAGAAAAAGACAGTACGCTGAGCATTGATGATCATGTCAAGCAAACCACTGCATGGCGGCCGTTGACTAAAGACGACCCTATATTTATCAGCGTATGTTCGAAGAATACTTAGTTACTGATGAATAGTGATGTTTAGAATTAGCTCCTAATAGCAGACCGGCGCATAGACCACCAAAATGCGCCGCAAAGGAGATACCTTGCTGAGGCATTAGTCCTTGTTTAATAGTAAACCAAAACCCTGCACCCATAACAATACAAGCTAACAAATAGCCCCATCGTCTCGCAAATACCGCTCCCCCTATCATAAACCCGAGCATCGCAAAACAAAGTCCTGAAGCACCGATATGAATTGATGATTCCGACCCGATCAACCATGTCATCACTCCTGAGGCGATTATAAGCTTCAAAATCGTGCGATAAGCATTGTTCTCAAATAAGCCAAATAGAAAAAGTATCTGTAGCAAGGTTAAGCTATTACCTATGATGTGAGTAATGTCACCATGCATAGTCCAAGAGGCAAACACCCCCACTATACTGCGTAAATCAAAGGTGCGCGGGGCAATACCGAATATATTCCACAAGCCAAATAAAAAGATATTATTGACGAAAAACATAACCCACATAGGGACGAGTACAAAGGCGTATAAGCCAATGACTTGCTTTAAGCGCACTATAATCAAAGAAAGCAACGATTGCCAATTCATAGATAAAGAGCCTAGTATTATTGTAAATGCACAATTTTAGTAATTTACAGACAAAACAGCGGGCTCGACAGGCACAAAGGACAGCAGTGAAGCATCTTTATCGCCTGTTGAGTAGTTATTAGCATGTAGCAGCGAAGTGGAATGATAAGGTACTAAGGCGGTTGGCACAAAGTTACGTGCAGCATCAATGTGCTTTATAGAGTCATCAAAGAATATATGCGGTGCAAAGGTCTTTAGCACGGCTGTT
Organism: Psychrobacter urativorans; assembly: GCF_904846695.1. Taxonomy (GTDB): domain Bacteria; phylum Pseudomonadota; class Gammaproteobacteria; order Pseudomonadales; family Moraxellaceae; genus Psychrobacter; species Psychrobacter urativorans. The sequence goes on from NZ_CAJHBR010000020.1 coordinate 46,528, forward strand.
TTATCAAGACCTCCTAGAAAAAAAGCCATATCAACGTCTACTCCCCATTGTCGCAGCGTCTTTATCGCTCGCAAATCGGCTGGTGCATTACGGGCAGTTACTAAAGCGATATTAATAGGCCGATGATCCATGTGCACAGGTAGACGCTCTTGTAACTTCGATAACTTAATCAACAGCTCAGCATAAGGACCTTTTTCAATCGGTAAATCACGCATCTGTGCTTCACGGTCATGAAAAGCCTTTAGACCCTTCTGCTTATACAATAGCTCTCCTGAGTCATCAAACAGTACCGCATCACCATCAAAAGCTATCCGCAGCTGCTCGGTGTCTAACTCATAAGTATTTACTGGGGTGGCATCAAGGATAGCACAAGCACAAATATTGGCATCAGCGACTTGCTGAGCGTCATTACGATTAGTAGTCAAAAACAAATCAATATTAAAATCATTAATGTAAGGCGCTACTAAACTACCCGATATAAAAGCTGAACGTGAAATACTCAGACCATGCTCACGAATGGCGTTGAGCACTTGTATACCAGTATCAGGACTACTCTTGGAGACGATCACTACTTCGACTAAGGGAGCCTGAAGATCTATATCTGGCTGAGTGCAATCATGGCAATAGTTATTGAGGTTAAGCAAAGCTTTTATAAGTGGGTAGCCTGCTCCTATAGCCAAAGGCTCATTCTCACGCTCAGCCATATAGTCACGAAACTCTTTTATAGCTCGGTTAGGACGGTGCTCAAGCAACTGTAGCAGATGGTTTTCTGATTCAGATAAATCAAATAAAGCAGTGGCAGAAATAGCCACTATCAAGGTATTACTAAAATCGACTGACATAATTTTCTACTTATATAAAAACTTATATTTTGAATGATTACTTTAAGCTAAGTTTACTACAGTAGCAAAATATATAATGATGATAAAAGTTGCTATCACATCATATCCTTGTAATAAAATCGGATACTCAATACCTAACTATAAGCTATAGCGCAAAAAAAGACTGCCATAGCAGTCTTTTTTATTATAAATAATATAAGGTCAGTATTTTTTGCAATCGACTAATATTATAGGCAAAAAAAGAAAAGCCCCCAACGAATTAACGTTGGGGGCTTTATCTAGAATAGAGAGCTGACGATAACCTGAGCGCTGTTAAAACAAAGCAGTGCTTTGTTAGGCTGCGCAAGAGAAAACCCTTTAAATAGGGTTTTCGGTGTAGGTCACTACTAAAGTAAAGATAAAAAAATTCCCTAACCAGATAACTGATTAGGGAATTTTAGAATAGAGAGCTGACGATGACCTACTCTCACATGGCCGGAGCCACACTACCATTGGCGCGA
>NZ_CAJHBR010000021.1 GCF_904846695.1 Psychrobacter urativorans
GGTCATTGTTGCTTTAATGCGTAAGATATTAGCCATCGCTCAGGCAGTGTTGAAAAGTCAGCGACCTTTCGATGCTTCTTTACATGTTAATTGAGTCTTTAGGCTTGCTTTTTCTCATGGTATCTACGAATTGTCTAAGCTTATTCAAACTTTCACCTTTTATCTTCTGCACTCATAATTTCACCTACCTAAAAAAACAGCGCAAATTATGCTATCGTAACCTTGGTTTATTATGACCTTGATAAGTCGCTCACCACCCTAATAATAGAGCTACCCAGTATTAACAGACATTGCATCAACAGACATCAAATAAAGAGACTTAACCATGACCAAACATTATGATTATATCGCCATTGGTGGCGGTAGCGGCGGTATTGCTTCAATCAACCGTGCGGCAAGCTATGGCAAAAAGTGCGCGATTATCGAAGCCGAGCAATTAGGCGGCACTTGTGTCAATTGGGGCTGCGTGCCCAAAAAGGTAATGTGGTATGGCGCGCATGTTGCTGAGACTATTCATAAGTTCGCGCCAGACTATGGTTTTGACGTTGAGGTCAAAGGCTTTGACTTTCAAAAGTTAGTGCAAAGTCGCCAACAATATATCGAGAATATCCACCGCGCTTATGATAATAACCTCGCCAAAAACGGTGTTGAAGTGATAAAAGGCTTTGCTAAGTTTGTCGATACCAATACCGTCGAGGTTAATGGCGAACATATTACCGCTGACCATATCTTAATCGCTACAGGTGGTCATCCTATCAAGCCCAATATCAAAGGCGCAGAGCATGGTATCGACTCTGATGGGTTTTTTAAATTAAACCATTTACCAAAGCGCGTAGCTATCGTTGGTGCAGGCTATATCGCGGTTGAGATTGCAGGCGTGCTCAATAGTCTCGGTTCTGAAGTGCATCTCTATGTACGCAAACACTCGCCACTACGTACCTTTGACCATACCATTATCGAGACTTTATTGATCGAGATGGAGCAAGCGGGCATTCATTTGCATACCAATAGTGTAATAGACGAGGTTAATAAAAATACCGATGATAGCCTGAGCTTATCTATCAATGATGATAGCGAAGGCCATATCGACACCGTTGATTGCTTGATTTGGGCAATAGGTCGTGCGCCCTCTATCGATAATATTAACCTGCAAGTCACTGGCGTTGCGACGACTGATGACGATAAAATCAAAGTCGATAAGTTCCAAAATACTAACGTTGATGGTATTTATGCAGTAGGTGATATTATTGAGGACAGCGTTGATTTGACCCCTGTCGCGGTTGCCGCAGGTCGTCGATTATCGGAGCGCCTATTCAATGACAAACCTGATGAGCATCTAAGCTACGATTTGATACCGACGGTGATTTTTACCCATCCTCCTATCGGTACTATTGGCTTTTCTGAGATTGAGGCTGTCAATCAATTTGGTAAAGAGGCTATTAAATGCTATAGCTCAAGCTTTACCGATATGTTTAGTGCAGTGACCCAGCATCGACAAAAGTGCACGATGAAGTTAGTATGCTTAGGTGAGGATGAAAAGGTGATTGGCCTACATGGTATTGGCTTTGGGGTAGACGAGATGATTCAAGGCTTTGCTGTGGCGATAAAAATGGGCGCAACGAAGGCGGACTTTGATAATACTGTCGCTATTCATCCAACGGGTTCAGAAGAGTTTGTGACTATGCGTTAAAGGCTATGCGTTAGAGGCTATGCGTTAACAGCTATGCATCAGGCGCAAGAATTGTGCTTGATGCTGGCGGCGTAGCTTGTGATATCTAATTTATCGAACAGACAATTAAAAATTTATTACTTTCTATAGATTGGAGCCGTTAAAAGTTTCCATTGTCTAGTATCACTATTGGGGGTCACAGCCTGCGCCCAGCCTACTTATTAACTATTATATTTTCGCAATAACCATTTAAAAAGTATTTTAGCCCTGATTGTAGCTAGTGATAACCACAACCCCTCTCTAACCCTCTCTAACCCTTCTAAATAACACTGCTATCAGATCACGGTCTACAGATCCAATAGCCATTCATTATTTGCCTTATAAACTTTGAAATTGCCCTGATTGATACTAGTATGACCGTTCATAGTTTGGGTAATATCAGCGCTACACAGATAAGCATCAACGCTATCAGTAGCTACACAATCGATATTATCTACACTATCAAGAGTGGGCATGGCCTTTTCAATAACGCTGTTAAAAGACTCATTATCTTGCTCATTACCAGCTAAAGTCGTTGTCTTATCAGTCATAGTATCGGTTTGTTTATAGTGCTTTTTAACTAAGCCTTTAACCGTGCGATTAGAAGGATCATCAGAGCAAGCCGTTAGGAATGCTATTAATACAGTGCTAATGGCTAAGATTTTAAAGCTATTCATAACTGTCTCAATTTAAGGTAACCATCAACTTTAACTTCCTTATTTAACGGTCACATTAGTATACTGGGTCAGACTATCGATACTTCCCTGTACGCTTGTCGGTTGTGACTTTAATAACTTGCTGCTGTGAGGCAGCTTTACAGTAATGCCTTGCTTGTTAACTTGATAGAGGACGGGTTTATTAGTGAAGCTCAGAGTTTTTTGCTTAGTATCATAAATAAACGGCCCATCATAATACAGCTCAACTCTGCCCTCTTTATTAGCAAACACATAGTACAGTTGCTCGCTGTCTCCAACAAAATAGCTAGCCAAGACCATTATCTTTTCGTTGTCTAAATGAAACGTATAGATATAAGGCGATTTGCCGTCTGTTTTAGGATCGTACACAGCTAAAGCTTGATAGTTATCTACCCGCATTTTGCCATTAACTCTTGTGCTTTGAGTAATAAAAAGCAAACCTTTCGCTTGGTATTCTTCCTCCACAATGCGTATGGCCACGGGTTTATTATTAATTACTTTATAAGTTGAATACTTATGCCATGCTGCGCCACTCTTGGTCATAGTACTTAAAGTCTGCCTATCATAATCGATATCAAAAAATCCACAGTTACCCTGCGCCAGCTCAGTGAATTCTTCACTATGCACGAAGCTATGGCCTTTTTTTAGATAGACTTGATAAGAAGGACCGCCATAACAACCGTAGCGGCCATCCTTTAGGGCTAAGTCGTTTTTATTATCAAAATTAAAGTCATCATAGATCAGCACGCTACTGTCACCGTAGGGAATATTGACAATATTCGCACTGAGTTTTCCGCCCAGCTGCAATGATGCACTGTCCTGTAGCTCATAATCCATAGTAAGACTAGAAGGCTGAGCTATTAAAGTTTTTTTAGTTTTAGCGTCTATGATTTCGATAATATAGTTTAATTCACTAAATTGTTTATCAGTATAGTCTTTAATGGTGGCGTAGTAGTCGTCAGAGAAATCTTCAATCTGGTACTGGTTTGACGCCTGAGCCAAAGCGGAGTATGGCAAGGAGAGAATAGGCAAAGCCAGAAGCGTTATAGCCGCTTGAAAGATTTGATTAGATACGACTTTAGGCAAGGCATTGAATGTTTTAACCTTAGACATAACCTACTCCTTATTGGCTAGCCGCTACTAGCAAAATAGTTATCACCGCATAATCAATAAGGTAGCATAAAATAGCTCATTGACTAACTATTAAACATTGGTATTAAGTCCTAAATATTGGTGTTAAGTCCTAAACATTGGCATTAATTATTAAGCACAAAAAAAGGCTAGCACTTACGCAGCCTTTTTCCATTATCATCGTCCTGCCAGCTATTTCGATTGCTATTGGGTTAGTACCCAAGTGCCGTTAACATCATTGACCTTGAACACGCCACTATCAGTACGGCTAGTGCCGCCGATAGTTTGGGTAACGTCAGCCGTGCACAAATAAGCATTATCACCATCGGTATTGTCACAGCTCACGTTTTCTACCTTTTCGAGGGTCGGCATCATCCCCTCCATCATGCCACTCATAGCTTTTGCCGTCTCGTCATCACCAGCTTGTGCCATCGCATCATTCATCAGGCTATTGGCTTTATCATACTGAGTTTGAATAAGTTCTTCCACGTCGCTTTCAGAAGGCTTATTAGAGCAAGCGATAAGTATCGGGGTCAACAGCAATACAGCACCTAGCTTTATTAAATAATTCATAACTACCTCAGCGATTAATTAGTGATTAATAAGCAAAATTTTATAGACCTTTAGGCCATCTTAAACAATATTTAAACTATACCTAATTAGCTATTAAAAATCAGCAACATTTATTAATATTTCTTTACTAAGGCGTGTTGAACATTCACAAGTAGACACTGCTATGATGCTCGTAATGAAATTGGTTGCGAGATGACTGTGTGGCAAGTATATTTATTTATTCTTCCTATTGGCTTAGGTATTATGACTTTGGTAGGCAGCCTAATGTGCTTATTTGCTTACCTGATGTCCGATGATAATGCCACGCGCTTACCGGCTTTTACTTGGTTTAAGCGCTTACTTATTGTGGCATTCATACTGATAAGTATTGGGCTGTTTATGACTTTTAAGCATTTTTGGGGCTAGCTGGTGTTAAGTTTACACCGCTTTGCTTTGATTATGGTGTGCACTGACAAAAGCTGGTAGAACAGGATAGTTAAAGGGGCTGAGCTCAAGATTTTAAGCACTATTGCTTTGGGTTTAAAGATAACTTTAAAGCGCATTAGCCGCATCATAAGCTGTTTTTGTAGCATACGAGATATCAGCTACTGTACAACAATCTCCCACTTTTACTACCTCTATCCCCGCAGCGATTAACGCCTCTGCATCAAATAAAACCGGACGTGCGCCACTAGCGATTACTACGTAGTCGTGAGCAATATAGATATTATTACCATAATGATCTTCACAGCGTATCTCATCTGCAGCAATATCCATTACTCTATGGTTAGTGTATATTTTTACCCCATACTGCTCATAGTTCGCAAGCATAGAGGGTAGAATGGTCACACTTATATGATCAGTAATTTTATCCGCTATCTCTACTATCGTTACTTGGCAACCCCGTTCAGCTAGATATTCAGCAGTCTCACAGCCGACTACCCCGCCACCAACTATGGTCACTCGACCAGATACTAGTTGCTCACCGGCCAACACTTTCCAAGAGTCATAAATATTATGGCCTTCTATACCAGCAATGGGTGGCATAAAGCTAATCGCCCCTACCGCTACTATCACCGCATCAGGCTTTAGGGCCATTATACTTTGAGTAGTCGCCGTTTCGCCTAAACGCAATGCCACCCCTTCTCTATGTACTGCCCGTATCAAGTCTTCTGTAGCCCGATGTAGCTCTGCTTTACGTGGTGGCACATCAGCGATATTTAACTGCCCACCTAACTGTGCTTGCTGTTCAAACAGTGTCACGCTATGGCCTTTATTAGCAGCGACCCTTGCCGCTTCAAGTCCAGCAGGCCCGCCGCCAATCACTACTATATTTTTCTTGACCTTTGCCGCAGTAATAACCCTACTCTCTTCAAAGCCATTCTCTGGATTGACAGTACAGATAACAAAAGATCTGTTCATAATAGAGTCAACGCAGAAATTGCAGCTGATACAACGCACAATATCTTTTTGCTGACCTAAGGCGGCCTTATTTGGCCACTCAGGGTCAGCCAGTAGCGCTCGGCCAATGCCAATCATATCGGCTTTACCAGTTTGCAGCATAGTTTCAGCCATGTCAGGATCAATGATGCGTCCTGAAGTACTCACAGGGATAGAAACAGCTTGTCTAATAGCGCCAGCGATATCTGCAAAGAAGCCATAAGGCTGCACACCCATTGGCGGTATAGTATCTGCCAAGTTGACGGTATGGTTAGCCTGACCTACGTGCAACATATTCACGCCTGCATCCTCAAGCCATTTTGCGAACTGCGGGGCATCGACTTCATCAACGCCGCCTTTGCCGCGCACAGGAGTGACTACTGATAACTTATAATCAATGATCATATTCGGCACAGCCTGTTTTAAGGCGCGAACTAGTAGCAAGGCAAAACGGGTGCGGTTTTTTAGTGAGCCACCAAACTTATCGGTTCGGCTATTCATTTTGGTGCTACATAACACCCCTACTAGCCTATCGCCATGTACTTGAATAACGTCAATACCGGCCTGTTGCGCCCGCAGCGCACAAGCACACATCTTATCGATGATCGCCATTAAAGCCGTTTCACTCACCTCATTAACGAAGTGCTCCATGTCATAATGCAAGCGCTCACGTACCTCGTTTTTTTGGCCATTAACCAACATCTCATTGATGGCATCGACATCGTATTCTGGATGAAATATCTGCACCCCAATTTTGGCGCCATAGCTATGAACACTATCAGCAAGCCGACGAAAACTGTCAATTTGACTATCATCAAACAGTTTTGGCGTGGGCGCAAAGCTACGAATGGGCGCAACGTCGCCTAGCACAATATACCCTACGCCCCCTTTGGCAAGACGAGTATAAAAAGCATAGCTTTGTGAGCTGATGCTCCCATCCTTAGCTTCATAACCAGTAGTAAGCGGTGGTAACATCAAACGATTTTTAAAAGTCACACCGCCAATAGTGATAGGTTGTAGTATTTTCATTATTCTTCTCTTCTGCAATAGCCTATAAATAAACTTATTTTACTTTTGTAATAATACAAACACCTAATACATGGTGCTTGTTAGTTAGGATTTACTGTCTCTAGTAAACCAACTGATGCGTCTAGCCCTGATTAGCCTTAGTGAGATTGGTTGCTAAGACTAATCAGCACTATTGATTACTAGTGCTAATTAGAGCTAAAAACCTAGGACAAAACCCTATTTAATCAAAGCTCTGCTAAAGGAAGACTTAGCTTTTCTAATTCTAATAGCTGTAAATCTTTGCGCTTTGGCTCGCCATTATTGCCGTCTTCTGGAAACGGCATAGAGACCCCTGTAAGCTTGTAGCCACGGCGCTCATAGTAAGCCAATAGTTCAGGGCGATGACTCAATATACTCATAGTCAAACGGCTAGGCTGCGCAGCTGACTGACGCTTATTACCTTGTAAATGCCGACTAGCAAAAGTCTCTGCTGCTTGTAGTATCACGTTGCCAACTCCCTCACCTTGCAGCTCAGGATGGACGGCAAACATACCTATATAGGCATTATCGCCAGACGGTACGTTGCTATTAATATCCACAGCAATACAGCCTAGCAACTCGCCAGTCTCTTGCCCCTCTCGATCGCCAGTATTGGTTTTTGGGTAGACGAAAATATAATGCTTAGGGTCAGCAATGACCGCAGCCAGCTCAGCCTTAGTAGTGCGAATACCAGCAACTAAATCTGCCTCATTAGTCCAGCCTTCTGCCTGCCGATAACAACGGTCAAGTAGCTGCTTAAGAGCGTCAAGGTCTTTTGACTGCGCTTGGCGTAAAAACACGGTATCTTTATTCATATGACGGTCACACTTTTTATAGATAAATGGTAAAAAAGACTGCCAGCGTAGAATGGCAGCCTTTATCGTAACTTTATCAGTGCCAAATAAGCGCTAAGATTTACTGTTGCTTAGCACTTAAACGCTTAAGCACTTAAACGCTTAAGCACTTAACACTAACGCGACAAAGCATGCGCTTGCTCGATAATATTGAAGCCGGCATTAATCTGTGCTCGTGTTGGCGCATGACCACGGCGTAATAGTTCACTAAAAGCCACTAACTCTTTATCACGGCCTAAAGTACTAGCAGCGCTGGCACGAGTATCCTCGCCTTTATCATCAAAATAATATTCGATATAGTTGAGCGTATCAGGCGAACCCAGCAATATATTATGATCAGGGGTAGCTGCATGACCACTATAGCGTAAGCTTTTGCCATACTGCATAGTCCAAAAGAAGGGAATTCGCTCATCTAAAGAAGGTACAGTATCGTCTCCTAAGATAGCCGCTGCGGTAACTAAACCATGTTGCAATGCTACCCGCCAATGCTCAATACGCATACGTCCCATCTGTCCAGATGCCTTGGCAATATCGCCTAGCGCATAGACCCCATCACGTAGCTGCAAATGACTATCGACTTGCACACCATCGGGGTCATTGACCTCTTTAAGCAAGTCAGTAAGCGGCGATACACCTGTACCTAAAATTATAATATCTGCGTCTAACTTAGTGCCATTTGCCAGAGTAACGCCACTAACCTGCTGACCGTTACCATTGATTTCATTAACCGTAGCATCCAGTACAAAGTTAATGCCATTGTCTTCATGCAATTTAATTAAAGCGTTGCTCACTGTTTCGGAGATGATAGTCTCCATTACTCGTGCGCTCTGACCGATCACTGTAATAGAGGCCGTATTGCCCGCTTGCGACAAGGCTGCGGCTACTTCCATCCCGATAAAGCCAGTACCGACGATCACTACGTGCTGATCTTGACTAGCCGCTTTGATAGTTTTGGCATCATCCATGCTGCGTAAAGTATAGACTCCTTCTAACTGGGCGCCTGTAATAGGAGGAACAATAGGCTTAGCACCGGTTGCTACTACTAAGAAATCAGCCGTTATATTATATTCAACATGGTGCTCATCTTTAATAATAACCGTACGCTCATTAGCAATAACGGCACTGACCGTTTGCTTTAGGCGTAATTCTATATTGTTTTTTTGTGCCCAATCCGCGCCGCCAAGCAGTAGCTTTTCTTCGGGCATATTACCTGCTAAAAAAGCTTTAGATAACAGCGGACGATTATACGGTGCTTTGTCCTCTTGGCTTAGTAAGGTGATTTTGCCACCATAACCTGTATTACGTAATTGATGGGCAGTCATAAAGCCTGCTGCCCCGCCACCAACGATAACCGTATGCGTGCCAGTGAGCTGATCGTTTTTAACAGCCCTATCTATTTTGGCGGCAGTATTAACGATCAGATTATCCCCATCATCCGTCAACTGATACTGGGTGAGCCCTTCAGTAGCTACTGGCTCTAACAAAGTGCCGTCACGACTATCAAAAGTCGCATGATGCCAAGGGCAGACTACCCGATTGCCACACCGTAGACCTGTGCCTAAGTCTGCCCCAGCATGCGGACACTTGCCATCGAACGCCTGAAAGGTAGTGTCATCGCGGGTGATTAAAATGATACTATCATCCGCTTGCTTATATGACTTCATACCGCCATCTTCAATATCGGCTTTATTAATAGTGACTGTGGTAATAGTGGCCTGAGACATAAGTTATCCTTAACGGTGGCGATTGCTACCTGATGGGTTATGATTGATTGCTATTGATTAGATGGTAAAATATCGACTAGCCTTACTATAAAATAAATATTTCACTCAGCAGCAACTTATTAAACATTATGTTATGCGTTGATAATATGTTATTCATTGATAGTATGTTATTCATTGATCGCATGTTACGCATTGATAGTAACAAGACCCCTTAGCATTCGATGTGTATTTGTATATCTGCCACGTTGCAAAACGTAACTTCTGCATTCAACGACTTAGTTCCACTATAGAAAACCTACTTTTTAAGCCTTCTATTTGCTTATAGGCTGCTTTGCCCTTAACCCTATCATAGACGATCATTTTATGACTTCTCAAGACCCTAATATTACTGAGCCTGTATCTACTCCTATTACTAGTAATCAGCCTTCTGATTCACAACATTTTGACCGCTCAAGCTCAAATGACTCAAGCTCAAATGATTTGAGCTTAGCCATTGCAAACTTCGACAGCTTAAGTTTAGAGGTTGCGACATTGATAGATACGGCGCTACTAGCGCAACCAACGTTGCCACCTATTAAACTAGCGTACTATAAATCGTCTAATGAAGACTTTATAGTCAATGAAATAATGGCTGTAGACTTTAGCGATAAAGGCGAGCACTTGTGGCTACATATCCAAAAATCAGGCATGAATACCGCCTATATTGCCAAACTACTAGCTGAGTGGGCAGACATCCCCTTACGCGATGTCGGCTATTCAGGACTAAAAGATCGGCATGCACTAACAACACAATGGTTCAGCTTACGCATTCCCAAAAAGCAGTTGCCAGCAACCGTTTTTGCCCCAAGCGACTTAGGTGATAACGAGACGGTAGAAATTATTGACCAACGTTGGCATAACAAAAAACTCAACCGTGGCGCACATCGGGCTAATGAGTTTGTTATTACTCTGCGTGATATAGAATTCGCTAATGATCTACAAGTGACGGCTAACCATGAACTTGTCGAGCAGCAGCTAAAAACCATAATGAGTACTGGCGTGCCCAACTATTTCGGTCCACAGCGCTTCGGTCGTCATGCCAGTAATATCAGAGAGGCGCTTAGACTGTTTGCTCAGCCTATTGAAAAAGACAAGCCCAGCGGCAAAAAGAGTAAACGTAAACGTGTGCCACGCGAGCAACATACTATGGCACTATCTGCAGCGCGCAGTGTTATTTTTAATGAAATTTTGAACGCCCGAGTGGTTGATGGCAGCTGGAACACGGGACTGGCAGGAGAAGTATTCAATCTTGACGGCTCAGGGTCGATCTTTAGTAGTGAGCAATTGGACGATACTTTACAAGCACGTCTCGATAGCGGAGATATTCATCCGACCGCAGTAATGTGGGGTGTAAATAACGATAAAGTGGCAGGCCCAGCGGCTCAGTTAGAGACTGAGGTAGTACGGAAAAGCGCTTTATTGACTGTGCTGGCTACAGGTCTAGAGCATCATGATATCAAAGCACAGCGTCGAGCTTTGCGGCTGCCAATAGAAGCATTGTCATGGCAGTGGCTAGATGAGCAATCACTAGTATTGCGCTTTAGCCTAACTACCGGTAGCTTTGCTACTAGTGTATTGGCCAGCTTGACTCAAGTATTAAAGACAGCTTAGGGCCTAGTTTACATAAACGCTTAGCTGCTGTTTCAGTGACTGTTTCAGTAGCTGTTTCAATATCTAGGTCGGGTATTTAAGTACCATAAATCGACTCAGCTACAGGGGGCTCTAAAAGTCCTTCTGCTTGCAAATTATTGGCACTCACTACTTGATTACGGCCACGATCTTTAGCTTTATATAAAGCTTTATCAGCGGTACTAATTAAGTGTTGACAGAGATCTGCAGGCAGCTTTACTTTTGCAAGAGCTAATGCTGCCTTTGATTGACTATGTTCGGCTGATCTAAGAAAGCTCAACTTACTCTTGCCAAGTTTTCGCCTTGCTGCTGGGATGTTGCGATTCGCACATTCTTCTTTAATAAGTCTCAATTTATTATGAGTCAAAGTATAAAGACCAAGGCTAACTGTAACCATCAAGTCAATGTCCTTAGTAACTCGTATAATATGCTGAGCGATATTTACACGCAGTTGCTCAGCGATTGCTAGCGCTTCATCATGAGAAGTATCCGGCAAAGCCATCAAAAACTCTTCACCACCATAACGGCTAATAATGGCTCGATCCGGTACAGTAGTAGAAAAAATATGCGCCACTTCACGCAGCGTTTGGTCTCCCACTTCATGCCCATAACTATCATTAATATTTTTGAAAAAATCTAAATCCAATAACACCACACTATAATCTTTTTCCGAACACTGCATAAGTGTTTGCTGCATCTGTTTAAGACCATGGCGGCGATTATTCAATAAAGTCAATTCGTCTTGGTTAGCGTGTTGCAAGATTTCGTTTTTACTATTGTCTAATACTACTAATAAGGTTCGAAAGGCATAAACTATAAAAATAGCTTTGGGCAATGCCAGATATATATGAGTTAAGCGCCAGAAAAAAGCTGATGAGAGCTGTACTTCATTGACGCTATTCCAGCCTAGTGCATCATTTTTGAAGATTGAGGCCGCAATAGCGTTCTCGATAGCCATGACCTCATTATAAGTAAGATAACTATAAGCATCGAACACAGGGTAAGTTATGGTGAGCTGACGTAGATTGGGTAAATTAATGCCGAAATAAGGAGTAGCAATTGCCAATAAAATCAACACTACTTGTAACAAAAACACGCGCCAGACATACAGACGTTTCATTAGCATCATACCCAGCATCGAGCCACCAACTAGTGACACGCCAGCATATAAACTGCTATAGCCCATCATCACTATGACGGTAGCTATATAGAGGGTATAAGGTAAGATAAGACCGATTTGCCATCTATTTAAAGCATTATCGTCATTTTTGATACCAGATAAGCGTCCTATCATCCACCAAAAAAACAACCCTGAGAGGGTGATACCTAGCCACAACGGATACAAAGAATGGATATCAACGTAACCACTAAGTTCGTCTTGTCGTATCCATACCATCAGACACCATAGCCAATGTAAAGCTACCTCCATCGTTATAAATAATGCTAATAGCGATGCTCGGTCTGCGGCTGGCAAATCAAAGATAATGTGAGTGAGTTTTTTATAGCCAGGTTTATAAATCGAAACTGCCATCAATAACTGCCGCATAAAAATAAATGAGGTTAAACAACTTTATATTGGCAAGCTTTAAATCAATTAGCAATACCTCACTCATAAAGGGCGCTAATTAAAGATGGACGGTCGATATTGCTATCAGAACTGCTGATTAACCTGTAAAAATATGGGCTTTGTCGATGCACAGACTAACATTAACGTCGAATAATAAGTTAGGCTAAACTGGCAAAGGCCTGCCAGATGCCTTGCTGATCAGCATTGACAGTAGGCACGTCACCGATGCGTCGCCAAGGCATATTACTACCATGAAAATCGCTGCCAACAGAAACCGCCAACTTATGCTCAGCAATACTCCGATCTACCATTCTACGGGTACTTAATGGCTCACTGTCAGCCGGCAGCTCACAGCCATCGCCGCCAAGCGCAGCAAATTCTTCAATAAGCTTACGTACTCGAGTTGCCGATAGTTGATAGCGAGTCGCATGGGCCAATACTGCCTTGCCACCACAAGCTTGAATCAATTCAATCCCCTTCTGCATACTCAGGGCTTCAATGGCAACATAAGCTGGCTTGTTATCAGCTAAGTATTTATCAAAAGCTTTTTGTACCGTTTTAACTTCGCCACGCTCGAACAATACTTGTCCAATATGAGCGCGCCCAACTGCTTTAGCGTTGCCGCCAGCTTTAGTCAGAATCTGTTGCCAAAGCTCGTCATAATCAATACCTAACAGTGCGCTAAGTTTTTCAGTAATACGTTGACCACGAGTAGCACGACTGTCTTGTAGTTGTTGTAGAGTGGCATGCATACGCGCGCGATCCGTAAAATCCAAGCCTAGCACGTGGATAATTTTGTTGGTTGATTTGTTCTTACCATAACCACCACTTAGCGTATGCTCACAACTGATCTCTACGCCGTTAATAAGCTGCATACCATGAGAATCGGCGGCTACGCGTGCCTCATCAATGCCTAATAAGGTGTCATGATCGGTTAATGCCAGCACCGTAACCCCAGCGGCGTGCGCCCGTTCTATTACCTCTGTAGGCGCATAAGTACCATCGGAGCAGGTACTATGACAATGTAAATCGACTTTCATGGTTTTGGCCTTATCCTAGCTTTAGATGTTTTAGAGCTAGAGAAATTAGAGGGATAAATAGTCGTTACTTTAAATAAAATAATAGTTCTAAATAAAACTAACGATTCAGAATAAGTTGTGCTAACTCATTCGCTTATGCTTATTATAGCGGTATATTATAATAGATAACGAATATAGACTGTGTTTGCTTTTTTTTAGCCCAGTAGAGGTGTAAACTATCCTCTACGTTTTTGTAGGATATTCCACCTGATATGAAAGCCTTATTAGACTTCATTCCGCTGATTGCTTTTTTTATAGCTGCTCGTACTCACGGTATTTTGGCAGCCGCGGGCGCTTTACTTGTTGCCACCCTGATCATCTATGCTATCCACTTTATCCGTCAAAAAGGTAAATTTGAGAAGCAACAATGGGTAGTTTTATTACTGACTATTGTCTTTTGTGGCGGGACCTTATTACTACGTGATGATATTTACTTACGTTGGAAGTCCCCTATTATCAATGGTATCTTCGCTTTAACCTTAGTAGTCAGTGTGGCTATCAATAAACCGTTGATGCAATTGGCTATGAAGGATGTCTTCAGTCTCTCAATGAGGGGTTGGAAAAAGCTAACTTTGGTATGGGCAGTATTCTTCGCTATGATGGCGGTACTACATTATATCACGGCATTTACTATGTCAGATGAGGCTTGGATTAACTTTAAAACTTATGGCTGGATTCCGATTATGCTAGTGTTTGTAATCGCTCAGTTTGCTGTTTTAAAGAATCATCTCAATCCAGCATTGACTGATAAAACCGCTAAATAAGTTACTAAATCCATATAGTTTTTCCTATTATTTAAGCCTTATTGAGGAGTCCTAATGCCCTTATTTGCGATCATTGGTCATGATGTTGCTAACAGTGCTGAGCAACGCAAACTTACTCGTGACGAGCATTTAGCACGCCTACAAACTCTCGATAGTGAGCAACGTCTACTCGTTGCTGGGCCTACTCCTATTGCACACCACCAAAGCGGCGATACAATACAGATGTCTGGCAGTATTGTCATCGCTGACTTTGTATCCCTTGAGGCGGCACAAGCTTGGGCAAGTGCTGAGCCTTACTTACGTGATGGTGTATATAGCCATGTCGATATTAAACCTTTTATCCACGTTTTACCTAAACCTATATAAAAGGTCCGCCATCGTGAGTGCATTGTTTACCTCAAAATACTCAACACCTACTAATAGGCTAGTGTCCGTTATTTATCAGCGCTCTAGTTATCAATTTATAGCTGTTTGTCTTAGCTTATTTATAGCTTTTTCAGCGCAAGCATTACCAGTAGCAGCTGGTGCTCCTTCAGCTCAGCCTGCTATAGCTACTGAGGCTAATACCGACCAGCCGACAGCTGAAGCTGCGACTATAGATAACACTTTAGCCGCGCAATTAAAGCCGTCAAATCAGGCACTTTCTGCTGCCAATCAAAAGTTGCTTAGCCAAAATGCGCAATTACAAAGACAAGTCAATGACCTGCAAACGCAGACTAATGTCTTAGTATATGAGAGTAAAGGCCAGCTGTTTTTATACGGTGCTTTTACTGTACTAATAAGTCTCTTAGTAGGTATCTTTGTCTCTTGGTTAGTGTTTGTGCGGCGGGAACGTTGGTAGTAGTATGCTAATAGCTGGTTTTTTATAAAAATTGTGCTAACTATTTTCATAATACTAACTATTTTTATAATGCTAATCCTCTAAAACAAATACTCTAAGACCTCTAGCTGTGAATGACGCTACTCTTATAACTGATGGTGTTTATGACCAATAATGCTAATGACCATTCCAATGCCACTAACAGTGCCAGTAACAATGTCGCCAAAACAGACTCCATAGTACTTAGCGCTCCGAACCCTTCAATAAATGAGCAAGTTATTACCCCTGCAAAAATCGAATGGCAAAGGGACGATAGCGGCAATAAAGTGCCAGTATCAGGGGAGTTCGGTGATGTCTACTTCTCTCATGCCGATGGCTTAGCAGAGTCGCGCTATGTATTTATCAATGGTAATCAACTGACTGAACGTTTGGCAAATTTAACTGGGCAGCAGAGCTTTACTATCGTTGAGTTGGGTTTTGGTACTGCCCTTAATCTATTAGCAGTATGGCAGTTATGGCGACAACTGCGTATCACTCAGCCACAGTTAGCTGACGCTCGCTTGCATTTTATTACTACTGAAATGCACCCCTTATCCCTCGATGACTTAACTAAGATACTGAGCTTATGGGCACAGCGTGCGCCTGAACTCGCTGATCTCATCGAGCAGCTACTAGCGACTTATCCAATGCTTGTTGCTGGCGCGCATCGGCTGACCTTCCCTGCTGATAACTTAACCGTCGATATCTGGCTGGGTGATGCAGCCACTAGCTTAGCCAAATTACAGAATCGCACTGCTAGTAATCGAGCGGCGCACGTCGATGCTTGGCTATTAGATGGTTTTGCCCCTTCTTGCAATGAGTCATTATGGGCCGATGCGGTGTTTGCGCAAATACAGCGCTTGTCACAGCTGGGTACTAGTGTCGCTACTTATAGCTGTGCTGGGGTGGTCAAACGTGGTCTACAAAATAACGGTTTTGCCCTAAAAAAGATCAAAGGCTTTGGCCGTAAAAATGAGATGCTTACGGCGGTGATGACGGCAGAATCGTTATCAGCGAATGGCGCTAGCGGCAAGATAATGTCGTCTACTTTAGAGCAAAGTACAACAACTGCTATAGAGTCAACTGTAGAAAAAACCAACGGCCATCAAACTGCCTTGGGTAACCCTAGTCATAGTTTAGTCATTGGTGCTGGAGTTGCTGGCTTATCAACAGCATGGTCATTAGCCAATCGTGGTATTAAAGTGACTTTACTAGATAAAACAGCTCCATTAGCAGGAGCCTCCGGCAATCCACGTGCCCTACTAGCTCCTAAAATGACTCCTATCCATCATGTTGATGAGCATCTGCATACTCTGGGCTATCTGTACAGCTGTCGTTTTTATCAGCAGCTCAATGAGCAAGCCGTTCAATCCAGTACAGCCTTAGTATTAGAGCCAACGGGCGCGCTCGATTTGCTAATCAAAGCCAATGTCAACGTTGAACAAATCTCAGCATATCCTCCTAAGATGGCTACTACCTTGTCAGTCGCACAAGCGCAAGATGCTACAAACTTAGGGCTGCAAGCACTAGCCGAAAACTTATATCTACCACAGTCAGGCTTAGTCAATCCGCGAGCGCTAAAAACCTTGATACTTAACCATCCGTTGATTACCTATCAGCAATTAACGGTGACTGCTATTAATGAAACTACCCTGCAGGTTTGTATTACGGGTCATAGTGCTGATACAGACTATTGCAAAAATGCATGTAGTGACGCTGCTGAAAAGACTATTAAAAAAACTATCACCGCAGATAATGTGATCATTTGTGCCGCTTTTGAAAGTCATGAATTAGATAGGCGTGTTTTTGATTGTCGTAAAATTCGCGGGCAATTATCTTGGTTTACCCCGACAGCAGCACAATGGGCAAAGCTACCTAAACTGCCGCTTAAATATAGCGGTTATTGTGCCTCATTTACGCCGCAAAGGGGCGATAGCAGCATCAATAATGTGGATGAAGGACGCCAGCAACTATTATTAGGTGCCAGCTTTATACGTAATGATATATCTACAGAGATACGGGCTGCTGAACACCAAGTCAGTCGTGATAAACTAATAGCGGCTATCCCTGAGTTAGCAGCAGTAATACCTACGGATACTAGTGGCTGGCAAGCTCGTGCTGGGGTACGCACTCAAACCCCTGACTATCACCCGATACTAGGTCAGTTAGGGTCAGGGCAAAGTCGTATTTGGACCTTAAGTGCGATGGGGGCCAAAGGCTATGCTTATGCCCCACTGTGCGCCGAAATATTAGCAGATATCATGCTGGGTAACTTCGTTCCTGTATCTGCTGCTATGCTCGCCAGACTATCACCACAGCGTAGCCTGTTGCAGACGCCGTTGGTTTAGTGGTAGCGAAATATAAAACAGATCGGCTAAAGTTGCTATAACATAGCCACTCTATCGAGCAAAAAACCCAGTTATCCAAATGATTATTGACCACAGTCCCCATACTAGCGCTATCAGCACAATCATCCCCAAAAAATCAGGTATGTGCAGATAAAGCCAAGCCACAATAGGATTGCGCCAAAAGCAACTGTGCTGCTGCTTATCTTCTAACTGCTGATGCAAAAACGGCCGATCCATATGAATAGTATCCGTAATACCATACTCTTCATGGATATGCTTATGGACGATGCTAAGCGTTTTACGGCTAGGCCGAATAAAAATATCCAATAATGTGCCGACTCCAGGCACGATACCCACCACCATATCAATCAAGGCTAAACGTACTGCTGGAGACATCTTACTAGCAGGAACACCCAATTGCCGACCCAACATAAAGGCATAGCTAGTCAATGCTAATCCTGCTATATCGCCAGCTAGTGGTATCGTCGATAACGCAGCATCTGCGCCAACGCCTTGCTTAGTAAAAGGCACTCGTACTAGCGAATCCATAGTATTAGCGAATTTTGCCAATTTACGCTCAGTGGCAATCACTTGCTCACGAGTCAGCCCCTGCTCTGCAAGCCTTAGCTGATAGTCGATTTTAGGTGCTGTACTAGGAGTAGATTTAGTTAGCTTTGCAGCTAAACCTTTAGTTTTTAGTAACTTTGACCGCTTAGATTCGGGCGGTAAATTTGAGTTATCCATTAAAGCTCGTCCATATACAAGAGGCTGCTATCAGCAAGAACAAGTAACGTCCAACCCAAATATTAGCCAAAAAGGCTTGGAAACAAGCAGCGGCTTGCCGACTGGCGCAAGCGCTATTTTGTTTAGCGAACATCATCGCTACTAATGCTAAGCCAAATACGGGAATAAACCCTAAATGGGTCACTGAGAAATAATGCCACAAAACTATGCCCATTAATAATAAAAACAGAGTTTGCAGTAGCGAGATAATGACTACGTCATAACGTCCAAATAAAATAGCCGTTGATTTGATTCCGATTTTTAGATCATCTTCGCGGTCAGCCATCGCATACTGCGTATCATAAGCCACAGTCCAGCACATATAAGCTAAGAATAACAGCCAACACCAAATATCAGGAGTGCCGACTATCGCCACATAAGCCATAGGTATCGCCCAGCCAAAGGCCGCTGCTAAGAACAGTTGCGGTAACTGGGTAAAGCGCTTCATAAAAGGATAAATAAAAGCCAATACCACGGCGCCAAGAGACCAGTAAAACACTTGCACCGGTAAAAAGAATAGTAAGCTGGCACTCAATGCTACTAATACTAAGAACGCTGCAATAGCCTCTTTACCAGATAAGCGCCCATCAGCCAACGGCCGGCCTTTAGTACGAGTGACGAAACCGTCGACTTTACGATCAGCAAAGTCATTAATAGCACAACCTGCCGCTCGCATCAAAATTGCTCCTAGGGCAAAAATGATAAACACTTTTAAGCTTGGTAAACCTGCCGTTACGCCAGTACTAGAGCCTTGCTGTTGCGCTTGGCTCATTGCTGCAAGCAACACGCCCCACAAAGTTGGCCATAACAATAGCTCAATGCCCACAGGTTTATCAAAGCGCGTCAGCTGCATGTAGGCATGAAGTTTGTCTTTGAGAGTTAAGGCTGGCCGCTTAGATATCATTAGTTAATGGTCTCTATTTTTATAGTATTTATTTTTGCTGCCATAATTGATTGGCTTCTAGCAGAGATAATTCAGGATACTGTTTTCGTAACGCTTTAATCGAAGCTACTTTATCACTCTGTACTGGCTGCTGACGTAAATAAGTCAAATACTCGGTTGGGTCGGTCACTTGCTCTAAGCGCTTTTCAAGCTGTCGAATGTGCCTACGCATAGCAATATGCATCAGTAGCAACCATGCACTTACTAGATAAACCACTATCATTGACATCGATAATCTCCCGTATCACTTAGCTTAAGCAGATAAGCTAAGGCAGCTAAAAACCTTTAAATGAAATAACCTTTAAGTGAAATAACCGTCAAAACGTAGTGCTTCGTTCTGCCAAGTCTCAGTCGGCTGCTGTTGAGCCAGTAACGCGGCCTGCTGCGGACGCTTGACGATAACTCGCCCAGCTTGCTGTTGATTATTGCTCAAAAGCGATTGCGCACTTTGTAGTAACTGCTGCTCTTCAACTAGCGTTGGCGGCTGCGCTAAACCATGCAATGCTTGCATTTGCTTACCAACTTTAGCGCCTTTACCCGTCTTACTATCTTGATAGCTATCCATCGGAAACATAGGGTCTAAATAAATAACATCTACCTTCTGTTTAGTGGCGTCAGAGCTTATAGAATCCTCTGCTTGGATACGCTGTAAAGAGCTGAAATAGCTTAATGCATCAGTATTAACAATATGCAAACGTGACATCAGCTTTTGCCAATTGGGATGGGTACTCATGCGCTGCTGTTCAGTCAATAATAACAGCGCCATTAAAGGCTGCTGCTCTAGCATAGTTACTTGTGCCCCAGTGCTAGCTAATATCAAACTATCATGTCCAAAGCCAGCTGTAGCATCAATAACTTTGCTACCAGCGCTAAGTTTAGCAGCTTGTAATAATAGCTCAGTTTTGCGCCCAGCACTGACCACGCGCCGTTGTAGCTTGTCCCATTCCGGCGCTACACTTAAACCAGCACTCAATAACGATAGCTGGTTTTTAGGGTCTAATAATAGCAGCGCTGATGCCGATTCTGCACTTAGCTGTGCACGGCGCTTTTGAGTAAGCTTGTCAGTGACTAGCTCAGTAGTTAGCTCTAAAGATAAGTTGTGCTGACTGATCAGCGCCTGCAATTGCTGAATTTGCGCTTGCTGGACTTCGTCAACGTAAACCAACTTGCAATGTTGAATGCTGATAGCCGTTGTAGATGTTTGCAAAGTGCTCATAACTGCTATCTCTTATGACTATTCATCAAGCTATTTATCAAGCTATTCAAATATTAATAAAATCGCTTGACGATCGATTGTTGGCAAAGTCTATTGATAAATCTAATTAATATGACCTGCAAAGACTTAGCCTACAAAGATTTAGCCTGCAAACTGATAGCCGAATACCCAAGCCGCTACTAATACCACGATGCCAGTAATAATACGCAACCAAGCAAAAATCTTAAAGTCACGGCGGCTAACCCAAGCCACTAACCAGCGAATAGCCAATAGTGCGACTACAAAGGATACTAGCGTACCTATACCAAGTACCCACCAATCCTCGCTAGTGGACATCACCTCATGATGCTTTATTAAATCGAGCAACCCAGCACCAATAATAACTGGAATGCCTAAGAAGAAGGAAAACTCAGCTGAGGCTTTACGAGAGACGCCAAGCCATAGCGCTCCTACGATAGTAGCGCCAGAGCGTGAAGTACCTGGTATTAAGGCAAAACATTGAAATAAACCAATCATCAAGGCTGTCTTGAGACTGACATCTTCAGCTTCCTCAGCAATAATGACTTTCGGGCGGTTTTCAACATAAAAAATAAGTAAACCACCAATGATCAGCATGATAGCTACAGTGACAGGGTTGAATAAATAAAGCTTAATTTCATCGGCAAAAGTAAAACCAAGGATCATCACTGGAATAGTAGCGACTATCAAGCTAAGTCCGAGCTGGCGAGGGTTTTTTAGCACTTCAGACTTACCAGTAATTAATCCAGTAAGCGCTTGCCAGAGGCGTCCCCAGTAGTCATAAATAACTGCTAAAATAGCGCCTAATTGCACTACTACTATGAACAAATCAACTTTTTCTTTGGTCCAAAAACCCATGACATCAGCTGATAAAATCAGATAGCCAGTACTAGAGATGGGTAAAAACTCAGTGATACCTTCAACAATACCCATGATGACGGCTTGAATTAATAAAACTATATCCACTTTTATTATCCTAAAAACAGCACTACTAACTACTGGGTGCTGTCATGTTATCTGTTGATGACTTTTGTACCTTTAAGTGGTTCATTAGCCGTTATAAGAATACTGTTATAAAAATACTTAGGCTAATATTAATACTTTATTAGCTTAGTACTGACCTTAGCTTAGTACTGAGATTAGCTGCTAGTAAAGCTTTAAGCTTTACCTTGTTCTTTCAGCGTTTTCCAAGCTTGATTACGCAAATATTTTGGTAAAGCCTGCGCCGCCTCGGTACCACCGCTCGCTACAAACTGGGCGATACCTAATTGCCCAATGATAGCCGCATCAGGATTGATATCGTCATAGCTGAGTTGTCCATCATAATGCTTGAGTAAGCTAGCACCATTGCCAACAATAGGTAAATTAAGTGGCGTTTGACTGTCATAATCTAGCAATTGCTCAGTATCCGCTGCATCCATAGATCCTGCATCGACAGGCGCTGGTTGCATAATACCGTCCCTTAGACAATAGTGACCAAAATACACTTGCTGCATCCGCGCATCGAGGGCGCTATACACTTGCGTTAGACCATGCTGTACATAAGCAGACTGCGCTATAGCTTGCAAGCTAGAGATAGCCACGCATGGTAAATCTTGGGCTACTGATAAGGCTTGTACCACAGCAGTATTGATACGAATACCACTAAAAGCACCGGGACCACGATTGAATATCAATGCTTGCACATCTGCCAATCGCAGCTGATTACCCTTTAGTGCCGCATCTATCATCGGCAATATTTGCTGGGTTTGCTGACGCTTACCCGTTTCAGTTTGGTTTGAAATCACTTTGCCGCTGCTGTCTAAAATAGCAATCGAACATTGATCAAAAACGGTATCCATGGCTAAAAACATGCTGACCTCAGTTGTACTTGCTGGCTTTACAAAATAGCGCCTATCATAGCATTTCAATTCAACAACTTTGATGACTTTCTGCACTTTCCACAATTTATCCATCGAAAAGTATTGTCGATGCCGAGGCATTCACTAAGTTAGTAAAACCTATTTATAAAAACCCCAAAGCTATAGCTAGCATTGAGGTTCTATACTGCGGTTATGATATGGCAATCGGGTTAAGCTAAAAGCGCTTTTTGAAGCCTTTTGGTGCTTGATTCTGCAGCTCTTGCATTTGCTTTTGCATATCCTCAGCGCTTGGCAAATTGTTAGGATCCAGTCCCATTTGCTTAGCCATTGCTGCTTGGTTGACATCTTTTATGCCGCCTGATTGACCGCCACCACCGCCAAATAACGGGCCACCGCCACCTGCAGCGCCGCCGCCGCCACCCATTAACCCTTGCATAGATTTCATCATTTTACCGATGCCTTCAGGCTTGGAAATCATTTTCATCATTTTCGCCATTTGCTTGTGTTGCTTAAGCAGGCGGTTGACGTCTTGAATCTCGCGACCAGAACCTGCGGCAATACGACGTTTACGACTAGGGTTAATCTTATCGGGATTTTTGCGCTCAAATGGGGTCATTGAATTAATCAAAGCTTCCATTTCACGTACTTTTTCTTCAGGCTTAGCGTCTTCAACGGCTTTTTGCATATCAGAGCCGCCCATACCCGGCATCTTGTCAAGGAAGCCTGCCATGCCGCCCATACTTTTCATTTGTTGAAACTGAGTCAGTAGATCCTCAAGGTCGAATTCACCACCCTTTTGCATCTTTTTAGCCATTTTTTCGGCTTTGTCACGGTCGATTTTTTGTTCAACTTCTTCAACTAGACTTAATACATCACCCATACCTAAGATACGTTGGGCAATACGTTCAGGATGGAACAACTCTAGCGCGTCTAGTTTTTCGCCGCGACCCAAGAATTTAATAGGCTTGCCAGTGATAGCACGTACTGATAGCGCAGCGCCGCCCCGAGCATCGCCGTCAGTCTTAGTTAAGATCACCCCTGTCAAAGGCAAGGCATCATCGAATGCTTTGGCAGTATTTGCCGCATCCTGACCGGTCATGGCATCGACTACAAATAGAGTTTCAGAAGGATTGACCGCAGCGGTTAAGGCCTTGATCTCATTCATCATAGCTTCGTCAATAGCCAGACGACCAGCGGTATCAATAATCAAGATATCTTGATACTGAATTTTGGCCTCTTCAATAGCTCGTAGCGCAATATCAATAGGGTTTTCGTCGCTGCTTGAATTGACGAATTTGGCATTAACTTGCCCAGCCACTTGCTCAAGCTGCTTGATCGCTGCTGGACGATAGACGTCAGCCGACACTAGCATAACTTTTTTCTTATGACGCTCTTGTAGGAACTTGGCCAGCTTACCAGCAGTAGTGGTTTTACCAGCACCTTGTAGACCTGCTAAGATATAAACTACTGGTGGTTTGCCAGTCATTTCTAACTGTTGATTGGCACTGCCCATCATTTCGGTCAGCTCATCGTGGACGATTTTTACAAAAGCTTGTCCAGGAGCTAACTCTTTTAACACTTCTGCGCCCAGTGCTTGCTCTTTGACTCGTTTAACAAAATCACGAGTCACAGGCAAAGCTACGTCAGCTTCCAGCAGCGCCATACGTACTTCACGTAAAGTGTCTTTGATATTGTCTTCGGTTAATTGACCACTGCCAGAGATGTTGCGTAAACTCGACGATAGGCGTTCGGTTAAGGTATCAAACATAAGTAATTCTCATTAGGTCATTAGTTAATATGTATTCTTTAAATCTGCGTTAGTTAATAGGGTTTTGCTTAGCTATATTGTGGTTAGCGGTATTTTAATTAGTATTCATCACCTGTTGCAAGCCACTGGTTTTAATTCACCCGTTTATTATTTAAGCGCTTATGCTAGAATTTCTCAATAATAGATCAATATTGATCCTGCATCTTCAATAATGAATCAGCAATATTGACTAGGCTAAAATAATAATGGATATGATTCTCAACTGAAGGCTGTTTTATGATAAATTGTAGGCTTATTCTAATCATACCATTTTAGCATTAACTTGAGCGGCCCTGAGTAATAATAGCCACTAGGTTGCGCTGCTGATAATTAATGAGGCTTAGCTGTGTTACTTGCTTTTGTGATAGCCAGTATGGCTTATATCGCGGTCAGTATCTACATCGGTTGGGCACTGACAGCCAATATTACTATTAATAAAGGTCTCAGTTTGGGCCTATTGCTGCTGGGAATGCTTGCGCACGCCACCCTATTGTATCCTTATATATTCACTCTTTATGGGCTGAATTTTAATCTATTTAATGTGCTCAGTCTTATCAGCTTATTTTTCTTATTCTTTTATGTCCTGTTCTCATTGTATAGACCGATTGTCAGTTTAGGTATTTTGGCAGCGCCAACCGCCTTTATCGGCATGACCATAGGATTCATTGGTCGAGTGGCTTACCAGCCTTTAACTCATGTCAGTGTCGGTTTAGAAGCTCACATTATACTATCATTCGCCGCTTACTGTGTGCTACTGATGGCCACCGTACAAGCGCTATTTTTGCGACTGCAAATTGGTGAACTAAAACAACAGACTATTCATCGCTTTTGGGTCAATAAGCTCCCTTCTTTGCAGACTATGGAAGGATTATTATTTGACATGATCCTAGTAGGTTTTGTGCTACTTAGTATTGCGCTGGGACTTGGCTTCGTCTATGTAGAGGACTTATTTTCTCAACATATCGTGCATAAAACAGTATTTAGTGTACTGTCATGGTTATTATTTGGAGTACTGCTACTAGGTAATTGGCGTGCAGGGTGGCGTGGTAAGCGTGCTGCTAACATCACTATTTATGCCTTTATATTGTTAGCTATTGGTTTCGTTGGCAGTAAATTTGTTTTGGAGTTAGTGCTGTAATTAGTACTGTGATAAGCACTGTAACTAGTATGGTAATTAGAGGGTTTACATTAGCATATGATCTGCAACACTGCTTTGTTTCACTAGCAGCTATTTCCAATCTCTAGTGGTCACTATTCAACCCGCCTTAATGTCTTTTTTGATCACCGGCATCATTCTGGCCTCAGCCTTGCAATTTTATGCACTACCTTGGTTTTTTTATAACATTTATAGGGATAAATGTTATAATTTAGCCCGTAATAAGGTTGGCACCAATATTGCATTATAAATGCAACACTGGTTGTTTATAATGCTAACACTAGTATTAATAACTGTATCAGTATTTTGATTATCCAATTATTATACTCGTCTATTACCATAACGATTTGCAACTCTCATAACATGGCCTTCGACAATGAGTTCAGCACCTAGCGCCACCTCCCAAGGTTATGGCAAAAACAGACAATGGCTCGCCGAGCTTGAACTTAAGCTAGTACCAACAGCCAATAAAACCTATCTTAAGCAGCTGTCTTTTAGCGGGCCGCTGCGTATTCAACGTCCCTTTTATCCCGAAGGTGGTGTTTGTCATTTATACATCCTGCATCCACCCGGTGGCTTAGTATCTGGTGACCAATTAAAAATACAAGCTCACTGTGTAGCCGATAGCCAAAGCCTATTAACTACCCCTTCTGCAGGCAAAGTCTATGGGCGTGATAGTGATGGCGTCGCTCAAGGTCAGTCAGTAAAGTTAACTTTGCTGGACAATGCTGAATGTGAATGGTTGCCACAAGAGACTATCGTTTTTCGAGATGCCAATGCCCGCTTAGATACCCGGATTGAATTGTCTGCTAACGCACGGTTTATAGGTTGGGACTTGGTATGTTTAGGACGCCCAGCGGCTAAAGAAGTCTTCGATAAAGGCTCACTGAGCCAGCATATTTCCTTATGGCGTGATGGCCGTTTAGTACTTAATGAGCGCTTACAGCTAACTGCTGGTAGCAAAATGCAGCAGAGCCGAGTGGGGTTGGCAGATAACGTCGTATTTGGCACTTTGCTTGCCAGCGGCTTTACTCTACAACCAGGCTTTGATGCTAGCCCTCAGGCTGATTTAATCAAAGCATTACGCGCCTGCCTGTCTAAGCAAGTTTTTACTATCACTCAGCGCCTCGGGGTACTGCTGGTACGCTATTTGGGCAATGATATGAACGAATGCCGTGATGGCATGTGGCAAGCTTGGGCGCTAATCCGACCTGTGCTACTCCAGCGCCCTGCTTGTATCCCCCGTATTTGGCTTACCTAATTTCACTGACTATATTTAGCCCATCTAAGGAACAACACCATGGAATTAAGCCCAAGAGAAAAAGATAAATTGCTGTTATTCACCGCCGGTTTAGTAGCTGAGCGTAGGCTAGCTCGCGGGTTAAAGCTCAACTACCCTGAGTCGGTTGCTTATTTGTCAGCCGCTTTGTTAGAAGGAGCACGCGATGGCCGTACGGTAGCTGAGCTTATGGGTAGCGGTCGTAACTGGCTGACACGCGAGCAAGTAATGGACGGGGTGGCAGAATTAATACCAGAGATACAAGTTGAAGCTACTTTCCCCGATGGCACTAAGCTAGTTACCTTGCACAACCCTATTCAATAATACTTGCTCTGCTTGTTACCGACAGTATGCTAGAAAAACACATACTCATGGCACAAGGTCATAAATGCTTTTTTTTAACCTAATCGTAGGTCTGATTAAATCCTATCTCCATTAATACTAAATCTTATTTAACACTAGGAACCGAGATGAAACCTGGAGAGCTACAGCTAGCCACTGGCGATATTGAATTGAATGCTGGTCGTGAAAAACGTACTTTGATAGTAGCTAATACTGGTGATAGACCAATACAGGTTGGCTCTCATTATCACTTTGCCGAAGTGAACCCAGCACTGCAATTAGATCGCGAGCTGGCCATGGGCTTCCGTCTAGACATTGCTGCTGGTACTGCCGTGCGTTTTGAGCCCGGTCAGCAGCGCAGCGTGACTTTAGTCGCCCTCGGAGGTTTGCGCCGAGTTTATGGATTTAGAGGCGATGTCATGGGCCCATTATCAACATTAGTAGGAGAAGACCATGTCTAAAATCAGTCGCAGCGCTTATGCAGAAATGTTTGGTCCTACTACTGGCGATAGAATTCGTCTAGCCGATACTCAACTATGGATTGAGATTGAGCACGATCATACTTGTTATGGTGACGAAGTTACTTTTGGCGGTGGTAAAGTTATACGTGATGGCATGGGTCAGAGCCAACTTGGTGATGCCGATACCGTCGACACTATCATTACTAATGTAGTGATTTTAGATCATTGGGGCATCGTCAAGGCTGATGTTGGCATCAAGAACGGTCGTATTAGCGCCATTGGTAAAGCGGGTAATCCTGATATTCAGGATGGCGTGACTATTAATATAGGCGCTTGTAGTGAAGTCATCGCTGGTGAAGGTAAAATCCTGACTGCAGGTGGTGTTGATACTCATATTCATTACATCTGTCCACAGCAGATTGAAGAGGCCATCTGCTCAGGTATTACTACTATGGTTGGTGGCGGTACTGGGCCTGCAACAGGTAGTAAGGCCACGACTTGTACGCCTGGTGCTTGGCATATTGCCCGCATGCTTCAAGCAACTGATCAGCTACCGATGAACTTTGGCTTTATGGGCAAAGGTAGTGCTAGTTTGCCAGGGCCGTTACGCGAGCAGTTAGATGCGGGCGCTATGGGACTGAAGATTCATGAAGATTGGGGCGCAACTCCAGCGCTGATTGATTGCTGTTTATCGGTCGCTGAAGAATACGATGTACAAATAGCTATTCATACTGATACTTTGAATGAATCAGGGTTTGTCGATGATACTTTAGGGGCGTTTAAAGGCCGTACTATTCATACTTATCATACCGAAGGCGCAGGCGGTGGTCATGCACCGGATATTCTAAAGGCTTGTAGTCTTTCTAATGTGCTGCCCTCGTCTACTAATCCGACCCGACCTTATACTGTCAATACGGTAGACGAGCATTTAGATATGCTGATGGTCTGTCATCATTTAGACCCTAATATTCCTGAAGATGTGGCGTTTGCGGACTCTCGTATTCGTAAAGAAACCATTGCTGCCGAAGATATTTTGCAAGATTTAGGGGTTATCTCGATGATTTCCTCTGACAGCCAAGCGATGGGACGCGTTGGAGAAGTAGTGTGTCGTAGTTGGCAAACCGCTGATAAAATGTTCCAGCAGCGTGGTCTATTGCCAGAAGATGAAGCGCTTGGCTGCAATAACTTTCGTGCTAAACGCTATGTAGCTAAATATACTATTAACCCTGCTATTACTCATGGTATTTCCCATGTAGTGGGTTCAGTAGAAGTCGGTAAGCTTGCAGACTTAGTATTATGGGATCCGGCTTTTTTTGGTATTAAACCTGCGTTACTGTTAAAAGGCGGTAGCATTGCTTACGCACCAATGGGTGATATTAACGGCTCTATTCCTACCCCGCAGCCAGTACATTATCGTCCGATGTTTGGCGCGCTTGGTCGTGCAGCCTCTGCAAGCAGTGTAACTTTTGTCAGTAAAGCGTCGCTTGAGCGAGATTTAGTCAGTCAATTAGGATTGACTAGAGAGCTAGTAGCTTGTGTCAATACTCGCAATATTCAAAAGAAAGATATGATTCATAACAGCGCCACTCCAAAGATAGAAGTTGATGCGCAAACTTATGAAGTACGCTGCGACGGCGAGCTGTTAAGTTGTGAGCCAGCTGAAGTATTACCACTAGCTCAATTGTATATGTTGTTTTAAGACGCCCCACCCACTATGGAGAAAGAAGTGTTAAAAATAACTCAATATTTAGCGGATAACCAACAACCAGCTGATGACTATATAACCTTAGCTTTTGAACAGCGCCAAAAAGGTCGCTTTAAAGCAGTGAGCGACCAAGGTATCGAGGTAGGAGTGTTTTTAGAGCGTGGTCAAGTACTAGCTCAGGATGATCGCTTGCAAGCAGAAGATGGTCGTGTCTTCGCGGTAGTCGCTCAACCGGAGTCAGTAGTGACCGCTTATGCCGATGATTGGCCAAGCTTTGCACGTGCTTGCTACCATTTAGGGAATCGACACGTGACTTTGCAGTTAGGCGATTGCTGGCTGCGTTTTCAACCAGATCACGTGTTAGAGCATTTGGCTGAACACTTAGGCTTGCGTTTAGAAGTAGGCGCCGCCCCTTTTCATCCTGAGGCTGGCGCTTATCATGGTCAACACAATCATGACAGCCATGACAGTCATGAATCGGGCCATCATGAACATTGATAGTCCAACTAGTAGTTTGCAAGCTAATGCTGTGCAAACTGGTGCTACGCAGATCGATGCTAGTCAATTACTGGCACTGTTACACTTATCCAGCCCTGCCCTGCCTATAGGTGGTTTTGCTTACTCTAGTGGCTTAGAGTCGGCCATTGAGCTGGGCTGGGTGACTAATGAGGCCGAGCTTGAGAGTTGGCTTGATGGCATGTTACAAGCAATGGCCCATCTGGATATTCCAGTGCTATTACGCTTGTGCGCTGCTAGGATTAACAATGATGCTCAGCAAATAGTGTACTGGAATGATTTTTTGCGAGCCAATCGTGAAACTTATGAGTTACTATTTGAAGATGAACAGCAAGCGCTAGCGTTAGTACGCTTATTGCAAGGTCAACAGCTAGAAGTAGACTCTCTACCTGAAGAACCTGCTTTTATGAGCGTTTATAGCTTAGCTGCGCAGCATTTCGGTCTCAGCGCCGATTGGGCAGCAGTAGGGTATTTATGGAGTTGGCTTGAGAACCAGTTAACTGTAGCTAGCAAAACCATACCTTTAGGTCAGACAGCGGCACAGCGATTATTAGTGTTGCTAAAGCCAATATTATTAGCACACTTTGCAGTGGCGACTACTCTTACTGATGAGCAGCTTGGTTGGAGCCTACCTGGGCAAGTACATGCCAGCTGCTTACACGAGAGCCAATATTCGCGTTTATTTCGTAGCTAATAGCGCTGATACTGAACTAATTTAAAATCGACTGATATTGTCGCTAACGTACCTTAAAAATTCTTTTAAAATCACTGTATTTGGAGCAAATAATGACAACTCAATGTTTACGAGTCGGTGTAGGTGGTCCAGTAGGATCAGGCAAAACAGCTTTACTACGCCAGCTGTGCTTAGCGTTACGTAACCATTATGATTTAGCAGTAGTCACCAATGATATCTATACCAAAGAAGATGCTGAGTTTTTATTACGTCATCAAGCTCTAAGCGAAGATCGTATCTTAGGTGTGGAAACTGGTGGTTGTCCGCATACGGCTATTCGCGAAGATGCTTCTATGAACTTAGCTGCCATCGACACTTTGCAAGAGCGTCATCCCAATTTAGAGTTAGTGTTTGTAGAGAGTGGTGGTGATAATCTATCGGCAACTTTTAGCCCAGAACTATCAGATCTGACTTTATATGTGATCGATGTCTGCGCTGGTGATAAAATCCCCCGTAAAGGGGGTCCTGGGATCACTAAGTCTGACTTGTTGATCATTAATAAAACCGATTTAGCCCCTATGGTCAACGCTTCGCTAGAAGTTATGGATAGAGATGCTAAGCGCATGCGTGGCGAGCGTCCTTTTGTATTTAGCAACTTAGTTCGCGGTGATGGAGTCGCTGAAATCATCAACTTTATTCAGCGCGAAGGTATGCTTAGACCCTTACCAGCTGACTTCTCAGTAGAAGTGACTAGTGTGGCCAGCAATGAACAATTGGCTTAGTAAAATACAAAACATGTTTGACCAGCAAAAATCACTCTAGGAATGAATTATGAACAGAAATAAAATCGGTCAAACCGTGCTACTAATGTTAGTTGCACTAGCACCTTCAGTAGCCTTGGCTCACCCCGGACATGATACTTCAGGCATGCTCGCAGGTATTACGCATCCTTTATTGGGCTGGGATCACTTATTAGCCATGGTGGCGGTAGGTATGTTAGCGGTGATGGGCCGTAGTAAACCGGCATGGCAACTGCCATTAGCGTTTGTGAGCTTTATGCTAATTGGCGCGCTATTCGGTATCAATGGCATGGCTATTCCAGCCGTTGAGAACGGTATTCTACTATCTTTAATAGTACTAGGTGGCCTACTAGCAGTTGGACGCAGCAGTTCGTTATTGCTGCTAACGGTATGCTGTGCACTGTTTGGTACTTTACATGGTAATGCACATGGTATTGAATTAGCTGCCGGTCATGGCGCAATCAGCTATATTGTGGGCTTTATGCTCTCTACTATCGCCCTACACACTATCGGTTACTTAGTGGCGAGCAAGTGGCAAATCATAGCTTTGAGAGTTACTGGTGTTGCTATCGCAAGCATCGGCTTAGTAGCTATGCTAGGGGCTATGGCTTAACGGCTAGCGGTCAAGTGTTAAGATAAGCGATCAATAAAAATACTCCGACTCTACGGAGTATTTTTTTATCTATTATTTGCTAATTTGATCGTTGTACTTTTTTAAGCTTGGGCTCGTTAATACCCAACCCTCCCTGCAAAGTTGATGGCTATTATGTTCAGAATTCCTGATATTTATTCAATAATATAAGTTCGAGTCGTTGTTTCATTATTAGGTGAGGTAACCGATACTTTCAAAGAGTCACCAGCTTCACACTCCTCTAACTTATAAGTATTAATCGTACCGGTGTTATCACTAGGCTTACCTGTACCAACTAAGTCAGCAACCTTTTCAAACCCTACAACCATTTCTACTGTACAGGTTAAACTTTCTTGTTCAACGGTTATATCGCCAGTTGGTGCTACAGTAAACGGTGATGTTTCCCCATTACCTTGTGCATCGGTATCGACTGTAAAAGCAGTATCGCCTTTTTTAACCGTTATAGTAGTATTAGAGTTCGCGCCAGTAACCTTTATAACAAAACCATTAGCAGGCGACTTAGCTGGAATAATTGTAGCGACAGGATTATTTTTTGTTTTATCAACAACTGTTCCTGAGATAGTAGTACCTGATGGCATAGGGTTTAAATCATAAAACCCACCACTATTAATGCGTAAAATAACGGTTTTATCTGCGCTACTTATAATCTGCGAGCTTGGCTGCAATAATGTAAAGCGAGCATTATTACCATTAGATAATAACTGGATTGACTCATTACGTACTACAGTAGACAGCCCTGTATTACAAGTCATTGGTTTATTAGGTGATACAAAGGTGCTGATGAAGTTTCTCTCAAAAGCTTGTTTTTTTAGTTCATCCAGTGAAGGAAATTTCAGGTTTATAAACTGTCTAATGTTATTTTCACATTGCCCGTTTGCTTGAGTAGTCAACGGATAAGTAAATTCGCCTATCTCAAAAGTACCATTTTCATTATCATCACGGAAAGTATCGCCAATGTTATGAACAAGGGTGTCAACTCCTTCATTCCAAGCATTATTTTGATCTTTATCAATATAGGTTTTTTCACCCTCTGCAATCGCTAAGATGGTAACTCGCCCATCACCTGGGCGCGGGTTCTGAGTAGAGAATTCAACGCTACATGCACCGTTAATAGTCCCACAGCTAGAGGGCAGTATCTTACCCCCTTCAGCAGTAAAACTAACTACGGTACCATCAGGCACTTTATTGCCATTACGGTCAACCATGCGCGCCGTCACAGAGGTTGTCTTACCATCTAGACTCCAGTCTAGTGTATTGCTGCCCATAGACAAGCTAAGACCGTTTTGAGTGACTCGAGAGCTGTCAATAAAGATACCTTTTGATAAAGCATTGATACTGCGGTCACTTACTAACGTAGCTTTGATCTCTACTGGACCTGGGGTCACTCCAGGATATATCTGTATAGAAACTTGACCTTTCTCATCTGTTGTAACTGGTATTTCATATCTATTACCTAATACGCCAAATGTTAAATCAAAAGGTGCTCTATTTAGGGTGAGTTTGACTGCTTGATTTGCTAGCGGAATGTTATCCGAATAAACGGTAAACTCTACTATTCCAGTTGCTGATGAGCCGCTATATTTAGCGCCTAATCTAAAAGAGTCTGAGGTAAACACAATAGAGTTTGCCTCAGGTGTTTGAACCACTATGTTAGTAGACTGGACTGTGTTTCCCGTACTTGCTGAAATGTGTACATTACCACTACATAAAGTATTGTCGCTATTAATTGCCTTATAAACTACTTCAACCATTCCATCAGAATCTGAGCTCATTTGGGTCGGCAACTGACCACAACTGCTATTTAAATTAGTGAGTATACCACTCAAAGGATTGCCCGCTATATCACTAACCTTAAATGATACCGTTGTCTGTCCACCTGATGGTAATAGCGAAGTTCCCATCGTTAGTGCGCTGAGCGTCACATTAGTTGCTTGTACAAAAAAATCTAAATTATCAGCAGCAGTATCGCCTCTGTAACTTGCGTTCGCTGAAATAGTATAAGCGCCTGAAACTTTAGGTGCATTGGGTTTTAGGAAAATACGAGCTCTACCTTCACTATTTGTTAAAGTAGAACCAGAAGTTGTTTGCGATAAAACCACACCCTCAGCATCAACTGAAAAGCTAACCTTAGCGCCTATAATCGGACTTTTGTTTGTATCTACTACTTCTATTTGGTAGTAAGCGCCATCGAGACTGACAGTAGTAATTGCGTTGCCGTCAGCATTAAGCAACCTACTTTCATTAATATTAACCGCTACTATAGCTTGCTGATCCTCACTATTATTATTGCCACCACCTATCTGCCCACCACTCTCACTATTATCAAACGGAAGAGCAACTGAATCTACGCTATCGCCACCACATCCTGCTACAGCTAAGGTTGCTGCTAGTATTGTGAATTGAAATAACTTAGAAGTGCGCGGACTATAGGGCATATTTTCGAACTCCAAATTAGCAAAATTTTGCCAAAAAAATAAGGCAGATTGCCGAGTAATTTTATATAAACATCAGGTGATCAACTCACTGGCTTTAAAATAGTATTTGTTAATAATTTGTATATATTTCTAACAACAACCCTACTGAATTTTTTATTTATTTACAACTAAAAGTTTACTCTTTGCATAAACAATCAATAACATTGCTCTATGGATACGAGGTATAATAAGCACTTAGTAGGTTAGCGTTTACTATAAAATAATTTGAATTTTTATTGATTATATGGTATAAATGTCGCCTTTAAAATTTTCTGAATTGGTTACCTTGTCATTTGCCTTTAGATGGCAGAAAATCAGCTCAACCTTCATATAGTTTTGTTTGGTGCAATGTGCCTCTTGCTGTGTCCATGCCGCAAATTTGTGCAACTTGCCCAGACTGGTATGAGAATATCTCATACCTAATAGATTAGGAGTTCACCATGTCTAAAGTTTGTCAAGTGACTGGAAAGCGCCCTATGGTGGGTAATAATGTTTCGCACGCAAACAAC
The DNA here is from genome assembly GCF_904846695.1 of Psychrobacter urativorans. Classification (GTDB taxonomy): domain Bacteria; phylum Pseudomonadota; class Gammaproteobacteria; order Pseudomonadales; family Moraxellaceae; genus Psychrobacter; species Psychrobacter urativorans. The sequence continues at coordinate 34,633 of NZ_CAJHBR010000021.1, forward strand.
AAAACCCGTCGTCGCTTCCTACCAAACCTGCATAACCATCGTTTTTGGGTAGAGTCTGAGAATCGTTTCATACGTCTACGTATATCTACTAAAGGTATGCGCATCGTTGATAAACTTGGTATTGATAAAGTGCTAGCAGATTTGCGTGCAAAAGGTCAAAAAGTTTAAGCCGAGCGCTTCACTATTCAAAGGAAAGTTGTTATGAGAGATAAAATTAAGTTGGTATCAACTGCCGGTACTGGTTACTACTACACCACTACTAAAAACAAACGCACTATGCCTGGCAAAATGGAAATGAAGAAATTCGATCCAAAAATTCGTCAGCACGTGTTGTTTAAAGAAGCAAAAATCAAATAGTAATCATTAATTAATGACTAATATTTGAGCCAATAAAAAAGGGTTTATCAATTGATAAACCCTTTTTTATTGGCTATGATTTTAACTGGACTAGTTAGCTATAATGGCTAGGCTCTTTGTCATAGACATGAGCATGCCAGTGACTCATTTGCTTTTGCATGATGACTTGAATAGCCGCATGGATCATGTGCTGACCTATAGCTTGCGTATCACTGCCTAATAGATCTTTTAATTTATCGGAAAAATCTATAGTCATTAAAGGTTCTTCATCTTTTTCAGTGTCGCGCAATAACAAAGTGCCATTTTCAGCTTCGACTAGCTCAAGAGTAGTCTCTTTGGCAAAGCCAGAAAATTGATCAGCACTATCGTTATCTAATTCTATCTCGTTATCAATATCGTATGGCATTCGGCCTCTTCCTCATTATCCCGTCTTATACTAGCTAACCTGACAATCACTCTAATCACCTGATAGCAATGCGGGTAAAATAGTTCTCAACCCATACAATGGACGCTTTTGCCTTAAATTTCAAGAGCAACCAACTAAGCGTTGTACGAGTTTTAGGATTAACTTGGCAAAATAAGGTTCTTACAGCAATTACTTTAATGCCAATAGCGCAGTTTGCCTATAGTAAATAGTAAAGCGACAAACATACCCATGTAGTAAGTCATTTTTAACTGAAAAGTAGGATCGCGATATTTCATAGGTAGTGCTACTACAGTAGTCGCTAAAGGTAATATCAGCAGCATCAACAGCCAGTTCTCAATAACATTAAGCCAGCCTTGTAGGCCCGTACCGTTACGCAGCGACGCTAGCCCTAACAGAAGACAAGCAACAATAAGACTAGTAAATAAGACGTTAGGCAACTCTTTGGGATAAATGATATTAGCGATACGGGTTGGCATGATTTGCATACGGATGTCCAGTCATAATAAGACTCATGACTTATTTATAAAATTAATAAAATAAGAGTGCCTATTCAATAATGAATTATTGCTTAAGCCTTCTGTGTAATGGCCACTATTTTATAACGGCTACTATTATCTAACAGCTACTGCAGACTGTTAACTATAAGTGCCCATCAACCATAATAACGAAATACAAGAAGTTAAGTATCCTAAACTTATCGCATTCCAGCCTTGAATATTAGTACCTTTGATTTTGTTAAAAATACGGGATCCAATCCAAAAAAGTAAGGGAATACCGATAATAAACGCTGGTACTAAAGTTGCCGCATGACGCAGAACTTCTGCTGTATCATGACCGGCTATCAGACGGGCGCCATAACCCGCTAAGCTGAGTATTAAGGCAAGTACTGCCATACCAATAGTAATACCCTTAGGGACGATGCTAGGCGCCTTAGGGTGCTGATCTAAATTAGGTCGCTCAGCTTGAGGCGTGACAGTATTATGAGCATGGTCAGCTGCTGCTGAACGGGAAATTGCATTCTGTGTGTCCATGAATCACCTCTGTTGATATTACACTCAGTATATAGCTTTTTAATGGTGTTAAATACTGATAAAGCAAGTCACCGCTATTACCGCCTCTTAGTTAAAGCTACTGAACTAAAGCTTATAAATTGAAAATATTAAATTAAAACTTATAATTGAAAGTACCTAATGACAGCTATTAGCCGTTATTGACTGCCGCCAGCTCTGCACGCATGGCGCTGATGGCTACCGCATAATCATCTTGATTAAAAATAGCCGAACCTGCGACGAACATGTCAGCCCCTGCCTCAGCGATAGCACGAATATTATTAGCTTTGATACCACCGTCTACTTCAAGTCTAATGTCGCGACCACTAGCATCAATAAGCTGACGCACGTCACGCACCTTATTCAAGGTACTCTCAATAAAGGACTGACCACCAAAGCCTGGATTAACGCTCATCAATAAAATCTGATCAACTTTATCCATAACATAGTCTAAATAATGTAATGGTGTGGCAGGATTCAATACTAAACCACATTTTGCGCCACCATCTTTGATCAACTGTAGTGACCGATCAATATGAGCACTAGCTTCTGGGTGAAAAGTAATGACGCTCGCCCCTGCTTCTAAGAACTGTTCAATCATACCATCGACAGGCGACACCATTAAATGCACATCAATCGGTGCATCAATACCGTAATTGCGTAAAGCGCTACAAATCATACTGCCGAAAGTCAGGTTGGGCACATAATGATTGTCCATGACATCGAAGTGAATAACATCAGCTCCCGCTTTTAATACCTTATCGACTTCCTCACCTAAACGGGCAAAGTCAGCAGATAAGATCGAAGGAGCGATTAAGTATTGCTTAGCAGGGGAAATCATAATGAGCTACCTAGTTACCGTGATTTATTAAATATGGTTTATTATAAGCCATTTATTAACCGTAGTTTTTTAGCAATTACCTATTCAACGATGCTATTTAAAATTTACTTTTAAAAGCTAGCGGTTAATCGCTACTTGCCAACTAACATATCGGCTAAAAATACTGCGCAGATTTTAGCGCTGCTTGTATTGGGTTTTACAATAAGCTCGGCCCACTTCAAAGCCTCGCTTGGCTTGATGCTTCGTAGCGCGCCCAGTTACTCGCTCTCGCCATAAGCGAAAAGAAGACGGCTTTAACTCTTGACGCATCAGTTTGATTACTGCATCTTCGTTTAAGCCATAGCTATGCTCGATGGCTGAAAATGGGGTTCTATCTTCCCAAGCCATTTCTATTATTCGTGAGAGATGCGACTCATCAAGATTTTCGATATCTATCGCAGTGACTGGTTCTGCTGTTGCCTCATTTACAATAGTAGATCTTGTAGCCCCAGTCTCGCCAAGGTGCTGCCTCTGTTGCAACGCCTTATTCATATCAGCTTGCATAACTGCCAGTGCAGACTCAATGTCGTGCTGCTCAGAAGACGGCTGTTGCAAGACGATCTCATCTATTGATAAATCTTGCGCGTCAGTGATAATGTCATCGGTCATAAATAGCTCCCTTTTGAGTATTTATTTAACTAATAATATCTTTATTGGCAATGAACAATCGATTATCTATTGTTAGGCAAGTCTGCCGCTTTACAATGATGATGAATATGATGATCCATAACACTTTGAATAAAGTAGTAACTATGATCATGTCCAGCCTGATAACGTAGGGTTAAGGGCTGTTGAGCTTTTTCACAAGCTTGCTGCAATTTAGTAGGTTGCAATTGGCCTTGCGCCAAAAAGTCATCAGCAGCGCCTTGATCCACCAGAATAGTTGAGTATTGCTGACCGACAGTTTCGATAGTATGAGAGGCATCAAACTGCTGCCAAAGCGCTTTATCTTCACCAAAATATTCTGTGAAAGCCGCTTGTCCCCATGCTGACTCACTGGCGGCACAAACTGGTGACAACGCTGATACACTGACAAACTTGCTAGGGAATTTAAAGCCTAATAATAGAGCGCCGTGACCACCCATAGAGTGACCCATGATACCGATACTACTGATAGCGAATTCTGCACGCAGCAAATCATAGAGCTCATCAACGATATAACTTTGCATATTGAAGTTTTCTGACCAAGGCGCACAACTAGCATCGACATAGTAGCTGGCCCCTTGTCCGACAAAATAACGCTCATCGTTAGGGACTTCATTTTCGGCACTAGTATTTTCAGCATTAGTATCAGGCGAGCTACGTGGTGAAGTATCAGGAGCAATGAATATTACCCCCAGCTCGCTGCATTTCTTTTGAAAATGCGCTTTATGAGTAACATTATCCGCATTACAGGTTAATCCTGAAAGATACATAATCGCTGGGCAGCGTTGGCCTGTTAAAGCTTTATCAGGAAGATAAATACTAAAAGTCATCGAGGTTTTGGTAGCGGATGACTGATGGCTATAATAGTGCTGCTCGCCATCAAAACAGCGATTAGCACTCTGTTTGGTCAACTGAGTATTAGCAGGTAAGCTATGAGCATAATAATTATTCATCATTAAAATTCCCTCTGGTAGTCCTCGAGTGGTTGTCATTGATTGCTAGTCGCTGATTGGTAATCATTGATTAGTAGTCATCGAGTAGAAACTTGCTGCTGGTTAGCATAGATACTTAATAGGCGCTTGCTGATTATTAAGATAGCCATTTAACACTAGCCAGATTAGCAGCGATAGGGTGTTATTATACGAACTTTACTAAAGCTATCCGTTGGTTTTCTATAGCTGTTTGTTAGGGGCGAGTTGCTCCGGAGGCAATAGCAGGCGAGATAGCAAAAGATTTGTCATCGATAGCGCCATTATCAGCACTAATACTAGACACCGAAGGGCGAGATTTATCGAACAATACTTGCTCAAAAGCTGGTAACGCTGTTTGCATCAAACTACCGATAACCATTTGTGGCTCGGAAGGCTCAAAGCCCATAAATTTTTCACGCTCACTAACCCGTAAGCTAGCATCTTTAAAGGCCGCCTCAAAGCTAGTATTCTCACGCAAACTCTCAGCAAAAAACGCTTGACCAAAATAAGTCATCTCAGCACTGTTAGTACAACCAAATGACATTTTATCAGCGGCTGAGGCGGTAATAACTACCGTCGTTGGTGAAGTCAGATCATCAATGAATGACCCTGAATAACAAGCAGAGACCACGATTACTCGCCAGCGAATACCGGAAGCATCCAGAGCCTCTCGTAGCCAAGCAGCATCTAAATTATCCATCTCTAATGGGGGGTTAGATAACTGCACAATATCCTGATCGCCATGAGAAGATAAAGTCAAGAATAGTACGTCTTCATCAGCATTCATCTGCTGACCTATTCTCTTTAGCCCCTGCAATATGCTAGTTTTGCTAGCTATTGGCTCATCAAGCCAGCTATAACTATTATTAATCAAAGACAGCGAGCGACCGCTAGTGCCGAAACGTATATCGAAGAGCTCACGCACTTTGTTGATTTCAGAGCGAAAGACGTTTTGTTCGGAGAAGCCGGCGACACCCATGAAGTACCAATCACTCGCACCTGGCACACTAGAATCGATACCATTAAGGGCTTGTTGTAATAAGCGCGGCTGCTCATAAAGGGCGGCCTCTTCTAATACTGGCTGCACTGGAATCTGCTTAAAGATAGGCTGGTCGGCCACGTTATTTTGCCAGATAGTCAATAGGGCAACAGCCCCTAGCAATACAATAATACGTTCCCACCAAGGCATACGTAGACGACGAGCAAATATCCATAACAGCGCTAGCGTTTGCCAGAGGAATAATATTAAAAACAATATAGGTAAAAAAGAATAACTCCAATCTGGCAACCAGCCTTGACTACCAATAAACTGCACGATACTTTGTAATAGCGCTGATAGAGTATCAGCCACCAACCATAGCACTACTGGCACGAACAACATACCTTGATTGCTGGTACGCCGTGCAAGGATGATGCCGCCTAACAGGATAATAGTCGGCCAAATCAAATAGCTGACTAGTCCTTGCTCATTAAAAACACTGCCATTCTCAGCGGCTAACCATGAGAACAGCACGTTGCTGCCTAAGGCTAATGAGGCAAACACCGCAAACTGCATAAAAGTCGGCTTTACCCAAGAAAAGGCACGAGTCGACCCTACTAACATCCAAAGTGTGGCGATAATATTAGCAGCGAAATTAAGCGAAAAGCGCTGAAGAGAAATGGTTTTTAGCGATGAAATTGACAAAGACTTTGACCTCTAAGCAGTCAAGAAAAATAAAGAGATGGCGAATACTGAATATTATAACTGAATTGAGTAATTTGTCCTGTCAATCTAACACAGATGTAACAGATTGTGAGTTAAGACTACAATAATAATTTGTAAAATGGCACAAAAAAGAGGCCTTAATACTAAGACCTCTCCATTAATGCAACTGCACTACTTTAACCGCACAACTCTTAGTAAATAACAGCGAGCAATGACTAAATAACTAGTAAGAATTAACGCATCAAAAGCTCATTAACTCGTTTAAGATAAGCGGCTGGATCTTCTAACTGTCCACCATCAGCCAATAACGCTTGATCAAAGATCACTTGCGCTAGCTTATCAAAGTCAGCATCAACGTGCTCGCTAGACTCAAGCTTTTTGATCAATGGATGATCAGGATTGACTTCAAGCGTCGGCTTGCTCTCTGGCACTTCTTGACCCATTTGCTTGAGCATCTGAATCATCTGCGGTGACAGCTCGCCTTCACCTACTACTAAACAGGCTGGACTATCTACTAAGCGAGTAGAAACTTTAACGTCTTTAGCACGTTCGCCTAGCGCTTTTTTTAACTTATCGATAACCGGTTTTAGAGTCTCTTGTGCCTTTTGCGCTTCAGCCTTTTCTTCTTCATCTTGCAGATCGCCTAAATCAACCGCCCCTTTGGCGATATTTTGTAGCGGCGTCTCATCAAATGAGGTCAAGAAGTTCATTGCCCACTCATCAACCCGACTAGTCATCAAAATAACTTCGATGTTTTTCTTTTTAAACAGCTCAAGTTGCGGGCTATTTTTAGCCGCTGCTAGACTATCAGCCGTTATATAATAAATGGCTTTTTGACCCTCTTTCATTCGGCCTTTGTAGTCTTCAAAGCTAGTGGTTACGCTGTCTTGAGTACTAGTTGAATAACGGAGCAACTTGGCAATGCGTTCTTGATTGCCCATGTCCTCGCCAAGACCTTCTTTGATAACGTCACCGAACTCAGTATAGAACTGGGCGAACTTCTCTTGCTTTTCGCTGTCTTCGCTATTGGCCAAACTTGCCAACGTAGTCAGGATACGACGCGCGTTACCATCACGGATTGACTTCACATCGCGTGACTCTTGTAGTAATTCACGGCTGACGTTCAGCGGCAAATCTGCTGAATCAATTACCCCTTTTACAAAGCGCAGATACATCGGTAGTAGCTGTTCGGCATCATCCATAATAAACACGCGCTTCACATACAGCTTAAGACCATGCTGCTGCTCACGAGTATATAAATCTACTGGTGCGGTCTTAGGAATATATAACAGCTGAGTATACTGGACACGGCCTTCAACACGGTTATGAGTCCAAGTTAATGGCGCATCCATGTCATAAGTGATGTTTTTATAGAAGTCGACATACTCTTCATCTTCGATTTCTGCTGCTGAGCGAGTCCATAAAGCGCTGGCTTTGTTGATAGTTTCCCAATCATCAGTAAGTACCATCTCGCCACCAGCTGGGGTGTCACTGTCCTCTTCGCTATCGACTACATCTTCTTGCCAAACTTCTTTGCGCATCTGAATTGGTAGACTGATATGATCAGAGTACTTATTGACCAAACTCTTAATTTTGCTACGGTCTAAATAACTGTCTTCACCTTCAGAATACTCTGGTTTGAGATGCAAAGTAATAGTAGTACCGCGGGTCGCTTTGTTGATAGGCTCAACAGTGAACATGCCCGTACCATCAGATATCCAGCGTACGCCTTTGTCAGCAGAATCGCCCGCTTTGCGTGATTCAACACTGATAGTATCAGCGACGATAAAACCTGAATAAAAGCCAACCCCAAACTGACCAATCAACTGGCCTTCTTGTTTTTGTGATTCAGACAGTTTGTCTAAAAACGCTTTAGTACCTGATTTAGCAATAGTTCCTAAATTCTCAATAGCGTCAGCTTCATTCATACCAATACCGTTATCGATAAGGGTAATAGTCTTCGCCTCTTCATCGATCGCAATACGAATACGCAAATCACCATCATCTTCATACAGACTATCATCGTTAGTAGCTTCAAAACGCAATTTATCACAAGCGTCAGAGGCGTTAGAGACCAGCTCACGGACGAAGATATCGGCATTAGAATACAGAGAATGAGTGACTAAATGTAGTAATTGTGCCACTTCAGCTTCAAAGCTATGTTTTTTTAATTCTGGGCTCTGACTGGTGGTATTTGCCTGATCAGTGCTCGCTTGATCAGTGCTTTGGCTATCCATTTCTTTTCCATCCATATTTTGGTTATCAGCTTGTTCACTCATAAAAACTCCTTTAATTTTGATTAGAACTTATTATTAAATTAAGCCCACTGCTAATAATAGCTGAGCTTAACTTTAAATACCGCTAGACTGTTTATAAAGTAGGGGCACGGCAGAATATTTCAAGCCACGCCGCTCATTTAATAGGTTTTTTGCTGATTTGTGGAGTTTTTACCCCTATCAAGCAGCTTTTATTTTTATTAAGCGGCTGGTATTGCCCTGCTTAGAATAAACGGCCTGCAGGCAAATTAGACTGGTAACGGACGGATAGTGAGAATTTGTTCGCTACGGCCAAAGGGGCCATGAACATCATGAAGCACAGCACTAGTGATACCGATACCGTCAGTGCCGTACTGCTGCACGGCCTCAATACCTAGCCAGTGGCCTTTAGGCAGACGATGCATATGAATTTGTAAATCAGTATTAGGAAACATCCAGGCTGAGTCGTTCAATCCTAGACCTGCTCTAGGCACTACTCCATTAGCAGTATCGACCATACCTAAAATATGCACTAAGTCAGAAGTCGTCACTCCCGCTATCATCTCTACATTATTGGTCATCCATACCATGCCACGGCCCGGTCGACGCTCTGGCTCTGAAACTAAGCGCAAGGTTTTGATAAAGCCACCCGGCCATTTGTGCATCTCCTGCCACTCTGCTAGCTCATCAGGCTGATGCAACGCCTGCTGATCCTCAAGACCTGCAATACTACTAGTGTCTTGGGTTATCAGTCGCCAAGCACGCGCAATGATGCAATCGCGACCACGGCTGCTTAATACCGCTTCTATTAGCTCAATAGTCCTACCAGGACGAATACAGCGAGTAGTGATAGTCGAGTCATCTAAAGGGATTTGACCCAATATATCAAGGCTAATACGGGCAATACGCATATTAGCTTGGACGGCAAACTCACTAAGCTCATGGGTGAGCAATCCCGTTGCCGATGACATGTGCTGATCGTCCGGATTCCAAGTACCTTGAGTATGCTCAGTAGGATGGTAGTGAGCTAGACTGCTGCCATCTGCTTGCCACTCACGATTAATAAAATGATAATACGCGCTCATAATAGGCCTATATTTTATTTTGTTTTATATTCAGTTTTACTCACTAAGCTGCTGTTTTCTTGACTTGAGAATGTCACGACTCTTAGCGATAAGAAATAATAAAAAGATCATAAGTACAATCAATACAGCAGAGAACACACTTTTTTCTCTGATAAAATATAAGCTATTTAGGCCTAATAAAAATAGCACTAGTACAATAACCAATAAGTTTATTTTCAGTTGCTTGTTAATGTCATCAATACTAGCTTCTGCCAACACAAATTTAGATTTTCGCTTTTCCATATTATTTTCTCTTTGACAGCCTATCTCAAAAAGCATTTATCTTACTTAGCTACTTGTTGCCCTTACTTACCGACTTCAGTTACCGGAATACGTAAAGCTTTAGGTAAGCTGAAAATCACATTTTCTTCTATACCTGCCAGCTCATGCGGTAGTTCACCACCCCAGTCCTGCAACTGTTGTAGTACCTCTTGAATCAATACCTCTGGGGCGGAAGCACCCGCTGTGACCCCAACTTTTTGAATGCCATCGAACCACTCAGACTTGATTTCATTAGCGTTATCGATCAGATAAGCTTTACAACCCATGCGTTCCGCTAGTTCACGCAGACGATTTGAGTTCGATGAATTCGGCGAGCCTACTACTAATACCACTTCACAGCGACTGGCTAAGTCTTTTACTGCATCTTGACGATTTTGGGTGGCGTAGCAAATATCATCTTTGCGTGGGCCTTGGATATTAGGAAATTTATCACGTAGAGCATCAATGACACGAGCGGTGTCATCCATAGACAGAGTCGTTTGGGTGACAAAGGCTAAACGATCGGCATCTTGCACCATTAGTTTTTGTACATCGCTTTCGTTCTCGACTAAATGAATCTGTCCCCCATGACCACGGTTAAAGCGCCCCATAGTACCTTCTACTTCAGGGTGTCCAGCATGACCAATCAGTACTGCATCCATGCCGTCCTGAGCGAACTTAGCCACTTCGATATGTACTTTTGTTACTAGAGGACAAGTAGCATCGAATACAGTGAGATCACGGCGTTTAGCCTCATCCTCAACGGCTTTAGAGACCCCATGAGCTGAGAAAATAACGATAGAACCATCAGGTACTTCATGCAGCTCTTCAACGAATACCGCACCACGATTGGCTAAGTCCGAAACGACAAACTTGTTATGGACCACTTCATGGCGCACATAAATGGGCGGCTCAAAACGTGTTAACGCTTGATTAACAATTGCAATAGCGCGATCAACACCAGCACAAAACCCACGTGGATTGGCAAGATAAATTTGCATAAGGCGGCCTATCGTTAGATAATTTAGATAAAAAAGTAATGAATCAAAATAATGTCCCTACTTTAGCATAATTTACTTTTATTACCTTTTAAAATACTATCGTCTCAGTCGTCTTTAAACGGTATTGAGCTAGCAATAGATTACCACCGAGCTACAACCATGTAATGAGTACTAAAGGCCACTTAGTTAACCGCATTATTACAACCCCCTTTCTAAGCCTAAGCTTGATTATTCATAATATTTATTATTCCCTATCTTCTACTACTAGGACACTTTTGTATGACAGGTTCATTGTTTATTATTACTGCCGCTTCTGGCACTGGCAAGACCTCACTAGTCAAGCAGCTGTTAGCCACTACCAATGACTTAACAGTTAGTGTCTCACACACTACTCGTGCCCCGCGGCCAGGCGAGATTGATGGCCAACATTATCACTTTACTGACGTTGATACTTTTACTACTGCTATTGCTGAAAATAACTTTTTAGAGCACGCTGAAGTTTTTGGCAACTACTACGGCACCTCTGAGCAAAGCGTTCGCGCTCAGCTACAAGCAGGTGTTGACGTCATTTTGGAGATTGACTGGCAAGGGGCATTACAAGTTAAAAAAGTATTCCCTGATGCCAGAATGATTTTTATTCTGCCACCGAGTCTTGCTACTTTGCGCCAACGTCTCTCCACTCGCGGCCAAGACAGTATCGAAGTGATAGAACAACGCCTTAGCGGCGCAGTCACTGAGATGCAGCAGCATATCCATTTTGATTTTGTCATTATCAATGATAATTTTGAGGTGGCACTGACTGAACTCAAGGCTATAATTGTCGCCGACAGACAGACGCTCAAACGTCAACAGCGCCGTCATCAGCGTACTATTACTACTTTACTTGCTAATAGTACTGAAGATAGCTTGGACAGCGATGATGGAATGGCAAAATAGCAATGACTGTCAGTTTAGCTTGCCATCAAATATTAACTAAAAAGCTATTACGTCCTTGAGTGAAAAATGCTATAATGATTGGTTGTTTCAACTATAAATTTTTATATTTGTTTTTTTATAATTTAAACAAAATATTTATTACTACGTTTATCATAAAGCGTCAATCATTCAGCGCTGATAAAAAAACATGAGGTAGCTATCTATGGCACGAGTAACGATTGAAGATTGTTTGGATAATGTTGATAACCGCTTTGAGTTGGTTTTAGTTGCTAGCAAACGCGCGCGTCAACTGGCTAAAGGTATTGCTGAGCCGATGGTTAGTGTTGATAATGACAAACCTACTGTATTAGCGCTACGCGAGATTGCTGCTGGTAAAATCACTCGTGATATTCTTAATCAGCCTGAGCATAATTTTGCAACTAGCTCTTTAGACTTAGCTTTGTCAGGTGATCATAGTTTCTAAGATTTAAAACTTGTTCAATAATAATGACTTGAACTACTTAGAGCTCATTATGAAGGTACCAATCAAAAACCACAGTCTAATACTGTGGTTTTTGCCGTTTATGTGTAGTTACTTGGTTTTTTGCTTACTGTGCTTAGTATATATTTAGCTTAAAGATGGTTATGGTTGCCTTTTAGTCGCTGTTAAACAACTATATGAGAAAAATAGCGAAAACCACTGTTCATGAGACGCTAAACAATACCTTGTAATTTTTATCAAGTCTCTAAGCTTAACAGTTGACATTTACTGTAATTTAATATTAATTAGAGGGTGATTATGGGTTCCGTATACCTACTTATTAAAACCATAATTGCCACGAAACTATAATCAACTCTGCCCTTCCATTTTGATGTGATAAACCCTAACTAACCCCACTCTCAACTTGAAATAAGCAAATCAAACTGAAGAGGCGGATTACCAAGTTTTTTGTTGAGTACAAAGCACAGATTGTGTGACAGGATTTTACGAATCAATCGATGAGACAAATGCCATAAA
>NZ_CAJHBR010000022.1 GCF_904846695.1 Psychrobacter urativorans
ATTTGGGGCTATTATCAGTCAGTGAGACCACACCGTTTTAATGACTATTTAACACCGCTAGAAAAAGAGAAACGCTACTTCAACAAAAACCTCTTATCAGGTGTCCTAAATTAGTTGACCACTATACACCGACTTCGCCTAGCTCTAAGCTTTCGGCAGGAGTATAGCCGTTAAACATGTAGCTGCCTAATTGTCCAATACTAGGAGTGCTATGAAAGTAGGTAATGATTAAAGCGCTAGCGATGGTGTAAATGATGGTATAGATAGCATTTACTCGGCATAACGCTAACACCATCAATACAACAAATGGTAGTACTGAATAAGCATGTACTAAGCCGCTATCAAGCAGCTGCGACTGCAACAGGGTAACTTGAGCTAAATCGCCGCTACCCGCCTGCCCAGAGAAGAACCAAAACAGCCCCGCAGTAATGAGCCACGCAGGTACCGTGGTATACATCATATTACTAATATGCTCAAACAAATCAATGCCCACAACAGAAGAAGCAAGGGTACAAGTATCTGATAGTGGGGACATTTTATCAGCAAAGAATGCGCCTGAGACGATAGCACCTGCAGCAATAGCGACGTTGGCATCAAAGGCATTACTCATCCCAATAAAGGCCACACCTATCGTCGCTGCCGTGGTCAAACTACTGCCCAGCGCCACCCCAATAATAGAGGTCAAGACAAAGGCGGAGATATAATAATACTGCGGAGATATTAGCTCAAAACCATAGTACATAATGGTGGGAATAGCGCCCGACATCATAAGAGCGGCGACCAGCAAGCCAATAAAGAACAATAGATAAATCGCACCGATACCACTGGAGACGCCTGAGGACATCTGCTCCTGCATCTTCTCAAAGCTTAAGCCCTTGAACATACCTAGGGCCAGCAAGACAGCAATAGCTAGCATCAATGATAGGTGTGGCACCCAGCCAAAGCCGATCATGGTAACCCCCATAATCGCGATGACAACGCTAGCAACGATAAAGGCTACCTTAGCAGATAGCTCGGTAAGTACTTGTGGAGGCATAACACATCCTTATGTTGCCAATTTGATTTAGATTTTTAAAGGTTTTATTGAGTTGTTGTTATTTATCGAGCAACTTGTCGGTTTTTGCTGCCATGATAAAGTCATTACTATGTAGGCCTTTGATACTGTGCGACCACCAAGTAACGGTAACCTTGCCCCATTCCACCAAAATTCCAGGGTGATGCCCTTGCGCTTCGGCAACCTCTGCCAGTTGATTGGCAAATGCCATAGCCTTAACGAAGTTCTTGAACTTATATTCACGCTGCAACTGATTGATGCCATCAACATTAATCAATGACCAATCAGGAATCTGTTGTAACAGCTCGCTTGCCTCTGCAGCGCTGACTGTTGGTGCACCGATACGGCAGACTTCACAGCTAGATTGTGATAACTCGGTCATGGTATTCTCCTATAATTATTTTGGATTGTGCTAGATTGTTTTAATTTAAGCTGATCTAATTTATTAAATGGTTTGATCTATCCAATAAACTATCTAGGCATTCTTTGTTGGGTAGGTAGGCTCAAATAGACCTAGTGACAAGGCTTTTTTGACCACACTCATGATGTCACTATCGACGATGTCAAATAAAGTGTCTAGATGATCAATAGCATAGTAAATAGGCTGAATTTGATCTATACGATAAGGGGTGCGTAAGACATCGAGCAAATCAAACTCTCGGCACTCTGGTTGATGTTGGGGCTCATCGCTTAGCGCATATATGGTCTCAGAGGGTGAGCTTAATATACCGCCGCCATAAATCCTACGCGACGCCTTACCTTGGTCACCGCTCTGCCCGACCAAGCCAAACTCAATGGTAAACCAGTACAACCGCGCCAGACACATGCGCTCTTCTTTACTAGCATTCAACCCCAGCTTGCCATAAGTCTCGTTAAAAGCGGCAAAAGCAGGATGAGTAAGCAGCGGACAGTGGCCTACGATTTCATGGAAAATATCAGGCTCTTCAATATAGTTCATATCCTCAGAGCGCCGGATAAAAGTGGCTACCGGAAAGCGTTTATTTGCTAAGAGTTTAAAAAACTTACCGAAGCTAATCAATGCAGGCACAGCGGCAGTCTGCCAACCTGTGGCGTCTTGTAGTACCGCGTCGATATCATAAAGTTGTGGGATTTGGGTGGTAGGGAGGTTTAGTTTGTCCAGCCCTATTAGATACTCTGAGCAGGCGCGATTGGGTATTTGCTTGGCTTGACCCTCAAGCAGCGTTTGCCATATGGCGTGCTCGTCGTCACTATAATCAATGTGACCATTGACATCAATTTGATGTGATATATAGGGTTGCTTTTCATTATTAATTTGGTCGCTGCTAGTCTTGTTGCTGTTAGTCTTGCCATTATTAGAATTGGGGCTTTGAATATTAGAAGCTGTGCGTTCCATGCCTACTGTCCTTCTGAAGTCAATTCGCTATAGTTGGTACTGTGCTATCCTCGCTACAGGTATTGATGCTAATGTCTTCACTAGAGTTATTGGTGGTAGTTTTATATTGAACTCATTGTTATCTTAAATTTTTACAGTCATTCATGACTGATTCTTTATTAGCAACATTTTATGAATGCTGTCTTATTATTGATGTTCGATTGCTGGAATCTCAATAAAGATACCTTGCTATTCATAGTGGCAGGACAAAATCCTTGCTGTCCTGCCGGTTACTGACTGATCTATTTACTGTATTACTGTTTAGATCTCTGTAGTGCTTTCAACTTCACCAATAACTCCGCGGCTAATTTGATCCCGTTCTATCGATTCAAATAGCGCCTTAAAGTTACCTTCACCGAAGCCATCTTCATAATCACCTTTACGCTGAATGAATTCAAAGAATACGGGGCTACCCAAAATGGTCTCAGAGAAAATTTGTAGTAGCAGACGCGGTGTACCGCCTTCGGTTGTCCCATCTAGCAAGATACCACGCATCTGTAGGTCAGAGATATTCTCACCATGACCCGGTAAACGCTCATCAAGCATTTTATAATAAGTATCTATTGGCGCAGTCATTAACGGAATACCTGCCGCTTTAAGTTTATCGATACTGGCAAATAAATCATCACTTGCTAAGGCAATATGCTGAATACCTTCACCGTTAAAGTGCATTAAATACTCTTCGATTTGTCCACCGCCTTGCTTAGATTCTTCATTTAGTGGAATACGAATCTTGCCATCAGGAGCAGTCATTGCTTTGCTGGTCAAGCCGGTATGTTCACCTTTGATATCAAAAAAGCGAATTTCGCGGAAATTAAATATGCGCTCATAAAAGCTTGCCCAATAAGCCATGCGACCACGGTAAACGTTATGCGTTAAGTGATCGATAACTTTAAAACCATGACCCACAGGGTACTTGTCTACTTCTGGAAGAAACTCAAAATCGACGTCATAAATAGATTTACCGTCTTCAAAACGATCAATCAAATAGATAAGTGAGCCGCCGATACCTTTGATAGCTGGTAGTCTAAGCTCCATTACCCCAGTTGGTACGTCTACTGGCTGCGCACCGTTCTCAATTGCTAACTCGTAAGCTTTCTTGGCATCTTTGACACGAAATCCCATGCTAGTCGCCCCTGCTCCATGCTCTTCAACAAAATAGCTGGCTGGGCTCTTGGGTTCACGGTTTAGTATGAGGTTAATGTCACCTTGACGGTATAGAGCGACATCTTTAGATCTATGATTGGCAACATGAGCAAAGCCCAGCTGCTCAAAAAGTGCGGATACCGCTTCAGGTTTAGGTGAGGCGAATTCAACAAAATCAAACCCGTTTAGTCCCATTGGGTTTTCAAATAAATCTGCCATTGTCATTATCCTTAATTTCAATTGGTGGTATAAAAACGATAAAAATATAATGCTAAAAAATAGCGGTAATCAATAATTCTTATTGACGATGCATTTATATTAGATTAGCTTGATTTATAAGACTAATTGTATTTAATGATTTATTTATCAGGTTTCCTTATGAATGTGAGTATTCGTCAGTTAGATGCATTTATCAAAGTCGCTGACAACGGCAGCTTCACTCGTGCCAGTGAGCAGATGCATTTGACCCAGTCTGCGGTCAGCGGATTGATTAAAGAGTTAGAGAGCAACCTTGAGATCGTATTGTTTGATCGCACTACTCGGCAGCTGTCGTTATCTACGGTGGGGCGAAATCTGCTGCCACAAGCTCGTAGAGTCCTCAACGAAATGCACTTGTTTGTCAATGAAGCGAGCAGCTTGACCAGCTTGGCCCAAGGTCAAGTACGTTTGGCGGTATCACAATTTGCCGCCTCATCCATGCCGGCAGTGGTGGCGCAATTTACTAAAGCGTACCCTGACATTAGCGTGTCATTATTAGATTGCTCAGCAGAGAATGTGCTGGAGTACATCCAGAACATTGAGGTAGATTTGGGCGTAGGCGTAGAGCTCAGTTATATGGAGGCGGACGATGACATCAGCGCCGACTTGTTATATCAGTTGCCTTTTTGTGTGGTGATGCCTGATGATCATGAACTGGCTAAGCAAAGCGAGATCACTTGGCAGCAGCTCCTAGGTACTCCGCTGATTACTCTAAATGGTCCCATTAACGAGCAAGTAACGGCGGAACTGGAGGAAGCCGTTGCTAATCACATACAGCAAGCGCGCTATAAAGTGAACTTTATGTCCACAGCCCTTGAGATGACTCGTCAAGGCTTTGGCATCACCTTATGCCTACCCTATATGCCTGAGGTTATCGATTGGGTAAGCGCCAATGGGTTACAAATGCGGCCGCTAGCACAACCTGTTAAAATGCGCCGATTCTTTATCTATCAGCGCTCATCTCGAGGGCTGTCGCCTGCTAGTATTGTCTTTAAACAGTTTTTACAAACCTATTTTCACAGCTATTTCAATGATTTACAGAGTTTTTGAGAGGGCTTTGAAGCATGCTTTAAGAGCTAAATGAGCGAAGTAATGCTTGTAGGAGAATCTAACGCTGAGTGAATAATTAAACGGGTCTAAGCCTTTTTGGCGGCTTTGGCCCCTTAAAAATAGACGCTGATGTCGAAGTAGGCACTTACTGTTAATATAACAAAGCCACGAGTAGTGTCAGATTGCATGACAAGATCAGCTTTCTTAAAAAGCTAAGGTAGAACAGCCTTGTTTACTCTTTGCTCTACTAAGCTATAGATCATCAGTGCCTCTGCATTAAGCAGTTGATGAGCGTATTATGCTCAAAAGGGCAGCTGGCTTTGCAAAACGATAGTCTTACAAACAGCTTAATCTTAATAGCAAAAACCACCTATAAAGGTGGTTTTTGCTATTAATTTTCTGTCCACATATAGTGTCGATAACTTTAAGAAAATCCCATTAAAAAGAATTCTGTTACAAAGATAAATTTAAATTTTGATATTATCAAAAAATAACATGAGCACATAATGCAATAATCGGTAATGAAATAATGGTTCTTAATAAAAATATTATTAATAACTGAAAAAAGCTAACTGGAATTTTTGTTCCTAAAATCAATCCGCCTACTTCTGACATATAGATCAGCTGAGAAACTGACAAGCAAGCTATTACAAATCGGGTTAACTCTGATTCTATTGAAGAGCCGATGATAGCAGGTAAAAACATATCTGCAAAACCCACCATGATGGTTTTTGACATTTCTTGCGCAAAAGGTATATTTAATAACTCTAGCAATGGAATAAATGGCATGCCTAAGTAATCAAATACTGGGGTTTCTTCTGCAACGATCAAACCCATAGTGCCAATTGCCATAACTATAGGTAATATTCCAATCCACATATCCAAAACATTTTTTGATCCGTCTTTTAAGAAAGAAGAAAAGCTTGGACTATCATCAGCTTTTTGCACCGCTTTATGTAAGCTGTAGGTAAATAATGTTTTTCCTTCAGGAATAGTTTCATGATCCTTATCATCATTTTCTACTATATAGGTATTTTCAATTTTAGATAAAGGGAACAGTTTTGGTAATATAAAAGCACAAACAATGCCACATAATGCGACTACCCCAATCATATTGATAAAGTAATTTTCCAGCTTAACCTGAGAAATCACTACTAAACAAAATGTAATCGAAACTGCGGAAAAACTAGTAGCAATAACTGCCGCTTCTTTTTTAGTATAGAAGCCACCTTGTAATTGTTTATCAGTCAATAATACGCCAATAGTGCCGTCACCCAACCATGAGGCTAAGCAATCTACAGATGATCTACCTGGTAAACCAAATAACGGTCGCATTACTTTACTTAATAAGACCCCAACAAACTCTAATAAGCCAAAATCAAGTAGTAGCGGTAGCAATAATCCAGCTAAAAAAAACACAATAAAAAGTATTGGCATTAACTCATATAGTACTAACCCGCCACTACTATCTGAATATATTACTTCATAAGAATATTTAAAATAGGTCACTATAACAAAAAACGCCCCTAGTATTCTGAGCGTAACCCAAGGCATTGTGACATTAAGTAAATTATTTAAAAATTTATTATTTAAAATAAACGAAGGTTTCATGATTTTGGTATATAAGGTAAAAACAAGAGTAACCATAATCGAAATTACCACCAATAGTGGCAAAAAGTCACTCATATAACCTTGTATATAATCCTTCATGACAGATATAGGAATGGCAAATCCTTCTGTATAGGATACAAACTTACCATCTACATAGGGAATGGGAAGTATAAAAATAATTAAACCCAGCATAGAGGGTATAAAAAATTTTAAAAACTGTTTTATACTTATATTAGTATTCGCACTGCTAACCACTTGATCCGAGGTATTTAATTTAATATCCATATTATTTTACTCGCAGTCCCTTTTTAACCAACATAAAAATTTATATAATAAATTTTTATGTTGGATGTTTTAGCTCCATTTTAGGTATTTTGTACTAATAATTATTTAAAAGAGACTGGGTGACTTTTTCTAAAATTTTAAATATTCTAGTTGAATCGTCTTTTGAATTATTATAAAGGGGATTAATTTCTGCCATTTCCCAACAGCATACTTTCTCATTTTTAATTAATTCTATATTGAGTTGCATTGCTTGCTCATAGGAAAGGCCATTCTTTGCAGGAGTGCCTGTTCCTGGAACATATAAAGGATCAACACTATCAACATCGAATGAGACATAAATATGATCACAGTATTCCAGTTTTTTGAAGATTTCCTCTACTGTAGAACTAATGCCTTTTTGAGTTATTTCAGCAACTGAATATAAGGGGATTTTATGTTTTTTAATTAAGGCCATCTCCTCTTCTTGGTAATCTCTAACGGCACAAAAAACTATATTCTCCGGTTTGATTGATGGTTCATCAGAAGCTAGAAACTTTAATTTCTCCCAGTACTGTTTTTCTTTTTCGGAGAGCTCATTGCGCTTACATTCCAAATTGTCAATGGCACAAGCCATTGCCAAAGGCATCCCATGCATATTCCCTGACCCACTGGTATAGGGTGAATGAAAATCAGCATGGGCATCTATATAAACCACACCAATTTCAGAATCAGGGTGCGCCATCTTAAGACCATGCATAGTTCCTGCACAACTAGAATGATCTCCAGCTAAGATAATTGGAAACTTATTCTGATTTCTTATATCTTTCACTTTATGGGCTAGCTTAGATATGATCGGTTCAATCACATCAGCATATTTTGCATGCAAAAATTGTGACTCTCCTTCATGATTACTATCATCTTCAATACTTTCGAGTTGCAATTTTTCAAAATAATCTGCATTGAGTTCTTTTGATGACGCTTTTAATGCCTCGATACCTAGAGAGGCACCTTTTTTATACCCTGCAATATCTGAATAAACTTCTACTATTGTTATGTTTTTCATCAAATCAGTCATTATTTTGTCTCTATTAAAGAAAATAAATTTTTACATAGTTTGAGTTTAAAATTACATTCATCTTTTTTTATATGGTTACGACACAGCCATCGCTTCATTGGTTACTACGCTAGGTTCTTTCACTACCGAATATAGATTTTTAGGGTCAGCTTGCTGAGGTATCAAATCTAAAATTTCATATCCTTGTTGCTCTTTGATTAAGTCTCGTAAAAAGACTAAAGCGGTAAAGTCTTCTGATGCAAAACCAACGCCATCAAACACTACCAGATCATCAGCTGACTTTCGAGCTGGTACTTCGCCTTTCAAGATGCGATGGAATTCAGTCACAGGGAAGTCGCTTGATAATTTTTGAATCTCACCTTCAATGCGTGTCTGAGGTTCAAACTCCACAATCACATGATCTGCTCGCATTAATATATTGCTATCCAGCTCTGTCTTGCCCGGACAATCACCGCCTATCGCATTAATATAAACACCTTTTTCGATTATATCGTCTCGTAAAATAATGGCATTTGTTTTGTCAGCTGTACAAGTAGTGATGATGTCTGCACCTAAAACAGCTTCCTCTAACGTGCGACAAACAATGACTTTCAAACCTGAGTCTGAAAGGTTATGAGCCGTTTTCTGCGACGCCGCTGAATCAATATCATACAAACGAACTTCGCAGATACCTATTATGGCTTTCATACCTAATGCTTGGAATTCAGACTGCGCTCCGTTCCCTATTAATGCCAGTGTTTTAGCACCTTTTGGCGCACAATGTTTGGCCAACATAGCGGATGTAGCAGCAGTACGTAATGCCGTAAGGATACACATTTCTGTAAGCAAAATAGGATATCCGGTTTCAACATCAGACAAGATACCCATAGCCGCCACGGTCTGTAGATTGCGTTTGGTATTAATGGGATGACCATTTACATATTTACAAGCAAACATATCTCCATCACTTACTGGCATTAACTCTATAACACCGTTTTTGGAATGCGAAGCAAAGCGAGAAGACTTTTCAAATTGCTCCCAACGAAGGAAGTCTTGCTCTAAAGCATCTACTAGATCGGTAATACATTGCTCAATGCCATAATCATGAATCATTTTAGCCATCGCTTGTACACTAACGAATGGAACTCCTTGCTTGGGCGATACGATAAAATTCGACATATTTTACTCCTAGACGGTCTTTGTGAACGATGTTAAATATCTTAGCAAGGCTGAGTGTTGGTTAAAATGCAAAAAAATTACTAAATAAGCACAATTATTTTGCATTTTGCTAACGCACACTGTACATTTTGATAAACACAACGCACAGTAGGTAAGAAATCTAATGAGAAGATATATTTACGATAATTTGGATAGTGAGCTTATCTCAGAGTTGAGAGGAGATGGTCGAGCGACTATTTCACATCTTGCCCAAAGGCTAAAAGTATCTCGTGCAACGATACAAAATCGGATCGATAGACTGATATCTAACGGTGCGATTCTTGGCTTTACTATTCGAGTGAACGAAACTTTAGATCAAAGAACTGTAAAAGCTCTTATGATGATCGAAATATCTGGACACTCCACCTCTCAAGTCATCAGAAAACTACGAGGCATACCAGAACTAGTAAAGTTGCATACCACAAATGGGGCTTGGGACCTTATTGCTGAAATAAACACGCCAACTCTAAGTGAGTTTGATGAAGTGCTACGTCAAGTGCGGGAGGTCGAGGGTATTTTAAATAGTGAAACAAGTGTCTTACTTTCGAGTTTTTAATATGACCATGCTCAGGAACATATGCTCCGTACAGTGTAACAATGCCATTCCTTAGTGGGGCTTAAACCTTAAATTGTCGCCCACGTGATAACGGCTTTGAGGCCGTTAAAGAATGTTAGAAGCCGCCTATGCAATCCTTTATTGACATCATATGTAACGCTAAGATTGCACTCCATCTTGGCTTCAAATACCATGGCGATAGAATGGGTATTAACTTACAGAAATATTTCAAAATGTAAAAATAGCGCTTGTAAAGTATTTTAATATCAGTAATTATATCTTTTACTTTTCTCTCAACTAAAACACTTTATGAGTCTTGGAGATGTAATTTTGACTATTAAATTATCCCCACTTACGCTTTCAGTTATTGCCGCACTCACTATGCTTGCAAGCTCACAAGCAACTGCTCAAATTAGCGCTATCAATGCTGATGCTAAATACGGTGCTTATGGAGAGGAAACTGCCTATACGCTTATTCGTGAGCATGCTGGCAGGTATACAGGCGGCAATATGGAATTAGAGGCTGCTAAGTACATGCAAGATCGCATGACTATCAGCAATGCTAGCGACAATCAAGCTGAGATACGCCCTTTTAAAGTGAAGCCAACACGCGGTATCTTTAAAGATCAAGATATTACCAGTCATAACGTGGTAGTTACCCAAAAAGGCACTACTGACAAAACTTTATATGTCGGCGCTCATTACGATTCTGCAATCGCATATCCTAATTACAAAACGCTTGAAGCACTTGATGATAATGCATCAGGTTCTGGTGTGTTAGCAGAGTTAACCAAGAACCTTAGTGGTATTGATTTAGAGCATAATTTACAATTTATCGCTTTTGGTGCTGAGGAAGACGGTCTTAAAGGCTCTAAAGCGTTTGCCCGCGACTTGACTGATGCGCAAAAAGCATCTGCATTGGGTATGGTCAACCTAGATAGTCTAATCACTGGCGACTTTATGTACGCGCACTCAGGTCGTAACTCCTACGATAAAAACGGTAACGCTGTCCCTGAAAATACCACTTTACGTGATAATGCTCATCGTATCGCTAAAGAGCTTGGCATAGAATTAAAAATGAATCCAGGTCTTATCCCAGAAGGCCAAACTAAGCCTTATCGTCCCGCTGGCGTTGGTTGCTGTAGTGATCAAGACTCGTTTGATGGCCTAATGCAAGTGGTTGGTTTTGAGTCAACAAACTGGGAGCTTGGTGACGACTTAGATGGCTATACCCAGACTGATAACCCAAAAATAGAAGATGGCTATACTTGGCATGACCCTAGTAAAGATAATGAGAAGTACCTCACAGAAGCCTTTGGGAAAGATCATATCTCTCAAAGAATGGCAGACTACTCTCGTATTATCACTCGTCTGCTTGTTGAGCAGACCAATGCCGACATCATTCAATCGAACAAAAGCGCTATCAGTCTCCAAAATATGATGGGATTACAGTTGAAAGAAGCGGCAACTGGTTCGCATTCTGCGATAGTTGAACGCGCTAACTCTGTAGCATTAACTACATCTGAGCCATCTGAATCAGGTATAAATTTTTGGGTCGACGGTTCCCAAAGCTATGTTGATGCAGATGACATAGATAATGGTCACCGCGCCCAAGTGGGTGTGTACGGTGAATATGCCTCCAATCCAAACTGGCGTGTCGGTTTAGGTTTGCAAGCTGCCAATCAGTACAATAGTGATATTGATAACGGTATCAAGACAGATACAAACTACGGCGTCCAAGCCTACTCTCTACTTGGCAATAAGAACTCTGCTTGGTGGAATACCACCTCGCTGAACTATTCTAAGCACAACTTAGATACCAACAGAACGGTAAAACTTGACACCCATGATGGTATTAATATCATTAACAACAGCCATCAAGACCGTGCCGATGCTGACGTATTCAGTGCCTATAACGAACTAGGTTATAATTTCTTGATGAACGAAAAGGTTAAACACGGCGCTTTTTTAGCTCTTAACTACAGCAAAGTAGATATTGACGGTTATAACACGGGTGCCGTTGATTCTCGTACTGCTTTAACCGTTAATAGTACCTCTAGTGATGCGTTCGATGCTGAGCTTGGCTATCAAATGCAGTATAATTTCAATTTCAAAGGTGCTCCTACTAAGCTTCAAGGTAAGCTTGCATACGTCAATGTTATTGAGGATGGCATGCTTGATAGTTTGACAACCACTTCTTCAGCTGACGGCCAAAGACGCGATGTCAAGATCGGTCAGTTAGATAATGATGACAGCTACGGTCGTTTGGGTCTAAGCGTAAGCAGTAAGGTCCATAAAAAAGTACATGCTTATTTAAATGGCGATACTACCTTTGCTCGTGATAATAAACAAAGTGCGGTACAAGTAGGTTTACAGTACCAGTTCTAAGTTATCGGGATCACTAATCAACAAGAAAGGCGTTACTT
This sequence comes from Psychrobacter urativorans, assembly GCF_904846695.1. Taxonomy (GTDB): domain Bacteria; phylum Pseudomonadota; class Gammaproteobacteria; order Pseudomonadales; family Moraxellaceae; genus Psychrobacter; species Psychrobacter urativorans. Next base: position 12,052 of record NZ_CAJHBR010000022.1, read on the forward strand.
ATTAAATTAAGTAGCGCTTTTTTTGTTAATTAATAGGGTTAAATACCCTTTTAAGAGTGCTGGTAACTATTTCAACATTAGCAGCCCCATCAAATAGCTTGAGCACAATATTAACCGCAGTCTACTCTATAACTGGTGCGTGAATTCATTATATATCACTCGACAAAACGGCAGGGTTAGCTTTACCGGACTGACGCCTGAGCAAGCCCAACGCCTACAAACAGAGCTTGGCATCTACAGGGTTTCTGCCTATTAGCGACCTAGTAGCTAATAGCTAATAGCTAATAGCTAATAGCTAGCTCACACATATGTGTGGCCGGACTCAATGTCAGTAATATTGATATGGTGCTAATGCGATAGTAGAAGTCCTCAAAGACTAATGCGCAAAAGAAAAAAGACTGATTTATACCAGCCCGATAGCAAACCATACCGCTAACCACAGATCGAATTACAGAGCGAACTATAGATCGAAGTACAGAGCGGCTAAGTTACCAAAACTCCTTGCAATATGCTTGGTTATAAATTACATTATTCGTAAGTAGTTAAACATATCGTAATTTATTGAGCTGATTGTTATAATACAGACTAAGCAAATATTATATTAATTAAGCCACTTATAAACATTTAGCAAGGAGCATTTCATGTCAACGATTGACAAAAACCTCACTTCATTTATCGATATCGCTAGCGATTCTGATTTCTCAATTCATAACCTTCCTTACGGCATCTTTAGTGAAACCGAAGACGGCGAACGCCGTGCTGGTGTGGCCATTGGCGATCAAGTATTGGACTTATCAGTTGTTGAAACTGAAGGTCTACTGACCCTAGAAGGTGGCCCCTATTTTGATCAGCCTACGTTAAATCCCTTTATTGAATCTGGTCGCAACAACTGGACAAAAGCTCGTAAAACTATCCAAACCCTACTCTGTACCGACAGCAAAGCCTTAAGTGACAATCAAGACTTAATGAGCAAGGCACTGTTCAAGCAAGCAGACGTCACCATGCATTTGCCAGTACGCGTACCTGGCTATACTGACTTTTATTCTTCTAAAGAACATGCCACCAATGTTGGCACCATGTTCCGTGATCCTGACAATGCCTTATTGCCCAACTGGAAAGAGATGCCTGTTGCTTACAACGGTCGCGCCAGCACTGTCATCGTTAGCGGTACCGATATTATCCGTCCCTCAGGTCAGCTAAAACCCAGTCCTGATGAGCGTCCTATCTTCTCACCTTGTAAGCGCCTAGACTTCGAGCTTGAGACCGCTTTTATCGTTGGGAAGCCTAACAAAATCGGTCAGCCTATCGCCATTGAAAACGCTTGGGATCATATCTTTGGCATGGTGTTATTTAACGATTGGTCAGCTCGTGACATTCAAAAATGGGAATACGTACCCTTAGGTCCGTTTAACGCCAAAACTTTTGCGTCTGAGATTTCACCTTGGATTGTCACTTTAGACGCTCTACAACCTTTTAAAACCTCAATTCCTACTCAAGATCCACAGCCGTTAGCCTATTTACGTGAGAAAGCTGGCGATAACAGCTTTGATATTAACTTATCAGTAGAGCTGTTAACTGCAGACGCTGATACCGCAACTGTTATCTGTAAGAGTAACTTTAAATATATGTATTGGTCGATGACTCAGCAGCTGACGCATCACACCATCTCTGGTTGCAAAGTAGAAGTTGGTGACATGATGGGTTCTGGTACGATTTCAGGGCCAACGCCAGATACGTTCGGCTCAATGCTGGAGCTGGCTTGGAACGCAACCAAACCAGTTAAACTTAATAATGGTGAGACACGTAGCTTTATCGAAGATGGCGACACTGTGATTATGAAAGGTTATTCTGAGAAGGATGGCATTCGTGTGGGCTTCGGTGAGGTACGCGGTACTGTATTACCCGCTTTAGAGTTTAATTTTTCAGACTAAGCAGGGCTCTAATATAAATTTAAAACCCTGCTCTACTTTATAAATAAATTTTTATAAATTGCAGTTCAAGCAAGCAAAGCAGCCACTGTATTTTTATTATTATAAACCTACGGTTGCTGTAACTGCACTCTGTTGATTATTTATCAAAAGGATATTGATAATGACCTTTAAAATAGAACAAATCCATCACGTTGCTTATCGTTGCAAAGACGCCAAAGAAACCGTCGAATGGTATAAAAAGCACCTAAATATGGACTTTATCTTGGCATTTGCTGAAGACCATGTGCCTTCGACCAAAGCCTTTGATCCCTATATGCATGTGTTTTTAGATGCTGGTAATGGCAACGTATTGGCATTTTTTGAAGTGCCTAATCAACCTGAGATGGGCTTTGATCCTAATACTCCAGACTGGGTGCAGCATTTAGCGATGAAAGTAAAAGACCGTGATACTTTAATGACTGCTAAGAAGCATTTAGAGGACGGCGGTATTGACGTTATCGGAGTTACCAATCACGGTATCTTCCATTCTATTTATTTCTTCGATCCTAATGGTCATCGTATGGAACTGACCTACGATGATATTACTTCAGAAGAAAAAGTCTCGATGATTACTGAAGAAATCAAGCAAGATATGCTCGATGAATGGACGCGGACCAAACGTGCCCCTGCCCATACGCACTTTTTGCATGCCGAAGAACTTACCCAAGCAAAAGAGCATTTTCCTGTTGGAGAATAACAGAAGGTAAAAAGCAAAAGTTAACTTTTAAATCCTTAACCTTTAAACACAATATTCGCTAAGCAATTTGATAGCGTTGAGCTATCGCCCGTACTTTATCCGCCACTTCATGCTGCTTACTCATAGGCAGCTGCTCTGAAGTACCAATAATAGTAATGGCATAGTCTAATGGCAAATCTTTGACAAGGGCCTCTGTAGCGCCATCTTTATTGTTAGCCGATTTCGGCAATAGTACTGGAATAGTAATAGCGTTAATACCTATTAGCATGTCACCGGTGACCGTCGCATAACCTTGGGTGCGAACATCAGCTTGTAGCTGCTTAAAGTGCAGCCACTTAGCCAATATTTCAGCGCTGCTGACGGTAGCAGATTCCCCTTGCCACTCTGCCATTACTAATGGTTTGATGATCGCCTCTGGTTGATAGCTGGCAAACAACTGACCTGTGGCAGAAGTTGTAAGCGGCATACGTGAGCCGATACGCGTAATAATACTGATTGGGCTATCTGGTTCAACGGACTGAATAATAATAGGGCCTTCACTAAACCACTTGGCAATTTGTACCCCGCAGTTTAGAGCCTCTTTAATGTCATTGGCCACCGTAGTCAAGCGCTGCAAGATGTTGTTTTGGTCGACACTTGTCTGGCCTAGAGCGTTAATCCGTTCGCCCAGCCCATAGCGTCCATCATCGAGCTGACGAGCATAGCCTTTGCGAATCAGGCTAACCAAATAACGATGAGATTTGGCTGGATGCATCTGCATCTCTTGAGCTATGGCTTTTAGCATCATAGGCTCGTTATAGGCGATGAGTACATCTAATATCGATAACCCAATCTCAAGGGACTGTACACCACCTTGACTCTTGTTCGATGTTAAAGGATTACTTAAGGTTGAAGCGTTATCTGATGATGACATTATTTGCTCAGTTGCCTATTTTTTACTCAGTTAAATGAAGATACGACTTGATGCTTATATCTGACAGTTGAAATAAGCCAGATTTTCCTTTTCCGCTTATCAGTCTAAGCATTCAGTTTAAGCATATTGGTTTAAAACCTGCTTGTGACGACTCATAACACCTTCTTAAGTTTAGCAGGTTTATGATCGTGACTGATTATATACATAATGATGAGCGTTTGATACCTGCCCAAAATGGAGAATAATGATGATGAAGCTTTTTAATTACTTTCGCAGTAGTACCTCTTACCGTACTCGTATTGCCATGAACCTCAAAGGTTTGGATTACGACTATATCGCGGTTAATTTGGCCCAAGATGAACAGTTAGAAACAGCATTTAAAGCTATTAATCCACAAGGTTTAGTGCCTGTATTGCAGACAGATGATTTACTACTATATCAAAGCCCTGCTATTTTGGAGTGGTTAGAGGAGACTTATACGCAGAACCCTCTATTACCTAAAGATGCTGCAGGGCGTATGCAAATACGAGCACTTAGCGCTATGATTGGCTGTGATATCCATCCCCTTAATAATCGTCGTATCTTGCAGTATCTGCGCAACGAGTTAACGGTTGGTGAAGATGAGGTGATGCTCTGGTGCCAACATTGGATGACTGAGGGCTTTGCGGCTTTAGAGAAACTATTAGCAGAAAACAGATCAACTGGGAAATTTTGCTACGGCGACAGTCCAACGTTTGCAGACTGCTATTTAGTACCCCAAGTCTCCTCTGCCCGCCGCTTTAAAGTAGATTTGACACCTTATCCTAATATCGTTGCTATTGATGAGCATTGCCGCTCGCTTAAAGCTTTTGATGATGCTGATCCTGTAAAGCAACCTGATGCGCCAAATCTTTGATACTGTTTTTTTACACGAGTTTTATCATATCTTACTAAGCTGTTTATTAGTTGCTGTACACTCAAACACTTAACAGCTGGCATGAGTCCACTTGCCAGCCTAGTTAAGCTGTTTCTTATTCACTGTGATCTTAATGTCTTATATTATATATATCACTAGCAACTTTTTCTGTTCAGAACTTTAATTAGGCAGTGTTGCAAATCTTGGGGTTTGAATTTTTAGGCGCAGTTAGGTTAGGTTAGGTTAGAAACTGTATTTGGCCATTACTTCAACTTGCTGACCTTTTTTTACTTGTGACAGGGTCTTGTTGCTTCGATCTCTCCATTCAATGCCAAAATCGAGATCTGGTAAATAATTATAGATAAGATTTACACTTTTTACATTTACAGAAGTATCAGCTGCATCGTCTACATTAATCTCACCATAACGCATGTTACCAAGAAGCTTTTCTGTAAATTTATGCCTATATCCTACAGTGAAACCGGTTTGCGACACAAGCTCGCCGTTTTCAGCATCACAATCTAACGACCCAGTCGCCCCAAGCACTCGTCCAACACATATTGTTGAATAGGCACCCATCCCTTTACCGTTGAATACGCTTGCATGTAATGAGTCATTACCCAGTTTGAGTTTGCCCGCTAAAGAAGCACCGACGCCTACATCTGAATCGTTTCCGTTTTTAGTTTCACGGGCAGTAACTGCTAAGTTGTAGCTAAGATCAGATAGGTTGTTTTTGTAGCTAACCACCATATCAGGCAGGTTAGCTTCCTCGTAAACAGGTTGTTGAGCGGTAAAACGAAGCCCTTTATGAGTATAATGCACCGTCAAATCTGGACGAATATCAGCGCCCCCACCAGAGATGGTTCCCAACCCCGTACCCCGAAAATCAAGCTGTTCAGTCAAAAGTGGATAGACAGCCAAAAACTGTCCATTCCATGTCTTTCCTACGGTTAAATCATTGATCTGAACATAAGCGTGGCGAAGTCGCAATTCTGAACCGCCATTTGCTGCATTACCATAAAAATCCCCTTCAATAAAACCCGTTAATTTTTTAGCATCCACCTGCTTGGTAGTTTTAAGGTTAATACGAGACTGCCGTGCACTACCTTTGAACTCGGAGTCACCTTTATCTGGAGAATAATAGATACCCTCAGCTTTAACATACCCGCCGATACTTAGAGTAGTGCTTCCATTTGTGACCAGATCTATGGCTTGTACCTGTGTACATACGCCAAGAACCGCTAAACTAAAAGACAAATTTTTGATATAAAGCATGATCTATACATTCCTTGTATTATTTAAAAATCCCTTTAAAGCTCTTTAAGTTCATATCGCTACTTTATTTTTTCAACTCATAAATGCCAGTACGATTTCCTTGTACAAAAACATGTATTTTCTACTCTAGCTGACACTTTCAAAAGCGCTAATTGCGGCTTTTTTCATATCATCGATATTTTTCTTTTGTCCACTGGCTTTGTCAAGATAGACCAATACTGACTCACCGCTAGCGACAATAGTATTCATAGCCGTACTATAATAGGTATATTCATGAATCAAGCTGGCATTGCCAACTTTCTTGATTCGAACCCCAATCCACAAGATATCAGGGTAGATCACTGGCTTGAAATATTGACAGGATGACGCAGCCATGACTGAGAAAGTCTTTTCATTAAATAAATTTAATTGACTGTTGTAGTGAATACGAGCGTTTTGGGCATAGGTATAATAGACCACATTATTGACATGCCCGAAAGAATCCATATCACCCCACTCTACTTGTTGAGAGTAAATAACGGCAAAACCATGCATAGGATGATCACTATCTTTATTCAACGTCTCTTGTATTTCTGGTAATTTTGCTAAAGCTTTCATAGTTGCCTCGTTCAGTCATGGCAATGCGCATAATCATTGCAATTATTAGTAAGCTCATTTATTAGTAAGCTCATTCGACTATAGAGTTGCCGTTATCAATAGGAATTTGCGGATTAAATCAATTTTTCTGCGTACATCATCCGCATTTTTTTCTTATCGAGCTTGCCCACACTAGTTTTTGGCATTTCTGTTAAGAATTTTATTTCACTTGGGACGCCATACTTTGGTAAATAGCCTTTTTCAACTGCTTGGTGACCTAACGCTAAAATCTCCTCCGCTTTGATATCAACATGCTCAGGCTTTAGAACTACTAACGCTAGAGGGCGTTCACCCCACTTTTCGTCCGCTACTCCAATGACGGCCACCTCAGCAACACAAGGATGAAAGGATAAAATATTTTCGACTTCAAGCGAGGATACCCACTCGCCACCTGACTTAATAACATCTTTGAGCCTATCAGTAATTTTTAGAGTGCCATCAGCGGTAATGCAGGCAATATCTTGGGTATGCATCCAACCACCGCGCCATAACTCATCGCCAGCATCTGAATTTTTGAAATAGCTTTGGGTTAGCCAAGGCGCTCGGACCACAAGCTCCCCTGTCGACTGACCATCCATAGGTAGAGCTTTGCCGTTCGCATCCCATAGTTCCATTGAAACGAGCATAATGGGTGAGCCAGAAAGACAACGATAATTGATCTGTTCAGTTATCGTCATATCATTTGTCTGATCACCGAATGCCATTCTGGCGAGGACAGGACAGGACTCTGACATTCCAAACCCCGAGATAAACTCTATGCCACTTTCAATAGCGGCTTCAGCCAGACCTTCATTTAGTTTGGAGCCCCCTACTGATAACTTAAGACCATTAAACTTGCGTCCTCGCGTTGCCATTTCTTTGATTAACATTTGTAAAATAGTTGGCACGCCATGTGAGAGGGTTACTTTGTGCCGTTCAATCAGGTCAACCAGTACTTCGGATACATAGCGCCCTGGATATACTTGTTTAAGCCCTATCATGGTTGCGCCATAAGGCCAACACCATGCATGCACATGGAATAAGGGCGTCATCGGCATATAGACATCATTGTAGCGAGCACCTTGACCCTCGGCACTAAGTGCAGATGCTAACGTACTCGATAGAGTTTGTAATACGATTTGTCGATGGGTAAAAAAGACGCCCTTTGGATCTCCGGTCGTGCCACTGGTATAAAAGGTCGTGGCGATGGTATTTTCATCAAAGTCGGGAAAATCAAACTCATCGCTGACTTCGGCTAACATTGCTTCGTACTCACCTTCGACATAATCTGGCATACTAGCTTGCTGAGTTTTTATATTCTCTTCACTATATTGAGCGTCATCCAGCCAAATAATTTTTTCAATAGAAGGAGCTTCATAAAGATAATTTTTAGCCATTGGCTCAAATTCAGCATTTAATAACAAAGCTTTAGGTTTGGAATGGTTGATGGTATAGAGCACTTTATCTTCAGCCAAGCGTACATTGACGGTTTGTAGAATCATTCCAGACATCGGTACTGCAAAATAGGCTTCAAGGTAACGATGACTGTCCCAATCCATAACAGCAACCACATCACCTGCTTGCAAACCCATATTTTTTAATACGTTTGCCAGGCGGTTAATACGCTTAAAAAATTCAGCATAGGTATAAGTAACCTTATCTGCATAACTGATAGTTTGCTCTTTAGAGGCAATTTTTGCGCGGTTTAGTAGCTGTTTAATAATCAAAGGAAAACCATAAGCTTCTTGAGCTTGCTGATAGTCCTCATGTTGATTAAGTATCGTAGTCATTATTGTCGTCCTTGATAATAAATATTATGGTGCAAGTATTGAAAGAGTTAGACTCGTTCTATCACCATGGCAAGCCCTTGCCCGATGCCAATGCATAAACTGACTACCGCATATTTCTCACCCGTACGCTGTAGCTCGCGAGCAGTACTTAAGGCGATTCTGGCGCCTGATGCACCTAGCGGATGTCCAATAGCAATCGCTCCACCATTAGGATTGACACGTTTGTCATCAAAATCAATATCCAAACCTTTTAGACAGCCAAGCACTTGCGACGCAAACGCTTCATTAATTTCAATAATAGACATATCATCAAGCGTCAAGTCAGCACGTTTCAATGCCAGCTTAATCGCCTCAACGGGACCAACACCCATAATATTAGGCTCAACACCCATAGCACCGGATGAAAGAATCTTGGCAATAGGCTTAAAACCTAGCTTTTCCTCTGCTTGCTTTGAGCCAATGATAAGAGCAGCTGCACCATCATTAATACCTGATGCGTTGCCTGCTGTGACTACACCTTCGTTATTTAAAGGCTTGAGTTTTTGTAGTGCCTCAACAGTTGAGCTGGCACGAGGATGTTCATCTTCTGATATTGATTTTTCTGGTAATTTTCTACCTTGCGATACCATAATTGGGGTTATTTCATCATCAAAGAACCCAGCTTTTTTTGCCATTTGATACTTAGCCTGCGATGCCGCTGCAAATTTATCCGCTTCTTCACGAGTAATGCCGTATTTTTGAGCAACGTTATCACCCGTTTGCGGCATACTATCGCTACCGAACTGTTTTTCGATGATTGGATTGGGGAAGCGACTGCCAATGGTCGTATCAAATACTTTGAATTCACGGCTAAAAGGCTGCTCGGTCTTAGCAAATACGAAGGGTGCTCGGGTCATTGACTCAACGCCCCCTGCTAAAATGATGTCTCCCTCATTACAAGTAATACTACGAGCAGCATCAATGATAGTCGATAATCCTGAAGCGCATAGACGGTTGACGGTTTGACCAGGAGTTTTGACATCTAGGCCTGCTAACAACGCAGCATTACGGGCGATATTGCGTGAGTCCTCACCAGCTTGATTAGTATTACCGATCAACACTTCATCAAAAATATCATTAGGCAATTGGTGCTTTGCAACTAAGGTCTTGATCACTGTGGCAATTAAGTCATCAGGACGAACCGTTGCTAATGCTCCACCGTGACGACCAAAAGGACTTCTTAATCCATCATAAATATAGGCGTTTAACATAACTGTTCCTTGTTGTGTTTTGAGAGTTTGTCTTATTAAAAGATAGGGTTTAGTAATATGGTTAAATAACTAAGTCATTAGCCTGAATAGGTGCTCTGCTTGGTGAACAAGGAGATGCCTAGTTTGGCACGGCGTTGTAGCCATGGACTAGGACGATAACGTGGATCACCAGTTAACCCATAAATGCGTTCTAGGATAAGTAAGATTCGCTGAGCACCAAGCTCATTGCCCCATGAGATAGGACCATACGGATAGCCTAATCCTAGCTTTACGGCATTATCGATATCCTTTGGTGTGGCAATACCTTGCATGGCAATATCACATCCAAGATTAACGATCATTGCAATGACTCGTTGCGCCACAAAGCCGGTGCTTTCAGTAATGAGTGTGGCATCAACAGCTGCCTGTGGGGTTGCTTTATCCTCAACTAAGCGGTTATCTAACCCTTTACCAAATAAAGTATAGGCTTGAGCCACAAAATCATCCTGGGTGACGATACTTGGCATCAGGGTACGATGCTTAGATAATTCAGTCAGCATATCAATGGCGACTGCTTGTTTAGGATTTACTTGATAGCGAATAGCAGCATTGGTGGTATCCTCGCCATAGATTGCCAGCAATACCAAACTGTCAGATTGTGGTTCGTCATTTTTATCAATCGTAATATTGTTGGCATTTAGGTAATTAACAAGCTGTTGCTTATCTTCTGCTAAATCTGCCCCAATCCAAACTGATATGTTCGAGATATTGGAATCTGTCTTATAAGGTAATTGTTTAGAGGTATCTGCTGTCTGTTTTTGACCGTCTTGTTTTTTATTTTCTGAGTAGTGGTAAAAGCCTTCACCAACTTTACGTCCAAGCTTTTTCCCCATTAGCATCTGACGAGTTAGCGGATGGGGGCGATAGCGGTCTTCATGATAGAACTGGTTATAGATTGACTCCATAACGGGATGGGACACATCAATACCGGTGAGATCAAGTAGCTCAAATGGTCCCATTCGAAAGCCTGCTCCTTCACGCAAGATGCAATCGATGTCCTCGAAACTTGCGACCCCCTCGCCTAATATTTTTAAGGCTTCGGTGCTATAAGCTCTACCACCATGATTAACAATAAAACCTGGCGTATCTTTCGCTATCACACCTAAATGTCCGATGCGCTTGGCTAACTCTTTAAGCGTTTCTACCACTGAAGCTTTAGTGGAGATACCCGGAATAACTTCAACGATTTTCATTAGCGGCACTGGATTAAAAAAGTGAAATCCTGCCACGCGCTCTGGATGATCGCAATCAGAGGCAATCGCAGTCACCGCTAGGGATGAGGTATTGGTTGCCAAAATCGTATTAGCAGAGACAATACTTTCCACCTGTTTAAAAAGCTGTTTTTTTATTTCTAAATTCTCTATGATTGCTTCGATTACGAGGTCAGCCTTCGCAATTTGGGTCAGGTCCTCGATTACAGTCAAATTAGTTAAAGTCGACTGTAGCTGTTGATCGGTAAACTTACCTTTAGCGGTTAGTTTTTCGAGCATGGTTTGAAGAGATTGTCGCCCTTGCTCAGCAGCTCCTGCCTTCGCATCAAACAAGAGCACTTGAATACCCGCTTGAGCAGCGATTTGGGCGATTCCCATACCCATAATACCAGTGCCAATAATGGCTAATGTGTTCACGGTCATAATAATCCTTTATATACTCTCGTTACTTTGAATGCTCTTGTCGAATAGTGTGGTTTTCAGAGTTAATTAGCTCTACCTATCTATAATTTGACAAGCTACTGTCCTTTGTATTCAGCACTACGTTTTTCCAAAAAGGCTTTTGCCCCTTCTTTTTGGTCTTCAGTATCGAATAAAATTTGAAAGGCTTTACGCTCTAAAGCCAATGCGGCTTGTAGGGGCATGTCTACGCCAAGACTAGCAACTTCTTTGATCTGGGCTAAGGCAATAGGCGAGTAATGCGCTAGTTGCTCTGCAATCTCGATGGCGCGTTTGATAGTCGCTTCATCCTCAACGACTTCAGAGACCAGCCCCATTTGATCAGCGTCATCAGCGCTTATCATGTCACCCGTTAATATCATCTTCATGGCTTTATGTTTGCCAATTACTCGAAAGAGCCGCTGCGTACCCCCTGCTCCTGGCATCAGTCCAATTTTGATCTCTGGTTGTCCAAACTTAGCAGACTTTCCAGCGACAATAATATCGGCGTGCATAGCGAGCTCACAGCCACCGCCAAGCGCATAGCCATTTACTGCCGCTATGATCGGCTTACGACAATTAGTGATAGCATCCCAATAACGTTCGCTATGGCGTAAATACACATCGACTGTTTTTGCGGTTAAAAAATCATTAATGTCAGCACCGGCTGCGAACACCTTATCGCCACCTGTCAGCACAATAGCCTTAGTATTCACATCGTCGTTTAACCTATTGAAAATCTCTGCCATTTTTTCGCGTACTTCAGTGTTTAAAGCATTGCGAACTTTAGGACGGTTAAGTCTTATTACACTAACGCCATTTTCTTGTTGCTCACAAATAACGATTGGCTCTTCCATGGTGCTATCCCTTAAGCAATGTCCTTAGGTAAAGTACTGCAAGACCTAAAAAATATTGATATTTATGATAATTAATACCGCATAGCGATATTTAAGACCAATATATACTGTTTATTTTCCTTTGTGAAGAGTAAAACCGAGTTAATTTTAGAAAAAATCAGAATATTTGCGCTTTCATGTTTTTAAAAATACCGCAATGCGGTATTTTAAACCAAAAGTATTGTAATTTAAGAAACTATCAATTATGCTGTTTGTTCAAGGCCGTCACGAAGCCGCTATTAGTCTAAGTATTAACCAAACAAGGAAGAGTCACATGATCAGAGATAAGGAAGTTCTTAACCAAATTACCGATACTATTCGTCAATTCGTTAATAACCAATTAATACCGATGGAACATTGGGTAGCCGAAAATGACCGCCTTCCAGATGACATCATTAATCAAATGCGTGAGTTAGGACTGTTTGGGCTGACTATTCCTGAAGAATATGGCGGGCTTGGCGTTACGATGGAGGAAGAGGTCACACTAGCATTTGAATTAGGGCGCACATCGCCTGCTTTTCGTTCACTAATTGGAACAAACAATGGTATAGGCTCATCTGGTCTAGTCATTGATGGTACTGAAGCACAAAAACAGAAATACCTACCAAGACTCGCCAGCGGTGAAATCATCGGCTCATTCTGTCTGACTGAGCCGGATTCTGGCTCAGATGCCGCGTCATTAAAGACCACTGCCATCAAAGATGGTGATACCTATATTATTAACGGTACTAAACGCTATATTACCAACGCTCCTCAAGCTGGTGTATTTACTGTAATGGCGCGTACTGATCCAAAAAATAAAAGATCGGGCGGTATTTCAGCCTTTATCGTTGAGAGCGATACCCCTGGTATTACTTTGGGTAAAATTGATAAAAAAATGGGGCAAAAAGGCGCTCATACCTGTGATGTGATTTTTGATAATTGTGTCGTGCCTGCTGATGCTTTGATTGGTGGTGTTGAAGGTGTAGGTTTCAAAACTGCGATGAAAGTACTGGATAAAGGACGTTTACATATTGCTGCAGCAAGTACCGGAGCCGCTACTCGAATGCTAGATGATGCTTTGCACTATGCTGTTGAGCGTAAGCAGTTTGGACAGCCAATTGCCAATTTTCAGCTTATTCAGGCGATGCTCGCTGACTCAAAAGCAGAGATTTATGCAGCTAAATCTATGGTATTAGACGCCTCGCGCCTGCGTGACGAAGGGAAGAATGTCGTCACTGAGTCTTCCTGTGCCAAGATGTTTGCCACTGAAATGTGTGGCCGCGTTGCTGATAGAGCCGTACAAATTCATGGCGGTGCGGGTTATATTGCCGATTATGGTATTGAGCGTTTTTACCGTGATGTGCGTTTATATCGTCTATATGAAGGCACAACTCAGATTCAGCAAATTATTATCGCCCGCAATATGATTAAAGAAGTAAGTGAATAGCTTTTTGTTTGAACAACAAGGCAATATCGGTATTTGCTAGGATGTAAATACCGTAACCAAGACCCTATCAAGATAGTTTTTTATTCTCACAACGATAAGGATATGTATTGTGAAAAGTGCGGCTATAACTTCAAATCCAAGTTTAGATTCTGTTCAGAAGCAACCTTGGAAACTGGCTTTTGTATTTTGTTTTTTAGTCTTATTATGTGATGGGGCTGACATCGGTATTCTTGCCTTTACACTTTCAAGTCTAAAACTAGAGTTTGGATTGACCAATGTACAAGCGGGTGCTTTAGGCAGTTGGTCATTATTTGGTATGGCCATCGGTGGATTCTTTGGCGGTTGGGCGTGTGATCGTTTTGGACGAGTACGGGTTATCGTGATTGCAACTGCACTCTTCTCTATTTTATCCGGTTTTAGTGGGTTTGTACAAAGCTATGAGCAATTTATAGCATTACGGTTTACCGCTTGTTTAGGTCTTGGTAGCTTATACATTGCGACTAATACCTTGATGTCTGAGATGGTGCCTACCAAGCATAGAACGACAGTACTTGCAGCACTGATGACAGGCTTTACATTAGGGTCTTTAGTTATCACTAGTATTTCAGCTTGGATTATTCCAAGTTATGGCTGGCGAACTCTGTATCTTCTAACCTTTATACCCATTATTCTTTCGATAGCAATGTACTTTCTAGTGTCTGAGCCGCAGTCTTGGAAAGAATCACGTGCCCTTAAACTTAGTGGTGCAATGGACTCGCTGCAGAAACCTGAAAATCCATATAAAGCTATATTTGAAAATCCAAAGCATCGCATCATGTTTATTTTATGGTCTATGAGTTCAGGGCTTTTATTATTCGGTTATTTTGGCGTCAGCAACTGGCTACCTTCTTATCTAGAAACTGAATTGGGTATCAAGTTTAAGGAGATGGCACTATATATGGCAGGTACTTATTTGACTATGATGTTTGCTAAAGTGGTTGCTGGCCTAGTAGCTGATAAGATAGGTCGCAAGATAGTATTTGCTTTCGGCACCATGGGTACGGCGCTATTTATACCTGTATTGGTCTATATGCATACTGCAGAAAATATTGGTTGGTTAATGATAACCTTTGGGTTCTTATATGGTATTCCTTATGCTATAAACGCCACCTATTTGACCGAAAGCTTTCCGACTGCTATTCGAGGTACAGCCATCGGTGGAGCATTCAATATTGGAAGACTTGGTTCAGTTATTGCACCTGTAGCTATTGGTTATATGGCCATGCACAATTCTATTGGTGCCGGCTTATTACTAATGGCAGGAGCATACTTCTTATGTGGTCTTATTCCGACATTGTTCATTAAAGAACAACAGTATGACCCACAAAAGGCATAATAATATTCAAGATATACCACACAGCGAAATAGATTATAATAGCTGTATTAAGCATTTAAATGCACCTTTAAATCACTATTCATAAAGGTGCAGGCTACTGTCTTTAATAATTTATTTTGATGATAAATGCACAATAAGAAGTGTGTTGATCATCATATCTGTATTAACTTATTTGAGAATAAAGATAATATATGACAACCAAAAACCTTGCAGACGAATGTACTGATAACACAACACACATCGAATTGTTAGAGCCAATTGCAGAGATGCGCGATAAGAATGATCGGCAGTTTGTTACAGCTTTAGCTCGAGGGCTAGAGCTGCTACGCTGCTTCACGCCACAACGTCCTTATTTAGGCAATCAAGACTTAAGTCAATTAACAGGTTTACCTAAAGGAACAATTACTCGCCTCACTTATACCTTAGTTAAACTGGGTTATTTAAAGCAATCGACTAACAGTAGTAAATACCAACTGTCTGCGGGTGTATTGGGATTTGGATATACGATGATGGCAAACATCTCTATCAACAACCTAGTAACGCCGTATATGGAAGCGTTAGCAGAATATGCTAATAGTGCTGTTGCCATGGCTACTCGTGATCGACTAACGATGGTATATCTAAATGTCGTGCAAGGTGACGGTACTACTACTATGCGCCGTAATGTCGGCTCGTACCTGCCTATTCACTTAAGTTCAATGGGAAGGGCCTGTTTAGCAAGCATGCCGCAAGCTGAGCAAGAGTTTATTCTTGATGCTATTCGCAGTAAATACAAAGATGATTGGATAAAGATTAGGAGAGGACTAGATAAAGCCTTTAAAGATTATGAGGATTATGGATACTGTTTTTCAATTAGCGAATGGCAAAAAGATGTTAATGCGGTTGCTACAGCTTTAATGCATCCCACTGAGGGCTTGCTGACTTTTAACTGTGGAGCGCCCAATTTTGTTTTGAGCCGTACAAAATTAGAAGAGGATGTTGCCCCGCGCTTACTACATATGAAAAACAGCATTGAAAGTAATCTTTACATAAGCTAAGAGATAGCGTTACTTGGGATATTCACGTATTGACGCAATATCTATATCTAAGCCTTAGTAAGGATAGGAATAGTTTTTCTTATATCTCAGATATATTACTTTGTCTTCTATATTAGCGGTTACCGAAATACTGCGAATTATAGTTATGGTAATGGTCAACTAATTCAGAGCCACTACTAA
The DNA here is from genome assembly GCF_904846695.1 of Psychrobacter urativorans. GTDB lineage: Bacteria > Pseudomonadota > Gammaproteobacteria > Pseudomonadales > Moraxellaceae > Psychrobacter > Psychrobacter urativorans. The sequence continues at coordinate 28,062 of NZ_CAJHBR010000022.1, forward strand.
AAGGTGTTGATTAAAGTAAATCTCTATTCTAGAAATTTTATACCTATAATTAATACTGTATGCCTTACTATTGTTTCATACAGCTTTATTAAACAACAGGCGAATCATGATTTAGGTGTGGCCGACTACTTTTACTCTACTCTATTTCTAACGCGCTATTGTTAATGAAAAACTAGGCATAATAGGCGCACCAACCAATATAACTACCGACAATAAAACTTTTGCAACATAAAGCTTACAAGGGTTTTACTTAGTGAATATTATCAGTATTACAGTTGGATTAGAAAGAAATATCAAAATCTAAAATTTCTTCAATAAATTTGGATTCGATAGCAGACAAAGCGCGATGCTTATGCCAGAAAAGATAAACCGGTATATCAGCAATACCTTCTTTTGGCGGTAGACGCCTGAGTTTAGATTCTAGATGAGTGGCAGCAATAAACTGGTCAGGTAGCGCGCCGATACCATATCCGGTGTATATCAGACGAACCAGCTCATCTAAATTATTTGTATAGGCACTAACATGACCAGTAAAATCATGGGCTTCTTTAAATAACGTTATTGGTGAAAGAACATTACCAATAGCTTCACTATTAAATGCAATAAAATTTTCTTCTAATATATTACTGACACTCAACTCTTTCACCGAGAACAGAGGATGGTGATATCCACAATATAGGTAATAGCGTTGATTGAAGAGTATCTTTTGATTAAGGGTATTGGATGTATGCTTTGCTAAACAAATACCAATAGCAGGATTTTTTTGCTTTAAATCATTTAAAATGTCCATACTTGATTTGACCGTCAAATCTAACGTAATATTTGGATATTTTTTTTTGAAATATACTAAAAAATCATTGTATTTAGGATTATGAAGTCGACTAACGACTAATAGTTTAATATTACCTTCTAGAAGGTGTAGATTACTGCCTTTCATTGCTTCAATAGAAGTAATCTCTGTGAATATTGTTTGAGCAACCTGAAGACAATAGCGACCGATCGGTGTGAGCTCTAGCGGCTTTGTATTACGAATAACAAGCTGACTTTCGAGTTGCTCTTCAAGCTTTTTGAGACTTTGGCTCACTGCAGATTGGGTAATATTCAGACGATTAGCTGCCGCACTAATACTCCCCTCTTCATATATAGCAATTAACACATGGAGTAATGTCCAATTTAAATTGTCTGCTAATTTTCGTTGTATCATGATAATTTCAGCACTCATATTATAAACATATTGATAACCAATCAGTATGAAAGGCTTGCCAAAAATATGTACGGCTTAGTCTTCGCAATACGTATTCATCCTTTAAGCTCTCAGCACACCTTTCATTATTGACCTGACTCCATAATACAATATAGCTAGAGATAATGGCGCAGTATAAATACCTATCTATTGTGTTGCTTGTCATAACATCTCTTTGTCATGACAAGATATTGATATCTAGATTGTTAACTCATCAGGGTATGTAATCACATGCAGCAATACTGTCCTATGATCTTTTGCAACAATTCTCAGCGCATTGATCACACTGGTTGCAATGTTCTTATTATTAGCGACTCGTATGCTGTGTGCACCAACTGCAAAAATGCTTGAGTCTCGCAAACATGCTCTCTACTGAATAGGTCAACTTGTACAAATAGCTATCAAACTCTGAGTTAGACTGTTTAGCGTTTGCTCTTTTGGGAATGATAGGTGTCATCTCATGCATTAGATATTTGTCTCTAGCAGCTTCTGGATCATACCCTTTATCAGCGATAAAGTAATCAGTTTGTCCTAGGCTCCCTAATGTCCAATCCTCACAACTAAACTTGAAAGACTTTAGTTTCGCAGCTTGACGATAATAATTGAACTACATCTATCTTAACAACCTATATCTCGTTCCACTGCGAGCACAGCTCTTTTCTTGCATCGCTGCAAAACAGTGCTTTGCTAATCGTTCCTCGTTGTACCCAAGCTTGATATATCGCTGATGACTTCGAATATTGTTTTATGGTCCTGATAATATACCAACTCATTCTTAAATATTTCTCCAAGAAAAGCTTTCTATTTGTGATATGCCTTAATAAAATTCTAAGACCTTTTTTAAAAAAAAGGAAGCCTAACACTTGATGTTAGGCTTTTTTTTGAAGATATTTAACAGTATTACTAGCTTACTTTTATAAATTCAACAACTTGCGATTAACAATAATTCTAAAAGAGTTATCTGATAAATAAAATCACTAAGGATTTAACTCAGCAGGATCAGTAATCACATGCATTACTACAGTTTTGCAATCTTTACTTACGACTTTCATTGCCTGTGCAACTTGCTCTTTGACTCGCTCATTACTATTCACTGTAATACCATGAGCGCCAAAAGACTTCGCCATCAAAGCAAAATCAGGATTTTGAAGCTGTGTACCTGACACACGATCCGGATAATGAACCTCCTGATGCTGACGAATAGTACCAAATTGACCATTATCCATAACGATAATCAAAATAGGAGCCTTATAACGTACCGAAGTAGATAATTCTGCCTCATTCATCATAAATTCACCATCGCCAGTAACAACAACGGACAAACGCTTAGGAGACTCTAACGCAGCAGCAATACCCGCTGGCACACTATAACCCATTGCCCCATTCCTACTACTTAACTGACTGGGAAATACCTTCGTTGGTAGAAACTTCTGCGCCCACAAACAATGGTTGCCTGCACCGAAGCTATATACGGCATCTTCTGGAATAATTTTGACTAGCTCTTTCATCACCAAAGTCATACTGGCATACTGTGCATCACTATTAGAAGAAATAATGATTTCTGGGAAAGCACTATCTTGACGCTGTTGTTTATGACAGTGGTTGAACCATGAAAGACGCGATTTAGCATCAAGTTCGTCGAATTTACACTCAGCAATTGCCTTTATAAAACTAATAGGACTTGCGACAATATGAGAAGTGGTAGCTCCGCTATGACCGCGTAAACTGGTATCTAAATTGACAACATGATTGATTTGATCGAATGATTGACGCAAGGTGTACCCATCACTAGCCACATCGCCAAGCACAGTACCTATCGTCAACAACATATCAGCTGAATCTAGTAAATCTGCACATCCATCTGCTCTACCATATCCCAAGTAACCTGCATGAGCGGGCGAATCAAATGGTATCCTGTCAGAGGCTCGCCAATCATGTATGATGGGGATATGGTTATCTTCGGCAAACTTAGTTAATTTTTGACATGTTTGAGCATTCCAATTTTGACCACCAACAAACATTAAAGGTTTTTTAGCAACAGATAGTGCATCAATTATTGATTGCAACTCCGATTGTGTAACTGCGCCTTGAGCGACAGGAATAACAGGGTGCTTTTTACCTTCAAACTGCTGCTGAATAATATCTTCAGGCAATCCAATTACAACAGGTCCTGGCCGACCTTCTAAAGCGGCATGAAATGCTTTGGCAACAATTTCTGAGGCCCTAGAGACTTCGTCAAGAATGAAGACTTGTTTACATTGACTACCGAACCACTGTATCGGATCAAACTCTTGGAATGACTCACGCTGCCTATCAGCAATCGGTATAAGTCCGACAAATAGTATCAACGGCACACCGTCTTGCCAAGCCGTATGAATGCCAGTATAAGCTTGCGCTGCGCCTGGACCACGGGTCACCATAGCAATACCTGGTTTACCCGTAAATTTACCATGTGCATCAGCCATATAAGTGCACGCAGCTTCGTGACGACAAACAATAGTTTGAATATCAGAGTTATAAAGGCCATCAAGTACTGCTAAATAGCTTTCACCTGGTACTATAAAAACTCGATCTACTCCGTGTTGCTTAAGGCTATCTACAATGGCTTGACCGCCATGTTTTAAATCGCTCATCATTTACTCCTAAATTATTTTAAAAATGTTAGCCGTACTACCATTATGGAAATAATGAATTGTCTGATTATCCTATGACATTCCTTATTAGCATAATCATAGGACAGCCACTTCAAATACTAGTTATCGTTTTTGATTATTAAACTCTACTTGAGCAGAGAGTGTTACAGTTACTAAATGTTACTACTATTGTCTCTAGTCATTAATGAGACAACTATCACTAAAAATATTGAAACTGGTAAGCCAATAAATATTGGATGCACACCAAAAGGATGACCAAGAACCTGCCAAATTACTGCAATCAAAAGTCCGACCCACATTGCTACAGTACCACCTAAACGTGTCGCTCTCTTCCAAAACAACCCTGCAGTAATGGGGGCCAATAGGCTCGATACCAGCATAGCGGAGCCCATTACCCACAATACAATTAAGTGTGGAATAAAAATGGCTAACATCAAGGCGATAACCGCTACGCCAAGAACTGAGTAACGACTGTACTTTAAAAGGCGTTGATCAATATCTTCTGAAGGTTTTAATCTTGGTTTGATAATGTCATTAATAATCGATGACGCACCTGCCATAAAAAATGAATCTGCTGTAGAAATAACGGTAGCTAGAAGTGCAAGCACCATTACAACAATCATCGGGAAGCTAAACACATCGCCAATAATAGCAAAATAGGTTAAAGAGGCATCTTCTATCGGTAGATTGAGACCAAAACGACCCATAATGCCGATTAGGATAACAACAAATCCTGTTAAAAATGCCAGAACAATAGCGATCCAGAACCCAGTTTGTGCTGTTTTGGCACTATCTGCTGCCCAAAATCTCTGCCATAAATCCTGTCGCACAAATTGATAACCGCCTATGGTTAGTACATAAACCATAACTTCAGACGCTGGAATATTGAAAAAACTTAAAAAATCGCTTTCGCCAGACAGTTCAACTTGTGTCTGTACTCCCTCAAGACCACCAGCTGCGATGAGAACAGTACAAAATAATACGAAGATACCTACGGTTTGTATAGTGCCATGAAATGCATCTTGCCAAATAACAGACTTCATACCACCAAAATAAGTCTTTAACGTGATCAATAAGCCGCTCACTATAACGCCTGTAGTAATACTGGTACCCAAAGTCAAGTTAAGGATTGTCGCAATTGCTACAAACTGCATACCGGTAATAGCGCTATACGCTACCAATAGACTTACCACTGTAGGAATTCTTGCCCCTTCTCCAAACCTTAATACTGTGAAATCTGCAATGGTCACCATATTATATTTTTCACCTAATGCTCGAACACGCTTTAGATAAAATGCCAGTATACAAATACCAGCTAGAAATATACCAAAGTTTAGCCATTGTGGCCCCATGCCACGTATAAAACCTTGCTCCATATAACCTAAAAGGATTGCACCACCGACAGCAGTACCTGTAAAGGTTAAGATAAGTGGGAATAGTTTGACTGATCTACCAGCGACGTTATAATCGTCGTAAGTCTTAATACTTTTTTTATTAATGTAAAAGGAAATACCAAATAAAAAGATAAAGTAAATAATAACCAAAGACCCTAATATCAGTCTTTCTCCTGAATCGTACATAATGTCCCTCCTTGGAATATTTTGATCGTAATAAAACAGCTTTCAACAAAAAAAACTAGTAATAACGGAGTGTAATAAAACTCCTATAAACCTGATAAAAAGGATTGAAAATTATCATTAAGTTTTTCAATACAATAGCCACCTTCAACTAAAACAATCAGTGGCTTATTTAATTCTTTTAGCTTTTGTGCTAAAACCTGAAAACCTTCGGTACTGACATGACATTTGGCCTGTGGGTCGTCTTTATAAACATCAAAGCCTAATACATGGACGATAACATCTGGGTTAAATAATTTTAAAGTTTCGATAGATTGATCGACATAATGAAAGAAACCTACTTCATCGGTACCATGGGGCATAGGAAAGTTGACGTTATAACCATAACCTTCACCTGTACCCCTTTCATGTTCGTGACCTGCTACAACCGGATAAAAATCAATAGGGCTGCCATGAACTGACGTGTAAAGTACATCTTTACGGTCGTAGAATATTTCTTGAATACCCTGACCATGATGCATATCAGTATCGATAATAGCGATTTTTTTGAATTTCTGACGAAGATGCTGAGCGATGATTGCTGCGTTGTTTAAGTAGCAAAAGCCACCTGCTGCGTTCTTACGAGCATGATGACCTGCAGGTCTAGTCAGACATATTTGGATATTATTTTGATCATCCTCATCGTTTAATAGCGAGTCCGCCGCATTGAGTGCGGTTTGAGCGGACCAGTAGATAGAAGTCCATGAGTGCTTGCCGATTGGAGCACTACCATCAGCTTGATATTTAGCCGCTTTTGCCAAAATACCAAGACCATCATTATTATTTGCCATATAAATGGTCGTTTGAACTTCTTCTCCCATTTCTTCATCTACCGCCATCCATTGATCATAGCTATGTTTTAAGAAATCAACATAATCCAGATCATGCACCGCTAGAATCGGCTCAATACCTATATCTTTAGCGGTGATGACTGTTAAACCTAAAGCTTCTGGTGCTTTTAAAAGCTCAACCAAGCGCTCAGGCTTCTCTTGTGGTTCACGCATTTGCCCGCGAGAGAAGTAACTTTTAGGATGATGTAGTTTTTGCTTTTCATGACTGTATATTTTCATTTCTTACATTCCCTTGTATTGTTTATACTCGTTTCATTAGTGCATAAATCAACATACTAAGTTAATTTATTAAACAAACAATAGTTGTCTATAAACATCATACTATTGCTAATAGCTTGAATATTTTAGTTATCACTAGTGTCTACGATAGCTGTCTCTAAAACAGCATGTAACAACACATTAGTGCCTGCGACTGCCCATTCAGAGGAAATCTCTTCATTTTCATTATGCGATATACCATCTACACAAGGGCACATAATCATCGCAGAAGGCGCTATATCTGCTATCCAAAAAGCATCATGTCCAGCACCAGAGCAAATATTAATGTTCGAGTAACTCAACTTATTAGCTGAATCCCGAATTATATTCACTAATTTACTGTCAAAGACTACAGGATCTTTGTGCCCTACTATTTCAATTGAACAACCTACATCAAGCTCTGATGATATTTGATAAACTCTAGCTTTTATCTGATTACATAACTCATCAAATTTATCTTGCGAAGCTGCCCTGATATCTATAGTAAATACCACTTTACTTGGAATAACATTACGAGAGTTTGGAGAAACGTCAATCTTACCAACTGAAACTGCGGTATTAGGTTGATTGCCCATGACCAAATCATGGGTGACATGAATAATTTTACCCATTGCTAGAGAAGCGTTTGACCTCATCGTCATTGGTGTCGAGCCAGTATGTGCAGCCTTACCTATCAATGTCACTTCAAGAGCAGCCAAACCTTGACCATGCGTCACTACCCCTATCAACTTACCTTCTGCCTCTAAGATGGGACCTTGTTCAATATGATATTCATAATAAGCATGTATTTTGGGTTTTCCTACGGGCATATCGCCGAGCCAACCTGTACGTATTAACTCATCTTTTATGCTAACGCCTTCTGGATCTGTGCAACTGTATGCGTATTCGAGATCATATTTACCAGCATAGACGCCTGATGCAATCATGGATGGTGCAAATCGTGAACCTTCTTCATTTGTCCAGTTTGCGACGACGATTGGATGCTTAGTTTTAATATTATGCTCATTAAGTGAACGCACAACTTCTAATCCAGCTAAAACGCCTAAAATACCATCATATCTACCGCCCGTAGGTTGCGTATCGAGATGAGAACCTATCATAACGGGTAGTGCATTTGGATCAACACCCTTTCTAAAAGCAAACATAGAACCAAGTTCATCAATTTTTACGACCATATTTTCAGTTTCACACCAATTTTTGAAAAGGGTGCGACCTTGACTATCCTCATCTGTTAGTGCCTGTCTATTGCTGCCACCAGCAATACCTGGACCAACCTTCGCCATATCCATCAAAGATGCCCATAGGCGACTCTCGTTGGCAGTAATATCAATAGTTTTAATCATTTTAGTCCCACCTTTAATTAGGTTCTAATTTCGCTAGATAGCTTAATCAACAATCAATCACTGACTATAGCGACTCTTTAATAATCGCTAAGCCTTCTATGGATAATTCATCTAAAAGAGTTAGTAATAACTTATATAAGGAATCGAATATACATACTTAGCTTCTTATATTTTCTTATCCATTAAACTGCTTTTGACAGATATCATTTATCAATGATGATTTTGTCTGCAGTAAACTCAAAGATCAGCCGCATTGAGTGCGGTTTGAGCGGACCAGTAGATAGAAGTCCATGAGTGCTTGCCGATTGGAGCACTACCATCAGCTTGATATTTAGCCGCTTTTGCCAAAATACCAAGACCATCATTATTATTTGCCATATAAATGGTCGTTTGAACTTCTTCTCCCATTTCTTCATCTACCGCCATCCATTGATCATAGATATGTTTTAAGAAATCAACATAATCCAGATCATGCACCGCTACAATCGGCTCAATACCTATATCTTTAGCGGTAATGACTGTTAAACCTAAAGCTTCTGGTGCTTTTAAAAGCTCAACCAAGCGCTCAGGCTTCTCTTGTGGTTCACGCATTTGCCCGCGAGAGAAGTAACTTTTAGGATGATGTAGTTTTTGCTTTTCATGACTGTATATTTTCATTTGTTACATTCCCTTGCTTCTAGAAATAACTCTTAAAGACTAGTAATAATTATTAAAAATACTAATAGCTTAGATAATAAATATCTAGCTATAAGCTACCAATACCCTTTAATCCATTACGTTTACTGGCTTATCTATAATATAGGTGGCCCGATAATTTCAGTCAAACGTTATAAATTAATAGGAGTTATAAGCACAGCTAATATCTAGAGGTTTATTCTTCTTTAAAGTTATTTAGAGCTATCTCTTAATTACAGTAAAAGGCAAAAAGAATTAATAGACAGAGTCATCTCATCCTATGGCTGCCCCTTACCTTCGTGATCTGAATCCAGAACGAGGATAAGCAAAGGTGCCGTAGATACTTGCCTGAAATACAGGACAAAAAGCTATATTTGAGTATAGAAGAAGTGGGCACAGGCAAAATTCCTGCGCCGCGGCTGGATAAAGAATAATTTGAAAAACTATTCCATAATATGAGAGGTATTAATGTCATTTTGGATCGACTATATATATTGTTAGTAATATATATAGCCATTACTAGGTTAAAGCTATTTAGTTGTTAAAGCATAATAATTTCAAGTGTTTACCGAAATTTTTGCGTTCTTCACTGATTCATCAGCACCATTACGTGAAGGCATTATAAAACGAGAAAATAGCAATTTTGGCGCTTCTAGAAAATCCGTATAGCTTGATCAAAACCATGGAATAAACTAAAAAATACGAGGCTAATAAGTCGCTTAGCTAGTCTTTTTTATCTATGGTTATTTCAATAGATTTACTATCTCCAGCAAACCACTTCTGAACATATAGAGTGCCTACGATAGGTGCCGTACCTTCATCAGGCACTTCCTTGTAGCGAACACTATTCTTAGTTTCTTTCTCGTATTCAAACACTACTACTTTTTTTGACATAAAATATTCCTTATAACTATTATGAAGAAAACATGCTGCTAACACTAAAGCTCGCTGGAGCCGTTTAGTGGCCTAGTGAACGAGTGAAATCATGAAATGGTATTTTCTATTCTTAACCTTATATAGCTTACGCTCTTCAAGTCAATAAAAGCCCAAAGCACCGTAGCTAACTCTAAGCTTGCAAGATGACCTGTCGTACTATCCAGTATAGTCGAGCCTCTGTGTTCTTATATCATCGCCTAGTAAGTCAAAAACAACTTTGTTACTCGCCGCTTGGCTTATTTCGTCACATATTTCGTCAAAAATGCTTCTAAGCTAGATGATGACTAGAAGTATACAATTTCTCAAATATTTTTTCTTGCCAATGACCTCCATCCTCATCTTTATACTTTCTTTATATCCTGCTTGATCATCTTGACAACACTTTTATACCTCTGTGAGCATACTAAGCGCTTAAATTAATCACTAAGCAGCAAGGTTTTAGTGAGCTTGTAGCATCTATCAGTGGGCCCTCATAAGCCGTTAATAAGCTAAAAAGTTATCTTAATCTTTAGCCCAGTTATGATCCTGATAGTTGCTGCCTGCTAACTAGCTATTAGCTGATCTCTACTATGATTTTAGGAGTGTGCTATGGAAGTGTTTGCAGGGTTTATTGCCCTCGGTTTGTTCGTGTATTTGCTATATGTATTGATTAAACCGGAGGCCTTCTGATGACCATGTACGCCGCATCACAACTGATCATTTATCTGCTGATTTTATTCACCCTAGGCTATTTTTTATCAGGGTATATCATGCAAAAAATGCAGGCGCCCATATCGCGTTTTGAATCGCGAATTTTTGGGGCGCTGGGTATGCTTGGGCGTAATGCTCAAGGTAACCGTGCTGAGGGTATGACTTGGAAACAGTATGCTCTTGCTATCGTACTTTTTAATATCATTGGTTTTTTGGCATTGTTTGTATTGCAGCTTATGCAAGGCAATCTACCGCTAAACCCCGCTAACATGAGCGCAGTTAGTTGGGATTTGGCTATGAACACTGCCATTAGTTTTATGACCAATACCAACTGGCAGGCTTATGGTGGTGAGAGCACGATGAGCTACTTGACTCAGATGATGGGCATGTCTCTACAAAACTTTTTATCAGCAGCCACTGGGATTGCCGTCGCTTTTGCACTAATGCGTGGCCTGATAGCCAAAAAAAGTGCTCATATCGGTAATGCTTGGATAGATTTATGGCGTTGTAACCTCTATATCCTACTACCGATAGCCACAGTGATTGCGCTGTTATTAATGAGCCAAGGGGTAGTACAAACCCTATCAGCCTATATCGATGTGCAAACCCTACAAGGTGATACTCAGACTATCGCTTTAGGACCAGTCGCATCACAAGAAGCCATCAAGATGTTAGGTACAAATGGCGGCGGCTTCTTTAACGCTAACTCTGCGCACCCCTTTGAGAACCCCACCCCTTTTTCTAATCTAATTCAAATGTTAGCTATTTTTCTTATTCCAACTTCGCTGTGTTTTTGTCTGGGTAAAATAAGCGGTAACCTCAAACAAGGGTTGGCAATATTAGCGGCTATGAGCTTGTTATTCATAGGTATGTACTCGTTAACTGTGAGTAGCGAACTTGCTGGCAACCTTTGGTTAACCTCACAAGTTTCGGGCTTAACTGCTGCTGATGTCAGTGGCAATATGGAAGGCAAAGAAGTGCGCTTTGGTATCGTGGCCTCCTCGTTGTTTGCCACTATTACTACTGCCGCCTCTTGTGGTGCTGTAAATGCTATGCATGATTCATTCACGCCTATGGGTAGCTTTGGGTTGATGTTGCAGATGCAGTTAGGTGAAGTAGTGTTTGGAGGTGTCGGAGCAGGTCTTTACGGTATGCTTTTATTTGCCATATTGGCGGTATTTGTCTCAGGACTAATGATTGGACGCACTCCAGAATATTTGGGTAAAAAGATCGAGCCATTCGAGATAAAAATGGTAGTACTAGGCTTGCTTGCAGGCCCGATGACGGTGTTATTAGGCACAGCTATTAGTGTCATGACTAGTAGCGGTCAAGCAGGAATATTCAATCCTAGCGCGCATGGCTTTAGTGAAGTGCTGTATGCCTTTAGCTCAGCGGCTAACAACAACGGCTCCGCTTTTGCAGGATTGGCGGGCGATTCAGTGTTTTATAACTCTATGCTTGGGTTGGCCATGATATTTGGACGCTTTGGGGTGATCATTCCAGTACTGGCTTTAGCAGGGTCATTGGCTAATAAGCCAAGACTTGAAGTCAATAACGGCACTTTACCAACGACGACACCGCTGTTTGTGGGCCTATTAGTGGGCACAGTGCTGATTATTGGCGCCTTGACTTTTATTCCAGCATTAGCTCTTGGACCTATCATAGAGCAGATTTGGATGTTAGGAAGCTAGGGGCTTAGTGGCTTTATGTTTAACGAGCTAGGCAAGCGAGCATTCCCCTAACTAAGGGTGAATGCACCCAATTTTATGATTATGTTAGGAAAACAGACCATGAGCATTTCACTAGATTCTAATACTCAGACTATAAGTTTGCCACCGCAACAAGACCCTAATCAATCTGATTTACCAAAAAAACCGGTTCAAGGCATTCTTGATCCTGCGCTAGTAAAACCGGCACTAAAAGATGCCTTACTTAAGCTTGATCCACGAGTGCAGTGGCGCAATCCGGTAATGTTCGTGGTCTATATTGGGTCATGGCTGACGAGCATATTGGCCATCAATATGATAATTGAGGGACAATCTGGGGTTGGCTTTACTTTAGCGATTGCCTTTTGGCTTTGGTTCACCTTGCTGTTCGCAAATTTTGCCGAAGCTTTGGCAGAAGGACGCAGTAAAGCCCAAGCATCGAGCTTAAAACAGGCTCGTCAAGAGGTGCAAGCGCGTAGGCTTGCTAGTAGCGATAAACTATCAGCGGCTACTATGGTTCAAGCTACTGAGCTCAATCAAGATGATATTGTTTTAGTACAAATGGGTGAAACTATTCCAGCAGATGGCGAAGTGATAGAAGGCCTTGCTTCGGTCGATGAATCAGCCATTACTGGGGAGTCAGCGCCTGTTATTCGTGAAAGCGGTGGCGATTTTAATGCGGTCACTGGTGGTACCAAAGTGCTGTCTGACTGGTTGATAATCCGTATCACGCAAGCGCCTGGTCAAGGATTTTTGGATCGGATGATCGCCTTAGTAGAAGGTGCTAAACGTACCAAAACGCCTAATGAGATTGCCCTGACTATTTTGCTAGTTGCGCTAACGCTAATATTCTTAATAGTATGCGTAACCTTGATGCCATTCTCCCAGTTTGCAGTGCTGGTATCTAATCAGGGCGAACCCATCTCTATAGTCATTTTAGTGGCCTTATTGGTGTGTCTGATACCTACCACCATCGGCGGCTTATTATCGGCAATAGGCGTAGCTGGCATGAGTCGCATGATGCAAGCCAATGTGATTGCAACCTCTGGGCGGGCCGTAGAAGCCGCTGGTGATGTCGATGTGCTATTACTCGATAAGACCGGCACTATTACTTATGGTAACCGTCAAGCCTCCTTGTTCCTGCCGTCTAACGGTATTAGCGAGAGCTTGCTAGCGCAAGTAGCGCTTATCAGCTCATTAACCGATGAGACCCCAGAAGGTCGTAGTATCGTCAAGTTAGCGCAAAGCCGTTTTGAGATAGATGAGAATGTTTGGAAATCAAAGCCGTTCGAGACTATCGAATTTACTGCACAAACTCGGATGAGTGGCACTGATATTGATCAACGCCATATTCGCAAAGGGGCTTTTGACGCTATTGTAAAATGGGTACAACAACAAGGAGGCAGCCTCCCTAGTAATTTAGAGCAACAAGTAGAAGATGTAGCACGCCGTGGCAGCACCCCGCTTCTGGTCGCAGAAGGTCAGCAAATACTAGGCGTTATTGAGCTCAAAGACGTGGTTAAGTCAGGTATCAAGGAGCGCTTTGCTGAACTGCGTAAAATCGGCATCACCACAGTAATGATCACTGGTGACAATCCCTTGACGGCTGCTGCTATCGCTGCTGAAGCTGGGGTTGATGATTTCATGGCAGAAGCCACACCAGAACAAAAGCTTGAGCTGATCCGTAGTTACCAACGCCAAGGTAAGCTAGTTGCCATGACTGGCGATGGAACCAATGACGCGCCAGCACTTGCCCAAGCTGATGTGGCCGTCGCTATGAATAGTGGCACGCAAGCGGCTAAAGAAGCGGCCAATATGGTGGACTTAGACTCCAATCCAACTAAGCTTATTGAAGTGGTGCAAACCGGTAAGCAGATGCTGATGACACGTGGTGCCCTGACCACTTTTAGTTTAGCCAATGACGTTGCTAAGTATTTCGCCATTATTCCTGCGGCCTTTGCCGGGACTTACCCTGCGCTTAACGTTCTAAATATTATGCAATTAGGTAGTCCAAAGAGCGCTATTTTATCAGCGGTTATTTTTAATGCCTTGATCATCGTGTTCTTAATTCCATTAGCGCTACGAGGGGTCACCTATCGACCAGACTCTGCTATTAACCTGTTGCGCCGAAACCTAATGATATACGGCTTAGGGGGTCTAATCCTACCCTTTATAGGTATCAAACTTATCGATATGCTCATTAATTTAATGCACTTGGCATAATCATTTCTAAGGAATACTGCTATGAAAACCCATTCTTATCTAGATAACCAGCCAGCGGCAGATACTGAGTCTACAGACCCATTAAATAATGTTGCTACTGATATGCCCATGCTTAAACCTGCTATATTATTGTTTATCCTGCTCAGCATCATTTTGGGATTATGCTATCCCTTAGTTATGACCGCTATTGCCCAAGTGGCTATGCCAAACCAGGCTAATGGTAGCTTAATAGAAAAAAACGGCACCTTGATTGGCTCGGCACTTATCGGACAACAGTTTGATGAAGCGCAATACCTATGGACTCGTCCTTCTGCCGCTGGTGAAGGCTATGATGCTACTCAATCTTCAGGTAGCAATCTAGGGCCTTTAAATCCTGAGCTGGCGACTTCTGTCACCGCACAAGTACAAAAACTAAAAGCTGCTGATCCACAGAATCAAGCCCCTATTCCCCTCGACTTAGTGACTATGTCTGCCAGTGGCCTAGACCCCCATATCTCGCCTGCAGCAGCACAATGGCAAGTGAACCGAGTGGCGCGCGTACGGGGACTAAGTACTGAACAAGTACAGACCGCTATCGACGATCATACTGAAGGTAAGCAGTTTAAGTTGTTTGGAGAATCACGGGTGAATGTCTTGTCGGTGAACTTAGCCTTAGATGAGATCTCAGCTGCCTCAGCTGAATAACAGGATCGACGCTAAGTAAAGTTGACGCTAAGTAAAGTTGACGCTAAGTAAAGTTGACGCTAAGTAAAATACTATCAACCGCTTTATGACGCGAGACTGGATTAAATCTTTTGGGCTTGCTGTGCCGATGCCGACAGAGGCTACAAAAAACGGCTCTCAATCTCGCTGTATGGTTTTTGCAATGCAATGACTAGAGCACATTACTAATTAGACATTGACGCTTTAAATCCGTCATTGATGAGGGTTGCTATGCATGATATTCGGCCTACTCCAGAACAGTTATTGCAGCAAATAAAGCAGCAAGAAAATGCTCTTAGTAGAGGCAAATTAAAAATATTTTTTGGCTCATCTGCCGGCGTAGGTAAGACTTATGACATGCTGTCCTCCGCTCATCAAGCGCAGGCTCATGGGCTCAATGTATTAGTAGGTATTGTAGAAACTCATGGCCGTAGTGAAACAGCAGCGCTACTAGAAGGGCTTACCTTACTGCCTTTGCAGAAGATTGAGTATAGAGGCAAGATTTTAGAAGAGTTCGATATCGATGCGGCGTTGGCTATTCATCCGGACATTTTACTGGTGGACGAGTTAGCGCATAGTAACGTCTCAGGGTCTCGCCATCCCAAGCGCTGGCACGATGTCGAAGAGCTGCTAAAAGCGGGTATTACGGTCTATACTACTTTGAATGTTCAGCACCTAGAAAGCTTAAACGATGTGGTTAACCAAATTACTGGCGTAGTGGTTCAAGAAACCTTACCCGATTGGTTCTTTGATCAGGCCAATGAGGTGGTGTTAGTTGACTTGCCAGCAGAGGAGCTATTAGCTCGGCTTCACGAAGGCAAAGTATATATCCCAAGCCAAGCTAAACATGCGATCAAAAACTTCTTTCGTAAGGGCAATCTGATGGCCCTGCGTGAGCTGGCATTGCGTAGAACCGCAGACTTAGTCGACGCTGACATGCAAGATTATCGCAATCAGTCCCGCATCGCACCGATCTGGAATACAGCCGATCAGTTATTGGTCGGCATTAGCACTAGAGATCACAGTGAACGTCTTATTCGTCATGCCGCCAGACTCGCCAGCAGCTTACATTCGCAGTGGTATGTGGTGCATGTTGTAGTGGCATAATAAAATTGGACAGCTGCTAAGAGGTTATACTAACCCAAAGAAGGAAAATAGTATGACCAACAAACGCAATCAATATACCCGAGAATTTAAATTAGAAGCGATTAGCTTAGTTGT
>NZ_CAJHBR010000023.1 GCF_904846695.1 Psychrobacter urativorans
ATATTAATACTTATATTAGAGCTTATATTAATACTTATATTAGAGCTTATATTAGTACTTAGAAATGGTATTTCACCAAGGCGCTAGGAGCATTCTGGGTCTGATCGCTACCAAATTTATTTTTCCAATAGCTGTATTCCATACCAACTTCTAAGCGATTATCAATGCCAAGCACTTGTTGCAAGTTGTACTTAATTTGCGGGTTGATATGCAATTGGTCTTTTTTATCATCGTTGTTAAAAGAGTAATCAACATAGCCATCTACTACAAAGTTATTCTTTTCCCAACCATAAGTTAAAGTGATTTGTTGGTCATCAGCATCACTAAAAGTGTCATCGTTGAACGCATGATAGATAGAAGCAGAGGCATACTTCATACCTGGAATTGGCACATTTAAATCAACGCCAACACCTACTAAGTAGTTGTCTTGGCTAAAACCATTGCTATTCGAGCCAAACTCATACTGACCCGCTAAGTTGACTTGCTTAATAAAGCTATTGTCAAAAGTGGCAAGTTTATACTTAGGAGCAAGCTCGCCATAAGTTTCTTTAAAATCTTTACCATTAGTACCTTCTTCACCTTGATGACGGTCGACGAAGAAGAATACGCCACCCCAAGTGTGAGTAGAGGCATGCTCTAGAGTCATCGTTTTTAAGGTTTCATCAGGCACTAATTTATAGTTGCTACCATATAATCCGGAGATGCTGGTATCACCAAACAACATTTTAGCATTAGCGCTAGTCATACCACTTAGAGCAATTACAGCAAATGCTGCAGTAGCTAAGGGCTTGATTAAAGATAGTTTGCTAGTAGGTAAGCTTATTAGATTAAAACGCACAGTGTAACTCCCTTATATACAGTCGTTAGTTCCCTAGCAAACTCGGCTATAGCGGCGCGTAAAAACTGGTTTTAACTTCCTGTCAAAACGCATGATGACCGCTAGGGGATAAATAAATATAGTGTCAATAAGTAATAATAAATAACGATAGCGGCATAAAGAGGCAAGAGTTAAAGTGCTAACTATCGATATTTTTAACAGATATACATAACAGATTGTGTCTGATCAACAGCACAAGTAACAAAACGTTTACTTATGGTTTAAAGTAGTTAACCATACTTTCTATACTCTAACAACTCTATTTTATTGAAAGTAAAGCGCTGTTAAGTGTATTTATGCTACTTTTTTTTACTAAGCAACTGATTTTAATAATAAAAATTGACCAATTAGTCAGGTTTAATTATTTTAATAAATTTTAATAAAGTGGTATAAGGCACCTATTTTAGTTACTAAGGTTAACGGGAGGCCATTAAGTTGCTGGAATCTTACTAAGCGTTAATTTGTTAACTATCATTCAAGAAGGTATTTTACGTAGGATAATCAATAGCTATTGATGTCCTGTTGCTATAGATAAGTTAAGATAGGAAACTAAAATTGCGCTAAGACCTAAAAGCCTGAGCTGAGTTAAAGAGGCAATGACAATACTGCCCGTGCTGATTATGTCAGGGCAGTGCAATATATTTTGATGATTATGATCTATAATAAAGCTGAATTTTATAGACTATTGTCTGAGAATAACTAGGATGTTGAGTGCAGAGGATCTTGTAAAAAAAACTTCATCATGATTTGATAAATCTCAGGATAAGCATCGACCAGCTTTTGCGGGGTTTCAAAGAATACTTCGCTGAGAACTGCGAAAAACTCAGCTGGGTTGGTGCTACCATAACGATCTAGTCCAGATTTGGGGTATTGTTGAAAGTCTGCAAAGCCAGTCTCCATGGTCTTAGTCCAGTTAGCAGGGTCCATATCTGCTGGCAGTGGTGGAAAGCCATTGGCACGGCCATTTAGCATATCGAGCTTATGCACAAATTCATGAATCACTACGTTATGACCATCACGCTCACCTGAGTGTTGAGCATCTCGCCAAGAAAGAATAACTGGTCCACGCAGCCAAGCCTCACCACTTCGACTATGACTATTCTGGTGCACTATACCTAACTCATCAGTAGTAGTGCTTTCGCTTTTAAAAGCCCCAGGATAGATAATAATCGATGACCAACCTTCATACCATTCAAGACTCAAATTTAAAATAGGCAGGCAGGCTTGTAAGGCGATCGATTGTCTCACTGCATCGGTAATCACAAAGCCTTGAGCACCAACCATTGATTTATCGTGCAGCAATAAGGTGGCCAGCTCAAACAAATGAGTCAGCTCAGACTGGGTTAATCTATCTAGGATAGGGATTTTTTGCGCCGCTAACAGCCAGTCCGATTGGCTAAACTGACTTTGGTCTAATATACGCTGTTCGCGCCAGTCTTTTATTATGCTGAGCATAAGTTAGGGTCTCCTATAAGGTCTGCGACAACTGATTTTTGCTTAGGGCTATAGCGTCTACTAATGGCATTGCCCTAACCATAAAAGGCCTATACTTATAGCGGTAGGGTAGCTTTTTAAGCTTGGATTCACTATAGTCTGTGGTTTATACCAACTCTATCATTTACCTTAAATAAACTCACCTTATAAACTGTAGCTATGCGCTACTTTGTCTTTTATTGGATATTATGAAACAGCAAGTTGAAGAGGGCTCAGGCTCGCAGCGTAGCCAATACTTTCAAATGATTTTGATGGGTATCAGTGCCTTTATATTTAATACTACAGAGTTTGTCCCTGTGGCGCTGCTAAGTGACATTGCGCAGGATTTTTCAATCACTACTGCTGAAACTGGCTTGATGTTGACGATTTACGCTTGGATAGTTGCCGCTATGTCGTTGCCGCTAATGCTATTGACCGGAAAAATCGAGCGCAAGCGTTTATTACTAGCACTTTTCATGGTTTTTATCGCTAGTCATGCTTTGTCAGTCTTTGCTTGGAGTTATCAAGTATTGTTGATTAGCCGAATAGGGATAGCTTTAGCGCATGCGATATTTTGGTCGATTACAGCAGCGATAATACTGCGTATAGCTCCCAAAGGTAAAAAAGCTCTAGCTCTGAGTATCTTGGCTATGGGTACTTCTCTAGCTATGGTGTTGGGCGTACCCATAGGACGACTAGTAGGTCAGTGGTTGGGCTGGCGCGCTACTTTTGGCGGTATTGGAGTAGTGGCTTTTGTAGTATTTATTCTACAAGCTAAGTTATTACCGACTTTGCCAAGTATGTTCGATGGGGACTTTAGAAAAGTGCCAGAATTGCTAAAAAACCCCTTATTGGCTAGTCTGTATTTATTTATTTTCTTGGTGTTCACGGCGCACTATACTACTTACTCTTATATCGAACCTTTTATGCGCCAAGTGGGCTTAATCAGTGAGAATATGGCTACCTTTGTGCTGTTGCTGTTTGGTATTGCAGGACTTATGGGTAGTGTGATATTTAGTCGTTGGGGTGAAAAATCAAACAAGGGACTGATGCTAGTATCTACTATGCTGTTATTGTTCTCTATGACCGTGCTGTTGTCTTCGGTTAGCTCAATTTGGTTACTCAGTATCGTTACCCTAATTTGGGGTATGGTACTCATGTTGCTGATATTATCAGTACAAGCCAAAGTTATCGTTATTGATAATAGTGCGCAAGATGTGGTTATGGCGATGTTTTCTGGAATCATCAATTTAGGTATCGGTGCTGGGGCATTATTTGGTGGCTATGCGGTTACTCATCTAACTCTGCCTAATATTGGCTTTGCAGGTGCCGCTATTGCCGCTATAGCGCTGCTAGTCATTATACTTATCATCAAGCGCTTTTCTAGATTACGTTAACGGCAATGGGGTGAAAGTAGATTATTTAGGGTTGTCAGCAATGAATTGGACTAATAGCTCAGCCACTTTTTTACCTTGGTCTTCTTGCAGAAAGTGCCCAGCATTGATGATAGTGCTGTGGTTTTGAGCTTTAGTTCCGGGAATCAGTTTCTGCATCACTCGATCTCCACCAGCAGTAATCGGATCAGAGTCGCTAAATAGAGTAATGAATGGTTTAGTAAATTTACTCAGCTCCTTCCAAGCAGCACGGTTAGGCTCAGAGGCAGGATCATCTGGGGTTATAGGGACGAGTAGTGGAAACTGCCGAGCTCCTTCCTTATAAGACTCATCAGGAAAAGGAGCGTTATAAGCATCGATCGTCGCTGGTGATAGCTCAGTAGTCGTGCCACTCTTGATAGTGCCTGAGACATTGAATTCTACGGTTTTTTGAGAGAACTGCTGCCACTGTCGAAAACTCTCTCCTGGATCGTGATCGCCAGTAGGCAGCATAGTATTACTGGCCGCTACTCGAGCAAAACGTTCTGGATTAGCCGCTACTAAACGCAAGCCAATCAAGCCACCCCAATCTTGACAGAATAAAGTAATGTTATTTAGATCTAACTGGTCAACTAGTGATTGCATCCAGTCGACATGACGCTGATAAGTATAGTCAGTGCGAGAAGCAGGTTTGTCTGAGCGTCCAAAACCCGGAAGGTCCGGAGCAATAATGCGATGTCCTGCTGCGGTTAGTAGCGGGATCATCTTGCGATAAAGATAACACCATGAAGGCTCACCATGCAGCAATAATATTGGATCCGCATCTTTTGGTCCTTGGTCTAAGTAGTGCACGCGCAATTGGCTTCCTTCGGCATCGTCAACCATTAGATAGTGTGGATCAAAATCGTAATCAGCTAGGTTGGCAAAACAGCTATCAGGGGTTCTAAGCTTTTTCATTAGTCATCCTTGTATTGAGGGTATAAACACCTATTCCCATAGCATAATATCGTAAGGGAATTCCCAGTGGTAGCATGGAAAATGTTGATAATGGCAGCAGATTTATGCCGTGCAACTTTGAAAATATGTCGAGTAACGACTATAGCGCATTCACCTTTGTCCCTGCAACAAAGCACTCACTGATTATTGACAATAGAATTTAACCAAGCTGCTAATGATAAAAAATCTATTAGTGTTAAGCTCAATCATCGAGCGCCCTAATGAACAGTAGGCTTGAGGTGTACATTTGTATCGATGCGTTGACTAAACAAAGATCCTGACATAATATCAAGGGTCGAGATGTACTAAGCAATATTATAACGAGGGCTGTAATTATGTCGAATAAGTCGGTTGATAATGATAAGCTGAAGAGTGATGCAGTAAACTCCTCTAAAAATAGTGATGTAAAATCTGACAAGAAAGAGCAAAAAAAGCAGGATAAGACAGATAAGAAAGAGCAAAAAAAGCAGGATAAGGTAGACAAGAAAGATCAAAAAAAGCAGGATAAGATAGACAAGAAAGAGCAAAAAAAGCAGGATAAGATAGACAAGAAAGATCAAAAAAAGCAGGATAAGATAGATAAGAAAGATCAAAAAAAGCAGGACAAGAAAGATAAAAAACAGCAAAAAAAGCAGGACAAGAAAGATAAAAAACAGCAAAAAAAGCAGGACAAGATAGATAAAAAACAGCAAAAAAAGCAAGCTAAGAAAAAATAATTACCATCAGTCCAATGCTAGAGCTTTAAGCTAAGTGTCTTGCATTGGATTTTTTATTGCCTTTTATTTAGTTATAGGCAGTATTAGTGATAGCCGGATAAACCAATACTAAGAACCGTTGAATCAATACTTTTTAAAGCTATGCATATCTTCTAAGATAACAGTGAATCGCTCATATAACCAAGGCTCCATGTCTTCAACCACTTGATTATAAATATGGGGACCTAAGCTTTCAATAATGAAATCTAATAAAAAACGTGCTGGTAAATTACCAATATCGACATCGAATTCCTCAAGCATATACAGTCTTAATTTATCTAATATCAAGGTTTCTTCGGTATCGGATAACTTGATTATTCTCTCTGCACTCATCACTATCGCTCCAAAAATATTTTTTTATTACTAGACTATAAGCTCAGCAGCTATTACATAAGCTAACTGCCAGTCAGCACTATACTGTTAGTCTGATAAATTAGCCAATTAGGCTTGCTGATCACCGATGATTTGTTCAGCAAGGCTAGTCATATTTGAGGCATAAAGCAGCCTTTTTAAGCAGCCGTTATTGCTGTTACTGGCTGTCATAGGAAACCCATAGCTTAAAAGGTATTTATAAACTCAACTGGACTGTATTGGCCAGTCAAGATAAAATTGAGCAATCACTCAAGAGTATTTAGTGGCGCTTATCTATCATATGAGCTTACAGTTTTGAAAAATGGAAATTAATTATGGCTCGCGCAACCCTACACAATCGACAAGATTCTCTAGAGCAAGCTTTACAGATTTTCTGGGAAAAAGGTTTTCATGCCACCTCGCTAAAAGATTTAGAGCAAGCCATGGACATGCGTCCTGGCAGTATCTATGCCACTTTTGGTAGTAAAGACGCCCTGTTTCAAGAAGCCCTCGACTATTATGCTCGGATGGCAATAGCTGAGTTAGAGCGCACCCTAAGCAAGTACCCCAGCTCGCCATTACAAGGATTGGCAGCCTATTTACGTCTGCTTGGTAGCTTACGTGATCAAGCGTTACCAAGTAATGCTTGTATGCTAGTCAAAAGCTTATTAGAGCTGGGAGTAAAAGAGGAGTCTGCTTTGTGTAAAGTTGAAAGCATGCTAGCAAAGATAGAGTCTCGCTTTACTACCAGCTTTATTGAATCTCAGCGAATCGGAGAGTTAGGCCGCCAGCTTAATCCTGTACTCCTTGCGCAAAGATTACAAGCTGAAGTTATGGGACTACGCTCATTTGCACAGCGCAAAGTTGACAGTAGCGTGGTGCATGAGGTTGCTGAGGCTATGGCATCTTCGTTGGATGCCATGCGCATAGATAATGTCGGCTAAGAGCCTGCATAAGGTTATGGCAACTAGCGAAATTCGATACAAATTCGCTTGCCGCGCTTACGCTATAGAAAAGTACAGTAGCCGAGCAGGCGACAGTTATAAGCATAGTTTAGCAAGGTGATTTATCGCGAAAAATCAGACAACTACTTTAGAAGGATCGATCAATCAGCCATCTGCGCTAATTGCTTTAGAACAGCAATATAGCTCTCCACGCCTTGGGCGCCACTAACTAGATGACGATTATCAAAGATAACCGAAGGTACACTTTGAATACCTTGTTCCCTCCAATACTGCTCTGACTCGCGAACTTGTTTGGCAAAGCGTTGATCCTCAAGAACGGCTAGCGCCTCTGTACCATCTAAGCCGATTTCTGCCGCTATTTCTGCCAAAACTGCTTTTTCAGAAAGGTTACGATTATTGGTAAAATGAGCGGTAAATAAAGCCTGCTCTAAATCATTCGCTCGATGGTATTGCGCCGACCAATAGATAAGTTGATGCAGATTAAAAGTATTATGTACTCGCGTATCGGCAGTAAAATTAAACTCAAAACCAACTTCTGCTCCTACATCGGTCATTCTATCTCGGCTCTCTTGTACTTGTTTCTCATTGCGATTATGCTTGTCCATACCATGCTGGCGTAGATTCTTGCCTTCAGCTGGCATGTCCGGATTAAGCTCGAATGGATGCCAATGAATCTCATAGGCGCTATTAGTCTGCTGCAGAGCTTTGGCCAGTTGTTGATAGCCGATGATGCACCATGGGCAAGAGGTATCTGAGACGATATCTATTTTTAGTGGTTTTTTTGAACTTTCCATAGGACCTCTGGGAACGCGTTATTTATAAATAGCACTGAAAAAATTGCTGCTTAATGGTCTTTAAAACAATACTGCTTTCGATAAAGCCATAAAAACAGTGAGGATAAGGTGAAGGCCGGCTCAAACTAGGCCACTTTATGCCATTCAAATTTCTGAAATAGTGGTCTGTTAAGGTATTGGCAAGTTGGTTGGTAGGGGTACTCATTACTGAATTTGAGCGATCACTCACTTTAAGTGATGATATTTCCTCAAGCGAGTAAATATAGCCCTTACTATAAGTTTTTTTGAGCGAACGCTCAATATATATTTGAGTAATCGCTCAACTAAATTGTAACTTCGACAGCTATTTTAATTTATTATAAAAATTATCTTAACAATAACAATAACCGTAACTTAGCTAAGTATTGCTTTGTTAGCACAGTCGAATGAATGTGTTGTCCTCGGGGATAGGCATACTGCTAACCCTAAGGGTATGAATCAGCGTATAAATAAATAGGTTATTCGCTATCTTTTTCTGCTAAGCGATCTTTGGCAGATCTATCTTCAGCAATGCCCGCCTTCCAGTAGGAAAAAGCGTACAACTCATCTTTTGACCAGTCTAGCTCCTTTTTTAGATAGTGGCGAATCGCTTTCACTGATGAGAACTCACTTGCAACATAAGCAAAACGGCTTTGCTCGCTGGTTGGTAGAGTGAGCGACTTGACCGTATTAGCTAACTGACTGCCCTGCTCGGGATGCCGATTATGTAACCAAGTCATCTCAACCTTGGCTAAGGTTGGTAAGTGTTGTTGGTCATGCTCATCGTAAACCTCGATAATACATTGAACCGTAGCGGTGCTAGGCAAGCTCTCAAGGATCGCACCAAGTACGGGTATAGCAGTAGCATCACCGACTAATAAAAAGTGATCTGCTGCTGGATAAAGCGCTTTATTTTTTGGTGTCATTAGCACCGCCAGTTGGTCACCCACTTGCGCATGAGACACCCAGCTTGAGGCAGGAGCCTGATCACCATGAGCCACAAAGTCAATCCAAATGTGTTGTTTGGTAATATCTACGCCGCGGTGGGTATAAGTACGTTTAGTAAGGTTGGTAGTATCGTCTATATCAACAGGTTGGGTTTTGTCTGTGGGGATAAGTATTTTATTATTGAAGCCAACGGTCATCTTAGCGATGTTGGCAATAGTGTCGGGCTGTGCGGTTAGATAAACACGGATATAGTGTGGGGTAATGATCTGCTTGGCGCTAACCCTCATCACTTCTCGTACTGGTGATACGATGAGGCTGTCAATGGTGGTATTTTTCATAGATATCTTCCGTTAGTTTTTTTGTTTTTAGTCTTATGTATGGATTACGCCATCAAGCCTCGTTGATATCGGGCGCTGTGTCAACTTATTAAGCCAACTGATAGCTATTGTGCACGGTTAGTGACAGGAGGTTGAGCTGCATTTATCGGGTTAAATCCTATAAATGAAATAATAAGTTTTTAGCTGTTTTAGCTGTTTTAGCTGTTTTAGCTATCCTGGCTCACGGTTCAAAGTGTGGGCGACTCTGGCTAGTATTCCAATAACAACACTTTCATTACAATCAGTTGTGTTACGAAGCATAGACTAGAATGCATTATTTAAATAATAAGGACCACTGATGAGCAAGACTATTTTGATTACTGGCAGTACCGATGGTATCGGTAAACTTGCAGCACTGAAGTTGGCAGAAGCCGGACATCAGGTGTATCTGCATGGCAGAGATACTGACAAACTGGCGACTGTCATTGCTCAAGTCAAAGCAGTGGCTACTGGGGCCTTGCTCGATAACCTAGATAACATTGGTGGGTTTGTCGCTGATTTCTCAGATTTAAACGAAGTGCGCAAAATGGCAGCAGAAGTGACTCAAAAGCTAGCTAAAATTGATGTGCTAATCAACAATGCTGGGATTTATACTACTGCTTCTGCAAGCACTAAACAGGGGCTCGACGTACGCTTTGTAGTTAATTACTTAGCGCCTTACGAGTTGACCAATGCTTTATTGCCGCTACTCAAAAAATCTGGCCAAGCCCGCATCATAAACTTAAGCTCAGCTGCGCAAGTGCCCGTATCCTATCCTGCATTCACAGGACAAGTAAGTCTTAGTGATAAAGAGGCTTATGCCCAAAGTAAGCTGGCCTTGACTATGTGGAGTATGGCTTTAGCCGAAGCAGTCGCTGCCGATAATATAAACGTCATCGCAGTAAACCCAGGCTCGCTACTGAATACAAAAATGGTCAATGAGGCTTATGGGGAGCATTGGTCATCAGCAGATAAAGGGGCAAATATCCTAACTGAACTCGCTATCTCAGATGAATTCGTAACCGATACGGGTAAGTATTTCGATAACGATATTAAAGACGGTGTACAAGGTGAGGCCCAGGGTGAATTTGGACAACCGCATGCCGATACCTTGAATAAACAAGCTATTGCAGAGCTAGAAAAGCAAACTCAAAGTTTGTTGCAG
The DNA here is from genome assembly GCF_904846695.1 of Psychrobacter urativorans. Classification (GTDB taxonomy): domain Bacteria; phylum Pseudomonadota; class Gammaproteobacteria; order Pseudomonadales; family Moraxellaceae; genus Psychrobacter; species Psychrobacter urativorans. Next base: position 10,072 of record NZ_CAJHBR010000023.1, read on the forward strand.
TCGCTTTGTTAGTAGCCACAAGCTTTATGATAAAAAAGGTAGGAGTTAGGATCTATCAAACCCAACGCCAGCCTAGATAATTATAATATTTAAATCTACAGTATTGACATTAAAGCTATTGAAAATAATGCTATTTAAATTACTAACATTACAATCAACAGTACTCACTTATAGGAATCGCTAATGCAAACGCAAACCCCCAAGCCTCTGACTATCGTTGCCACTATTAAAGTCAAAGCTGATCATCTTGAGCGGGTCAAATCTGAGCTGCTGCAACTAACCAAAGCTTCGCAATCGGATGAGGGTTGCATTCAATATGACTTGCACCAAGATAACGCCAACCTTGATAAGTTTATAGTGTATGAAGTTTGGGAAAATAATGAGTTTTTGCAGCAGCATGTCCAAAGCCCCCATTTCCAAAACTATATAAAGGTCACAGAAGGGATGGTCGATGAGTTTATCATAACTGAAATGACCGTCATCTCATAAATTTTAGGGCTACAGTTATCTATCATTAACAATGGGATAAAGGGTAATTGCGCTTAAAGTTTGAAAAATCAATAACAGGAATAATGTATGAAAACTATCACTGAAGCAATGCATTGGCGCTATAGCACTAAAGAGTTTGATGCTAATAAAAAAATATCGGCTGAGGACTTTGAGAGCTTAAAAGATATCTTACGACTAAGCCCTTCGAGTACCAATATTCAACCTTGGCATTTTGTGATTGCTGATGATGACGCTGGCAAAGCTAGAATCGCTAAAAGTACTAGCGGCATGTTTGACTTTAATGCGCCAAAAGTAACTGACGCCTCACATGTTATTGTGTTTTGTAGTCGTATTGATGCTGATGAAGCGTTCTTAAGAGACGTACTAGATAAAGAAGATGCCGATGGCCGCTTTGCTGAACCAAAATTCAAAGAGCAAATGCATGAAGTCCGTAAAATGTTTTTGGATATTCGTCGCTATGAAAATAAAGATGAGCCACATTGGCTAGTTGAGCAAGTATATTTAAATATGGGTGCATTATTACTGGGTGCCGCAACTTTAGGTATCGACTCAGTACCTATGGAAGGCGTTGATCTAAAGGCTCTTGATGAAGAATTTGATTTGCGTACTAAGGGCTATTCGGCATTAGCCGTTGTGTCACTAGGTTACCGTACTGAAAATGACTTCAATGCTCTACTGCCAAAATCACGTTTGAGCGAAGAGACTATCATCACTATGGCTTAAATCAGCTTAATTAGTGACTATAAAAACCCCCTAAATAATTATTATCTAGGGGGTTTTTATTATAGCCGATAGCGTTAAAGAACCTTGATGGCAACCTGCTTTTATAAATAACTTTATTATAATATCTTTAGAACAGACTTATCATTTTTATAAAGATTTTACAGGTTGATATCTTTAAGATTGATACCTTTAAGGTTGATAGCTTCAGTGCTTTAGCAATGACAGCTCGTTTTGCCCTGTAGCGCTAATTGACCATGGGTAGATCTTGCCGTTTTAGACCTATGGTTCTCAATGCTCCCTTATTATCGACCTCTTTGATTACCAGCGACCATTCATCATTGACTGCCACCGTGTCGCCTGGAATGGGAGCGATCTCTAGATTTGCTGTCACATATTGAGCGACGGTCTGTTGCCACATGTTGGTTGAGGGGTTAGCAGCATTGGGTCGAAGGGTAGTAACAAGCGAGTCTGATTCCATTACACCGGTAAAAAAAGGCAAGTCTCCCAGCTTAACACTAGGTGATAGTAGCCAATCACCATAAAAATCATCAATGGCTCGACGATCTAATTTTGTATCATTAAAGATTTGCGCAATTTGGCTGGCATGATTACTTTGCATAGCGTACCAAACATTGTCACCGAATTTCAGCTGAGTATCTTCTTTGACAGGGACTAATTTTTGCCCCCGTACTAAGGCAAAGACGTTGATCTCATCAGGGCTGACTCGGCTAGATATTACCTTAGGGTGGCGTCCGATAGCGAACGCACCTGGCTTCACTTCAAACTCGTATAAAGTGATGCTGGCTTTATCAGATACCCAAACCTCATGTTCTTCTTTCGGCTCATTATTGGCAGGAATGCGCACTTTGAATAAAGTGGCCATAAATGGGATGGTAGTCCCTTGTAGTATTAACGATAGCACTACCACCCCAAAGGCGATATCGAATAACATAAAAGCACTATCGATCCTTGCCATTACTGGAAGAATAGCCAAGGTGATCGGAACCGCACCACGTAAACCTACCCAAGAAATAAAGCCGATTTCTCTGTCTTTGAACTTAAAAGGTTTGACGCTAGTATAAACAGCGATAGGGCGGGCAACCAAAATCATAAAGGCCACAATCGCTACTGAATAGTACCAAACATTGATAACGTTAGAAGGGGTGACGAGCAAGCCGAGCACTACAAAAAGCACCGCTTGCGATAACCAAGCAAAGCTATCCATCACCCGTAGCACATGCTCAGTTGAGTGGGCTTTATGATTGCCGATAATGACCCCAGACAAATATATGGCCAAAAAGCCACTGCCGCCTATCAGATTGGTCGCAGCGAATACCGATAGCCCAGCCGACATTATTAAAATGGCATACATACCTTCGGGCAAATGCAGCTTAGGTAATAGCTTAGATAATAAAAATCCTGCCAGTAAGCCCACTATCAAGCCAAAGCCTAACTGCTGTAATAGTAATAGTAGGAACCCAAACACCGTTTGACCAGCAGGATCGAGATTGAGGGCAATCAAGCCAGTAACTAACAAGATGGCGAAGGGGTCGTTGGCGCCAGACTCTAATTCAAGCGTCGCTTGGACTCGATCGTTGAGCTTGACGCCGCCATTACGTAATAGAGAAAAAACCGCAGCAGCATCCGTTGAGCCTACGATGGCGGCCATTAGTAGGCCAACTCGCCAATCGACGTTCAGTAGCCAAGTGACAAACACCCCCAACACTAATACAGTGATCAACACGCCCCAAGTAGCTAACACTACCGCAGGCTTGAGACCAACTCGAAAGGATTGAAAAGAGGTGCGTAGGCCACCGTCCAACAGGATGCAGGCTAATGCCGCTTGTCCAATAAAGTTGGCAAGAGCATATTCTGCGAAATGAATACCTAAAATACCATCTTCGCCTGCTAGCATGCCTACTACCAAGAACAATAGTAATAAGGGGACGCCTAAACGTGCTGATAAAGTGCTGGCCATGATGCTAGCGAAGATTAATAATGCACCTACTAAGTACAGGATATTGAGGGTATCCATGTTTTTTAAGCCCTATTAGTGAAAAGTGTTGACGCTGATAATATGAGCGCTGATTATAGTCCCAGAGTTCTTGTGCGGTATTAGCTGGCATAAGTTGGCTAACGACTAGCTCGCTTGCCTATTTGCCTGACTATCCGATTAATAGCCCTTAGCATACTACCTTTATTACCTCACTCAGGTTTAACTGGATTGTGGTGAAAACAATAAATAGATAAGCGCACCAAGGTTATCTTTTAATCGACAGCAAAAACTGCTTATAAGTCAGATTTTCACTGATTAACCAGCACTAGGGCCTGCTAATAATAGTTTAATCATTTGATCTAAAAACTCCGCAACTTGCTTATGTAGGTTTTGTCGATAGGACCAATGATGTTGCACATCATAACTGGCTTCATCCACTAACAGTATTCTCATTAGTCCCATCGCTTCATAGCGTTTCGCTAAATCATTGGGCAAATAGCCGACATGATGTCCGGCAAGGATAAGCTGCGCGGTCGCCTCCATATGATAAGTAGTAGCACTTAGAGTTCTTGGGCGAATATGGTTGATTTGATGATCTACACCATAGCCTCTTCTGACCCAAGGGTAGTCTTGTTCTAGCCTGTCAAAAGTTAACTGTTCTGCTTCACTAGCATTAGTTTGAGCAAATAGGTGATGTTTAGACCCACAGCAGACCACTTGTTTTTCGGTAAAGGCAGGCTTAAAAGTGAGGGCAGGGGGAAAACTACTAAAATAACCAACCCCGATGTCGCTCTCATTGTTAAGTAAATTCTCTAGCATATTCTCTGGGCTTTGCACATCAATAGAGAAATGTATTAATGGATTTTCTTCATAGCTAGCGGATAGACATTGTTGCAGGGCATCATAAAAAAATGTTGGCAACTGATCCGCTAGACATAGACGAATATGACCGCCACGCACTGAGTCCAGCTGCCGGATATAGTGTAGTTGATGCTCAAAACTAGCTACCGCATCGTGAAAGCTCAAACAAGCCTCATAAACCGCTATTCCATCTTCTGTCAACTCAAAGCCGCCACGACCTCGCAAACAAAGCGTCATCTTTAACCGATCCTCTAAGTGCGAAAGATGACCACTGATTACTGAGGTGGTGAGATTTAGTTGAGATTGGGCAGCGGTCACCCCCTGACACTCTACAATAGCCATAAAACTACGCAAGGTCTTGACATCTATCCTAATCAATTCATTAAACATTAGCTTTACCTCAACTAGATTATGTTACTTAGCAAGAGTTAGCAGTGATTAATACTGACTAACGCTATGACGCTAAAAATGCGCATTTACTTAGTGCGGCTTCAGTGTACCTGTGCAGCATTTAGCGATATAGAAATTTTCAGGAAGTTATTAACTTCTGGATATAAGTATTAAAATGCGATTACTACTGAATATCAGAAGTTTACTTCTGAACTTTAGCATGGTTTGACCGCAGTTATTTAGGTATTGTAAATGTATATCAGATATTTGCTTATTTTGATGAGCGTTAATGACTGCAATCACCCTAAAGGATATGAAAATGGAATTCAATCAACCGTTAAGTGGTAATGACATGCCAAGATTTGGTGGCTTTGCTTCTATGATGCGTCTACCTACTCAAGCTGACGCTCAAGGGCTAGATGTCGCTTTCGTTGGCGTTCCACTAGATATTGGGGCCTCAAACCGTAGTGGTGCAAGATTGGGTCCTAGACAAATCCGTGATGAGTCGCGCATGATTCGTCCTTACAATGTGGCTACACGCGCTGCCCCTTTTGAGTCATTGCAAGTCGCTGATATTGGCGACGTTCCTATCAATACTTTTAACTTACTAAAAAGCATCGATATCATTGAAAAGTTTTACTCAGAAAAAATTGTCAGCCATGGTGCCATACCTTTGACTTTAGGTGGTGATCACACTATTGCCTTACCTATTCTGCGAGCTTTAGCAAAGAAACATGGCCCTGTAGGGCTAGTGCATATCGACGCTCATGCTGATATTAATGATGATATGTTCGGTGAAAAAATTGCTCATGGTACGCCATTTCGTCGTGCTGTTGAAGAAAACCTAATTGATGGTAATCGGGTAGTGCAGATAGGTTTGCGTGGTACCGGTTATAGCGCTGAAGAATTTGATTGGTCCACTCAACAAGGCTTCCGTGTCGTACCTGCTGAAGAGTGCTGGTATAAATCATTGACGCCACTGATGGCAGAAGTTAGAGAAAAAGTGGGCGACGGTCCTGTCTATTTAAGCTTCGATATTGATGGTATCGATCCCGCCTTTGCTCCGGGTACAGGTACGGCGGAAATTGGGGGGCTCACTTCACCACAAGCGATAGAGATCATTCGTGGTATGCGTGGTCTTGACGTTGTTGGTTGTGACTTGGTCGAAGTCTCACCGCCTTATGACCCTTTTGGTAACACTTCAGTATTAGCAGCAAACTTGCTGTTTGAGATGCTGTGTATTTTGCCCGGTGTACGCTACGACGAAAAGGTTAAGGCTATTTATTAGTCATAGTTGATTAACCAGAGTTGATTAATATTGGACCAGCTATGACGGTCGAAGATAGTGACTGGTAAAAGCCTATCTTATAGCGTCGTAGCATTATCATAGTGGTCTCAATACGATATTTCTATGGATAGTTTTGTCGTAACTAGTGCATTTGAGGCACTAGTATTCATATAGTTCGGTTAAGGAAAACCGTAATGAGCAAACCATCTTCATTTTTTGGCCAAGATACATTATCACCAAATGATACCGGTCACAGTTTAAGCTCGATTGGTACATTTGCTCTATGGTTCGGTGCCAACATAGTAGTCACTACTATTTTAACTGGTATGCTATTAGTACCTGACTTAAGCTTTAGTATGGCTATAACGACTGTACTAATTGGCTCATTAATTGGTGCAATTCCATTACTGTTAGTTGGCCTTATGGGCCAACGCACTGGGCTACCATCAATGGCGTTGACTCGTAGGGCTTATGGGCCACTCGGCAGCCAAATGATCTCATTAGTGAACATGTGCGTTCTAATTGCTTGGAGCTGTATTCAAGCTCTGCTAGCTGGTATGAGTCTCAACTACGCTGTTGAGGCTACTATAGGCTATAGCAATCTACCACTCTTCGTTATTCTTTGTGAGAGCGTAGTGGTACTGATTGTATTACGTGGTCATCTGGGTATTGAGCTAGTCGAACGCTGGGCAGCACTGGCAATGGCTGGCTTGACGGTCGTGGTGTTATATCAGCTCAATCAGCACTATGATGTTTCAGCTCTTTTTGAGATGCCAATTGAGTCTCGCAATGGAATTACTTTAGGCATTGCTTTTGATATTGTGATTGCTACTGCGTTTTCTTGGATGTCGTCGGCAGCAGACTATAACCGTAACTGTAAGACCGCAAAAGTTGCAGTTTGGGGCACGTATTTTGGCTACCTTATGGCAGCTATAGTGGCTATGGGCTTAGGGGCTATGATCTCTGGGCTTTCAATACTCAATGGCATGGAACAGACTTACGATCCTACGCGTTTGTTAGCAGATTTTGGTTTTGGTTTACCTGCGGCATTAGTCATTTTCTTCTCGGTGATGACAACCAATGTTATGGCAGTTTATAGCGCTACTCTATCTTGTATGAATATAGCGCCTAATATGAGCTTTTGGAAACCAGCATTAATAATTGGCTTAGTGACTATTTTTGGTGCCCTAATTCCCGGTATCTTAGATCAGTTTCAGAACTTCTTACTACTAGTAGGGGCGCTCTTCATTCCAGCATTTTCAGTAATGATTGTTGATTACTATCTAGTAGGTCAAGAAGGTTATACCGCTCAGCTTCTTAATTCTAAGCATCAGCTAGGACGACCCACTGCTAAGATTGCTATTGCAGCTTACTTTATTGGCGCATCTTTGGCAGCTTACTGGGCAATAATTTCTCCTCCACCGTTTGGCGCGTCTTTACCTGTATTTATCATCACTGGTGCGCTTTACTGGTTGGGAGCTACTTTATTTACTCGCCATAATGTTTCTACGGTATCAGACCAAGAGGAATCATTATCATGAGATTGATGCTGGCGCAAACCGACCCTATATGGGCTGATCCTTCTGCCAATTTAGAGGCTTTAGAGCAGCTATGTCAACTAGCGAAGCATGGCAAAGCAGACTTGCTAGCAATGCCAGAGTTGGCTCTAACTGGATACAATATTTTCGACAGCCTTGATACTTTGGCTGAACCAGTAAATGGACCAATTTCTACTCAAGTCGCAAAGCTGGCTATTAAGTACGATTTATATATATTATTTGGTATTGCCGAAAGTCAGTCTGATAGCCAGTTAAATAACGCTGCTGTTTTGTTAAACAATAATGGTGAGCGTATCGCCACTTATCATAAGCGTCAGCTGTGGGGCCGTGAAAACGAACATTTTACTGCTGGTAACCAGCACTGCGTAGTTGACACCCCTTTTGGATGTTTGGGAATAATGATTTGTTACGACAATGAATTTCCAGAAATAGCTAGAGAGCTTACACAAGCAGGCGCACAGATCATTCTATCTCCTACCGCTAATATGCTACCGAATGCAGAACGTCAGATACTGCAAGTTCGTGCCCGAGCGATGGATAACCAATGCTTTGTTGCTTGCATCAACCGCTCTGGTATAGAGGATGAACTACATTACTGCGGTCACAGCTTAGTAGCTGGCCCTGATGGAGAAGTATTGGCTAGCCTTGGGTATGATTCTGCTATATCAATAGTGAGCATTAATCTGGCACGCATTGATGAAAGTCGAGCTAACCAAGACTATTTGAAAGATCTGCAAAATTTAAAGGGAGATGACTCATGAAAAAGAGTTCTCTAAAACGGATAGAAGCGGAAAAATGGTATCGGACTCAGTATGTTAACGACGGTATTACCTTGATTGACGAGCCATGGATCAAACCTTTTTTTCGCTGTAACCTTTGGCACGTAAAAGGTAGTAAACGTGATTTGTTGGTAGATTTCGGTTTAGGTGCTGTACCCTTACGCCGTCATGTCGCTCTGCTGGCTGAACGTGAAGTGGTCGGTGTCGCCAGTCATACTCACTTTGATCATATCGGTGCAGCTAGCGAGTTTGATTGTTGTCATGTACATGCTGCAGAGGCTGATATTCTAGCGGCACCAGATAATGCTCGAACCTTAGCTGATATGTTCGTAAATGATGAGATGTTTGATGCTTTACCTCCCGTTCCTTATGCGCATTGCGGCTATAAGATCCCTGCACCGGCAAAAATCGTTGAGCTTGAAGATGGCGATATGATTGATCTAGGTGATCGGCAATTTGAAGTGGTTCATACGCCAGGCCACTCACCTGGCGGTATTGCTCTTTGGGAGGCAGCTAGTGGAGTATTAATCTCGGGCGACTTGATTTACGACGGTCCGCTAATTGAAGATACTTGGCACAGCAATATTTCTGACTACGCCAATAGCATGAGACGCCTAAATGCATTACCTGTGCGTATCGTACATGGTGGTCATTTTCCTAGTTTCTCAGGAGAGCGTCTCAATATTATGATTGATGATTGGCTACGGCATCATGATCTATAAGCATTTGTTCAACAGCTTAGCACTAACCGTAAACCTAACCCCCAATACATTATTTCAACTCTAAACGCTCAATGATTTCAAGGATGATTTACCATGCAATCGATGCAGGAAGCAACGTCAATAGTCACTACGGCAACCAATAATTCGGCAGTTTTGCCTTCAATAACTTGTGGAGAGCTATTGGTAGAGTGGTTGGAGTATTATGGGGTAGAGACGGTATTCGGTATTCCGGGCGTGCATACTGTAGAGCTTTATCGCGGCCTGCCAAATACCAACATTCGCCATGTCACGCCGCGCCATGAGCAAGGGGCCGGATTTATGGCTGATGGCTATTACCGTGCTTCTGGCAAAATTGGGGTTTGTTTTATTATTACTGGCCCCGGAATGACCAATATTATGACCGCCATGGCGCAAGCTGCTGCTGACTCTATACCGATGCTAGTGATCTCTAGCGTGAATAAAATCGGTAATACTGGTAGTGGTGAAGGGCATTTGCACGAATTGCATGATCAGCAAGGAATGGTCAGTAAAGTGGCGCTAGCTAGTAAGACCATCTGGCAGCCGGAGTCACTACCGAAAGTTATCGCCGAAGCCTTTGCTTTATTCAACGGCGCGCGTCCTGGCCCCGTGCATATTCAGTTGCCTATCGATATCATCACTGCTGATGCTAGCCATGTTGCTAAGCCTCCTAAAGCCTCTGACACATCTGCAAATAGCAAGGCTAGTGCAAATACTAGATTGCCAGCGCAAGTTAGGCGACCTTTGCCGCATCCTAGCCAACTCGATGCCATCATTGACTGTCTAAAAACGGCAAAGAATCCAGTAGTGTTGTACGGCGGCGGCTGCAGTGGGGTAGATGGTGACGCGCAAAAACTTGCGGAACTCATCGATGCACCGACATTCTTGACGGTAAATGCTAAAGGTCTATTGCCACCAGCTCATCCGTTAAGCTTAGGAAGTAATCAGTCTCTAGCGCCCAGTCGTGAGCTGATTGCTGCAGCTGATGTGGTATTAGCTATTGGTACTGAGCTTGGTGAGACGGACTACGATGTGGTGTTTGATGAAGGCTTCGCTATTAACGGCACTCTTATTCGTATTGACTGCGATGCTGGACAATTGCAGCGTCCCTTTAGAGCGGATATCGCGGTATTAGGTGATGCGCAAATGGCCATTAGTGGATTGTGTGAGCGCCTGCAGCAGCAAGGCTTAGCTAAAGGCCTAAATCATCAAGCTGAGCAACGTGTTGAGCAAGTCAAACAAGCACTGATAGATCAAATGCCAGACAGCTTTGCAGGTCAAAATGCGTTGCTCAAACTGATTAGAGATAACGTTAAAGATGTGATCATCGTCGGTGATTCCGCTCAGCCTGTCTATAGCGGTAATCATGGCTTTGAAGCGCTAGCTACTCGTAAGTGGTTTAATTCATCAACCGGCTTCGGCACTTTGGGTTACGGCTTGCCAGCTGCTATTGGAGCGAGATTAGCGACTAATGATCCAGTGATTAGTTTGATCGGTGATGGTGGGATTCAGTTTACTATAGCGGAGCTTATCTGCGCATCTGAATTAGAGTTACCCTTGATCGTATTATTGTGGAATAACCAAGGCTATGGCGAAATTCGCCGTTATATGCAAGAGCGCGGACTGCCGCTTATCGGTGTCAATATTAAAACCCCAAATTTTGAGCCTTTAGCAGCTGGCTTTGGCGCGGGCTATCGCAGAATCACTAGCCAACAGCAATTGATAGAGGCACTGCAAAAGGACTTAGCAGGGCAACAACCGTTTATTTATGAAGTCGATGAGGCTGATACTTTTATTGCTGAAATGGGTGAGTCATTTACCTACTTTAGCTAGCTATCGGTATGAGTGGTGCTGGCTATGCTTGTCACGCAGGTTATGCAAGTTGTGCCAGTTATATTGAACCCTAGTCGATCAAGGAAGAGCGTCTATAGTGTCCCATGCTAATCACTCGTCTCGCTTATTAATAGATCTGGCTGATATTGTTGGGCACAAAAATGTGCTCACAAAACCTAGCCAGCAGCAAGCCTATGCTAAAGGTATGGTGAATGAGTCTACACCGCCTCTATTGGCGGTCATCATTCCGCAATCTTTAGTGATGCTGTGGCGCGTCATCAATAGTTGCGCCGCAGCAGACGTTATTATTATTGCCCAAGCGGCGAACACTGGACTGACTGGGGGTTCTACTCCATTTGGTGACTATGATCGGCCAGTAGTAGTGATTTCTATGCAGTCTTTAAACGGTATTCATCTACTGAATAATGCTACAGAAGCTATTGCACTACCAGCGGCAACCTTGCAACAGTTAGAGACTATCTTAGCCCCGCTAGGCCGTGAGCCGCATTCTGTGTTGGGCTCTAGCTGTGTCGGAGCTTCTATTATCGGCGGTATCTGTAATAGCTCAGGTGGCATGCTAGTTCAGCGTGGTCCGGCTTATACTGAGATGGCGCTGTATGCTAGACGCAATATTTCAGGTCAGTTTGAGCTTATCAATCATTTAGGGATAGAGCTTGGTGACGATCCAGAGCAGATACTAAATAGTCTACAGTTTGGCCAGTTTGAGCAGCCTAGTCGCTTTGATGAAAAAGTCGATGCTTCGTCGATAGATTCTCTATCAACTGATACGCTGATAACGGATCGTTCAATAAGCAATAGAGCTAGTGCTAATCAGCATTATCAAACCGTGGTACGCGATTGTGATGCTGCGACTCCAGCAAGATATAATAATGATCCTAAAGGTCTATTCGAAGCTGCTGGCTCCGCTGGCAAGTTAATTGTGTTTGCAGTCAGGGTAGCGACATTTCCTAAAACCACTCAAGAGCAAACCTTCTATATATCTACTGACAGCGCTGATAGCCTAACTGCGTTACGGCAAGCTTGGTTAAAAAGTGAGCTGCGTTTGCCAGTATTTGCGGAATATATGCATAAAGACTATAACGTCATCACTCTGCGTTACGGTCGTGATACTTGCCTAAGTATGCGTCAATTACCTGCTAGCAAGATAGGCGCTTTATATCGTTTGCAAGCGCAAGTAGGCTATTACTTAGAAAAGTGGCACTTGCCAAAGACTCTGCCAGATCGCCTGCTACAGCTAGCCTCAATATTTATGCCCGCCGCCCTTCCTAAGTCGCTCTCGCGCCAAGCACTAGCCTATAATTATCATTTAATCATTAAAGTAGCCGATGAACATGTCGAGGCAGCTCAGAGCTTTTTGCAGGCGCATATCCAACAACATCAAGGCCAGTTGCATGTTTGCACACCTAAACAGGGGCAAGCGTTATTGATATTTCGCAGCGCCGCAACAGCGGCTATGTTTCGTTATTATCACTTGCATCAAAATGACTTTGGTCAATTGCTATCAACAGATATTGCGCTACCTAGAAACGCCTTAGACTGGGATGAAGTGCTGCCTAAAAACTTACAAGGTCAAGTAAAACAGTGCTTTTATCTCGGTCACTTCTTTTGTCATGTGATGCATCAAGATTATCTGTTACAGCCTAATGTGGATGCAAAAGAGTTTAAGCAAGCCCTACTAGATTTTTATGATCAGCGCCATATTGAATACCCCGCTGAACATAACGTAGGCCATGTTTATCGTGCTAAGTCAGCCTTAAGCTTTTTTTATAAAGATTTGGATCCGACCAATTCGCTCAATCCAGGAATTGGTCAAACAGTTAAAGGGAAAAATTGGCGGTGATCGCCTATCAAGGAGGAAGTAGATGACAAATCATGTTAATAAGTCGCAGCAGCCAGTGTTAGGGAATAGTGATGTTGATCCAAAAACACCGCAAGGCAAGCAGTGGCAAGGAGCTTTTTGGAAGTTTATATTATTCTCAGCTTTAGGTATTGCGCTATTTATCATCCCATTTCAGTGGGATGGCAAGATCACTATTTTATTAGGGGTTCTAACTGATACTCTACAATCAGTTTTAGGGACTGCCGTTGTTTATGTGGTATTAGCCATAGTGTCGATATCATCTGTAGGGGCGTTGGTAATGAAAGTCTTGCGACCTAATTTACCTGAGGGTTCTCTAATAAAAGGGATGTTCGATGTCGATTGGTTTTGGCTGGCAGCACGCCTTTTAGGAACCTCGTTTGCTTGGATGATCTTTTTACAGATAGGCCCTGAGTTTCTTATCAATCGTAATACTGGTGGGGTTATTTTTGAGGATTTGGTTCCAATTCTAATTCCATTATTTTTCTTTGCGATTTTGTCGCTACCGTTTTTGACTGATTTTGGTTTGATGGAGTTTTTGGGAACTTTAGCCAGCAAGGTATTTGTTAAGCTGTTTAAATTACCGGGACGCTCGGCAGTAGATGCTATGTCTTCTTGGTTTGGGGCAGCCTCTATTGGTCTACTCGTCACTATGCAAGAGTATGATAAAAGCTTTTATAGTTTGCGCGAAGCCGCCATTATTGCTACTACCTTTTCAGTAACCTCTATCGCCTTTACCTACGTAGTTGCTAAAACTATCGGCGTTGACAATAATTTCGTTTACTTTTATTTGACTGTATCATTGACTGGCTTTATAGCCGCTATCATTATGCCGCGCATACCGCCTTTATCTCTCAAGCCGGATACCTATCATTCTGGTAAAAGCTTGCTCGATGAAGAAATTCCAGCTCAATACAGTATGTATCAATGGGCGCTGAATCGAGCAGTAACCCGCGCGCACTCTATGCCAAGCTTAGCTAGCGTATTCAAAAACAGTCTAAAAAACTTGTTTGATATCTACTTTGGACTTATTCCGGTTATCTTCGCTATCGGGACTATTGGCCTGGGTTTGGCTGAATATACGCCAGTGTTCGATTGGCTAGCAACACCTTTAGTACCAGTGCTTGAGTTACTAAGGATTCCAGAAGCTGCAGAAGCTGCTCCTGCTATGATTATGGGCTTTGCCGATATGTATCTACCTGCATTGGTTGGTAAGAGTATTGAGAGCGAGATGACACGGTTTATCGTGGGTGCAGCTTCTATTACTCAGATTATTTATATGTCTGAGGTTGGCGCTCTAATCTTGAAATCGAATATTAAGCTCAATATTCTAGAGCTATTTATTATCTTTATTCTTCGTACCATTATTAGCTTAGTGGTTATTACCTCAGTAGCTCATCTACTGTATTAAGCATCCTGAACTATAGCCTTTACGCCAGCCGATTTGATGATATAACTACTAAAATCAAATCGGTTACTAGTATAGCTGCTGATTCTAATAACATCATTAAAGGTAGTAGCCAATTATGAATATGACTACAGATAGCTCTATAAGCAGAGAAGCAGCACTTAGCACCGTCAAAAATGAGCTAGTCTTAAATGCCGCTTACATAGATGGCGAGTGGGTGACGATAGCGCCATTAGCCGATGACAGCAACAGTAGCAGTAGCAGTAACAGTAACAGTAACAACGATAATGATAGTAATAGTGATAATGGGCATTGCCTATATGATCCAAGTGTAGGGCAAGTCATTGCTAAGACACGATTATCTACTAAAGATCACGTAAAGGCTGCTGTTACGGCCGCTACTGCTGCCTTGGCTAGTTGGTCACAAACCACAGTAAGCGAACGTGCCCGTTATTTGCATGCTATTGCTGATGCACTGGAGCAGCGATTCGACAAGGTAGTGGCCCTATCAGTTTTGAACAATGGCAAGCCTGTTGAAGAGGCAAAAATAGATGCTAGTGATGCTATTGCTAGCTATCGCTATTACGCCAACCTCATTGCTAAGCAAGAGACTTGGACTGAAGTCTCAACCACTGAATCCAGCGTCCGCCTACTAAAAACTTATGCGCCTATTGGAGTCTGTGCGCTTATTGTGCCTTGGAATTTCCCTATGGTGACTAGCGCTTGGAAGTTAGCGCCAGCCTTAGCAGCAGGCTGCACAGTCCTATTGAAGCCTTCTGAGGTCACTCTGCTACCAGAATTGATGTTAGGCAATATATTGTCGTCTATCGGCCTACCAAAAGGGGTAGTCAATATCTTGCCGGGCGCGGCTGAAGTAGGGGCGGCGATGACTAGCCATGCGTTGATCGATAAAATATCTTTCACTGGTAGTAATGCAATCGGTGAAAAGGTAATGACCCAAGCGGCAAAAGGCATAAAAGATATCAGTCTTGAGCTTGGTGGTAAGTCGGCTATCGTGGTACGCGCCGATGCCGACTTAGACTTGGCTTGTGAGCTTATCGTTGGCGGTATATTTACTAATGCTGGGCAAATATGTTCAGCCACCTCAAGGCTATTAGTACACTGCGACATAGCTGAGTCCCTATACCAAAAATTAAAAACTCATACCCAGAATATCAATATTGGTGAGGGTTTTGCGGCTACTACGCAAATGGGTCCATTAGTTAGCCAGCAACAGCTCAAGCAAGTGCATAACTACTTACAGATCGCTACTGAGGAAAATCTTGCTTGTCTTACTGGTGGCCAAGTATTGGATAGAGCAGGCTATTTTGTCAGTCCAACGATTTATACCAAAGTGCCAACAACCAGTCGCTTATGGACTGAGGAGATATTTGGGCCAGTGCTAGTTAGCACTACCTTTACAGATGATGCAGAGGCGTTACGCTTAGCCAATGATAGTAAGTTTGCTTTGGCGGCAACTATTGTTAGCGCCGATCAATCAAGCGCCTTAGAGATGGCCCTACAAATCAATGCGGGTCATTTTTGGATTAACGAGCAACAGATTGTACTGCCAGAAGCAGGATGGGGTGGCTTTAAGCAAAGTGGTATTGGTCGTGAGCTTGGCGAGGATGGACTAGCGGCTTATCAAAAAAGCAAGCATGTACTATTCGCTAAATAATAGCTTATTAGTAGACCTGTAGTGCTCCCTGTTAATAGCTTTACTCTGTTAGTTGCTGTAGTTGCTGTAGTTGCTGTAGCCATTAAATAAACAGCAAGCCACTTTATATGAGCTATAAAGTGGCTTGCTGTTTATTCGATAATCTAAATAGTCATAAAGTTGCATAAGTATTTATTAGCCATTGCGACTGTCGCCGATCGCTATTTATGATTTTATCGATAAAGTAATAGGGGCATCAGACGGGGACAGATTTTTTATAGGAATATAGGGTTAATATGACTAGTATAAATAAAAAAAGTTATTACCTTATCTTTTTGATTCCAGTGATATGGGGTTTAGGGTTTCCGATAACTCATAATGCAGTAAGCCAAGTAGATGCTGGGATTTATGCTTTTTTTAGATCATTCATCGCGCTGTTATTTATCACCCCTTTTGCCATAAAGTACTTATTGAAAGTAGATAAGAAGCTAATAGTCGCAAGCTTGGCTTTTGGTCTTCTAATAGCGCTACAGTTCGTAGGTCAAAGTAACGCTTTAAGATTTTTACCTTCCTCTGCAACTGCTTTTATAATCTCTACTAATGCCATCATTCTCATCATATTTACCTCAGTGTTATACAAGAAAAAACCTGAAAAGATTGACGTATTTTCTATTTCTTTGGGGGTAATAGGCGCTATTATCATTTTGAATCCTAAGTTTCAACAATTTAATATAGGCTATTGGTGGGCAGGCTTGTCCTCTTTGGCTATTGCTTTATCAATACTGTTAATCGGCTACTTGTCCTTTTTTAAAGACTCCTCAGAACCTAGTGCTAAGGTTGGTGATGGCTTACGCTTTATATTTTTCCAGTCACTATTTTGTGTTTTTTTTCTATCCTATTATCCGTTAAGCTTAGGAATACCAAATAACTTACCGATGCAGGTTTGGTTATCCATTCTGTATATGGGAGTGATTGCCACAGTAATAACTACTGTTTTACAAATAAAGTTCCAAAATAGAATTGGTAATGTGCGCGCCTCTTTAATTTATAATTTAGATGTTATTTTTGCTAGTGTTTTTGGTTATCTTAATCATGAAACGATGACCGCCACTCAATTGGTTGGCGGTTCCATAATATTTTTGGCTTCCATCGCTCATCCTGTGTATTTGTTAGCGATGAGAAAGTATAAAACAAGCACGGGCAGCATCAACAGTAGCATCGACAAGCATCATAGTTGACGGTTTTTGTAGTTAAGTGACATTAATTTGAAGCCATCAGTGAGCTTTAGTACTGGCTCTTTGTTTAAACACTAATAGGCAAGCAATAATAAAAACCAATAGTGCCGCCGACGCCCCAAAGCGACTTAAAGCAAGGCCACCATGATCTATAGGCTTATCCAAAAAGTCTCCTAATACTGCACCTAAGGGTCGAGTAAGGATAAACGCGCTCCAAAATAGCAAAGTCTTAGAGATCTTAGTAGTAAAATGCGCTATAGCAATAAGGGTTAATAAAGTGCCAAAAATAATAGCGCTAGTGGTATAACCCATGCCCTTAGAGTCCGCAACCCAGTCACCTAGTGCCGTACCAAGAGTCTGCGAAAACATAATAGTAGTCCAATAAAACACTTCAGCTTTAGGCTTGCTAACGCTATCAACAGCAACACTGCCCATAGTCCTTTGCCAAGCGAATAAGCAAATTGCGAGCAAAACTATAAGCAATGCTGAGCCGCCAGCGTAACCGATACCCAGTGATCTGGTGACATAGTCTGCTATTGTGGTGCCTAAAGTGGTTGTGGCAATAATCGTTGCCCAATATAACCATTTATTAAACGAGTTGGCTTTGATTTGGCTGGCGACTGCGATGGCGAATATGACAGCGAATATAGCGGTACTGACGATATATCCTAGATTCATCGACATTGACAGAGCGTCACCTGCGGTCTCACCAAGAGTCGTTGCTGCAACTTTTATTAGCCAAAAAATCAAAGTCACTGCTGGAACTTTTGATAAAGCATCGCTCATTGGATCGTTATTGGGAGCAATCGTTGAGTATTCAGATTTTAAGGTGGGGGTCATCTATGGATTCACTCTCTTGATAAGCAAATTTAATGGCATATTGCCTGTTTTGCAGTTACTAAATTATCAAGATAGCTGTTAAGAAAGTGTCAAGGTAGCTGCTGAAAAAATATCAATATCTAGGACCTTAACGATTATAAGGGTTTAAACCGTTGCAAAAGATTTGAGGCTTGCTCTAGAAGACTAAGCTTACACATAGCCCAGTATTTCTGCCTGTTTTTGCATCGGTCAAGATAGAGGTACTCATGAACAGATCAATACCTGCTTGCTCACAAATAGACTTAACGATAGATAGTCCTAATCCGCTGCCGTTTATGGCATTGTTCTGGTTGCTGGCACTGTCAGAGCGTGTGTTGGTGGCAAGTTTTTCAGAGCTTGCTTCTACTGCTTTAGCTGATTGACTAAGTCGTACAAAAGGCTCAAAAGCATTGCTGTAATCATCAGGATCAATACCTGCGCCTGAATCCATAATCTGTAGTACTAATCTGCCGGCAAGTTGGAGAGGTAACTGTTCGGGCTTTATAAGACCGATGATATGAGTACCAAGGCTATCTAATAAAGCGACATCATCACTAGTTGGCTGTTTTGCTATGGGGCCAAAGCGACAGAGTTGAATAGCTACTTGGCTGTGTTCTGGGCTATAGATAATGGCATTTTGGATAAGGTTCTTAACCAGTATTAATAATGACGTTTCATCTATAGTGGCTTCTGCGTCCTCTGAGGAGTCAGTCAATAATTGCACCGTTAGCTCCATATTTTTGCTATCGATAATCGGTATCAGCAAGCTAATGACTTGTTCGATAGTAGCTTTGAGGCAGACTGGTGTATGCGCGGTATGATTAGTGATGTTACCTGCCCGTGCTAAGGTTAACAGCTGTTCCACCAGCTTTTGATTACGGCTAAGTCGGCCAGCTAGCTTGTCTAAGCCCGCCGTCATAAGCGGATCTTGAGCATGGCGCTGTAGTCGTTGTAGCTGTAATGATATCGCGGTCAGGGGTGAGCGTAGTTCGTGAGCTGCATCAGCGATAAAGCGTTGCTGACGCTCAATACTGACTTTTACTAGAGCTAGTAGCCGATTTAACGACTCTGCTAAAGGTAATAACTCAGTAGGTAAGTGTTCAATTCTTAGAGGGTTTAAGTCGTTCTCGTTGCGCTGCCTTATTTCATAGTGTAATTGGCGTACAGGCTTCATCATTCGCCACATGATAAAGGGCAGTAAAAGTAACAAAAGCGCCATGCCAATAATAAGAGGCAAAAAAGATTGCAGGGCGCTGGCCTTGGCTAAATCATCTTGTAGGTCCGTCTGCTGGCGTAGGATAAGGGCTACTTTTTCATCAGCACTAAACGACTTAATATAGACATCGTCTCTATAAGTCCGCCAACTATGACCATCGATTTTTTGATCGCTTATTCCTGATGGAATGTCAGTTAATAACGCATTAGGTATAGGTGCTGAATAATCTTGATCATGCTTGTCCTTGTTATTGTCTTTATTTTGATAATCCTTTACAAGATTAGGGGACTTCATATTTAGCATTATAATATCAACGGTAATGGCACCGTCATCATCATCGGTATCAAAGTGAATATTGTTGTTCACCAAATCACTATTATCTGAACTACTATTACTCTGTAAAGCATTAATGCTGAGTGACTGCTGCAATAACGCTGAGGTATTTTTTAAATTATCATCTTGAAAGTCGTTGATTTCATTATAGCTGTACCAAAATCCGTAGCCACCAGCGACTATGGCTAGTAGCAATAAGGACAGCACCGGCCAAAAGATCAGCTGAAACTGCATAGATTTGAAGGGCTTCTGAATCAGCGTCATGTTGACAATCTTCTCTATTGACCATAAAAAATTGATTATAAAAACAGTGAGGGCCGTTTTAAATATTACTAATATACCAGCCTAAGCCTCGTACGTTTTTTATTCTATTTTGCCCAAGCTTTTTTCTTAAGCTATGAATCAAGAATTCTATAGCATTGCTTTCTACTTCACCGCCCCAGCCATATAGCGAGTCTTCAAGCTCAGTTTTGGACATGACTTTTTCGGGTGCTAGCATAAAAGTGGTAAGCAGCATATATTCCTTAGCGGTCAAGTCAACGGGGCTGGCATCCATAACAACACGTTTGTGGGCGGTATCGAGGCTAAGGTTAGCCACGCTAAGCTGATTGTCTGCTTTGCCTTGGGCACGGCGAATAAGTACTCGCATCCGCGCAAAAACCTCTCCCAGCTCAAAGGGCTTAACCACATAGTCATCCGCCCCTAGATCAAGTCCAGCGATCCGGTCTTTTAGTTGATCGCGGGCCGTGACAATGAGCACTGGGGTATCGATCTTAGCATCACGAATAACAGTCAATACTCCCATGCCATCAATTTCAGGCAACCCTAAATCTAACAATATAATGTCGTAGGGTTGGATTTTTAAAGTCAGGATAGCTTGGCGACCATCTTTTACCCAATCGACGGTATAGGCTTCATCCTGCAAAGCCTCGCTCAAGCTTTCACCAATCATTAAATCATCTTCGACCAATAACACGCGCATAACACCTCCCTAATTTTAACTGTAATAAGTATTTATCAACCAGCTGATTAAATCATTTATATTTTTTCTGATCGCCAAAAGCTGCAAGCATTATACTAATACACTTGCAGCTATCGGCAGCCTATCGGTAAGCGCTCGCCAGCCCTTAATTATCTAACTGCTTGCTAATAATAGCACCAGTCATGGCATCGACTATGACTTGATATATTTCGGTGCCTTTAGCGATCTTAATCTCATAAATGGACTTGCCATTATCTAAATCAAACTCAGCTTCGATAACTTTTCCACTGATACTCTGAGTGGATTTTTGTAGCGCTTGGGTAAGACTGATTTGAGCTTGTTTTATAGCGTTATATTCTGCTATGTCCTGTTGATCGAGTTTCTCTTGCTTAGTCTTTAATACCCTACCTGTACTCGCATCAATTTTTACTTCATATTCAGTATTATTGGCAATAGATTTAATTTCAAATTTGCCACCTTCTATATAGTCATTTTGCTCAAACTCCGCACTTATTACGTCCCCTTTAACTGTCTTTTGGGCAATAGTTATCGCTTGCTCAAGGCTGATTTTACTCTTGGCTATGGCTACCGCCTCACTGTTGCCAGCGTTTGAGATAGCAGGGATTTGACCTGAGGCGATAGCGACAGTACCAATGCTGATAATACTCAGAGCGATGATGGCCGACTTAGTTAGGGTTGATAGTTTTTTCATACGGTTGACTTCCTAGGTTAAATGAATAGCTGACAATTTAGGTTAAATGAATAACCGACAAGATGATTACTGGTTCTGTCAGCTGCTTTAGGGCTAGGAGGCCATTATAAAAAAATAGACATAGTAGAAGCTTAGCGCAGAGTAAGGGTTAAGTTAGCTGCTATATTTAGTGGCTTATTAATATTTAGATAGTGGCTCATCAATAACTTAATAAAGCAAAAAAGCTGATATTTACCTTAGTAAACATCAGCTTTTATCTACTAGTAGTCTGACTACTAGTTAACCTTTTAATCTTTTAACCTGCTTAATCAATATCAAGGCCATTATTAGACGCTGTTGTAGGCTTGCCAGCTTCAGTCCAAGCATCATAACCACCTGCAATAGACACAACGTTTTTGTAGCCAAGCGTTTCTAACGACTGCGCTGCTAAAGCGGCGCGGTCGCCAGTCTTGCAGTAAATCAAGATATCAGTATCGGCACTGCTAACGGCAGGCAAGTCAGCAATTTTGAATTCGAGCACTCCACGAGGTAGCGAGACCGCTCCTTCAATATGGCCAGCAGCGTACTCATCAGGCTCTCGCACATCGATAATGACATCGGCTTTACGGCAGGCTGTTTCTGCTTGTGCGAGTGAAACGTCGGTTATCTGTGCTTTAGCAATTTTTACTAAGTCATTTGCGGTTTTCATAGTAGTGCCTTTGGTAGTGATAAAAGAGATTATATAGCTGCGATAGCTTTAGTAGTTTTCAGCCTCATAAAAGTCAGCAATTTACACTTTGCAAAACTACAGCAAGTGATTCAAAACAACAGCTATCAATATATAATTTAGTATATCATTAATTTTTAAATTAATTAACTTTACTCAAACTGATCTACCGAATTAACGCTCCATTATCAAGGTTGCCATCATTGTCGCTTATTCTTCTTCAGCAACTTATTTGGCTAGTCTTAGCGCCAATAGTCGATAGCTTATCAATAAAAAAACTATGGTCTGACTGCCTGCATAAAATAATAATAAAGGCAGTGCCCGACTATCAGATCCCACCATGAATACGTGAATACTGATCAACATATAAGCACTAAAAGTTAAAAAGTGCAGCCATCGCCATGCTGACTGACCAATATATTTCTTAAGATAAAAGCTAAAAGCGCAGATAAATAATAACCAAAAGCCTAATTGACCTAAGGCAACACCAACACGGTCTGTCTGAAAACCTAAGGGCGCTAAAACCTGCCATAAGTTAACATTTAGGTAGCTATCTGCTAACAAGATACCGGCATGGAAGGCGGCGAAGCCCACTGCAATCAAGCTTAGATATTGATGCAAGGCAAATACTCGTGCGGCATTAAGATGCTTACCTAGACGGGTGCTCAATAATAAACCGAACACCATTGCTAGCCAAAATAGGCTATAGCCAATAACCCCGCTGGCCCGTGACAAGTACCAAAAGTTCTTATCAGTGGCTAGCAGTAGTTGAGAAATCGTCTCACCCCATGTCAAAAGCGCATAGCCACCCCCTAAAATACTAAGGGTCAAAATTAATACAACCGATAAAACCTTAGCGACTTTTGTCAGTCTGGAATGGCTATGATTGTCAATCAGGGTATTAGTTTGCATGATGGTGCTCCTATAAAGGGCTGTCTATCCAAGGTGGTTATCTACTACTTATCGGTGTTTTAAAATCGGTCTTTTAAAATCGGTCTTTTAAAATAGTTGTCGGTTGCCTTAACTGGTTTGCAACTTATCTAGCTTTTATCTTGGCCCGCATGAATTAGCTCGCTATTAAATTTGGCTGCACCAACTTTGGCAAAATAGCAGCAGAGGCAATAGCCTGATTATCTGTAGTGATTAAGAGGGCTGCAATATGGTGCTGCTTAAGCCATGCCATCGCCTGTTTGACACCAAGCAGCACGCAGTATTTGGCATATACTTCGGCCGTCAGGGTATCAGTAGCGACTACGGTTGCGGTTAATACATCACTAACTACGGGAGCGTTTTTGTCAGGATCAATTAAATGATGTTGCCACTGGTCGCCATGCCACCAGCGCCGATAGTCTTGCCCTGATGTAGCTACAGCGCCGGAGCTAATAGCAAGGATTGCCACATCTTCATCTTGCTGATTGTCAACCTGCGCAGTAGTATTAAGCTGCGCTTTAGCAACCGCAATCCCCCAAACAATCGGTTTGTTAATATCTTGGTCGTCCACTACGCCGATAGCTATGTCACCGCCCATATCAACTAAGCAGGGCATAGGGTAGTCATGACTTTTACTAATTTGCTCGGCCAATTGCATAGCACACCAGCCTTTGACATAACCATTTAAATCTAGGCCCATTCCTGTAGGAAGATATACTTGATGCTCACCATTAGCTAATAGGCGCAGTTGGATGCGTTCGATGTACTGATGGCTACTGTTGTCATCAGTGTTGCTACTGTGCTTGCTACTATTTCTTCTATACTCATTGCTACTGCTAGTAAGGCGCGGGCGTTGTAAGCATTGGCTGGAATCTGTAGCAAGCCAAATAGTGCTAGCTTGTTTGGCTACTAGAGGTGGTTTGGGTAGAGTTTCGAATGACTGCTTATAGCCAGCTGCGCAAATAGAGTTAAGTAGAGTAGGGGTTACTAAACCTTGAGTCTTAGCAACGAAATAAATAGCACTTTGTAATACTGCAAACAGCTCGGCACTGACGGTAGTCCATTGATCAGTATTATTATTAAGCCTCATCAGTGCGCTGGTCTCATCAAAGCGGCTAAAAGTATGTTCCCAATCAATCAATTGCTGTTGCACCTCGCTGGCTAATAAGGCAACTTGCTGATCTATGAGCGCTTGCGAATACCGTGCACGCAGTCTAGTAATATTCAGGCTGATCTGAATATGGCAACCCATAGCTAGCAGGGTAAAAGTCACTAGTTGCGGTATACTGGCTTTAGGTAGGGAATTTTTCATATCAAAGCTCCAGTGGTTAGCAGCGCCACGGTTCGAGATTATAGTGGTCACTGCAAGCTTAACTTGACTAGCCCAGCCCAGAACAGTCTATAAGCTTTTATCGAGAAGAGCGCGTGCGGGCAACGACCGTTACAGCTTCAACTGCTTGAACTTCATTGACTTGTCGTAGCTGGCTAATATCAACGATCGGCATCGGCTCAGCCACCGTCTCATTAGCAGCAATAACAGAAGTACTCAACATGGCGGTATCTACTGATTGGTTATCTGTCTCTTGGTTCAACAGTAATAGCCACCCTGCCATAGTACCGACCATTGATAGAATCATAATGCTGCTTTTAAGCGCTACAAAAGGGTCGGCTTTTTTAGCTGTTTTGGCTACCTTATTGACAGGCTTGCTAACAGTTTTAGGCGAATGTGAGTTGCTATTAGTCATCGTAGTCATCCCCATCATGTGGCTTATAGTTAGTGGCGATTAAGCGCTCATTGTCGTTATAGTCTTTATCATCGTGCTGGCGCTTACTGTGCTTATTGCTTTTGTGCTTATTGTCATGGTGGTCATTTTCATAGTCGCCATCTTTATAATCGGCATTTTTATAGCCATCGTCATCCACGCCCTCAACGCCATAGCTATCGGCAGCGACCGGATTAAGGACAGTACCTAGATTGGCATCAATGTAACTAGTGCCACTATCTAAGCGCACTTCGTAGGCCACCATCCCGTTATAATTTATAAGCTCAGGCGTCGCTTGCAATAGCGAACTAGGCGAATTTTTTTTAGCCAAAGCTGTTGCTTGCGCAGGGTTAAGGGCCGCAAGGGATGATTGCGTAGTCAATAAGGATGGTGATAGAGAGTTTAGGGCTGTTTTAGCAGCTACTGCATCAGAGGAAGTAGCATCACCCTTAGTATTTTGAGTGACGAGATTGGCTATTGATGAGCTGTTGTCAGGTTCAGTCGACTGTACAGCCAAGCCGATAACACCGCCGAAGAATACTAACGAAGTAGCAGCGACAGTTAGTAATAAGGGTCTTAAGAGAGGTAAGGTCATAGCTTGTACTCCATAGCATGTTATTAGGGAATACGAGTAGCATACGCTGTGAATATTAACTCAATCTTAAGATAAGGCGGATTAGGCTTGTATCGTGCTTTTTATCTCAGGTTTAATAGTAACGATAAGGCCTGTTGCTGGTGCAGTGCGATTGGCAAAGGTTAAGCTGAGACCGTGAAGTTGCGCTATTCTACTAGCGATTGATAGCCCTAGACCGCTACCCAACTGGCTTTGACCTGCTGGACGGTAGAAGCGTTCGCTTAAGCGTGCTAATGTTTCAGGCTCTACGCCAATGCCGTTATCAATCACCTTAATGCTATCAGTATCCAACTGAAGGTCGATTAAACAGCCTTCTGGACAGTAGCGAATGGCATTATCTAGTAGATTGCGAATTAACAGTTTGAATAAGATAGGGTTAACGACTATAGGTAATATAGCGTTAGGGTCATTACATTGGACGGTGCGCTTTAATTGAATATGCTTTTCACGAGCCAGTCGATTGACATCGCTGAGCACAATATCGGTCAACATTAGCCAATCTGGTGTGACTAGTTGCTCGGGGGGTAGGTGCTGTTCTGGCTCTATTTTGGCTAATACTAATAGTTGCTCGACTAAATGAGTAGCGCGCTCAATACCAGCGCTGATCTTTTGCGCATGATAAAAAAGCTGATTATCTTCGGTAGTTGATAGCTGTAATAGCTGCTGTTGTAACAAGTCAGCTTGTAACTTTAAGGCGGCAAGAGGACTGCGTAGTTCATGCGAGGCATCAGCGGTAAAACGTTGTTCACGAGCCAAAGTATCGGCCACTTTTATAAATAATACGTTCAAGGCTGCTACTAAAGGTTGGATCTCTTTCGGCACATCGGCGGTGATAGGACTATCATCTTGCGGCTGACGTTGTTGCAGATCATCACTGATTTGGCTTAACGGCTTAAAACCGCGCTTAATTAACCAAACTACCAAACTCATAAAAGCAAACAGCCCAATCAGCATGGGTAGTACTTGTACTGACATAGCGCCAACGATCATCTTTTGCCGTGAGTCGAGGTTTTGGCCCACCGCTATGATTCGATCTTTTTGCTTGTTATCACTACCATCATGCTCATTAGAACCATCATGCTTATTAGAACCGTCATGATCATTATGACCGTGATAGTCATCGTGCACATAAAATAAACGCCAGCTCTTACTAAAAGGGTTAAGGCGCTGGTAAGCAGAGTTGTTCTCTTCTAAAAAACCACGCTGGTCTGGTAAAAAAGAGAATGCTTGACCATTTTCGTCAGCGGCTAACAAGTGGCCCTGTTTATCCCAAATAGCAAAACCCATATAGTCATCCTCAGCGTCTCCTAAATCACCTGATAACTGCTTGCTTTTTAAATTATAAATTTTGGTAATAGGGTGAGCTTTGTTTTTATTATCGCGCTCTGCATTGTCTTGTTTATCTTTATCGTCATCATCAGCAGAGACCCCTATTAAGTAACGGGCGACTTGTGTAATTTGGGTATCATTCATCTCATTGATTTCATGCCACAACTGCCACGCAATAAAGCTTGAGGTTAGCAGCCATAATAAAGGCAGACCAATGAGTAAGGAGGTTAATAGCCGTCGCTGGATACTTTTCATAGACTCACATCATAAAATGGCAAGTAGGAATAAAGATAAAAATAATTAGGCCAGATTTGCCTACTCTAAGGATTAGACTTGGCTATAGGCTGGATTAAGATAGTAGCCAATACCGCGTTTGGTGAGGATAAAGTCGTTGCCGAGCTTTTTGCGTAAATGATGAATATGGACTTCAATAGCATTGCTCTCAATGTCTTGTTGCCAGCCATAGAGTTTGTCCTCGAAGCTGGCTCGACTATGAATCTGTTTAGGATGCGTCAGCATTTGCTCTAATATCGCCACCTCTTTGATCGTTAGTTCTAGCGCTTGACCTTGATAAGTCAGTTGTTGGCTGTGTGGCTGATAAACGAGTTCACCGTAGTGAATCTCAGGCTGACTACGTCCTTGACTTCGACGCATCAATGCTTGCAGGCGGGCGACTACTTCATCTAAGGCAAAAGGTTTGACTAAATAATCATCAGCGCCAGCATTTAATCCAGCCACTCGATTAGCAATGGCATCGCGAGCAGTAATGATCAATACTGGGGTGTCTAGCTGTTTAGCTCGCCAGTGCTGTAGTACGGTCATCCCATCACCCTTTGGCAAAGTCAAGTCAAGCAACACAGCGTCAAACATGCCATCTTGCAGTGCCATTTCACCTTGCTTGGCATCACTGAACCAATCGACCATCATGCCATGGCTCTTTAGCCCAGCAATTATACCTTCCGCAATAGTGCTATCGTCTTCGATTAGTAATATGCGTGCCATCTATTCCTCCATCACAGGTTTACTCTACAGTAGAGCGCTGGTCTTTTACTTGCTTATTACCAGTTATCATTGATTTAATAAGGTTCTGCCGTTGCCAATAACTCATAACAATAGCGGATATAATATGTAATGGAATAAGCAAATATAAGCTATTAGCGAGTAGTTCGTGAACTTCCTCCAATAAATCCTTATTGCCTAAAATTTCCGATTCCATTAAATAGCCACTGATGCCTAAGCCTATAATGACGGCCCATAACGCTAGCACCATAATAGCAGCTAATGGATTGTGACCTAGATGCTGCTCATCGTTACGGCGTTGCCTTAGATCAGCTAAGTGATTTTTGATGCGTACAGGCGTAGGGAAAAAATCAGTAAAACGGGCATAACGTGTGCCGACCAAGCCCCAAAGTAAACGGATAACCACTAAGGCTACGACCGTATAACCGACATATTGATGCAGGTCGCTACCGTCTTCGGTGAACAGTAGATTAGCCATGATACCAGCAGCTACTGTCCAATGGGTAACTCTTACTAAGATATCCCAAACTCGTACTTGCTTAGTTATAGGAGCGTTAGATAAGGGTATAGCAGTAGGCTCAAGCGCATTATTTTCATTATTTGTGCTCATGATCGTCACTCTCATAATAGTTTGTGTGATAACTATTACAACAAACCAACCTTAAGCTCAGCTTAGGGAGCAAAAATATTTTTATGACTAGCCATTGAATTAAATCCCCAATGGGCCAGCAGTATCAGATAGTGTGGTATTAAAGGCCATGAGATTAGAAGACAATTATGGCTATTTTAAACTCAATAACAATCAATCATTACTCATTTTGCAAAGTATTGATTTTAGAAATATCTAGTTTTAAAGGCGGCGTTAGGCTACAGGTTATTTTTAAAATCTAAATACCCCATCAATAAAAAAAGCAGTAGCCCATACCATCATAATTAAGGTGTCGGCTACTGCTTGATGTCAATCTAAGCTTTAAAGTGCGATTACAACTATCATTTTGATGGCCCAATGATCTAATTGATAATGCTCATTAGCACTGAAAATTTATGAATATTGTAGATGCGATTTGATCCTTTTTTAATCATCGTCTTCTACATCGACTTGACTGCTCAATACTTTACCCGTATTAGCGTCTATGCTCACCTTATAAATCTGATTGCCTTTGACCACTTCGAGATCATAAAGAGCCTGATTTTTTTCTAGCTCGAACTCAGCTGCTATTACTTTACCATTTAGACTCTGTGCTGCGGTTTGCATGGCACTCGTGAGCGTTACTTTGGCTTGTTTCATGGCGTTATACTCAGCCATATCCTTTTTATCTAGAGTTTCTTGCTTAGTCTTTAAAACTTTGCCAGTATTGGCATCGATTTTTACTTCATAAGCTGTACCGTTGGCTACCAACTCGACTTCATACTCTCCTGTTACCGCCCCATTCTTATTGGCATGGTCATCGTCATAATCAAACTGAGCTTTGACCACATCGCCTTTAGTATTTTGTTTGGCAATTGCCATAGCTTGCGTTAGGCTAACTTTACTCTGCATGGCGCTGACAGCTTCGCTTGAACTAGCCATTGAGTTGGTTACGGCTTTAGTATTGACCATCGGCGCAGCGATAGCAGCTGCTCCTACACCTGCAATACTAAGGGCGACAATCACTGATTTGGTTAACATAGATAAGTTTTTCATAAGGTTATTCCTTGGTATTAAGTCAATTTCTGACATTGTGTTTATTGGTTTTGTCAGCTACCTGGTTGGTATGACTCTATAATACGAAATAAGACATAGCAGAAGCTTAGCGCAGACTAAGGGTTTAGTTAGCTTATACACAGCAAGCAAACCAAGTACCATCCTATCCCTAATGCAATAAATGCTTAACAGATAGCACGCCACTCATCTTCAATGGGTTTAGACGTTTGGTCAAAAGTAGTGCTTAATAGGGGTAGGGTGTCTATCGTAATTTATAAACCTTGGATAATGTTATGGCAATAGCAGCAAACACTTATATTAGTCATTGGCGCCTGATAGGTAGCCTACTAGTGGGAATGCTTATCGGTTTAATAATATCGATGATTTGGTCTGCTTCTTATAGCACTAGCTTTATCATCGGCTGGGATAGTGCTGTAACTATCCCCTAAACTAACACAGCTCAAACGTAGAATTTCTTATAAAATACCCATAAGGAGTTTTGATATGAGCAAACGAATGACTGAGACCCAAATAGTATCAATATTAAAAGAAGCAGAAGC
>NZ_CAJHBR010000024.1 GCF_904846695.1 Psychrobacter urativorans
AATTAAATTGTTCAAAATCGTGGCTCATAGATATCGTAACCGTCGTCAGCGCTATGATCTTAGAATGAAGCTATTCGCCGGTGTTGTTAATTTTGAGCTTAACCTATGACTTTTGCAAGAGGTCTATAGAACATCACCATTCAACTTTACATCAGCTTTGATTTTTTGTAAAACTGGTCCGCCATAAACTTTAAAGTTATTTTTAGCACCTAGATTGACACTCAATAGACCAGTAAAGTTATCAGTGCTGACATCAGCAGTAGTAGAATTAATACTGCCATCAGTGTTAGTTGACGTCAGTATGTTGTCCCCTTCGAAACGAACCGCAGCACCAAAAGGCTGATCATAGAATACGCCAACACTAAATTTATCATTGATGTCAGTCTTAACGCCGTAACCATAGCCTTCATACTCTTCTGCAAAGTCACTAATATTCTTACCATCAACCCCTACACCCGTAACATCAGGGCTGATATGATAGGCACTTGCATAAGCTATAGTGCCACTTGAAGAAAAGTCTTCACTAGGCTGGCCAGAGCGATCTAAGCCAGAAGCACTTGCCATAGAAGCTAGTGATGATGTGGCTAACGCGCAAGTTAGCTGTGATAATGTGAAATATTTTGACATTGTACATCCTCCATGATGAATAACAGTAGCAACTCCTATAGCTGCTTACCAAGCTGACGTCATCCAATTGACTTAATCAGCAAACAAAATTTATAACTTTACTTAGTCAGCGCTAACGATTGAGATAAACCGTATAAACACTGATTACTTATTACGCTTTGCAACCTCTAACTACTAACCTATTAATTTATATTAAGCATTCACGTTCAATAGCGCTTACTACTACAATTGCTGCTGCTGCTGACTGGCTTTGGTGCGCAGTTCATGTCGTAGGATTTTACCAACTGTTGACTTAGGTAACTCATCTATAAACTCAATATAACTAGGACGCTTATAGCCCGTCAAGTCCTCTTTACAGAAATCTTTAATCTCCTGCTCGGTAAGACTTTGATCAGATTTAACGACATAAGCTTTAACTGATTGTCCTTGTAGTTCATTATCCACTCCTACTACTGAACACTCAGCAACTTTTGGGTGCATCTCAATAACGTTTTCGACCTCATTGGGAAATACATTAAAGCCACTGACGATAAGCATGTCTTTTTTGCGATCATATATCTGGATATAACCCTTGTCGTTCATTGAAGCCACATCACCAGTCTTTAAATAACCATCTTCAGTAAAGAAGCTACTGTTATCCATTTTATGATAACTAGTGACAATATTATCCCCTTTGATGCACATCTCACCCACTTCATCCAGTCCTAGTGTATTACCATCATCATCACGAATAGTGATATCGATGCCCGGAAGTGGTAAACCAATATTGCCGTTATATTCAGTATTGATGAGCGGATTGGCAGTACCTACTCCCAAACCCTCTGACATACCCCAGCCTTCAATAATCGGTAAACCAGTAGTTTCTTGCCAGTTCTTGGCGGTAGCTGGCGTTGCTGCCATGCCTCCGGCTAGTGATAGCTGTAACTGTGAAAAATCAAGGCTCTTGAATTTAGGGTTGGCCAATAGCGCTTGATATAAAGTATTCACTGCAGGAAAAATATGAAAAGGACGCTTGCCTAATATTTTTACAAAGGCATCAATGTCACGAGGGTTAGTGACTAGTGTCAGGTGTTGACCTACACGTATTCCAAGCAACATCAAGATAAAAGCGTAAATGTGATACAGCGGTAATGCAATAATAGTATTAGTTTGCCCAGTTTGAGGAGCTTTCTTATAAATAGGTTGAAACCATTCCTCAAATTGAGCCGTGGCGACTACCACATTATAATGAGTCACTAACATGCCTTTAGCCACACCAGTAGTTCCACCAGTGTATTGCAGAATAGCTAGATCATCAGGACTAATCACTGGTCGAGAATAAAGTAAAGGTTTGCCAAGCTTCACTACAGACTTAAAGTCGATTACTTTATAGTTGCTATTGGAGACAAGGTTATGGCTAGGAACTGCCTTTTTTAGATGCTTAGCAGCCAAATTGACTACCATACCTTTTGCCGTACCTAGCATATCGCCAATGCTACTAATAACCACGTTATCGATATCAGTATCGTCAATAATTTTCTCTAAGGTATAGCAAAATGGCTCTAGTATAAAAATAGCTCTAGCATCGGAATTAATCAGTTGATGCTTTAGCTCTCGCCCCGTATATAAAGGGTTGATAGTAGTAAGCACCATACCAGCACGAATTATGCCAGCTACTATAGGATAATATTGATTGACATTGGGCATCATAATGCCAATCGTTGAACCTTGTGCTAGCCCCAAGCTCTGAATCCAAGCGGCAATACTCTGTGATACTTGATCAACTTCCTCATAGGAGTAAGTTACTCCCATGTTAGTACTAAACTCATTTTGAGCATATTTAGCAAAAGTATAATCAAAGAAGTTGAGTAATGTCTTGTGCTCACAAGCCACTTTCGCTCGTACACCCTCAGGGTAACTCTCTGTCCAAAATTTATCCAAAACCCTATCTCCTCAATCAACCACAATTCTAATTAGTAGTAACACCGCTATTATCTGTGCATAAATAAGCCTTCAAATAGCGGTGTGTGCTCTAAACTGTATCAGGAACTTTTTTGCGCAGCTCATTACGTAGAATTTTACCTACTGACGACTTAGGTAGCTCATCACAGAACTCTATATGGCGCGGACGCTTGTAGCCAGTTAGGTTTTCTTTGCAATGTTCTATAAGCTCATCTTCAGTTAAGCTATCATCAGATTTGACCACAAACACTTTAATGGCCTGACCACGCTTAGAACAATCGAGGCCAACTACCCCGCATTCAGATACTTTAGGATGCATGCCAACCACCCCTTCTACTTCATTAGGGAACACGTTGAAACCACTAACGATAAGCATGTCTTTTTTGCGGTCATATAAGGTGACATAGCCATCTTCAGTAATCGCTCCAATATCACCAGTCTTCAGGTAGCCATCATGGGTAAAGTAAGATGAGCTGTCCATGTTGTTATAGCCTTTAGTGACGTTATCACCTTTTAGACATATCTCACCGATTTCACCAATTGGCAATTCATTCTCATCATCATCACGGATAGTCATATCAACACCAGGAAGCGGCATACCAATCTTACCGGTAAAATCAGCTTTGGCGACGATCGGATTTAGAGTACCAACGGCGACTGTTTCAGTCATCCCCCAGCCTTGCACTAATGCAGTGCCAGTCATGTCAATCCACTTTTGTGAGGTCGCTGGTGTGGCAGCCATACCGCCCGATAAAGAGATAATCAAGTTAGAAAAGTCTAGTTTTTCGATATCAGGATGCTGAATCAATGCTTGGAATAAAGTATTGACAGCAGGTAGGATATGGAAAGGTCTAGATGCTAAGGTTTTGACAAAGCCGTCTATATCACGAGGATTAGTAATCAAGGTGAAATGGTGGCCAGCACGAATCCCTAACATCACTACCATAAATGCGAAGAAATGATATAAAGGTAAGGCAATTATGGTATTAACTACAGTAGTGTCTGGTATTTTATTATAAGTAGGTGATAGCCAAGCATCGAACTGCATAGTACCTGATGCAACGTTACGGTGACTCAATAGCACCCCTTTAGCTACCCCAGTAGTACCACCCGTATATTGTACAAATGCTAGGTCATCTATGTTTTGTACCGGCTTAGAGTATGGTAGAGATTTACCATCAGACATCACTGTCTTAAAATCAGTAACTGCATATTTATTATTAGACTTAAGAGTGTGGGTCGGCACTGCTTTTTTGACGTGTTTAGCCATTAAATTGACTAGTGTGCCTTTAGCTGAGCCAAGCATATCGCCGATTTTGCTTACCACAACCGTTTTAAGATGGCTATCATCGACTATTTTTTCTAAGGTACTGCAGAATGGTTCTAGAATGAACAGAATAGAGGCTTCAGTATCTTCAAGCTGATGCTTAAGCTCACGAGCGCTATACATAGGGTTGATTGAGGTGACAACATAACCGGCACGTAAAATAGCGATAGCGATCGGTATATATTGATTGACGTTAGGCATCATCACTGCCACTTTGTCGTCTTTTTTTAGCCCTTGGCTTTGTAACCAAGCACTAATATTACGAGCAATAGCATCGATTTGGGCGTAGGTATAAGTAACGTCCATATTAGTGCTAAACTCTCGGTCTGCATAAAGTGCAAACATCTCATCAAATAAATGAGTTAGCGAAGAATATTGGTTACTATCGACATCCTTTAACACCCCTTCTGGATACTTATCAGTCCAAAACTTTTCCATTTCTAGCTCTCCTTAGCGTTACGATGAATTTAGGTGCTTTAGTTAAAAGAGGTGGATTCAGTCATTCAATCCGTTGAAATACGCACCTCTAGTCAAACCTTAAAACTCAAACCACCTATAAAATTTTCTTAGTAAAACCTGTACTAAAAATATTGTTCTTAGTCCAAATAAGCACTTACTAAGCTATTACTGTAAAGACGATTAATAACTAGTCGGTTTCTATTATTACCTTATTAGTTATTAACCTATCTGTTCTTAACCTATCTATTATCAGCCTATTAGTTGCCAACCCGATGTTGCTTGATGCTCATCTTGATGGGCAAACAATGGGTGTGCTTTGGCTTCTTGCAAGCTCAATACTGGCGTCACACAAACATCGGCCGATTCAAAAGCTTGCTGCCAATAAGCAAGGGGCTGGCTGGCAAAAGTTGCAGTAACTGTTTTTGCCGCCTCTTTGCTGTCTGGCATATTAGGCATGACCCCTAATTGCCAATGCTTCGCTTTTAGCTCCGGCAACTGCAATACCTCACACAAGCCTTGCCAAAACTTAAGCTCTAACGAGCCTACCGCCATATAGCGATCATCGGCAGTTTTGTACAGACGATAGCAAGGCAACAGCCCCCCTAAAAAGTCATACTGCGGCGGCGGATTCTGCCCTGAGAAGCTCTTCACTAGCGCGCCTGTTGCCTTCGGCATGATCATATGGTTATACAAACTATGAGTCATACTCACGGCCACATGGCGCCCTTGGCCGGTGCGCTGGGCACTAAATACTGCAGCTAGTAAGGCGATCACTGCAGTATCACTACCACCCGCTAAATCAGCGAACTGTACATTAGGCATAGCTTGCTCGCCTTTAGCCGTTCTTAACTGATCAAGTACCCCGCTCATCGCCATAAAGTTGATATCGTGGCCAGCTTTATCAGCCCACTGATGCTTAACTTGTTGTTCAGCATCATGACCAGCGCCTAATCCATAACCAGTGATCGATACTATGACTAGCTTAGGATTGATAGCATGCAAGGTTTTGGCATCTAAACCCATCCCAGTTAATACCCCTGGACGGAAACTGTCTAGCATCACATCAGCATCTTTAATATGCGCTTTGATTGCCTCGATACCTTTAGGGTCACGGAAGTCATACTTCTCGATAGTCTTACCGTGGTTTAAAGCTTCAAACAAGCCTCCTAAAGCGCGAGCAGGATCGCCACTTTCTGGCTCAATCTTGACAATCTCTGCGCCTAAGTCAGCCAGTAGACGGGTGGCAAAAGGTCCAGGTAGGTTACGAGTCAAATCAACGACTCGTAATCCTTGTAGACAATCCGCCATTTGACTAATAGCTGATGGTGTCGTTGATAACCCTGTATTAGGCATCTACAAACTCCTCACCTTTTGCAGCCATATCTACCAAAATCTGAGCCGGCTCGAAGCGTTCGCCATACTGTTTAGCAAGCTCGCGACTACGCGCTACAAATTTATCTGCGCCCATAGCATTGACGAACTGTAGGGTGCCACCATGTTGTGGTGCAAAGCCCCAGCCAAAGATGGAACCAACGTTGGTATCGGCAACAGAGCGTACTACGCCTTCTTCAAAACATTTGGCTGATTCGTTAACTTGAATAAACATCAAGCGATCTACTAAGTCTTGCTGTGATGGTTGCTCAGCACTAGTTGGGAACAAGTTAGTTAGCTCAGGCCACAAGTGTCTTTCACCATTCTCTGGATACTCATAGAAGCCTTTACCAAAGCGCTTGCCTTCACGACCATGCTCTTCACCAACCACTTTTATGACATTATAAGAAGGATGAATGGTAACTTCTTTGCCTTCAGCTTCCATATCACGATTGTTTTGCTCAGTGATATGACGGACTAGACTCAAAGTCACTTCGTCTTGTAGTGCTAATGGCGGCATAGGCATTCCTGACTTCATACCGGCAACTTCGATACTGCGCGGATGAATGCCTTCAGCTAACATAGCGATACCCTCTGACACGTAAGTTGCAAACACCCGTGAGGTATAGAAGCCACGGCTGTCGTTAACAACGATAGGAGTTTTGCCAATTTGCAACACATAATCAAAAGCTTTGGCTAAAGTTTCATCATCAGTCTCTTCACCCATGATAATTTCAACCAATGGCATCTTGTCTACAGGCGAGAAGAAATGTAGGCCAATAAACTGCTTTGGACGGGCGCTAACTTTAGCAAGACCAGTAATAGGCAAAGTAGAAGTATTAGAAGCATAGACGGCGCTAGTAGGGATTACTGCTTCACTTTGACGAGTACAGTTGGCCTTAATATCACGATCTTCAAACACTGCTTCAATAACCAGATCACAGCCTTCTAAATCATCATAAGAAGTCGTAGTCTTAATCTTATCTAACAATGCCTGCTTTTTGTCTGGCGTTGAGCGCCCACGACTTATCGCTTTATCAAGCAAATTAGTAGAGTATGCTTTACCTTTATCTGCTGACTCGATATCTCTATCTAATAACACCACATCGATGCCAACTTTGGCTGACACATAAGCAATACCAGCACCCATCATGCCGGCACCAAGCACTGCAACTTTTTTAACTTTAGTTCTCTCAAAGCCATCAGGGCGTGACTGACCTTTTTTGATGCTATTAAGTTGGGTCCAAAGAGTGTTAATCATATTATTAGCTTCAGGCGATAGTACACACGCCGCAAAGTAACGAGATTCAATCTCTAAACCAGTATCGATATCGACCATACAGCCTTCATAAACACAAGACATAATGTGCTTGAGAGCAGGATAGTTACCTTGCGATTTCTGATTAGCCATAGCTGGGGCAATAGAGAATACTTGCACAACTTTAGGATGCTTACTATCGCCACCAGGGATTTTAAAACCTTTTACATCCCATGGCTGCTGAGCTTTAGTATTGGCTTTGATCCACTCTTTGGCTTGCTGTTGCATGTCGGCTTGATCAGTAGCAGTGGCATCGATAAGACCGATGTCTTTTGCCGCATTAGGACGCAGCTCTGAACCTTGAGTCATTAGCTCAAGCGCTTTTTGAATGCCGACCAATCTTGGTAGACGTTGAGTACCACCGCCACCTGGTAGCAGACCTAATTTAACTTCTGGTAGACCAAGCTTAGTTTTAGGTGAGTCAATAGCAATACGATAATGACAAGCCAAGGCAATCTCAAGACCACCGCCTAGTGCAGTTCCTGTCATAGCAGCAACTACTGGCTTGCCAGACAACTCAAGCTTACGCAGGCTACCTTTGAGGTCTTCAACCAGTTCAAATGCTTGCTCGGCAGTTTTGATATTGCCTAACGAATCGATATCAGCGCCGACAATGAAAGTGTCTTTAGCTGAAGTAAGGATAAGCCCTTTAGCAGACTCGTCATTAATGAAACTGTCGGCCAAAGTAGCAAAAGACTCAGTAAATCCATCACCTATTACGTTCATTTTGCGATCGCTTTGATCGACCATTACGGTAACGATTCCGTCATTATCACGCTCAGCGGTAAAGTTTACCAAGGCATTAATATCATTTACGCTATCTGTAGTCATCCTATGTCCCTTTTTATAGTTCTTAGATTATTAAATCAAATGGTTATGAAGCCGAAACTGACTCGATACTGGTTTAGCGTACTGGCTTATCAATACTAAGATAAATAGTCGATTCACAACGATGCAAATATCGAAGATCTAAGCTTAAACTATTGGCAATTTATTAAGCCAGCTACGCTTAACGAAATAGTCGCTATATAACCGAGCAACTAAACTCGTTCGATGATAGTGGCGATACCCATACCTGCACCAACGCATAGAGTTACCATCGCCGTCTTAAGATCACGGCGTTCTAACTCATCAAGTACAGTAGTCATCAATATCGCACCAGTCGCTCCAAGAGGATGACCCATAGCGATAGCACCGCCATTAACGTTGACGATATCTAACGACACCCCAAAGTCTCTAGCTGTTTTCATCGGTACGGCAGCAAAGGCTTCGTTAATTTCCCAAAGATCGATATCTGAAGCTTTCATACCTGCTTTATCTAAGGCTTTTTGACATGCAGGAGTTGGACCAGTCAACATAATCATCGGCTCAGAGCCAATGACAGCAGCCATAGTAATTTTCGCTCGTGGCTTTAAGCCTGCTTTTTTACCAGCAGCAGCACTGCCTATTAAGCACAGCGATGCGCCATCAACAATACCTGAAGAGTTACCAGCATGATGGACGTGATTAACTTTTTCGATAGTGGTGTATTTGCCTAATATAGTATTGTCAAAGCCCATTTTTCCAGGCATAACGAATGAGGGATTCAACCCAGCAAGGGTTTCAACATTCGTATTAGGACGGATAGTCTCATCCTTATCTAATAGCAACATGCCATTGAGATCCTTGACCGGAACTACTGACTTATCGTAGTAACCTTGCTCCCAAGCGTTAGCAGCGCGGCGATGTGACTCAGTAGCGAACTCATCGACGTCTGTACGACTAAAGCCTTCTAGGGTTGCTGAAGTATCAGCGCCTACTCCTTGTGGTACAAATCCGGTCACATCATTAACTCGCGGATCCATATACCAAGCACCGCCATCAGAACCCATAGGTATACGGCTCATAGACTCAACGCCACCTGCTACTACCATGTCTTCCATGCCTGACATGACCTTAGCGGCTGCTAAGTTAATAGACTCTAGACCTGAGGCGCAATATCTTGAAAGAGTGACACCGGCTACGGTTTGAGCCCAGCCTGCATCAAGAACCGCAACCCTAGCGATGTCTGAGCCTTGTTCGCCAACTGGAGTAACACAACCTAGGACTACATCATCTACTAGACTAGTATCAAGGTTGTGACGTTGTTGCATCTCTTTTAATAAGGTACGCACCAGCCAAATGGGTGTCGCTTGATAAAGAGAGCCATCTTTTTTCCCTTTGCCACGTGGGGTACGGATGGAGTCATAGATATAAGCTGTCTCAGTCATAAAAATCCCTTTTTACATTTATTTTGTCGTAAAGTAATCAGTAGTAAAGTGGTTGGTAGCTAAGTCATTAGTAGCAGTGTTATTGGCAGTCAATCATTGAGGAGAACTTATCGCCCCTCAACGATCAACGACTAATAATCTAAAGATCAATTGGTGCTTATTTAATGACCACAAGCTTGCTTACATAAAGCGTGATGCAAGCTCTTTCATGATTTCATTAGTACCACCATAGACTTTTTGTACTCGAGCATCAGCATGTAGACGGGCAATTGGATACTCCGTCATATAGCCATAACCACCGAATAGCTGCACACACTCATCTAATACTTCACATTGCTTTTCAGTTACCCAATACTTAATCAATGATGCGTGCGGTACTGACAACTTACCTTCTAATAACGCATCAATAGCGGCATCACACATGCTGCGCGAAGCTAAGTAATCGGCATAACATTCAGCCATTTTAAAGCGGGTGTTTTGGAATTTCCAAATTGGCTTACCGAAAGCTTCACGTTCTTTAACGTAATCAAGGGTCAAATCGATACCCAACTTCATAGCACCAACACCCGTCAAAGCAATAATCAGACGTTCACGTGGTAACTCTTGCATAAGCTGAATAAAGCCCATACCTTCTACGCCGCCTAAAACGTTCTTTTGCGGTACACGCATATCATTAAAGAACAGCTCAGAAGTATCTTGCGATGCTAGACCGCTCTTTTTAAGCTTTTGACCGCGCTGAAAGCCAGGATTACCCTCAGTTTCAACTACGATTAGTGAGACGCCTTGTGCGCCTTTTTCACGATCTGTCTTACAGGCGATAACTACAAGGTTGCAATGCTGACCATTGGTAATAAATATTTTTGAACCGTTGATGATGTAATCGTCACCATCTTTTACCGCATAAGTCTTAATGCTCTGTAGATCTGAACCAGTACCAGGTTCAGTCATAGCGATAGCAGAGATATATTCACCAGAAGCCATCTTAGGCAACCATGATTTTCTCTGCTCTTCGGTACCATGATTTAAGATATAAGGAGCAATAATCCCTGAATGAACTAAACCACCAAACCCAGCTTGGTTAGCTTCAGCTTGCGCATAGATAAGAGCCGCTTCGTGACCGAAATCACCACCGCCGCCGCCGTACTCTTCTGGCATAGAAGCACATAAGAAACCATTGGCACCAGCTTCTTCCCATGCAGCACGATCTATCATACCGTTAGCACGCCATTCTTCATCTTTATGATCCCAAGATTTAAACATCTTAAGCGCACTGTCATGTACCATTTGATGCTCTTCGGTCATCCAGTTTGGGGTGAAATGTTCAATACTCATATCGTCTATCCTTGATCGGGTTGAATTAGTTAGGCTAAATGAACGGGTTTAAATCAACAATACTTAGTTTAGAGGCTTGTGCTTACGTTGAATAATAGTGAGTAGTCGTTACGTTATTATCAACTCAATATATAATGGTAATCTCAATTACCCTTAAGATATTTAGCTATAAACCATGTTATCGCTCGTTCCTATAACCTATATATTAGGAAAATAAATACCAATACGCAATCATTTAGTTTATAATAGTAATTTAAATTACCTTAAATAATTATTATCAAATTCTCATAGAGTCTACTTATTAAAAAACTATTGTTCAATATATAATTCACTAATCTTATTATCAGACGCCCTATTACCCATAAAGCGCCTATTTATAAATACTATCCATTATCCTATCGATGCTAAAATAAATAATCAGGCTAACCCTATCGATAATCCAAATAACGACGCTATGAGCAATGACACGATTAGCAAAGTGAGTAATATTATGAGTCAACCAATAAACAGCAAAGTCGATAGCAAAGCAAAGCTTGCCGCTGATGACAGTAACGATAGTAGTGAGCCGCTAGCCCCTCTATCTTCAATGCGACCGGCCACTTTAGATAAGATTGAAAAAGCAGTTCGATATCTGTTCGCCGGTTATGATGCGCAAGATGTCACTATGATTCAGATCGCTAATACGGCTAATGTATCGCTGCAAACGCTGTATAAGTACTTCGGTGACAAACAAACTGTGCTTTATACTATTATGGATAGAGTGTTGGCACGGCTGGCTACGCGGATGATGGATCACCTACAAGGGATTGATAGTGTTAAAGAGCGCTTAAGAAAAACTTTGTGGGTAAGTTTAGATTTTGTCGATAATCATCCTGATGCCGTTATGGTGCTGTCTGCGGTATCAGTCTCACGTTTTCGCCATATTGCTATTTATGAGAATAAAGAACTTATCAATGCGTTTTTGAGTGTGTTAGCAGATGGGCAGCGACGCGGTGTCCTTAATGACAAAGTACCGCTATACGTGCTGTTTGATGTGTTTATGGGCTTTATTAGTCGTCTAGGACTGATGCATATCATTCGCCAAACCAACAAGCCTATCAGTGCAGATTTTGATGCTTTGTTCGAGATGCTCTGGCGCTCCATGTCTAAACCTGAAGCTATTGAGGATTAACGTAGCCATCCATTATAGTAGTCGCTAATCATTACAGCCGTTACTCAAAGCTCAATAGTGCTATGCTTATTTAAGCTGTAGTGCTCTAGCCTACTATCATTCAATAATATAAAAATCGTACTTAAAACGGATAAGCGTACTGAGCTATATCGCTTAAAAATCCACCTTACCGCGCAAGGCTTTAGTCTTACCGCGTTGGGTTTTGTTATCTACCCGTTTGCGCTTGGCATTCCTACTAGGCTTAGTCGCTCTACGGGTCTTATTGACGTGAGTGGCTTTTTTGATAAAACTCTGTAAGCGCTCAAAAGCGTCAGCCTTATTCTTCTCTTGCGTGCGAAACTGCTGGGCCTTGATGATGAATACCCCATCCTTAGTAATGCGCCCATCTTTACTGTCTAATAGACGTTGCTGGTTAAGCTCGCTAAGGCTTGAAGCTTTTATATCAAAACGCAGATGGATGGCCGAGGATACTTTGTTAACGTTTTGGCCACCTGCGCCTTGCGAGCGTATGGCAGTAATCTCAACCTCATTATCATCCAGGCTAATAGTCGGACTTATAAAAATCATAATTTACTTATAAAGTAGTTAATAGGAATAGTTAATTGGGGGTAGACGCTAGTCTAGCAAGGCTAATTAGCGCTTTGTAGTAACTGACGGCAACGCTGCACTACTGGTGCATCTACCATATTGCCATCTATTTTAAACACTGCCTGACCACTGCGCTCGAATTCGGCTATTACCTTTTTGGCAAAATCAAGCTGCTGCTCTGTAGGTTGCAAGGCTTGTTGGACAATCGCCACTTGCTTAGGATGGATACAGAGCATACCTGACATCCCCATCTGCGACCACAACGTCACTCTATCTTTTAGCCCTGCCTCATCCTTAAAGTCTGCATAAATACTATCAATAGGAGCAGATAGCTGATTAGCTCTGGAGCTAACTAGTAGCTGATAGCGCAGCTGATTGGCGACGATATCGGCAGCTGCAGTACCTACTTGTACTCGTAAATCATTACACAAGTCCAAAAATCCATAGCTAAAGGCTACTAAGCCTAGGGCTTTAGCCATAGCATCTACTTGATACAAGCCGACAGCGGTCTCTATTAACGCTACAACCGCCAAGTCAGTGTGTTGATATAAATGCTCAATATCAGCGGCTTGCTCAGCCTTAGCCAGTATTATTCCAGCGAGATTAGGGAGTCGCTGGCATAACGCTACGTCATTGGCAAACTCGCTACTAGTCGCTTGATTGATTCGCAGCCAAAGCGGTTGATAGGCAGCGCTGTTATAGTAGTCTTCTATTGCCAAGCGTGCTTGCGCCTTGTCCACTAGAGCTACGGCATCTTCTAAATCGATGATGACGGCATCAGCCCCACTCGCAAAGGCTTTTGCTACTCGGTCTATCCTAGTAGCTGGGACAAATAACCAGCTTTTGGTATTAGCAACCTTAATAATAGTGGCGCTCACTTTAGCGTTGATAGCTGATTTCATAGTTAAAGTCCTTATAATAGTTGATACATTATAGGATAGATTTTATATTGAGATAATAATCAATCTAGCTTATGCTTTTAGCTGACTTAAGTGGCTTAACTTGATGGATATACTTTATTAATAACAACAGGAATATAAATAACATGTTTGCAAATATCGACTATTATGCTGGCGACCCTATTTTAGGACTTATGGATAAGTTCGTGGCTGACCCTAATCCCAATAAAGTAAATTTAGGTATAGGCATCTACTATGATGAGAACGGTCAATTACCGGTACTTGATTGTGTAAAAACTGCTGAACAACGCATTGCCAACCCAATCGCTCCTAGACCTTATTTACCGATGGCCGGCCTACCTGGGCATCGGCAAGCTTGTCAAGATTTACTCTTTGGCAAAGACGCTCAAATATTGCAACAAGGGCGTGTAGCTACTATCGCCACCCTTGGCGGATCTGGTGCTTTAAAGGTAGGCGCCGAGTTCCTCCATGAGTGGTTTCCACAGTCTAAGTGTTATGTCAGCGATCCGACGTGGAGCAACCACATTGCTATCTTTGAAGGCTGTGATATCGAAGTAGGCAGTTATCCTTATTATGACAAAGCCAGTAGTAGTATCAAATTCGATGAGATGATCGATTTTGTGAAAAAGCTTAAGAAGCAAGACGTGCTATTACTGCATCCGTGCTGTCATAACCCCACCGGAATGGACTTGACCCAACAGCAATGGGACACGCTGCTAGAAGTCATTAAGCAACATGAGCTTATTCCCTTCATGGACATTGCTTATCAAGGCTTTGGCGAGGATATGGACAGCGATGCTTATGCCATTCGTAAAGCTGTCGATATGGGCTTGCCAGTATTCGTCAGTAACTCATATTCTAAGAACTTATCACTATATGGTGAGCGAGTTGGGGGTTTATCAATAGTTTGTCCTACTGCCGATGAAGCTGAGCGCGTATTTGGACAGCTGAACTTTGTGGTACGTCGCATCTACACTAGCCCGCCAGCACATGGTGGTCATGTGGTCGACATCGTTATGAATGATGATAAGTTATATCAGCAATGG
The DNA here is from genome assembly GCF_904846695.1 of Psychrobacter urativorans. Classification (GTDB taxonomy): domain Bacteria; phylum Pseudomonadota; class Gammaproteobacteria; order Pseudomonadales; family Moraxellaceae; genus Psychrobacter; species Psychrobacter urativorans. The sequence continues at coordinate 14,350 of NZ_CAJHBR010000024.1, forward strand.
GTCAACGAAGTCTATAGTATGCGTGACCGTATTAAGGCTATGCGCCTCAAACTTAAGTCAATACTAGAAACTGAGCTTGCTGATTTTGATTATAATTTTGATTATATTACTCGTCAAAATGGAATGTTTAGCTTTACTGGCTTAACCACCGAGCAAGTCGAGCGCTTACAGAGCGAGTTCGGTGTTTACTTAGTCTCTAACTCACGCATGTGCATGGCCGGTCTCAATGTTAACAACGTTGATTATGTCGCTCAAGCGATGGCAACTGTGCTAAAAGGGTGATTATCTGCATAGAGTATTAGCACTTTTGATGACTTAAGTCGGTTATCAACTCGCCAAATGCTACTGATAAAAATAACTCAGTTTATGTTATTTTTATCAGTCATACCCATTGCTAGCTTTTGAAAAAAAAACTGGTTACACTCAAGTAATAAGCCTGCCACACTCACGACAAGGAAGTCGCTATGAACCTCAATACTGCTCGCCCCCTCATTAGTCATGCCAACCTTAAAACCTTTACTAAAAGCGTGCTTGCCCTTAGTTTATCTGTCGCTGGTATTGCTCATGCTAGCGAGTACAGCAGTGTCACATTCTTTGGTGATAGCCTAACTGATGGCGGTTATTTTAGCCCAATTATTCCCGGTGGTGCTCAATTCACTACTAACCCTGATAATACTTGGGCAACCTCTTTTGCTGAGCAGCTCGGCACAACCTCAGTAGCTAATAAATTCAGTAAGCCTCAAACTGGTAATAACTATGCTATCGGTGGTGCAAGAGCCGGTAAAGAAGTTACTAATGATGCTTTTGGATTTGATATTCCTGTGGCTTCGGCTAGTACCCAAGTTAACAATTATCTGACTAATAATAAGGTCGATCCTAACGGACTGTATGTCGTTTGGGCTGGAGCGAATGACTTACTGGCGGCTTCTAAAGATCCGGCTAATGCTCAAACTATCGTTGGTACAGCCGTAGGCAGTCAGATTGCCACAGTTAAAGCCCTAAAAGATAAGGGCGCAAACTACATCTTAGTGCCTAATATTCCGGATATAGGCCTCACCCCTGATGCGATTAAGGGTGGAGCGGTGGTACAAGGCCAAAGCACTTTTATCAGCAATCAGTATAACCAAGCCATGCTCAATGGCGTAGCAGCTACAGGCGCTAACATCATACCGCTAGATATGTTTAGTCTACTGCAACAAGTTGCTGCTAAGCCTACAGCTTATGGCTTTACCAATATGACTGAAAAAGCTTGTAGCAAGAATGTAGTTGTAGATAGCTCATTACTCTGTGGTCCTAATAATTTAGTGACACCAGATGCTAATGAAACTTACTTTTTTGCTGATGGTATCCACCCTACTGGCCGTGCCCATCAACTGATAGCTGACTATGCCAATGCCGTAGTCACAGCGCCAAGTCAAATTGGCGTGCTGCCCCATATCGCGACCAAAGTAGGCCTTGCGACCAATGAGCGCTTACAATCTCACGTCAATCAAATTCAGAACAGTGAGCAAAGAGTAGCGCGCAGCATATGGGCCACAGGCGAAATTGAACAGCAGGATATTGCTGGGTTTGAGAGTGATGGTAATGGGCAATTATTAGTAGGGGTAGACTTTGCCCATGCTAACTCACCAAATGCGGTAACCGGTCTCTACGGCAATATCACTCGCAAGGACTTTGATAACTCAAATGTCTCTTCAGGTCTTAGCGATATCGGTATTGATGAGCTTGGTTTTGGCATTTATCATACTAATACTCTCGAGCAATTGGGGGGTATACAGATCAATGGTGCTATCGGCTTTGGCTCTATGGATATTGATGTCACCCGCACAGTCAATCTAGGCGGTAATAAACAAAACTTTAACTCAGATGCTGACGGCAAGCGCCTTTACGCTAGCTTGCAAGCGGGCTATCCGCTGCAAGTAAACAATACCAGCTTCACACCCTATCTTGGTGCTACGGTAAATCGGGTTAAAATAGATGCCTTAAAAGAGCAAGAAATGTCCGGTATTGCCATGCAGTTCAATGAGCAAAAATATACTACGACTTATGGTAAGCTTGGGGTAAAAGCCCAGCACAGCTTAGCTGAAAACCTCAATATCTTCGGTGATCTACATTATCAAAAGCGTCTAAGTGATGATCGTGACGACGTTTCAGCACGCTTAAATACTATTCAAAGCATTAGCTTTAATACTCCTACTATCGACACTGACGATGATAACTTTGGTATGACCTTGGGCTTGTCTCGTAACTTTGGTATGCTTAATGCCAATGCTGGTATCACTCATTTAAAAGGTGATAATGACGATTCAACTAGTGTGTTTGTCGGGCTTAGCGGCGCATTTTAACTGACAAATTCAACAGAGACTAACTAACAGAACCTATCTTTATAAACAGCAACACCCGCTAAACCTTTTTATGGTCTAGCGGGTGTTTTTAATAGGGCATAGCGTAAAAAAATATTAATTAAGTACAAAAAAGATCCATTAAATAATTAAACAGCTAAGCCAACATACCACCATCGACAATAACACAAGCGCCCGTAGTATAACTCGATGCATCGGAAACTAAGTACAAGACGGTACCTGCCATTTCATCAGGATCGGCGACGCGACCTAATGGGATCGCTCTGAGCGCCATATTGAGTACTTTGTCATTGCCTGTTAACGCTGAGGCAAATTTAGTGTCAGTAAGCCCTGGTAATAAAGCATTGACCCGAATATTTAGTGGGCCGCATTCTTTGGCAAAAGCCTTAGTCATGCTAATAACTGCCGCTTTAGTAATAGAATATATCCCTTGCTTATCGCCTGCGACTATACCGTTGACTGAGGCAGTATTTAGAATAACGCCGCCGCCCTGCTCACGCATCATTTTGCCAGCTGCTGTCGACATAAAGAAATAGCCCCGAATATTCACTTCGACCGTCTTATCAAAAGCCGCTTGGTCAGTATCTAAGATATGACCATAATAAGGATTAGCGGCGGCATTATTGACTAAGATATCGATTTGACCAAACTCGCTTTTTATATGCGCAAAAGTAGCGTCAATCTGTGCCATCTCGCCGACATGACAAGCAAACGCACTAGCCTTACCGCCATCAGCAACGATGCTATCAGCAACCGCTTGGCAAGCGTCGATCTTTCGGCTAGAGACGATAACATGAGCTCCTCTAGAGGCTAACAAGCGCGCTATAGACTCACCGATGCCGCGACTAGCACCAGTCACTAAAGCAATCCTACCACTTAGATCAAATAAATCCTTCATTATTATTCCTTAGGTTATTAATAGTGCAGCAGTTCATTGCAAAACGGTTAATTGCCGATCTTAAGCCAACATGCCGCCATCTAAGGTAAAGGCATGACCATTCATAAAGCTACTCTCATCACTAGCTAGCCAAGCGATGGCTCCTGATACTTCATCAACCGTACCTAAACGGCGCAGCGGACTGGCTTTGATAGTTGCTTGTTGGGCGCGCTCATCCATATTAGCCATAGTATGGCGTACCATCGGCGTATCGATAAAGCTTGGACAGACCGCATTAAAGCGGATATTGACTCGTGCATACTCATGAGCGGCCGACTTAGTCAGGCCCATCACCCCGTGTTTGGCAGCGCTATATGCTGATAGCAATGGCGCTGAACGTAAGCCCGCTATAGAAGCTACATTAATAACATGACCGCCGCCATTCGGAGCCATACAAGCGATAGCAGCACGCATACAATGCCAAACGCCTTTTAAATTAACCGCAATATTGCGATCGAAATCATCATCGGTTAACTCATGCATAGGCGCTGGCTGATGATCAATACCGGCATTATTGATGACTACATCGAGGCCGCCAAGCTGTTGCATAGCAAAAGCAAATAAGGCGCGCACCTCATCAGCGCTAGTGACGTCTACCTTTTTAAAGACCATGCTATCGCCAGCTTGTTGGGCTTGCTCAGCAACAGCGGCTCCTAATGCTTCAGCCCTATCACCAATCACTACTTTAGCGCCACGACTGGCCAATAATAGGGCACTAGCAGCACCGATACCAGAGGCACCGCCAGTGATTAAGATCCTTTTTCCTGCAACATTTGAGGCGGTCATATTCGCTAATGTGCTAGTTTCAATTACATTGGTTGTCATAGCTTATTCCCCTACCTTTAGAACTAGTTTGCCAAAATTCTTACCGTTAAAGAGCATCATTAAGGTATCAGGAAAAGTCTCGATACCTTCGACGATATGATCTTTGACTGTAATCTCACCAGAGTTTATCCAACCGGCGATATCTTTCATAGCTGTTGGATACTCTTTAACATTATCAAAGACTACAATGCCTTCCATGCGCGCACGATTGACTAATAAGGATAGATAGTTCGAAGGACCTTTGACTGCAGTGGTGTTATTGTACTGGCTAATAGCGCCGCAAATAACTATACGAGCATGTAGATTAATCTGGCTAAGCACGTCGTCCAAAATATCGCCGCCAACGTTGTCATAGAATACATCGACGCCATTGGGACAAGCTTGCTTTAGAGCTTTTTTGACATTATCGTTCTTGTAGTCGATAGCCTCATCGAAGCCTAATTCATCTACCAAAAATTTGCATTTTTCGCTACCGCCAGCGATACCTACCACACGGCAACCTTTGATCTTAGCAATTTGCCCGACTACGCTACCTACAGCGCCTGCTGCACCAGAAACTACTACCGTCTCGCCAGCTTTAGGCATAGCGGTTTTTAGTAAGCCAAAGTAGCCAGTCATTCCTGGCATACCTAACACTCCTAAATAGTAGGGCAAAGGTGCTAAATTGGCATCTACTTTATAGAGACCTGTACCATCGCTGACCGCATAGGACTGTACCCCATCATGACCACAGACATAATCACCTACAGCAAACTTAGCATGCTTGCTCTCTAGCACTTGGCCTACAGTACCAGCGCGCATAACGTCGCCAATTTGTACCGGTTCGATATAAGACTTAGCATCGTTTAACCAACCCCGCATCGCTGGATCTAAAGAGATATACTCAATCTTGATTAGTAGCTGACCGTCGCTAATAGCCGGTACTTCTGTTTCGCTATACTGCCAAGTATCAGCAGTCGGCTCACCAATAGGTCGGGCTTTTAGTCGCCATTGCTTATTCATCATTGTCATTATTTAGTCCCTTAAATTTATTGTGAGTAAAGTAAGCCTGTTAAAACATCTGCTGCAAAGTAGGGCATAAAGTTATACTTTTAAAATAATACTTTTTAAAACAATAACCTCTAAAGCTGTGCTATCAAGAACCATAAGGTTTAAAAAACGTTGCCTAAAACCATGCTGCTTGCATATCGGTACAAACCGCGTTGTCGTTAATTAGAAGTTCGATATCACGTTTTATGGTAGGTAACTCCCAATCGATAAAATATTTAGCCGCTTGGATTTTGCCTTGATAGAAATTGCGCTGGTCAGCGTTATCATAGCTACCGTCTTTTGCATTAGCAGCTGGCATGGCTTGTAACAATTGCTCAGCTTTACTGGCCTGACGTATCCAAATCCAACTGACTACTATAGTGGCAAAGATATTCATCAATGCTTGGGCATTACCAGTCAAAGTAATGGCTTTTTCAGTCGCTAGTATCTTGCTTAAATGCACTAAAACTTGATGCAAGTCACTCATATAAGGCGTGAGCTTAGCAGCCAGCTTGCCACTCTCAGCAGTAGTAATAGCCAGTAGATCGTTAGTAATTTCACGCTTTAAAATCTGAATGCCTAAGCCATTATTTTGCCAGAGCTTACGGAACGACAAGTCTAAGGCTTGCACGCCATTAGTACCTTCATGAATAGGATTAAGACGATTATCTCGCCAAAACTGCTCCGCATAGTATTCCCGAGTGTAGCCTGCCCCGCCTAATACTTGGATGCCTAGATCATTAGCTTTAGGGCCATATTCTGAAGGCCAAGCCTTGAGCACTGGGGTGAGCAAATCTAACAGCTCGGCCAGCTCAGCTTTTAGGGTTGCATCCTCGCAAGTATTGATACGGTCGATTAGGTTTGAGCCATACAGACACAATGAGATACCCCCTTCGCTATAAGCTTTTTGCGCTAGTAGCATACGTTTGACATCGCCATGATTGATAATAGCAGTGGCATCGTGTTCGGGTTTATTATTAGGAGCAATGCGCCCTTGAGTCCTGTCTTTAGTATAAGCTAGTGAGTACTGATAACCACGATAGCCAATCATTGCCGCACCAAACCCGACAGCGATACGCGCCTCATTCATCATCTTAAACATATAGCGTAGACCGAAGTGCGGCTCTCCTATTAAGTAGCCATAACACTCGCCTTGATCGCCGAAGCTGAGCGATGTAGAAGTAGTGCCACGATAGCCAAGCTTATGCAATAGACCAGTCAAGTGCACATCATTACGCACTCCGAGCGACCCGTCTTCTGCTACTCTAAATTTCGGCACTGCAAATAGCGAGATGCCTTTGACTCCGCTTGGTCCGCCGGGTATCTTGGCCAATACTAGATGAACGATATTATCCGACAACTCATGATCGCCACCGGAGATATAGATCTTACTGCCTTTAATACGATAGGAGCCATCCTGCTGAGCAACAGCGGTAGTGGTAATATCAGCCAGTGATGAGCCTGCATGTGGCTCCGTTAACGCCATCGTTCCGGTAAACTCACCTGTGAGCATGCGTGGCATAAAGGCTGCTTTGATCTCATCGCTGGCAAAATGCGACAGCACATTAATCGCTGCGGTAGTCAAAAACGGATAAGCGGTAGTCGAAGGATTAGCAGCCATAAAGTAACCAGCCACCGCCGTCATCACTGTCTCAGGCAATTGCATACCGCCCTCTGCAAAGCTATAGCGCCCAGCGATAAATCCTGACTCTCGAAAGGCATCAAAAGCCACTTTTACCTCATCGATCATACTGACTCGCGTGCCATCAAACTGTGGCTCATTCTGATCGGCTTTACGGTTGTGCGGTAAGAATAAATCGGTGGCTATCTTTTTGGCGGTATCTAAGACCGCATCAAAAGTCTCACGGTTATGCTCGGCAAACTTTGCACTAGCGCAAAGGTTTTGAGTGTCCAAGACATCATACAATTGGAACGGCAGTTCAAAATCATTAATAAGGGTATCTGTAGCCATAATACTTTCTCTCTATAAAGGCTAAAAAGTGCTACTAAAATAAGTCGTTAGCTAATAGTAGTCTAATTCAGCTCATCACCGTATTGTCATTTATGACATAATCAGGGTCAAATAAGACAATAATGGTTATGATTAGAGCGTGTTGAACACTTTTTAAACATAGCGCTGAGAGTCTTTATTGAAGCGTTAACTTCTAGGTAGCGTTGGTACTATCTCACTACTGATTTGATAGAAATAAAATTAAAAATTCATAGATTAAAAATAACTATAAAGGTCAATACCCTATGTCCGATATAAAACCATTTGAGGTCGTTATTCTAGGATTCGATGGGGTGCTAGGCAGTGTATTGGCAGGTGCATTAGATCTTTTTTCATTCACTGGAGTGAGCTGGCAGCGTTTTTTGGATCAGCCAGTTACGCCAAGGTTTAAAGTACAGATTGCCAGTTTGGGCGGCGTAGATATTCGCTGTAGTAATCGCTTGATTATGCGAGCGCATTGCGATATCGCAGCAGTGAGAAGGTGCGATTTATTATTGATTCCCACCATCGGCGACTCTATCGATAAAGTGCTGCTACAAAACGAGTTATTAATACCGCACATCATACGCTTAGCTAATACTCAAGCCGATATCGCTAGCAACTGTAGCGGGGCTTTTTTGTTAGCCAAAGCTGGATTATTAGAAGGGCGCGTCGCCACTACCCATTGGGGGTATGCCAGCAAGTTTAAAAGCGATTATCCAGAAGTAAATTTACAAGAAAATCAGTTCGTCACTCAGTCGGATAATATATTTTGTGCCGCAGGAGGCAGTGCTTTTTATGACTTGGCGCTGTTATTAATAGAGCGCTATTGTGGACGTGAGCTATCGACACAAGTGGCTAAAACCCAGATCATCGATAGTAAAAGAGGCAGTCAGAACAGCTATACTAATGTGACTTTATATAAGCCGCATGCTGATCAACTGGTCAAGCGAGTGCAAGACTATATCGAGAATAACTTTCAGCAACCGCTACAAGTGAGTCAATTGGCGGCTATGGTCAATATCACCACTCGGACACTAAATAGACGATTTCAGTCAGCCGTAGCTATGCGCCCTATCGAGTACATTCAGGCAGTCCGAATTGAGCAAGCCAAACGTCTATTAGAGTCCAAAGACGTCAGTATAAAGTCTCTTGCCGATCAAGTGGGTTACAGCGATATCTCGTCTTTTACTCGACTATTTAAGCGTGCTACCGCCCTCACCCCTAAAGAGTATCAGAACAGATTTTCACGGATAGCGATTTGATGTCAGCTTACTTGCTAATGCTGCAAGTTAACCGCGATACAGAAGTAGGAGGAGAAAAAAGCGGGCGGTAACATACGCTGTCGATAAAAAGTGAATAATAAAAAGGGCTAGCGCTATAAATAATTGCACGCTAACCCTTATAGTAACTGCTACCTACACTTGCCAACTATGATGAGCGAAAAGTCACAGTCTTATCTGACCAAAATAACCGGTGATGAAGTACTAGCGATAATCTCAGTAGTGGTACTCCCTAAAAATAGCTGCTGCCACTTAGAGCGTCCATAAGCACCAATTACCATGATATCGATGTCATGCTGCTTTTGAAATACCAATAGACCTTTTACCGCATCAGTCGATGGTAGATGATGAGACTGGACGCTGAATCCTGCTGCTAATAGTTCAGCCGCCGCTGCCGCTAAGCTATTGTTTGAGCTGTCATCGTTATTACCTATCATCACGATATGGCCGGGTATACCTTTTAGTACCTCACTTTTCGCTACTAAATGGATGGCTCTGATAGAGGTTTTGCTAGCATCAAAAGCAATCATATAAGATTGGGGCTTAGTAAAGGTTTCAGAGCAAATAAGAATAGGCACTCTGGAGGCACGAGCGACGGTTTCTATTTGACTACCGATATTGATACGACTGTCTTTATGATCCTCGCCGCGCCTGCCCATAACGATAGCGCGATTGTTAAGATCAAAATGTTCGATAGCTGGGAGCAGCTTACTACGACGTTGGTAAGGCGTGACAGCTACGGCGAAGTTATCTTCAATATAGCTTTTGGCATCTTGTATTAAAGCATTACTATAGCTATTAGCAATCTTAGCTCGCTGCTCGTCAATCTGCGATAACTCTTGTAGTAATATCTGGCGACTGTCCACTCCTATAGACCCTGATAAGTCACGCCTTGCTGAGGCCGGCACTTCTATCACATTTAACAAAGCCACAGGCATATTTAAGCGCTCGGCATACCAAGCGGCATAGCCACAGACAGACTTAGTCACTGCTGAGCCATCGATACAAGCTAGAATGTGCTGCTGAGTGGTCATGACTACTCCTTAATATTGAATGAAGTTTCTATTGGTATTTATATTACACAGTAGAGCCTATTTCAGTCTATCATTGTTTAGCAATAACAATAGAGTCAAATAGGGCATATTAAGACTATCTACATACAGTCAGCCCTAAATAATAGCGATATCCTGACCTTATGTTTTAAAGACAGATTGACTATATTGTGCGCCATGAACTGGCTTTAGCGCTGATTTTCGGACGCTTGAGTGATAGTGATCCCTTAATAATCAAGCGTTAAAGGCATCAGCATAACCCCTAGAAGAATGAATGGAATGCAAAGCAAACTTTTTAGCACTGGGCCTCGACACTTTGCCCAACGGGTAATGATAAAATATAGACTAGCAAAGGGTAAAAATAAATATAATAAACCCCACAGTATTGATTCTTGAAAAGCTAAGATAATAAGCTTGATGCTATAGATAAAGGCGATAGCCATGCCTATAAATAGCAAAATCATTCCTACAGTTTCCATATGCTGCTCCTTAGTTAACGGTAAAAATCGATATAAATTACTTTTTGAAGACAACGCCTCATTTCGATAAGCTTTTCGCCAGAACCGTTATAAAGCTTATCGCCCTCTAGCTTATATTCAAACTTAGAAAAAGTGTTATTTGACAAGGTATCATCTGAGCCGATCTCATAGCTTATGGAAAGAGACTGACCGGTGATATGAGTGTACAAATACTGGCTATAAGAGACCGGATACTCAGTGTAAAACCTACGCCTAAACTAAACTTTAAGGCTCATCACAAACCATAGTCAAACTATTACCGAACAAGGTTTTATTGAGTTTTTGCTGATAGTTATAGACCTTTTCAGGGTCGACATGATAGACCTGATCATTCACACAATTGCCAAAACCAAAAGTAACCAAATCAATTTTGGCGTATTTGGTAGGGTCAGTTGCTTTTTCTCTTTGGTAACGCTCTGTGGCCAAATCCCGATAGTACTCGCCATTATCATCGCTTAGACGTGCCTGCTGTTGAATTCTGTCTTCGACAAACTGCTGCCACTTATTCTGAATGGCGGTCTCGTTTTGCAGCAAAGGTTCAAGGTAATGCTTACACATTGGCGGGCTTTGTTTAAGGGCATCACTAGGATTTAGATAAGCTAAAATGGTTAGTCGATTTTGTTTATATTCGCCATCGATAGATTTTAGCAGCTGTTGCTTATACTCTTTTGCTTCTGGCACAACTTCTAGACGACCAGCGTTACTCTTAACTTGTTGGTACTCTTTAGTCAGCTTATCCATATCTGTCATAGACAGCTCATCGAGCGCATTGATGTCCATAGGGGGAAAAAAGCTACTTAAGTTGGAGCTGGTTAAGGCTCGTAGTACAAAATGGGAATTTTTGATTTGCTTGGCGCTATACTTCTTATTATCGAACTTACCCTTTATATCGCATAGCTCATCTTGCCATTTATAGACCTCGGCTTGGGCGATATTGGTTATGGCCATTGCAGCAACTATGACCGCTAGACTAAATAGTTTCATGGTTTAAGTCCTTTTATTTTTTAAGCTTATTTAGGCGTAATCCAACTACCTACACTAATCGTAGTCGTAAGCGTCACTGCCGTCAATATGGCAGGCTACAGAAACTGTACAGATAAACTTACTAAACTATCAGCTAGACCAAGAGTTTATTACGATCAAGAAAATAACAGCCTACAGTGCTGCTTTCAAAGCTACAGCCGTCAACAAGATAGGAAACAACAACATTAATAGTTTAGTAGCTGCAAAACAGCTTGGCTTAGCAGTGCAAACGCTATACCGTCGACGTAATAAAGCTAATCTTTTAGGCACAGAACAGTATGATCCCAAGCTTATGCTAGTAGATTTTTAGGAAATAAAGTAGCTCGATCAAGCTATAGACCTTAAGCGGTTATCAAGCCAGCTTAGTTAAATATTATGCCTATGAAAGTGCCAAATTCATTCAGTAAGATCTAGTAAATGACTATTAGGATTACCATTTGCAGCTGAACGGTTCATTATCTACTGATTCTCTACTAGACTGTTTAGAGTACTGATTGCGAAGATAGGATATTCTCGCAAATTATTCATTGCTACCACCCTGATTAAAATAAGAGAGCAATACTATGACAACCAATAATACAGCCACGGAACAGGTAACCATTGAAGGCTTCAACGTTGGCGACCGCAATCAACTCGGCAGCTATACTCTCACTTTGCAGGACATCATTAGCTTCGCTGAACAATGGGACCCGCAGTTTTTTCATACTGATCCAGAGCGCGCGCTTAGCGAAGGCTTTTTTGGCGGTATTATCGCTAGTGGTATCCAAACTATGGCGGTGTTTCAGCGATTATCTGTACAAAGTTTCTCGCAGAATATCAAAGTGATCGGTGGTGCGGGGATTAAGGACTTACAGTTTCGTCGCCCAGTGTATCCAGACGATACCTTGACCGGCTCACTGACGGTGACCGCTATTAATTTTGAGACTGAGCGCAAACGGGCGCTAATTACTTATGCCGGTGAACTGCTCAATCAAAGAGAAGAGCGAGTGTTAGTGCTGACTATCTCGGTCTATGTACAAACCAATAACTAGGCTGCTATTGATTAAGCTAAGCGCTTATAACCTTACACTAAAACAAAGCTCTGCAATTGTTGCGGGGCTTTTTTATGATAATTTTCTTACTTGTTTTAGTATTTTAAAAGTCTCAAGCCAACCCTACCACCCTGCATTATTAAAAAAACGAAGCCAATAAATTGACTTCGTTCTCTGTTTGACTATGCTGTTTTGTTTAGCTTCTGTTGAGCTTATTGGCCGACTTTCTCAATTTTTACTAGTAGAATTCTGGAAGACAAGGTCTCTAAAACCGTAAAAATATAATCATCAGCACTGATCTGATCATTAACTTGCGCCGCCCCTTTGAGTTGCGAATTTATATAGCCGCCAATGGTTAGCTGCTCGACATCATCGAGTAAATTAGATTCCTGCAACTCAAGACGTAATTGGTTGAGACTAACCGTACCTTCAGCGACCCAGTGGTCTTGCTTATTGACGATCTCTAGAGTCTCATCCTCATCAGGGAACTCGCCAGCGATAGCCTCAAACAAATCTAATGGCGTCACTAGCCCGGCTAATTGCCCATACTCATCTATCACTACAGCTAAGTTGCCTTTAGCATTTTTTAGCAGATTAATCAGTCGTAGATTGTCAATAGTATCAGAGACAAATACCGGCTGCTGCTTAGTGAATAAAGGCTCTAAAGCGGCATGAACATCGCTTGGATCATCCTCAAGGGCGGCTAGGATGTCTTTAGCCCGTATTACCCCTAAGATCTTGTCTAAGCGCTTTTCGCACACTGGTAATAAGCTGTGCGGCGTTGCTAATACTTGATGACGAATCGATGCCAAACTACCAGTAATGTCGACCCAAGATACTTCAGAACGTGGGGTCATGATAGTCTGTACTTGGCGCTCACCCAGAGCCAATACTCCACTGATCATGTAGCGCTCTTCTTGTGCAAAAGGCAGGGTAGCGGCTAAGCTTCTATCATTTACCGACATTTCATTATTAGAGTTTTCTTGAGCAGTACCACCCATCAGCATTAATATACTGTCAGCGGCCCTATCTCGCAACGGGATCTGCGCCTCATACTTGTTACGGTTTCGTTGTATAAACTGGTTAAAGGCCTCAATAAGAATAGAGAAACCAATCGCCGCATATAGATAGCCTTTAGGAACATGATAGCCCAACCCCTCAACGATTAAGCTAAAGCCGATCATCAACAAGAAGCTTAAGCATAGAATCACTACTGTAGGGTGACGGCCGACGAAGTCCGTCAAAGCTTTGGAGGCCATAATCATAACGAACATCGCTACAATAACTGCTGCCATCATCACCTCAAGCCGCTCTACCATGCCGACAGCAGTAATCACCGCATCGAACGAGAATACGGCATCTAAGATGACAATTTGCGCCACTACAGCGACGAAGCCCGCGTAGACTTTGCTCTTACTATTGCTTTCTGGTTTGCCCTCTAAGCGTTCATGCAGCTCAAGGGTAGCTTTGAATAATAAAAACAAACCACCAACTACTAAGATTAAATCTCTAACCGATAGAGCAAATGCCCCATACTCGACTACCGGCTCAGTCAATGTCACTAGCCAAGACATAATGAACAGTAAACCCAAGCGCATAACTAGAGCGAGTGACAAACCGATATTTCGAGCTTTATTACGTTGATCGGGCGGTAGTTTATTTGCCAAAATTGCAATAAATACTAAGTTGTCAATACCCAAGACCATCTCAAGGGTAACTAAGGTAAAAAAGCCAAGCCATATTGATGGATCGCTTAAAAGCTCTATCATTTAATTGCGTACTCACAGTTGTAATTTAGGGATTAGAAGTTAAAAACAGTTATAGATAAAAGCAATTATAGATAAATGCCATTATAAAACATCAAATTTCATGTAATAATTAATATTGTTCTGATAACTTAGCATCAGAGATTATTTTTGTTGCTCAGTATTCAGCGTCTTTAATACTTATTAGTGTCTTTAATACTGAGTAGCTATCGTTTTTAGGGGTCAATAGAGACCCTATCACCTAATAACTTTAAAATACAATCATCAAGCCTAGCGCTTTCACACCATAAACACAGAGCATTATCTGTTAAAATAATGTTGAGATATTAGCCACTACCTCTATTGGCTATAGATAGGATCTAACATGCAATTGGCAGCAATTTTTCAAAAGATACATCAGCGTACTCCTAGACTAGGTAAAGCGCTATCGTTGGGAACGGCTACTGGGGTCATTTTAGCTAACAGCTTTGGCGGTAGCTTGCCGGTGTGGCTGATGGGAGCTACTAAGGTAATTACTGGCTCCGCTATTGCCGATAAGGCGGTGATCAAAATAGCCAATCATTGGATCAATAGTAATAATGCGGTGATCGATACCGTATTGCCAGACAAAGACTGGCGTATCAGCTTGCCTTATGAGGTACACGTCAATGGTAAATATCTGCTGGTCAGCAATCATCAATCTTGGGTAGATACTAGCGTGGTACAGTATGTTAGTCAGGATCGTTTGCCCTTGACGCGGTTTTTTACTAAGTTTGAATTGATATACATTCCTATCGTCGGTCAAACCTTTTACTTCTTAGACTTTCCAATGATGCGGCGCTACTCAAAAAAAGCCATTGCCAAAAACCCAGCGCTAAAAGGTCAAGATATCATTGAGGCCAAACGTGCTTGTGCTTTGCTAAAGAACAAGCCTTTTACCTTGCTAAATTACTTAGAGGGCACCCGCTTTAACGCCAGCAAACGTGATAAGCAGCAGTCGCCCTACCAGTATCTCCTCAAACCGCGTGCAGGTGGCTTGGCGTTGGCTATCAATGCTTTGGGAGCAGATATAGATGGTATTTTGGACATGACTATCGTCTATCCTGACGGCATACCAAGTTATAGTGACTTGTGGCAAGGCAATATCAAGCGCCTAGGCGTTGATGTTCGCTACATTAGCATACCTAGCCCCTTATCTATTGCTATTCAAAACGGTGGTTATGAGAATGATGACGCTGTCAAAGCACAGATGTTCGCTTGGGTCGAGCAGATATGGCAGCAAAAAGATCAGCGTATTAGCGCTATGATGGCCGATTTTAAAGATGAGTTTGAAGACAAATTTGAAGGCAAGTTTGAAGACAAATTTGAAGGCAAGTTTGAAGATAAGGAAGATGAGTCGTAGAGCCTACCCTACAAGAAGTGCTTAAAACCAAGCGCTGCTCGTAAGCCATCCGTTAATAACCAGTCGCTTCTGAGTCAACAATAGCAAGATAATAGCAAGATAATAGTAGGCTTACGCTTTTAGATTAGCACTGTACATCGCTTTTTTAATAGTTAGTGGTAAAGACAAAAAAACGCCCCTTAGCCAAAGTCTGCTAAGAGGCGTTTTTTATTAGCTGGGTTTAAAAAGCAAAAGCGCTAGGCTTATTTGATACGCATATCACCAGTTTCGACATAACGTTGATGCCACGATAGCGACTCATTAAGGATATGCGGCGTTTGCATGCCCGCCGTGCTAGAGGCACGATCGAAGTAATCTTGTAGCATAGGACGGTAGTCTGGATGCGCACAGTTATCAATAATTGCTTGCGCACGTTGACGCGGCGCCAGCCCACGTAAATCAGCTAAACCTTGTTCAGTCACGATCACCATAACGTCATGCTCAGTGTGGTCATGATGCGATACCATCGGGGTAATACAAGAGATAGCGCCATCTTTGGCCACTGATGGCGACACAAAGAATGAAGTGTAGGCATTACGGGCAAAGTCACCTGAACCGCCAAGGCCGTTCATCATGTTAGTGCCCATAACGTGAGTGGAGTTGACGTTACCATAAAGGTCACACTCAATCATCGCATTAATAGCTAGAACGCCTAAGCGACGCGCAACTTCAGGATGGTTGGTAATCTCTTGTGGACGCAAAACAATGCGCGCACGTAGGTCAGCAATATTCGCATTAAAAGTCTCTAATGCATCCGGGCTTAATGACAATGCAGTAGCAGAGGCCATAGTCATTTTGCCAGACATGATTAAATCGAGCATACCGTCTTGCAGAACTTCAGTATAGCCAGTTAATTGCTCAAACGGGCTATTTTGTAATCCAGCCAATACCGCATTAGCTACGTTACCTACTCCAGATTGTATAGGCAATAGGTTAGCTGGCAGGCGGCCTTTTTTGACTTCATCATGGAAAAAATCAATGATATGGCTAGCGATTTGATTAGAACACTCATCAGGATCAGCGAACTTGCTATTGCGATCTGGCGAGTTGGTTAACACGACAGCCACCACTTTATCTAAATCACAACTCAAGTAAGGATCGCCAATACGTCCACCTGGAGTCACTAGAGGAATGGGCTTGCGATTAGGGGGCATACCAATGTCATTATAAACATCATGCATCCCTTCTAACATTAGGCTTTGCTGAGCATTGACTTCTAAAATGATGTGTCTGGCATTATTCAACCATGCATTGCTCGTACCAATAGAAGTGGATGGAATCAGGCGACCATCAGGTAAGATACCGGCGACTTCAACGACAGCCATATGCATATCGCCATAAAACCCAATAGTGCTTTGCTGGGCTACATGGGATAAATGCATATCGAAGTAGAAGGCTTCACCTGCATTGATTTGCTTACGTAGTGCAGGCTCTGATTGATAAGGAGTACGCCATTTGATACCTTTAGCATCAGCCAATACACCATCACACTCAGTGGCGGTAGAAGCCCCAGTTAATAGGCCAATTTGGAAATCTTCGCCACGTGCGTGGGCCGCTTCCATATGTTTGGCTAAAGCTGCTGGTATGGCTTTAGGATAACCGGCGCCAGTGAAACCACTCATGCCTACATTCATATCATTTTTTATAAAAGCCGCTGCTTGCTCAGCAGACATTATTTTTTTACTCAAACCTTCGTGTAGTACACGACCTTCATGATTAATTGAACTCATATTGTTTTCCTAATGACTTCCATGTTGATAGAGATCCTCATTAGAGTGAGGAGCATTCTGGACGAAGCCGTTGACACGATCTCGTAGCCGTATCTTAAACAACTTCACTGCAAAATGCGAGGAGCTTAGATCAAGTATTATAGCAATGACTCAATTTGCTCTTAATTAGCTACAGTCTATAGCTACTCGGCCACTAAACTGCTGAGTAACTCATCTATCTCAACCTTGAACTCTCGGTCTTCGATTTTATTAGCGCTGATCTTGGCATTTTGTAAACTGCTAATGGCGGCTTCTTTTTGACCCATCTCGATTTGTAGTACCGCCATAGAAAAAGCAATCGATGACATATGATCTTTAGAATTAATCGCTGTCGCCTTATCCAAAGCCTTTTGATATTTAACTAACGCCTCATCCAACTCTCCAGTGAAGTCAGCAAGCGTCTCCCACTGCTCTGGGTGATCTTTGTCGGTATTTTCATTATCGATACATAACGCCTGCAGCTCGGCATAAAACTTATCAAAAGCAGGCTGATCGCCTATTCGGTCCGCTTCTAACAGCTCTTCGGCTAGCTTGTAAACAGCTTTGTATATCTTAGTGTTAATCATGAGATGTTCCTTTTTTTATCAAAATAAATGGTGAGGCGCTATGCTAGCGCTGCAGTGCTTTGGAGCTAATAATAGACTAACCCTAGATACTAACTGGCGTTGTTTACAGGATAAGCCATGTAGATAGCGGGCAGTAAGTGACAATAGCAGGAGAGTAAGTGAACAATGATAAGTAATATATAGCAAATAGCCAGCAGAAATTTTTTAAAATAACTAGCTTACCCTCATCTCTTTGTTTATAAGCCTTTAGACAACAAAAAAAACCTCAATAACATTAGTTACTTGAGGTTTTTACGTTTCACTATAATTAATATTCTACTAAAAACTTAATAAGTTATTAGGGAGTGCTCTAAACCCCTATAAATATTGGCGGTTGTTACTTACTGTTGCCGCACTACTTTAGCTGATCATAATATTGAGCTGTTAATATTTCTAATCCATTTTAGTCTTTCTTTACTTTTTTTTGTTGGCTGTCCAGCCTTTTTAAAGCGTAGTAAACTCCTGAGTTACTACAGCTTAGTCGCTGCGCTCTTTGATACTGAAAATCATTAGGAAATGCGGCAATATCATCGAGTAATACCATATCTAGTATTTTGGTTGGTGGTTTATTTCTACGGTTTTTTGACTCTAGTGCTTTTGTCCAGCTGTGTATGGTACTAGTACTTATCTGATAAAAAACAGCCGCTTGTTTAACGCTCATACCTTCATTGATACTACGCAAGACTTGTTTACGGAAATCTAGCGAATAAGTCATTGCTACTTTCCTTATTGATATTGGATGGTAACTGTTGCTACCGACCTAACACTCCCTGGAGTGACCACAGGATCGGTTTGATAATAGCGAGCAGCCAATGGAATATTATGTTGAATGCTCTGGTTTGAAGTTAAAGACCCTAAAGCAATTTTTTCATTTTTAGCGATTACTTTATTAACATTATTATAATTGGATACTAATTGAACCGCTACACCTGTCGCACGCTCTGCTATAGGAGCAGAGTTTTCTATAACGTTAACGGTGTTAGCAGCAGCGGTATAGTCGAAGTTTAAGCTTATGTTACTGGTTTCTTCAAATCCTGCCGGGCTTGTGCCACCGTTGCATAGAATACTTAAGTCAAAAGCTTGCTCTCCTACGGTTGATCCTACTCCTTGAAAGTTAGTTTTATTGACAGTAGGCAACTGGACTGTCTTGTTTATATTGCCTTCTATCTCACAAGATGAAGAGGCAATGGTAATAGTGTCCCCATACACAGCACTAGTTAGCCACGGACGAGTACGATTGTTAGTAAAACGATAACTACTATAGGGTCCTGGTGCTAACGCTCCAGAACCGGTATTGGGGGCTGTTTTTATAATTTCAACAACGAAAAATCCTGGTGATAAAGTATAGGTTGTATTGCCAGCTACTGTTCTAGTATAAGGATAAAACCCGGAAAAATTGGTTGCGTCTACAGCTTCTCGATACAAGCGGATTCCAATCCCTTCAATATTCGTATTATATATCGAGTTACCTAAAGGGCTTAACTGAAAGTTCTGTAAAAGTATGGCTTCAATCGTTGCTGAACCAGTACCATCACACGTAATGCTTGAGCCATTAGAGGCTATCGGGAAAGTGGACTTACGCAGTATTTTTCCTACAGGATCACTTGGCTTAACTACGACTCTGCCAACCGCCATACTTATATCTTGAGTCATGAAACCTTGGCTAGCAGTACACGCTGCATATGCCTCTGAACTAAAAGCATACCCTGCAAGCACCCCTATCAGTAACAAATGAGTTTTTAAGTGTTTATATCTCATTTACATACCCCTTCTAGCATAATTAGGTTTTTTTGACTATCGGCTACTTGATTGGCTATATCGTATTGAATACTGCACTGCTCGTCCTGCTTATCACCCCATTTTACAGTTACTGTGTCTGCTAAAGTATCACTACGTAAGTACACTAAACTGCCTTGAGCTACGATACCGACATACTCTCCCTTAGAATCAAGTACTTCAGCGGCAAAAGGCAGTGTTTCACCGCTTGGCTTTAAGCTACGAATATAGATGGCCTTACCTAATTTAGTCACAAAGTTAACTTTTGAAATCGATCCGGCATAAGGAGCAATACGCTGACTGGTTCCCTCTAACTCAACATCAAGCGACATACCTTGCGGATCTAAAGTAATATCGTTCAAGCGATAAGGCGTTACGTAAGGAATGACTGCATAGCCCGCTTTATTTATAGTCAATCCTGTAGTGTTATTTACTTTGGCTCCTGCCGCTTCAGGCGCATAAACCAATACCATCGTTTGCCCCTGATCTGGACCAAACAGAACCCCTTCAGAATGAGCGACTACATTGCCTTGGACAGACAGCGTGGCCTGCTGGTACTGATCTGAGATGCTGTAAGAGCCACCTACAGTAGCAACGTTAGTACGATACTGAGCGTTGACGCTTGCACTAGGGTTTTCTCCATAAGTGGAGGATATTGAAGTTCCATAATTGAAACGATCTCCTACCATACCGCTCACTCCAATAGTCGTATTATCCTGAGTACTGATTGAGTTAAGGCTTGCAGAATTACGCTTATAAGACAGTGGCAACGATAAACTTAGCAGATATTCAGTATCGTTCTCACTTCGATTAGTGATTTGGTTTTCAAGAACACGGTTAATGGCGGACAGTCCGTAATTTACGTTACGATAGTTGTTACTATAGCCAACTTGGTACTGTTTAGTTACTTGATCTAAATTCCAATAATCGGACCATGAACCCGTAGCATATATATTACCCCAATTATTAGGCAGTCCTTGATTTAGGGTTATCTGAAATTCGCTACGCTGTTTACCAAGATAGGAGCTACCACCGCCTTTATTCTCAATATCTTGTGTCATTAAGGCGTCACGTAACTTATAAAAACCTTCAGTAGAATAACGGTAGGCTGCTAAAGTTAAATTGGTGTTTGTCGGGGTAATTAGCTTGCTATAACTAAGTCGAAAGCTTTGGCCTTTTTCTTCATCACGCTGATCAAAATCAGTCTGAGAGTGGGTCATATCCAATGCAATAGCACCAATTGGGGTTGCAAATGCACCGCCTAAGGTAAGAGCTGCATAATTATCTGACCCTTGTAAGCCGCCATACGCTGTCAAAGAGTTATTAATACCACGCTGATATTTACCCTGAAAAATAAAAGGGTCAAGCTCAATATCACGATCGCGAAACTGACCAGCTGTCACTGAATAGCGACTCATCCCTGGACGAAGCATTTGAGCTACTGAGGCATAAGCGATTGCGTACCTTTGAATCTCACCATTGGCCTCAAAGACGGAGACTTCAAGCTCACCGCCAAATCCTGTTGGATATAGATCGTTAATCTCAAAGCTGCCAGGAGCAACCGTAGTTTGATAAATCAATTGGCCTTGTTGACGCACTTCAACCTTAGCATTAGTCCTAGCACTGCCACGGATACGCGGCGCATAGCCCACCATGCTATTAGGCAGCATACGATCATCACTAGAAAAATCTGCCCCGCGGTAACCAAACGAATCAAATATTTCACCATTAGTAAAACTATCGCCGAGTGTCAGTACACTGCGATATTCAGGATAAGCGCGTTGTGCGTAGGTGCTAACCGACTCGTACTTTGACTTATTGTCACTACTCTCAGATTCATTCCATACCCATTGTCCATTATGACGAAACTGCCAGCCTGCAATGTTCGCCCCTGTGTTTAAAGATACAAACGCATTGGTATTATCACTGCTGTTTTCTGATGCATTAAAGGTTTTATAGGCACTGGCATTATAAGAGACAAATGCCGCATTGATACCACGGTCCCAAACGCTGGGATCGACATAACCTTGGGCGTTTTTTTGCATGGCAACTTGTGGAATAGAGATATCAAACCTTAGTTTTGAGCTATCAAAATCATAAAACGATGACTCAATCCACTCATCGAGTTTCTGACAGCTTCCACTGTCATATTCTGCCTTTTGTTGGATAACTTCCGCTTTTACACCATATTCAAGTAGCTGCTTGCCAGTAAAGCAAGTATATGAATTCTTGTTATCCGTAGTAGCTTTAAACAACATACGGTGCTTACCAAACCAGCTGCCATTGATATAAACATCTAAATTATACTCACCGGGTAAAACTGGATTGCCATAAGCAAATCTATTCATATCTATTTTTTTGGCATCTCCTATCAAAAAATCAGCGCTAAATTCAGCTTCTGTACTGATTAGTGGAGAAGATTTTTCATCAGTCTCATTGGCGTTTACTAAGGTTGGTATACTAAAGCTAATGACACTGCAAGTGAGGTAGTAGCTTATGTTCCTCTTAATGTACTTACCAGATTTGGTTTTATTTTTCATGATCCAATCGTCCTTTAAAAATTAAAGAAACATAGCTACTGCTTTTAACTGATTGAAAAACCATGATTACTTGATGTCGCTCGTAACACTACCACCATAATCATTAATCGTAGTAAAAGTCATGCCTTGTACATTCGAATTTAGTAGAGTCACTGACTTCTCAGAAAATGGTGACAACATTAAACCCTCTCTTAGAATATCAACCTTTTCACCCAGATTCTGCTGAGCTATAGCGCTCATAGTTATATAAAACGGCGTTGGGTTTTTAATTACTAAAACCTTGCCGTTATTAGTCCATTGAATTTTTTCAGGTGCTAAATTGGCATCTTCTTTAATACTGCTAGGTCTATAAAAAAGTTTGATTCGTGAGCGAATGGCAAGTTGCAAAAAATTATCTGGCGCTGCACTCATATTTTTTGAGTTTGGCTTAGGGGGTATATCCAAAATATTCAACCAAAACAATGTTTCTTGATCTTTACTAAGGGCATTGGCTGTCGGCAAACTGCTTATACGTAAGAATTGTCCTTTTTGTGCTTCTACACGCGCGATAGGAGGGGTAATCACAAAGGGGGCTTTTGATTGATCTGGCGTTGAGTCGGCGTCACCTTCATCAATCCACACTTGTACTAAAGCTGGGTTTTGTCCTCCATTAGTTACCTCTAAAGTAATTTCACGTGCGTCAGATGAATAGACGACACGAGTACCATGAATAATTATTTCAGCGTTTGCTACACCAGAGAAAATCAAAAATATGAATAAGCATATCTTATAAAACCAATGATTTGAGAACATATACTTACTCCAATATAAATATAAACTGGAAAAGACAAGTTAAATACTCCTCTTGTCTCCTCCAATCTATTAAGGTTTTTAGTTACTGATAAACAAGAGTGTATTGCACTGAAGTCCCTACAGTTCCTTCCGTTGATACACCAGTAGCATAGTACTCAGCGTAGTAATTAAGATTAGCGCTGCTGGCAGCTGCAACATCTACGAACTGCGAGTTGGTCTGTGCTCCACTAGCGCCTGCGGCTAGAATAGGAATAAATGTGTTGTTGTCCCCTAATAGTTGAACTTGAACGTTAGCGGCGCTACCAGTACCAGTAGCGTTCTTTAAACGACCCGAGTTAAAGTCAACTGTGGCACCAGGTTCGAAATAAGTAGCCACTTTCCCTGCAGAGCAGTTGGTTAACCTAATAGTAAAAGGGGTACGGCCAGCAACCTGACCTACTGCTGCAAGGCTTTGTTTAGAAACAGTAGGAAGCGTTACAGTAATGTTTTTACTTCCTGCCTCAATGTTACAACTTTTTGCGCTGACCGCACCGTTGATAGTAATTAGCCCGTCAGCAGCAAAGGCGCTAGACATACCAAGAACTATAGTCACTGCACTACAAAAGAGTTATGTTTTGGATGAATATCATAAAACAATTTAGATAAGTCATTTTCCATCCAACCTTGGCGTAAAAACTTCACTTGAGCCCACTTCTTCTCGATGGGATTTA
>NZ_CAJHBR010000025.1 GCF_904846695.1 Psychrobacter urativorans
GTCATACCCTCATCTAAGCTTTTCAGGACTTGTTTGCGATAATCTAGGGAGTAAGTCATGGTCATTTATAGTAATAATCGTTTAGTTGACTCATTCTATAACATTTTTGAAGTCAGGTGACTATAGTCTCATAAGTAAGTTTGATATATATGCTGAGAGACTATTTAATAAGTTCTTTATAAAACAAGAAGAGTCTTTACATCTAAATGAGCTGAGAAAAATATTACTTCAAAATATGGCTAGAGTATAAATTATGAAATTCACCGAAGACAGGCTTGAACAAGCTATCATTGATCTATTAGCGAGTGCGGGCTATCCGCATACGATTGGCGACGTGCTTGATCGTTCTCAGGAAGAGGTGCTCATCAAGTCTGATCTGCGTGCGTTTTTGGCGACCCGTTATCAAGATGACTCCATCACTGACTATGAGATTGAGTCCATCATTCATAAGCTCGAATACCTTCCTGCTTCCGACCTTTACGATACCAACAAAGCTATTATGAAGTTTATCGCTGATGGGTTCTTGTTGAAGCGTGAAGATCATACACAGAAAGACCTGTATATCCAACTTATTGACTATGATTTTATAGATAACAACACTTATCGAGTCGTCAGTCAAATGGAAATCCAAGGATTTGAATTACGTATCCCTGATTCGATTCTTTATATTAACGGTCTGCCATTGGTCGTATTTGAGTTTAAGAGTAGCATTCGTGAAGAAGCTACTATGTTTGATGCTTATACCCAACTGACTACTCGTTATGAGCGTGATATTCCAGAGTTATTTAAGTACAACGTTTTATGCGTTATCAGTGATGGGGCTAACTCAAAAATGGGATCTTTCTTTGCACCCTATGAGTTCTTTTACTCTTGGCGTAAAGTAACAGGCGATGAAAAACTTAGCAAAGATGGTATCAGCTCGCTACTAACCATGATTAGCGGCTTGTTTGACAAGCGACGACTGCTCGATGTCATTCGTGATTTTATCTACGTTCCTGATACTTCAAACAAACAAGAAAAAATCGTTTGTCGATATCCGCAATACTATGCTGCAACTAAACTGTACGCCAATATCAAGCAACATATGAAGCAGATAGACACTGATGGTATTTTAGTCAATGATAACGGTCTACGCGATGGTAAAGGCGGTACATACTTTGGCGCAACAGGCTGCGGTAAAAGCTTTACTATGCTTTTTCTTTCACGTTTATTGATGAAAGATGTTGAGCTAGGTAGTCCAACTATTATTCTTATTACGGATCGTACAGACTTAGACGATCAGTTATCTAATACTTTTACTAATGCTAAGACTTATATTGGTGATCAGAATATCATCAGTGTAGAAAGTCGTGCTGAGCTAGGAGAGGCTCTTAGAGGGCGCAAAAGCGGTGGCGTGTTCCTTACTACCATTCATAAGTTTACGGAGGACTTAGCCCTACTCACAGAGCGTACAAACGTTATCTGTATCTCTGATGAAGCACACCGTAGTCAAATCAATTTAGATCAAAAAATTACCGTCACTGAGGACGGTGTTAAGAAGACCTACGGCTTTGCTAAATACCTGCATGATTCCTTGCCTAATGCAACTTACGTTGGCTTCACAGGTACACCGATTGATGCGACTCTAGATGTGTTTGGCGAAATAGTGGACAGTTATACTATGACAGAGTCAGTACATGATGGTATTACGGTTCGCATCGTCTATGAAGGACGTGCAGCCAAAGTCCTATTAGATGGTAGGCAACTCGACGAAGTAGAAAAATACTATAAAGCAAGCGCGGATGCTGGTACTAATGAATATCAAATAGAAAAAAGCAAAAAGGCTATGGCTAGTATGTCAACTATACTAGGCGACCCTGATCGTATTAGAGCCATTGCAGAAGATTTCGTTGAGCATTATGAAACGCGAGTTAATGAAGGCACTACTCAAAAAGGCAAGGCGATGTTTGTGTGTAGCAGTCGAGAGGCTGCCTACCAACTATATAAGGACATCATAGACCTACGCCCTCAATGGAACGAAATAAGAGCTTGTGAAGAAGGTTCGACTTTGTCTGAAAGCGACCAGAAAAAGGTCAAACCGATGGAGCGAGTCAAAATGATTATGACCCGTAACAAAGATGACGAAAAAGATATGTGGAACAAGCTAGGTGATAAAGCTTATCGTAAGGAGCTAGATCGTCAATTTAAGAATGGAAAATCAAACTTTAAGATCGCTATCGTAGTCGATATGTGGCTAACAGGCTTCGATGTACCATTTTTAGATACTATCTACATTGATAAGCCATTGTCAAAGCACAACTTGATTCAAACCATATCACGAGTGAACCGTAGGTTCGAAGGTAAAGAAAGTGGTTTAGTGGTTGATTATATTGGTATCAAAAAACAGATGAACTTGGCACTTTCACATTACACAGGTGGTCAAGTGAAAGAGCTAGAGGATATTCAAAAGTCAGTCGTCATAGTGAAAGATCACTTGAGCCTTCTTGACAAGCTCTATCATAAATTCGACTCTAAGCCTTATTTTCAAGGTAGTCCGAAAGAGCAGTTAGAGTGTCTAAACAGCGCAGCTAACTATGGTCAGCGAACACCAAAGCTCGAAAAAACCTTTATGGATCTTACCAGACGTATAAAGTCTGCTTATGATATCTGTGTAGGTAGCGAAGATTTAACCCAAGAACATAAAAATAAGATTCACTATTACTTAGCTATTCGTACAATCATCTTTAAAATAACAACTGGTGGTGCGCCAGACGTTGAGCAAATGAACCAAAAGGTACGTGATCTAGTTAAAGATGCACTCATAAGCGATGGTGTTGAAGAAATATTTAAGCTAGGTGATAGTACAGATGGCGAGATTGATATCTTTGATGATGACTACTTAGCGAAGCTTGAAGTCATCAAGCAACCCAATACTAAGCTACAGTTACTACAACAACTATTAGCGAAGGCGATTGGTGAGATGAGTAAGACCAATAAGGTTAAGGGTGTTAATTTTAGTAAAAAAATGAATGCTCTTGTTGAGAAGTATAATGAGCGTGACGAGCAGGATATCCTTCGAGCTGAGGTTATTGGTGACTTTTCTGACGAAATTATCAAGCTCTACAATGAGCTACGTGAGGAAATGGCATCATTTGGTGAGCTAGGTATTAACTTTGAAGAGAAAGCTTTTTATGACATTTTATTATCACTAGCTCATAAGTACGACTTTGTTTACCCAGAAGATAAATTGCTAGATCTATCTAAAGTTGTAAAACAAGTGATTGACGATAAATCCAAGTACACTGACTGGAATAATCGAGACGATATCAAAGCAGAGTTACAGTTTGACTTAATGGTGCTACTAGACGAATGGGGTTATCCGCCTGTTGATCGACGTGAGGTCTACAAAGAAATATTTGATCAAGCTGAGAACTTCAAGAAGCATCGAACCGTATAAATCATATTTGCATAAGTATGAGTCCCTTATATAAATGAATAAGGGACTTTTTTTTAAATATTTTTGTATCATGTTGTATGTTATATGATATAATATACAACATACAATAACAAGGTATTTCTTTATGGCACTTACTACAGAAATTATTCATGAAAAAGCTGATGAACTTTTAAGCAATGGTGTCCAACCTACTCTTGCTAGGATTCGACATTCTCTAGGTGGTGGTTCGTTCACTACAATTAGCGAAGCTATGAAATTATGGCGATTGGAACAAGAAATAGAAGAGGATTTAAGACAAGTTGAGTTGCCTAATAGCATTGAGAATAGGCTACAAGCTTTAGGGGCTGATATGTGGCAATCGGCTATTGATATTGCCGAAGAACGTCTTCTGTCTGAAAGGAATGCGCTTGCAGTGGCACAAAAAAAAGCGCGTACAGAAGTCTATGAAGCTCAAGAAGCCGTCAAAACGCTAGAGACAGAACAAGCAGACTTATTAGTACAGTTGGATGAATTAAGTGATAAAGCTAAGATAGCTAAAGAAAACTCAGAAGAAATGAGATTAAAGCTAAGGGAGGTAGAGGTAGATAGCAAAAAACAAGTTGATGATGTTCTCAAAACTCTTAGCGATACTGAGCATAAGCTTGAAATCCAAAAAGAACGAGCAGAAGACAGTAATGCAACAATTAATAGCTTAAAATTAGAGTTAAATGAAGTAAGAGCAGAGCTAACGCGTGCTTTAGAAAGCACTGCCTCATACAAAGCTATGAATGATTCTCACACTGTAGAAATAGAACGATTAAAAGCGGAGTTGGCAGAGAGTAAAAAACAGCGGACTACTCTTCAATCAGAGCGTGAAATAGCTATTCAGAATTTGTCAAAAGCTGAGGGTAAGTTAGAGATACTTAACGAGCAATTAGAAAAAGCCAAAAACGCATCTTAATTGCTCAGAAGCAATGCTTATTTATAATAAGACTGTTAGTTAACAATTTAGTAAAGATATAACATTTAAGTCTTTACATAATATTTTGGATTTACACCTAAAAAAGTATATTAAACTAACTAATTTTAGGGTAAGGTTGACAAAAATGAATATTTATTATTCACAAGCTATATATAGTAAGGTTTTTAAATAATTTTAATTATCTTTATAAGAACTACCTTTCTAGGATGATAAAACCTAAAGCTTACTAGTTAAGTTAATAACACAAATAGTATCTACTAGAGCCTCGTTAATACGGGGCTTTTTGTTGTCTGTGGCTGACTAAGTAATGACTAAGTAATGACAAAGATGACTATAGAGTTTTACAACTATATTTAGCATTGACGGATATAGCACAATAGAGCTGTTAATATTTGCATGCTAATTGCTGACTAGTAGTGTGGCAGGGCAAGCTACTGAGGCAGGCGGTTACTGTGCTAGGAATGCTGCTGGCATTAGCCCTAGTAGCTATAAAAATCATTTGGCCTCAGTAAAGCCAGATAAAGATATAAAAGTAACAGATTAAGCTTAGAGATTATCTTATAAATAATGAATATTGCCATAATATTATGAGCTTTAATAATTATTTTATAGTTGATTTTAATGCTTATTAGAAAACCTCTATAATAATAAGGGATTTTATACTTATACTATTAGTTAAATAATGTTTAACTTTTAAATTATAATTTCTTATCAAGGAGTTATTTGCGGTGACTATTAAAATGTTGATATCAATACAATATTGAATGGATAGAGCTATTCATCAAAATAATAACAGGTAAAGGCTACGTACTTATGTCCATATTGCCAATATAGAAAAATTATTAATTATTAATCAATGTTTTCTAAATACTAATGATAAATAAAAATATAGTAATTAGTGGTTGTTATAGATTAATTTTCTGTTTATATTACATACGCTTAATTGATTTACATTTAATTATTCAATTCAAGAAAAGCTTGTAGCTATTGATAATTCTATTTATTCGTTTTGTGATATATATAGTTTATTACTTATTATTTATTGCAGATCAATAACTATCCAGCTAACAGCCATTATTCTATAACCGAGACAATTATGACTAATAATAGTATTAATTTAGAAAGTTTAAACGTAGCTGAGCTACGTGCTATCACTGAAAGTGCACAGCAACTTATCACGCAAAAACAACATCAACGTTTGCATGATGCTTATGTACAATTTGAAAAAATAGCCAAAGATAACGGCTGTAGCATAGAAGAGATTTTGAAGGCTGGTGAAAGCCTAGAGAAAAAACGTAGTATTAAATATCGTAATACTGAAAACAATAATGACACTTGGACAGGCCGTGGTCGTAAGCCAACTTGGTTGATCGAAGCGCTATCAGCTGGTAAAGATCTAGAAAGTTTTGCCGTATAAATCTTGCTCGTTGATGGGTTTGTAGAGCGCTATTAAGCAACAGTATCAGCACGATCTTTGGTTATTAATGTAGATCTGCTTATGGCTATTAACTGGCGTTGGCCTAATTATTGTAATCAACTATTTAGTAATCACTACTCATTCATATTGATTACTGAGCAGTGATTATTGGTTCTCGATAGTTATAAATATTGATTATAACTATAGAGGTTCACTACTGTGGTTAACTAGTTGATTATCTGCTAACTGAGCCAATACTGTTTAAGTAGCTACAGTCTTACTAAATTAACAGTTAGTAAGCGCTAAACTTCCAAGCATTTCATAAAGCCAGTATCTTTTATTGTGACTAATCGCAGTAAAATATACTGGCTTTTTAGCTGTCATTTTTAGGCGATTGTTTGTTATGATAATGTGGTTTTGAAATTATAAAAGAGTATCTTATCTGTGCCACAAGCCTCTATTCCATCTAATAAGCATCCCCGTAAAGTATGGTGGTTAATTGGACTGCTAGTATTTTCGTTGTTTGCTATATTGCAAATGCCAGCAGCGTGGATAGTAGAAAAGTACGCGCCAGAGTCGCCTTATATACAACATGTGTCCGGTAACTTATGGCAAGGCTCAGCTATTTGGCAAGTGCCAGTGTCAGAGGTAGCCATGACTGGGTCGCTGCAATGGACGTGGCAACCTTGGCAGCTTCTATTAGGCAAAATAGCAGCTGAATTCGATATTAATAGTGGTCAGACTAAGCTAGATGGGCAAGTAAAAGTAGCACGTCACTCATGGCAAATCGATGACATGAATGGCAAGATTGCACCTGAGACTTTGAGTCAAGCAGTTAAATGGCAATTACCCAATACCCCAATGCAAGTCAATGCCGTATCGCTGCAACGTCATTCTGCCAAAGGTGAAGACGCAGCTGGGTTTAGTGCAGCGTCTGGACAATTAACTTGGGTAGGCGGTGAAGTTGGCTATCCTAGCGCTGGTAAAGTTTTTTATATTACTATGCCAGCATTACGTGCTCAGCTGAGCACCGAACAAAAAAATAACAATGCTACTCTGCATCTTAATTTACTCAATAACCAAGACAAACGCTTAGGTGATCTTTATCTTGATGGCAATAATATGCTCGATGTGAGCTTGACTCAGCGCTTACTCGAAAATATGGCAGAATACAAAGGTGAAGCGCCGCAGGATACTCCCGTGGTTAGCGTACGTCAGCCACTATTGGCAGGGTTAGGGGTCACTAATTGAACACAGTGATGAGCCGTCTAAAACCTGTAGTCGATATTCTTAATCGTTTGTCAGCATGGCTGCTGCTGCTCGCTATAGGTTGGTTATGTTGGACAGCGGCGCGGCTGCTATGGTTATTGTTGGCACCGCCTATAGCACCGGCATTGCCCATAGCAGCATTGCAGAATATTCCTAGCTCTGTAGCTGATAATAGTAGTTTGTTTGCTATATTTTCTGAGCCTAATTCAGCGGCAGTGGCGGCACAGCCACCACCGAATGTAGTGCTAAAAGGCGTGCTATTAGCGATACCTGAGCGTTTGTCATCAGCGCTACTGGAGGTCAATGGCGAAGTAAAAAACTATCGTATCGGTGAGAGCTTGCAGGACAGTGGTTATACTTTAGTGGCGGTAGATTGGAATGCGGTGGTTATTGCCGATAAGGCTAGTAAACAGTCCGTTATTAGTATGGCTGATGCTATGCCCTTAGATCAGAGAGGCTTAGCTGCTAATGCTATAGGCAATAGGCGTTCATCCAATACACTTAATAACGATTCTATAGATTCTGCATGGCCACAGCCTACAGATATAGCTAATAACGCTGCTAATAATACTGACAACAATGCTAATAGCAATAATCCAACTTCAGCTATCGGTGGAGCCGTAAGTGAGCTGCAGCAGAATCCTGCCAACTACTTAAGTAGTGTGGGGCTAATGGCCTCTGGTGACGGCTATCAAGTAACGACAGCTACGCCTTCAGGCCTACGTAACCGCTTGGGTCTAGAGCCTGGGGATCGGGTAATGTCGGTAAATGGTCAACAGGTCGGTAATAATCCTAGTCAAGATGCCAACATATTGCAACAAGCACAAAAATCTGGTGAAGCGCAAATAGAGGTGAAACGTGGTGAGCAAGTAATCACTATTCGACAACCCTTCTAAATGGATTGGCCTAAAATCGTCACCTTTATTTATAGTTAATGGAAATATTTCACTCTATAAGTGTATAGCAGTATCTGTAGTGAAGCATATTTTGATAGCGTTTTAGCTTATATTCTTTGGCATTTAATAAGTAACATCACAATGGGTAATTATCACCATGGTAAGTTTACATAAGTTTGTAGTAACCCCTTTACGCAATGCTTTACAGCGTTGTTTATATATAGTTCGCCCATTATGTTTAGCATTGCCACTATGGGCAGCTATGTGCGGACTTGCCAGCGCTGAGAGCTGGAAGGTTAACTTGCAAGATGCAGACATCAAAGCTTTTATTAATGAAGTAGCTACTATCACTAATCAGAATTTTGTGCTGGATCCGCGTATCAACGGCAATGTGACGGTTATCTCTAATCGTGCGCTGTCTCGTGATGAGATTTATCAGCTGTTCTTAAGTGTGATGCAAGTGAATGGGATTGCGGCGATTAATTCGGGCACTACTATTAAGTTAGTACCCGATAGTGTGGCTAAGCAAACCGGTATTGCTGTCGATCTGCGAGGTAATACTGTCGGTGAAGCGTTAGCAACGCGAGTGATTTACTTGACCAATACTCAAGCCGCCGAAGTGCTAGGGGTGATTAGACCTTTGATGCCGCAATCAGCACACGCTGCTGCTGTGCCAGGCGTTAATGCGCTGGTGCTATCAGATCGTGCTGACAGTCTTAATCAATTAACAGCACTAATCCGCGATTTAGATAGCAATGTCAATGACAGTCTGCGGGTTATTCCTCTACGCCATGTCGATGCTGAGCGGATGATGGATCTCATTAGTGCGCTAGTGACTAGTGCAGGGGGCGGGCAAGCACAAGGCAGTGACCAGCTAAAAGTTATCGCTGATGCTTCAAGCGACAGGCTGCTAGTGAAAGGTAGCCCTGAGATGATTGCTAAAGTGCAGGAGATGGTTAATCAGTTAGACACTACGCCTACGCGGCGCTTGAGTGGTTTGCGCGTATTTCGACTCAAATATGCTAGTGCCAATCATATAGCGCAGATGCTACGTGGCTTACTTGCCAATCAGTCGATTAATAGTGCAGGGGCGACTTCAACTTTGGAGTCAGCATCCCTAACTGATACTAGTGCTACTGGCGCCACCCTTAATACAGCCTCGGCAGTGCCCAGTGGCAATAGCATCAATAGTAGCAGTAATAATAGTGGCAATTTAGCAGCTTCTACCGGTGGTTCAGCAGTAGGTATAGGGGGTCGACCCTTTAGCATTATCGCTGATGAAACCCAAGACGCAGTTATCGTTAATGCTGCCCCTGAGCTGATGTTTGAGATTGAAGATGCCGTCAATCAGCTCGATAATCGCCGCGCCCAAGTACTGATTCAAGCTGCTATCGTTGAAGTTTCAGGCGATGATGCCACCCAACTTGGCGTTCAATGGGCGCTAGGTAATGCTAGTAGTGGTTATGGCGTGGTGAACTTTAATAACGTTGGCGCTAGTGCCGCTTCACTTGCCGCAGCTGCTTTGTCTAAAGGCACTGGTATCAGTGCCGCTGCTGGCTCTATTGCTGGCGCGCTACTTGGTGTTGGTAGCAGTCGAAAAGATAGCAAAGGTAACACCGAGTTTTATGGGGCTATCTTGCAAGCGTTAGATTCATCCACTAGTGCCAACCTATTGTCCATGCCCTCAATCTTGACCTTGGATAACGAAAAGGCCAGTATCTTAGTAGGACAAAATGTGCCATTCGTCACTGGCTCTTTTACCACTAGCGGTAACTCATCAACCAATCCATTTCAGACTATTGAGCGCCAAGACATCGGTATCAATCTTAACGTCATTCCCCATATCGGTGATAATGGGACGGTGCGTTTAGAAGTGTCACAAGAAGTCTCCTCAGTAGTGCCGGGTAGTATTGGCAATTCGAGCGGTTTGATTACTAATAAAAGCTTGATCAATACTACTATTTTGGCTGATGACCAACAGACTATTGCACTAGGCGGCTTGATGCGTGATAACAGCACTAGCAACCAGCAAAAGGTTCCAGGTTTGGGGAATATACCGCTGGTTGGTCGCCTGTTCCGCTCCGATAGTGATAATAAGCAAAAGAGTAACCTAATTATATTCTTACAGCCAACCATCTTGCGTGATGGTGGGGCAGTGGCGAGCGTTACTGAGCGCAAATTTAACCAAATGCGGGTTTTACAGTTAGTAATCGATAAAAACGGTACTATTAAACAATTACCGCTGAGTGGCACTGTAGGCTGGGATGGGGATATCAGTCAGGATTATGAGCTGATGAATCTTAATCCGCTGATACCTAAACGCGATCAAGCCCCCAAGCCTACGGCTACTACCCAAGGCTTTACTAGAGTAGATAGTACCAACTCTGGTATCACCACTTTTCCTTTAAACCCTTAAACCTTTATAAGTTAAAATATTCAATACGCCCTAATAAAATAGTGATAAGGTTATGAGTAATAGCAGCGACAAACACAGCAGTAAAAATAGTAATAGTAAGCCGAGCAAAAAAAAGTGGCTAGCCTTAACAGCGGTTGGAGTAGCCTTATTATTGATTCCAAGACGCAGTAGTTATCAACCTGCGCAGCGGCCTAGTATAGATAACGATAATGATGACTCTCGAAACTAATAATATTGAGTTAAAATTAACCAGAGTAGATTTATAAGCTTAAGGTCATTAAATGAGCTTTCACTATAACCGCTTATGGTAGCTGATATGATAAATGCCAAGCGCAACCAGTCAAAAAATATAGCCTCGTTATGGCTATCGGTAGTATTCCTGTTCAGCATCACTAGCTTGATAGGCTGTGATCAGCAGCCAAAATCTATGTTTGAACAACAGGCCGATAATAAGGCTGCCGATAAAATTGTTATCGCCTCCGATGATCAGAGCGTGCTAATAAAGCCTGACCTTAGCAAAGACCGTATTAGTGGCGAAACTAATAAAATGGCTGCTATACAAGTCAATAAGCAACAAGCTATTGCCCATCAGCGCAACTGTGATCCTAACAAAAAACCTTGTCAGTATTTTGAGCTAAATGTGTTGGGGTTTGTACCAGAGCAGCCGTGGTTAAGCAGTATTATGTGGAAAACCATAGCCCAGATACTAGCACCAAGTACGCCGTTAGCTAGTCAAGACCAAGCCGCTAAGAATACAATCTTGATGTTGCTTAAACAAATAGAATACAGTGAACAAGCCGTTAATACTTCGTCGTTATACCAGCGTATCGATACCGAATTAGTATTGAATCGCGTTGGCACAAGCAATGCTGCTATTGAAGCTAGTTCTAAATCTGAACCTATGGCGACGGGCTATCTATTAGTGCGCTCAACTGTGAAGCGTGGCAGTAGTCCGCACCATCTTGACTATGTCATGTTAGATATACAAAAAAAGCTACAGCTCACTATTGAAGATATTTTATTACCGACAGTCAGCACTGATAGCTTGCTATTAGCCTTTGAAGGGGCCAAAGAAGACTGGCTGATCTCACAAGGGGTAGCAAAGGATTCTGTTGATGATTGGTCGTTGCCATTGTCACAGCAATGGTATTTGGATGAGCAGGGCTTACACTTAGTTTATCAATCAACAGAGCTGCTAGAGGTAGATACTGAGGCAGCAGACTTGCTAGTGCCTTATAGCCAATTAACGGCTTTGATCAAGCCTGCTTATATAGTGCAAAAGCACAGTTAAAAAGCACAGTTAAAAAGCACAGTTCAAGAGCCTAACCACTAAAAACGCTTCACAAACAGCTTTAGTTATAGCCAATAGCAACGAGCTAGAAGGGCAACGCTACTCAAGCTATAATCTAATCAAGCTATAATCTAATAATCGTTTAACAGCAGCACTTATTTATCAGCATAGTCTACTTGTGAATGTCCAACACG
The DNA here is from genome assembly GCF_904846695.1 of Psychrobacter urativorans. Classification (GTDB taxonomy): domain Bacteria; phylum Pseudomonadota; class Gammaproteobacteria; order Pseudomonadales; family Moraxellaceae; genus Psychrobacter; species Psychrobacter urativorans. Next base: position 11,881 of record NZ_CAJHBR010000025.1, read on the forward strand.
CCCTAATAAACAGTTTTTAATTAAAGCCGGAGGCTATCGATGGCGGTTATAAAAACCTCACTTATGGATAATCAGCTCCCCAGCTCAGAGCTATACAGACTGATTGATACGCACACCCATTTTGATGCTCCAGTATTCGATAACGATAGAAGTGTGCAAGCCGAGCGCGCTTATCAATTTGGCGTACGGCATTTAGTGCTAGTCGGTTATTTATACCAACACTTTGATAGACTGTACACCACTCAAGACTACTTAAATAAACCAAGCGCTAATCACTATCAGCTGACATCATCGACAAATATTATTGCCGCCTCTGATCCTCCAGTATTATATCCACAAGCGCATATTGCTCTAGGTTTACATCCCTTTTATATTGAGCAGCATACTGAAACTCATCTTGCCAAGATGGCTGCTATGCTTGATAAGCAACGACCATTGGCGATTGGTGAGATAGGTTTGGATACTTTTACTGAGGCAATGAAAGCACCAGAGAATTTTGCCAAGCAGCAGCAGTTTTTTAATGCTCAACTTGATATGGCAGTTAAGCATCAGTTGCCGGTGATGTTACATATTCGTAAGGCGCATGCTGAGGCCTTGTCCTTGCTAAAAGCGCACAGCTATAATGCCAAAAACCTTGGCGGCATTGCGCATAGCTTTAGTGGCGGTGAGCAAGAAGCTAAAGCTTTTGTTAAACTGGGTTTTAAGCTTGGGGTGACAGGACAAGTTACTAATCTAAATGCTAAAAAGCTAAGACGGGCTATTCAAGCTGCTGTTGCTGAGTTTGGTATTGAATGCTTAGTACTAGAAACCGACTGTCCAGATATGACACCGATGGCCTGTCAAACTGAAGCTGGCAATATAGGGTCTTTAGCAGTCAGCTCTTCGCCGCAAGCTCAAAGTACAGATAAGGAATGGCAAAGAGCAGAGTCTCATAATCGCAATGTACCTGCCAACTTACCTTGGGTGTTAAATGCCCTTAGCGAATTATTAGCCATTGAGCCGCAAGTACTAGCCCAACAATTATGGCAGAACAGTTGTGATGCGCTGCAAACAGATTGGGTTTAGTAATTAGTACTAACCAAACAATTTTCATTTATAACAAGAGCTGCTACCCTACTATGAGTCAAAACCAGTCCCAAAAAATTGCTACTGAGGACGTGCAGCAGTATCAGCGCCGTTTTAAAGGCACACAAACCTTATATGGCGACAGCGCCTTTGATATCTTTGCCGCAGCGCATGTTTATGTGATAGGTATCGGCGGTGTTGGTTCTTGGGCAGCTGAGGCTTTAGCTCGTACTGCAGTAGGCAGTATTACCCTCATCGATATGGACGTATTGGTCGCCTCTAATGTCAATAGACAACTGCCAGCGTTAGACAGTACTTTTGGACAAAGTAAAATCGCAGCTATGGGTACTCGGATAGAAGAGATTAATCCGCGAGTACAGCTCCATTTGGTAGATGATTTTTTGACTGTTGATAACGTGGCTACTTTATTACCTAGTCGTGATGCAGCTAAACAGGCTACTATAGAGCAACGACCTATTATCATATTAGACTGTGTCGATGATATGAATGCCAAGCTGGCCATTGCTCTTCACTGTCGCTTTAATAAGCTAAAGCTAGTCTGTGCTGGTGGGGCTGGTGGCAAAACGGACCCTACTAAAATCACGGTTAGTGATCTAAAAGACAGTTATCAAGACCCTTTGCTAGCTCGGTTGCGCTATAAGCTACGCTTTGAAAAAGGCATTAACGCTAGTCTAAAAGAAAAGTTCGGTATTAAGTGTGTTTATTCGACAGAGCCGCCAAGAGTAGATAAAGGAGAGCAAAGCGGTGGTTTGCACTGCGGAGGTTACGGCTCTGCAGTTACTGTAACTTCAGTGGTAGCGATGATAATGGTTAGTGAGGCGCTAAAGATTTTGGCGAAACCAGTCAGCAACTGATTTTTTTAACCCCTTTAAGGTAATAAAAACCCCTACATTTAACAGCTCATAAACAACTACTGCTTTTCTGCTCTATGGTAGTGAGGAACTTCCTTTTAAAAGCAGTTTATTTTAAATGGGTATTTTCTCAAAATTTATTAGCAAAACAGTCAGACTATTAAACCCCCTGTTTTACATAGATTGACGGAGATATTTTTGGCTACTCTAAATTACCCAATAGCAGTGGATGAAAAGCATCGCATAGCAAAGCTGCGTCAATACCAAGTGCTCAATAATGATAATGAGCCCGCTTTTACTCGTCTGACCGAATTGGTAAAGTTGTTTTTTGATTTTCCGATAGTGACTATTACTTTTATGGATGAGGAAACTCAATATTTAAGGGCAGTTCACGGTTTAGGTAGTATTTGTACTACCACTCGTGAGGTCGCGATTTGCAACTATACGGTGTTATCCAATGATGTATTTGTAGTCGCCGATTTAGCTGATGATGAACGTTTTGCTGACAACCCGATAGTTACAGGAGCACCATTTTTGCGTTTTTATGCAGGGGCTCCAATCATCTTGTATGAAGACAATACTAGCTATCGTTTGGGATCGCTATGTCTTATTGATACTGTGCCACACTATAATTTTACTGCGAAACAAGAAAAGCAGCTAGCGCAGTTTGCAGAGATGGCTTCGGATGCCTTACAGTTGCAACAAAAGCAACACCACGCTAAGCGTGCTAACAGAATGAAATCAGAGTTCTTGGCCAATATGAGCCATGAAATCCGTACGCCAATGAATGGTATCATCGGGATGGTTGAGATGCTCAACGATACTGTACTCAGTAGTGAACAACGAGACTATGTTGACAATATTGACATCTCGACTGAACATCTATTGGCGGTGATTAATGGTATTTTAGACTTATCAAAAGTCGAATCGGGCAAGATGACTATTGAAGCTGTACCAATGAATTTGTCAACAGTCTGCCAAGATGTTATCAATCTATTCGCCGTCAAAGCCCGTCAGCGACGTTTAACTTTGGATTATCATTATACTGAACAGCTGTCGCCTTATATAAAAGGCGATCCAGTACGTCTAAAACAGATTTTAACTAACTTAGTTAATAATGCCATCAAGTTCACTCGTGAAGGTGGGCGAGTGAGTATTAACGTGACTCATGCTCCTGTGCCTTATTACAAGTTAGATACAATTGAAGATGTTGCTAATAATTCAGTCAGTAATAGTTCAATTACTCATCCTGCAGTCACTAACACGGATACTGACAAGACCAGTAGCAACAGCAATCGTATGTCTGACTCTGAGGAGATGACGTTATGCATCGATGTCACAGACACTGGAGTAGGGATCAAGCCGGAATCATTAGATGCGATATTTGATGCCTATAATCAGGCAGATAAGTCGACGCATCGTCTCTATGGCGGCACGGGTTTAGGACTCTCTATCTGTCAGTCTTTAGTGAATTTAATGGGGGGGCATATCTGGGTCAGCAGTGAGGTCGGGGTAGGGACTACTTTTCGAGTGTTGCTGCCACTACCGGCACTTGAGCAACAAGAGTATCTAGCATGGCAAGAATCTAAATGTGGGATGTTTAAGTCAGTGCCCGAGATAGTAGGACATATACTGTTAGTTGAGGATGACAATGTTAATGCGATCATAGCCAAAAAAGCTCTGGTAGATAATGGTCATACGGTTACTCATGTCACGGATGGTCAAAAGGCTATAGAAAAATTTGCTCAATGTCCTGAGCTTTATGAGATGATCTTAATGGATCATCACATGCCTATAATGGATGGGATACAAGCTACTATCAAATTGCATGAGCTGTATGATGCTAGCGTATTGCCCCCTATTGTTGCCCTTACTGCCAATGCGATGGATGGTGAGCGCGAAAAATATATAAAAGCAGGTATGCAGGATTATTTCACTAAGCCCTTTAAAAAGGATCAGCTCAATGCCTTAGTACAGTATTGGCTTATGCATGGCAAAATGACCAAAAAATAAACCAGTTAAGCTGAGTGGCACTATTAGCGCTGGCAGGTTTGCTTAGCAGTAGCTGACAGCTCAGCGTTCAACACTTAACAGCGACAGCTAGTACTGTGATAGCCAGTAGGGAAGACAGTCAATTAAAGCTATTTTAATTCACATAAAAAAGGCTCATCAATAGATAATATTGTTGAGCCTTTTTTGATAATTATAAATTTTATCTATAACAGTAACGACAGAGCTAGAGGCACTGTTATCAAGCAGATCAGCTGACGCGAGTCTGATAGTCACTAGTACGAGTATCGACACGTACTACTTCACCTTGTTGTACAAATAAAGGTACTCGTACTACTGCACCAGTTTCTAATATTGCCGGTTTGCCACCACCACCTGAAGTATCACCGCGAACACCAGGATCAGTTTCGGTGATTTTTAGCTCGACAAAGTTTGGTGGGGTTATAGACAGTGGTAAGCCATTGAATAAAGTAATAACACATAAGTCATTACCGTTTTCTTTTAGCCATTGCACTGAGTCGCCCATAGCATTTTTATCTGCTTGTAGCTGCTCAAAGCTCTCTGGATGCATGAAATGCCAAAATTCACCATCGTTGTATAGATAGTTCATCTCAGTATCTACGACATCAGCGGCCTCCAAGCTATCACCTGATTTAAAGGTTTGCTCTAGAACTTTGCCACTACGCAAATTACGTAGTTTGACACGGTTAAATGCTTGGCCTTTACCAGGTTTGACAAACTCATTTTCCATAATGGCACAAGGGTTGCCATCGAGCATTACTTTTAGACCTGCTTTAAACTCATTGGTAGAAAAACTTGCCACAAGAGACTCCTAACGGTTGTTAATAAGTATAGTTGTTAATATCCATAACCGTTACAGCGTGCTGAACAGTCGTTGCCAGTGCTACGGTCGAATGTTCAACATGCCCTAATGATAAGCGCCAATAATCAAAGACTAAAAGGAAATTAATAATATTTCAATTAGCATTAAATACTGGTGATCCGCTTCATTTGCCGGGTATGTTTTGATAGAGCGCTGATGAACAGCGTATAATGTCGATTTTAGAGCATGTATTAGGTTGTCATGATAAACCATTTAATCACACAAAAAAACTGGCAAACGCAATTATCCGATGCTATTACCTCAGTGGATGAGTTGTTAAGTATTCTGCAGCTACAATCAGTGCGATCACAAGTCTATATTCCTAAATATTTTGAGCTGCGCGTACCCCGTGCTTTTGTAGCAAAAATGGTGGTTGGCGATGCAAATGATCCGCTACTAAAGCAAGTATTGCCCGATAAGCAAGAGCAAGAAGTAGTGATTGGGTACGTCGCTGATCCTCTAGGAGAAAACAGCCAAAATCCTACTAAAGGCTTACTGCATAAATATCAGTCGCGAGTGCTACTAACTATTACTGGTGCTTGCGCTATTCACTGTCGTTACTGTTTCCGACAGCATTTTGACTACAGCGCCAATATGCCAACGGCTGATGCACAAGCTGATATCATAGCCTATATTACTGCTAATCCGCAGATTAACGAGGTTATCTTAAGTGGTGGTGATCCATTAAGTGTTTCTAATCGACGCCTATTTGCTTGGTTAGATATCTTAGAGGGTATAGCTCAGCTGACTACTATTCGATTACATACTCGTTTACCGATAGTCATTCCTGCGCGCTTGGATAATGATCTGTTAGATAGGTTATCGCAGAGCCGCTGCGCCATCGTCATGGTGATTCATTGTAATCATGCTAATGAGATCGATACGCTAACAGCAGAAGCTCTACAGCGAGCATGGAGCGCTGGTATTACTATGCTTAATCAGGCGGTATTACTCAAAGGTATTAATGACAGCACAGCTACGCAAGTAGCTCTTAGTGAACGCTTATTTGGCGCAGGAGTGTTGCCCTACTATCTACATGTATTGGATAAGGTAAGTGGTGCCGCCCACTTTGATCATGACGAGCAAGTGGCTATAGAGCTGTACTGGTCTTTATTAACGGTGTTACCTGGCTATTTAGTGCCCAAATTAGTAAGAGAACTGACCAATAGACCTTTTAAGGTGCCAGTTGACATTTACAAACACCGCTAAATATCACACTATAATTAGCAAGGTATCTACTGTTGCAAGTGCTGTTATTTCTACTGTTATAGTGTTAAATATAAGATATTTTAGGCTGAAATAATAGGGTTCTAAGATTTATAGTAGGGGCTAAATGACTGTGATATACAGCATTTTCACAGTCATTACTTACTGCTTTTGCTGGCTTGTTTAGATAAGTTAGATAGCAATAAAGCAGCTTATTATTAATCTTATTATCGATATGGAAGTCGATATCGATCTAGGGGTCTAGTTAGACGGGCGCTATCGACTGTATTTAGCAGCTCTTGTGACAGTCTTATGGAGATTTTACAACATCTAATTATTCAATTACCTCAACCTATAACGGTTGATCAAGACTCAAATTAGCCACTGCTAAAATGGTCAGCGAATTTATCGAACCAGACCGACCTAGACTGAAGCTGAGCCAGTCAAGCAATTAGAAAAAGCCTTGATTGAGCTTGCTATAACTAATTTAGACCATCAGTTATGTCGATAACTTCTTAGGATAGTCGCCAAGGGGTTAGAGCACTTAATTACCTCCTCGCATAAGCATTATATCTATGCTGCATAGCTGCCTCGCCCTAATACTCAGCCAGTAAACAACATTTAACTGACATCTAAATAATGACTATTGCAGTAGACACTTTATATACTGCAGATATTTTAAATAGTACCCATCTATCATCATATTTTTGAATGTTAAAAGTGCTAAATGTAGCGCTCAATGACTCAATAAAAACCACTAACAATAATGTTTGATGATAGCAAATAATAAAGTTGATGCCGTTGACAGAATTGATTGCTGTTTATAGCTTACTGTAATAATCAAAAGGCTTATGATGCAAAAGGATACTACTTTAAATTTGCTAGTGATAGACGACGACCAATTGTATGCTGAGCGCTTAGTTAAGTTATTGTCTGCCTATTATACTGACATCAACTTAGGGTTTTTAGATGCTAAACAAGAGCTACTAAAATCATTGCGCCAACAGTGGGATGTGCTGATATTTGGCAAAGCTTACGATTTAGTATTCACGGATGTAGTCGATATTGTGCAAAAGAAGAATATTGATTTGCCACTACTTTGTCTAATGAGTGATGACACTGCCAATACCAGTCGTAATGAAGAAGGGCTGCCAGCGGTGCTCGATAGCACTATGATCAAGGCGCTAGTAGCAGATAAAGAGTCCGCAATTATTATCGCCATTCGGCTGCAACATGATCATTTGATGACTCGTCGACAGCTCAACAAACTCAACAATTTACTTGCCCAAGCAGAACAGCGCGCTAACATTTTGATTAAAAACTCTAAAAGTGCAGTGGCTTATATCGATCAAGGCGTTCATATCTTTGCCAATGATCCTTATTTGCAATTATTCGGTTTTGAGTCAGTTGAAGAGATAATTGGTATTCCAGTTATTGATCTGATCGCTAATGGTGATAACGTACAAGCGTTTAAACAGTTTTTACGTCAGTTTGACAGAGGTGATCGCGAGCAAGTCGAGTTTACATTTAAAAGTCGACGTGCTGATGGTAGCCATTTTCAGGCCCAATTGCAGCTGGCAATGGCCAGTTTAGATGCTGAGCCAAGGACTCAAATTATCATTCAACAAAATAACAGTAGTAGTGCTGAAATTACTAAACATTTAGCAGAAGCACAGCGTCATGATAGTTTGACAGGTCTTAGCAATCGTCTGGCTTTTGAAGAGCATTTTGACATCTTATACAAGCGAGTATTAGCAGGCAAAGTTAACGCAGGATTGTTTTTTATTGGACTCGATAATATTGGCAAAATAAGCTTAAGTTTAGGGCTACAAGGGATAGATATCACTATCCAAAAAGTAGCAGACAAGCTAAATGAGCTAGTAACAGACAGTTATATCAGTCGTTTCAACGATACTTCATTTGCTATATTAGTAGAGAAGGTCACTACTCAACAATTACAGGCCTTGGCGGAACGTATCCGTCTGCATATCAGTGAGATGCTGATTGAAGTAGGCCAACGTACTACTAATACTACTGCTAGTATTGCTGTCGTGGCTATTGAAAAAAACGCTCCCAAACCGCAATTGCTCCTTGAGCGTGCGCTTGAAACCATCAATCATATTAGAACCGAATCTAGCACTCAAGATAATGCTTATCATCTCTATGATCCGATGGAACATGCTGATAGTGATGATAGTGCATTGGCTGAGACCTTGATGAACGCCCTGACTCAGGATCGTTTTGAGTTAATGTTTCAGCCTATTTATGACATTAATGACGACCGTAGCAATTTCTTTGAAGTATATCTACGTTTGCCATTGGCTGATGCGCAAAACACTATCTTGCTGCCTGATGACTTTATGACGGTAGCCAAAAAGCATAATCTACGTGAGAAGATAGACCGCTGGGTGCTAATAAATGCTTGTAAACAGCTTAATGAAGTGCGTAAAACACATCCTCAATTACGTATATTAGTGTCCTTAACCAGCGCCTCGTTAGTTGATAAAAATCTAATCAAGGGTACCAGTCAACTTATAAAAGCAATCGGCGGTGCATTAGGAGCGTTAACTATACAGTTCGATGAACGCGATGTAGCTAATCATTTGACTGTAGCAAAAACGCAATTTGCCGCTTTGAATCAAATCAGCTGCCAAGTGGCTATTCAGCACTTTGGTATCTCTGCTAAAGCACTCGAAATTTCTCAACTAGTAAAACCCAATTTAGTACGCTTAGCAAAGAGCTATGTAGATGGTATCGATACTAGTGATAACCTACAGACAGTTAAGTCTCTCATTTCTCAGGCTAATAACTTCAATGCCGATGTACTAATGCCTTATATTGAAGATGCCGCTACGATGTCGATAGCTTGGAGTGTGGGCGCACGCTATCTACAAGGCTACTATTTAGAAGAGGCAAGTAACACTATTAATGCAATGTAGCATATCAGCAACTGCCCATAGCTAGTAAGTTGTAGATGAGCTTAAGCTAATCGATTAAATAGGGTGGTTTAGATCCTAGTGTTTATAGCTATTATGTTAGCTATAACGCTAAATATATTGTATCAACTGACTACTATGAAATACTGCCATCCAATAGCATGATTAAACTATACTGTTGAACCATATCGTCAAATAACTAAGTAGAAATCACCATTAACTCTATAATTAAACGCAGTCTTGCAATGGATATAAGGGTATTAAGTCCTATCATTGTCGCTATGATGTTACTCAGTGGCTGTGAAAAAACACCGCCTGATTATCGTCCACAACTTAACTTGCCTGTTTATACTCAAGGTGATGCTGATAATGGGGCTCTTATTTTTGAAGAAGCCTGTGGTCAATGCCATCAACTTACCCCTGGTCTTAATAAGAAAGGCCCACAATTAATGAATATCTATGGTGCCTCAGCTGCACAATTGACTGATTATGAGTATAGTAAAGGCTTAGCAGCATCCGGTTGGATATGGGATGCAAAAACTCTTGACCCTTATATTGCAGATGCTGAAAAAGTCGTCTCAGATTCAAAAATGTTAGCTGATCCTGTACCGGATGCTAGCGAACGTGCTGATATTATTGCCTATTTATCTACCCTTAGTGCACCTGTTCCAGCTCTTGATGCCGACGGCTTTCCAATAGCTGATGCTGCTGCACAAAAAGTCACTAATAGCGATAAAAAGATTAGGCCTTTACGTGACGAATCTATTGAGATACCAGCAGGTAATGATAATAAGCCAGCAGCAGATTTTCAATAGCAAACTTTCAATAGCAACTGTTGGCTACAGCGCCAGTCATCAATAACTAGCGCAACTATTGACTCCGCTCACTCAAAGGATTCTTGACAAGCCACAAGTCACTAAGCTGGTATTGAACTATATCCTAGCTGGCGGGCCTATTCTTACTTAACTATTTAGTACTAGGCTTATGCTTGTCTTTAATCAATGCTTGTCTTTAATCAATGCTTGTCTTTAATGAATGGTTGGCTGATTAGTTTTTATAGGGATTTTGCTTATCTCTCGGCACTACAACTGTAACTGCTTGAGGTAACGGTAGCATAGACTGGCGAACAGCAGCATAACAAAGCTATCAATACTGATGTTAGGACAGCTGCTAATACTGATAAGAGTCACAAAATCGCTTAACGCCAACTAGTAATACCCTCCTTACACCATGATCAAACCATTGGTTTATCTATTATGACTAGCGTTCGCGATAAGTTACAATCACTTCATCTACCGATCAAAATGGTCTATCCTCTAAGTCTGATACGTGCTTAGTCATATCTCTACTTTGCAGCTAATGTTTGGATATATTTTGAAACCCTTAACTCAAAACGATATCTTAAATCTATTCCTATTAAAAATTATCATTATTCACTGTTATAACCACTAGGATGACTTATGAGCTACGAACATATTGCCCGCCAGTCTTTAGGGTTTTTCCCCACACCTTTGATCGAGCTAAGTAAGTTAAGTGCTCGCTTGGACGGCCCTAAAATCTATATGAAGCGCGATGATAATACGGGACTGGCACTAGGGGGCAATAAAACTAGAAAGCTGGAATTTATTCTTGGTGAGGCTCTTGCTCAAGGTGCGGACACTATCATCACTGCTGGAGCTGCGCAGTCTAATCACTGTCGTCAGACGGCTGCAGCAGCGGCAAGCTTAGGGCTTGAGTGTCATCTAGTATTAGGCGGAGAAGAGCCTAAGCACCCACAAGGCAATCTGCTACTGGATAAAATATTTGGCTGTCATATCCATTGGTCAGGTAACCACTGCAAAGGGGAGGATATTCCTAACCTTGTGCAGCAATTAATACAGCAAGGCCGAAAACCGTACGTTGCTCCTTATGGTGGTTCAAACGAGCTAGGTGCCTTAGGGTTTGTAGAAGCCTTTAGAGAGTTAGAGGCACAATGTCAAAATATAGATTTATCATTTACTCACATTATCTTTGCTTCAAGTTCAGGTGGAACGCAAGCTGGCTTAATGCTGGGCAGTAAAATATTTAACTCAGCCTGTCAAATAGTGGGCATAAATATCGACAAAGGAGAAACCGACAAAGTACCTTTTGACCAGTATATCGTAGCTCTTGCTAACCGTACTGCCGAACTGATAGATGCCGATTATAAGTTCTCAGCTTCTGACTTAATACTGAACTCTGATTATGTCGGTGAAGGCTATGGGGTAGTAGGAGCAGTAGAAAATGAAGCCATCGCCATTACTGCCCAGACGGAAGGCATACTATTAGATCCAGTTTATACTGGTAGAGCTATGGGTGGCTTATTGGATATGATCCGTACAGGCAAGCTTAAAAAGAACGACAAAGTATTGTTTTGGCATACTGGCGGTGCTCCAGCGCTGTTTGCTTATAGTAATGATCTAGAGGTGTCTAAATAGCGTCAACGGCCTATATGTATGGGTGTTAATCCCCAATATAGTGCTCAAATGCTGCTTTTATCTCAATGAGTACTAATTGATAGTCGCTTATACCCATTGGTATGGTTAAGCCTGTGAATAAGGTTATTCTTGCTTTCTTTGATCTATTTTTTGTTGATTGCGATTTTTAATTTCATTGATAGCCGCACTAAGTTGCTCATTAGTTTGATCTACTTCCAACTTCATGGCGCTATGCTGCTTATTAGTTTTTACTACAGCATTCGATGAGGGGACATCCATAGCAAGTAGACCTGCCTCATTTTTCAGCGCCAACAAATACTCGTCATCTACCACAACGTTAGCATCGACTGGTATAACCTCTACCATGTCAAGGTAGGTAGACGAAATATCATAATGTGATGTTATCTTACATGCATTGATATTATTGGCCTATAGCAATTATATAGTTAAAAAATCATAAAGTAAATTAGAATAATATAAAATTTAACACGTATCTCGGCACTATAATTTTATAGTCTTTTTACCTTCACTCTAGCGTTTTTTATTCCAAAATCATTGCGTTCTCTGTCCAAAACACCTTTCCTCAATTCTATTTTTCAAACTAGTTTGTTCTTACTTTAATTAGTATGCATTGTTTTTATCATTTATTATCTGCATAATATAAGGAGATTAATGATTTAATCTCTGCACATATCTGAGGAAAATATGAGGCATATTACCTATATTCATGAACATCCAGACTGGACTGAGTGGCAATGGTCGGACAAAAAACTATTACCATTGGTTAGTCGCGTGCGGATATTACAAGGCCGTTTGCTTGGTAAACTGCTAACACTAGGGTTCGAACTTAATGTTGAGGCACAATTAGATGCGGTGACTTTAGAGATTGTTAAAACTTCAGAGATTGAGGGTGAGTCACTAAATAATGAACAAGTGCGCTCCTCAGTTGCGCGGCATTTAGGGTTAGATAACGCAAGTATGCCAACGACTACTCGTGAGATCGACGCAGTGGTAGAAATGATGCTAAGTGCCACCTATCATTATCAACAGCCCCTATTGCTGGACGATTTACTTGGATGGCATCGAGCATTATTTCCAGATGGGTATAGTGGGCTTTATCGCATTCAAGCAGGCAGTATTCGTGATGATAGTAAAGGGCCAATGCAAGTAGTATCTGGCGGGTATGGTCGTGAACAGGTTCATTTTGTTGCGCCTAGTGCCGATAGGCTATCAGATGAGTTAGAAAAATTTCTATCGTGGTTTAACATTTCACCAAATGAGCAAGATAATATAGATTTGGTCATAAAAGCAGGTATTGCCCATTTATGGTTTGTGACTTTGCATCCGTTTGATGATGGCAATGGACGATTGACTCGTGCCATTACGGAGAGGATGTTGGCGAAAAGCGATGATAGCGCTCAACGTTTTTATAGTATGTCAGCACAGATTCTTAAACAGCGTAATGACTACTACAAAATACTGGAGCGCACGCAAAAAGGTGATAGAGATATCACGGATTGGCTAGTTTGGTTTTTACAAACACTGGAACAAGCTCTGATTGCTGCTCAAACGACCACGGATAAAATCATCAATAAAGCGAGTTTTTGGCAGACCCATCGACAGCATGCTTTGAACACTAGGCAGGTAACGATGTTGAATACTTTACTGACTGATTTTTATGGCAAGCTGACTACTAAAAAATGGGCAGTTATGACTAAGTGTTCTATAGACACGGCACTACGAGATATTAATGATTTGATAGAGAAGAGGATGATACAAAAATCTGAATCTTCAGGGCGTAGTACAAATTATGAGTTGGCCTTGTGATAAAGATCATGCAATTTGACTTTTATCGTCAGGCTACATAACTAGAGCCTCCCAGATTTGTTTGTACGGATTTCACAGCATAGGTCATACAGGTTAGTAGTTCGATCCCTTGATAGGGTAGAGGATCCTTGTGGTAAAAGTATTGCCAATTAGAATAGAAGTCGATGAAATAGTACTTTTGCAAGAGATTTAATGGGTATACATGAAAGGAATCTATCTTAAAGTAAAGTTTATTTCTAACATTAAATAAGGTGAAATATTTAGTATGTATAACTCAACACTTAGGCACGAGGTTTTATCATCAGAGAACAGTGAGTGTGAGTCTGCCGAAATAAATAAAGCAGCTGCTGCCTTTGCAAGTTTGCCGCTTAACATTCAAAATGCCTTAGAGCAAAAAAATAGAATAGTATTTATCGCCAATAATCAATCCATTAGTACCACACAACTTGAGCAGTTGTTACAACCTGATGATGTTTTAGTGTTGTTTAATCACTTCATACACGCTGATTTTTTTGCTAATCATCCATTAATTAGTAAACTGCCTAAATTATTATTTTTTCGGCAGATTGGCGACAGTAAACTGCATTTTGGCTTGCCACCGAGAAGTAATAATGTAGCAGTAATGAAGCGAATGGCAAAGGCTGCACCATTAGGGATATTGCTGAGTAATCAGCCGTATCAGTTTCCGTTGCCAAGTGATGACCCAAGCCCTGATGATGATCCTGTTAATTCTGACCGAATATTAATTATTCCACCAGTGGTGCAAGAGTTATTGCATAATGAGATGCACTACAGAGTATTATCCGAACATCATCCGGTCGTTGCTGACTACCCTCACTTTAGCGATATTCATTCATCAGCGCCGTCGTCTGGGTTTTTATTATATCGATTACTATTGGGCGCTCGAGAACATATACAATTAATGCAAAAATCAGAGCTGCCGCTACGACTATTAATGATAGGTTTTAATGATAATGACAAAACTGCGCATTTTTGGCATGGGCATAACTGGGAGTTTGAGCGCAGTGAAATGAGTTCGCCGCAGCAAGAGGTAGAAGTTATTCGTCAGTATTAAATACTGGTCAAAAGTTTAAACATACGGTGCATTAGGACAGTGTGCTTGCTCTATCTCATGAGTATTAGGCTTTCTTAACACCACTATCGGCGTCAATTGTTCCACTGTCCAACGAATAAGTGCCATCTTAGAAAATTGCTCAAGCCACCCTTCCATCGGCCAGTGCTGCCATTTCTCATAAAAGCGATTGGCATTGATGGTAATGCTATCTAGATGATTAAGAGGTGGCCGATAGACGCTATGCTGCTGATGGTAAACAATGTCAGCAGTGAGATAGAAGTTAATATCTAATTGGCGGGCAGTAAAAGCAAAGTCAGTATCTTCGGCTCCATAACCGATGTATTGAGTATCAAATCCACCTATCTGCTCGAACTGTCGACGCTTAATCGCAAAGCATAAACTCCAAAACGCACCGTAATCATCGGTTTGTTCAATAGCTGTCTGCTTTATTTGTGTGGGAATACAGTCAACCTCATTAAAGTTATAACGATAAGGGTTATAGACAGACAGTTCATTTAAAAAGCAGGTGGTTAGTGCGCCATTTTGTAATTCCAAACCTTCTTTATCTAACAAAGGTCGCGTGAGATAGCGTGGTTGTCCCATGAGTAAGGAGTCAGGATATTTTTGCAATTTAGCGCTTAATTGCTCAATAAAAGTCGGTGCTACTATACAATCCACATCTAAAAATATGAGAGTGTCATGAGTGGCTTGCGCTGCACCGATATTACGATTGTGCCCAATATCAAATTTAGTTGTATCTGATTTATTGGACGATGCTTCAATGGTGGTGGGAATTTTTACGATGTTTAAAGAAAATTCAGCCAGGCGTTTGAGGTCGGCATCGTCATTGACAATGATGACTTCATCGGGCTGGACACTACCTTTCATAAGGCTACTGAGTAGATTGTAAAGATGGCGATTGCGTCCGTAACAGGTTGTGATAACCGTTACTGGTATATGGTCAGAAACAGCCTTAACATTAATCATGGTTCTTATGTTCATCAGTCGTTACCAGCTCTTTGATTATTTTTCTTTTTTTATGGTGGGTTTGATATTGTTGTTTAAAAGTACTGATTATTAGTATTTAGATTATTAATAGTCAGGATTTAATTTAAGCTTGGGGAGTAACCATTGTTCAAACCAAGCTTTAGTCGTTGGATATTCTGTCGTACTATCCATAAATGCTTTGGCAGCAGTTAAATAGTCTTCGTTGCGATTTGCGTGACTAGACTTTGAAATTGACTTGATCGGTGCTTTATTTACCGATTGTTCATTCGGGTTAGTATGAGTTTGTTTATGAGAGAGCAGGATTTTAAATTGCTGCCAGCTCAATGCACGTCCTTGGTTTATCAATGCTTGTGACATTACTTCTTGCTCTTGGTGTGGACGGTCGTCAGGTAGAACCACGAGTTGTAGTGGTCAACTAATTTAGGACACCTGATAAGAGGTCTTTATTAAAATAACGTTTCTCTGTTTCAGCGGGTGGCAAATAATTGTTGAAAGTATGCGGTCTCACAGTTTGATAATAGCCCCAGATATAATCACTGATAGCTTGTTTGGCTTCATCGATATCCTCATAACCACCCTTTGGCATCCATTCTGTTTTAAAGCTCCTGAAGAAGGGTTCAGTGGGAGCATTATCCCAACAGTTACCTTTTCGGCTCATACTTTGTGTCATACCCTCGCAATCAGCGATTGATTCAGCAAACTTCTTACTGGTGTAATGAGTACCCTGATCCGAATGAAATAGTACCCCACTAGGCTTGAGTCTCGTCTGATATGCCATCTGCAGCGCTTTGGCGGTCAAAGTACTGTTGGGAGAGTCTGAGACGCTAAAGCCCACAATACGTCGTGCAAACAAGTCTAACACTACGGCGAGATAACACCAGCCGCCTTTGATACGGACATAGGTCACATCGCCCGTCCAGACTTGATTAGGCATGCTTGGATTAAAGTTGCGGTCTAAGATATTGTCATGGGTTTTATGCTCTTGATCAGCGTGCTTGTACTTGTGTGTCTTTTGCTGACAGCTTTTGAGTCCCATTTGATCCATGAGCTTAGCGGCTAAGTAACGCGTCAGTCTAATACTGTGCTCATTCCACAGGATAGCGATGATAGTGCGAGCACCAGCCGATTGCTTTGAGTCGTTGAATATCTGGCGTATCAAGGCTTTGAGTTTGACACGTTCAACATCAATAGGCTTAGTCTGTGTGCCATAGTAGTAACTGCTTTTAATGATGCCAAATAAGTCACACAGTCGGCGTTTACTCACCCGTTTGTCTTGCTCTGCAAGCTCGCTAATCAGCGATAGCCGTTCAGGCTGTCCAATGCTAGCAGAGCTGAAGCCTTTTTTAATATATCGCGTTCCATGGTTAACTGCTTAACTTGTTTGCGAAGCGCTTGTAGCTCTCGTTGTTCATCCGTTAAAGCGTTGCCGACTTTAGGTGCTTGACCCTCTATTTCTTGACGGTACTGACTCAGCCATTTCTGCAGGGTGGATTTGCCAATACCAAGTGAGCTGGCCACATCAGGTATTTTACGCTTGTGATCAGTGACTAAGCTAATGGCTTCTAACTTGAATTCTCGGGTGTATTGGTTGCGATTGTTGGTCATACTATTTTCCTTCTTTGGGTTAGTATAGCCTCTTAAACATGGTCCAAGTTTATTATGCCACTACAAGTGGCGTAGTATAATCATAGGCTTGCGCAACTGCATTCAGACCACAGGCCATCAGTAGATAGTCGCTATGTTGCATAAATGGCGTAACATCATTCACTTGAGTAGCAATATCAACATGATAGCGCATTTCATCGTTGATAGGGCCAAGTGATATGATAAAGGCGCTAGGTAATAGCTGGCGCAACTCCGGTAATTTCATATCAATGGCCTCATGTCCACCATAGCCTTTAATAACGGTAATGATAGTATGCGGAGCTTCTTTCCAGTCTTTTACATTTGAAGTATTTAACTTCGCTAGTATTTTTATAAATTCATGATAAAAGAGCTCTTTTTGTTGCGCCGTATTAATGAAATCAAGGTATAGGGTTTTTTTACCCACCCATTCAGGCGTCATAGTAGCCTCTAGTAGACGAGGATAAGGCGCTAGTAAAGCAAGAGCGCCAGCAAAGGCATTGAGGTGTGGGGTATCATCACGAATACCAGGAAGTCTGATATAAAGATAAGGAATACTAGCAACGCGGCACAGCATGGCCACTTCAACACTCACATCGATAATCATCAAATCAATCTTACGCTGATAAATTGTATCTAGTATTTGATGGCTACGCTTTTGAATATTGCTATTACCGACAGGTGAGTAATGAAGGCTAGCTGGTTGCCAATGTTTTCCTGCGCGTCCCTTTAGCACATCATCATCACACTCATCTTCTGCTTGCAGACTTACAATTTGTGTTTCATCAATAGAAGTGAAGGTATAAGCATCTGAGCTTAAGCTCGTAAATACTATTAATTGTCTTCTTGCATCCACCGGTAGTAGCGCCGCAAGTTTATCAATTTGACGGCAGTGTCCTGAGCCGTGATGATGCGCGTAATAGCCAAGCCGCATACTCATTATTCCTCAAGACTCATAGTGACAGATCTAGTGTTAGAAATATAACGTAATTCGCTATTTGAACCAATTAACGAGTTTGACTTATGATTAATTTTAAATAAACTCTGTGCCAGTAGCTGCGCATCTCGTGGATTGGCGAAACCCTTCTTTGGCTGATTTTCTGCGATTGCCGCTTTATACAATGCAAGATATCCATCTACCATTGCTGATACTGAGCAAAACTGTAAAGCACGTTCGCGGCAAGCCTGACGCGATATGTGTTTAATCTCAGAAAACCCTTTTATAAAGGCTTCTTTATCTTCCTTAGCAACGATAATGCCTGTACTGGGCGTGACGATTTCAGCACTTGCACCCACATCAAAACCAATTACTGGTGTCCCACACGCCAAGCTTTCGGCCAGTGTTAATCCATAAGGCTCGTCCCAAACACTGGTAAATAGCATGGCAGTTGCTTGAGCGAGGTAATGATTCACCTCTTCCTTAGTCACATGACCAACATAATCAAACAGTTTTTGCGCGCCATTTTTACGGTCTTGAGATAATAGAGGCGCTACTTGTTGATTAAAGTAATCTTCATTACTTTTAGGTCCGGCAATGATGAGTTTTTTCCCAGCCTCAATACAGTACTGCATAGCCAAATGTGTGCCTTTTTCAGGACAGATACGCCCGTACCAAAAATATACCTCGCTATGCTTACTAATTAGACTATCCGTAGGCTCAGTATTAGCAATAAAGGATTCAACGTCGATGCCGTTATACACGACATGTAAAGGAACAAACTCAGAAAAAAGCCGCTGCTGGTGTTTGCTGATGGCAGTAAACTGGGTACTTGTCCCATGGCGTAACGTCAGCAGCGCCAGACGCAATTGCGGAAAGATCGGCGTATGAAAAGTAGTAAAAAACCGAGCGCCAAACGCTTGACCGGTCATCATTGATATGTGATGCAGACTGTGATTGTGCACGATATCAATTTCACCGCGTGCGTCACGTTCAATAATATCACGCAGTATATGTTGATAGACCAAGTACTGGTACATCTCCTCGCGGCTCATTCCTAGCGTGTCATGTTCGTTCTCATAGACAGTGGTATCAAAATCAGCTCGGGTTAGCATTGGGACTAAGGTTGCTTGCGTTCGACTGTCTGTATGAGCATAAAGCAGCACCTCATGACCTTGACCAACAAGTTCATCACAGATGAGTTGTGTAATCATTTCAAGTCCACCTGCATACGGCTGGGCAATAGGATATAAACAGTGGGCAATAACTGCTATGCGTAATGGTTTATTGGTTATTGCGATAGGGCGTCTATTATCATCAGTAGAGCTTACAAAACTAACAGAATGTGCGAAAGACATACAAACCTCAAAATAATATAGAAATTGTTTTAGATAGGTAATAAAAACAGGTCTTAATACAGACAAATCATTAAAAAAATCTCTATAACACTGATTCTTTAAACCACGGTCTTTTAGAAATGAATTGTTTTTAAGCGTTAAGCGTTCTTAGGAATTAATAGTTTTTTTGTCTTCAAATACCGTTTCAATTTTAGGCGGTGTTAGCGGTTTGGTTTGTTTTCGAGCTTGCGCGACCGCAGGTTTATATTTAATACTAATACGGGTGACTTTTTGCTGTGTAGCAGCAAAGTTATCAAATGCCACTTTTGCCGCACCGATTTTTAATAGGCAAACTGTTAAAGAACAGATAAGTAATAACGGAGAATAAAAAGGGGAGAACGGCGCTACTACAAGCGCAGTAATGATATTTAGTGCCAATAGCAGCTTGGGTAATGCTACTATATTTGCCAGCCATAATGAGTGACGAGTGCGAATATACTCTCGCTTTGGAGTGCATATAAACGGCATTTCACGACCCCACATAACGGGCAGCCATGATAGCGCACCAAGCTCCCAAAAATTCAAATGCATCAACCACGCTCTTAAGCGTATTTTCATAGTTAGTAGATGATTGTCGTTGATTTGTTTATTAAGTGGCGATTTATCCTGTAAGTATGCCCATAAACGCCTCACTAAGAAAATAGCATATCCTGCATATACTATATATAAAGGCGTGAGTAGAGATGAATCGGCGTTAGTATCAAGAATTTTAGGGACAAAGAGTGCACTGGTAATTATCAGGAGCGTACAGATTTGAAGAAAAATAAAGAAACCAGTGAAGTTTAGCCAAGCACTGAGCTGAGAAAGATGCGCACGTGCATAAGCTAGACGTTCGCCGATACCTTTTACTTCTGCGTTATTAATAATGTGTTGATGAAGAGTAGTCACAGGAGTGGATGCTTGATTATTTTCTGAAAATTGTTGATGCATCGATGACATAGCTATTGAGAAGTAATTACTTAATACTTGCATATTGCCATAGATCCAGCGACGACGTTGGCTCATTAAATCATTCAACGTATTGGGTAATAAACCGGTGGCAATAACTTTTGGTATGAATTGACTACGCAAACCTTGTTGATGCATAAGAACACCCATCTGCGCATCTTCAGTAATCGAGGCACCTGACCAGCCACCTAAGCTTAAAAGATCTGAGCGGCGTATTACCGCATAAGTTCCTGTTGATAGTGCCCGCTTGCGATTAAAGGGACGGTATAAATGATGATTGAAATAGTGGTTTAATTCGCTATGGATATCTATTTGCCCAGCGTTACGGTAAAACTGCGGGAACTGAAGTAGAGTGTGAGCAGGATACTGTTGGATAGCGTCCGCAATCGATACTCTAGCGTGTGATAACGCCTGATAATCACTATCAACGACGACAATATGCGTACAATCTGGGCTCATGAGTCCTAATGCTAAATTCAATGCACCCGCTTTAAACCCTTCTACCGCGTCAATATGGTAAAAATATACTTTCAGCTCAGGATCTAAGCTGGCACAAAACGCTGCCAATGGTTTATACATGGATGTATCAGTATTATTATTATCGATAATAATAATTTCGTCTTGGTTCTTTTTTATAGCTAGTATGGATTGAATAGTGTCAATGACCAGTTCTGGAGGTTCGGCACGTGTCATTAATTGAAAGCTCAACGAAGCAGCTGTGCTGGCTCGTAAATTGCTTTTTTTTGTATAATTGTCTACAGGAGAGCTATTTATAGTCTCACAACCTTCTATATAATCCAAACTTTCTTTAATAAATACTCCATCATTGAACGTCATTACTTATCCCTATGTGCGGTTCAAACTATGCTATTCCATGAAAAATAATAGTAAGCACTAAAGGTTCAAGTATTTAATGATTACTATTGATGTTTACTACTGGCTTATTTCTTGGTTGAAATATCATAACTGAGAATATGATAATAAATTGGTGGTTAATTGTTTAAATAAAGTTAATAATGTAAGGGTTGGTAAGTTGTGTAAAAATTAAATCAATTCATACACTTATCTTAAATTTAAGAGGTGATTTATATTAAAGTAATCTTAGAGATAAATTGGGTAAACTTGTTAGCACAGAAAAAATCATAATGAGCTTATGATAGTTCTTTAAGAAGAATATGACATTAGATTCCAGCCAACAAAAAAATCGCCTTGGACTTCAAAGTTGCTAAATATAAACTCATAAATAGAAGCACGTTGATAATGCACACAAAAAGCATGACAGTATCTTAGCTCGAAACTTTAACATAACTGCAACTTGTGTGAACAATTGGCGGTTTTGGGGTCTATTAGTTCAATTTATATAGCATTATTAATAACTTCAGTCTGTCGCTATTAATGTTACAAAATTCCGACTATTTAAAAAAACATTTTTAAGCATTATCAAATTCATTTTATACACATAAAGCCTCATTTTTAGAGAGTAGATTAGCCATGTTTGAATTTGATTTAAGCTTAAAATTACTGGGATATCATTTTCTTCAATTAGGAATTGCTTTTATACTTTCGCTACCGATCGCCCTTAATCGTGAGATGAAAGATAAGGGTGCAGGTCTCAGAACCTTTCCCTTGGTAAGTATTGCATCGTGCGCTTTCATGCTAGTCGCTGTAGATATCTATCACGGATCAGAGCCTGAAGCGAGAATCATGTACGCGATTATTACGGGTATGGGTTTTATCGGTGGTGGTGCTATTTTTAAAGGCGACAATACGGTAAAAGGTACAGCAACGGCAGCGAGTCTATGGAATACCGCTGCTATCGGCATCTCCGTTGCTTATGGGCGGTATGAGATTGCAATAATACTGTCCGTTGTCAACTCTCTAATCCTGCAATTTTCAGAACCATTCAAAGCAAAAGATAAGCTGGAGTAGTTACTCTATTTGGTTCCAGCTAACATTCTCAAGATAAGGACGTTTAGAATTACCAAAACCCAAAAAGTAGTTTTAATTAAGTAAACTAGTATTCATTAAATTGTCTGGACTTACACGACGATGTACTTACTGCGATTCACTCGAAGGGTTTTTAACGAATAAACCATCAGATTAAGTTATGCTGATTAGTGGCAGACGATAGACAAAAATACTAAGATACGGAAAGTGGTTATATTTGTTGAATAACTTAAGGGGTAATCTATGGAGAGTAATAAATTTATATTGCGAGCAATAGCAGCCTTTATTTTGATTTTTGGACTAACATGTGCAGTTATAATTAAATTTAAATTAATGTCACCCAGCATATTTTATAGTCTTTTTTAATGGAAATAATTTCAAGGTTAAAGTCCGTCTAGGGTTTTTTATGCCTGTTATTCTATTTTAGCGGTCAAGAAACGTCTAACCAAAGACACAACTTACATCGCGATAACATATTAGCAGTCTTAACAATGACTCAGAAACACTTTAAACATTCGTGGTACAGACGTCCTAATTACGTCCGTCTATATTAGATATGTCAGCTTGAAAATTAAGACTGATGATAACCTATTCATCAATAAAAATAAGAAAACATAGATGAACTTAATATAGATAAGTTGACTCACAAACTAATAAATAGAAAAGGAAAACCATAATGGACAATCAAAATGTGAACGAACAAAGTATGGATGAACAGTACAAAAATAATCAAAAAATGGATGATGATATGAATAACCAGACATTAAAAGGCGAATGGAACCAACTTAAAGGTTCAGTAAAACAAAAGTGGGCAGATTTAACAGATGACGATCTCACCCATATCGAAGGTGATCGTGACAAACTAGTTGGACGTGTCCAAGAGCGTTATGGTCATTCAAAAGAAGATGCTGAACGTGATGTAGATGAGTGGCGTAACCAAAATAAATATTGATTATTATGTTTTTAATAGTCATACCCTAAAAATGCAAAAAGCCCGTGGCTATGGTCACGGGCTTTTTTAGTCAATACTGCTAGTTATGTGAGTAAAAATAAAAGGCTTGATTGCAGGAAAGGCTACCGCCCTCAAAAATGGGATATTTTAAGATAATGATTAGTCGGAGCGATTAAAACTGATAATAACCTTACAGAAACCCTTTAATATTTAATGGATTGTGCGACTTCCAATACTTACTGCATGCCATCTGCAGGTGTCTTATCTAGGTTTGAATTATTTTCGTTGATATAGCCCGTATCATCAGCCTTTTGGTCATTTCCGTTACTAGAATAATATGCTGTACCTCCTGCACCTTCTGCGTCCTCTGTAGAAGCAAGGATTTGATCTTCAGCCTCGCTCGCTGTTTGCGCAGGTATCATTTCACTAGACTCTGTATTAGTAGCCGGATCTTCTGTCTCACTACTGCAAGCGCTGAGACCAAATAAACTCACCAAGAATACTATCCATAATTTATTTTGAAGCGACTTAGTTAAGACTAGACCTCTTGCAAAAGTCATAGGTTAAGCTCAAAATTAACAACACCGGCGAATAGCTTCATTCTAAGATCATAGCGCTGACGACGGTTACGATATCTATGAGCCACGATTTTGAACAATTTAATTA
>NZ_CAJHBR010000026.1 GCF_904846695.1 Psychrobacter urativorans
TAGTTTTGATAGTTTTGATAGTTTTGATAGTTTTGATAGTTTTGATAGTTTTGATAGTTTTGATAGTTTTGATAGTTTTGATAGTTTTGATAGTTTTGATAGTTTTGATAGTTTTGATAGTTTTGATAGTTTTGATTAACTGCGCTCAAAAATCTGCTGAATAGGTAATGTATATTTCCGCCATTTAGCTTATTTTACAATGACTGTAGCTTATTGATAAAGAACTGGCTGCCGCTACTGAGTTGCCTAAGACGATACAACTTCCTCTTCAATAAACGGCTAATACTCAAGCAACTCAATAGAATAATGACGATCTATAAAGTTGCCTGTAGCTCCTTTAAGTCTTATTATTTGCTTTTCATCGCTAAATAATCTACTGCTAGCTGGCTAAGTGCTTTAGTACCTACTTTAAATGATGATTCATCTACATAAAAATATGGGGAATGGTTATAGGCCGCTTTACTTGCATCTTGCCCTACTGGGGTAGCGCCTAAGAAAATGAATAAACCAGGTACTTCTTGGGCGTAAAATGAGAAATCTTCAGATGCCGTTAGTTTGGGCACCTCAATGACATTGTCTTTACCTGCCACGTCTTTACCTGCTACGTCTCTAAGCGTTGGTAACATCTGCGCAGTAAGCGCTGGGTTGTTAATCGTAACGGGATAACCTTTGTTGATTTTGACGTCAGCTTTGGTGCCTGATGCCATGGCTATATGAGTAGCCGTTGTTTTTATCTTATCAAAAATTTGCTCGCGATTATCCATATCAAAGTTACGAATAGTACCAATCATATTGACACTATCTGGAATAATGTTATCGCGTACACCGCCGTCTATTTTACCAAAGGAGACAATGGCGGGCTCTTTAGTAATGTCAATCTGACGGCTTACTATATGATTAACACCAGTAACGATTTGTGCCGCAGCTGGAATAGGATCAACCCCATTCCAAGGTGCTGAACCATGAGTTTGCTTACCGTTGACTGTTATATCAAAGGTATCAGCACTCGCCATAATAGGCCCGCTTCGGTAGCCAATTTGACCACTATTTAAGCTCGACATAATATGTAATCCAAATGCAACTTCAGGCTTATACTTTTTAAATATACCTTGCTTAAGCATGAGCTCAGCACCGCCTTCTTCACCTTCAGGAGCACCTTCTTCGGCAGG
The DNA here is from genome assembly GCF_904846695.1 of Psychrobacter urativorans. Classification (GTDB taxonomy): domain Bacteria; phylum Pseudomonadota; class Gammaproteobacteria; order Pseudomonadales; family Moraxellaceae; genus Psychrobacter; species Psychrobacter urativorans. Next base: position 1,170 of record NZ_CAJHBR010000026.1, read on the forward strand.
CTGAAATACGAACATAATATTGCCGTGCAATTGATTTTTAACCGCAGCTAGTACTTCAGCCGTTCCCATTAGCATGGCAACATGAGTATCGTGTCCGCAGGCATGCATGACACCCACGTCTTCTCCCATGTACTTAGTCACTATGGTTGATTTAAAAGGCACATCTACTTTTTCGGTCACCGGTAATGCATCCATGTCTGCACGTAGCATCACTGTAGGACCGGGTTTAGCACCCTTCAAAAAACCAACAACACCTGTGTGCCCTATATCTGTTTCGACCTGCATGCCTAGTGATTTTAAATGCTTGGCAACAACAGCTGCTGTACGAGTTTCTCTATTGCTCAATTCGGGATGCTGATGGATATCCCGACGCCATTCAATAACCTTTTTTTCAACACTTTTAACTTCTTTGTCAATATTAATGGTGCTAGGAGCTGCAAATACGCTTTGCTTTCGGTGGTGAGAAAGCCTCAGGTGTTGGTCGCTTCGGACGCCATATCACTTTTGATGAGTTCACCACCTATCAGTGGGTATCGGTACAAACGGAGCAGCGTCCGTATCCCGTGTAAAATATTTTTATGTGCCCGTTTAATCTCAATAACTATCAAGGTAAGAAATAAAAACCCATGACCGCTTATGCTAACCAAGCTGGTTAGCCAAGCCCAATTAAACAAGCCCAAAACAATAAAAACCTCTTAGGTCTACGATCAATAGTAGCTCTAAGAGGTTTTTTATATCTGAAAACCTGTGATTTTACTTCTGATAACTTCTGATAACCTCAGAGTATCCTTTAATACTGAAGTTTAGACATTATGCTGGTTCAGCTGCATTTAACAATACTGCTGACTATTTTTTGAGTGATTGCTTATACATTTGCATGAGTTTATCAAACTGTAAAGGTGTCAGAGTACTGCGTACGACCTTTATGCAGTCACGACGCAGCTTCATATGGGCCATTTCAGTTTCGCTAATGCGGTGCATCAACGCCGTTGTAGTGGCATCGTCAGCATCTGCAATCAGCGCGGCGCGCAACTGTCCACGCAAGGCTTTTTCATTGGCTTGCAGTCCCAAACGATTTTTCATAGCCATTTTACGATAATTAGCAAACACTGCAACTTGGTCAGGTGTTAACGCCAACGCCTCTACTTGTCCCACGATATAGGGCATTAACTCTATAATAGGGAAGCTACTATCGGCCGCGACACTAAGTCCTGTATCAGCAACGGGGGCTGCCAACACTTCAACTGAAGATTGCGCCAAAGCAGGTAGGCGAGCTTTATTATAAGTCGGGGTCGTACTCTGGCAGGCAGTTAATGACCCGGCTAATAGTAAGCCGCTTACTGTAAATAATACTGAGGTTTTGAAGGACTTTGCGGTATTGATTTGTGGCATATTGCTCTCCTAATATTAACTGCACATATTGATGCTAAACAGAATAAACCACTGTGTTTAACTATCATCAAACATTATATAAAAAAATAATATATTATTTTGTATAAAATATCTACAGCTGTTTGTCTTATAGGCCAATAATTTATAATTAATCGTATTGGATTTAGGCTTATTGCTAGCTTTTAGGTAGCAGGCTAATCCATTACTCTCTTACTTTTGAGCGCTGATGAGCACCCAAAGAGTCTATACGCTGAACCATGCTATACCGTTTTTCATCTGAGCATAGCTTATAATTAGACTTGCCTCTTAATACTCCTAACCTATATGATACTTCTCAATAAAAGCCATGATAAATTGATGTAGACCATCGCAGCATGCCTTACTTATGAGCTAGTTTTTAAGCCTGTCCTATAACCCTAAGCCTTTATCTCTGCGCCACCAACAATAAGACGATACCGATGACCAAAAACTTCTCGCAAACAGCAGCTTTCATCTGGTCAGTCGCTGACCTGCTACGTGGTGACTTTAAGCAATCTCAATACGGTCGCATCATCCTGCCCTTTACGCTTCTGCGCCGCTTAGAGTGTGTATTAGAGGAGACCAAGGCCAACGTCGTGGCTGAGAGCCAGCGTATCGCTGAAATGGGCCTGCCTGAGGAGGCGCAAGAGAAGTTCCTGATACGTGCCAGTAAGCGCTCCTTTTATAATATCTCGCCTATGGATCTGAGTAAGATGGGTCAGAGCGATATCAAGGATAACTTGAGTACTTATGTGCAGTCCTTCTCTAAAGATGCGCGAGAGATCTTTGAGCATTTTAAGTTTGAAGAGTTTGTCGGTCAGCTAGCCGATGCCAATTTGCTCTATAAAGTGGTACAGAAGTTCGCCAACACCGACCTCAGCCCTGAAGCTATCTCTAACCATGAAATGGGCTTTGTATTTGAAGAGCTGATCCGCCGCTTTGCTGAGAGCTCGAACGAGACCGCAGGGGAGCATTTTACTCCGCGCGATATCGTGCGCCTGACCACCTCGCTGGTATTTATGGAGGACGATGACGCCCTGACCAAAGACGGTATTATCCGCACTATATATGACCCGACAGCGGGTACAGGCGGCTTCCTATCCTCTGGTATGGAATACGTGCTAGAGCTAAACCCTGACGCGGTGATGCGAACCTATGGTCAAGAGCTAAACCCTGAGTCCTATGCTATCTGTAAAGCCGATATGCTGATCAAAGGGCAGGAGGTAAATAATATTAAGCTGGGCAATACCTTGTCTAGTGATCAGCTGGTCGCTGAGAAGTTTGACTACATGCTATCGAATCCGCCATTTGGGGTAGATTGGAAAAAGATATCAGGCGAGATCAATGACGAGCATACGCAAAAGGGCTTCGACGGTCGCTTTGGGGCTGGCTTGCCGCGCGTGTCTGATGGCTCGCTATTATTCCTAATGCACTTACTGAGCAAGATGCGTCCGATCACTACTAGTGAGCAAGAATCTAGTAGTATTCAAAACAATACTCAAAATAGTAATCAAGGTAGCCGTATTGGTATTATTCTAAATGGGTCACCGCTATTCACGGGTGGCGCAGGCAGTGGTGAGAGTGAAATCCGCCGTTATATCTTAGAGGCCGATTTATTAGAAGCTATCATCGCTCTGCCAAACGATATGTTCTACAACACGGGTATCGCTACCTATATCTGGATATTAAGCAATAAAAAAGCGCCTGAGCGTCGCGGTAAAGTCCAACTAATTGACGGCAGTAATCTATATAGCAAGATGCGTAAGTCACTGGGCTCTAAGCGTAATGAGATGAGTGAAGACGATATTAGGACTATTACTAAAAGTTTCGGTAATTTTGAAGTGGTCGATGCACGAGTATTAGATAAGCCAGAAGAGGTAAAGTCGAACCGTGGTCGTCAATCGGCTAACCCTAAGAGTGACCCTGCGAAAACCTTCGCCAGTAAAATCTTTGCCACCCATGAGTTTGGCTATCGCCGCTTAACTATTGAGCGTCCGCTACGTCTATCTGCCCAACTATCTGATAGTGCAATCGATAGCCTACGTTATGCGCCTAAACCGTTTGATATGGTCATGCCAGCGTTATATGAAGCCTTTGGTAATGACTGGGCTGCTGGTAATGACAGTGACAGCGGTAACAGTAATTACGGCGACTTATCAGCGGTCGCTGCTGAGGCACGGGCGATGATTAAGGCGGACTTTAGCGAGCTAAAAGAAAGTCAAGTTAAAGACGTGCTTAATACCAAAATATGGCAGTCACAACTTGCACTAATGACTAAAGCCAAAGCCTTACAAGCGGCGATCGGTGATAAACAATTCGATGACTTTAATGAGTTTGAGAAAGTGTTTAAGCAGGCGTTAAAAGATGCTGATGTCAGTCTTGATATAAGTTTAGATGTGAAGGAGAAGAAACAGCTGCTTGATGCTATCACCTGGAAAAACTCTGAAGCAGAACCGGTCATTAAAAAGGCAGGCAAGGTTGCCAATCCGCTCTATGGTGCGTTTAGCTACCAGCCAAGCGGTTCAAACAAGTCAGCCAAAATCGTTGAGTTCCAACCCGACAGCGATCTGCGCGATTATGAAAACGTGCCGCTGAATCCTGCGGTGACGACCACTGAGCTGATTGAAAGCTACTTCGCTCGTGAAGTACAGCCGCATGTGCCTGATGCGTGGATAAATAGCGACAAGACCGATGCTATCGATGAAGAGATCGGTATTGTGGGCTTTGAGATACCTTTTAACCGTCATTTCTATGTGTATGAGCCGCCGCGAGCGCTTGCGGAGATAGATGCGGACTTGGATAAAGTCAGTACGGAAATCATGCAGTTATTGGGTGAGGTGCATTCGTAATGGCGAAGTATGAGCAGTATGCAGAGTATAAAGATTCTGGAGTCGAGTGGTTAGGGGCGATACCAAGTCATTGGGAGGCTAAGAGATTAGGGCAGTTCTTTAATGAGCGTCGTGAGAAGGTTAGCGATAAAGACTATGCGGCATTGTCAGTTACTATGAAAGGAATTGTGCCTCAATTAGAAAATGCTGCAAAAAGCGATGCTGGCGATAATCGAAAGCTAGTTTTAAAAAATGATTTTGTAATTAACAGTCGTTCCGATAGGAAAGGTTCTTCTGGGGTCTCTTTACTTAATGGTTCTGTATCGCTAATCAGTATTGTTCTAGAGCCAAGAAATATTTCACCTAAGTTTGTTCATCATTTACTTAGAAGCTATCCGTTTCAAGAGGAGTTTTATCGTCATGGGAAAGGTATAGTTGCTGATCTATGGAGTACAAATTCATCTGAAATGAAAAATATATTAATACCTACTATACCTATAGATGAACAAAACCAAATCGCCAGTTTCCTCGACCATGAAACTGCCCAAATCGATACCCTAATCGAAAAACAGAAAACCCTTATTGAACTGTTAAAAGAAAAGCGCCAAGCCGTTATCAGTCATGCCGTGGCTAAAGGCTTAAATCCTGATGCACCAATGAAAGATTCTGGGGTTGAGTGGGTTGAAACTATTCCAGAGCATTGGAAGGCTTATAAATTGGGATATTGTGCAAGCGTGGGTAATGGGGCAACACCTTCAAGAGATAACCTTAATTTCTGGAAAGATGGTTCAATAAGTTGGTTAAATAGTTCGAAGATTAATGATGTTATTATTCATGAAGCTGATCAATTTATAACACCTCTAGCAAAGTTGAAAACGAGTGTTCATCCAGTACAGAAAAATGATATTTTAATGGCGATTACAGGGGAAGGGCAAACTAGGGGACGTGTGGCCATTTGTAAATTAGATGCGACTATTAATCAGCATTTAGCATGTATCAGGATTACTAATGAAGAACTTGGCTATGAGTACCTATATTATTGGTTGAACTCAAACTATGAACGTATTCGTTTTGAATCTTCCGGTGCAGGTTCAACGAAAGGTGCTATAACCTGTGGAAATATTACGTCATATCCCGTTCTAATTCCTCCAAAAAAAGAGCAACAGGAAATCGTAGAATACCTTAAAGAAAAAAACGAGATTTTCGATACATTGATGAATAGTGCGGAACAAGCCATTCAACTTATGCAAGAACGCCGCACCGCTTTAATATCTGCTGCTGTCACGGGTAAGATTGATGTTCGGGGTTGGGTGAAGCCATCGTAAGGCAAAAATTAAATAACTGGATATAAAAATGAAAAGATGGCTTTTAATACTGAGCGTTGTAATAAGCACAATAGTTCCTTATCAGCAGCTATCTGCTAAAGAATCACAAAGTCTAGAAGAAATCATAGCCAATACTATGCCATTTTCAGAATTACCTGTTGAGATTCAAGTGCTTATTGAAAGCTTTGATGTAGATTATAATGATCAGTTGCAGGAGCAGCTTTCTTTTGAGGAAAAACTATATTGTGCAGACAGGTCAATTTATGCCTTTAATTTTATGAGTATGAGGCAAAAGGGCTATGATTATCATGATATCTATCAATTAATTGATTTAAGTAAAGATTATGATGATCTTGAGTTGGCGGATAATAGTGTCGATTTTTATCAAAATTTATTATCTGAGGTGTATAGTTACCCAGTGTATGAGACTGAATATCTTAAAGATTTGGCGATTGCTATGTATCTTAATAATAAAGACTATCAGTGTTTACTGGGATTACAAAAACAACCTTAGTTTTCAAAATTATTGAGAGTAAAACATTAGGTTTAATTAGTACCCAAACCGATGTGCTTGAGCGCATCAAAACCAAGCCCTAAATCTAAATAAGGACATTTATGATGAAAAAAATCTTAACAACAGTATTCATGGCTTCTATGCTTGTTACTACCAGTGCACAAGCGCAAACCTATAAATAGGAGGATGGCTATTGTGAATATCAAGGAAGTTTTGATAGTAAAAAGTACACAGTCAATCAAATCAAGAACTCACATTATTTGATGAAAAAGTTTTCAGAATTGGCTCTAGAACCTTTCTTTGGACCACAGAGTGCTGCAGAAATGAGTCAACTATCTAATAAAGATTTAAATGCTTTAGATAATGAATTTGCTAAAGTTAAAAGTAACGTAGAAACACTCTAAGTCGTCCCTCAAGCACAAGAATATAAGCAAGACCTGTTAAAGTCCATTAAAAACGAATATACCACTAATAAATTAGTACTATTAGCTTATATCAATCCAGCCAAAGCAGTAGAGCAAAGTCCAGCCATATGTAAAAGTTATGTTGAGCCTTTACTACAAAGTGAGACTGCGGTACAAAATAGATGGTATCAAGCTGTTGAAGAGGGCATTAAAGAGATAGCAAAGAACTACGCCGATGACCCAGAATTAGTAAAGTCCCAACGAGAATTGTTCATGGATAAATATCGTACGGAAAAGGAAACTGATGCGTCCTTTTATGCCCGAAAGGATCTGATTTCATATCATTTTAATAACTGTCTCGTTGATATAGGCTATCGTCCTGATTCAGAAGCTGTCTTTGCTGACTCACAAAAACTAAATAAAAGCCTATTCGGCAAGAGCTTTAAAGAGATGTGCTATGACTGAGTCATTATTTGAGCTCAGTAAGATAAAACATAAAAAATAGACCATGATTAGCGATAGGTTATAGGTAGTGATTTTATGAAGAAGATACTATTAGTTTTGTCAGCATTAGGAATGAGCATAGCTCAAACAAGTGGTGCTGCCGAAGTCACTTTTCAACCAAATAATACTTTAAATCATACTATCACTACGGTTTCAGCTGCAAATCACTATGGTTCTACTCGCAATGTCTATAGTTCTAATAGCGGTGCTTATGTTTCTAGCAACGAGGAAATTAGCCGAGCTATTGATAATTTAAGCGCACACGCCAAGCAAAAACAATATCAATTGGCTGGACGAGCTGTACCACACAGCTTAAGTGATATGAAAAAATGGGCAGAACAAGGAAACGTGGATTATCAAATTGAAGTTGGTAGGATATATTACGATGGTAAAGGTGTGCGTCAAGACATTGTGTTAGCAAGAAGAATGTTTCAAAAAGCTGCTAATAAAGGCGATGCTAGAGGTCAAGCTATGCTTGCCTTTTTTTATGAAAATGGTTTAGGTGGTCTTCGTCAAAACAGAGCTGCAGCAAAGGAGTTGTACGGAAAAACCTGTGATCAGGGTCACCAAGTGGGTTGCGATGAATATAGAATATTAAATCAGCGTGGTTATTGATATGCAAGAAATCTGGTATTTGTATTGAGGCCTTATCTCTTAATTAATCAATAATAACAATTATGCCATCACCTAGACCAGCACTGCTACCAACGCCCACAACGTCACCTACGAATCCGTCTTCCAGGCCGATATAGTCAAGCAAATGCAAGCACACGGCTGGCAGATAAGTAATTCTAGCGGCTATACGGTTGAGACGGCGCTGTATGAGCAAGATGTGCTGGACTTTGTGTAGACCATTCAGACGCAAGAGTGGCAGAAGTTTTACCATACTCAGCCTATCGACTCTGAGCGCCACTTTATTAGCTAATTGGTTAAATAGATCAATAAGGCTAAGCAATTACTTTGGATTGAGATTATGAAAGCACAGCTCATAAAACAAAACCTTACCATAAAAGCGTTAGTTTTAAGCCTAACGCTAGGCATGTCGCTATCCGCGCAGGCAAGTAGCATGATAACGGCCGAAGCGTTGGCGAATCAAGGCTCAGCCTCGGCTCAGTATAATCTGGCCACAATGTATAACGATGGCGATGGTGCTGAGCAAGATAATGTTAAAGCCTTTACATGGTATAAAAAAGCCGCTGAGCAAGGTCATATAGCAGCTCAAAATCATCTAGGTAGCTTGTATCAATATGGCTTAGGAGTCGAGCAGGATTCTAAAAAAGCGGTTAAGTGGTATCGCAAAGCCGCCGAACAAGGTAGTGCACTGGCACAAGAAAACCTCGCATCTATGTACGAGATGGGTGATGGCGTTGAACAAGATGATCGTCAAGCGGCCCAGTGGTATCAAAAGTCCGCTCAGCAAGGTCAACCCTTTGCGCAGTATAGCATTGGCGTGAAGTATGAAGAAGGTCTCGGCGTGGCTCAGGACTATACCCAAGCCGCCGAGTGGTACCAAAAAGCCGCCTTTCAAGGAGAGATGTGGGCGCAAAACAATCTCGGCACTATGTACTATGATGGTACCGGTGTGCCACAAGATTTTGATGAAGCCTACTCTTGGTTTCGACAATCCGCTGAGCAGGGACACCCGCCCGCTCAGTATAACTTAGGCTTGATGTATGGCTTTGGTCAAAGCGTTGAGCAGGATTATAGTACAGCAGTAGAGTGGTATAAAAAAGCGGCCGATCAGGACAGTGCTCAGGGTCAGAACGCCTTAGGCTGGTCTTATTATAAGGGCGAAGGCGTGGCGCAGGACTATGATAAAGCATACCAGTTGCTACAAAAAGCGGCTATTCAAGGTGAGGCAGTCGCTCAAAACAACTTGGGAGTGCTCTACGAAGAGGGTCTTAGCGTACCTCAAGACTATGTTCAAGCTATGCGGTGGTATCAAAAATCAGCAGAGCAAGGCGATGCACTCGCTCAGACTAATATTGGCGCACTTTATGAAGCGGGTAGAGGCGTGCCACAAGATTATACCGAAGCGGTAAAATGGTATCAAAAGTCGGCAGATCAAGATAATGGCTGGGGTCAAGCAGGTCTAGGTTGGGCTTATTACGCAGGTCAAGGCATCACTCAAGACTATACCAAAGCGCTTGAGCTACTACACAAATCCGTAGAGCAAGAGGTGGCTATAGGTCAAAATAACTTAGGCGTGCTATATGTAGAAGGCAAAGCGGTACCAAAAGATCAGGCTAAAGCTTTTGAGTTATTTAGTAAAGCCGCGGCTCAAGAAGAAATGCTCGGTCAGCGTAATCTAGCTATGATATATATGATGGGTGAAGGTAATATTCAAGATGAACAACAGGCCATCAAATGGTTTGGTATCGCCTGTGATAATGGGGATTCAATGAGCTGTGATTGGCATGAAGCGGTTAAGATGATATCCGATAATACAGCTGCCGCATTAAACGAAGCAACCGCCGCCGCAGAGCCAGCAGCACAAAAGGTATCAGATAAATAATGTTTAGGCGCTATTTACGCCGCATCGATACTCAAAGCTTAAAACCACTTTGCGAAAAATAATAATACTATAAACGGACTTAATATGACCAACGCCCATAACGTCACCTACGAATCTGTCTTTCAAGCCGATATCGTCAAGCAAATGCAAGCGCATGGCTGGCAATTAGGTAGTCCTAGTGGCTATCAGGCAGACACCGCGCTGTATGAGCAAGACGTGCTGGACTTTGTGCAGACCACCCAGCCGCTAGAGTGGGAGAAGTTTTGTAAGACTTTTCCTATCGACTCCGAGCGTCATTTTATCACTGCCCTAGTCAAGCAGCTGAGCAAGGCCGATGAGCAGTCAACCGATAAAGCCTCACGTACTTATGGCACGTTGGGGGTATTGCGTCACGAGTTAAAGATTCGCAATGCGCGGTTTAGCTTATGCCAGTTTAAGCCTGAGCATGATCTCAATCCTGAAATCATGGCACGCTATAAGGCCAATATTTGTCGTATCGTCCCTGAGGTAGTCTACAGCCCGCATGCCAGCTTACAGGGCAGTGCTGACGGTAAGGTTGCTAAGCGTAACCGCATTGATGTTGTGTTATTTGTGAATGGCTTACCTGTCACCACGATGGAGCTAAAGTCTGAGTTTAAGCAGTCGGTACACAATGCCATTACTCAATACAAGAAGACCCGCCTGCCAAAAGACCCTGATACGGGCAAGCCTGAGCCGCTGCTGACCTTTAAGCGTGGCGCATTGGTGCACTTTGCTGTTAGTCAATATGAAGTCTATATGACCACCAAGCTGGCAGGGGATAGCACCTATTTCTTGCCGTTTAACAAAGGCACAGCGGAGGGCGGTGCGGGTAATGATACACCCAGTGATAGCAGTCGCTATGCTACCGATTATCTATGGAATGAAGTGCTGACCCCAGACCATCTATTGGCTATTCTCGGTCACTTTATGCATTTGCAGATCGAAGAAGAAGAGGATGTGATTGGTCGCAAATCCAAACGCGAGACTATGATGTTTCCGCGCTATCATCAGTGGGATGTGGTGACTAAGCTGGTTAATGCCGCCGTTACTGAGGGTGCTGGTCAAAAGTATTTAATTCAGCACAGTGCAGGTTCAGGCAAGTCCAATTCTATCGCCTGGACTGCCCATCAGCTCTCGACTTTATACAACAGCGAGGGCGATAAGCAGTTTCACTCGGTGATTGTGATCACTGACCGTACCGTGCTCGATGACCAGCTACAAGATACCATCTATCAGTTTGAGCATGCCGATGGGGTGGTGGGCAAGATTAATCGAAAGGAGGGTGATGGCTCAAAGTCGGAACAGCTGGCGAGCGCACTGGTCAACTCACAGCCGATTATCATTGTGACTATTCAAACTTTTCCATTTGTACTTAAAGCGATTGAAGATTCAAGCGTGCTCAAGTCGCGCCGTTATGCCATCATCGCTGATGAAGCCCACTCATCCCAGACAGGCTCAACCGCACGCCAGCTTAAAGAAGTGTTAGTTTCGGGTGATGTAGAAAGCAATGCAGATGAGGATCAGGATCAGCCACTATCGAGCGAAGATATGCTCGATGCCACCCTTGCTGCGCGCCGTAGCAGTCCGAATCTAAGCTACTATGCCTTTACGGCCACGCCTAAGCCCAAGACTATTGAGCTGTTCGGACGCTTGCCTAATCCTGACTTGCCCGCCTCCAAAGATAACCTGCCAGCCGCTTATCATGTCTATTCAATGCGCCAAGCGATTGAAGAAGGCTTTATCTTAGATGTACTAAAAAACTACACCAACTATAAAGTGGTCTATCAGCTCAAACAAAAGCTGGCTGCCAAAGATGATGAAGTCGATGCCCGCCGCGCCAAGATCAAACTCAATAATTGGGTGCGCTTGCATGAGCATAATATCGCCCAAAAAGTGAAGATCATCATTGAGCATTTCAATGACAATATTAAAGGCTTACTGGGTGGCCAGGCCAAGGCCATGGTGGTGACGGGATCCCGTAAAGAAGCGGTACGCTACAAGCTTGCGTTTGATAACTATATCGCTGAATATGGTTATAAAAATATCAATGCGATGGTGGCGTTCTCAGGTGAAGTTACCTTTACCGATAATGATCCTGATAGCGGTGCCTTACTTGGTGAGAAATTCACTGAGCATAATATGAACATCGGCTTAAAAGGCCGTGATTTACGTAAAGCCTTTGATAGTGATGACTACCAAGTGATGCTAGTGGCTAATAAGTTTCAGACAGGCTTTGATCAGCCCAAATTATGCGCTATGTATGTTGATAAGAAGCTGACAGGTGTGGACTGCGTGCAGACATTATCACGGCTTAACCGTACTTATAAAGGCAAAGCTGAGAGTGGCACCTTTGTGCTCGACTTCTTTAATGACCCGCAAGATATCCTTGAGGCCTTCCAGCCTTATTATGAGACGGCAAGCTTAGCGGACGTGTCCGATCCTGATCAGGTGTTTGATCTCTATGAGAAGCTACGCGCTAGTGGCATCTTCTTATGGAATGAGGTGGAGCAGTTTGTCGAAGCGTTCTATAGCAAGAACAAATCCAACGCGGCGCTTAGTAATATCTGCAAGCCGGCGGTCGAACGTTGGCAAAAGCAATATAAGCGGGCACGTGAGCAAGCACAAAATGCCAAAGCGATGCTTGAGCGTACCAAAGCAACCGGTGATGTGGTGCTGATTACTAATGCCGAGAATGACTACAAAGGCTTTAAAACCGAGCAAGATGCGCTAGAGATATTCAAAAAAGATTTAGGCACATTTACCCGTCAATATGAGTTTATGTCGCAAATTGTGGACTATGACGATAAAGATTTAGAAAAGCTTAGCCTATATGCGCGCAACCTACAGCCGCTGTTACGCGAAAGCTTGGACGATGAAGATGAGGTAGATCTCACTAATATCGTCATGAGTCATTACCGAGTCTCCAAGCTACACCAGCAGGACTTAAAGTTGCAAGAGGGCAAGTCTGAGTATCAGTTAGATGTTGGCAGTGGCGCAGGTACAGCAATACCCAAGGATAAGCAAGAAGCGCTACTGTCTCAGATTATTGATAGCTTAAATGAGGTGTTTGCTGGTGAGGATTTTACCGATAAAGACAAAGTGAACTTTATGAATACTATTTGGGATAAGGTCACTGAGAACCAGATTGTGGTCAAGCAGTTTAGCAATAATAGCGTGGATCAAATTATGCTGGGCGGTTATCCAAACGCTGCCGAGGATGCTATGTTTGATGCTAAGGGTACGTTTGAAGATATGACCATGCACTTATTGTCTAACCCGAAGCAGTTTCAGAAGTTTATTCGATTGATGCTCGATACCAAGCTGAGTGCTGAGATTTCAGGGTAGGCTGTACGCAGAGTAACTAGTGACCACTCGAGTATTTATTTACCTGATGCTTTAGTGTCGCGACCGCCACCTGATCGATGGCCTGTGCTGCTCGGCCAGCCTACACCTTGACCGCCAGCATTGATATGGATTTTTATAAGGGTTACTGCGTTAAGTAACCCTAGGGCTAAGTTATCAATAAAAAATCCTTTATATAATCGTTTTTATGCACAATAGCCTTTATATAATTGATACATTGCAACTATAATCGTTTTTATGCAAAATGGTCGCTACACAATTAAAAAGTGACATCAGATGTATCAAAGTATAGTGGAGCCCATAGGTGCAGTATGGCTAATACAAGCTGCCAATATTGAATTGGTTGCCCCTTTGTACATTATTAGCAGTATTGGCGGCCGCCGAGAAACTATTAACAAAGATGATTTTCAACACAATATCTATCAGGACACTATGCGCCCTGCTGATACCTTTATTGCCCACTTACAGTTTCATATGCGCCATGAAGTTATCCATTTCGAGATGTTAGCTCGATTGTTTGAGAAAGTCGGTGGCAATGATATACAGACATGGGTAAATAATGAACCTACTGGAAAATATGCGCGTTGCAGTGCATTTTTGTATGAATGGCTAACAGGCAATACGCTCAATGTACCGAAAAATATTGGTGGAAATTACGTCAATGCTCTCGATAGCAGAAAATTAGTCACTGCAGACCCGACGCAGATAATAAAAAATAGCCGTTGGCGCATCAATGATAATATTGCAGGAACTACTGATTTTTGCCCTATGCTAGTCAAAACAGAGAGGTTTAACCAAGCCGCTAGCCTGAACATCAGGGCAATGATGAGTGAGCTAAATCATGAGTTTGGTGAAGATCTGCTTATGCGAGCTTCGGTATGGATGACGCTAAGAGAGAGTCGCGCCAGCTTCACCATAGAAGGTGAGGGCAAGTCCATTAAACGAATTGAGCGCTTTGCAGATGTCATGGCCAGGCGAACAGGTTTAGGAGAAGTACCACTTACTGGCAAGTTATTAGCAGAGCTACAGCAGGAAATATTGGGTGATAAGAATATTATTGAGCACTATGGTATTCGTCAGTCCCCAGTATTTGTTGGACAAACCCAAATTCGTGGATTAAAAGAGATTGTTCATTATATAGCACCACCAGCCGATGAGCTGTTAGCCAAGCTTAATGGGCTTAGGACGTTTATAAGCAAAACCAATGAGCAGTCGTCAACGATGCGTAGTGCAGTTACTTCATTTGCTTTCGTTTATATTCATCCGTTGGCAGATGGCAATGGAAGGGTACATCGTTTTTTGATTAACGATATTTTGCGACGTGACGGTGCTATTCACGAGCCCATTATTCTACCTATATCGCAAGCTATTGCAGAAGACGCTTCAGATCGTCAGGCTTATGACAACATACTTGACACTATTTCAAAACCATTGATGGAGACCCTTCGCGGTCATTATAGTTTTAATAAACAGCCCACCCATTATCCTGATGGTATTGATTCAAACTTGAGCTTTAAGCAGACAAAGATTGCTCAGCCTATATGGCGATTTATAGATCTAACACCACACGTACAGTACTTATCAAAAATTATTCATCAGGTGATAAAACACGATATGCATGAGGAGTCTCGCTATCTTAAGCAACATGACTATGCTCGGGTGGCTATAAAAGAAGTGCTTGAAATGCCTAATGACTATGCCGATAGGATCATCCGCAGTCTATTGAATAATAAAGGCGACCAGAGTAATAAGTTGCTTAAAGAGTTTCCATTTTTAGCAGATGATGAAGTTTGGCAAGAAATACGCACTATTATTATTAATACCTTTATAGAATTTGATAATTAAGTAAGCATTTAGCTATAGTTCGTGCGAAATTAAATCGATAATTCAAGCAACTAGTGTTGCTCAAGCGTTTTTAGCGTAGATAACTAACAGATAGCCTATATTAAATAACAAAAAACCCTTGCAGCCTGTAGCTTACAAGGGTCTTTTGTTATTTGTACTTATATTCGATGGTGCGCCCACCAAGACTCGAACTCGGATCGATCGCTTAGGAGGCAACTGCTCTATCCTGTTGAGCTATAGGCGCATAAGGGAGGACTATTGTAAGAAAATTATCATAAAAAAGCAATCGGCTGATTATAAATAGTCGTTATTCACTAGCATTTATCTACCGCTGGATAAAGCATCAGTGATTTTTACTGAATCGTTATTATTAGCAGCTTTGCTACGAGATGTGGGATTAAACAAATCATCTACACTGCTTTTATAACCATCGATATTGTCATAATTATATTTTTTTAGAATGTCTTGGCCTGTGCTAGAAAGCAGAAAGTTGCGGAAAGTAACCGCTATAGGATTATTGGTCAAAATAACGCCTTGTACTGCCTGTTGATCCTTTAGAGCATAGCTAAACGACACTAAATTTCGGGTCTCATTGTTGGTGCTCTTGGCTATACTGGCTGGAGTATTGCTATTGCTATTATCACTACTAGCTTGCACTGTAGTGTGAATCACCTTTTCTACGCTGCCTGAAGTGACGCCTTTGATTAAGGTTTGCTCAGCTTTGACTTGCGCTTTATTGAGTAAGGCTTGTAAAGCGGTTATCTGGGTTTCACTGAGCTTATCATCCGTAATAATCATGTCGGTATTGAAGACTAAGGGAAAAGGTTGGGCCGCTGATAGCGTAGTATCGGCTAAGGTAAGCAGTGAGTTCGTAGGCATGTAGTGCACTAATACTTTTACTTTAGGATAGCGAGACTCAAAGCGCACGATCACCTCATCTAAAGGGGCTTGTGAGACATCGGCTGCCTGTAGATGCAATAGGCTAATAGCGCTATCAGCATCATCATTCTCGTTATCATTAACGGCTGCTATAAAGTCATTGGACACAATCGGTAATGGGTTAGAATTTATTGCATTACTGCTCCATAGCCAAGCAAACACCGCAGCAAAAATCATCAATACTAATAAGATTAATCCTGCCAATAGCAGCTTATAGTTTTTCATAGAGGCGAGCTCATCACTTTATAGTTATGCAATTACAGAGTTTTAGAAGAGTAGCAGCAGTTAGAAGAGCAGCGACCATTTATTATATTGTCTATAAGCTCAGCTAGCATAATAATGAGTGCTCTTCATCTTTAATATTCAATAAGCTTACATTCTATACTATGGCTGGTTTTTAATACGACATTAGATGTCGCAAGCTAGTTGATGGTGGCTAGTATAATTAACTACCCCCTAGCAAATAACCTTTATCAATGTCACACTAAACCTGCGACGACTGTAGCCGCATAACGCAGGTTTTATACGGTAGTCAGCACTAGTTAAACGCTTTATTAACCAATAACTAATGGCTGCAAATAATGCCTGCTGGGTTATAAACAGCGCTATTTTAACAGAAATCCAAAATAGGCACGACTGTAAAACTTGGCCTTGAGCGCTACTTAGCTTATAAACTATTCACTCATAAAGTCAGCCAGCTTACATGACTGTCTATGAATTATTTACTATTAGTTACTCGTTGCTTATTACTTACTATCCATTATTATAATTAGATCCCTATTTATGTTTACTATCATTCAATCGCATCGTACTGAACGTCTAGTTGAGCACTTACTGAGTGCTTATAAGTCTAAAGATCAGCCTATTTTTGCAGAGTTTATTGTTATTGTACCTTCTATGGTGCTTGGTGATTGGCTGGATAAGTCTATTGCCAGTCAAGCTGGTATTAGCACTTTAGTCACTACCAAGTTTTGGGGACAGTATCAATGGACGTTGATGCAAAAAGTCTTGGCTGAGCACAATATATGGTTGGAAGCCAATCAGCGTTCGTCAGAGATAGTTACCGTGCCAGAAGTAGCGGTGTTGACTGGGGCGGTGATGCAGTGGCGTCTGTTTGGTTACTTTACTTATTATCAAGCACAGATTATGGCTGATGATAAGCACCCTTTATATCCGCTATTAACAGCGTTACTGGATGAAGGCTCAGATCGCAGTCAGCAAGATATACGCTTATGGTCATTGGCGACTGACTTTTCGCGAGTATTTAGTCGTTATCTAAACCATCGCGATGATTGGTTGAAGCTATGGTCTGACAATC
Source organism: Psychrobacter urativorans (assembly GCF_904846695.1). Classification (GTDB taxonomy): domain Bacteria; phylum Pseudomonadota; class Gammaproteobacteria; order Pseudomonadales; family Moraxellaceae; genus Psychrobacter; species Psychrobacter urativorans. The sequence goes on from NZ_CAJHBR010000026.1 coordinate 18,156, forward strand.
AGGCGGTGGATGTAGAGCTACTCATCGCAGCCAAAGATAAGCTGACCTTAGAGTTTGACAGCAATGCTGGCATGACACCTGAATGGTTGGTTGCCCATTATACTGAGCTAGAAGTCGCTCAGAGGCATTTATGGCGCTTGTTATTCTCTGCTGTCTATCAGCATCGCGCTTCTATCGAGACCCGCTTTTGGCAGATTATGAAGGCAGATAGCCTTGAGACTGGGGTAGACGTGCCAGCGCTATTACCTAAGAAGTTGCATATTTTTACTATTCAGCAGTTGCCACAAAACGAGCTGGACTTTTTGCAGCAGCTGTCAAAGTATATCGACATTACCTTACTGCATTATAATCCATCACAGCTGTTCTGGGCGGACATCGTCGATAAGCAATGGTTACAGCGTCAGCAAGTGATCAATCCTAAAAGTGTGTTTTTACGAGATTATGGACACACGCTTTTGTCACGTCTTGGCAAGCAGTCACGTGAGACTTTTGCTATGCTGGCGAGTCTATCGGGTAATGAGCAGCATAAAGATTTTAAGTTAACTTGGCAGGATCAGTTCGACGATGAGTTTGAGGATAACCAAACTATAGAGCAGCCGTTAAGTCTGCTGGCACATTTGCAGCAAGATGTATTGATGCTTGATGAAGGGGCTACGCAACAGACTACTGCTGGGCGTTTGAGTGCTGCGCTTAGCAAACAGCTGCAATCTGATCTGAGGGATGAAGTCGCTATTGACAAAAATAGCCTAAGCAAAACTGATGATAACAACCATAATAACAATGACTATGACAATAATGCATGGTACAGCGATGATAGCTTAAAAAGCAAACAACACCAGCAAGCACGGCAGTGGCAATTATCACAATACGATAACAGCTTGAGTATTCATTCTTGCCATAACCTACAACGTCAGCTGGAAGTACTACGGGGCATGATAGGTCGCTGGCTTAATGAGCAAAATACTGATGGAAGCACACGCCATCTATCAGATATTGTAGTGTTACTACCTGATGTCGATCGTCATCATGAACTCATAAATTCAGTATTCGTCAATGGACAAGGGCAAGATGGTCTGAGCTTGCCAGCTAAAGTAACTGGTGTCGTTGATAAGTCTATTCGACAGTTGTGGGAAGCGATACGTGGTTTTTATGGCCTGTTAGGTAGTGATAGTGCGCGCTTTGAAGCGGCCGAAGTGTTTGATTGGCTGATGCTGCCCCCATTGTATGAAAGCCTTGGTTTAACTCATGAGCAGATGAGTCGGGCTTGTGATTTGCTAGAGCAAGCGGGTTTTGTACGCGGTTTTGATGAAGCGCACCTACAGCAAACGCTCGATAGTGAAGATTATGATTATCGGTTTAGTTTTGCTCATGCCTTAGATAAGGTGGCGTTGGGTTTAGTCATGCCAGAAGCGCCTATTAGTACTTGTCTATACCCCGAGCATTGGCAGGATAATACCTTAGCCGAAAAAACCGTGCCTATGTCAGCGATTGGGTTGACTGATGCGGCGATTGTTGAAGCGTTATGTCGGGTCTATAGCGGCTTAAATCATTGCCGTTATGAGTTTCAAGCTCGGCATAATGCTGAGAATTGGCTCAATAATATTGAGAACCACATCATTCATCCCTATTTTGGCGCTCTTGACCAAACCCGGCCAATGCGGGCTATTTTTAACGCTATGAATGGCTTTAAGAGTAGCTTAAGGGCGAACCGCCATTACCAGCATTATCATACTGACAGTGACCAAGCGGACGCTATGCTAGAGGAGGCCTTTGATTCTTCTAGTAGCTCGAAGTCATTACAGCTCGAAGCCAGTCAAGTAGAGGCCAAGCTGTCGCAAGTTAGTAATTTACCACTTAAGCTAAGCTTTATGCTGGATAGTATTGAAGATGAGCTTGAGAGCCAGCAAGTCAGTGCTGAGCCGACAGGGGTGATTACTTTTGGGCGCTTTGGGGCCCTGCGTAACGTACCCTTTGGTCTAGTAGTGATGCTGAATATGGATTTGTCCGAGTTTCCTAATCGTGACCGTGACAACCGTTATGATTTGATGAAATCTGGGCTGGCACGCCGCGGTGATCGTTTTAGTGAAGACGATGATAATGGCGCATTTTTGGATGCTGTACTCTGTGCTCGTAATGCTTGCTGGATTTTTTATAATGGTCAGCGCCTAACAGATACTCATGAGCATTTGCCCGCCAATCCGGTAAGTGAGCTGTTGCAATTTTTAAAAGGTGAAGTGCAATGGCAGTGGGATCCGTTAAAAAACGAGCAGCTTAACCACAAGCTGTTAGCGACTGCTAATAGTGAAGGTGATGAGGGCATTGATGCTGATACTGATGAATGGGCGTTGACTGCGCAAGTGCAGCGTTATTTACCTAAGCTAATCGAGCAATGGTTGGTTACTCAGCATCCTGCGCTACCCTTTGCTCAAGAAGTGTTTGTACAGTCGCCAACTGCTTTAGCGGATGCAGATAATTCAATGGCTAGCGACGATAGTGGACAAGCCCTTATTAGCTTATTAGCACACGCTATGCAAAAAGAAAAAGCCTATCAACAAAGCACTAATGCGCCAGCACGAGTTTGGCATGAAGTGTTTGAGCGCTTGCAGTACCAGACTGATGAGCGGGTTAACCCAGTAAAAGTCAACTTGCCCAGCAAAGAGGATTACGCCAATATTGCTCAGCGTATTGAGCTTATTAACTCCTCTATGCTAGTCCCAGAAGGTAGCGACGAAAGTAATAAAAGTAATAAAAGTCGTTTTGAAATTAACCAAGTAGATATGCAATATTTGTACTACCAAGTGCGTCACCCTGCTAAGCATTTTTTACGTGAGCAGCGAGTACACGTAGTAGCAGCTGAAGATGAAATGGCACACCAAGAGCCTTTATCTTTATCAGGGCTGGGCGCTTATGAAGTTAATTCACAACTGTTGGATGAGCTGCACAAAAATAACAGTAGTGATACTAGCAGCGCCGGCAATCTAGCAGTTAAAAGTTTGAATAAGCTATTATATGATCCAGTGATGCCAGCAGGTGTGGCACGTCAATCCACCTTACAGTATCAACAGCTCAAGCTACAGCAGCAATGCCAAGAGTTCGCTGAGCAGTTAGCCGCGCTAGGTATCGATATTGATGCTAATAACGATAGTGCTAATACCGGCCATAGCTCTTTACTAACCCCTTGTGCTGAGACTATGACCACAGTGGCTACTCCTGATATAAATCTGCATGGTCAATTGCAGATTAAAGGCCTAGTACCGCTAGCCAGTCACCGCTCAGACCCGTCGTCAGCTGAGCCGTTATCCCCTGGACTGTGGCTAAATATCCTACCTAACAGTGCCCGCACTCAGTACTTACTGCGCTTTTGGTTAGCTCATATCTATTGGCAAGTGGCAAGGCGTACTACAGCGCAGCAAGTCGCGGCTGGCGATGGTAGAAGTATTTGGCGCTTTAATAAAGGTAGCGATGAATACAAAATATTTAAAGGTAAAACCACCTTTCAGCTAGCACCTATAGCCTATGACCAAGCCCTAGCAGAGTTATTAAAGTGGATAAGGTTCGCATATTTGGCTGGCAGGACACCAATGACGGTACTGCCTGTCCATGCAGTCGCTTATCTTGATAAAGTAAACGCCGCCACAGATAGTAGTTATCAGCCTAAGCGCAGTGATTTTGACAGTTGGTTATGGCCAAGCTATAACAGTGACATTATTTATGATAGCTGCGCCCAGCATGAATTATGGCAATATATCCTTGATAAACAAGATGCCTTTACTAAGTTGGCGGATGCCTTGCCAGCATTAGCAAAGCCTTTGTTTGCGGCGATGGACGAAGCCCTAATAGCGTTATAAGGCCCTTTATAATGCTTGTACGGCTTTTTAACGGCTGATGCATAATGATATTAATCGTAAGACTTTGAACAAGTGATTTTTATGGATCAAAATAATAATACTGATAATGGCTTAGAGACAGTTGGTCATGACTATAACAATGCCACAGCTGATCACTCAGGTACTAGTGTAGATAGCCATGCTATCAATTGTCAGGCTACCCCTATATCAGAACAGCCGCCTGCTATCCGTATCAAGCTCAATGGTAAGTATCTTATAGAAGCCTCAGCGGGTACTGGCAAGACTTGGACTTTAACGGGTATTGTTCTACGTCTGCTAATTGAGGCAAAACGGGCTCCTGAACATATTATCGCCACTACTTTTACTCGGGCAGCTGCTGCAGAGATGCGCCAACGCATCCATGAGCGTTTGGTTGATTTTTATCAACTACTACAGTGGTTTAGTAAGCTACCGATTACCCCTGTTACTCGAGAAATACTCTATCCGCAGCTAAAAGATACCAGCGCTAAACAGGCGAATAATGGCTTAAATAACAGAGCTAATAGTAGAGCTGAAAACAGCGATAAAGACTCTAAGCTAGCTCATGCAGCTAGCAAAAAGATAAGCATAGAGCAGCAGAAAAAACGCCAGGACTGGCTCAAAGATCAAGCTAAGCTCTCAGGTAATAAGGATCTTATCGATGATCCTATCAATAGCTATTTGCTCGAGTATCTACTAGATCATACTGAAGAGTATCCGTTAGCTGACGCTCTTAGACGCTGCGCTTTGGTTTTGACCACTTTAGATAAGCTGTTCGTTGGTACCTTGGACAGCTTGTCACAAAAGTGGCTGTCTGAATATAGCGCTGAGACTGGACATCAGCAAGGCATCCAAATCAGTGATCAAGAGCAGCTAGTGTTAGAGAGTATTATTCATGATGTCGTGCGTGGCCACCACAGCTACTTATATAACCAGCACAATCAGGTTTATCAGCTATTGCAGCATACTAAACGACTCACCATACCAGCTGATCATCTGAGTGTCGCTAATAAATCGTTGCAATTTATCTCAACGCCTATCGAGACTGTTGAGATGGGGCCCGAGATAGATTTTGCTGCATATCAGCAAGCCTTAGATGATTTTGTACAAGGTGATTTAAAGGATGTCGAACCGTATTTTGATAAAGACTACCGTAAGGCTCAAGGGTTTCATGGCACAGCGGGTCTAGGCGCTAAAATGGATAGAATTGCTCATATTCAATCTGCTATTCAAAAAAATGGCAAGTTGTTTTTTGCTCATTTAGATGACGAAACCCAGAAGTTCTATGAGGCTCTACCTCTGGCTTTTTTAGCTAAAGAAGAAGGCGGCAAGGGCTTTAATGCCAATAAAGAACCTCAGCGTTTAGCTTTTACTAGCCTAAACAGTATTCAAGCACTAAAAATAGTAACTGATTATGCCAATCAAATTGAGTTATATCTTGATGCTTTAGTCGAGAACCTAAACCGTGATATAGCGTTAAAGGTAAGGCAAAAACTGCCATCAATACTCGAAGCCAGGCGCGAGACTACTTTTGCCTTGCAAATGGTGCGCTTAAACCAAGCTTTATCAGGCAGGCAAGGTGAGAGGCTGGCACGTTATATTCGCCATCATTATCCAGTAGCGCTTATCGATGAGTCCCAAGATATCAATGGCGAACAGGCGCGCATGATTGAGCGTATTTACTTGTCTAAAAGTAATGACAGCACTAATCAGAAAGTTGGTCGAGGGTTCTTATTACTAGTAGGAGATCCTAAACAAGCGATTTATGGTTTTCGTGGTGGTGACGTCGCCAACTATAACGCCATGAAAGCCAAGTTTGATAAAAACAACATTATGAGCCTTGATGTCAATAGACGCTCTAATAAAGGTCTGGTTACCGCACTGAACCACTGGTTTGGTAGACCGAATCCTGTAGCTGAGTCAAAACAGGCCGTTATTGATAGTGCTAGCCAATTAGCGCAGTTAGGTAATAGTATCTATTATCAACATATAACCGCCTCAAAACTCGATTCGCGGCTTTCGTGGCAAACTGAGGTAGATCAATCCTCAATAGCGCCGTTAGCGGCTTATCCTATTCTAGCTAATAGCCCAGTGAGTGTGATCCATCTGCCTTACGATAAGCAAGCTAAGTACGATGCTTGCGAGCTCACAGCGTTGCATATAGCGGCATTACTAGCCAGTAAGCAAACTATTGATGGTCGAGCTATCAAGCCAAATGATATCGGGGTACTAGGACGCCGCAAGCAAGAGTTAAAACAAGTCGAGGATATGCTCAGTAAGCTGGGCGTACCTACCTTAGAGACCGCAGAAAAAAACGTTTTCGATACAGCTATTGCCGCTGATTTAGCTGCCTTGTTAGAGGCTATGCTACGCCCACAGCGCCGAGATATTATTAATCGGCTATTGACTAGTAATTTCTATCAGTTGAGCTTAACTGACGTGCAAGCGCTAATGATAGATGAGGACGATAGCTCTACTGCTATGACTAGCGAGCAAATAGCCCTAAAACAGCGCTATCAAGACTTCCAGTTGTATTTAAAGACCGCAGCGTCGTATTGGCAGCATAATGGGGTGTTGTCAGCATTGCATTACCTGTTTGCTCGTAACCCTATGGTTGAACAAAACCTGCAGCTGTCCGCTCAGCAAGCCAAAAGCCAAAACGTTTGGGTCGGTCTTGCCGACTTAGAAGACGGCGCACGCTATATAATGGATTTGCGTCAACTGCTAGATATCTTAGCGCAGCATGGCATGCACATCGGTGAGCATGAGCTACTAGCATGGTATAAAAAAAATATGCACAGTAGTCGAACGCCAGAGTGGGCACAGCAGCAGCCACTGCCAACAGAGTCGGGCGTACAGCTAATGACTATTCATAAGTCCAAAGGCTTAGAGTTCCCGATTGTCTATGTGATCGGTATGGATAGTGCTAGCCCTAAGGCTGGCGGTCGTAGCGCTCACAACCTATTTCTATATGACTATGATATTGAGGATAATAATACCGAGCGCCGCTTATCTGCTAGTAAAGGAAAGCTGCATAGTAAATCAGCTAAAGGCGAAACTGCCAAAGACTATTATGCACAATTTGAAACGACTGAGAACTATGAAGAGTTCAGACGATTGGCCTATGTTGCTTTTACTCGGGCCAGTGAGCAGCTGTACATGGTATTTAAGGATGGTTATAACAAAACAGATGCAGAGCGGAAGCCAAGTCTGCAATGGTTGAGTTGTGAGGATCACAAGTTTGTACTACCAGATAGATTACAGCCTTATATTAGTTGGCTAGAATATGCTGCTATCGAGCCTATAGCTGAAGCCATTATTAGCAGCAGTGACGCCTCTAAAAGTACCGCTAACCCTGAATCGCTAGTTAGCGCTGATAGCGCACTGCGTATCGATTATCAGACTGCCTATGCACAAATACAACGTAACTCGTTTAAAGGTTGGGCTAAGACTAGCTTTACGGCTTTATCGCGTCAGCTTGGCGAACAGAGCAAAGCTTTAGCTATTTTTGATGACAATATAGAGGACGATTTAGATCTAACTGATAGTTTAAGCTTATGGTCTAGCAAGCAGGCTAATAGCAGTGGTCGATCGTCGCTAACGGCTGATATCAATGCTAATGCCAATACTGATAACGACAGTAGTGATAGCAGCAGTGATAAAGATAGCAATGAAATTAGCGCAGACAATATTCGCTTTCGATTTATAAAAGGCGCTAATGCGGGTACTTTTTTGCATGAGATTTTTGAGAAGATAGATTTTAATAACCCTAGCAAGTGGTCAGCGATTATTGACCAAGGTATTCGTCAGTACCAGCTGCCTAGCAGTTATAGTAGCGCTGAACAGCAACAGCGGCTAGTACAAAATAAAGCTTCGAGGTCAGACACTCAAATTCAGAGTGAGGATGACTCCGATAAAGCGACACAAGATCTAGCGCTAGCAGCCGCACATAATGAACTAATAGCTTGGGTCAGCGATATCTTAGCGGCGCCTTTACTAGCCTCTGGTCAGCCTTTGCAGGCTATCAGGACTGATCAACGTATTGCAGAATTGAGTTTCAATATGGGTCTAGCAGCAGACTTTATGCCTGAGCATATTAACGAGGTGTTTAGCCAGCACTTACCGGACGAGCCAGAGAAGCATATTACCCTTGATAGCCAGTATTCTAGCTATATCTACCGCTATTTACGCGGTGAGATCGACTTAGTTTATGAGTATGCTGGCAAGTATCATGTATTAGACTATAAGAGTAATTACTTAGGAGATAGCCTAAGCAATTATAATGATGAAAGCTTAAGTGCCGCAATGAACAAAGCAGGGTATTGGCTACAAGCTGCCATCTATCAAGTGGCCTTGCATAGATTTTTGCGTCTGCGTATAGAGGGTTATTCGGGTAACGAAACTAGCTATTTGGGCGCAGTAGAGTATGTGTTTTTACGAGGTATTGATTCGCTAGGTGTTCATAACTATGGACGTATCAAGTGGGATGTTCCCTTTACGCTAATACAAGCCTTGGATGAGATGTTTGGTACGCCAAGCAGTTAGGCTCAGTTGGTTTATAACGAATAAGCACGCGGCCAGCATTCTACCAATGCTACTGAAGAAAAAATAGCTCTCCAAGCAGTTAAAAATAAGCCATAGCACTATTAATTACGGACCCATAATGACTCAATCAGCAGATAAGCAATTACTAATCAAGCCATCGACCAATGCAGCGAAAAAAACATCGACTAAGCTTGCAGCTAGCGCCGCTTCTGTAATTCAATCACCGCTAATAAGTGGTGGGCAAAGCTCGGTTGAAGCGGGTAGTGTTAGTAGCAGTTGGGCGCTGACTGTTAGCGACTATTTACTACAGCGTCGAGCGCAAACCCAAAGCGCTTATAAAGGCCAGTTGCAACCTTCACCACCAGTAAGCACTGCTCTAGCTAAGGCCGATAATACTAGCCAAGACTATCTATTCACTGCCATATTTGCGCTGCTAGTACAGCGCTTAGAGGAAGGTCATACAGTATTAGTATTAAATGCCGAGACAGATAACGCTTCTGTTAATACTGCTGCTATAAGCGATGACCTGCAGGACCGACAGACTAGCTTTGATAGTCTATACCTCTGGCAACAGCAGCTTATGCAACCTTTACTCCAGCCTTTATTGTCGCAGGCACAAGGCAGCTTTGCTAGCGAGCTAGTTTCTGTAGACTTGTTGATGCAATCAGGTAGTGAGTTATGGGTTAAGACGGTATTACAGTCCACTTTGCCTAAGTATGAGCTGCAAATATTACAGCAGCATTATCAAGTTTGCTTAGGACTTTATAAGCAGTTGCAACAGCTAGCGCACTATAGTGATTCATCAAAAAATAGCCTAAGCATATTTATAGATATACTAAGCCAGCAAGCCCTTTTTAGCCAAGCAAAAAAAGAAAATGATCGACCTATAGTATGGCAAGTGCAGAGCAGATTAGATGATGATCCTATCCAAGTCACCTTATGGCTACATCGCACTTGGCAAGCAGAGTTCGCTTTAGCTGACAATATTATGCGCATTAAGCAGCAACAAGTACCAGCACTGCCTATAACGCTTAATGCCTCCCTCAACCTCGAACAACAACAAGCTATTCATATGGCCAATCAATCGGCTTTTAGTATTATCACCGGTGGACCTGGCACGGGTAAGACTTTTACTGTAGCTCAATTAGTAATTGCGCTACAACAAGCACAACTATCAGATCCTACAAGGGCAGGGGATAGCAACAAGGCCAATCTTGCTTTAGCCGCGCCAACTGGTAAAGCTGCTCAGCGCATGCAAGAGTCGTTGCAAGATGCCATACAGCAAGCAGGCATTCAGATGCAGCTGCCAGAGGCTAAGACTATACATCGACTGCTGGGTATCGGCCAAGGTGGGCAGCCTCGCTATAACAGTGACAATCCACTAAGCGAAGACATTATCATTGTTGATGAGGCTTCTATGCTTGGGGTGGAGTTGGCCAATCATTTAGTCAGCGCTGTAAAGCCGAACGCTAGACTTATTCTATTAGGTGATGCTAACCAGCTTGCGGCGGTAGATGCTGGCGCGGTATTAGCTGATCTATGCCAGTTACCAGCGCTGCAAGAGGTTAGTCAAAGGTTAACTCTTAGTAGACGCTTTACTGATGATTCTGGAATCGGACAGCTTGCGCGGCTGATCAATCAAGACGATAAGAATATGCAGGAAGTTTGGCAACTGATAAATAACAATCAAGCGCTAAGCTTTCATCATCTACGTCGACAAGCAGAGTCTCAAGATGAACAACAACAGTTGCCCATATCTATTCATACAAAAAATAGCCTAAGCAATTATGAATTTCTAAACATATTGACTCAGAATTACGAAAATTATATAAATAAATCAAAAAAGTATCTAAAAAAAGCTCAGTTAGCGAAATCCGTGCCAAATGATAGTATTAGAGAAGATTTTAATGATTTAATGGCCTCGTTAAATGATTTTCGCATTCTTACAGCCGGTCATCATGGGCATTGTGGCGATCATAACATCAATCATTATCTGAGCGAGCAGCATAAATTTAAGCTCAAACTACCGTTGTCAAAGTCCTCTTGGTATCACGGTCGTCCGATAATGATACTACAGAACAACTATGAGCTAGGATTGTTCAATGGTGATATAGGCATCTGTATGCAGACTCAGGCAGGGCAGTTGCAAGTGTTCTTTGAGAACAAAGCCCAAGGCATAGCCATTAATATGTTTAGCGATGAGATGATTGCCACAGCTTATGCTATGACTATTCATAAATCACAAGGGTCAGAGTTTGAACATGTGGCGATAAGTTTCGATGACAGCAATGGGCGATTACTTAGCCAAGAGCTAATCTATACGGCAGTCACTCGTGCTAAACAAAAAATATCTATATTCAGCACTAGTTCAGCTTTTACTCATGCCCTCAATACCCCAACAGTTCGCCAAACCGGTCTCGGACTACAGTTCGAAAAAATACAGACTACAAACTAGGGTTGGGAATAGCAATGTATTGGTTTAAAGCAGCAGTAAAGCTAGTTGAGAGCGCCATTTATACACCTAGTAAGTTAGTTATTACTAACCTCAAAGAGGAAACTCAGAACTCAGAATATGCAGCAGGAACCTTTACCTTATCTTCTGAGATAATTAAGGCTAGGGTTGATGGTTCAACATACTTTAGTAATACAGCTCGTTTTAGAGTCGCCAAGATAACCCCTACTAAAATCGGCCAGTTTGTTACTTTTTGGCAAAAAGGGAGTGACGGTATTAACCAGCCTTATGACTATGATGAGGCGCCAGACTTGCTTATTATTAGCGTATTTAAGGACTATAATGTTGAAGGTGATAGCCGCAGAGAGGAAATCAAGATAAATAATAGCAGCTTTGGCCAGTTTGTATTTCCAAAAGCTATTTTGCTTAACAAGGGAATTTTAAAATCGAGTTCCGCTCAAGGTAAGATGGGCATGCGTGTCTATCCTAGCTGGGATACACCAACCAGCAATAGCGCTATAAAAACTCAACAATGGCAACTTAACTATTTCTTTGCAATGAGCGACATTAGCTCACTACCTATAGATAAAATCCTAGCGCTTTACGGCTAAGTAGCCGGTACTGTTAGCAATAAGCCTTAAAATAAAGCAAAAAAAGCATCCAAAACGGATGCTTTTTTAATTATTAATACTTAATTTTATAATTTGTCTTCTTTAATGGCATAGATGCCTGGTAAATGACGCAAGTAACCATGAAAATCCATACCACAGCCATAGACATAACGATCAGCGACTTCAATACCAACAAAATCAACGTCAAAATCATTCACTTTACGGTCATGCTTCTTATTAAGTAGCACACAAGTTTCGATAGAAGCAGGGCTTTCTTTACCTAGTTCCTCAACGATTGTTTTTAAAGTGATGCCTTCATCAAAGATATCATCAATCAGTAATACATGCTCGCCTGCAATATTGACGTCAGGCTTAAATTTCCAATCAAGCTCATTAGTACCTTGGTTATCACGATAACGAGAAGCATGGATATAGTGCATACGATGGTAAAAGGTTAGATGAGTAAGTAGTTGTCCGGCAGGGATCAAACCACCATTCATTATCACCATTACGATTGGGTTAAGACCCACATAATGTAGATTAAGCTGCGCGGCAAGGCGCTCATATGCTGCTGCAACTTCGATACTACTGATAAGACATTCTGAGTTACGTAGAGTCTGTTCGATTTCTTGATTACTGATCTGAGTCATAGGGTGCGCCTTCGGTAAAAAGTGCTGCTTATTTTAGCAAGGTTTAATTGATTTTCCTAATAAACATCGCTATTCAAGCAAAATTAGTATGGTTTTAGCTGAGCGCTCTATTGAGACTTTTCGACGATAAAAGGCCGATAGTAATTTGCCAAGCGATTCATCGAAGTATCTGGTAGATCCGGTAGCAGTTTATTTAGGGCCATGCTCATGCCTTTGTCGATTGCCGCTTTAGCCATCGGCACAGACTTGCGTTTTATCATTCCTAACTTGAGAGTTTCAGCAAAGCGGGTAATGAAGTGAGTTAGCGTTGCCTCATTCATAGTCTCAAGCGCGGCTCTAAATTTTACCGCATCGACACTCTCTGGGGTCACAGCAGCAAAACCTTCGACAATCTTTTGAGCTTGTTGCTCAGTAAGCTTAAAGCCAACACGGCTAACCCCTTCGTTATCAATGAAAGTAGCTTTATCTTTTAGGAAGTTAAAACTAGGCATGATTTCTTCGTTGTTCTCTTTACCCAACAGTATATTAAGCAGAGTATCAGCAGCTTTTTCGATAGTGATAATAATTTTGCTCATTGCTGCTTGACGCTCAGGATTAGGAATATTATCAATCAACCCTACTAACAAGTTATCAATAAGATCTTTGGCTGTCTGTTTAGTCAAAACGTCACGATAAGGGTAATAATCTACTGATTGCTTAGATTCGATAATTTGTTCTGCTTCTTTAATCAGTATCTTAAGCTCGTCTGAAGGTATGAATCCAAAATAATGTGCCATTATGCTGCCTATGTCGAAGGTTCTTTAGTTGTTGTATGCAATGATACCGTTTACTGACTTAATAGCGTTACATCTTTAGTCATATCAGTTACAATCCCAGTCAACGCTGATTTATTAATCAGCAGCTGATTACTCCTAGGTTGATAGCATTGGATAAGGGCAAATACACTAATAAGTTACTGTAATTATAGCTTAAAATTTTTCGTGGTTTGTTAACTATCGGCTATTATGCACTTAGTAGTTCACCATAATAAGTCATTATCATAACTTATCATACTCGCAAGATTTTAGTCATCAAAGCTTACATGGCAAAATAATAACTCCTGCATAGCGCAATACCCCAAACAGACAACTTCAGTATTTAGCTACTAGTATCAATAGGGCAGTTGCCTTTTATCAGCGGTTAGCTATGCAGAAAATTGATAAACACCATAGAAGATAGTAATAGGCAAAACACTGTTGCCAAACTATTTTCCCATTATCTAGAAAAAGATAAAATAAAAGGAGCAAAGGAATGAATAGTGCCATCGTATTAATAGTTGGCGTCGCTTTGATGCTATGTGGTTATGCTTTTTACTCAAAGTTCATAGCCAGTAAGATTCTAGGATTAGATAACAGTATTGCCACGCCAGCCCATACTATGAAAGATGGGGTGGATTACGTTCCTACTAACAAGTTTGTATTATGGGGGCACCATTTTACTTCAGTCGCTGGAGCAGCACCGATCATTGGTCCCGCTATTGCGGTCATTTGGGGTTGGTTACCAGCAGTCATTTGGGTGGTTTTTGGTACTATTTTTATGGCGGGCGTTCATGATATGTCTGCCATTTGGGCCAGTATGCGTAACCGAGGTCAGTCTATCGGCTCGATTGCTGGTACGGTTATGGGCACGCGCGTCCGCAGCTTAATGATGGTAGTTATTTTCTTATTATTACCCCACTCTCAACTTGAAATAAGCAAATCAAACTGAAGAGGCGGATTACCAAGTTTTTTGTTGAGTACAAAGCACAGATTGTGTGACAGGATTTTACGAATCAATCGATGAGACAAATGCCATA
>NZ_CAJHBR010000027.1 GCF_904846695.1 Psychrobacter urativorans
AAATCCCATCGAGAAGAAGTGGGCTCAAGTGAAGTTTTTACGCCAAGGTTGGATGGAAAATGACTTATCTAAATTGTTTTATGATATTCATCCAAAACATAACTCTTTTGTAGTGCAGTGACTATATTTCACTGCGTTTAACCTACTTCTATCATTGCTTACATCGTCTTTAAGTTGACAACTTTCATTTTGGCAGTGGAAGCTTGTGACAGCTTCTGTTTTTTTAATAGGTTCTGCAACCAGATAATTGTTTTTATTCAAATTTTCAGGAAAGTCAGGAATTTGAAAACCAATAGCCTGCCAATAGTGTAAATGTTTTATATATTGTTCACGTGAGTAATAACCCTGATAAGTAACAAACCATTTATTGCCATATTTATTAGTACCATGCTTTCCAATTAAGTCTTTGTCCCTTGATGGTGCGGAAATATTTGCCAATTTCTCAAAAGTTTCTAACATGGTTTGGTATTCTTGAGCTTGTTGGACAGGGTCTTTGTAGTCTAAACCGTCACCACAATTAGGACAAAAAATAGATTTACCTCGATGGGTAATAGGTACTTCATTAAGTTCTTGCCTGTTTATTTTCAGGTTCTGGTTTCTATCGTACATTATCTTAGTAGCACAGCAGGCAAAACAGTTTTGGCATATATACCAATTATTTGGACATTGTGCTACATCTCGACTATCTATAACATCATCACATCTACCATTTGAACAATGTGTGAGATAGACTTGATCTTCATTGTGACATTCTGAGTTATCACAAGAGAACGTATTGACTCTATCATAGCCATAACGAGAATCTTGTACAGGCTTCAAGACTCTTTTGCAGTCTCTACAGTTCAAGCGTTCTAAATATCTATTTACCTTATTGATAGTAGCGTATAACAGTTCTATATCATTGGCGTTATAGTCTATTTTCAGTATATTCAAAAATTCTATAAGGCTGTAGTCTTTCCAGTTTGTTGTCTCTTTTATGACTCTACAAGCATCAAAACATCGTGAGTTCTTGCACCACCAGAATTGCTTACCGCCTTCAGAAAAGTTAATTTTGTTATTCTTTGATTTAGATAGTCTGCCCTCACAAATTATAGGCTCTTTTCTTTTATTAGAAATAAATTGCACGTCGCCTTTTTCATAGTGATACTCTATAACTATCTTTTCTGTTTCAGGAATATAAACATCTCTTTTAGTTTCTTTGACTCTACCTGCACACAGATTAAAGTAACCATCTAGTAATAAAAGGTCGCTAGAGTCGGTTACTAAATCAGCAACTAGCTTCAAAACATCACCTTTTAAACTATATTTAGTAATTTTCTCTTTAGTATTGAGTTTATTAAGAAGCTGTATTACAACCATAGAAGAATAATCATCAAGTTTAATTTGACTTATTTCATCTAAGCTGAAAGATAGAGATTTTGTATGTATAAGGTTGAATATTCTCTTTATAAATAGTTGTTGTCTATCACTATCTATTATTGTTAAGTAGCTTGTATAGTCATCAAGTTCGAAATAATTAATGATTTCATCAAGTATTAGGTCTATTTTTATTAATGGCGGGGTAAAAAGTAAAAAAGTAGGTATGTATTCATGAAGATTTTGTTGGAATAGCAATTGATAAAATAGCTTAGAATCTGTATAGCTATTGAACACTAATGTTTGATTTTCAAAATCATGTACCAAATTATTAAGAATAGTTGGATAGTATGACTCTTTTATATTATTTAAAAATCCTTGCTCATATTTCTCATTAAGCAAAAATATATTTTCCGTAATGTATGTAAGTGGTATTTCGTCTTCAAGATTATCTATCCATAGTAGATAGTGGACGATATTTTGTTTGTTTTTATTTTTTAAATACTCAGTAGTTATATTAAAGGCTTTGCTTTCATCTTCAAAATAGTCAGAAAATTCACTAATTAGATTTTTGATCGAACAGATTTTTCTAATATCTATATACAAATAAATATAAGCGTCAATAGTTTTTTTAAATATATCCAAGTATTCAAAACCTATTATCTTAGCTATCAACACTAGAACTAAGGATAATGAGTTTTTATCTAACATGGTAAGACTATCTATGTTAGCCTTAATGAGGTCTAGATACTTATTCTCTTTTATGAAGTCAGGTTGGGTGATTAGCTCTAAAACTATTTCATGGATATTCTTTAGTGTTATAGTTTGAGTAGAATTTAATTGAGTTGTTTTAAAAAACAATTCTAATAGAAAATAAGCGTCACTCTCATCCTCTATGAGAGAAACATCATAGGCTTCCAGCTTTCCTGATTCTTTTTTAGATTCACGGACTTTAAAAGTAACGAGGGCATCTTCTGTGAGTTTATTTAGCTTATTTGAACTAGTGTTTAAAACCTGATTCTTATGAAAAAAAACACCATTATTCTCATTTTTATTAAAATCAATGAAGCCAAATTCTCCACCTGTTTTCGTACCGAACCAGATGACTTTACTAAGATAGCGTTGTGTAGTCTTGACTTCTAAATCTTTCATTCTTTTTACCTTGGTCGTCGACTATTTTGATGAATAGATCTTACACAATAAATTTGAATATCTAGAAGCATAATATCAGTAAAGTAGAGTAAACACTAAATGGTTAAATCATCGCCCGAACCCGAGCCATAATCCCGCGTCCAATCACCAAGCGCACGTAAATAACAGCGATGCCAAGCAATAGAGCGACCAGCGCCACACTACCAATTCCCAAGTTCATCCATGGCACGCTATAGCGTAGATTGAACCATTGGGTAATCGCCAACCACGCACCAACGCTAGCGATAGACACCGCGAATAGAGCAGCGCTAATCCCTAATACGCCAATCTCTAGCATATTCAGCTTATATAAATCAGACTTTTGCATACCGAGTAGTCGGAATGAGGCGCTCTCTTGCATCCGATCTTGTGACGTTGAGAGCAACGAGCTGATCAATACCATGATGCCTGTCAACAGTGCCAGCAAAGTGAAGATATAAACCAAACGGCTCATCTGCTCCACTAAGCTTTGGACTTGCTCAGCGATCGCTGTACCGTCAATAGTGGTTACCGCTGGGAACTGGCGTACTAGCTGTCCTTGCAAGTCTGGAATACTCACTTCTGGCACATGAGTCGTAGCAAACTGAATTTGCGGAGCGCTGGACAATACTGACGGCTCAAATAAGAAATAGAAGTAAGGACTAGGACCACGTTCATAGCGAGTACGGATACTAGTGATCTCTCCGGTTAGCTCGATACCTTGGATATTAAATAGGATTTGATCGCCCATTTTTACATTGAGCATACTTGCAGCGGTATCCAAGATAGACAGCGGTTGTACTTGCTCGATAGCTGACTTTTGCCTGTCTTGGTTTGCAATAGGGCTATAGAGCTGCTCATCTTCTAGCGCTTCACTAATAAACTCAGTATCCATCACCTTATCGGCATAGCTTAAATTAAACACTCGAGTAGGATCATCGTAGCCTTCAGTAGGTTCGATATCCTTGGCGAGCACCCCATTAGCGGTGATGACTCGCGCCCGAATGACTGGGAAATAAGTCACAGGAGCAGTAATGATATCGTTGATCGCATCGTGTTGATCGCTTTGAATATCTAACAAAAACAAATTAGGCGCATCTTCAGGATAAGCATTAACGAATTGCGCGTTAATACTATGATTAAGGGTAGTAATCAAGGTCAATACCGCTACCGATAGCGCTAAGGTGACAAAAAACAATGCCGACTGATTACCCTTACGAGCCAAGTTATGGATAGCGATGCGCTGCATCCAACTGACTTTACCAGTCGATGCTAACTTTGCCAGCAGCCAGAGCCAGCCACGTGCCAAAGCCCAAAATATAGCGATAAAGGCTATCAGGCCGATCAGTAACTGTGCGCCTAGCTTTAGGGAGTGGACTTCATAAGCTAAAAATCCATACAGCCCTAATAGCATCAAGCCATAGCCTAGGACGGGCCAGCGTTGATACCAGCTTTTATAAAAGGGCAAACGACGTTTTGCCGATTGACTAGCGCTCTGATTAAGTAGAGTTGCCGGCTTAGTATCGTTAAGAGGGCTTAAGCTGCGTTGGGTAATCAACAAAGTCAGCACTAATGCAATGACAATAGTCTTAACTATGCTGATAGGGTTGATAGCTAAGCCCAAATCTGGCGGCAAAATAGCTGATAAATAAGGCTGGCCTACCTTCAGTAAGATCAGGCTAAGCAGCACCGCCCCAACGCAGGCTAGTACCGCCATCACAGTTAATAGCCAATAGTAACTGCGCTTGATTGAGCCTATACGCTCACCTAAAGCCATGCGGATAGCGTTATTGGACTGCTGCTTATTTACAAAGGCGGTAATCACTCCATACATAGCTACAGCGGATAATAATAGAACGGCAATGACTAATAGCTTTAAAAACATCAACACATTATCGGAGATACGTGAAACCGAAGTATCTGCTGAATCAGCATCGGACAGCTCAATGTCAGGATAATTGCTCAGTATCTGAGTTAACTGCTCATTTTGCGCTGCCATAAGCTCAGGGTCACCTGCCAGCTCAATACGATAACTGATGCGGCTGCGCTGACTGACTAGATTAGTTGCTGCTAAAGCTTCCTTCTGCATTAATACGCGACCACCAAAGCCAAAGGCCGTTAAGGGACGATCCGGCTCTTTTATTAGCACGTCGCTGATTCTAAATTGCGCGTCACCTACAGTGATACTATCTCCGACTGCAATATTAAGACTGGTTAATACTTCCGGTGCCACCACCACGCTATCGGCACTAAGCTGTTGCCATAGGGGTTTGCCTGAGGCTAGTTCTACTTCACCGTATAAAGGGTAGGCAGGGGATACCGCTTTGACTCGTGCTAATAAGGTCTGCTCATCGGTAACCAACATGGCGTTAAACTGATAGTCATAGACCACTTGCTTGGCATCGAGGGTCTGTACTTGGCTAACTACCTCAGCTGGCCAGTCTTGGTTACTCGATAAGATCAAGTCGCCACCAACTAGCGCGCGCTGATTGTCATTGATATAAGTGTTGACGGACTGTTGGATAGAATCCAAGCTTAAGTAAGTCGCTAATGACAGCATCAACGTTAGCAAAAATAACAGCGGATATATCCAGCGCCGCCACCAACTGCGAGTCAATGCTTGCGTGCCTAAAGTTCGACCGCCAAACCAGCGACCAATTAAGCCGTTATTATGTGCTGAAGACGGCTGTGGGGTAGGACTAGACATAGAGTTATTATCCGTAGGCTTATGATTGCTCGACAAGTCATTCATTACAATACAGCTCATCCCTTACGCTATAGCGTTATCATGCCATCGTGCCATCGTGCCATCGTGCCATCGTGCCATCGTGCATAGTAATGACTCGATCGGCCATCTTCGCCAGCGAAGCGTCATGAGTCACTACTACTAATGCTGAGCCGGTCTGCTTACGCAAATCTAGTAATAGCTGCATCACTTGCGCCGCGTTTTGCTCATCCAAGTTACCAGTAGGCTCATCAGCGAATACTATCTTTGGCCGTGACACTAAGGCGCGTGCCACTGCGGTGCGTTGCTGCTCACCGCCTGATAACTGATTGGGCAAACTGTTACGTCTCGGCTGTAGTCCGACAGCTGCTATCAACTCATCGACCCGCACTTTATCTGGACGTCGGGCAATATCTAATGGAAAAGCAATATTTTCAGCAACCGTTAAGGTGGGTAGGAGATGAAAAGACTGAAATACAAAGCCCATATCACGTTGACGGATGACTGCTAAAGCATCTTCATCAAGAGCGCTTAGTGTTTCGCCAGCCAACTCTACTGAACCGCTATCGGGATAATCTAACGCTGCTAATAAACCGAGCAAGGTTGATTTTCCCGAGCCGGATTTACCCATGATGACCACAAACTCGCCAGCATTAACATAGATATCGACGTCTTTAATAATAGTTAGTTTTTGCTCACCCACGCTGACGGTTTTGTTTAAGTTTTTAGCTAATAATAAGGGTTGAGTAGTAGCGTTTGGCTCAGCCATTGAAGACAATTTAGTGGCTGGCATGGCTGATGCTAAGGCATTTTTTGATACTAACAGTGAAGTCATTGCGATGTCTCAGTGGCTGGAATTTCTACTGGAGTAAGCGAGTTTGCTTGTATCGACAGTAGCATTTTTTCAAGCTCAGGCTTTAACACAGGCAAGATATTATCATTGACGATGATGGTATAGCCTTCTTTAGTAGGATGAATAGCATCAGCTTGATTGAGCTTAGCATCACCACCTACCCCATCCAAGAAGAAAGGAATAAGAGGAACGTTCATGTCTTTGGCCACTCTAGGATAAATAGCTGAGAACGACTTAACGTAATCATTACCTAAATTGTCATAGATCTGCATACCCCCTAAGATGACTTCGCTACCATTATCCTGCAGGGTTTTAACCGCTGTCCGGATATTAGCTTCAATAGTTGCTACATCGAGTCCTCGAATGGCATCGTTAGCACCAATGGTCAAAATAGTAATATCGGGCTTAGTCTGTGCTACCCAGTCTAAGCGATTAACCAAACCAGTGCTGGTTTCACCGCTCAATCCTGAGTTGACGACTTTGATATTTTTATAGCCTAGCTGTTGTAGGCTGGCTTGTAGTTGAGCTGGATAATTGTCATCACTAGCTACGCCAAGACCTTCAGTCAAAGAGTCACCTAATGCTAGGATAGTTAGCGGAGCAAGGTTGGCTTGTTGAGTAGTATCAGTAACAGAATCAGCGTTATTGCTATCAGCAGCAGGAGTATTAACTGAGGTCGTCTCAGTAGTTTGAGCGTTATTAGTAGCATCTGCTTCAGGAGATTTCTGACAGCCGCTAAGCGCTAATACGCAGGTCATCATCGCCACCATCAAATAAGGCAGTGAGTTCGATACTGAGGCAAGGGTTTTTGTGCGCTGAGCCAAACTAAAAGAGCGGTTCATCATAACGGTCTTATCCTATGAGCAATCAAGCCAGTGTAGCAAAATAACTCTGCTAGCAATATGACGCTAAGGTTAACTTTAAGTGAGCTGAGTAACTTAATCTCAGGCGTTTAATAAAAATAACCTGACCAAAAAATAAGCTTTGAAAATTTATATTCAAAGCCCATCTTGGTTAACTGATATCCTAATTTATAGCTTGTTTTTTAGGAGGATAAATAGGTTTAAATCTTTTTGCCATCGACCATCACCGGACGACTGACCAACCAAGCAACACCGACATTTATAATCATTAAAATTAGGGTAATTAGCAGCGGTAAATCCCAATTATCAGTCACTTCGTGTAGCCACCCTGTACCTAGAGGGCCAAAAAAGGCAATCACATAACCGACGAACTGCGACATACCCGATAGCTCGCTAGCCTGATTGGTAGTATAAGTGCGCAATGAGAACAGCATTATAGTTAAGGTAAAAATAGCCGAGCAGCCTATGCCCATCATGCCTGACCACAACCATGCCCAATCCGTAGAGGCATAGCTTAGACCAGCAATACCTATAACGTTAAGAATAGCGGCAGATACTGCTAGGGCTTGAATAGGGCGACCGCGGTTAATAAGCCAAGTTAAGCTTAGGATGGATAACGGGGCCATAAACTGAAACACTGAGCCCATTTGTCCTGCACTGACGGCGCTCATGCCTTTACTGACTAAAATAGAGGGTAAAAAGCTAGCAACGGTATAATAGAGCAAAGATTGAAGGCCCAAAAACACACCAATTTGCCAGCCTAAGCCAGTACGCCATATAGAAATGTTTGAAGATTTCTGTGCAGTAACAGGGGCGATTTGATCGCTAGAAGATCCTAAGCGAAAGCGCAAAAATACCCAAATCGCGATAGCTAACATACTCAAAAATGACCAGCTACCTAACGCCCACTGCCAACCTATGCTTTCTGAGAGTGGTAGTACTACTCCTGCTACTATCCCAGCGGTTACCGTCATAGTTAGACTAAATAGGCCCGTGACTAACGGAATATTATTAGGGGTACGCTGTTTGATTACCGGAGCGGCTAAAGTATTGGCAAAACCAATAGCTAAAGTCAGTATCACCGTACCACTCAAAAACCCAGTCCAAGTCGGAATAAACGCTCGAATCATCATGCCGATGGTGAGCATGATAATCATGGCGATTAGCGTGTTCTCAATCCCAAAACGCTTACCAATACTAGGAGATATCAAAGCGCCAAGAGCAAAAGTCAGCATAGGCACTGCGCCTAACCAGCCGATTTGAGTCTCAGAGATATTCAGCGCTTCTTGCACTACTGGAGCAATGGAGCCGAGGGCAACGATAGGAGCTCGCATGTTAGTGCCGAGCAAAATCATAGCGCAAAGCACTAGCCAAAAGGTGAATTTTGAAGACGGAGGAGTAAACGCTTTCGAGTTATTCGAGGAAGGACTGGACGGCAAATCAGCAGAGTTAGACATAGCAACACGACTATTAGAATAAGAAAAATGACACGTCATTACCTAAGTACTGACAAAACAGCACTGTTGAGATGACACCAAAAAAATCTCACCATAAAGGTGATTAACATAATAGGTTAGCGCGGAAAACTGACTTGCAGAATGCAAGATATACGAATGTGTACTGCTACTTAGATAGAGTAGGACTAGTTATAAATTATTATTTTAAGGAATTATATAAAGGCATACAAAATAACGCTAAGCCCCTTTGATAAGGGTTAGCGCTATTATATAAGCATATGAGTTAGGGTAGTATCAGCGTATGGTAACTGACTACAGTTATTAGCGAAGTTATAGAGCCGGTTTACCCAATTGGGCCGACTTTACTGCATTGATTTGCTGTTCAGCAGTGATCGTTTCGCATTTATTAGGATCATCGCCGCAATACGAGCATTTTTCTTCGCCCATGAGTTTGGCAACCCCACCACATGAGCCTCTGAGGGGCTGTTTTTTAAACATATAACCAATACCCATGAATAAAAAGAACAACACAAATACGCTAAAGGTAATAGCGAGCATAGGAAGCAATTGGTTTAGCATCAGGTAACCTCGATTCTAAAATTAACACGGTAATCAGTAATAATTACTGGTTATAGTATAACAAATTTCTGCGCTGCTCGTTGGTTATCAGTGTGATATTCCTACTCAGCTATGGTTGCTTGAACCCAGTTAAGGTTTTTTGTCAGCACGTAGACTTTTCATTGTCGGGGTTTCTACTACTTGCCAGTCCTTGACCGCATCAACACTAGGGTCTGAATTAATGCTACTAGCTTGCAAGCCGTCTGCCAAGATAACAAATAAGGCCGCTACGTTGTTTTTTTGAGCAACGGCTAGCGCTTTTTGGTAGGGCATCGCTGTCAGTGCCGTGGCCCAAGCATCAGCTAGTGCTACGGATTCAGCGGCGACAGTGACGGAGGGTGCACCACCAACAATAGGCTCACCAGTAGTGGGATCGATAGTATGGCTATAATGCTTATTATCAAAAATAATAGAGTTACGATAGTTCCCTGAGGTTGCTAAATGCATTCTA
Source organism: Psychrobacter urativorans (assembly GCF_904846695.1). Taxonomy (GTDB): domain Bacteria; phylum Pseudomonadota; class Gammaproteobacteria; order Pseudomonadales; family Moraxellaceae; genus Psychrobacter; species Psychrobacter urativorans. Next base: position 9,494 of record NZ_CAJHBR010000027.1, read on the forward strand.
TTACCCAAGTTCTTAGGTTGGCGAATAGTGGCAATAGTTTGACGCTCAGTAACGGTGCTGCCTTCAATAGGTGCATCGATAGCTATTTGCCAAGGTTGTTGCTGATTACTAGCGCCAGATGTTGCTACTTCACCACCAATCTCCACCATATAATTGCGGATTTTGTAGTCATCTTTTAATACAGTAGCGATGACATCGACGCCATAGCCTTTGGCTACTGCCGAAAAGTCTAAGCCAATTCCTTGTTTAGTCTTCTGAATAGCATTGCCGTTTTGCAGCACTCCTTTGAAATCTACTAAGGCTTTTGCTTGCGCAATCTCAAGGGCACTAGGGGGACTTTGCAAACGTTCAACGGTCATAGTGCTACCGAACCCCCAAGTTTCAACTAAGGGCATAACAGTAGGATCAAATGCCCCGTTTGACAGCTCATAGACTTGTCTTGATACAGCCAATACGTGACTGAAATCAGCATCTATAGTAATAGGCGTATCTTTAGCCAAACGATTGAATTTAGAGATAGTAGAGTCATCTTTATAAGTAGACATACTGTCATTGATCTGTTGCAAGCGTTTGTCTATCGAGGCTTGAATAGCGGCTTCGTCAGCGCCTTTGGGCAACTGATAGCTAATATGATAACTAGTACCCATAGTCTCACCAGTTAGATAACTATAATCTGGCGTTTGCTGGCAAGCGCTCAAGCTCAAAAGCGTTACAACACTAGCAGCAGCAACTACAGTCTTACTACTAACTAAAGTATTGCCTAAGGTGTTTGATAAGTTGGATTTAGCGAACTGCGTTAAGTTTTTCATAGAAGTTTTGGGTATAGGCTAGGGGTAAAGGGTTTGGTAATACTATTGTACCTATTTTATACCCCTTAGCTCCAATAATCACAAACATTCAGCGATAGCAAAACAGCTCAGTGCGCTCATTTAACTTTTGATTCTCGGATTAGCTTATAAAGCTGTGCTGGAGATAGTCGATTAATCATCATGGCTAGCTTTTCTTTGCGACCAGCAATAATGATGTATTCTTGGTTTTTTGCTAAAGCTTTACAGGCTTGCTTAGCGAACGCTTTGGCGCTCAAGCCTTTATCGGTAGCATCATCCATAGTACCTTGGACGCTACCATCGCCAGTTAAAGCATTTATAGAGACGTTAGTTTGGATAAACCCGGGGAATATAGTCGCTACCTCGATACCTTTATCATGTAACTCAGCACGTAAGCTGTTAGCCCATAAATGGATAGCGGCTTTAGCGGCACTATAAGCGCCACGATATTGAGTACCGATTAGTCCAGCCACGCTAGATATCATTACTACTTTACCACCTCCTTGAGCGAGCATATCTGCTAGTACTAGTCTAGTCAGACGAGTTTGGGCGAAGTAGTCTATTTCCATTATTTTGCGTTCTACGTCCTCGGCTGTTTCCATAATTAACGAACGTTGGCTGATACCCGCATTGTTAATCAGCCAGTCAATTTTTATTGCTTGGCTTTTAATAGAGCGATAAGCCTTTTGCGCTTGTTCAGCATCACTAATATCAAAGGCGAGGATAATATGCCTCTCTGAGTTTCTACAACGCTCTTGCACGCTGAGTAGTTTTTCACTATTACGCCCGCTTAAAATAATTTTTGCACCGCGTTTGGCAAACTCAATAGCTAAAGCTTCACCGATACCGCTTGAAGCACCAGTTATCCAAATGGTGAGATCTTTATAGTTTGTTTTCATAACAGTCCTTGGTTTTATAGTCAGTTTTAACCAATGATATAAGAAAGCAGAATCAACTTACTATGCAGATTTGTAGTCGTCAAAAGCAGCTAGGGCACTAAATGAGAGCTATAAAAAAAGAGCCTCAGATGAGACTCTCAATTTACATATTTTAGTAACTATTATAAAACAGGGTAGTTATTAATAAACTATCTTAACCACCGAAATCATCAAGCATAATGTTTTCGTCTTCCACACCCATACTGTGTAGCATATCGATTACCGCCGCATTCATCATCGGTGGTCCACACATATAGTATTCACAATCTTCTGGACTTGGATGATCTTTTAGATATTCTTCCAGTAATACGTTATGAATAAAGCCTGTATAACCGTTCCAATTATCTTCTGGTAGTGGATCAGATAGAGCCACATGCCACTCAAAGTTAGAGAAATCCTTTTGCAGTTGATCGTAATCTTCTACATAGAACATCTCACGGATTGATCGTGCACCGTACCAAAAGCTAATTTTGCGATTAGTGTGCAAGCGTTTGAGCTGATCAAAAATATGTGAACGCATCGGCGCCATGCCAGCACCACCACCAACAAAGATCATTTCAGCTTCAGTATCTTTAGCGAAGAATTCACCATAAGGTCCTGATACAGTAACTTTATCACCAGGCTTTAAGCTGAAGGTCCATGAGGACATTTTACCTGGTGGTATGCCATCTGGGCCACGAGGCGGCGGACTAGCAATACGAATATTGAATTTGATCAAGCCACGCTCATCAGGATAGTTGGCCATCGAATAAGCACGAATAACTGGCTCATCAACTTTAGACACATAGTTAAAAATGCCAAACTTTTCCCAATCTTCTCTATATTCTTCAGCGATATCGAAGTCTTTATAATGTACTTCATGCGCTGGCGCTTCTAACTGTACATAACCACCAGCACGGAATTTTACTTCTTCGCCTTCTGGAATCTTTAGTACTAATTCTTTGATAAAGGTTGCAACGTTATCATTAGAGAGAACTTCACATTCCCATTTTTGTACATCAAAGAATTCAGGATCAATCTCAATCTTCATGTCTTGTTTGACCGCAACCTGACAAGCCAAACGCATATGATTGCGAATTTCACCTTGAGTAAAATAGCCTGTTTCAGTAGGCAGAATAGAACCGCCGCCTTCAATAACTCGGCAACGACACTGCGCACAAGTACCACCACCACCGCATGCTGAAGATAAAAATATGCCTTCAGCAGCGAGGGTCTGTAATAGCTTGCCGCCTGCTGGGGTAACTACATCATTTTCAGAATTATCGTTGATATGAATAGTCACATCGCCTGAACTGACCAATCTAGAACGGGCAGCTAAAATAATAGCAACAAGTCCCATGATGATCACAGTGAACATGGCAACGCCACCAATCGCCGTAGCATAATCCATGGTAGGGTATCCTTAATCTATGGGGTAGGGGTGCTAAGAGTCATTATAATATTTGCTCCGCACCCTTACCGAATAAATGAATTTAATATCTCAAATAGCTAATAAGGTTTGTCGTTTAAATGGACATACCACCGAACGACATAAAGCCTAGTGACATCAGACCGACAGTGATAAAGGTAATTCCTAATCCCTGTAACGGTGCTGGAATGTCAGAGTACTTGAGCTTCTCGCGGATACCGGCCAATACAGTAATAGCTAATGCCCAACCAAGACCTGCACCAGCTCCATAGACCATTGATTCACCAAAGTTGTAGTCACGCTCAACCATGAACAGTACGCCACCTAAGATGGCACAGTTAACGGTTATCAAAGGTAAAAATATCCCAAGAGCGTTATACAGAGCAGGAACGAACTTATCCAAGAACATCTCTAGAATCTGCACTGTTGCCGCTATTAGACCGATGTAGCTGAGGAGTCCTAAAAAGCTTAGATCGATATTTGGGAAACCTGCCCATGCCAGCGCTCCATCCTTTAAGATGAACTGAAATAACAGGTTGTTGAGCGGTACAGTAATGGCCATTACGACCACTACTGCGACACCAAGACCTATAGCGGTCGAGACCTTTTTAGATACTGCCAAAAAAGTACACATGCCTAAGAAGTAGGCTAACGCCATATTCTCAATAAACACTGAGGTGATAAACAAACTAACATAATGTCCCATTAGTGACCCCCTCCGTGTGCCATACCTTTAGATTGTGGCTTCATTACAAATTCAGCTTCTTCAATCTGTTCAGGCTTCCAAATGCGAATAATGACGATAAACATCGCAATAATAAAGAACGCTGATGGCGGTAAAAGTAGCAGACCATTAGGTACATACCAACCACCGTCAGTCACCGGCTGTAATATGGTAAAACCAAACCAGCTGCCTGATCCTAATATTTCACGAATAGTAGCGACAAATAATAGTACAGCAGAATAACCGAGACCATTACCAATACCATCTAAAAAGCTTGGAACCGGAGGATTGCTCATGGCATAAGCTTCTGCGCGACCCATCACAATACAGTTAGTAATAATAAGACCAACGAATACTGATAGGCCCTTACTAACATCGTAAGCGACCGCTTTTAGGATCTGATCGACTACGATAACCAAAGAGGCAATGATAGTCATCTGTACAATAATACGAATACTTGAGGGAATCTTTTTACGAATAATGGAGATAAAAAAGCTTGAAAACGCAGTTACTAATGTTAAGGCCACACTCATAACTAAAGCGTTAGAGACGCTAGTAGTCACTGCTAGGGCCGAACAGATACCTAAGATTTGCAAGCCGATAGGGTTGTTATCAAAAATAGGGGAAACTAAAATATTCTTTATATCAGCCATCTTATGCCTCCTTGCCGTTTGCTGCTGGTGCTACAGATGCCAGCTCAGTTACGGAATGCATCTCTTGTTTAGCAAGGTTTTGAGCTTGAGCATTAGATAAGCTCTGGCCTAGCTTTTTATAAGAGATTTGCTTTGCTTGAGTGTCGGTCTTTTGCATAGTTTGACCACTCTGTTTACGCTGCTGATCTAAGTAGGGCTTGTAACCTTGATCCCCTAACCAAAACTGAATCATGTTGCTGACGCCGCGACTAGTCAAAGTTGCTCCACTGATACCATCGATCCAATTATCTTTTGGATTACCAGCTTTAGTCACTCCAGTAGCTACTTCACCCTTGTCGTCATAAGAATGGATACCATTCCAAGTAGCACGCCATTTTGGCTCTTCGATACGAGCGCCTAGACCTGGAGTTTCTTTATGATCATAAAAGCTAATACCTTTGATAGTGTTCATATCGCTTTCAAGGGTCAAGAAACCATAGATAGTGCCCCACAGGCCATAGCCTTGAATAGGCAGGACTACCATTTCTGGTTTACCAGCATCATCATTCTTCACATATACTTTAGCGTATTTAGGTTTGCGACCAATACTAGCTGGATCATTGCTACCTAAATCCACGCTTAACGCAGCATTCTTACTAGCCTGACTAGCATCATAAGTATTACGATCATCGATACCGACCGCCCCTAATTGAGTATCATCTAAGTAACTACCACTGTCTAAATCAACGATTTCAATTTTGAAATCTTTAAAGCGTTCGGCGACATCAGCATTAGTATCTACTGCTGGATCAAACATGCCAGCCGCTACTAAGATATTCTTATTGCGATCTAAGCGCGCATTCTCGACTTGCTGTGGTTTGAGACCAACGGCGGCGGCTGAGACCAATACTGAACACACCAAGCATAGCGTCAACGCTACACCGATGGTTTTCATATTATTACTTTTGGGCTTGGACATAACGAACTCTCCTTGCCGTTTGGCGCTTGATATTTGCTTGAGTCACAAAATAATCAAACAATGGGGCAAATAAGTTAGCAAAAAGAATAGCTAGCATGATGCCTTCTGGAAAGGCTGGGTTGACTACACGTATTAACACCGTCATAAAACCGATCAAGATACCGTAGGCCCAACGTCCTTTATTAGTATGAGCCGCTGATACTGGATCAGTAGCCATAAAGACCGCACCAAAAGCAAAACCACCGATTACTAAATGCCAGTAGAACGGCAGTGCCATCATCAAGTTTTTTTCTGACCCTATCATGTTAAAGATAAGTGAGGTGGCGACTAAACCAATCACACAGCCTGACATGATGCGCCAAGAAGCAATACGCGTCCATAACAGTACCGCTGCACCAAACAAGATAGCCAAAGTTGATACTTCACCGATACTGCCTTGGATATTGCCTAAAAAAGCATCGCTCCAAGTAATAGCTTGGCCATAGACGTTAGTGAAGTTCTCAGGGCTTACACCAAGAGCGGCTAAGCCAAGTGGTGTGGCTCCAGAGAAGCCATCGACTGCTGTCCATACTGAGTCGCCAGAGATATAAGACGGATAAGCGAAGTATAAAAACGCACGACCTGATAGGGCAGGGTTAAGGAAGTTCTTACCAGTACCACCGAAGACTTCCTTAGCAACGACCACCCCGAATATGATACCCAAGGCCACTTGCCATAAAGGGATATCTGGTGGCATGATCAAAGCATAGAGTATTGAAGTCACAAAGAAACCTTCGTTAACTTCATGCCCACGAGTAATGGCAAATATAATCTCACAAGTGATACCGACTACGAAAGTGACGATATAAATAGGTAAGAACTGCATTGCCCCATAGACAAAGCAAGCCCAGACACTCTCTGGATTATAGCCTACCATGCCTGTGATGATAGTGCGCCAGCCATCGGCTTGTAAACCTAGCTCGGTAATAGCGGTTAGGGCTTGATGACCGACGTTATACATCCCAAAAAACATGGCTGGGAAAGTACACATCCATACGGTAATCATAATGCGTTTTAGATCGATACCATCGCGTACGTGTGATGAGGTAAAAGTCGTTGAATCTGGTTGACGCAAGAAAGTGTCAAACATCTCAAAGATAGGATAATACTTCTCGTGCTTGCCACCCTTAAGGAAGGACGGCTCCATACGATCGAACATATTGTGTAAAAATTTCATCGTGGTTAGCCCTCCAGCTCAATGCGTGTCAAATTATCACGCAAAATATCGCTGTATTCATATTTGCCAGGAGATACAAAGGTACATAAAGCTAGATCTTCTTCATCCAGCTCAAGCACACCCAGATCAACCGCAGTAATAATGTCTTCAATAATTAACGCACGTAGTAACTGCGTAGGCAAATAGTCTTGTGGCATGATTTCTTCATAGACGCCGATAGGTACCATTGCCCGTGGTGAACCATTAGTCGAAGTAGTAAAGTTGTATTTCTTACTACCAAAGAACTGCGAAATATAGATTGGTAGCTTGGAAAAACGGTTTTTACCTGGGCTGAAAAAGTGGAACGCTGGACGCTCATGACCTTCAGACAAAACACTGACTTGATCGTGATAACGACCTAAGTAAGCGACATTACTAAATAGTTTGCGACCAGATAATACTGAGCCGGAGATGATGCGATTATCACCAGCTAGTAATTTACCTTTAGTCAATCCAGTAATATCAGCACCACGTTCAGTTGCTACTAGATGCGGCTCCTTGACTGCAGGACCTGCCAAACTAAGTAAGCGACGAGTATAGAGACGACCGGTAGTAAATAGTTTGCCGATAGCAATGACGTCTTGATAGCCTATAGTCCAGACACTGACGCCACGACTTAGTGGATGCAAAAAGTGAATGTGAGTGCCAGCTAGACCTGCTGGATGCTTACCCGCAAAACTATGATACTCAGTAACGTTATTAGCAGCACTATGTGCTAATGGTGTTAGATGGGCGTCACCATGATGACAGACAAAAGTCTTAGGGCTTAGAGTTGATAGCACTGCTAAACCGTCATTAAATGCTTGCGTTTGTTCATTGATTAGCAGCATCGGGTCGTAAGCTAATGGATTGGTATCCATGGCAGTGACAAAAATAGCATGCGGACGAGCACCTATTTCAGGAGCGCGGCTATAGGGACGCGTACGAAACGCTGTCCATTCGCCAGAGGCTAGTAGTTGAGTCTCAACTGCTTCGGAGTCAAGATCAGCAAGTTGCTGGGAGTCATAACGCTGAAATTCTACTTCTTCACCGTTAGGGTCGACTGCAATAACCAGACTCTCAAACACACGACGCTCACCGCGATTGATGGCAATAACTTTGCCAGCAGCAGGAGCAGTATAGATGACACCAACCCGTTTTTTATCTTCAAAAACTGGTTGGCCTTTGGCTACAATGTCGCCTTCTTTGACGTTCATGGTGGGCTTCATACCCACATAATCGTAACCAATGAGTGCCACATGTGCGGGTCTGTGCTCGGATATCTCGCGGGAGGGTTCACCGGTGATAGGCAAATCCAAACCTTTTTTGATGGTAATCATAAGCGAAAACTTAGTCCATAGTCTAAAACGATACCAGACGTCCTGTATGGTATATCGGTAGGATTTGCTTCAATATCACTAAAAGCATTCAATCCTCTGCATTTTTGCTAGGGCAGGAAGTGAATGTCTTAACAGCGACACTAGGGCATTACTACTAAATAAGAGGATCAACGCTGACCTTAGACTCCTTAACAACACGTTAATATCTTATTCGAACTACCAGGTGGCGACCGGCTACCAGGGTGCATACTAAAGCTATCCGTCCTAAATAAACTAACAAACTAGTCTGTTTAAGCAATAGGACGTTTTAGCATACCTTGTATTAAAATCTGTAATATCAATTTGAGTGAGTTAGGGAAATATAGAATTGTTTAGCAATAGATGGCTATCAATAGCAGAACAGTAAATAGCTTACAAAAATATTTACTTAAGACTGCCTGACGATTTACATAAGATAGTAGCATCTACAAAGGCTATTCATTGATAGACCTAATTCAAGCCACTTGATAAGATGGTGACTCAAGATAGCATTAATCTTGTATTGTTAATCGCACTATATAACGTGGATATAAGTCTTATCCTACCTATTTCATCTATTTCTACCTATAACACTTAGCTAAATCACTAATACCTTAGCAGTGACTTAATAATACCTAGTGTTTCCCATATAGAAACATATACAAATTTACCTAGGATTATACGCTAAATTAACCTAAAATTGCCAGTCAGTCACCCAATTTAGCTAATATTAGGGTGTCTGTTAATGGTTCAAACTTATAGTTATGAATGTTAAACTATTGATTAATTATACTAATATATAGATATTTTATTCATGCTTATTTTACTGCTAATTGCAATAGCTAATTGAGTTCATGAGTTAGAAGTTGCTAAATTTTTTACATAAATCAGGGGTTTTTAATACTTGCGCTGATTGTTCTATTTTTGCTCTTATTGCTTTTATTTTTATCAATATAATGCCCTTATAAGGAATGCTCTATGTGTGCTGTGCCAGTAATTATTCCCGCTATTGATCTTAAAGATGGAAAATGTGTGCGTCTAAAACAAGGCCGTATGGAAGATGATACGGTATTTTCTGATGACCCAGTAGCGATGGCTGAGCGTTGGGTGCTCGAGGGTGCGCGCCGCTTGCATTTGGTTGATTTGAATGGGGCATTTGATGGAGTGCCAGTACATAAGCAAGTAGTTCAGGACATAGCCAAAGCTTTTCCCAACTTGCCTATTCAACTCGGTGGTGGTGTGCGGACTATGCGTACTATTGAAGAATACATCGTTGCTGGTCTGACTTATATTATTATTGGTACTAAAGCGGTAGAAGATCCTGATTTTGTCGCTGAAGCTTGTCGTGAGTTTGCTGGACATATCATCGTAGGTATCGATGCCAAAGATGGCATGGTGGCTACTCACGGTTGGGCCAACGTTACTGATACTAAAGCTACAGAGCTTGCCAAACGTTTTGCGGATGTCGGCGTGTCTTCTATCGTCTATACTGATATTAATCGTGATGGCATGATGCAAGGCGTCAACGTTGAACAAACAGTCAACTTAGCTCGCGAAGGTGGTCTTCCAGTGATTGCTTCTGGGGGTGTTACTAATATGAAAGATATCGAGTTATTAAAGCCGTATGGTGACTGTATTGAAGGCATCATTACTGGTCGAGCTATCTATGAAGGCACGCTGGATTTAGGCGCAGCACAGCGCTATTTAGACCTCAAGTAAAGTAACAGCGAGCTAGTCAGTAAACCAGTCATTGATAAACCAGTCACTAAGAAACCAGTCATTAAGCCGCTATGTTTCAACATCCTTAATGGCCCTTAACCAAGGATGTTTATGGCCGCCCCTGTTGACCTTGTCGCCACCCGTAAATTACTGCCAGCCAGCCAATGGTCAGCTGGCAGACTGCTAGTATGCAGCTTGTTACTACTGCTAGGCTTAGTTATTAGTCGTTCACCTAGCTATGCTGCTACTGCTGCTAATACTGATAATGCGGTCAATCTATCTAATGGCGTGCTAGCAGATACGGCAACCGCCTTAGGGTTGCCCGAGGGTTCTTTGACTGCTCAAAGTCCATCAAGTGCTACAGCAGCGGATGCCGCTAAGACTAGTGGCGCTGCTACTGAGCCTGTCAAGCCATCACCCGTTATCAGTGGTGAAAGCACCAACAACGCGCAGATAGAAACTAGCCCAACCCCGCAAAAAGATCAAGATATCCGTCAACGTATCGACGGTATTTTTTCTGAAATCGAAGGCTTGCAAGCAGTTACTGTTAGTGTGACGCAAGGTGTAGTCAGCTTAGCTGGCGAAACTGCAAACGAGAAAAAAGCCCAACAGGCGATCAATCTAACCAACCGTTTGACGGATGTAGTTACTGTTGAGGACAAGATCACTCGTACGTTGGATGTACAAGATAATGTCACTACTGTCTATCAAAGTCTAAGAAACCAAACTAGAAACTTGCTCAAGGCTATGCCGCTAATATTGGTTGGTATAGTGATATTTGCTATTGTTAGTTGGTTCGGTAGCTGGTTATCTAATCGTAAGAAATTTTGGCAACGTCTAACTCCTAATCCTTTTATAGCTGAGCTATTATCACAAACCGTCAAAGTCATCTTTATTATCTTTGGCTTAATATTGGCATTGAGTTTAGTAGGAGCAGAGACTTTATTAGGGACCTTGCTAGGGGGTGCAGGGGTCATCGGCATTGCGGTAGGTTTTGCAGTAAAAGATAGTATAGAGAATTACATTGCCTCATTGCTACTCAGTATTCGCCAACCTTTTCGCGCCCGTGATCACATAGTCATTAATAGCAAAGAAGGTATCGTGGTGCGTCTTACCTCACGGGCAACTATTTTGATGACCTTAGATGGTAATCAGTTGCGTATTCCTAATGCTGAAGTGTTTAAAGCGACTATCCTTAACTATACCAAAAACCCCGAACGGCGCTTTACTTTTGAGCTGGGTGTCGATGCTAATGATGATCCATTAGCAGCGATAAAAGTGGGCTTAGATGCGATATGTACTTTAGACTTCGTATTAGAGAAGCCAAAAGCTATTGCTGTTATTGCTAATGTTGGCGATTCCAATATCCTTCTAGAGTTTCAAGTATGGGTCGATCAAACTGAAACTAACTTTGCCAAAGCGCGTAGTATTGCTATTCGCGAAACCAAACATGCTCTAGAAAACGCAGGTTTTAGCTTACCTGAACCTATTTATAAATTACGCTTTACCCATAAAGTAGAAAAAGCGCTCGAGCATCTACAAAATACCAATAGTAGTAATGCGCCCACATCAGACCTTATTGTTCAACCAACCACTGCTCAACCACTGCACCCTATTATAAAAAATGAAAACGTTGATAACATTGATAATGTCGATAATGTCGATAATGTCGATAAAAGACAGGCTAAAGCTCGTGCTAAGCAAATTCTACAAGGATTAGAGGGTAACGAAGTGCTGGATGCTAGACCTGATCAGAAACTAATGGATAAAGTCGAACAAGAAATAGCCGATAATTCTGGTGAAACTGACTTACTAAATAAAAACAGCCCGCAGGAGTAGCTATAGCAGCAGGCTAACTATAAAAATCACTGATATGAATTATTCATCATTTAAACCTTAGAGGTAATAACTATGCAAAGAAAACATTTAATCGTCTTTACCTTGGCGACTATTTTATTATTACTCGGTTTTAATATGATCAATGTCAATAAACATGAGAAAAATAAAACCGCTCAAGTTGCTCATTAGACGGCTGTAGTCCCAGAGTCAAACACGGAGTTTGATGCTAATGATGCTCAGGCTAACAGCAATAATACTAACAGCTGAGCTGCTATCGGCGCACAACCCCTAGCTGAGCACTCTACAGCAGTTGTTAATAATGTTAGTGTAGATAGTGAGCAAGCTCAGCAATTCGAGTAATAGCGTCTAGAGCAAGTGGAAGGCGCCTAGTGATAGCAGCAATCAGCGAGCCAATAAAAAGGGGCTAACGATAACGTTAGCCCCTTTGTTTATAGCCTAAAGGTGCAGCGTACTAGCTTTTTTTGTTAGTGCTTTTCTTGTTACTACTGCTGCGGCTGCTACTTTTCTTAGGAGCGCTCTTCTTAGTTTGGTCTTTTTTGGTTTGATTCATTTCACTAGATTTCAGCTTAGCTGTTAAATCAAAATCAATCTGTAATAGATCCATATTGACCCCAGCAACTTTGACTCTTACTGAATCACCAAGTCCAAACAAACCGCCTTTATCTTTACCGATAAGTTGCTGCTGTTTTTCATCATAAACAAAGAAGTCATCGCCAACATTGGAGATATGCACTAAGCCATCAATGTATAAGTCGTCAAGCATCACAAACAAGCCAAAGCTAGTGACTGTAGTGACAGTACCATCGAATTCTTCACCGACATGATCTTTCATGTAGTGACATTTGAGCCAAGACTCTACGAAGCGAGAGGCTTTTTCAGCACGGCGCTCAGTATCTGAAGTTTGAGTACCAGCACCATCAAGTGAAAATTCCATCACTGGCTGTGGAGTATTAGTCACTTTTGCCTTGATCGCCCGATGTAGCATTAGATCAGGATAACGGCGAATAGGCGAAGTAAAGTGGCTATATTCTTCATAAGCTAAACCGAAGTGACCGATATTATCAGGGGCATAATTGGCTTGCATCATTGAACGCAGTAGCATGCTATGAATACTCACAGCATCAGGGCGGTCTTTGGTAGCTTCAATAATACGCTGATAATCTGCTTGAGTTGGGCTCTCTTCTGGAAAGCTTAAACCAAAGTTCTTAGCGTACTCATGGATACGCATAGATTTTTCGCTATCAGGTTTATCATGGTTACGATATAACACTGGCAGTTCATGCTCTAAGGCAAAGTTTGCCGCACAAGTATTGGCGAGCAACATACACTCTTCAATCAGTTTATGCGCGTCACCACGAGTACGTGGCAAGATAGCAGCGATGCCGCCAGTTTCGTTAAACTTGATATAAGTTTCGACCGTTTCAAACTCCATCGCATGGCGTTCTTCACGTTTTTTCACTAGTAGCTCATACAACTGATGTAAGGTATCTACTGACTTTTTAACTTCTTTATTATCAGTTAACGATTTAGGAATAGTGCTGTCTTTTGGATTAGCAAGGTAGTCATTGACTTGATTATAAGTCAAACGTGCTTGCGAATTCATTACAGCAGGATAGAACTCATAACCAGTCACTTTACCAGCACGCGATACTTTTATATCGGCGACCATACACAAGCGATCAACATTAGGATTCAATGAACAAAGACCGTTTGATAGCACTTCCGGTAGCATTGGGATTACCCGATGTGGGAAGTACACCGAAGTACCACGCTGATAAGCTTCGATATCTAATGGCGAGTTTGGCGTTACGTAATTGCTGACATCAGCGATAGCGACTAATACTCGATAGTTGCCACCAGCACGCTTTTCAGCGAATACGGCATCATCAAAATCTCGTGCATCCTCACCATCGATAGTGATTAATGGGATATCACGTAAATCTGTGCGCCCTTTAATGTCTTTTTCAGTCGGCTCTTTATAGTCATTAGCTTGCTTAAGAGTCGCTTCATTAAACTCAGAAGGGATATCATAATTAAGTAAGGTAGTCTCAATGATTAATTCGCGATCATTGTCATCACTTAGCACTTCAGTAATTTTACCAGTAGCAAATTCATGCTGGTTCGGCCAATCGATGATGTCTACTTTTACTGGATAGCCAAGCTTCACTTCTAATGCTTGTACGTTATCTTCAGTGACCGTAATCGGCTGGTGATTGTTCGGGCTACCAAGCTCAACACAATAACCATCTTCGTCTTTGGCTAAAGTACCGATGAATTGATTTTGCTGACGTTCAACGACATCAACGATACGACCTTCAGTACGACCGCGATTATCCGTTGAAGTACCTACTGCCTCGACTTTATCGCCGTTGAATACCCAGCGCATTTGTTTTTCATGCAAGAACAAATCAGGCATATCAGTTAACAATACAAAGCCAAAGCCTTTGGCATGTGCTGAGACTGTACCAGTAACAACGTCTTGTTGAGTGACCGTGCGAAAGCGATAAGGACGCCCTTCGCGATTCACTTGACCATCACGTGCCATCGCTTTTAAACGATTTCCTAAAGCATCAAACTGATCAGGATCATCAATGTTGAATGCTTTAGCCAACTGTTGATGGGTGGCTTCACCCTTTTCAGTAATCGTGCTCAGTATTAGCTCGCGACTAGGAATAGGGTTGTCGTATTTTTGTGCCTCACTTGAGGCGTTTGGATCATTCCAACTCATAAAGTACCGTATCTGTTTTTAAAATTATTAATAGGGGCTATCTTAACACGAACGAGGTTGCAATATCTTGAGTCAATTATCTTATCTGGCGCAAATAGCCGTTAACCATTATCGGGTTAAGCGAGCCATTTGCTGTCGATGTTTTACCTGTTAGATATCGATAGAGTTAGCACCAGAATTATCTACTATCTTTTTAGTGTCTATTTCTCTAGAAACTTCAAGCACAGTAGTCTCGTTCGACTTGTCTAAATACTTTTGCGCTTTATCAACTTCACTAGTTAAAGTATTTACCGTCTGCTTCATATTCTCCAGCGCTTCTAACTTATAAGTGCTGATCATATCCATAGTCTCATAGACATTATTGAAGGCGTTTTGCAATTTATCAAGCTCAATAGTGCTACTAGTTGCTTGCTCATGGATCTCACCTGATTGACGCTTAAGCATCTCAGAAGTTGATTCAATCAAGCTGCTAGTCGTTTTGTTCAAGGCAGTAATTTGATCTAGTACTAGCTTTTGATTGGTCATCGCTTGCGCAACGATCACCGCAGTACGTAAGGCTGAAACAGTAGTAGTCGTAGCCCGATCCACACCCTTAATAAGCTCTAAGTTGTTACGGCGAATAGTGTCTAAAGCCAAATATCCTTGAATGTTAACCGCCAACTGGGTCAAAAAGTCAGTGTTCTTCTGACGCACATAGAACAGCATCTCTTCTTTGATGATACGAGCTTTTTCAGGATCAGTAGCTTCAATGGTATAAACTTTTTGCTCTAACTGCTCATCGATTTTTTTGCCAACATAAACATACTGGCGGATAGACTGCATCAATTCCCACATATTGACTTTTTCTTGCTCAATCATGGCATTATCTTTGAGCAGCTCATCTTTACCATTATAAAGGCTAGTCACTACCGCATTAATGTGTGACTGTGCTGACTCATACTGGCGAAAATAGTCTTGTACTTTATTGCCAAAAGGAATCAAACCAAACAGTTTGCGTGAGCTAGTTAGCTGCTTTTTACTAGGGTCTAGATCTTCTACGATACCACGCAGTTCCGTCAACGATTTAGCGATAGGTGAGTTATCGAACAAGCTGTCATTGAGACTCTTAGCCGGTAGCTCTAACATACGGTTAGAGATTTGCGAGGACTCACGAATCTCTTTAGAACCTAAATTATGTATAGACTGGACGTTTTGTTTAAATTCATCACTATGCACCGAATTAGTCAGCACATGATTGACAAAAGCGTCGACCTTGGCATCTAGTTCAGGTAGTTGACTCGCATCCAACGTGACCATTTGATCTGCTTCGCTTTTTTGCACTTCTTTTACGGCAGCAGGTGGTGTCAAAGATATAATAGGAGTAGGGGCGTTTTCCGGTGGGGTCAACTCTTGCATAAATGTTCCTTTAATATTTAATATGAAAAATATTTTTATTTAAAGTTTGAGTACAGGCTTTATTATTAGCGCTATTTTATATATTTATAACAGCAGCAGCAGGTTATAACCAATAAATGTTATTAGGCTATAGCCAGTAAATCTAGCTTTAGATTACCGTGTAATCAAAGGACTGAGAAGATTGATTTTGTAAACTAACCTTCTATATTGTACTAAGACCTACTAGGCGCTACTATCACATATCTAGCTATTATCTAAGCTAGGCTTTAAGTGCTTAGACTAGCGTTAGCAGTAATTCAATATGCCAATAGCAAAAAACCATCAATATCCCGCAGCATATTGATGGTCAAAAACGATAACTAAAATCAAGTTATTTATAAAATCGTAATGCAAGCTAACCCTAAGCTACGGACTTACCTTTTCTTAGTAGGACCTAATAGCATACCCATCTGACGACCTTCCATCTTAGGATATTGTTCGACATTCGAGATTTCAGCAGTATCTTCGATAATGCGATCAAGTTGCTTACGACCAATCTCTTGATGAGCCATTTCACGACCACGGAAGCGGATACTGATTTTAACTTTATCCTGATCTTCTAAAAAGCTAACGATTTTTTTCAGTTTAACCTGATAATCGGCCTCTTCAGTACTAGGACGCAACTTCATCTCTTTGAGCTGAGTTTGCTTTTGGTTCTTTTTAGCCTCTTTAGCCTTTTGCTTTTGATCATAGAGATAATGCTTATAATCCATGATCTTACATACTGGCGGCTTGGCATCAGGAACTAATTCAACCAAATCTAGATTGTCTTCACGTGCCGCTTTCATTGCGGTATCGATATCGACTACGCCCATTTGTTCGCCATCTTCTTTAACTAAACGGACTTCTTTGACGCTGATATCTTCGTTAATGTTCAAACGGTTTGACTGTTTAATAGGTATTACTCCTGATCTGTTTTTGGGGTCTGTCGGCCTTTATCACTGACAGCTGCATTTACTAAGGTAATAAATTCTGAGATAGTCATTACGCCTAGGTTTTCACCCTCGCGGGTACGCACGTTAACGCTACCTGATTCGACTTCTTTATCTCCCAATACTAACATATAGGGGATACGTTCTAATGTTTTCTCTCGTATCTTAAATCCAATCTTTTCGTTACGCAAGTCACTAATGGCTCGCAAACCTGCATTTTTCAGCTCATTGACTACATTTGTACAAGCATCAGCCTGTTTATCAGTGATATTCATAACTACCACTTGTTGCGGAGCCAGCCATACTGGCATCCAACCGGCGTAATGTTCTATGAGCATACCGATGAAGCGCTCGAACGAGCCAAGAATAGCTCGATGTAGCATAATAGGGACTTCACGCTCATTTTGCTCATTGACAAATTCAGCATCTAAACGTTCAGGCATATTAGGATCGACCTGAATAGTACCGCACTGCCAAACACGACCTAAGCAATCCTTAAGACTGAATTCAATCTTCGGACCATAAAAAGCGCCTTCGCCCGGTAGATAATCCCAGTCTAGTCCTGAATTATCTAAAGCATCAGCTAAAGCTTTTTCGGCGAAATCCCAAGATTCCTCAGAACCCACTCGTTTTTCAGGGCGAGTAGAAAGCTTCATGATGATATCTTTAAAGCCAAAATCATCATAAACATCGAGCGTTAACTGAATGAAATCAGCCACTTCTTGTTGAATCTGCGCTTGAGTACAGAATATATGCGCATCATCTTGAGTAAAACCACGGACGCGCATCAAGCCATGCAATGAGCCAGACGGCTCGTTACGATGACAAGAACCGAATTCGGCCATACGTAGTGGCAAGTCACGATAAGATTTTAAGCCTTGATTAAACACTTGCACGTGGCAAGGGCAGTTCATCGGTTTTACCGCATAATCACGGCTTTCACTTGAGGTCGTAAACATATTGGTGGCATAGTTACCCCAATGCCCAGAGCGTTCCCACAAGCTACGATCAACGATTTGCGGTGTCTTAATCTCTTGGTAGCCATTATCATGCTGCACTTTGCGCATATACTGCTCAAGCACTTGATATATAGTCCAACCATTCGGATGCCAGAACACCATTCCTGGCGCTTGCTCTTGCATATGGAATAGATTTAACGCTTTGCCAATTTTACGATGGTCACGCTTTTCGGCTTCTTCGATACGCTGAATATAGGCTTTTAGCTGTTTTTTATCTGCCCATGCAGTACCATAAATACGTTGTAGCTGTTCGTTTTTAGCATCGCCACGCCAATAAGCGCCTGACATTTTAGTCAGTTTAAATACTTTTAAGAAGCGAGTATTAGGCACATGCGGGCCAAGGCACATATCGACATATTCTTGATGATGATACAGACCAAAGGCATCTTCGCCCGGCATATCATTGATCAGCTTAAGCTTATAGTCTTCGCCACGTTCTTCGAATATCTTAATCACTTCAGCGCGCGGCGTTATTTTCTTGATCACATCATAGTCTTGTTTGATCAGCTCCATCATGCGCTTTTCAATTGCTTCCATGTGCTCAGGGGTAAAAGGCGTCTCACTATAGATGTCGTAATAAAAACCATCATCGATGACTGGGCCGATTACCATTTTTACATCAGGATAGAGCTGTTTGACCGCATGGCCTAATAAATGCGCACATGAGTGACGAATGATATCGACCCCATCATCATCTTTTGCAGTAACGATTTCGACCTTAGCATCAGCAACGATAGGATCGGAAGCGTCTACTAAATGTCCGTCTACACGTCCAGCTATTGTGGCTTTAGCAAGTCCTGGCCCAATACTTTCAGCTATTTGCATAACTGTAGTGCTGCCGTCGAATTGTTTTACACTACCATCGGGTAAAGTAATCGCTACCATAATCTATTCACCTTTTTGAGTCCTTTGGCAGTGATGATTGCAACCATCAATCATATGACCGTCAGACTACAATAGTTATTGCCACCTATTGTGACGTATTAAGAGATATCAGCATTTCTGTAACCCGCTTAGCTATTATAAAGCGCAGCAACCCGTCCTTTAAATACAGTTAACTGACAGGGTAGGAGAGTAATGCCATAAAAGCGCCTACTATAGCAAAAACCGTCTATAAACACTAGATAGTAAGGGCTAGCAGGCTGTTTTTTGACCTCAAAGCGCTTATCTTTATAGGCTGTAAAGCTTAAATGCCGATCAATTACCTATATATAAGCAAAATATTAGTACTAAGCCAATAATAGCGGCTTCTATATATGGGTACTAGTAACTTAGTTATCAACAGCTTACGCTTAGGTTGCGTCTTTATCTATAACCGGTTAATAAACTATAGAGGCTTTGCATATGACCTTAAGTTAATAATGGATGTATGCAGAGTGGCAATATATAAGTGCAATGAGATCTATAAAGAGTCAGAAAACAATCTTTACCTACTATCTAGCTATCTATACTTGCCACCAGCTAATTCAGAAAAACTAAAAAGCGTTTAGGTCTCAGGGCGACTACGCTACTATCTATAGTATAGACACCTATTACTATAACCGTACTACGACAGCTGTAAGTAGCCAGTGACTTCCTTGCTTATAATTATATAGACCGATCGTATAAACAAGTCATAGCAATAGTAAGTAGTAATAGAAACAAATCATGCTGACAAGCCAAAGCCAAACAATCGCACGGCTAGTTGATACAAAAACCAAGTAACTATATTTAGCTCATGATTTAGCTCAGCAGACTCTATAACTGAAAACAGCTTAGTAAAAATGGCTTGTTGAATACCGCTACTTTAATCTTAAAGATGATATGACTAGCACAAAAACCCCAGTCCAAACTCTAAACCCATGATAAGCATCAACTAATAAGAGAATCCTTAGGGGAAGGCAAATTAAATCTTAGACTAAGCTTGACCGAGCCTTTAATCTGCGTATAATGCGTCCCAGTCGGAACAGAAGAGCGGCTTTGTGGGAGTGGTTTACCGCTTGAAATGAAGTTAGCTAAATAACTTCTTGACACTCAGATTAAAGCGTCTATAATACGCACCTCAGCAAGACAAGCGGGAGTAATTAGGAAGTGATAAGTCACTTAATAATTAGCACGTCAATCTACTGAAACGA
>NZ_CAJHBR010000028.1 GCF_904846695.1 Psychrobacter urativorans
TCATGAAGGAGCTCGATGTACGTGGGACTATTGGTTATGTAAACAATCATCAAGAAACCATCAAATTGGTCGAAGATGGCTTAGTGAACCTTGAGCCCTTTATTACTCAACGTATCAAATTGGATGATTTGATTGCTAAAGGCTTTGAGACTTTAATTCACAACAATGAATCAGCAGTGAAAATTATTGTGAACCCAAACCTGTAAACGGTAAGGCAAGGGGATATCTGGCTAGCTAGGGGGTTTTAATCCGCACGTTAGAATTAACCAAATCTCAAGTTGCCCAAATTTACCTAGGAAATTTTAGACACACGGTGACACTCCTAAAGCGATTTAAAGTACTTGTGCCAATTGATTATGACGGTACCTAAAGATTTTACCAGAATCATAGCGAAGGACTAAACAAAACAATACCTCTGGGAGTCAACTCCCAGAGGTATTGTTTTGTTTGTCATACAGACAAGGTTTTTAATATCTGGTTCTTCGTTAAATTGGTTAGGCTTTTCTTGTCATCATTTAGCATAAGCATTTTAATTATTTCGAAGTTAGCACTTAGTACATCCTCATAAGACGCTAAGCTTACGACGATCCTGGGGTTGTTCACTATGAACACCGCTATAGTCATCAGATGCAAGGTTTTGCAGGCGGTACTGAGAAGCAGCAAATCATCGCAAGTCTCTTAAAAGGTGACCATAGCTATTCTGAAATACAAGTCGTGGCTAAGTGCTCGAGTAAGCTGATTGCTGAGATGCCTCAAAAATTAAAGAGTGCTTATGAGCAGTAACTATCTACCTATCACTATAAAAAAGCGCCTAATTTCAAAATCAGGCACTTTTTTTAAGCTGTCATATCCTTACTTAATAATGATAACGGCACTGAACGATAATAATCGCATCATCTTGAACTTCATAAACCAGTCTATGCTCTTGATCAATACGACGAGACCAGTAGCCTGCAAGGTCGTGTTTGAGCGGCTCAGGTTTGCCAATACCCTCAAATGGGTCACGTTTGATGGCTTTGATCAGCTTACCGATCTGTTTAACTTTGTCTTTACTAGTTTTTTGCCAGTATTCATAGTCCTCCCACGCGTCTGCCGTCCAAGATAGTATCAAGCGTCTACCTCGTCATCAAAAGTGAGAGGTATATCTTTGCTATCAATCTCACGTTCAATAAAGCGACCAGCTTTAGCATCAGCAATAGAGCGTCTGAGACGCTTGGCATTGGTAGTGCTGCTTAAAAGATGCAGTGTTTCCTCATACGAGTTAAACTCTTCTAGACTCATCAATACCGTCGGTTTGGCGTTTTGTCTGGTAATGAGTATCGGGCCTTTATCCGTATCTACCTTATCGATATATTTGGCTAAACTCTTTCTAAAATCAGTGTAGTTCACAACGTCCATAATAGTTACTCCACATTTAATTATGTTGGTTATATGGTCTATCATTATAGATTAATTACCGCTCTAGTATACACTATATATGTACTTATTTCTGTACATATATAAGGGAAGAGCAAAGGGATGCTTTGATATGTGTTTATGTATACCTTTTAAAACGTACGTATGAAAGCTGACATATTTACCTTGTTTTAAATTGTTTGATGCATTTGCCGCATTATATTATCGATAGAACCAGAGTTTACTCAAATACTCAAATACTTAAATACTTAAATACTTAAATACTTAAATACTTAAATACTTAAATACTTAAATACTTAAATACTTAAATACTTAAATACTTAAATACTTAAATACTTAAATACTTAAATACTTAAATACTTAAATTGTCTGAAAAGTGTAACGCTTATTGTCAAGTTAGGGCGTGTCCTCATTTTAAATCTTCAATTATAGAATGTTGAGCTTCCGAAAACATTAGGACATTTCGAATAAATCTAAATTACATCTAAGATATCGGAGGCAATTTCTTCGAATCAGGATATGTGATTAAAATCTACAAAATTAACCACTATGTATCTGATAGCATTGTGTCTATAAAAAGCCTAGATTAACACACCAAGTGCAACGCTAATTAATGGAATAAAACACCTGGTTTGGCGTTTAACCTGTCTTCAATATTTTGCACCTCATCATCAGATACTTGTCTAAAATCACATCCTTTAGGCAAGTACTCTCTAATCAAGCCATTGGTATTTTCGTTTGTTCCTCGTTGCCATGAGGCATAAGCATCAGCAAAGTAGAACCCACTATAGAGTCTTTGCTTAATGGCTTTATGATCCGCAAATTCCTTGCCATTATCGGACGTAATCGTCTTAACGTGTAGTCTCACTGGAGTGAGCATAACTACCATCGCATCTGCGACCAGATGAGCACTCTTTTTAGTCACTCGCTTCATCTTAACCAAACCTGTCTTTCGCTCTACTACTGTCACGATAGCTTGTTTGTGGTTTTGACCAATGATGGTGTCCGCTTCCCAATCACCGATGCGGGATCGCTCTTTTACCACATGAGGGCGCTCATGAATTGAGATCCTGTCATTAATACGCCCACGAGTCTCAGTGGTAAGCCTTTGACGATAGGGTTTGGCTTTGCGTCTTAAATATTGCCATAGCGTGCCGCCTTGCCTCTTATCAGTCCATGAGTAACGATAGATACTCATGTGACTGACTCCACTATGAACGCCTGCTATTTGCTCAGGACTCCACTGCAGTTTAAGCTTAGTCACGACCCAGTCCCAGACGTTTAAAATGATGGTGAAGGCATTATTTGCTCGCCTCGCTTTAGCTGTATTGTCTGCATGCTTTGCTCGGTAGACTCGTAGGCTTTTATTGCGTCTAAGCTCTCTTGATATGGTGCTTGGACTTCTGCCTAACGCCCCTGCTATAAACTTAATACTATGTTGTGCCCCTCTAAGGGCATAAATCTGATATCGTTCCCCTAGGCTTAGATGTGTATAGTTCATGGTTGCAATCTCACTTTGGCGGTGGATAGTAGCTTTGATGCTAGCGCATCTAGGCCTACTTTTCACCTGCTCTTTGAAGTTGCACTTCATGTGTTAATCTAAGTTTATTATTAAATGACTATAATTGACTACTACAGTCGCTACAAAAACAATGCAAACTTGAAGCTTGTAAAGGATATACCCATTGTCTTAGAATGGCATTGTTAACGATAATGTCTATTTTGTTAAGTATTCTTTCTAAAATCTTTTAAACTGATGTTTTAAGTTAGCACACCTCCTTACTTATAAATGTTACCTATGCATCATCAGCATGCTGGTAATACGATGACCCTATCATGTCTACTAAGCGCCACAAGCTTGTTTTACGATATTCATCACCGATAACGATGTGGTTCGGCATGTTGGTCGCATGTTTTGCTTGGATCATGCACATCACGCTGTTGCTCACACCTCTATGGAATGATAATGCCCACTTAGGTCATGGTATCTGTGCAGAGCTTGCACCGATTGTATCGGCAGCCAAACAGTATGAGCAAATACAGACTGATATTGCGCAAACGAATCACAACATACCCATTGATAGTGCCGCTCGTCATTTCCTTCATCATAATGCATCCTTATCTTTAGCATCGCCTGCGACCGTTAAGCCAGTCATAACGGTTGATGCTGCACCTTTACAGGAAGCCTTATATAGCAAAGATAAGATTGAAAGCTCTGAATCTAACCCTGATGCCGTAAAATACAGTGGCTGCGACCTTTGCACTGCCATGTCTGCGGCACTATTGCCAGTCGCTTTTACACATACTGACTCGGCTTTGATTGAGCTATCTACTGTCTCAGTCACGTTTTTGTATCGCTCACATACCTGCTCTCCTAGTAATTTTTTACGACCCCTCGCACGCGCTCCACCATCAGACACACCCATATAATTATCCATATTTATAGTCAAATATTTTTAGAGCATTAATGACAATGCTCTCAATCAACGCGCTCATTTGACGCTCTGATTGAGGCACTTGTACCTATTTGCCTAAAATACTGTACTCAAAATACTATCTATTTATATCGGAAAATATTCGGTAAGTGCCTACTCTAAGCCCATAAATAGCTTGGCCTATCTTGCCTCTTGGTAAAAACTGAATAACCGATTTCATAAAATATTTTTGCGAATTTCTGGGAAAATAAGATGTTATCTTCATCAATGAACGCTGTACCTATTTTAAAACTAAGTGTTTTAGCTTTGTCTTTATTGCATATCAGTAGCGCTTATGCGGATTCCACAACCGTAAAAGCGCACATGCCTACTACGGATGATGAGCCACATATCCGATTGCCAGAAATCGTCGTTTATGCGACAGCAGCGGATAAGCCGTATAGTACCGATGCACTTGGAACAACAGCCAGCCTTAATCAAAAATTTATTAGCAGCAAACAAGTGGCAAGCAGTGATACGGCCACTATACTGACAAAAATACCCGGTCTGAATGTACAAAGTGCCGGTGGCATCTCAAACTTGCCCGTGATGAGAGGCTTGGCGGACAACCGTCTGCGTATCTTAGTGGATGGCGTTGACTCAATCGCCTCTTGTCCGAACAGTATGAACTCACCCTTGTCTTATATTGCGCCAAGCGCTATAGACAAGACCACCGTTTATGCAGGTGTGACGCCTGTGAGTCTCGGTGGTAATAGTATTGGCGGTACTATCGTTGTCGAAACAGCAGAGCCTATCTTTTCAACGGATAGCGACATACTAACTTCAGGTGAAATTGGCACATTTTATCGTAGTAATGGTGACGCCTATGGGGCTAACTTGTCGACCACAGCGGCAAACGATCAGCTTAGCCTCACCTATAAAGGCAGCTTCGCACAGGCAGATAACTATAAAGCTGGTGGTGATTTTAAATCTTATACCCAAACAGGTAACCCTAATAAAACATTAGCGAAAGACGAAGTTGGTTCAACCGCTTATGAAAGCAAAAATCAGTCATTAGACATTGCTTATAAGAGTGGCAATCATCTGCTACAAGGAACTTATCTGTGGCAAAACGTCCCAAAAGAGCTATATCCAAATCAGCGGATGGACATGCTCGACAATCAGCTTGACCGCATTAATTTGCGTTACAAAAGCGAGTTAAATTGGGGGCAGTTAGAAGCACAGGCCTATCATGAAAAAGTCGATCACTATATGAACTTTGGAGACGACAAACAGTTCTTATATGGCGCCGCCACAGGCATGCCTATGAATACTAATAGCAAGACTATTGGAGCCAATATTAAAGGTATTATCGATTTAACCAACCAAGGCACGATCAATATAGGTGCTGAATATCAAGACTATACCCTTGATGACACATGGGCGGCATCTGGCGACGGTATGATGTCGCCAAATGACTTTCAAAATATCAACAATGGTCAACGTCAGCGTATCGGTATCTATGGCGAGTGGGAAAAAGCCATCTCTTCTGAATGGACGACCCAGCTTGGTGCGCGCTATGAAAACGTACGTACCAGTGCTGATGAAGTACATGGCTATCAAATCGGTGGTCAAAACAATATGACCAATCAGCTGCGAGATAGCGCTAACTTTAATGTCAGTGACCGTAGCAGCACTGACCACAACATCGACGTTACCGCGATTGCCCGCTACAACATTGATGCACAAAAAACCTTAGAATTGGGGCTTTCTCATAAAGAACGCACACCCAGTCTCTATGAGCGTTATACGTGGTCGACATGGCCCATGGCGGCTGTCATGAATAACACTGTTGGTGATGGCAATGGCTATTTTGGTGATCCTAATCTGCGTTCTGAAAAATCCAATACACTGTCTGCCACCCTAAATTGGCGCGGTGCTGGAAATAGCTGGGGTGTCAAAGCCACGCCTTACTATTCAAAAATAGATGACTATGTCGATGCCGTACAGTCGGATCGTATGACGAACACAGCGGCTGACACTCACACCGCCGACCAATACAACGTACTGCGTTATACCAACCAAGATGCTGAGATATACGGCATCGACCTGACAGCCGATCGAGAATTGACATCCAATGCTTGGGGAAACTGGGGGATATCCGGATCACTTAACTACACCAAAGGAAAAAATAAAGACAGCGGATCAGACTTATATAACATCATGCCATTCAATGGCAGTGTTGCCCTAAATCGGGAAAACAACGGTTGGAAAAACCAAATTGAAGTGGTTGGTGTTTCAGCTAAAAAGGATGTATCCACCCCTCGCAACGAAATTAAAACAGCAGGCTATGGCTTATTAAATCTCAATACAGGCTATCAGTTCAAACAGGTAGCGATTGAGGCTGGTATCGACAATGTCTTTGACAAAAACCATGCCCTACCTTTAGGCGGTGCCTACATGGGGCAAGGTAGAACTATGTCTATGAATAAGGAGATAGATGGCAGCTCTAACTGGGGCACGGCTATACCTGGCGCGGGTCGCTCATTCTATGTAGGTGTTAACTATAAGTTTTAGGTGTCATTAAGATAGATTGTTAACTGACTTTATTTCTCTTATACCATTTCCAAAAATTAGAATAATAAGGATAACTTTTTTGACTATGACCGCTAACAGGCTTAGCAAGTCTAATAAAGTTAATCGTATTTTTGGATTTGGTATTATATTATAGGAAGCACTTTCATGACTATGGCACTATTAATTGCAGCATTCTTAATGGGATTTTTTGGCTCGCCGCATTGCTTAGGTATGTGTGGTGGTATCGTGACTGCATTCGGACTATCGATGAAAGAAGCTAGTCCAGCAAAAAAACGCGGCCTCATTGCAACTTACCATCTAGGGCGCTTACTCAGTTATGCCCTATTGGGCTTAATTGCCGGTGTGATTGGCACCACAGTATTAACGCACCTAATGGTTGGCAATAGCACACCTCGCATCCTACTAGGGTTGGTCTTGGTATTTATAGGATTAACCATGCTAGGTTTGCCTTTTTTGAACAAGCTTGAACGTCTTGGTATGCATTTTTGGCAAGCTTTATCACCTCTGCGGCAGAAAGCATTCCCCTTAAACACCTTTCCTCGAGCATTAACAGCAGGTTTATTATGGGGATTTTTACCCTGTGGTCTCGTTTATGGCGCATTACTTATGGCGGTCGTCGGTCATGACCCGCTCACAGGTGCCGTGTTAATGTTTGTCTTTGGTCTAGGAACCGTACCCATGCTCGTCGCTACGCACGGAACGGTCAACTGGATGCGCAATCAAATCGGGCGTTTGCGCCTAAGGCAAGTGAATGGCGTAATCATGATGTTATCTGGCTTAGCCGTCATAGCGGTGCCGATGATCATGGCCAATATGCATGGTGGACACGGGCAAATGAACCATGAGCAAATGAACCATGAGCAAATGAACCATGAGCAAATGAATCATGAGCAAATGAATCATGAGCAAATGAATCATGAGCAAATGAATCATGAGCAAATGAATCATGAGCAAATGAATCATGAGCAAATGAATCATGAGCAAATGAATCATGAGCAAATGAATCATGATTGATAAAAAATGTCTTTCATGTAAATAATAGACAATGATATTTTAAACTATCGATAGGGCATGTTTAGCCTGCCCTATTTTTATCTAATAATGCGCCAACCTCTGAACTTAGCAAAGAAACCCTTAAGTCTTTCAGAAAAATTCAAAGCCTCCGATTCTGTTACCTCCTCGACATGATGACGAGCCGCCAGTACCGGCTGTTCTAGCAATCTTTCGTGATGATCAAAAGCGCGATCCAGACTGATACTCATGATAGAGAAGTTGGTCGGCCGTGGTAGACAACGATATACCTGACCTTTGTTAATTAAATCAATGACCATATGGGCATCTTTGAATTCAGTCAACATAAGAACCATCAAATCTGGCTGGATGTTTTTTAAGGCATAAACAATGGGGGTAATATTTTCTTTATTGAGCGTCGAATCCGTAATCGTGACGCCAAAGCGTTTCTTTTGTAATAACTTTGCTGCCTGTTCAAGGTTACTGGCCCAACTCACGGTATAAGCACTCTTAAAGTGACTTTTTATTTGCTGATAGACGCTCTCGTCGTCATCTAATACCAATATATTACGATTGCTACCAGTACTGCCACCACTAACTTGTTGAGTATCATTACCTTGCATAGTGTTTTGGGTGATTTCTTGAGTTTGCTGAGCTATTTCTGTGGCTTTATTGACGATTTGTTTAAGCTCATCATTCTGCCATGGCTTTGTAATATAACGATAAATTTCGCCCTCATTCACAGAGTCAATCACTGCATTCAAATCAGCATAACCGGTCAGCAAAATACGCAGCGTATTTGGTGAGGCCGCTTTGATATCACGTAACACTTCTGTACCTTGCTTATCTGGCATGCGTTGGTCGCTGATGACCACTTGCACATCATGCTCGCTAACATACTTCATCAATTCGCTAGCATCAGTGGTGATAAATACATCATGTGACTGGCGAAAATGCATTTTTAAACTGCGTAAAATGCGTGGCTCATCATCGATAAAAGCGATTTTTGGTTTTTGCATGACGCTCTCTTTAAATAAGTGATTGGAAGTCTCTCAACTTTCAAATAAAGCTCGTGAAGGTTTAGGTTCATGAGCGCCAGACTGTATCGGTAGCGTGAGGGTAAATGTCGTGCCCTCCCCAACTATTGAGCTAACCTCAATGCGTCCATCATGTTGCTCCATAATTTGTGCCGTAATGGCCAATCCCAATCCTGTGCCATCGCCTGCTTTTTTGGTGGTAAAAAACGGCTCAAAGATATGATTTAAAACATCCTCTTTGATACCAGATCCATTGTCTATAATGCGTACCACAACATGTTGCTGCGCCTTATCAACAGACGACGTGACTTGTAATGTCCCTTTATGATCACTCGGTATGGCCTGGGCGGCATTATTAAATAGGTTTAATAGTACTTGGTTGATTTGCGAAGGATTACATTGAATCAGCGGCAGCTCTACTAGATTGGTTTCGACGTCTAGAGTTTTTAAATTATTGCGCGCCATAATCAATGAGGTATTGATGCAATCATTGATATCGACATCTTTTACCTTAGATTCATCAATTCGAGAAAAGTCGCGCAAGCTGACGACCAGCTCGGCAATCTGATCGACGCCGTAAAGTCCATCTTTAATCAAATCGGCCAAATCCTCACTGATCTCATCTTCTTTAATTTCCTCGCAGCACTGCAAGGTCTCCTCTATCAATTGAGTCACTTGCGCTTGGTCAGTCTCTGGTTCTTTTAACGCATGCAATAATTGATCAGTATGTTGTAGCAACTCATCAAAACGCATAAGGTTATCGCCAACCAATTCCATGTTACTACGCACGTAGCCTAGCGGCGTGTTGACCTCATGCGCCACACCTGCCACCATTTGGCCAAGGGTAGCCATTTTTTCAGAACGCACCAGATGCACTTGTGAGGCTTTTAACTCATCCATGGCTTGCTGTAAATCTTGTGTGCGGGCGGCGACTTGTTTTTCTAGATGAACATTGATTTCAGCAAGTGCGCCTTCATTCTCGACGACGCGATCAATCAATTGATTGGTCTGCTCACTAATAACTTGAATCTCACTGACATTTGAATGAGGAAGTTTGTGCGCGCTTAATTGTTGATATTTTTTTTGCTCAATTAACACCCCCATGTCAGCCACTGACTGTGCCATGTGCTTTAGCGGCCGCGTAAAGTAGCGACGAAATACCCATGCGGTCAACAACAAGATAGGAATGAAGCCCAACAGCATGGCTTGAATCAGTTTATTAGACAGGGCATTTGCCACGCTCATCAGGTCATTATCAGGCTTGACGATAACCATCTTCCAATATGTAAACGGCATGCGAAAAACAAAGGCGGTGGCGGGCTGCTGCAACAAAAAGTCATTGGGCACAGCGATGGTGTCGACCAAATGACTGTCTACCAAATTAAACGTTTGATCGATATTTAACAGCAATAATGCTGAGAGCAATTTGGACTCTTGCTCGCTGATTTTATTCAGATTGGTCGTACTTAGAATACTACGAGCAGCGAGCGTATAGCGGCTTTCATCTTTAGTTACTGCCTCGTCTATCAGTGTCTGATTAATACTATCTAGACTGTCCGCAATAGGGGCAAAGCTAGGGTTGCTCTCAGCTAACTGCCGTGCCGTTACGACCTGGCCCTGACCGCTATCTTTAGTTGCGTGCATGACCATCGACTGATCTGGAAAGGTCAAAAACCGATTGTCCAAGTCTACTAAAAAGACATAACCACCGAGCTTATCTTGCCACTTTTTCATCGCCTCACCGAGGTTGTCTAATAGCAGATTAAAACTTACAACCCCATCAAAAGCTTGATTGCGACTGTCATACAAAGCCTTGGCGCAAGTCATCATCGGCTGATTACTCATTGGATCGACATAGGCACGACTCCAAACACAGTGGTCATGACGCGCGTACATTGCAGGAATGTACCACCAATCACGATAATAGGGATTGGGAGTTTGGCGCGCTTGATTGTAACGCACTAATGGCTGCATGCTACCTGACTCATCACGTGCCCATACAAACGACTGGCGCTCTCGGCCCTGAGCGTACATATTGGGGTCAAACCACACGCCGCCGCCTACAATGCGTTGATCCGTTTGTTGCATGAGATTGCCAAAGGTTTCTTTATAAAGGGCGTCTTCTTTTGGTAAGCCACCAGCCATCGTACTGGTGGCTTTGGCCAATCCGTCGACATGATTGATACTCGCCATAATGCTATTGATGGCTTCGTTACCTGTTTCAACCACTGTCTCTGAGGTCATCTCCAGTATGCGCGGCTTAGCTTGGGTTTCGATGACCCAGTACACCAGCAAAATAATGAGTAAAAAAGCCAATGTTAAAATAATCAGTATACGGGTGGAGATACTACCAAACCGATCAACAACCTTCATAAACACACCTGATATCTATGCGCTAACTGTTATCAACAAATCAGTGAATGACTAAAGATATGAGTGATACGCAACCGCTATTTATAGTGAGCTCAAGAATACGATGCCGTTATGACAATATGATGACAATAATCGTGTTTGACCGTATGTTTGCTATTGCCTCGTTATTCGCGGCAGCCATATGATCTCTTCATTATTTATTCCTGCGACTTTTTTTAGCATAAACGACACTCCTCTTATGGGGAGCATATGTCAGGCTGAACCACCCCGGGATTATCGGAGACTTAACATTCTGAGAGAATACAACAATGAAAAAACAAACCTACACTCCCGAGATTAAAGAACGTGCCGTTTGGATACTAATAGAAGCGGCAGGAGATTATCCCTCCACATGGTCAGCCATTCCTGCCTCAGTACAAACGCAAAGCCAAGAACAACGTATTAAAGAGCCTGAACGTGAAAATAAAGATCTCAAGCAAGCCAACAAAAAAAAGCATCAGCTTTGCGTATAATTTTGTTGGCTTGCTTGAGTGAGCTATGCTGCAGAAACCATAGAGATAAACTCAGCTTTGTTTCTCCAGTTTGATAAGGTTTGCATGGCGATGCATAGCTGCTCTGCAGCCGCTAAGATATTCCCGATGTTCTCTGCTGTTTTCTTAACAGCTTCAGTTTTAAATTCTGTGCTGTAAGTTCTGATTTTCTTAGTCATAGTAAACTCTGACTAATAAGCTTAGTTTACAAATTCTACTTGTACGGTTTCTTCAGCATAGCTCAGTAGTTTGACTTTTACCGTCAAACTGCGTAACTAAAATCTCCCAAGTTTAATTGTACAGATTTGACAGCAGGGCCATAGTGCTTATCTATTACATCCCCAAACCGATCTTTAGAACTCCTTTAGTATAGATCCATAAGAAAAAAGAGGGGGTAGTGAATTACTCTTTAGAGTAATTTTATCGAGGTAAAGCATTACCTAATATGTTCCTTGTGAGTTGAATACTTTTATTCAATAAAGTACAGGGAGTACTGATTATGAAAATAATGATTCACGGTAATTTGGCGTTAGCAGCATATGGGCTATTATTAAGCTCTCCTGTATTAGCGTTTGAATTTGAAAACGGACCAGTCCATGTTCAACTTGAAAGCAATATCAGCGCTGGTATTGGTTGGTCAACAGATGACCCTGACCCCTCTTTAATTGGTGTAGGCAATGGTGGAACTGCCTCTACCCTGTCTTCTGATGATCACCGTCTCAACTTCGAAAAAGGTGATAGTTACACACAAGTCATTAAAGGAATGCATGATCTAAAATTAGACTATAAGAATATAGGTTTATTTGCACGGGGTAAGTGGTGGCACGATATTGAGCAAGAGAATCATTCACAGCGTTTATATGATATTAGTAATGAAGGTCGTGACTCTCACGCCCAGACGTCAGGTATCGAGTTATTAGATGCTTATGGTTTTGCTCGTTGGAAAGTGAATGAGCTAGATGGTGAAATTCGTGTCGGTAATCAGGTGGTTACTTGGGGTGATGATGATTATACTTATGCTTTAAACGACCTATACGCTTACGATGGTAATGCCTACCGTCGACCTGGTTCGATTTTAGAAGAGTCTCTTATACCTGCGCCAGTGATTAAGCTTACTCAAGAATTAAGCCCTAATATCGATATCGACTTATTTTACCAATCTAAATGGCAAAATACGGTTTTAAGTAATTGTGGTACTTTCTTCTCAACGACAGATGTCGCTCAACTTGGATGTAACACAGGTAATCTTATCTACGGCAGCGATTTTCGACCAAACGATCCAGATTACCTCTACATTCCCCGCTTAGAAAACAATACTCCTAAAGACGGTGGCGAATATGGTGTAGCCTTAGGTTTCAGCAACCCTGCCATTAAAAACACTAAATTCAATTTATATGCTACTCGCTATCATAGTCGGTCTCCCTATTATAGTGTAATAACTAGTAGCATTCTGGATGTAAAAGACCCGCTGTTTGATACTGACTTAGTTGGCAATTCACCTATGGCTGGCTACAAAATGGAATACCCTGAGAATGTAGAATTATATGCCGCTACCTTTAAAACAGAATTAGCAGATGGCACTACCAAATTTTCTGGTGAGTTAAGTATACGTCCTAATATGCCATTACAGATTAATAGTACTGATTTGACGTACACAGCTTTGGGTGTCGATAGTATTTCTCAGGAAATTATCGGTAAGCCGATCAGTCCTACGGTGATCCAAGGCAAAGGTAGCATAGCAGAGGACACTTATGTTAAGGGTTACGATCGCCTACCCCTGTCTCAAGCCCAGCTTGCCTTTAGTCAGTTCTTACCTGGTGCATTCGGTACAGAATGGTTTTTGTTTAGAAGTGAAATTGCTGGGAATCATATAGGTGACTTAAAGACCGGACCGGGTGCAGTTCGGTTTGGGCGCGACTCTATTTATGGTTATGGTGAAGTAGGAGCTGAAGGAGTTTGTGAGACGCTACTTAATGTAGACAACCCACAATATTGTAATGGCGACGGTTTTTATAGTAAAAACTCTTGGGGTTATCGTGCCGCTCTTATTACACAATTTCCAAATGTAGGAAATACAGGTGTCAATTTACGACCAATGCTGATATGGGGTCATGATGTTAATGGTTGGGGACCTAATTTCAACCAAGGTTCTAAATCTGTTGAGCTTTCTTTGACGGCTCTTTATAAAGATCGTTATGAGGCCACATTAAAAACTAAAAACTATTTTGGTGGTGACTACAACTATCTGGTAGACCGAGACTTTGTCTCATTAAGTATGGGTGTGAAATTTTAATTGGCTACGTAGTTAGCCAACATTTAGTCTGACATATATAACGTGCGGGCTTATTTAACTTCAAGGAGAATTATAATGAAAGTATTAGCAATAGGTGGTGGCGGTAGTATGGGACGTGCTGCGGTACGGACTATGAAAACCTTTGATTTTATAGAGCAAGTAGTACTTGCGGGTATAGACTATGATCGTGCATCTCGTTTTGCATCTTCTTTAGAGGACGAACGTTTTTCTGCTCAGTATCTAGATATTACTAACATTGAAGAGATGCGACTTGCTATTCGAGAGTGTGATGTCGTTATTAACTCGGCAGGACCTTTCTTTCGCTTTGGTGTACCTGTATTACAAGCCGCTATTGATGAAGGTAAGCATTATTGCGATATTTGTGATGATTGGGAACCTACTTTAGAAATGATGGATTTACATCAGCAAGCTGTTGATAAAGGTGTTGCAGCAGTTATCGGTTTGGGAGCCAGTCCTGGTATCGCTAATATGCTAGCGATGAAAGCCACCCAACAATTGGATCACGTTGATACCCTATATTCTGCTTGGCGCTTATCCAATGCTCATAATGAAGATGACGGTTTCTTTGAAAAAGGCGAAGCTGCTGCGAGTGCGGATGCAGCCACGGTACATTTAGTTCATTGTCTAACAGAGAAAATTCCTTTAGTACAAGACGGAGTCGTAGAGGATCACATGCCTTTGGAGAAACGTAGTTTTAATTACCCAGGTTATGGTTCACTAGATTTATGGAGCATTGGTCATCCTGAAGCAGTGACTTTCCCACGTAAATTCCCAGACTTAAAAAATTGTATGAACGGTATGCTTGGCGTTGAAGCTATCATTGATGATCTGCAGACGATATCTAATCATGTACGTGAAGGCTCTATGACTATAGATGATGCTGCTGCCGCTCTTATGAGTGATGGCGGTCGTGAAAAAAGAAGAGAGCGTTTAAATGAAGTTGAAGAAAGAGATGCTCTAGGTATCGTAGCTTATGCTGAAGGAACAAAAGACGGTCTTCCGCTTCGTGTTGGTGCCACTCTTAAAGCGGTTCCTGCTGGTGGGATGAGTGCAGTGACCGGTATTCCACTGGCTCTGTTTTTACCTTTACTCTTAAATAATAAAATTCAAGGTACTGGTGTGATGTCTCCTGAACAAGCAGTAGACCCTGACGCTTTCTTCAAGCTCTTGGATGGGTTTACAGGCGCACAGGGTTGCGGATTAACAGTGACTTGTGAGTCTGGTATTTAAATCGTGTATTAAAGGTTAAATAAGGAGATCTTGCTATGGATTATTTAAGTTCTCCTAGTACTCTCGATGGTGTCATTGCTCGTCCGCGTTTACTGACAGCTTTGGCGCCAGAAAAAATACTTCAAATTAGGCTGTTGTGCGCTCCAGCTGGGTTCGGTAAGACAGTATTAGCACGTCAGTTCTCTGAATTAGACAGTATTTTTAGAGTGCTAAGAATTTCACTACTCTCTAATCAGCCGTTGACGTCAGCGCTCATCATGACTCGGATTTTGGTAGCTCTAGGGCTACCGGAAACTGAGGATCAAGGGTTATGTGAAAACTTAATTAAAGCTTTAGACGCTTGTTCTAATACTTTAATTATACTGGATGATTATCGGCCTAATGCTGATACTGATGATTGGTTACTAGACTTTATACAACAGAGTAGTAGCCAGTGGTTGATAACGGCTCGTCATAAACCAAAGTGGCCTCTTAGCCGACTTTTATTAGAGGGGCAACTAATAGAGTTAAATAGCGAGGATTTAGCGCTCACAGTGCCAGAACTCACTTCTATCCTAGCGTTAATGTCTCCTGAAGAAAGCTTCTGTGCTAAAAGCTTATATGATCAAACAAATGGCTGGGTTGCAGGAGTTCGTTTATTTCTTTATGCCCAGACTAGTCGCCAATCTCATACGCAAACCAATCTACACCGTTCTCCATATTTACTCGATTACCTTGATCAAGAAGTATTAGGGTTAATGCCTTTATCTGGTAGACATTTGCTTAACGTTATTGCACATGCCCCATTTATTGATAGTGCGATTTGCTCTGTAATATCTGGAGAAACGTTCTCATTACAGCAACTGATAGCGAGACAATCCTTTCTACGCACGTTACCAGGTAGTACTAATCGTTTTACTGTATATGAGACTTTACGCTCGGTATTGAGAGAACGTTACCCTGATGCTAAAAAAGCATTAATTGGTGTGCTCGATTGGCTTGATCTTAGCGAACAAAGCTTAACTTTATTTAGCTATGCTATTAGGGTTTCGGATACTACTCGTGCCGTAAAGGCACTTTCTAAAGTTGCTCTTAATCAACTATTTGCTGAAAACAATCTATCTCTTATTTTATCTGGTCTTAATGAATTAGAAGTAGATGATTTTACTCATCAACCTAAAGCCTTAATCGTTGCAACTCGTTCTTTAATTATGGCTGGTAATTTAGAGTTGGCTGAGTGTTATTTGTCTACTCTTCCAAATCAACAGCAGTGGGTTGGCAGCAAATTGGCTATACAAGCTGAGTTGGCTTTGCATAGAGGACAAGCTCAAGAAGCTTCTCATTTGAGTAGTCAGGCTTTGATTGAGCTTAATAAAAATAAAGACTGGACTCAAATGATTCTATGCTTTTCTTGTATGACGCGGGCGCAGTTGGCTTTAGGTCAGTATGAACAAGCTCAACGTCACCAAATGCAAGGATTAGAATTGGCTCGTCTTAAAGGCAAGATGCTGCTTGAATGTCAATTATTATTAGATCAAGTGCAAGTTGAAGAGTTAGCAGGTCATTTGCATAGAGCTTTGCAAGTACTAGATAAGCTTAAAGTACTAATTGGTCAAAGTGGCGGTTCTACCCTGCTCAGCGGTTCAGAACGTATACGCCACGGATGGCTATTAATGTTAACAGGTGACGATGACGGTGCTCGACTACCCTTAGAGCAAGGACAAGAGTTATCAATGGCATCTGGCACACCAGTATTTTTTTATAGTTATATCTTATTAGCACAGATAGATGCGCGTAATGGTAATCATGAACAGGCACAGCAGCGACTAGCTGAAGTGCAACGAGCCTTATATGCACGAGGTGTATCAGAGCCGATATATCGTAGTGTACTTATCGTAGGAAAAGCTAGTGTTGAGCTATTAGCCCAACAATACCAACCTGTTATGAATATTTTAGAGCGTCTGTGGCAAAAGTATAATGACCCAACTTCACTTACTCCTCCTAGTTCTACTCCTGAACTGTTTGCGTTGATGAGCTTTTTACATGCTCAGGCTCTAACTTCTCAGGGGTCACTAGATAAAGCCATACAAGTATTAACTCAGGTTTTAGAAAAAGCTGAAGGATTCGGCTTTCAAGTTATTGTGAGTCAAGCTTTGATGGCTCTTGGAAAGGCGCGTCATCAACGTGGTGACATACGGCAAGCCGAACGTATGCTCGCCTCTGCAACGGTGATGGCGATTCGTCAGGGACAAGGCCAGATTCTATTAGAGGGTTATTCTAACTCCGCTATAGCGTTTAATGAGAATCCAAAGACGAAAGTACTCCCTACAACCATCACTGCAAGTACTGAAACACTGCTAAGCCCACGTGAGCATATTGTTCTAGAGCTGATAGCTAAAGGTCATTCAAATGCTGAGATTGCAGAAATTTTATCGATTTCACTTCATACCGTAAAGGCCCATGCGAAGCGTATCAATGCAAAATTTCAGGTTAATCGCCGAGCTTTGGCGGTGGCTAGAGCAAAGACACTAGGTTTGCTGATGTAGACACATAGCTTTTCAATATAACAAGGATTTTAATCTTAGGAGATTCAAAGGATGAATCAAAATCGACTTACAGCATCTGGGTTACCAACTCGCTGGTTTGCTCCCTCATATGGCATGGGGAGTCTTGGACCTGCCATATTCATATTAACACCTCAAATTTTACTACTTTTTTTCATGACGGAAATTTTAAGCATTCCCCCTGGTGCGGCAGGGTTAGGAATTCTTATTCCTAAAATTTGGGAGTTAGTATTTGATCCTCTACTAGGACGGTGGTCCGATCGTCTTAATACTCGTTGGGGACGACGACGTCCAATTATGGCAGTCGGAGCTATAGTATTCTCGATTGCTTTTGTCATGATGTTTTCGCCACCGAATCTATCAAGTTGGCAATCAACTCTGGCATGGATAGTAGTATTTTATACGCTAACAAGTACAGGATATTCACTATTTACAGTCCCTTATGCGACATTACTCGCAGAAGTTACAGACAATCCGCATACTCGTACGCGAATAGCTGCTTGGCGTAGTGCTATATTAGCGTTAGGTTTTCTCTTAGCGGGAGCAGTGGCTCCGTTGTTAGTCTCGAGTAAAGGTGGCGGGTATGATGGTTATACTTATATGTCCATTATCATTGCTTTAATTGCTTTTGCCGGTATGGCTAGCGCTGTTATTGGTACTGGCGGAACACCAACCAAACAATCACAGTTAAATGTAAAAAGTGGCTCGATTTTAGCTCCTTTTCAGAATCGAGCCTTTAGCTGGTTATGGATAGCTTTTTTAATTCAAATGCTATCAGTCGCGTTAAGTACGGCAATGCTGCCATTTTATAGCAAGTATTGGTTAGGTAATGATCCTGAGACTATCTCTAAATTATTCTTAGGTTTAACTTTATTAACAGTCGCTACCACTTGGTGTTGGACTTGGCTTGCGCGTCGCATCGGTAAGCATAACGGTTTCGTCGTCGCGACTATTCTTTATGGCGCTGCTACAGCGTCACTTTGGCTTGCCATGTATGGTCCTGTCGGATTTTGGTTCGCAGTAATATTGTTTGGTATAGCCAATGCTGGTCAGCAATTATTTTGCTTTGCGATTGTTCCGGATATTATTGCGCAACAAAGACAAAAAACAGGTGTTGATGATGAGGGCGCTTTTACTGGTATATGGATTTGGGGCGAAAAAATTGGTTTAGCCTTGGGCGCTGGCTTAGCAGGTCTTATTTTACAAGTGGCTGGCTTTCAGCAAGGTTCTGGAAGTACCGTCATTGAGCAACAATCACCTTCGGCATTGCTAGCAGTAGCATTGTCGGTATCGATATTACCAGGGATAATATGCATACTCTCCTTACCCGCCATAATGCTTTCTAAAAAAAGGGTTATTGATATAAGTAGAAACCTCAATCAATATGATTAAAGTTTCTATATATAGTAAAAGCAACTATAAATTGCCACACAGCCTTTCCTAAAAACTGTGTAACTGCTTATAACTCAATAACAGGAGAATAAGCAGTGGCTACTCAATCTGATATTAAAAAACTGGCCGAGCAAATGGCTGTTAGCATGAATAGCTATGATGACATCAAAGACTTCCAAAAGCAGCTCATGCAATCCTTTATCGACACTGTACATAGTAGTAATGTTGAAGAGGGACTGGCTATCTTTAATAAAGGCGTATTTCACTAACTGTGATTTGCGAAGTACGCAGTGGTCTCATTCGAGCATAGCTCTTATCTTGCGTCGGGGCGAAGCAGTGCTTCGCTTCCTTCTTTCATATTTAAGATATCTCATTCATCCTGAGCTGCCTAGCTACTTTGCCGTCGCTGAAACATTATAGTTTTTTTCTGCTCTTTTTTGATAGCTTCAGCATTAAAAGTTACACTAAATGTTCTAAAGTTTCTTCAGCATAACTCACTGAGACGATAGTGTTGAATAGTGTGTATTTATAAGTTATTTAGTCGTGATTAGGAGGTACGGAATATGTGCCAACGACATGTGCAACCAAGTCGCCAAATCCTTCTGAGTACAAGGAAACTTCGCCTACGATTAGCGTACGTCCTACTTTTAGTAAGGTGCACTTAGCAATGATACGTGCGTCTGCTGATGGTTTACGCAAAAAATTGATGGTTAGGCTCGTCGTTACTGTTAAAGGCACAATACCAATTTTACCAAATATCGCTACATAGAGTGCGACATCAGCAATGCTCATTAATACAGGACCAGAGACGGTGCCACCTGGACGCAACTCATCTCTACCAATATCATGCGATAAGATGGAACTGTTATCGTCTACTGCTTCAACTATGCATTTGGTTTGAGGAAATTCTAATGCCAGAAAGGCAGTTATCTCTTCTTTGGTTGCTGACATATATAATCCTTGTAGTGGTCAACTAATTTGAGACAGCTAGTAAAATATTTTGGTTAAAATAACGTCTCTATTTTCCTGCTGGTAGCAAATAGTCATTAAAACTATGTAGTCTCAAAGTTTGATAAGGTCACTATCAGTAATATCTTCGTAACCGCCCTTTAGCATGCATTCTGTTTTAGAGCTCCTGAAGAGCCTTCTAGTTGGGGCGTTATCCCAACAATTACCAAGACGACTCATACTTTGGGTCATGCGATCGCAACCAGCGACAGATTCAGCGAATTTCTTACTGGTATAATGCGTCCCTTTATCAGAATGAAGCAGCACATCACTTAGTTTCAGGCGTGTTTGATACGCTATCTGTAGCGCTTTAGTTATCAGTACACTGTGAGGGGGGGGTGACCCAGAAATACCTCTACATACTGAGCATAAAAATTTAAAACCACCGCTCAGTAGT
The DNA here is from genome assembly GCF_904846695.1 of Psychrobacter urativorans. Taxonomy (GTDB): domain Bacteria; phylum Pseudomonadota; class Gammaproteobacteria; order Pseudomonadales; family Moraxellaceae; genus Psychrobacter; species Psychrobacter urativorans. Next base: position 20,264 of record NZ_CAJHBR010000028.1, read on the forward strand.
ACCAGCCACCTTTAATATGAATATAAGTAACATCACCCGTACAGACTTGATTGGGCGCTGTTGGGCTAAAGTTTCAAGCTAATATATCGTCATATGTTTGATCAGCGTGCTTGTATTTATGCGTCTTTAACTAACAGCTTTTAAGGCCGATTTGTTAGATCAACTTAGCTATCATATAACGTAAAAATTTGCTGCCATACTTACTCATTAGTATGAGCCTCTACCGATTGCTAGGAATCGTTGAATATTTGACGGATTAACGCCTTGTACTTGACGATTTCTAGGCGGACGGGTGGCGGCTTTAGTCCATAATAGTAACTGCTTTTTATCAAGCCAAATAGCTTACACAGAAGGCCTTTACTCACCCGTTTATTTTGCTCTGCAGCTGGCTGATCAACAATAGCCTTTAAGGTTGTCTAATGCCAGAAGAGCAGAAGCATTTTTAAGATATCGCGCTCCATAGTCAGCCGCTTAACCTATTTACGCAGTTCTTGGAGCTCTCGCTATTCATCCGTTAAGGCATTACCAGTTTTAGGTGCTTGGTCATTCATTGCTTAACAATAATGACTTAGCCATTTCTGCAGGATAGACTTACCTATACCTAATGTATCAGCAACGTCAGGTATTTTATGCTTGTGTTCAACGCCTAAACTGATAGCTTATAACTTGAATTCTCGAGAGTATGGGTTGCGTTTGTTGGTCGTACTATTTTCTTTCTTTTGGTTGGGGCGTGTCCTCAATTTAATCGATGGATATCTAAATGGTCTAAAAATGGCTAAATTTTTCCAAACTTCGTCAAACAGCTGGGTAATATCCCGATATTAACTGCACTATTTTCCTTGTTTGGCTACAATTTATCTCATTTTTATCACCATTTTTAAAATGAGGACACGCCCTAGTATAAACCTCTTATACGCTGTCCAGTTTTATTATGCCACTACAGCTTATATCTGGCTGAAATTATGAATATTCAACACGCCCTAGTTATCCTACCCAATTTTTTGTCTAAACCTCATAGATTCAAGAGTAGCAAGCCATATCAAAGGTAAAATAATCAACGCAGAACCTATTAACAAAGTTACGTTTGGCACTTCGTTAAACCATATGATGCCGACCACCACCGCTCCTAGTAAACCTGAGTATTCCGCACTAGAGACTTTGTACGCTTCAATGTGTCGGTACACCTGTACGCATATACCCGCATAAATCAAAATGAATATATTTGAACTGGCGGCCGTAATCAATGAGCGCCAATCAAATGGCTGTCCTTCCCAAATAGCCAAACCAAGCGCGAATGGGATTCCTAATAAATTGGTCAAAAGTAGCGTTTGATAGACAGTATGATGTTGTGGAAGTTTACGAACTAACAGATTGTTTAGCGCCATGGTTACCGCCACTATAAGGGCAAACACCGCCCCTAAATTGATCTGTTTCGGTTGTACAATAACGAGGATACCAGCAAAACCTAATATAGAGGCTGCGATAGTCGGAAAATTTAATCTGTCTTTATAAAATAAAAAACCCAGTGGTAATACAAATAAAGGGGCGGCATAAAAAATAGCATTCGCAGTCGCAAGAGGCAGTGCTTGAAGAGACAGTACCATGAATATCACACCCAATAACCACACGTGACTACGAACAAAGTGCCATTTTATATTACTGAATAACTTGTTCTTTTTATTAATTAAGCAAAATGGCAACAGCATTAAAACCGCTGTGCATTGACGAAACAGGATAAATTGATATACCGCCGTCTCAGAGGGCAAGGCCTTTATCAAGGCGTCTGAGAAGACCGCAATGATATTTCCTAGTACCAATAGCGTCATGGCAAATGCAACACTCATCTTTGGCATTCTTAGCCTCCCCGCCCTATTCAGAATTCAGAAACTGTTAAAACCCCAATGGGTTCATGCTGATTTAACGATCTGTCAGGCAGTATATTCAAGTAACGGTATGATGTATAATGATATAAAACATATTTAGTATTACCTGAGGTAATAATGGATTTACCACCGCTGCGTGCAATACAGTGCTTCGAGTCCGTTGCACGGCTTAACAGCTTTTCAAAAGCAGCAGAAAGCCTCAATGTGACACAAAGTGCCGTGAGTCACCAAATACGCATCCTTGAAGAGTATCTTGGGGAAGCAATGTTTTACAGGCAAGGCCGGACCTTTTCGTTGACAGAGGTTGGTGAGCGTTATTTCACAGATGTGAGTGGCGCATTGGGTCTTCTTTCAGATAGTAGTCAGATTATTAAGTATGGAAAACCTGGGCATATACGCTTAGCGCTGTACAGTTCAGTCGCAGTAAATTGGTTGATTCCTCGATTAGAAGACTTCTATAGACAGTATCCAGAAATAGAACTCACTTTAGATATGGTTAACCATCCGTCTGATCATAGTAATCAAGTGGCCGATTGTTGTATCACCATAAATCCTTCCCCACATTCTTTCATCAGTAAGTTTTTATTTTCTGAAACTTTATATCCTGTTTGTGGTCAAAAGCTTTGGGAGAAAATAAGAGATAAACCACTTCCTGATGCATTGTGGCGGCATCCAATATTGTCCGTGAGGTATAAAGATATAAGTGAGAATACAGCGGAGGATTGGCTGCGGTGGTGTAAAGCAGGCGGATTTGAGTTACCGAACAATATAAAGATAAATCATTTTAGTCATGTACTACTAGCTATAGAAGCCGCACGGCACAATCTGGGTATTACTCTCGTTAACAATTATATGATACTAGATCAATATTATAAGCAGAAACTTGTTAGAATTCCAATGCATGAATTACTAACAGGGGATAAGTTTTACTTCGTTTGCAAGAAATTAAAGAATAATAAGGATGATATTATTAAACTATCTAAATGGTTAGAATCTCAGTGTGAGTAATAAAAGCAGCATGTACCCAGCCGCTGCTTGTCTTGATATAGGTAAAGTCAGTGAGCTATGCTGAAGAAAACGTAGAGATAAACTTGGTAAACTAACGACTCAATGAGGAGTTTATCATGACCAAGAAAATCAGAAACTATAGTACAGAATTCAAAGCTGAAGCCGTTAAGAAGATAGCAGATAATAATGGCAATGTTTCAGCGACGGCAAAGCAGCTAGGCATAGTCATGCAAACCTTATCTAACTGGCACAAGAAAGCGAATGAAGGCAAGCTGATCTGTACTAAAGAATATGATCCTGAGCTTATGGCAGCTATTCAGGAAATAAAGCAGCTCAAGCGGCAGCTTAAAGTTGCTGAAGAGGAGCGCGAGACTCTAAATGAGGAGGGATGAAGCGAAGTACTGCTTCGCCCCGACTCAAGATGATAGCTATGCTCGAATGAGGCCACCGCGTACTTTGCAAAGCACAGTTAGTCAGGTACGCCTTTATTAAAGATAACCAGCACTTCTTTAGCATCACCACTATGTGCCGCGTGCTAAGCGTTAAACTAGCAAGCTACTATGACTGGAAAAATCGTTACATTAGTGAGCAGCAGATACACCGTAACCACTGTGAGCTATTAGTTAAAGCCGCTCACAGTGGAACTAAAGAGCGCTATGGTATTGAGCGACTGCATGCAAAGCTAATAGAGCAAGGCCATGACATTAGCTTGTACATGGTTAGACGTATCTTTGATGAACATGGTATCAAATGCCGTCGCCACAGACGCTTTAAAGTCACTACGGACTCAAACCATAATAAAATGGTTTATCCAAATGTGCTGGATCAGCAGTTTCATGCTAAGCGCCCCAATGATGAGTCTTGGGTCAGTGACATCACTTATATTTGGACAAGCGAGGGTTGACTGTACTTAGCAGGAGTAAAAGATTTATACACCAAAAAGCTGGTCGGCTATGCCATTAATAAGCGCATGACAGCTATTTAGTATGGCGATTAAGAACAAACGACCCAGCCAAGGGCTAATAGCTCACTCTGACAGAGACAGTCAATATTGTAGCTATGCGTATCACAAGATCATCAAGCGACATCAAGCGACATCAGTTTGCAGCCTCAATGAGCGCTAAAGGTAACTGCTTTGATAACGCGCCCATAGAGAGCTTCTGGGGCGTATTAAAGAATAAGCTGATATATCATCAGGACTATAAGACCAGATTTGCCGCCATAACCGATATCATTAGATATATCGAGTTGTACTACAACCAAACGAGGGTTACAAGGGTTTAGGCTCTAAATCGCCAAGACCGGTGTGGTTTGATTATTATCGTCAGGCTGCGTAATTAAAATCTCCCAAGTTTATATGTACGGATTTGACGGCAGGAGGCAGTTGTTTCTCTAAAAATCTCGACAACCACTTAAAAGTTTTTGATTTGATGTTCTTTTATATCAATTATGGATATGTCTGATGCCAGCATACTTTTTAGAACATCACCTACCACCTAATATTGATGCAAAAGGTTGCCAGAGGTATACATAATATAGTCTTCACAACCTTCTTTGAATGGCGTGCTTTACTCAGATGAGGTTGTCAAAATTGGGGTTTGAATTAGATTTGGGCTTATTGTAATCTAATCGTAATATTCATTACTTATAATGATGATGCTAGCTACAGTGAAGCCCAACTACTGGGTCTGTCTTTACAGATAAGTAGTCAGCGCCAGCCATCGGTGTGCTGTATAAAAAACAATGGCAATTAACGCATGGCTCACCTTAAGGTTTTAATCCACCATGTGAGTTAATCGAATAACGCACGAGACGCATAGAAAAAGCCGCTATAAGATAACTGGTAGCGGCTTTTTCATGTCGAATTTTGTCAGCGAGTAATAAAGTATCACCCCAAGTCCCTTCTAAGTTTTTGGTTTTAATATATAAGAAAACCTTAGAATAAATAAAGATTCATACTGAGAGCGTTATTTTTAAGCTCGAGATAAATAAAAGACATATAAATCAATTGTTTAAAATTCTATTATAATACTTTATTACTCAGTATGAATCTTTATTACTCGCGTACATTTTTAGGCATAAAGAAAGCCTACTAATTAAAGTAGGCTGCTTTGTTTTAGTTGCTCTTTAATAGAGTTTTTATTTCGACTATTAGCAGTTTTATCTAATGCCCTAGCTGCAATATCTAGCTCTTCAGCAATACGACAAATAGCCTCAAAATCGTATTCTTGTTTTGTTTTTTGCTTATCTTTCTTCACTTTATTACTTGCTCTCTAGTTCATCATAGGTGCTGGCATTCAAAAGGTACTATTCTAACTCACTATCATCAAGGTTCGTTTGTAGTGCTAATTAATATACCTATCTGCGAAAAATCACAAGGTGCCTTATTTAGCTTACTAATGCCATGAGTATTTTCTGCATAATATAATATATCCAGTACCAATTTATACCCCACTCTCAACATTGAAAGTGATTGAAAAAAGAAGAGCATCTCACTAATCTATTGTTTTCGACCAAGAACACAGTGGAGTCATGAGATGCCCATAGACGAATTTATCATCAATATCTATTTAATGGTAGAGCAATATTACAAAATAGTCGTCACCAAACCCTTGCGAGGTGCAGGTTACGCACCAAAGCTGAGTGATCCTGAGATCATTTGCATGGAACTATGGAACTGGTCGGTGAATTTTTAAACCTTGATCAAAACAAACAGATTTGGCAATACTTTACCCAGCATTAGCAATCTTGGTTTCTTCAGCATAGCTCATATAGCTCATGGTTGTAATCTCACTTTGGCGGTGGATAGTAGCTTTGATGCTAGCGCATCTAGGCCTCCTTTTCACCTGCTCTTTGAAATTGCACTTCACATGTTAATCTAAGGACTTAATGATTTATCATAGCCTAATAAGTAAGGTATGACGTGCTTATCCTTCCAAGTCTTACATGCTCTATCTTGAAAAGGTTGCAATTCTAAAGGAGTTTCATAAATCAGCTTAGCTAGTAATTCATTTGACAATTTGCGTGCTATAGTCACTGCATCACAAAAGAGTTATGTTTTGGACAAATGTCATAAAACAACTTAGATAAGTCGTTTTCCATCCAGCCTTGGCGTAGAAACTTCACTTGAGCCCATTTGAGGATTTAGATCAGGGCTATAAGGTGGTAAGAATAATAGCCTGTGACCATGCCTATTAAGCAGCTTTTGAACGCGCTTATTTTTATGAAAGGCAGCGTTATCCATGATAATCACACATTTTTTCTTAAGCTTTGGTATCAGCGTAAACTTGCACCAGTGATAGAAAACCTCTTTATTGATGTTAGTCTTTAAGCAATCGAGTGCAAACAGCATCTTTCCATAGAGCGCGCCAATGACATTGGTTCTATCTTTAGCTTGCTAGTTATAACGATCAATGCAAGAGCTACCAATAGGCGCGTAACCATAACGGCGTATCGTCTCACTTTCAAAGCCACTCTCATCCATGTAGACAATGGCAAAGCCTTGATCTATATAGTGGTTAAGCTTGGTCAGATAAGTCGCTCTTCTCACAGCACAGGCTTTGGGGTGCTCAAGTGTCTTTTTTTTGCTAATACCAATTCGCTTTAAGGCTTTACTGATACCTGTTGGGCTACAATTAAAACGCTGTGCTCGCTCATAGTGATAATCGTCAGGGTGGTCTTTGACATCTTGAGCTAAGCCTTCATTCTCTATTTTGTAGGGCTTGATGTCTCGAGTGGTTTTACTGTGGAGACGCTTTTTCCACTTCTGGATGGTCGTTGGACTGATATTATAGAAAACAGCAGCTTCGGCAAAGGTCATGCCCTCATCTAAGCTTTTAAGAACTTGTTTGCGGTAGTCTAGGGAATAAGTCATGGTCATTTATAATGGTAATCATTTAATTGGTTTATTTTATAACACTTTCATGGTCAGGTGACTATATATACTCTTTCAGTGTGATCAAGTTATAGAGTAAAAACTCTAAACGTTGCGTTAATTGATTGTCGACACTTTCGAAAATATAATGAAACGCACTCTTTAAAGTGCCCTATTGGCTAAGCGTATGCGCCTCATCTGGTACCCAAAACGCTGGTAGACAATTTTTAAGAAGTTGACACGCTTTAACACCCAACTTCTAAACTTACGTTTCTTTATACTCTTATAATGATTATTACAAAATAAAACAAAAAGATAATATAAGTTAACATTCTATAATTGAACAGTTGGTTAATATAAGGATTAAGAAGCTTAACATAAATAAATAAGAAATAAGAGAAGCCTGTGAAACGTGCAGAGCAAGAGCGCTCATTACAAACTAAAAATAAGATATTATCAGCTGCCCTTTCCGAGTTTGCTTCAACAGGTTTTGATGGTGTTTCAACGCGCGCCATTGCTAAAAAAGCAGAGGTGAACCACACCTTGATTAGCCATCATTTCGGTTCTAAAGAGGCGTTATGGAAAGCTACCGCAAAATTATGTTTTGAGATTTACAGTGAACACAATTTTGAGAAGCGCAGAAACATGCAAGATATTGAAGCCCCTACTTTAATACGAGTGCTGTTAAAAGATTTTATAAAGTTTTGTGCTAACTACCCCGATATTCATCATTTTTTGATACAGGCTAATCAGGGCGATTCGGAAAGACTTGACTGGTTTGTCGAAAACTATTTACGCACTATTTATGATGAAGAGCTGGATATTATTCGAAGAGCACAAAAACTAGGATTGGCTCCTCAAGGAGACAGTATGCATATTCGCTATTTATTGCTGGGGGCAGCCACGTCTATTTATACATTTGCCCCTCAGTTTACAAGATTATCCGGAAGCGATCCTTTTGCCGATGAATTTATTGAACAGCATGTAAACTATATTTTATCCCTCTTCACAACCTGTACCAAAAAGCTATGAGATAGATCAATGATCTGTCTCATAGCTTTTTTGCATTAAAGACACCTAATGTTATATCAAGCCGTTATTTTGCAACATACATAGATATCGAGATAAAAATGAGTTCAATCACTAGAAATATCTTCGGCACCATCAATAAAACCATTAATCATTGGTATATCCCACTTGTCGTTGGCATTATTTTTATTGCCACCGGGATATATACCTTTGTTTCACCACTTGAGTCTTATGCTGCGCTCGCTATTTTATTCAGCATATCTTTCATTATTTCAGGCGTTTCTGAAATTGCATTTTCTTTATTAAATAAAGAGGTACTTAATAATTGGGGTTGGTTTTTAGCCCTTGGGGTTTTAACGTTAATTGTTGGTGTTCTTTTGTTTGTTAACCCGACAGTATCGCAAGCTACCCTGCTTTTTTATGTGGGTTTTTTAGTATTGTTTCGTTCCATTAGTGCTGTCAGCCATTCATTTGAGTTAAAAGAATATGGCTTTTCTGATTGGGGATATTTAACAGTAATAGGGGTTTTCGGTATTGTTTTCTCCTTTATCTTATTATCTAACCCTATACTCGGTGGCATGACAGTTGTTATATGGACTGGCTTAGCCCTGATAACCAGTGGCTTTTTCAGCATGTACCTTGCTTTTAAATTAAAAAGACTAAAAGACTTACCAAATAATATTTCTAATGAACTAAGAAGTAGGTTCAATTTAGTATCACAAGAAATTAATAACGTATTAAACAGTAAAAAATAACTACATTCTCATTTGGTCACTGACCTATAAATATTTAAGTTAATAACAGCTTCATTTTAAAACAACACTGAGTCATAAGACTCTTTAACCCACTAAGGGGATAATAATGAAAAAGACTAATGAAAAACAAAAAAACATCGACAGCTTTCCACACCAGCCAAATGCTAATAAAGCCTATCCACACCACTACCCACAAAACACCTTGCCGTTTGCTGACAAAATAGGCAACTATCAACGCAATATCGGTAGACCAACCGACGCTTATAAGGACAGTAAAGTCTATATCATCGGTAGTGGCATCGCGGGCTTATCCAGTGCTTACTACTTCATTCGTGATGGTAAAGTACCGGCAGAAAATATCACCTTTTTAGAGCAACTAGAGGTGTCAGGCGGCTCCATGGATGGCTCAGGTAATGCTAAGAATGGCTACATCATACGTGGTGGCCGTGAGATGGAATTTACCTACGAGAACTTTTGGGATGTATTCCAAGATATTCCTGCAGTCGAGATGCCTGAGCCATACAGCGTACTAGATGAATATAGACT
>NZ_CAJHBR010000029.1 GCF_904846695.1 Psychrobacter urativorans
AAGACTGGATCACGGTTTATAACACTGAAAGACCCCATGATTCACTTAATGATATGACACCTGCTGAGTACAGACAGGTGGCTTAATGATTCTACAATGATGTTGTGTTAAGAATGGGGTATTTACAACTTAACTATGATAAATAATAGATGTTTTTTCCAGTATTATCTTTTATATGTTTCATAAATTGCTTTGGTAAGCTTTCGGTGTTGTACCAAACCATGTTTTGAAAGCCTTAAAAAACTGGCTGTGAGACTTATAACCTAATAAATAAGCCACATCGGTGGCTGATAAATTTTTCTCAGCCAAATATTGTTTTGCCATTCGCCTTCTCGTATTTTGCAAAATTTCCTGAAACAATGAGCCCTCATCGTCAAGCCTTCTTTGTAATGTACTGACACTAATGTTCATTGCATGGGCGACTTGACTACGGGTCGGCGGAATTATACCCATCATGGTATCAATAATTATCTCACAACGCTGAGTGTAACTAAAATCAGAAAACTGCATGGACATCATGTTAGATAAGGGATTAATAAAAAATCTTCTACCAACCTCATCTTCTGATTTTACTAATGAGCTAGCGGCATGTTCATAGTGCTCTTTAAAGCGCAGATCATATACCAAACTTGTTTTTTCAGCAGAGTTAACGGGTACACTGAAAATATATTCATAATACTCTAACTCGTGAGAGGTATGACGATGTGCAATATATACTTTTTTCAACACACTAGGACAAAAAGCTTCTAATATTCTATAAATTAATACCATAGCTCCATCAATTTGATTGTTGTTCATACTTTCCGGTGCAGTAGAGACGAACTCGACTCGAAGCCCACCCTTCTCTTCCGTTAATTTAAGATCAATAGACTGTGTAACTAGGAAGAAAAAACGAAGCACGAGTCGCATAATTAACAAGAAAGGTAATTCATTATTTATACTCAAGAAAGGCTTTATACATTCGTTAATAGCTTTGTAGAAAGGTAATGATTTAATATTAACCAACATATTTAAGTCTAAGCCTAGATACGTATCTTGCAATATATTAGATAAGGCATGAACTTCCTTAATAACCTCTGACGCAGGTACTCTATCACCTTGGTAGTCGTCCACAGATAAAAAAATATCTACAATTTTAGGAATATCTTTTTCACGGTTTCTTTCAAATAGATATAAGGCTGCTGCTTCTCTTATAGCAAAGATTATGCTTTTATCGGTACTGTATTCAATTTCTATCATATTTAAACTCGATTAATATTAGCTATTACTTATCTTGGATAACTTTTAAATAAGTAGAATAAAACGAACTACAGTCAGTTTAATATAAAATCGATACAGCCCATATTATGAAACAGTTTAGGAAGATTATTCTCCATCCATCCTTGGCGTAGAAATTTTGCCTCTGCCCATTTGTTTTCCCACTCGAGCACAACTCTCGTATTGCGCTCGGGCAAAGCAGTGCCTTGCTTTATCCTTGCTCAAATCCATGACGATCACGCATTTGGTTTTAAGGCTTGGAATGAGTGTGCATTTACACCAGTGGTAGAATATATTGCTGTTAATATTCTGCTCAAAGCAATCTAGGGCAAACAGCATCTTGCCATAAAGAGCACCGATGATATTAGTACGTTTTTTGGCTTGCCAGTTGTAGGTGTCGATACAATGTTTACCTATCGGTGCATAGCCGTAAGGGCGAATGGTTTCAGCCTCAAAGCCGCTTTCATCCATATAAACAATAGGATAGCCTTGTTGTATAAAGCTTACTCTGATACTGAGCTCTTTTTATCAGACAAGCTTTTGGATGTTCCAAGGTCTTTTTTTGACTAATACCAAGGCGCTTTATAGCATTAAAGATTCCCGTCTTGCTACAGTTCAAGCGGCGGGCTCCTTCGTAGTTATAATCATCGGGATATCTTTTTACGTCTTCAATCAATGCGCCATCAGGTATTTTAGTCGGTGCTTTATTTCTCTTTTTTTTGGGGACTAAATTCTGCTACCAGCTGTGAATGGTACTGGTACTAAGTCCATAAAATAGCGCAGCTTCTCGGATGGTCATGCCATCAGTGATGCTAGAAAGTACTTGTTTGCGATAATCTATTGAATAAGTCATCGTTTATTTTACTAAATAGACCTCTTGCAAAAGTACCGTTTTATTGACCTGCGCCAACAAAGTATCAAGTGGTAGCAATGACTTATGCAAGAGATCTAATGAATTGGTTATAAACACTGTATCGGTTTTATCTAAGATTAATTATAGTAGATTATTAACTACTAACAGGCTTATGAGAACTCTAATTCAGTCTCAAAACTTTTTAGATTATGACGTGCTAAAGCAAGGTTAGATTTTTGACGATCAAGGACTAAGTATAAAAACAGATTGTCATTACGTACTAATGGACGTAGCAAATGATATTGCTTACCAAGCGTAATAAGAATGTCTTCGATACTTTCATTTAGACCTAAAGATGCTGCAACTTTACGTTTAGCGCGTAATACCTCAGTATTGCCAGCAGCGGCAAGCTCAAGGTCGATACCAGAACCTAGGGTTGCTAATGCCAAACCTGATTCGCTGTCTACGAGTGCTGCTGCGATAAAACCATCAATGTCGTTCAATGCATCAAGTGATAATTTAGCCATCTGACTGTACCTTAATTGTGAGGATATGAGAATTAGAATTTTTGAAAAATATACAAATACACCTAGTAACAAAAAAATGTAGTGAATATCGTAAATAAACACTTCATTATTTTATTTTGCTAAGGCAATATAAAATATCTGGGTATTGAAGCATAATTCCATAATAAAACAATACAAAATTAAGGCTGCATGCTAATCCAATAGAATATTGACTCGAAGGACAATAGCTGTGTGAGTATTTATTGTTATCACGAATTTTTTCCCTTTGAGGTAGTAATATTTATGCGTTGTTTATTCTTGTTTTTACCGTTTATGTAGGTAATGCGTGTCATCAACTAGGCCAAACTATATAATAAATTAGGTAGATATTTAGTGGTCAACTAAATTAGGACGGCTGATAAGAGGTTCTTGTTAAAGTAACGTCTCTCTTTTTCAGCAATGATGTTTTTAGCCTCAGCTATATTCTCATAACCACTCTTTGACACCCATTCTGTTTTAAAGCTTATGAAGAGTCTTTCAGTTGGGGCATTGTCCCATGAGCGAGGATAAGCAAAGCACTGCTTTGCCCGATCGTCAACATCTTCAAATAAGCAGAACAACGTTATATATCTTTAGCACGGTGATAGATTGACGGGGCAATCGGTGGGATTATACGTATTGGCTCGACTAAATAACTACCTCTATGATCATCAATAAACTGAAACATTACTTGGGTGGACGGCCCGTCTCAGCCTGGGCTTCAATACCGGCAGCCTTGAGTATAATTTCGTTGGCTTGCTTGAGCTCTCTATTTTCGCGTTCAAGCTCTTTTATGCGTTGATCTTGGCTTTGGGCTTGTACTGTTGCAGGAATGGTTTGGTCTATGTTCTTCTTGTGCCATAATCGCAGGGTCTCAGGCGTGTAGCCAATCTTTGATGCTATAGCTTATATGGCTGTCAATGTGGAGGGATAATCGCCTGCTGCTTCTACTAGCATGCGAATATACTAGCCAGCCGTAAACGTGTAAATAAAAGCCCCACATAATAATGTAAGACTTTTTTCTTGCTATAAGGTACTTAAACACATTATTCAATATCGATTAGCGTGACGGCATAGGCTGGCCTGTTTCCAGTGACACTAACGCATCTCTTTGAGCACGAGTTAGCTCTCCGTTTGATCCTTTAATAGGCTCACTGATTCGGGCTTTTTCTCTCTCATACTCTAACCGCTCATTGTAACCACGTCTCACAGTTGGTGCTGGAGCTTGCTCTAACGCTAGTAATTGCTCTGTTTGTGATGCTGTCAGCCCTTTAGAGCCCCTAACAGGTTCACTGATTAAAGCTTTTATTCTCTCTCGCTCAAGCTTTTCATCATAGCTTAATTGGCGCGCAGCAGCTGCTCCTTGGGCTTGTGGTGACGTCTGAGTAGATAGTTGTTGCGACTGCTGATATTGATTTCGCTGATTCCTTTGATTATGAGCTTTGATAGCTTCTAAGTCACGGCTTTGTTTTTCTTGATAATCCATCTGGGCGAGAGCTTGTGCATTGTTTTGTCTGGCTTGATATTCAGAAGCTCTATAACTCTCTAAATTTTTTTTGAAAGTGCTAAAAACATAGATTACTTCTGCTGATGTGCCTTCTTTTAAAATCCTCGCAATATTATCTTGCTCTCCTGCTGGCTTACCTTGTAACCATGCATCAAACTCAGGACTCTCCATAACCTTGTCTGCATCAGGATAAGCTTGATAAATAGCCTCAAAGTGTAGTTCGGCAGCTTTGTCATCATTAGGGTCAGGTGCAGCCAGCGCTAGCACTTCTTCTTGATTCTCAGCACGTATGTCCCAGTCCCAAGGCTGGCTAGTATCAACCTCACTAGCCATCTCGCCAGCTTGTTCTTGCCCGATAATGGAAGGTATGACGATAGACACAATGACACCCAACACACATAGAGCAGCAATAGATAAAAAATACTTCTTAAACAGACCTCTTTCATACTGATCAAACCAATCTTTAGGAATGAAATAAAAAACAATATGAACGAATGGACTGAAAAGTACCGCCGCAATCGCTAATAAAGAGCTATAACCCCACATGACTCGAACGGTTTGGAATAAGTACCAAAATGATGCAACAATAACAACTAACGCCGCGACGCAAAGGCCAAAAATTATGATGCTATCCATGACTAGTTCTATTTCACTTCAGTTTTAATATAGATAGGGAGTATATCCGCCCTACTCATCTCTTGTCTAATATTTATAGACAATAGTTATATATTGCCAGTCTTGCTTAAATCTAAGCCAATAAGATACACCGACAAAACACGCTATTATTAGTATCAACTAATAAATATTAAGATCATTTTCCCTATCATGCTGCTGTATTTGTGCAGACTCTCTATAGTCTCCGTTTGAATTTGCTTTTGCTTTTGCTTATGCTGGCGTGCACGTCAATTTTGAGACTAATAACATATAATCTGTAGCAGTAAACATCTTCCGCATGACCCAATCCCTTATATGACATATATAACGTCAAAGTAGCTCGAAAATTATTAGGTTACCAGTAGTAACTCTACTCCATCTTATTTAACTAATCTTTTGTCAAGTCGTTAATAACGTTAGGAATGAAGTCTGGACGATATAGCTAATAGTAAGGGCAATGCCTTTAGCATAGTAGAAGATGACCCTGCGTATGATGGTGTTATAGGTAAAGTCACAAGTAATACGATAGGCATTAAGGCTAATGTTTATTAATCAATAATGGTAAAACTGTCTACTTCGATCATCAGTGTATTCTGACCACGCAAAATGCGTACTGAGAATTCTTCAAACTAATCCCGTTTGACGCGTCTCATCAGCACTGGTATAAAGTTTTAGATATCACTCAATATTGCTCACACTGTATTCAAAAGTAGATTGTTCTTCAGTCCAGTAGTGATACAATCGGTGAAAAATTACAGTCGCTTAGGATGCTGCATGCCTATCGTTAGAACTGAACCGCCCCGACTTTATCGGAGGCTGCTTTTCTTGAATCAGGCAGCGACGCCTAACAGGGTTAAATTATCAGGTGGTGTTTTAAAGACCCTACGCTTGTTTGTCAACATGCTTTCTATTAAGCTAGCAGATTTATTTTTAATTTGAGAGTATTAATGGCGACCATAAAACAGAAGACATACTTAGCAGATATTTATAGCCGCCTTGGCGCTTTACTGGTTGATGCGATCATTTTGGGATGTGTTGGGCTACTACTAGGATTGATATTCGAAAGTGTATTTGTGAAATTAGGCAATTGGGGGCAACTTGTTGGTGTCATTATCTTGCTATTGTATTTTGGTATTGGCAATAGCCAACGTGCTGGCGGACAAACTCTTGGCAAAAAACTACTAAAGATAAGAGTGGTTGATAAGAGCGGCATCCCGTTAAGTATGGGTAAAGCCAGTCTGCGTGCTATTGTTTTGATCACACCATTTGCCCTCAACGGCCAGTCTGTATTTGGTGACAATCCATCTGATATATTACTCTATCTGCTAACCGCGATCGTATTTGGCGGTATATTAGCCATTGTTTACCTGTTCTTTTTTAACAGAAGCACCAGACAGTCGCTGCATGATCTGGCTGCAAATTCTATCGTCATTAATATAAATGCTGACAAACAATCTATAGTGCCGATTTGGAAGGGTCACCTTGTTATTGTTGCGTTGCTATTTTTAACATCAGCAGCCGTTCCTGCTTTTACCAATGAGGGGATGGCTATGGATAACGGCCTTTTTAAAGAACTGATAGCAGTACAAACAACGCTATTGTCTGAGCCTAATATCAGCTCTGCGGGCGTACATCAAAACACGCATACTTTTACTGATAACGATGGCAGCCAAACAGTGACGGAAAGTCTTTCGATTGAGATACCTATGGATAAAAATAACATCAGTGATGAAGATTTTGCCAAAAATGTGGCTAAAAAAGCGTACAGCAGTTATGCGTTAGCCAATGAAGTGGATGTGGTTTACGTTTCACTATCATATGGTTATAACATCGGTATCGCCTCAAAGTCGCAGTACTATCGCTATGAGTTTGAATCCAGTGAGCTAAAATAATAGTATTATTCTAATTTCTGGTGGTGTATCAGAAAGTATGTTTAGAAAATAAAGGAGAGGTGATAGCCGAAGTAAGCGGATATATTTGAGGTTATGAAGACACAAATAGAAATTAGCTGCCCCGACTGTCACAGTTTATTTGCAATCATGCCTCAACCTGTAACGGCTGTCATTCTAAAATAGAAGACATCATACGGTTAGAGGTTGTGGTGTTAGAAATATTGCTATTATGGCTTAACTTGAATAAACAGCCTCCGATAAAGTCAAGGCGGTTCATTTCTCATTTTTCAAACTACCATCAAACAAATACCTAGGGTCTAATTTAGCAAATATCAAATACTGGATTATCATAAGAAAAATAGACCAACCAAAAAAACCGCCTATGATACCTGGTACGCTATCAAAATAGACATTCAAAATATTTACAACGATGGCAATAAGAGAAAAAGTAGCACTTAAAATCCAAATCACTTGTAGCAATCTAATTATAAAAGACTTCAAAATTAACTCCTAAGCCATATCAAGTCAAAAAAAGACTATACCCATATCGATCATTGCTAAAAAAAATAGTGCAGCCAATGCTTTGCTCTTGTTAAAAGATAAATATTTGTTTATAAGATAATTATTACTATATTTAAAAGGATATAAAATGAACCAGTCTCATAGAGTAAGACTTTTAAATATAATGATAGGATTGTTTGCTACATCAGGGTTAATAGCTTGTGCAAATGATATAACAGAGGGTATGGCTCATAGCCAAAATAAATCCCATTCAGCCGTTGGTGAAGACGTTAACTCAATTAGCAAAGCTGATGAAAGCGCTATAGCAAAAGGTCAATACCCTGTTGCATCAGTGCTGATTAAATTAATGGAAGACATGGACCTTACCTTTGTCTCCGTAGATCCGGAGGATGCTCATGAGCTGCGACTTAAAACAGTGAAAACGGGAGATACTGAGCTCGACGGCAAAACGGCTAAATATGCTCAGGTTCAAAATATTTACAAATTAGGTGACGCACCGAATATTTATTTTCCAAAGCAGTATTATTATTCCTTAAATCCTCTACAGCTATACTTATACGTTGTGAACGAAGACCTTGACGTACAAACCATGGTAGGCCAATCTATTCCAGTGCCAAAATATGCAAAGGTTGGCACATCGCAAAATCACATCCCAAAAGCCACTTACAACAATATTTTTGATAATATCAAATCATCATGGTCATTAAGCAAAGCCACGTCCAATACGGCTTGGTTGTGCGATACCTTTGAATATTCGGACCAGTCAGCAGGAAAAGAAAATTTCATGAAGACTTGTTATCAGATTAATCAAGCAGGCGATATTTTAGATGGAAAAATAAATATGCCCTCTATGTTAGAGGATAAAAATATAAATCTTATCTTAAAGAAGTAGGCGGATTAACTTGGCGCTATTAAAGGGCTGCTGGTTTTAACTCGACCTATGCTGTAGAGCATCCCATACACCTTATAAAGTCTGATGCCTTAATTTTTTACTGAGTATAACGGTCTAAGTTTTTTATCTAAATAGTAATAGCAAGCAGCACATATCGCACCGCTGACGGCGATAACGACCACTATCAAAATAGACTCTACGCTTTTATGGTCAAATAGAAGTAGTATGAGTCCGTAAATAAAACCACTGACCATCACGACCAATAAGCTAATTTTCTTCGTTTTTTCTAAAATAATCAGATATAAGAAGAATACGAGGTAAGCCAATAAATAATAAACATAAAAGGTAACTATAGTTCCTACTAATAGAATTATAACTATTCTTATATTTTCAAATAATGTCGCATAGCCCCAAAGTACGGTATCAAAAGTTGATATATGATTAATGACCGCCAAAAAGATAGCACCTACCAAGGGCGGTACAAAGAACTTTGATAACCAAATCAGTATGAATTTTAAGATTTTATTTTTAGTTTGCAAGAATATTTATTCCTAATTATGGCTTGACGTTAAACGCTTAGAAGCTGATATAATATTTTTTTGCTACTTAAGACATCAAAACTAAACAGGCAAACCGAAAAATGATGAGTTTCTGGAATACTATCAAAGCAAGGCTTAATGAGCGAAAAAAAGGCATGCCTTTGGAAGTCTTTCAAGACAAAAGATCTCTATTACAAAACAGTGAGAATATACAAAACAACTTATTCTTTAAAAACTATAATATCGATTTTGAGCGAGTGGGCGCTTTTGGTGTAACGATCAAAGATGGTATAGCGTCCGTATAGTAGAGTCTTTATAAAAGTGGTACAGTAGTTTTAAAATAAGCGAAAAGTAAAAAGATTATGACTTATTCAGCAGACTTTCGATCACAAGTGATTAAAAGTGTTAAACAACAAGATATGAGTATCAGGCAAGCTTGTGCATTTTATGATATTAGTAAGGCCACGCTACAGAATTGGCTCAAAGATCCTAGTATCAAACTAACTCGCAATAAACCACCAAATAAAATATGAACCGCCCCGACTATATCGGAGAGTGTTTTACTTGAGTCAGGCAGCAATACCTGACAGGATTAAATTATCATAATACCGCTTTTCAAACTCAAAAGGTGACACATAACCAATCGTGCTATGCAGTCGTGTTTTATTATGGAGACCATCCCAGATTCTGTGTAACTGCCATTTAGATTAAATGCTTACTGATACGGTCATCAAACATAATCATAAAGCGATTAAGAGCAGACGTCCAGTTACGGATTGGCATCGACCACTTTTTGGATGCCTGCTGGGTGGCTAAGTACACCACTTTAAACGCTGCCTGATCAGACGGGAACACCTTACGCTTATTCACCGCTGTCCGAATCACACTGTTTAGCGACTCAATAGCATTGGTGGTATAAACCGCTTTTCTGATGTCTTTAGGATACTCAAAGAACACCGTTAAGCCCTCCCAGTTATTGCGCCAAGACTTGACCACGTGCGGGTACTCTGTGCCCCAAGTCTCATCAAAGTGCTCAAGATTGGCCTCGGCCATCTCAAGCGTATCAGCGCCGTAGATGGCCTTTAAATCAGCCGCTACGGCCTTTTTATCCGTCCACGGCACAAACTTCATTGAATAGCGCACCATATGCACGATACACAGCTGAACCTGTGCTTTAGGGTAAACCGTATTGATGGCATCAGGGAAGCCCTTTAAACCATCGACACAAGCGATTAGGATGTCTTGCACCCCGCGGTTTTGCAGTTCAGTGAGAACACCCAGCCAGAACTTAGCACCCTCATTCTCTGAGAGCCACATACCAAGCAGCTCTTTTTTACCATCAAGAGCAACACCTAGCGCTAAGTAAATGGCTTTGTTTATAATCTGCTTGTCTTGACGTACTTTGACGACAATGCAGTCTAGATAGACAATAGGATAAACACTGCTTAACGGCTGGTTCTGCCAAGCGGTGATGTCCTCTAATATGTTATCGGTGACTCTTGAGACAAGAGAGCTTGAGATGTCGACATCGTAGAGCTCTTTAATGCTCTCTACGATCTCAGTGGTGGTTTGACCCTTGGCGTAAAGGAAGATGATTTTATCATCAAGACCTGAGATACGGGTTTGATGCTTACTAACGAGTACAGGCTCAAAGCTGCTATCACGGTCTCTTGGGGTGGATATCTCAAGATCGCCTGTGTCACTGCGGACGGTCTTTTTAGTGTGTCCATTGCGCTTGTTTGGTTTATCCGCCTTTTCATGCTTGGGATAGCCGAGATGGTCTTCCATCTCAGCCTCTAATGCAGTGTCAATAAAGGATTGCATGAGCTGCTTTTGGAAGTCTTTGATGTCATCAAAGCTTTTCATGCTACCAGCCATTTGCTCGGCCAGTTTTTTAAGGTCAGATTGAGTAGTCATTGCTTATTCTCCGGTTAGTGGATTATAAGCAGTTACACAGTTTTTAGGAAACTCCCTTATTATGCCACTACATACAGAGTCATTTGTCATAACGTTTCTTATAAAAACAAAGATTAGTCCCTTATACAGATGTTCAACTACTAGCATAGCTCAGATATCTAAATTAGTTGCCCTCTACACCTCCTCAACCTTCTTAAGTTAATTAAAGGAAGTCAATGTATTTAGGTTATAAGTTAGATATCTGAACGTAATTCTCTAGCAATTAACCCGTATTGCGCAGACCCGCTGCCAAAGCATTGATACTACGTATTAATGGATCTTCAACAGCAAGATTATCGTCATTATCTGTAGCGTCTTTTTGTCTGGCACGTTTTAGCAACTCGATTTGGATGTAGTTAATCGGATCTAAATAAGCATTTCGCCACTGCAGTGACGCGGCAAGGTTTTGCTGGTGCGCCAATAACGATGTCTGGTTAAGCAAAGAGTTCAAACCTGAGAAGGTCAGCTCATGCTCATCGATTACCGCTTGCATAATCTTTTCACGTAATCCCTCATCTTCACATAGCTGACTATAAGCCTGAGCAATGCTCATCTCAGATTTGGTAAACGCCATTTCAATATTACTAATAAATACGTTAAAAAATGGCCAGCAACTGTTCATCTCCCTCATTAAAGCTTCGTCTTCTTTAACGCTATGAAGAGCACTACCGACACCATACCAAGCAGGCAGTGTAAAGCGTGCTAATGACCATCCAAAGACCCAAGGAATCGCGCGTAAGGTTGTCTTACTTGGCAGCCCTTTGTTACGGTGCGCTGGGCGCGAGCCAATATTTAATAAGGAGATTTCTGCCACTGGCGTTGCTTGGGAGTAGAACTGATAAAACCCTTCGGTATGGTCAGTCAGCTGACGATAACGCTGCTCACCGGCGTCTGCTAAACGTGCAAATAGTGCTTCATAATGTGGCAATTCAGGCGGTTGCACCACAAATCTTGAGGAACAAGCTTTAAGCGTACCAGTGATGCCCATGGTCAGCTCAAATACAGCGGTATCGGTGTTGGCATATTTGGCATAAAGCACTTCGCCCTGCTCGGTTACTTTAATTTCTCCATGCAGTGTCCCTGCGGGCTGAGCGGCAATTGCATTATGTGTTGAGCCACCGCCACGACTGACAGAGCCACCGCGCCCATGAAACAGGCGTGTTTTGATACCATATTCACCAGCGATACGGTTAATGGTTTGCTGCGCGCTATAAAGCTGCCATGCAGACGTAATAATACCGCCATCTTTCGATGAATCTGAATAGCCTAACATGATTTCTTGGGTATTATCTGAGTGCGCAAGCAACCCTCGATACAGCGGATTGTCCAACACGGCAGGTAAGATCTTATCGATATTTTTAAGATCTTCGATGGTTTCAAACAAGGGCGCAACGGGTAAGTCAGCAGATAACTGGCCCTTATCATTAATCTTGCATAAGCCTGCAAAGCGCATGAGTAGTAAGACTTCTAATAATTGACTGGCATTATTGGTCATCGAGATAACATAACTGCCAAAAGTATCTTGTCCAACCAGTTTACGTAAGGTTGCCACAGAGTTCATCAAAGCCAATTGTTCGCGTGTTTTGTCACTCAAGTTATCGGTATAAATAAGCGGTATGCCCGGCTTTTCAAGCAAGCGCGTGAGCCACTCTTGGCGCTCGATTTCACTCAGGGTTTGATAGTCTGGTAAGTTCGAGGCACTGGCAAAAATATCAGCGATCACTTCACTATGATAAGACGACTCTTGGCGGATATCGAGCGCTGCTAGATGAAAGCCGCAGGTTTTGACCAGACGAATCGTATCGAGTAATAGCCCTTCGCCATGAGCCTTGTCATGAGTATTGACACTTTTTCGAATGATGCGTAAATCTTCTAACAACTCTTGAGGGTTGGCGTAAGCATCGTGTGCGGCGTCGAGGTCTGTACCTTTGCTTTGAATGTGGCGATTGGTCGCTTTTATTTTGGCAAGAATAATCGATAACAACCTGCGGTACGGCTCATTGTTGTAATCGTCAGAATTATAATAAAATACTTTTTGATCGAGAGTGGCGTACGCTTTTATACGAGCATAAACGTCTGGCGCAATCTTGATAATCGTATCGCTGTGAATGAGTTCACGACGCAGTTTTTTTAGCAGTACTTGATAATGACGCAGCACGGTATCGGCATGCATCAATACCGCCATTTCTGTGGTGTCATGAGTGACAAAGGGATTGCCATCTCTGTCGCCACCGATCCATGAGCCGAAGCTCATGAAAGCAGGTAATGGGTAGTCTGTTAGCTCTGGATAGATATCAACAATGGCGTCTTTAATATTGCGATAAACCTTTGGAATGGCATTAAATAAACTGGCGTTAAAATAATGCAGGCCATTATTTATCTCGTCATAGACTAATGGCTTACGCGTACGCACTTCATCCGATGACCATAATAAATCAATCGTCTGCGCCGTTTTTTCTTTTGCTTGTTCGTAGGCAAAGCTGTCTTCTGCAAGATTGTTTAAGGCGTCGCTATGAGTAAATAGACTCTGCAATAGATTCATGGTCGTACGGCGGCGCGCTTCAGTAGGATGGGCGGTAAATACGGGTATGAATTTCAGCTGCTCAATCAGCTCTTGCATCTGGGCAGGTTCAATATTGCGTTCGCGACATTCAAGCAAGGTGCGACGAAACGAGCCTTCCCAGCTTTGATCGGATTGCATACGTAAGGCATGACGCTGCTCGCGTAAGTAATTTTCCTCACTTAGATTTGCTAAAAAGAAATAGATAGAAAAGCTGCGGATGACATTTTTTAAGGTTCGATTATCTAACGAGGCGATGAAGTCGATAAGTTGTTGCTTGTTCGCTTCGTTAGGATCACGGCGTTGTTGAATAAAACCTTTACGCAGGGTTTCGATAGTATGGAGGGTTTTCTCGCCTGTCTGGCGAGAAATAGCATCCCCTAAAAATGATCCTAGTAAGCTGATGCGTTCGCGTAGTACGTCGTTATCAATAGTCATCCTTGATCTCCTGATCAAATTCATTAAAAATAGTCGTGCAGTCTTAAATGTAGGTTTTCTATAGTGTAAGCCACTTAACCTGTTTATGTGGGTCTTGAAGCTCTTGTTGCTCATCAGTCAAAACGTTGCCAGTTTTAGGCGTTAATCATTTATTTTTTGGTGATAGTAAGTTAGCCATTTCTGTAAGGTAGATTTGTCTATCCCTAGTAAGTCAACAATATTATGAGTTTCACTATTATGATTGATGGCTAAACTAACGGCTTCAAGTTTAAATATCTAGTTTTGCCAAACAGTCAGAATTAATATCAGCAATCGTTTTGGCGCCAGTCAAGGTCATCGCGACGCGCATTTCTTTATCTAGCAGTTCTAGTAAATTGCTTACCCCTGCACCTCCATCTGCTGCTAAAGCATAGATAAAGGCGCGCCCTAGCATGCAAATATCAGCCCCCAAAGCCAACATGCGCACAATATCTAAGCCATTACGTATACCAGAGTCGGCTAAGATTTTAATCTCTCCCTTAACCGCATCAGCAATAGGAGGCAGCGCCCGTGCACTGGATAAAACACCGTCCAGTTGTCGTCCACCATGATTGGATACGACTATTCCATCTGCCCCAAAACGCACCGCATCTTTAGCATCTTCTGGATCCAAAATACCTTTGATGACCATAGGCCCATCCCAGTATTCTCGAATCCAATCTAAATCTTTCCAAGAAATAGAAGGATCAAAGTTATTACCTAGCCAGCCTATATAGTCCTCTAGCCCTGTAGGCTTACCTAAATAAGTAGAAATATTACCCAAATCATGCGGTCGACCTTGCAAGCCCACATCCCAAGCCCATTGCGGATGCATCACAGACTGTAAGTAACGGCGCATAGCGGCATTTTTACCGCTCATACCAGAGTGCATATCGCGGTAGCGTGCGCCTGGTACTGGCATATCTACCGTAAAGACCAGTGTCGAACACCCCGCAGCTTTGGCACGCTCCAAGGCATTTTTCATAAATCCTCGGTCCTTTAATACATAAAGCTGAAACCACATCGGACGATTGATTTTAGGCGCCACTTCCTCAATCGGACAAACAGAAACCGTCGACATGGTAAACGGAATGCCTTTTCGATCGGCTGCCATAGCGGCCTGTACTTCTCCGCGGCGGGCATACATGCCCGTCAGACCGACGGGTGACAACGCTACAGGCATAGACAGGGTTTCATTAAATAATTGCGTCTCTAAGCTCAGCTGTGACATATCATTCAGTACACGTTGCCTAAGAGCAATTTTTGATAAATCTTCAACGTTGCGTTTTAAGGTATATTCCTCATAAGCACCGCCATCTATATAATGAAATAGAAAGGGTGGCAGTCGGCGCTTGGCAGCAGCCCTGTAATCGTTTGGAGATGAAATAATCATATGCTTACCCGTCTTATTTTGTTAGATATCTATGTAATATTTTTGAATGTCTAATTGTGTATTGCTTAGTGCTAAACGATATGTCTTTCGTGTAATCTGGCAATGAGTATAAATGCTAAGACAATAGTCATGATCTCACTATTACACACAGCACGAGCAGTTGTGTTTATTTTTTGGCATTTTACCAATGCCAGGGTTAAAGGTATTGGTTGGGTCTAAGGTTTTATAGAAGTTCTGCAAATCAGGTTCTGCTTCATATAAGTGACCGACATTATGTTCAGCAGGATATTTTGCACCGCGTTGATTCAACAGCTCTAGCATCATCGTTTTTACATATTGAGCATCACTGCCCTTTTTCAAAATATAGTCTTGATGAAACACATAACAAAAGAAGTGTCCGTAATACAGCTTCATTTCTAAGTACTGTGAAATTCCTTCAGGTAGGGTTTCAAGCCACTCTAATTCGTTACGTGGTATGGCAATATCCAATGCCAATATCTCACCGACTTCTTTCTCATGTATGACTTCATAGCGCAATGAGGCACCAGCTGCGGCAAAACGATTTAAAAGCGCGCTTTCTGATTCTTCCTGACTACATTCAAAATAGTTACCCGTGTCCGACGCATCAAAAAACGTCTTCAGAAAATCTTGAGCCTCTGCTATACCCTCATCACTCATTTTTATGATTAAGTGATGCTCGTACTGATTGCGGTACTCCATCATGCGCTTGGGCAAATGCTTTGGAAATAGAGTAGCGATAAACTGCATGACTTTGTCAGTGAAATGCTTTGGCATCCATGACCATTTATGGAACTTTGCGTCCATAGCACCTTTGATAGAAAACAATCTAGGTAAGGCATTTGTACCGAGATGCTTGATACTCAAGAACGTGTCTTTACCGTATTTAGCGGATACATCAAATATATCACGATGCATATACTCGGCCACTTCAGGGATATTGTCGAAGCGGGATAGTATCTGTCTTCTGAGCTGTGCAAGCTCACTCACACTGTTGGTGCCTATGTAGAAAGTTTGCTCTTTTGCCGCTATTGGATAAGTGTCAAGACGTACTGCAAACACCGCAAGCTTGCCAGCACAGCCGCTTGCTTCATACAGTCTGCGCTTATCCGTATTGAAGCGACTGGGCGTGCTTGCATCAACATCTTTTACTCGGGCGATGTACTCTCTGTCAGATGCGAGCTTACCAGTGTCAGGTAATTCTTTTTTATCAAAATGACCGTTTTGCAAATTCGTTAATATTTCTTCCGGAGTATCACCCAACTTGACGTCTAGATGATTGACTAGCACCAGTTGACCGTATTCATTTATTTGGGCAAACAAAGCAAGCTCGGTATAGGCAGGGCCTCTTTTAACCAGAGCCCCACCAGAGTTATTAGATATACCACCAATAATAGACGCACCTAACGTCGAGGAACCGATGACAGAGTGAGGCGCTCTATTGACAGCATTAAGCTGACTTTGCAACTGATGCAATGTTGCCCCAGGCAAGCTAATCACTTGCTCGTTGTCATTCACCAAATACAACTGGTTTATGGCAAGCGTATTAATCACCACAACGGGTCTATCGTAGTCATTACCGCTCGGTGTTGATCCTTCAGTCAGGCCTGTTTTTGCCGCTTGCATAATGATAATACAGTCGCCTTCAACGCACACTTCTAAGCTACGCCAAATGTCCAGCAATGTTTGCGGAAACAAAACCGCTAAGGCACTGCCGCCACCAGAGCGCCACCCCATTCTATAGTGCTCATTTTTCTCTGGATCAGCTTGCACATTACTCGCGCCTAGCAAGTTGGTTAGTTTATCTAACACCTGATCAGGATTGAGCATGCCTTGAGAAGCTTGATTTGAAGAAGATATATGACGCTCCTTATCTTGTAATGGTGTGTCATTCATCATACCAAGGGCCCTTGAAAACCAAAAATGTAAATGGCGGCCATGACGATGATGCCACAGAACAACACATAGTATATGGTGGGTAAAATAGTACGACGAAGCGTCGAGCCCTCCATACCAAGTAAACCCACCGTAGCTGATGCCGCCACTACATTGTGTATGGCAATCATATTACCGGCTGCCGCACCAACAGCCTGAGCCGCTACGATTAAAGAGGGTGAAATATTTAAGCTCATCGCCGCTTCATACTGAAATTGACTGAACATCATGTTAGATACGGTATTAGAACCCGCGATAAAGGCTCCTAACGCTCCAATGGTTGGACTAATCAATGGAAAAACATTGCCAAAAGTACCTGAAAACAACTCTGCACTGGCGACTGGCATACTCGCCACATCTGATAAGTTTATGCCGGAATTGATAAAAATTCTAACCATTGGAATCGTAAAGATAAGTACAAAACCTGCCCCTAGTACAGTCTTGCCTGATTCTTTAAAGGCACTGTTTAGTGCGCTGACGGACTTTCTAGTTTGAAAAGCGGCGGCAACCAAAGCACTAATTAGTAACAAGCCGCCTGGTAAGTATAAAGGACTAAAACTGGCACTGATATCTGTCTCACCTAAAATCGAGGTTAGGTCTACTGCGACACTGTTAAGTAAAGACTGAAAGCCTGTAAATACTCTTGAAAACACCAGTAAAAGGGCAACCAGTAAATAAGGGAACCACGCCATAAGGGTGGACATCTTCTTATCACTCAAGGTCAGCGTAATATCTTCTTTACTGACCACTAACTTACCAAGCCATTCACTCGGCCAGTTTTTTTGCGGTTCAAAATCCCATATGGTTTTTGGTACCAAAAACCCTCTTTTAGCAGCATTAACAACGATAGTAATACTGACCAAGCCACCGACCAGTGACGGAAACTCTGGCCCTAAAAAAACACCGGTTATCATATAAGGGATTGTAAATGCCAAGCCTGCAAAAATCGCAAACGGCCAAATCGCAAAGCCTTCCCGCCAGCTTTTGTTTTTACCAAAGAAGCGAGTGAGCATCATCACCATAAAAAGTGGCATAAACGTACCAATGACACCGTGAATAATAGCGACTTGACTTGTAATCAGTTGTAAAAATTCGCCCCACTGTACTCCTTCTTGTGCCAGTTGAGCACTAATGGCAGCTTTATCTAACCCATCATTTACCCCTATCACAATAGGCGTACCGACCGCACCAAATGAGACAGGTGTACTTTGTATCATCATTCCCATCAACACCGCACCCAGCGCCGGAAATCCTACTGCCACCAGCAAAGGCGCTGCAATAGCGGCAGCTGTACCAAAACCAGAGGCGCCCTCAAGAAAGCAACCAAAGCACCATGCAATAATAATGGCTTGCACACGCCTATCTGGCGACACATTGGTAAACCCAGCACGGATAACGGCGATTGCACCAGTATGTTTTAATGTATTCAACAAAAAAATAGCACCAAAGACTATCCACAATACCGAAACCGTAATGACCAAACCCTGAATAATAGATGATGACACTCGGTTAAGCGTCATATCCCATATAAAAATGGCAAGCGCAGCGGTAACCACTAAAATGATTGGCATTGTTTTTTTAGCTGACCATTGCAAACCTATCAGAAAAATACCACAGAGAACAATTGGCAGTAATGCCAAAAGCCCATATATTGTTTGATTCAAAATTACATCCTTTTGATTGTGTGATCTTCCCTGAACCAAGTCATCGAAGCCTTTATTTTGACGAATTCATGATGACTAAGTTGTATTAAATATTCACAAATAGGGACTGCTTATTTACTAAATCTGTCTTGTAGACAAAGCTGAGCACGACTTGCGACAGTTTATGTCCCAATGTTAAAAATGCCCTGAAATAGTCTACGCCTTGTTAATTCATTGATATATTGCATCAATGGACAATGTTATTTTCCTTTTTTGCTATAATCTAATCCGCATTACTGCAATTGGAGAACAAGTGTGACCAAAGCTGACGACATGATTTTATTCGTTCAAGTTGTTGAAGAAGGGTCATTTTCTAGAGTCGCTGAAAAATTATCATTGACGAACTCAGTAGTGAGCAAGCGCATTGCGAGATTAGAAGAGAACTTAAATACACAACTGCTTTATAGAACCACTAGAAAGTTGAGCTTAACCGATGCAGGCAGGACGCTTTATAACAAAGCTAAAATTGCTAAATCCGCCTTTCAAGAAGCTGAAAATGCTGTCACGGGTTACGGCGAAGATATGAAAGGCCATATACGTATAACCATGCCTGTGGTCTCTGCGAATTTCATATTTAGCGAATCTATTGCCGAATTCTGTAAACAACACCCTGAAGTATCGGTAGAGTTACAAATTACCAATCGATTGGTTGACTTGATAGAAGAAGGATTTGATTTGGCACTAAGGACCGCTGTGCTTGAAGATTCTTCACTCATTGCAAGGCGCCTTATAGATAGCCAGTGGATTATATGCGCGACTCCAGCCTATTTAAAGCAACATGGTACGCCTCAAACTCCTGAACAGTTACAAAATCATGAGTGCTTAGTTTACAAGTTTGATAATACGGCTAACAGTACATGGCCGCTATATACAGACGGCAAAGAGCAATTAATATCTGTCCATGGTCGGTTTCATAGCAATCATCTGAGTGCAATTAAACAAGCCGCGCTTAGCGATTTAGGTATCGCTTTTTTACCACAAGTGTTGATCTATGAGGAAATACAGCAAAATACACTCACGCAGATTTTGCAATGTTTTACCAGCAAGAAGCTTGGCCTATATGCTGTTTATCCTAAGGCCAGACAACCGGATCAAAAGTTAAAACTGCTCGTTGCACATTTGCGAGACTCATTACATCAAAAACAGGCTTACTACTGCTAAGTAATAAGCCTGTTTTTGATGTATGTAAAAAGAGTAATGGAATCTTAGATTAACATACCAAGTGCAACGCTAATTAATATTATAGAACGCCTGCATAGGCGTTTTAAACCCTAATCGTTTTCTTGGTCTGTTATTTAGTTTGTTCTCAATGTCCTGCATCTCATTATCAGAGACTTGTCTAAAGTCACAACCCTTAGGCAAGTACTCTCTGATCAAGCCATTTGTATTCTCGTTGGTTCCTCGCTGCCATGACGCATAAGCATCGGCAAAGAAGAAAAGGCTAAAGAGCTTTTTTTCACCTTCTTATGCTGAGCAAACTCTTTACCATTGTCAGAGGTAATGGTCTTAACCTGTAACCTCACTGGCTTTAAGAGTTCTATCATTGCCTCTGATACTTGCTGTGCCGTTTTATGACCCACACGCTTCATCTTCAGTAGCCCTGTTTTACGTTCAACGAGCGTTACAATCGCTTGCTTATGATGCTGACCGATAACGGTATCCGCTTCCCAGTCACCAATACGTGTAGTGGCATAATTAAATTGGACAGCGCATAAGAGGTTTATACTAACCCAAAGAGGAAAACAGTATGACCAACAAACGCAATCAATATACCCGAGAATTCAAATTAGAAGCCATTAGCTTAGTGATTGATCACAAACGTAAAACATCCGATGTGGCAAGCTCACTGGGCATTGGTAAATCCACTCTGCAGAAATGGCTGACTCAGTACCGTCAAGAAATAAATGGCGAAGCACCTAAAGTCGGCAACGCCTTAACAGATGAGCAGCGAGAGCTCCAAGAACTGCGTAAGCAGGTTAAACGGCTGACTATGGAGCGCGACATTCTAAAAAAGGCTTCTGCTCTGCTGGCCTTGGACAGCCTGAACGGCTATCGCTAATCAGTCAGCTTGCAGAGCAAGACAAACAGGTCAATAAAAGCCTTCTGTGCAAGCTGTTTGGCGTGATGAAGAGCAGTTACTACTATGGACTAAAGCCCAAGCCAATTAGCCTTGAAACTGTCAAAACCAAAGCCTTAATATGCCAAATATTTAACGACTCAAATCGCTCAGCAGGGGCTCGCAGCATTGTTGCCATACTAATGAATGAGCATAACATCAAGCTGTCACGTTATATGGTAGGTAAACTTATGGCGCAGATGAGGCTTAAAAGCTGTCAATTGAAGACGCATAAATATAAGAACGCTGATGAGGCGCATAAAACGCATAACAATATCTTAAATAGAAACTTTAGCCCATCAGCGCCCAATGAAGTCTGGACGGGCGATGTCACTTACATTCGTATCAAGGGTGGCTGGTGCTACCTAGCCGTTGTTTTAGACCTGTATGCCCGTCGTATTGTTGGCTTTGCGGTGTCAGATTCGCCTGATAGCGTGCTGACCGCTAAAGCGTTGCAGATGGCGTATAACAGCAGACTCAAACCCAATGGCGTGCTATTCCATTCCGATCAGGGAACCCATTACACCAGTGCAAGGTTCGCTGAATCTGTGGCAAGTTGTGAGGGGATGATACAAAGTATGAGCCGTAGTGGGAATTGTTGGGACAACGCGCCAACTGAAAGGTTCTTCAGGAGCTTTAAAACAGAATGGATGCCAAAGGGTGGTTATGAGAATATCGCTAAGGCTAAAAGTGCCATTGTTGATTATATCTGGGGCTATTATCAAACCGTGAGACCGCACAGTTTTAATGATTATTTAACACCGTTAGCAAAAGAAAAACGTTACTTTAATCAAAATCTCTTATCAGCTGTCCTAAATTAGTTGACCACTACATCATGTGGCTAATACCACCATGAAACCCGGCTATTTGTTCAGGACGCAAGTTCTCTTTAAGCTTGTCTGTCACCCATGCCCAGATGTCAGCCACAATAGTTGTGGCGTTGTTAGCCCGTCTGTCACAAGCTTCGTTATGAGCATAATTCACTCGGTAACCGCGTAGGCTCTTATTACGCCTAAGCTCTCTTGATATAGTGCTGGGACTTCTGTTTAACTCTCGAGCTATGAAATTAATACTATGTTTTGCCCCTATAAGGGCATAAATCTGGTATCGTTCCCATAGGCTTAGATGTGTATAGTTCATGGTTGCAATCTCACTTTGGTCGGTGGATAAAAACTTTGATGCTAGCGCATCTAGGTCTTTTTTTCACCTGCTCTTTGAAATTGCACTTCATGTGTTAATCTAAGTGCCACCTTTTGAATTTGAAAAGCGGTATTATGATAATTTGATTCGGTCAGGCATTGCTGCCTGACTCAAGTAAAACGCTCTCCGATATAGTCGAGCGGTTCAATTTAGACACAGTTAAAAGAATGACTTATCAAAGGTTTCTTTTAAGCTCTTAGGCTCGCGGCGTTTTATGTCATTCAGTTTATGACGAGTCTGCGACGCTATTTGATATGCTTTTAGACGCGACTGTTGCAAATTACCAATCGGACGGTTTTCCTCTAAGCAACGAAATGGCGTAAAAGACAAGTTTTCCATAATATCAAAATGACCGTCATCAGGCACATCTTGGCAAGGAATCGTCAACGTTGCTACCGTCACAAATGGCGCATCAGACTCTTTCCATTCGGTGGTTATCTCTTCAATCGGCTGCTTTTTTAGATGACGACAAAGCTGAATTTGGACATCAAACTGATAATCATGCTCGCGTATCTCATCGATAATCAGCGGGCGAATCGCTTCCTCGCGTGCATTCACATCAAGCTCACGACGGGTAATTTTCTTAGCCGCTGCTTTGGTTGGCGTGACTCTTATCTTCGCCATATAGTCGCCATGACGCACCACGCCTTGTGAATGAAAATCATAAAGTAAGGTGTTTTTTGGCTCAATCGTTGTAAATCCACCAACTGCTTTAAAGGTTTTAAAAGACTCTCTAGTCGGTAACCTTGAGCCATAGTTGGTTAACCAATTAAAAGCCAATTGCGCTTTACCTCTTGCACCTTTTTCAGCGTATTTTGGCAACTCTAAAAACAGCTTAGAGATATAAGCATAATCTTCGATTCGATTACAGAAAAAGACCGGATGATTAATCAAATTAAAATCAAAGTTAGTACTATCTTCTTCCTCTGGCGCTAATTTTTCACCTGCTACATCAAAGACCTTAATCGCTAAACCTTGCGCTAAGCCAAGCTTACGATCAGGCGATACACGTGAGGCACCATTAGAAAAACGGATAACGGCATCATGAATGCCTGATTTGGCATAAAAACCTTGCGCGTATTCAGCAGGCAGATTGTCTAATATCTCAAACTTGGCTTTAAGGGCGCAGTAGCCTTTGGCATGGGCATCGCGCGTGTGATAATCAATGTCACTGGCCTTATCACTTCGAGAGATATAGCTTTTAATATCGTCGGTAATGGTGCGGATATTACGTTCGTCTTCTGCGCTCAGTTGAATATATTTTGCATCATAAGGCACATATTTAGGTTTAAATAATCTTTTTAACATTTTTTTTAATCCTTTTTTATAAGTAGCTGTTCTTGTAAAGAAAACGTAATTTTTAAACTTCTAAGACAATTCACTAATCCATTCTAATGCCGATAAGCTTGGGATAAATAAATACTCACCGCCGTACAAGGTATTGAAGGTTTCGATACCGTGATAGCGCTGACGAATAGGGTCAGCAGGTACGGTAAAGGTATCGGCAGCTGCGTCTTTATCGCCATGATGGACACCAAGCATCGGATCTTTTTCTTCTCCTAAGCTCATAAAATTACCATCATTGATCCACTGAGATTGTAAAAACTCAACGGTCTCCATAGCATGGGCGTTGATACCAATAAAGAATAACCCGCGCTCTTTGCCATCATCCTCAGTTACATCGGGCGACAATGCCTCACCAAAACCAACGCTGCGTCTAACAATACGATGCAAACGCACATCAGATAAAATAAAGTCTTTGCTGTCTCTTGGATTCATACGCCTAGCATGCGCACCAAATGGACATTTTTTACCATAAGGGTCATCTTTATAACCGAAATCATTATTACGGCTTGGATCATCACCAAGCGTTTGGTCATCATGCTCAGGAGACAAGACTAAAGGCGCACCTGAACGCCAACGTCCCCACATTTTTGCGCCCAGTAACTCCGCTTCTTCGTCACTCTGCGTATTTTCTTTTAGAAATTTATTAAAGGCGGCCACATGACTGTTATAAGCCCTCAGTACCATAAACGAGCCGTTTTTGCCCAAGATTTCTGGCTGCGGCATTGGTGCTATCGTGCCCGCCTCTCCTTCATAACCTAATACAAACTCCCCTGCTGCAACGGCATCATCAGTATTACTGGACGGTGTCTGAATACCGCTGCCTTTAATCTCTGGGTTGCTGATGCCATCACGATAACCAAAGACGTTTTTAACGTTATTGTCTGAACCGAAAGCATGCTCCATGAGAATTTCAATATCGCCCTTTGCTGGATTATCTTCATCGATATATGGCTGAATATTGTCTTGCAGCTCCTTCAGCTTTATTTGCCACTTTTCTTTGCTATCAGCAATAATCGCCGCGCAAACATGGATATCGCCCTGTTCACCAAAAGGAACAGCCCAGTTTTCGGGCGCATTGATATCGAAATCACGCAGCTTTTCCGCTCGCTTTGCCATACCTGCTTTAAAGGATTCTGGAAAACTATCTAGTGATGACTGCGGCACGCCTAGCGCCTCTAAACCGTCATAAGTCATGACAATAGATAGCGTCGCCTGCATGTCTTTATGCCACTCTTTACTGCCAGTCACGTCTGGCAAAACGGTTTTGAGTAGTTGCCGCCCGACTTGTGCATTGTTAATCTTTAGGGCGACGACCGTGCCGAAATAAGGCGTCGGTCGATCGCGTAAAATAATAGATTGAATATCCTCTAATTGCATAGTGACTTTGTTTGGATTAAAGACGCCGCGTGCTTTATGGGCTAGTGTCTCGATACCATCGCCGACTTCTTTTTTAATATCTGCTAACCAAGATTCAAAATTGCTGTCTTCGATACGATTGCCGAACTCATCTTTCAATTCGTGTAATTTGGTGGTTAAAGGATGATTGTCTTTTGAGGTACTATCATTCTTATTATTATTTCCAGTATTTTTACTCATTATTAAACCTATTCTTATCATTTTATGAGTTTACTTTGCCATTCTTTTATATCGTCCACCATTTAAAAATGGTGATATAAAAGAATGGCATAAATTAGTAATATCTTACCGCTTCACTACCCGCATTAAGACTGTGCTTCATCCAACGCTTTATTAATGCCTTTGACGATGCGGTCTTGGCGGCGAATATCTTGTATTGTAAGATGCGGGATACCCACATACCAACCGGCGGCAGTGATTTGATGATCTATAGTCACTGCACTACAAAAGAGTTATGTTTTGGATGAATATCATAAAACAATTTAGATAAGTCATTTTCCATCCAACCTTGGCGTAAAAACTTCACTTGAGCCCACTTCTTCTCGATGGGATTT
>NZ_CAJHBR010000030.1 GCF_904846695.1 Psychrobacter urativorans
CGAATGGTCATGCCATCAGCGATGTTAGAAAGTACCTGTTTGCGATAGTCTACTGAATAAGTCATCGTTTATTTCATTAAATATGATTGTTAATAGGATTGTATCGGTTTTATTTGGATTAGACTATGTAATAATACTAGCTATTTTCTCGAAAATACTGATATTTTGGTTTTTCGTAGCCATTATTTATAATCCGTTGCAACAACATTTTTGCCAGAGAAGTCACTTTGAAGAGTTGAAATGTCTTCAATGACTTTTTTTGCTGAATTGCTTAATTTTTCTTCGAGCTTATCAGAGCCGAATCCAACAACTTCTGAAGTGATTGCTACTAATAGATCTGGTATAGAGTCCAATTCTGTACCAGCGTGGCTTATCATGTTTCGAGTGCTATCAGATAATCCTGGTATTCTTTTAGCAGATCCAAGACCAAAGTTTAATGCTGTAACTACTGCGATAATGGCTACACTTTCTAAAAGTTCGTCACCTGCATTGGCACGGGCGATGTCAGTAGTGTTGTATTTGCTAGTTCAAATAATCTTACGCCATAATACTAATTTTTTCTTGAACGTTTCTTATTGAGTTTTCTAACGTCTTTTGAACTAGGTTTCAAACAAAAGTATAAAGTTATGAAAGAAAAAAACACTGAAACATATATTAATTTCTTAGCATATAAATTAACATGTAGAATATCTTCCCAAACAATATAGCTCTCTACATTGTACTTATAGCTTTTTTGATCCCATACATAATCTTCTAAATTAATTGAGAAGTTGAATATTGGAATAGGGTTTTCGATAGATCCCTGATTTCTATTCAACTCAATCGGATTGACTTTTATAAGAATATCTTTAGACATTTGACTACTATCAAATTGTGATCTATAACTATCATTTTTATCTTTATTATAATAGATCAAATCGTAATAGGTATCGTTGTCATAGATGGTAAACACATCTTTATACACTGAATTACCTAAGCCTATACGATTGCTCCCAATATATTTAATTGAATCAAGCTCAATATCTATAGAATTGCTAATATATTTATTTTCATTTACATAAAAAAAAGTTAAGAATGGAAGAATAATTAAGATAAAAATAATTAGCCCCAATACCATAAGGGAAGTAATTTCTATTAAATTTAATAATTTACTAAAATTTTTCAAAATCATTAACCCTTTGCAACAATAGTTTTACCTGAGAAGTCATTTTGAGAGCTTTCAATTGTTGTGATAACTTCCTTTGAAGACTCATTGAGCTCATTTTCAAAATAATCTGCACCGTATCCTCCTATCGTAGTTAAAACAGCCCAACCCAAATCTTTTTTTGTAAATTCTGTACCAAAGTCGGAAATCCTGTTTAGTGCTGTAGGGGACAGACCAGGTATAAAACGTCCAAAATAAAATACAAAGTTTAAAGCAGTAAAGATCACTCCTACTCCAGCTGACTGAAATGGTGAAAACTCTGGAAAACCAATGTCGCTGACAACATAACTTATGGGCTCTAAAAGAAAGACAGAGTAGTCCTTATCTGCAAATTTAGTGGCCATATATCCTGTAAAAATTCCAATTAATGCATTTGATAAAATCTGTATTCCTAATTCTCCTCGCGCTTGCCATTTCATATTATCAGATACTGCTTGAGCCTTCGGCTTTGACTCTGATGCTATTAACAACCCACCATTGGCGCACGCTAACACTGATTTATTGTATAGAATTGGCTTTTCACCTTTTATGAGTACTTTTTTATGCTCAGAGCGCCATGTTCCGCCACTTTGTGGACCGGCACAGTCATGTAGACAAACAGCTACAGCGGTACCGACTGCAGTAATAGCTACCGCTGCAAAAACAACCAACCCGACAGGTCCAGAGACAGCTATAGCTACACCTATTGCCAGACCGCCAACTAACGCTCCTAAACCTCCCCATTGCTTTGCTGGTAATTTACACATGAATTTTTTATCAGTATTCAAATCCACGACTGTCAGTAAGCGATTTCCTGATGAATAACGGACTGGATTGGGTTCGCGTTTCAAATGTCTGATCAGCTGTTGTGGCTTTCCCGCTAAATCAAAAGAGCAAGATACCCACGCACCTTCTTCTATATATCCATTCATAACTCAACCCTGTTTAGCTCGTACATGACTTGTGACTGTAAGTTGTTTTTTACGCGCTCGTCTATAGTGACCGAAGCGTAATCAATTAGACCGTCTGCTTTTGATACCGTAAAATTCATATCATAATCATAGAGATAGTCCGTAAATTTGAAGCCTACTTGTTCTTTATAAAGCTGCTCATAAAGTCGAATCATTTTATCTACATCGACGAATACAGGCTTACCGATTTTTTTATATTTAGTCTGCTCATCACTATCTTTAACTTTTTTAGTATCACAGCTAACCGTAAAGCCAACTTGCGGAAAAAAATGCGATATGGTTGCGAACTCTTCTATTTCAAACGCACTAAAACTGCGGGTTAAATATTGCCCTAATACTATTTGATTAAACAAATTGGTAGCACTGTTTTTCAGCAATATCTCTTTTGAGTGGTATTCCATATCACCTGAGTTGATTATCTTATCTATTTCTTGTTGCTGACTGTTCTCGAACAACTCATAAGTCGCGATATTCTGTTTAAACTGTTCCCAATTTTTCTGAACGGCTTCTTGATTCAATAAATCCTCTATCTCACCATCCGACTTGATGGAATATATCATCTCTTTTTTTATGGTGTCTGTTGTTCTAATAAAATTCGCTAACGGTTCTGAACCACTAGTATTAAACTCATAAACACTATCATCTAAGCGAACTTTAGCAATGTTGCGCTTCTCATCAAATGTAAAATAATAATCACATTGAATAGTAGAATGCGCACTAATAGAACCATTGATTTTGACAATGTTGATTTGCTTGGTTCGGTATCTCGCTTCTTTTTTAAACTCTGACTTACTCATTTATCTTGCTCCTAGCTTATACCGAGGTATCATTATTTGAATTGGACTGTAGATACTGAACTGACTGACTTGACTCATCCTTATTTATTAATTCAAGTCAATTAAAGAGCCATCAATATCGACACCACCCGTACCTACTATTTCAACTTTAGTACCAATGATTTTGATCTTGCCATCTTTAGTCATGGTAATAGAAGCAGAACCTGTAGCCAATGTAATAGAATCTCCTGCTATGATATTGATGACCTTTCCTGACACTATCGAAATACCCTTACCCACAGTAGTGCTTTGAAAGTCTTTAACATTAACCTCATGGGTAGCTCCTACATTGTGGGTATGATTAGCACTAACATTATTTTTCTGTGTCTTTGTATTAACAGTTCTGTCGTCAGTGACAGTCTCTACTTTGTTTTTACCGATCTTGATATCTTGATTACCAACAATAGTTATGTTTTCATTACCACCGATTTCCCTAGTCAAGAACGATGAGAGACGACACGTTAAGCGTGACCGTACCACGACGATTGATAAAGATGAAACAGTGACGGTACATGGTAAACGCACGGAAACGGTAGACTTGGATGAAACCATCACCGTCCATCAAAATCGTACTGAGACGGTGGATCAGAATGAGACGATTACTATTCACAAGAACCGTAAAGAGCGTGTCGACTTAGATGAAACCATTGATATCGGCGGCAATCGTACTGAGACTGTGCATAAAAGTGAAAAGACCCTGATCAAAGGCAATAGAGACAAAACCGTTAAAGGTAATGATACCCTCACTGTCAACAAAGACCGTAAAGAGACTGTTAATAAAAGCCGTTCACTTACCGTCGATAAAACCAACACCGAATTTGTCAAACTGGGTAAGTCCGTCACTGTAGGCTTAGGGTATGCCACCCAAGTGGGTACCATCATGAACACCGCTGTCGGCATCATGCAAACGGAACAAGTTGGACGGATTAAAAAAACCTTTGTGGGTAAAAGCTATAGTATCACCGCAGGGGATGAGTTTAAGATCACGGTTGGTAAGTCCTCACTGGTGATGAATGCCGATGGCAGTATCATCATCACAGGCTCAACTATCATTACTCAAGCAGAGAAAGAGAACAAAGTGATTGGCAAAGATGTGCTTATTAATCCGCCAGGGGCGAGTAATAATAGTGGGGAGGAGGAATCTGCTCAAATAGGTGCTGATGGGTTGCCTATTCAGGGTAGCGATTCTGATGAATATGAGTCTAATGTAACTGTGACGGATCAAGATGGTAATATTGTTCCACATGATCAAAGAGTTGATTTGTTTGCAGGTCCTGGTGGGGGTGAGCCATGGTATAACAAAGTAGATATAGCTATGGGTTTAAATGCATTAAATCCATTTTCTAAAGATTCTGAATATAAATTTGGTATGACTGATGAAGAGTGGAAAGAGCTTAAAAATAAAAATGTTGTAGAGTATGAATTAGCGAAGCAATATGCAAAAGATAATATTAATATGGATATGCTTCCAGACCAATTGAAAGATTCAATAACAGATCCAGTAGCTGATAGTCGAGCATTAAAAAATCATACCCAGCACTATCTTAAGTTTGCTGATTACCTTAGTAAGAACTTAAATAAACCTATGGCTAGCGCTACGGTTGGCCATTATTCAACTTCTGGCTTTGGTGCGCCGACCACTGCAGCAGCAGGGGCTATTGCAGGTAAAGGTATGCTTGATACTATTGATATCTCAGATGCGACAACTCAGCTAATACTAAACGGTAATAAACCTCTGTTCATCAATGAAGATCGTTTTAAACAAACATATGGTCGAGGCTTTGACAAAGATATGGTTAAAATTCATGAAGAGAATAAGAAAAGTGCAAGGAGAAATAAGCGTTGAGAAAAATAACTATTAAATTAGCTGTTTTAATCGTGTCATCATTATTATTAATGGCATGTTATGAGAAAAAACCTGATGCCAATTATGGGTTTTTTCGAGCTACAGCTGTTTATCTTGATGGAGATGTTCAAGGTATCGACTTTGATGATTTAGAAACAAGTAAATATAACGACTTTATTTATAAGAACCTTCTCGTAAAATTTACTATTTTACAAAACTATCCCAGTGATGTGCCAATGTTTCAACTAAATAATTTAAAGACAGATGCTATCAACGCGTTGTGTTTAGCCTCAATCTTCGTAGAACAATATCATCCGATGGATACTGAAATGGCTGAAGCACATAGTGATAGTCAGCAAGAATTAATACGACTTAGACCTATTTTTCTTAAAGAGTTAAGGGTTGATAGAGCCGTAAGTGTGAAATATGACTGCCTAGAAGTCGTTAAGACGGTAGATTAAAATTATGATTTAACCTTGATTTGAACGAGTAATAATCTATGAGCATCCAAAAATTAAGAGAATCAGTAAACTATTTAGTCCTAGCCATTAGCTTGACAGCTGGGTTAACCACAGTTTCTTCTTGTTCAGCCGAGCCTGTAGATACCGTATCTTCAATAGAAAA
Organism: Psychrobacter urativorans; assembly: GCF_904846695.1. Classification (GTDB taxonomy): domain Bacteria; phylum Pseudomonadota; class Gammaproteobacteria; order Pseudomonadales; family Moraxellaceae; genus Psychrobacter; species Psychrobacter urativorans. The sequence goes on from NZ_CAJHBR010000030.1 coordinate 5,461, forward strand.
AATCGATACTTCACAATCATACCAGCTTGGTCTGAATTATTATGAAGGGAGGTCAGTTAAGCAGGACTACAATAAAGCCTTTGAACTATTTCAGGAAGCTGCCAATCAAGGCGATTCGCAAGCTCAGTTTCAACTAGGTAACATGTATGAGAATGGTCAAGGTGTTTATAAAGATAAAAATAAAGCTGCGCAGTGGTATAAAAAAGCAGCAGAACAAGGGTTGGCTGACGCGCAAAACAATCTTGCGATGTTGTATTACTATAATCAAGTACCAAAATTTGATTCTGATCAATCAATTACTTGGTTCGAAAAGGCAGCGGCTCAAGGTCAGCCAGAATCGCAGTATCATCTTGGGTTGGTTTATGAGTATGGTTATAGCAGGCCGATTAATTATAACCAAGCTGTAATCTGGTATCAAAAGGCTTCTGAACAAAGTTTTACACCAGCACAATATAATTTAGGTACGCTCTACTTAGGAAAAAAGGGTGTAAATCAAGACTATGATAAGGCTAGAAAGCTGTATCAGAAAGCAGCTGATTTAGGGTTTTCTCCTGCTCAACACAATCTTGGTGTCATGTATGAAAAAGGTGAAGGTGTTAAACAAGATTATAAAAAAGCTGCTCAATGGTATCAAAAAGCGGCAGAGCAAGGTTACTCCCTTTCTCAGAATGATTTAGGCTCACTTTATTATTCAGGTAGAGGAGTTGAAGAAGATTACGATAAAGCTTTTGAGCTCTACAGTAAAGCCGCTGCTCAAGAAGAAGCTATCGCACAATTTAATCTTGGCGAGATGTATTACTATGGTGATAGCGTACCGCAAGATTATAACAAAGCCTATGAGTGGTATCAAAAAGCTGCCGATCAAAGCTATCAAGAGGCTCAGGATCGTATTGACCAATTGAGGAATGAGGGCAAAATTAATCGGTAATCACTTCTAATGCTTTTTTTATTTAAGTTCCTATTGTCATTGGCCGTCTCTACAATAGTGCCAACCCGCCACCGTGGGGCTACCCACAAGCGGCTAAGCAATCGGGCATCAAGTCCAAAAGCTTTAACTCGCCACTTGAGAACTACAATGAGCTCATGTTCAATGATGATGCGGATTTTGAGCTGGTGAACTTGCAAGCTCAGCGGGATCTGAATTCCTTAGTCAAGAACGATGAGAGACGACACGTTAAGCGTAACCGCACCACGACGATTGATAAAGATGAAACAGTGACGGTACATGGTAAACGCACTGAAACGGTGGATCAGAATGAAACCATCACCATCCACCAAAATAGAAAAGAGCGGGTGGATGAGAATGAAACCATTGATATCGGTGGCAACCGCACTGAGACCGTGCATAAGAGCGAACAGATCCTCATCAAAGGCAATAGAGACAAAGCCGTCAAAGGTAATGACACGCTCACTGTCAACAAAGACCGTAAAGAGACTGTTAATAAAAGCCGTTCACTTACCGTCGATAAAACCAACACCGAATTTGTCAAACTGGGCAAGTCTGTCACCGTAGGCTTAGGGTATGCCACCCAAGTGGGCACCATCATGAACACCGCTGTCGGCATCATGCAAACGGAACAAGTGGGCCGCATCAAAAAAACCTTTGTGGGTAAAAGCTATAGTATCACCGCAGGGGATGAGTTTAAGATCACGGTTGGTAAATCCTCGCTGGTGATGAACGCAGATGGCAGTATCATCATTACAGGCTCAACCATCATCACTCAAGCGGAGAAAGAGAATAAGGTGATTGGTAAGGATGTGCTTATTAATCCGCCGGGGGCGAGTGTTGGAGATACAAGGGAAGAGCCTGAACCTGATTATCTAAATGATGAGCCTGCTGAAATTGGACCGGATGGTTTACCTATTTTGGGTAGTGATAGTGGTTTAGGGGGTGGATTATCAGGTTTTGGAAATTATAATCCAAATCCATACGATAAGCCTCCAAAAGGTTATAAGTATGTTTGGGATGAAGGTATTCGGGACATGGTTCTGAAGCCTATTCCAGATGAAAAATCAAACTTTGCAGTAGATTCAATTGCTGTAGCATTTCCTGCTATTGCAAGACTTGCAGCTAAAGATCCAAAGGTCATTGCACAAGCTAATCTACAAGGTGATATGCGCAATGTTACTTATGCAGGCGCTGCTATTGCTGGTTCTCCATATGTTGGAGCTGCAGTATATGGAGCTGCAGCTGTACTACCAGCTGGCGTAGCCAGTAGTGCATCGACAGGAGGAGCTCTTGGATTAGGCTCATATGGTTTGATAACAGACGTCGACGACTGGAAACTAGTTGATGCTAGTATCAATACCATCGGTGGAGCTATAACAGGAGGATCTTCTGCTTTAGCAAGAACGGCTGTACAAACTGCAGTGGTTGGAGGTGTAGGCACTGGATTAACTCAGTATGCGGTTGAAGGTAAGGCTGATATTGTTCCAATGGCTACTAATGCTGCAACAGGAGGGCTACTAAAACCTTTTGGTTTAGGTATGACTGGTGATGTCGCACAAGCGGCAGCTACTGCTGTCGCTCCTGAATTATTTGAGCTAGAAGAAATTAAACCATTCGATCCTTCTTCAGATCCTTCAGATCCTTCAGATCCTTCAGATCCTTCAGATCCTTCAGATCCTTCAGATCCTTCAGATCCTTCAGATCCTTGGGAGGGTCTTGGATATGAGCCTTTCCTAAGTCCTAATAGTAAGAATAGAAAAAAATAATCTTTAAGCTTATTGTTGCTTTAAACCTACGTATGTAGTGCAACTGCTAGTATTACATGAAAAATATAGGTGCGCTCTAAGTTATTATACTTAAGTAGAAAAGAAAAATGGAATTCTTATGCCTAGAGAAAGTGGTTTTATTAGCTATAGCTATCTAATAAATGAAAAGTGTGTAAAGTCGTATTATCAAGAAATTTATATTAATATATTTTTCTTAGTATGCTTAATAGGACTTACTCATGCTGTTTTTAACTCTAATCAGAAGGTTGTCGCTTTCCTTAATATAGAGTTTTCTCTATATTATATTTTCCCACTTGTTTTTTGTATTTATGAATTCTCAGTATCTTTTTATAAAATATACTTTGTGAAAGGTAAAAGGTTGATTAAAGGGTTGAGAGTAGATAGTGATATAGAAATAAAATTACTTAATGGCAAGGTTTTAATTTTAGATAAATTTTCATTAATTTTGGATAATAATATAGATTTTAAAAATACAGGGTCTTTTGGTGAAAAAGTTTATAAGAAATATGATTTTAACTACATTGGCATACGTAACGATGAAAAAACCTACCTTTTACCATATAAAAAAGACTCCAAGGACTTTACTATTAAACTATTAGGAAGTATGAGATAGTAAATAACTAATTGATTAGACCTCTTACAAAAGTACCATTTTATTGACTTCTAATAACGAAGCTTTAATGGCTAGCGCCGACTTATGCAGGAGGTTTATTATAGAAATAAAAATACAGTTATGCCATGTACATTTAAAATGTAGAAGAGAAATGTTTTATGGATATTTTAATACAAAGTAAGTTAATTGTTTCGTCAGGTTTAGCTTTAGTACTATCAAGCGCACTAGCTATTTCTGGTTGTTCAGTCGAGCCTGCCAATGAAGCTAGCCAATATTTATCTCAACCAATAAATAAAAGCGCTAACAAAGATTTTGAATCAATTTATGCTACCGCCAATCAAGGAGATCCTCAAGCTCAGTTTCAACTGGGTACTATGTATGAGCATGGCCAAGGCGTTGATGAGGATAAATCTAAAGCCGCAAAGTGGTATCGAAAGTCAGCCGAACAGGGGTTAGCAGATGGACAAAATGCGCTTGGAAAACTGTATTACTTCAATATGGAGCTTGAACCTGTATTTAATGAATCGATTACTTGGTTTGAAAAAGCCGCCGCTCAAGGTCAGCCAGAAGCTCAATATCATATTGGCTTTTTTTATGAGAAAGGGTATGACAGGCCAATAGATAAAGAGCAGGCCTTAAAGTGGTATAAAAAATCTGCCGAGAATGGTTTTATAACAGCTCAACTTGAGCTTGGAATAGACTATTCTGATGATGATTGGGTAGAGCAAGATTACAATGAAGCCTATAAATGGACTCGCAAGGCAGCAGAGCAAGAAGATATGCAAGCTCAATATAATCTAGGTGTCATGTATGCCAACGGCTTAGGCGTCAAAAAACAGCATGCATTAGTCGCCATGTGGTACAACAAATCAGCAGATCAGGGCTATGCTGCTGCTCAAAATAATCTAGCTGCCTTATATTATACAGGTGATGGGGTTGTACAAAGTTATGACGATGCTTTTAGATGGTATAGCAAATCTGCTGCTCAAGGAGACCTAGAGGCTCAAACCAATCTTGGCGGTTTGTACTATTTTGGTCATGGCGCGACAAAAGACACAGACAAAGCGCTTGAATTATATCGAGATGCTGCTGCTAAAGGTAACCAACGAGCTAAAGATATTATTGAAGTATTGATTCAAGAAGGTATCATAAATCGGTAATAGCGCTTTATTTAATTCAGCTTTCACTTAAAAGTGCATTATTATCGGCCTTCTCTGTAACAGCGCCAACTCACCGCTCTAGGATAACCCTACAACTTTCATCGATGATGAGTATTGCTTATATATGTTGCAGTGCTAACTTTCTATATTATAGATATAAGTTCATAATTGCGTTATGATCAACCTAACAATTGTAGGTAGTAATCTACCTCATATCATCCAAATATTCTAAATACATCATTCGATTAATCAGAATTCTAAAGCAGGGCGTTTATGAAGTTTACCAACACAACCAACCATCCTGCGCTGGCATTTGAAGGGTTAGATCAGTTGGGTCAGAGCTTTCATGTGATCGTTATGCGGCAAACCTATACTTGGAACGAGCAGGGGTTATTGGTTATCGCCGATGAACAAGATCCGCTGCGTTTGGAAGATCAGCTCACTGATACTACTGATCTTATGAGCGGTATAGTAGAAGAGTCTGATTTGGCGCATTATAAGCCAAAGTGTGATGTCATTATAAAGGGACATGCTTATGTACCCAAACATAAACAAAACCAAGATAGCTTTACTGCCAGTATCAAACTGCAAACGCCTGACTATAAAGTTTTAGCTGAGCCTGTTGCTGCTACCAAATATGCCTTTGTGGCTCAAAGCTCTAAAAAGCCTGCTAAAGATCGATATCAAACTGGTCAAATTCTTATCGACAAGACACTCACTATATTAAGCCCCAGATATCTTCTCAATGATAGCATCACGGGCAACTCACATTACAAGCTGCACATAGAGCCGATGCCAAGCAAAGTCAGCCTGAATCCTAGTAGCAGCTTTGGTGGCTACAGTTTGATAGAAGATCGCCATAATGCCCTCAATTACATCGATAAAAATGAGCTGATACCAGAAGATACGCGCCATGCTATCAAACTGAACCCGCACCATGGTGTGATCGCTTATCTGCAAGAGAATAGCTTCAACCCCGCAGGTACAGGTTACTGTTCCCCTCTCTATTATAAATATGTGCAACCACAACACATTCAACTCTCACAAATCCACCATTCAGATTTACTCATCAGTGAAAGCATAGTCAATCAAGTAGGTAAGAATAAGCTGGATTATGAACGCCATAACAGACTTGTTGCTGGTTTTGGTGTGCGTGCAAAGAGTCATCCAGAACGTGTAAAGCTGGTAGGGCAGATCGATGAGAATTTCATCGAGAGTGGTGATGCTTATCCTAAAGGTTTTGACTTTGCCATGTGGAATAGTGCTTATGCTGATCAGCAGACGTCATTGCTAACGGGTAATGAGTGGCTTACGTTAACCAATCTTTGTAAGTCTGATACGGTAGCCGCCACTATTACTCGTAGTGGTGATACAGAATTAAAGCTGTACTTACCAGAATTACTCGCTTATCTAGCTTTAGAGTCCAAGAACGCACAAACAATGGTGACAGAGTTACCGCTACGTTTGGATACCGTCATCATTTCACCTGATAAGCAAAAAGTAAATCTAGTATGGCGGGCAATTATTATCGATAACTATGAGCCTAGAAAAGCAGTGCTAGACGTAATAGAAAAAGCTACTCAAGATGAGCTTAGTGAACAGTATTATACTCAAACGACCGAAATAGCTCGACCTTATGAAAAGGGATAAATTATGAATACTGATAATGAACAACAACGTTTAGACTATTTCCGCAAGGTGCAAGAACAAACTCCTGATGACTTTCGTAAACGGTATACGCAGACTATTATTAATGGCGTGGTAGTTGAAGAAATGACGCCTTACGAAGCTTATCTAGCAGGTGGTCAGTTTGCTTATGAAGTGAGCGCAGATACAGAGGTGTGGTCAGCAGGCAGCGACCCGATGCGGATAATGTGGATGCAAACGCATAGACCAGATAACAGTAAGATTATAATGATGTTTAGTAATACATCTCAATATAAAAGCGAAGAATCAATTCCTTTTAGAGTTATTTTTAAACTAGGTTTAGTAATCAAAATTGAAAAGTAGAGCAATGAATAATGAAGCTATTTTCTAGACTGTCTGTCTTATTAACCACATTGTTACTATCAGGTTGTCAAACACCTAAACCTGTTGATGTGCCACCAGTAACCATAGCCTTTGATCATAATAATATCAATCAAGAATACAAGATGAATGTAACGATTGAGGATCCAAGAACTTATAGTGTTGTCATGAATTACTATTTAGAAAATCCCGATGAAAATAAATCGTTTTCTAATGGTAGTTTTTCTGATGACAAGACACAAATAAATGTAGAAGACTATGGTATAGAAAATTTTGAAAATGGGACTCATGGAGTTTCTGCATTATATCAGGTAAAAATATATGATCTGCATAAAGAAAAATATATCATGGATGAAATAATTACCAATCCTAGGACATCACCAACGTATATGGGTAGCTATGCTAGTTTGGTTTCTTTGCCATTAAGTAAAGGTCGATATATTATTTGTGTAACTTATTTACAAGGTGCTCCTGAATTAAGCAACGCATATACTACTCTTGAATTTTCACGTGCTCACCATGGCAAATAGAAAGGATGTTTTATGAGTGAACCAGCAGTCACTGTACATATAGCCTCAATGGGGACAAAGCTCGCTGAAGGTGGTGAATCGGCAGTGGGTCATATGTGGTATGAGTTACATGACAGCAAGGGTAATTCAAGCAGTTATGGATTTGCTCCTATAGAACATGGACAAGCCTTTGGTCCTGGTCGTGTGTATAAAAACGATACAAGTAATTATCTTGATAGAGCGCATATGAGAACATTTGAGATATCTCAAGCTCAGTTTAACAAAATGCAAGTTTTTGGTGAGGATCCAAATGGAAGTAGAGGAAGAAGGAGTAGAAACGATGCTGCTGGTGTCAGAGGTGAATATTTCGATGAAAAATATAACGGCATAGATAATAGTTGTATTGATTTTACATGGGAGGGGTTGGCACAAGCGGGTCTAAAACCTAAAGTTTTTGGTATGACATTACCAGGGGCTAACTACGATGGCACAGTGTGGCCTATTAACAATGTATTACCTGTAAACATGATTGATGGTAAGGAAATTCCCTATCCTGGCAAAATAGACTATATGAAGAAAAAAGGCACAACTTGGAAAGATGGTCGAAAAGATGCTAGCAGCCAACTCGGCGGCTCTCAACAAGCCAATCTTATGGCAATAAGTGTAGCGCCTTCTTTTAATTATACCTCTCATAAAAAAGATGCTGTCGCTGCATACACTTTGTTTCAAATGCTAGATAATGCGGTTGATACGGTGTCGACCGTCAGCTTTAATGGACAACCTGCTTACGTACTAGCGCAAACCACACAGCCTACCTGCAAAGGTGACGAAAGCGGTATTGGCGGTGGCGTTAAGTCGGGTACTGTCGGCAAAGAGGTCAAACCTACTTCAGGGTCGTCAGGTGTATTTGTAGCTGGTAAAGCTTTAATACGAGAAGCCGATACTTGTACGATGAATAATGCTAACACTACAGGGAAATACATACTAGTATGAGTGATAATAATAAATCAACAGCATTAGCGAGCGCCAATCTACCTGTCATCGTCAAGCCTGAATCAGGCGCTACCGCTGTTGGTGTTTCAAGCTTTATAGCTAATAATAAAGGCACTCTACTTGACTCTGGCATGAGCGTAGCAAGCGCCATACCTAACGATAAATTTTCACAAGCGCTTGGTGCTGTAAATGCAATATCTAGAGCCGCTTCAGCTGCTCAACAAGGTTCTGCATTAGGTGTTGGGATGGCATTAGCAGGCGCTGTACCGGGTAGTAACTTCTCAGAGTCGATGGGTAAGATTGGGGCAGTAACTAATGCCTTATCTGCTGCTAAATCAGGGTCAATGTTAGGTACAGGTATGGCGTTGGCGGGTGTTGCGCCTGATAGTCCTTTTGCAAAAGTAATGGGACAAGTGGCACAAGCAAAAGATATGTTGAATCAGGGTATGGCGATACTTAAGCCGAACATTAACCCTTCAGATATAATGATGAGTTTCAATGATAGACAGCCCTTAAAGAGTCAGCCAGCGACTACACAGTCTGGTCAAGTTAGCTTAAGTGGTAAAGGCGGTGCTGTCATCAAAGGTGAGGGATTAAGAGTTAAGGTTTGTCCATTCGCCAACCCTGAAGCTAATATGGGGCAACCAGTACAAGCGCTATATGGAAGTAAGATTTTAGATGGTGATGATGACACTGACTATGTTGGTCAAGGCTATCTCCTCTTTACCATGAGCCGTATCTATAGTAGTCAAAACCCTGATACGGGTTGGTTTGGGCAAGGGTGGACTACCAAAGGTTACGAGCAGCGTATAGAGCTGGATCCACAGCATAACCGCATCTATTTTGTTGATAATACTGGTCGTAAGGTGCCTTTTACTTACCTTAATCCTGGACAGAGCTGCTATCAGCCTTACGAAAACGTTACACTTTATCGATTACCACTGACTAAAGCTAAAGAACATACTAAAGCGGATAGTCAAGCTATTGCAGTCGACGCTACTAATGGCACCCGTATTGGTCAGGCAGAACCTTTAGAATTTATTTTGTACTCAGGTGACTATCAACCAAATAATGTGAGGCCTGATCATTTTCACGGTACTTCTCAGTATTACAGTTATGTGGCTAGCCGTAATAATCGAGGTACCAAAGCGATAGTATTGCTTAGTAGCTACACTGATAAGTACGGTCATAAAATTCAGCTACACTATACTCGTAGCATTAATCAGAACAGTGCTTACTTACCACAGTATCTAACCGATGCTGCTGGTGGCTGCTATGAGTTTGAATTTGCAAATTTTAATGAAAATTATAGACTGGCTAAGCTATACGAGATCGGAGACTCTCTAAAAAGAGTAGTGTTAGTCGAATATAGCTATAGCGCAGAAGGTGACTTGGTCAAAGTTAGTAGACGTGGAGAGATTACCCGAAAGTTTGCCTATCAAAATCATTTAATGGTAGGGCAGACTCAAAGCAATGGTCAACAAGTCGCCTATAGGTATGATCGCTATGATAGTCCAAAAGCTGCCCGTGTTATTGAGCAAACTGTAAGTAATGGCAGGCATTATTTGTTTGAATATACTAGAGATAGTAACGGCTTAGGTATGACGACAGTCACTGAACAGTCGTGTAGTGAGTTTGAGCGTCAACGGCATTATACTTATGATAAATGGTATAACATGCTTAGCCAAACTGATTCAAATGGTAATAGTACTCGCTTTCGCTATGATGAGCTTAATCGTGTTAGTAAAGTCATAAGCCCTAATAATGCTCATACCAATTTTCGCTATAAAGGTAAGGTATTAGGAAGTATAGAGCTACAAGTAGGCACTGACCCTATCACTCAGCTACCACAGTATCGTGAAACTTATCAAGAATATGACAAAGCAGGTCTACTGCTTGCAACTATGGATACTATTGGTAACAAACAACAGTTTAAATATGATGAACGAGGCGAACTAAGCAACTCTATTGACCCTTTAGGTCAAATCACGGACTACACTTATGACAAGCATGGCAACTTAAGTCAGTTAGATTTTCCAAATGGCAGTCAAGTTAAGTTTGACTATGATGATTATGGTAATCTAGCGAGTAAAACTGATTGCAGTGGCTATCAGACGCACTATGAGTATGATAATAAGCAGCGGCTACGCCAAATTACCAACGCAGATGGTAGTCAGGTTCGCTATCATTATGATAATAAAGCGCCAAGACTTGAGAGTTTAGTGAGTCAAATACATTATCCTGATGGTAGTCGTATTCAACTGCAATACGATAATATAGGTCGGTTAAGTACTTATTCTGATACTTTGGGCAATAAAAGCACTTATCGATACGAAGATGATGGCTTACCTAGCAAGCGCACTGATGCTCAAGGTAATAGTTTAACCTATACCTACGATGCTCTACGTCGGCTCACTACTCTCACTAATGAAAACGGTGAAGAGTGGCTTTTCAGTTATGATAAAGAGCACAATCTTATCGCAGAGACCCGTTTTGATGGTCATCAAAGTCATTATCGTTACGATGCTATAGATCAGCTTATTACCCAAATAGACAATCCGCAACTTCCTAGAGATCGTCAACGCCATACTCATTTACAGCGTAGCCTAATAGGACAACTCATTGCCAAGCATAGTAGTCACTATCCCGAGCAAATTGATAATCAAAAGGCTAATAAATTGACTCGGCCTCAATACTATCGCGCGCACTATCAGTACGACCTAATAGGACAGCTAATATGTGCAACCACTCGCGACAGCCGAATCGAATTCTCTTATAATGCTAACAGCCGAGTTATACAAGAAACTCTTACCAGTCATCTGACTCATGATGGTAAGTATCATGTGCGTGAGCAAAACCTACAGTATAAATATGACGAAATAAATAATCGCACTGCCATGATTTTACCTGATGGTAAAGTCATTAACCAGCTGTATTATGGAACCGAACATCTATATAACCAAAGCTTGTATGATCCTAGCAGCGATGAGCATATTGAACTGCGTCATAGCGAGCATAATAAATTACACCAAGAGATTAGCCGACAGCAAGGCGTGCTTAATAGCGTTTATGATTACGATCCTATGGGACGACTGGTTAAGCAACACAGTAGCAGCGATAATCATATTAGTGTGGAGCGGCACTATAACTATGATAGTCAAGGGCAGCTGACTCACTTAACAGGACAAACGATAATAGATAATTTGCTAAATAGTGCTCAAAGCCTGTCACCATATTATAAACGTGGTCATCAATATCAGTATGATACTATTGGCCGCCTAACCGAGCACAAGCTTACCGACTATCAAAACCAAAGTGGAATTACTGAAGTCTTTGCCTTTGACCCTGCTAGTAATCGTATACCTGTAAAAGCTGCTGTTGTAAATACAGAGGAAGCGCTACAACGCAATATCCCTCAAAGTGTACAAAGTAGACCACGTGAGCTTATCCAAAACAACCAAAGAATTCGTTATACTTATGATAGCCATGACCGAGTACTATATAAGACTATAGAGCCCTATAACTCAAAGTCAAAAAATCAACAAGATAGACAAGCTTTGCAACTACAGTACAATGCCAATAGCGAATTAGAGAAAAGCTTACGTACCCAGTATCAAGGTAATAGAGTCATCAAAACTGAAACCAGCTATCATTATGACGCCTTTGGACGGCGCACTCATAAACATAGTGAAACTCGCCATCTTACTCAAAGGCAAGAACAACTAAAGCAAACCAATAAGACTCAACATCAGCACGTACATATGCTATGGGATAGTAATCTACCTATACAAGAGTATACAAATACGCATGTCTACACTACTATTTATGATCAAGGTAGCTTTGAGCCAGTGGCTAGACTAGCTTGGCTACGAAATGAAATACCGCAAGTCGCTAACGATGAGCTAGAAGTTGTACAAGATAATCCACATCTAAAAAATTATGCTAAACCAATATCTAAAATACAAGTTTACTATTATCACAATGATCAATTAGGTACGCCTAACGAGCTAACTAACCAGCAAGGCGAGGTGGTTTGGTTGGCGGACTATGAGGCGTGGGGTAATACGGCTAAAATTATTTATAATGAGATAAAGATAAGTCAAATAGCGGTATCGCAAGACCATCTGCAACCTATTCGATTCCAAGGGCAGTACTTTGATGGAGAAACGGGACTACACTATAACCGTTTCCGCTACTATGATCCTGATATGGGCATGTTCACTACTCGCGATCCAATAGAACTGAATGGTGGCATGAATGTGTTTGCCTATGCACCAAACCCGACAGGGTGGTTAGATCCATTGGGGTTAAGCGGCTGGGATCAGGTTACAGGATCGCAGTTTGGAGTGGCGTCAGCAGATATACATCGTCCTATTAGACCTAAAATTACGTCAAAATGTTCAACTGTTAATGGCAAACCTTACCTTAGTATGTCAACGCTTGATTTTTCAGCAGCTGTTATTGTAGGGTTGTCAGTAGGCGGTGGTTATGGGTTTAGCTGTGACGAAAACGGGAAAAAACTAAAATGTGTTAGTGGTACTGGATGCCTATCAGCGGGTTCAGGTGGCGGGGCTGTCACTGCTGGACAAGCTTATACTAATGACAAAGCTAAAAAGGGTGGAACAGGTTCATATGCAGGTTGTGTTGGTGCAACCGCTGTAGCCGTTGTAGGCGGGGGGGCGCAGGGATGTAAAAATAGTGATGGCTCTACTACTTATGCAGTGAATATATCGGCAGGCGCCAAACTTGGTAGCCAAGCTTCAGGCTGTGGTACCTATATTAGATGTTGGTAAATAAGGAAGAAAATAAATGAGATTTGTTTTTATAATGGTAGCTGTCGTTTTGACAGCTTGTACTGGTTTTAGTCAAGGAAATAAATATCCTTCAATGGAAGAAGAGTGCAAGCTATCAGGAAGCCAAGACAGTACACAATGTCAGATAGTCGCAATGGAGGATTTAACGCAAGCTGAAAAAGAATACAATATAGGAGCTTTGTACCTTTTCCCTAGCGCCGGTCAAACAGAAGATTGTGATAAAGCTAAGTATTGGTTTGAGAGCGCTGCTAAACAAGATAATGAAAAAGCTATAAATGGTTTAGGACTACTGTACTATACAGGCTGCGGAGTAGATGTAGACTACAAAAAAGCAGCAGAGTATTATCAGTTGGCTGATGCCAAAGGGAGTTTAGAAGCAAAAGTTAATTTAGGTGAGCTTTATCGTGGAGGCGGTCCAGGAGTGCCTCAAGATTATGATAAGGCGCTTGATTGGTATGAGCAGGGTATAGAAGATGAGCCTGCCCGTGCTTACAATGGTCTATCCTTAATGAATTTTATGCAAGGAAATAGTGATCAGGGCGTAGAGTATTTAGAAAAATCAGCAGAGCTTGGCAACGGAGTAGCACAGTATAACTTAGCGGTTATGTATGATGAAGGGAATTTTGGTATACATAAAAATGACAAAGAAAAAGCGAAGTACTGGTATGAAAAGTCAGCGGCTAATGGTTATGCTGACGCACAGTACAATCTAGATATTTTACTAGAAGAGATGAAACAGCGAGCTGATTAAAGTTAGCATCTAAATATAGTATGGTGGAAAAGCTAGGCATTTTGCCTGGCTTTTTATTATTATAGGCATATTGTAAAAATAGCTATTATTCGTGATCCTAAGCAAAGACAGGAGGTAAATCATTGAAATATATTATTATAATGGTAGCTGTCGTTTTGACAGCCTGTTGTAGTGGTCAACTAATTTTAGACACCTGATAAGAGGTTTTGATTAAAGTAGCGTCTCTCTTTTTCTAGCGGTGTTAAATAATCATTGAAACTGTGCGGTCTCACGGTTTGATAGTAGTCCCAGATATAATCACTAATAGCGCTTTTAGCCTCAAAGATATCCTCGTAGCCGCCCTTCGGCATCCATTCAGTTTTAAAGCTTCTAAAGAAGCGCTCAGTTGGCGCATTATCCCATGAGCGAGGATAAGCAAAGTACTGCTTTGCCCGAGTGCAAGACGGAGGGCTGTGCCCGTAGTGGATTACCACGACGGCTCATGCTTTGTATCATACCGTCACAATAAGATACCGATTCAGCAAACATCTTGCTGGTGTAATGTGTTCCCTGATCCGAATGAAATAGCACACTACTGGGTTTGAGTCTCGTGTGATACGCCATCTGTAGCGCTTTACTGGTAAGTACACTATCAGGTGAGTCTGAAACGCTAAAGCCTACAACACGACGGGCATATAAGTCTAGCACTACCGCTAGGTAACACCAGCCGCCTTTGATGCGAACGTAGGTTACGTCCCCTGTCCAGACTCGATTAGGTGCTAGTGGACTAAAGTTGCGATCTAAAAGGTTGTCATGCGTCTTTTGCTGACAGCTTTTAAGACCCATACCTCTCATAAGCTTACCTGCCAGATAGCGGGTCAGCTTGATACTATATTCATTCCAAAGGGTAGCAACGATGCTACGAGCGCCAGCTGATTGCTTTGAGTCATTGAATATCTGGCGTATCAACGCTTTGAGTTTGACACGCTCAATATCAATAGGTTTAGTCTGTGTGCCATAGTAGTAACTGCTTCTAACAACGCCGAATAGCTCACACAGCTTACGCGTGCTCAATCGTTTGTCTTGCTCTGCAAGCTTGCTTATCAGTAGTAGCTTTTTAGACTGTCCGATGCCAACAGAGCTGAAGCCTTTTTTAAGATGTCGCGCTCCATCCTTAGACGTTTATTATCCTTACGTAGTTGTTGCAGCTCTCGCTGCTCATCAGTCAACGCCAGTCCTTGGGTTGGGGCAACGCCTTGCTGCTCTAATCGATACTTGCGAACCCAGTTGTCTAAGGTCGATACACCAACCCCCAAAGACTCTGCCACTTCTGCAACCTTGCGCTTGTGATCAACGACTAAGCTGATGGCCTCTAGCTTGAATTCTCGACTGTATTCTCTACGCTTGTTGGTCATACTAGTTGTCCTCTTTGAGTTAGTATAACCCCTTATAGACTGTCCAATTTTATTATGCCACTACACTTATCAGGTGTCTAAAATTAGTTGACCACTACAGATGGTGTAAAGACTAGATACACAAGTAGTAATGGTAATCATACAATTACTAGAGATAATGAGCACAATTATTTCAAGATATATGATAAAACACGTAAAAAAAATGTTTTACCAGATGGCAAACCACCTTCTAGTGGAAGCCTCAAAGGCAAAGAGGCTAAAGACTCTATGCAACAACAAATACATATAAGGAACACAGACTAATGAGTAACGTTGCCGAGTATTGTTTTTTTTGCTTACCTGCTGAAGTCGATATAGACGACTATAATGAAATGTTGCAATGGGGATATCAGAATCCAGAAGCACCTACAGTGTTATCTCTTACTCAAGAACAGTTAGACTTCTATCATGAATTAGGTTTGTGGAACATGATGTCAGACTACACAGACTATATGATAGGACCTTCTGATAGTAATGTCATATTTGATATAGAGATTAAACAAATACGTGACGCTGTAACAGAAGAATTTACCCTGAAAGACGAAAGTATAAATAAAATGATCGATATTTTAGATTATGCGATCACGCATGAAAAAGCTGTCGTTATGAATTTTGGATAGCACTTGTTGAACATAAATATTAAGAAGATGATTTATATCTTAAAGTATACAATTGGCAATAATAGATATCTATTTATACATATCTAATCGCTATACATAAACCAAGTTAACCGAATAAAATGATTATCAATGAAATATTAGAAGATTACGTTGGACAATGAACCGCCCCGAATATATCGGAGAGTGTTTATTTAAGTTAGGCCGCTTGGCTTAACAGATTAAGATTATCATAATACCGCTTTTCAAACTCAAAGGGTGACACATAACCAATTGTACTGTGCAATCGTGTTTTATTAAACCAGTCCACCCACTCAAGGTTTGCCAGTTCAACATCATTTACACCGTTCCAGTTCTCTTTTAAATAATGGATTACTTCAGTCTTATAAAGGCCATTGACCGTTTCAGCTAGTGCATTGTCGTATGAATCACCTGTGGTGCCGACCGAAGCAATCATACCGCAGTCAGCCATCTTATCAGTGTAGCGAATGGATAAATACTGAACCCCTCTATCGCTATGATGAATGACGTCTTTAGGGTTGTTCCTGTCTGCAATGGCTTGATTAAGCGCTGCCATCACCATATCCGTATTCATATGCTTTGATACCTTCCAGCTAACGATAGCGCGAGCAAACACATCAATAATAAAAGCGGTATAGACCCAGCCGCTTGCTGTTTTGATATAGGTAAAGTCCGCCACCCATAGCTGGTTAGGGCGATGGGCATTAAAGTTGCGGTTGACCAAGTCGTCAGCACGCTTTTGATCGTCACGGCTGTTGGTGGTAATCTTACCCTTACCGCGCCAGACGCCTTGTAGGCCATGCTGCTTCATTAGACGCTCAACCGTACATCGAGCAACCTGTAGCCCGTCCGTTTTCATCTGTTGCCATACTTTACGCACACAATAACGACACTTACTGTCCTGCCAGATACGTTTGATTTCGCTGATATAATAGTCGTCATGTAGGCAACGCAGTGAGCGCTTGTCAGGGCAATCCTCCAAGTCTTTAACACGGTGATAGGTTGATGGGGCAATCGGCAGTACTCTACAAATTGGCTCGACCCCATAATAGTTTTTATGGTCATCAATAAACTGAACCATTATCTGGGTGGACGGCCCGTCTCCGCCTGGGCGAAAAAAGCCGCTGCCTTACGTATAATTTCATTGGCTTGCTTGAGCTCTTTGTTCTCGCGTTCAAGCTCCTTAATGCGTTGCTCTTGGCTTTGAGCTTGCACTGAAGCAGAGATGGTTTGATCGATGTGCTTTTTATGCCAAGAGCGTAGAGTTTCAGGTGTGCAGCCAATCTTAGGAGCAATGGCTTGAATCGCTGACCAGGTGGAGGGGTAGTCGTTTGCTGCTTCAATCAGCATGCGAACGGCGCGTTCTTTAATCTCAGGGGTGTAGTGTCGTGTTTTCATTGTCGTATTCTCTCAGAATATTTGGTCTCCGACAATCCCGGGGCGGTTCAGAAGCTACTAAAGTGATTCGACCTTATGAAGATAAATAAAATAATAGTTCTAATATCGTTTAGTTAGATGGAAAATTCTGTAAGGTTAAAGATGGTCATATATATTTGTTGACGCCAATACTTTTCTTGATGGCCTTTTTATTTTATCGGTCTTTAGGCAAAGTGTGTTAAGTCATTAGACCTCTTGCAAAAGTACCGTTTTATTGACTTCCAATAACGAAGTTTCAATGGCTAGCGCCGACTTATGCAAGAGGTCTAATTTGAATATAGTCAGTCTTTTATAAATAAGATACAATGCTTTTAAAATAAGCGAAGTAGCAGAAGAATCCATGACCTATTCAGCAGACTTTCGAGCGCAAGTGATTAAGAGCGTCAAAAACCAAGATATGACTATCCGTCAAGCTTGTATTTTCTATAGTCACCTGACTTCAAAAATGTTATAGAATGAGTCAACTAAACGATTATTACTATAAATGACCATGACTTACTCCCTAGATTATCGCAAACAAGTCCTGAAAAGCTTAGATGAGGGTATGACC
>NZ_CAJHBR010000031.1 GCF_904846695.1 Psychrobacter urativorans
GGCATTTGTCTCATCGATTGATTCGTAAAATCCTGTCACACAATCTGTGCTTTGTACTCAACAAAAAACTTGGTAATCCGCCTCTTCAGTTTGATTTGCTTATTTCAAGTTGAGAGTGGGGTTAGTTTTATAAAAGTGCATTATCTTATAAAAATATATTATCTTATAAAAATAACGGAATCTGTTGCCCCCTGCCGCAGATCTACAAGGAGTGTACTATGGCTACTATGATAACGGATCGTACTTACCGCATTGCCCGTGAGAACACGCAAGCGATGATTATTGACGTACAGGAACGCCTAACCCCACATATCAATGACCATGAAAATATCGTCAAAAAAATCTCTACTTTAATTCAAGGTCTACAAGCACTTGATATTCCTATTATGCTCAATGAGCAATATAAAAAAGGTTTAGGCGAGACTTTGCCTGAGATAAAAGAGCTGCTGAATGAGAATAATAAAAAAGGCTTTGAAAAACTTACTTTTAGTGCTTGTGACAACGATGATTCATGGAATCATTTGGCGCAGCAAAATCGTAGCATCGTGTTATTAATGGGCGTTGAGACTCATGTTTGTGTGCTGCAAACGGCTCTTGATCTACTCGATAACGGCATGCAACCGGTGATTATTGGCGATGCTGTAGGCTCACGTTTTCCCTATGACAAAAAGCAAGCCATTCGCCGTATTCGCCGTGCTGGTGGGGTTATTACTACTGTAGAAACCGTGCTGTTTGAGCTGTGCCGTAGTAGTGCTGACCCAGCATTCAAAACTATTAGTAATTTAATCAAATAATAGGCTTACTTAATAATAAGTTGATTTTTAATCGATAAGGCAGGGCCAATGGGTAGAGTAAAGCAGTATGGTCTAAATAGTTTTTTGATACTGATATTATCAGTTGCTATAACCGCGCCAGTCTCTGCTGCTAGCTCTGTCAGTAGCGGTAACAAGCTGGCAGCAGATGCCAAAAAGCAAATCGGTGTCACTGTCAGTTACGACCCGACTTATCGCAAGCTTGATTTCCCACGTGGCGATGTAGCACAAGATACTGGGGTCTGTACTGATGTGGTAGTACGAGCTTACCGTCTGCAAAATATCGATCTGCAACAGCTTATTAACGTCGATATGAAAGCGAATTTTTCTGCTTATCCTAACACTTGGGGTCTAAAATCAACTGATAAAAATATTGACCATCGCCGTGTGCCTAATTTAGAGACGTATTTTACTCGTCATGGACAGCCGTTATCAGTAACCGATAAGGCAGGGTTTTTAGCGGGTGATATTGTTTCTTGGCGACTACCTACTAGTAATCTGCCACATATCGGCATAGTTTCAGACAAGCTGGCTGCTGACGGTACGCCGCTAATTATCCATAACATCGGTCGTGGTACTCAAGAGGAAAACATCCTTTTTACTTATCCAATCAAAGGCCATTTCCATTATTAATACCCTCAGTATTGCCGCATTAATATTTATCTCTTAGTGCTATTAAAAAGCAGCCGCTAACGAATTAACGCTAGCGGCTGTTTTTATGAGATAGTATCAGCAACCGTTTACATCATGCTATGCGCTTTACTAGCAAAATCTTATTCAGCGTTTGCTAAGCCTAATAGCTGTCCCATTTCAACTGTAGTATTAGCACTCATGCCCTGTTGCCAATCCGCTTTAGCGGCTTTTGGCAGAATAACGATAGCGGTTGAGCCTAAGTAAAAACGCCCAAGCTCAGCACCTTTTGCTAACGGCATATCATGCTGCTGTAGTTGGATATCTTTGCTACGGGTGATACGACCAGTTGCTACGGTTTCGATGCCAGCGACGATCATGGCTCCAACCATCACTACCGCAGCTTTGCCATAATCAGTATCGAAGATGCAAACCAAACGCTCATTACGTGCAAACAGATCCGGCACGTTAGCGGCTGTGCTATTATTGACCGAAAATAAAGTTCCAGGTACGTAGCGAGTGGTGGTTAGAGTACCAGCAAACGGCATATGTACCCGATGATAGTTGCTAGGAGCTAGATAAACCGTAGCAAAGCTCCCCTCAGCAAAATAATCACCGTCGTCTTTATTAGCTAGCAATTGGCCGATATCGTAATAGCTGCCTTTAGCTTGCAACAACTTGCTATCTTCTATCTGTCCCAATTGCGATATAACGCCATCAGCAGGACTAACGATACCATTGACAGTCGCATCGATAGGACGGGCATCGTCTTTGAGCTCACGAGTAAAAAAATCATTAAAGCTCTCGTAGGCGTTAAAGCTTTGGCGCTCATACTCTTTTAAGCTGACGCCATAAGCTTTTGCAAAGCTGCGAATAAAAGCCCGCTTAACTAGCGGATGACGACTAGCCGCTAAGCGACCAGCAACGCGACTGAGCTTCTGCTGCGGAACAAACTGTTGAATAGTAGTAAATAGAGTCATAACAGGCTACCAAGATGATTTTTTGAATAAAGTATTTGATAAAGAGGGTGTTGTTAAGCGCTTTAGTAAACAATAGTAAAATATAATAATATTGTGGCGTATTTTATCATGGTGAGGGGCATTGATATGCTTATAATTGGTTAAGGAAAAATTTAATGAAAGCACTTATTCAGCGTGTTAAGCATGCTAATGTCAGAGTTGATGGGCACAGCATAGGCGCTATCGAGCAGGGAATCTTGGCTTATATCGGTCTTGGTCACGACGATGATAAACAAAGCATGCAGCGCTTAGTCGATAAAATCCTGACTTATCGTATTTTTGACAATACTATAGAACCCACTAAGCTAGGTAAATTGGACCAAAATCTACAACAAGTTGGTGGTGGCTTATTATTAGTCTCGCAATTTACCTTAATGGCCAATACTAATAATGGGCGTCGGCCTGACTTTGGTCCGGCAATGTCTCCTGATGCAGCGCAAGTGTTGTTCGCAGAGATGATAGCCTATGCGCAGAGTCAATATTCGATCGTTGCTAGCGGTGAATTCGGCGCAAATATGCAGGTTGAAAGTATCAACGATGGGCCTTTGAGCTTCTTACTTGAGGTTTAATAAAGCTAAAGTTATCGCTTCAATAAGCTCTATATTGATAACTTGCGCCATATCTTAATAGCAGTGCTTGTCATCAAGTAGTCATAATTAAAGGCTTTAATAGTAGGCTAATAAAAAACCAATAAAAACTAATAAACCAATAGCTGATACAGACTTAGCCCATAGCAAGTTAAGCTACTATCACTATTGAAACTGTTACCAATATAAGGTCATAGTATGCAAAATGAGCGGATTTTGATCGTTGAAGATGAGCCAGCGATTAGTGAGATGATCGTAATGACGCTAGAGATGGCTGGGTTTGATTGCTTGCAAGCCGCTAATATCTCAGAGGCGCACCAACAAGTCGTCGATCACCGTCCAGCATTGATTTTGCTAGACTGGATGTTACCTGGTGATAAAAACGGTATTGATTTTTGTCGCATGCTCAAAAAAGATCAAATGTATGCGGAGATTCCGGTGATTATGCTGACTGCCAGAGGCGAGGAAAACAATAAAGTCCATGGCTTAGATGCTGGTGCTGATGACTATATTACTAAACCATTCTCAACCCGCGAACTGGTATCGAGAATCAAAGCCGTACTACGTCGTAGTAGTAGCTTGAGTGCTGATAAACCTATCGATATTGGTAAGCTCAGCCTTGATACTAAAAGCCAGCGTCTAACGACTGAGGGTAAGGTTATTGATATTGGCCCAACAGAATATCGGCTACTAGCATTTTTTATGACTCATCCTGAGCGTGCATATACTCGTACTCAACTGTTAGATCAAGTTTGGGGTGGTAACGTCTATATTGAAGATCGTACTATCGATGTGCATATTCGCCGTTTGCGTAAGCTTCTACAGCCGTATGACTGTGACAGATTGATTCAGACGGTTCGCGGTACTGGCTATCGATTCTCTAGCTTATTGCAGGCAGACTAGATTTACTATAAAAATAATGGTAATGCAGCTGCTTATAAAATGATGGACAAACCTATGATACCCGCTATAACCACAACGCCTGTCACTGAAAATGAGCAACAACATGAGCAAAATCAAATTGACCAGCAACAGGCGATAGGTCAGCTCGAAAAAATAAGAAGCTCGTTGCGAGCATTACAAGATGCCGTAGTATTACTTGATCATAATGATGGCTTGGAATGGTGGAATCAGGCAGCGCAAACGCTATTGCTATTGCAAGCTGGTGATAAAGGTAACTGTATTTTTGATTTTATCAAGGGGCCTGAGTTTCGAGATTACTATCAAGCCATATCTATAAGTGGGGAGACCTCTAATCATGGTGTACACATGGCATCATGGCGAGATTCTAAGCGTTATCTTAGATGTGAAATCACCCCTTTTGGCGATAACAAGCTGTTAATTATCTACGATGAAACTCGCTTGCATCATCTAGAACAAATGCGCCGCGATTTTGTCGGTAATGTCTCGCATGAACTGCGTACACCTTTGACCGTGCTGATGGGTTATCTAGAAAACTTTTCTGAGCAAGAAGACATGACTCCGCAGTGGCGGCGCGGTTTTGAGTTAATGACTCAGCAAACCACTCGAATGAATAGAATCATTAATGATTTATTACTGTTGTCTAAAATTGAAATTGAAGAGACTCATCAGCTTGAATACATCGATATGACTAAGCTGCTTACCCAAGTTTATGATGATGCGCAGGCTTATAACCAAGAATACGGTCATACTATTCATTTGCACATAGACACTTATGATGGCTTATATGGCTCGGAGATGTATCTAAATAGTGCCTTATCTAATCTAGTTATCAATGCTATTAAATATACCCCAAAAGGGGGCAATATAGAGATAAGTTGGACCAAAACCTGTGACGGCTGTTGCTTTGCAGTCACTGATGATGGTATTGGTATTGCCGATACTCATATCGCCCGTTTGACAGAGCGCTTTTATCGTGTTGATAGCAGTCGCAGTCGTGCTACTGGCGGCACAGGGTTGGGGCTTGCGATTGTTAAGCACGTCCTGTACCAACATAATACTAGCCTGCATATTAAGTCTAAACAAGACGTGGGCTCTACTTTTAGTGCTAAGTTTCCGATGTCACAAGTTCGAACTTCGGTTAATAATTAGCTTGTAGCGTTATTTGGCTTTGATTAGCAAAGGATAGGGGTTGACCGCACTGCCATTGATGTAAACTCCATAATGGACGTGGGGCGGTGTGCCTTTAGCATTGCCGCTATCGCCAACATAACCTACTGTATCTCCTACCTCGATCCATTGATTGGGACTGATATCAGCATAGTCCTCTAGATGCGCATAGTAATGTCCCGCGCCACCAGGCCCTACGATAACCACTACTTTTCCACCTAATCTATCATCACCGACTTTGCTTACTACTCCTTGGGTAGTGGCTTTAATCGGAGTATTGCGTGGTGCAAAGATATCTATACCTTCGTGACGGCGTCCTTCGCTACGTGCACCGCCCCAAGTATCAGACAAATGCTGACCTGGTAACGGACTGGGTAAGCTATTGTCTGTTGGTAGCGGTTGTTGCAATAGATTTACTTGCTGCCATTTTGCTACTACAAAGCGCTGCGACTGTTGACTGATAGTAGGTAATAGCTTGTCGAATAAAAACAACAGCCCCAATAAAAGCATTGATCTCACTATTAGTTTTAATAACCGACTAAATAGTGATGGCGGTGCTTGCCGATATTGGTCATTGAGGGGCATCGATTTTCCTTATTATTAACTACTTTTTTATTAACTGCTTTTAATTTTAGCAGGTTTATTTACTGCGGTTGTGTTGGTAGCAATACTAAGATAACCGCCTTCTTATCTTGCAGACGGGCAAAGCGGTGTCTACTTGTGAACGCTCAACACGCCCTAATATATAAAGATTATTTTAGACCTTATTCAATGGTGTTTAACCATAAATTTTCTATATATTATAATGGCTACTGCTTATGACTCCCGTTGCTACAGCGCTTATTATTGATACCGAAACTGATCAAGGAAGTGATCCAAGACCTATTCAAGTAGCGACTATAAATGTTGCTACTGGTTTTGAGTGGATGCAGTATTTTAACAGTGGCCGTTCGATATCGCCTGTAGTGATAAAAGTGCATGGCATTACTAATGAGCGTGTCGCAGGTCTGGCAAGTTTTCAGTTGGATGAGTTCGAATTACCAGAGTATCTTATTGGCCATAATGTTCGCTTTGACTGGCGAGTGATTGGCAGGCCATCGACTAAGCTGATATGTACGGTGCGGCTGGCACGCGCCGCTTTTCCAGAATGGCGCTTTTATGGTCAGTCCAAATGTATCGAACAGCTATTAGGTAAAGGCGAGGCCAGTAAAATGACCATAGCCGCCCACGATGCGCTAGGCGATGCGCGGATGTGTTACTTACTTTATAAGGCTTGTTGTGAGCGCTTGGAGATTGATGCTACTGACTTTGCCGCTGCTCACAAAATCTCCAACACCGCTAATCCGGTGAGCAAGATGCCGTTTGGCAAGTATAAAGGTCAAGCTATCAAAGAAGTACCGATTAACTATATTAAGTGGATGCTAGGTAATATTCATAATATGCAGCCCTCATTACATACTGCTTTGACTGAGCGTATAACTGCTGCAAAACTGAAGGATACAGAGCAAAATAGCGGGTAATACTAGTAGCTGTAAATCATTGGTCAGCTACTATTGCAATGTTTGCGGACACTGAGTTTGCTGGCACTGGCTATTTTGGCGATAACTACTATCTTCGCTATTATGATGATGGCGCAGCAATCATCACTGGTTAATAGTGGTTTTGAGGATTAATGATCATTAAACCAATCAACCGCCATCTGCCACAGCTCAGGGGCTTGTTGATAGGTTTTGCGACTGAAGTAGCGCATGTGCCCAATGCTATCTAGACCGAAGTCTTGAGGATGCAAGAAGTGCTTTTGCACTGGCATCTGACTATAGACCCTAGTCATGTCATCGATATTGTCACTATTGGCGATATCATCATCGCTAAAGCCTAGCCATAACGACGGCATAGTGAGGTGGTCGTAAAAGTGAGTGTGAATACTTTTGCCAAAGGCAGTCTTGATATAGCCAGCACCGTTGCACCACTCGCGCCATTGTCTAGCGACGCCGCTGGGTAAAGGCTCCCCCATACCGATTTTGTCAGCGGCCGTATAGCCCAAAGTTAGGTTGCTTAGCGGGATAAACAGCTGCATAAAACCTGACGCTTTGAGCCGGTAAGGCATAGCCATATTTTTGATACGCCCCGATGAACAAGCAACGTTAAATACTGAGCTAATAGCCGCATAATTAGGCATCAAACCAATTAACTGACCACCAGCACTATGTCCTAATAGATGATAGCTCGCATCAGTAAACTCATAATGCAAAGCATCCAGAACTGCACTCATATCATGACGGCCCCAGCTAATTAGTGAGGCATCGCATTTAGCTAAAGTAGTGGAGAGTGAGTCGCTGATTCCTTCATTATCAAAAGTAATTACTCCAAAGCCTTGCTCAGCTAAAAACTTAGCAAAATTATGATAAAACTGCTGTTTGATACCAGTAGCTGGCGCTATCATTATGGCTTTTTTTACGCTGTTTACATCAGTATTAGGTCGGTAAACAGTAGCCGCTAAGGCTTTATTACGCTCAGTCATTATGGTCAGTGAGTAGCTTTCGATAGCGCTAGCATTAAGCCCTATAGTACTACCTAATGGCTGCTCAGGCAGATGGTCTTCAAGCGGGTGATTGTCTGGCATTAGTCATCTCCTAAGCGGTTGGTTTTTTACTGCCTAACTACGTCATCCTGTATTAATTACGTAGTGATAAATCGTTGCTACCATCTAATAGCATGGCTTATGGTAAGATAAATAGGGGCTGAATCCAACGAATTAGCGAAAGATTTTATATCGCCGCAGTCACAGATAAAACTTAGCATCATAATTCAAGTAAAACAACTTACAACTAGAAACTCAACCTAAGGCTAATTTATGCAAATGAAAATTAACAATGAGACTTATGAAGTTATTACTAGCCAAGACATAGCTAATATAGAACAAGCAGTAGACAAATCCACTTTAGCCATGCCATTAGTTGCAGTGTATTGTGGTTCACGTTTAGGTAATGATGAGGTTTATGAACAAGCGGCCCGCGAACTAGGTAGCGCTTTAGCCAACAACGGCATGGGCCTAGTATATGGTGGTGCTAGTATCGGTCTGATGGGTGCAGTAGCTGATGGGGTGATTGATAATGGCGCGCAAGCTGTTGGTGTGATTCCGACCTTCATGCTCAAGCATGAAATTGCTCATCAAAAACTAACACGCTTGCATCTGACTGATACTATGCATACCCGTAAGACAGTTATGGCAGAATATGCCGATGCTTTTATTACTCTACCAGGTGGTCTGGGTACCTTAGAAGAAATTATGGAAATCGCTACTTGGCGACAGTTGTATCAACATGAAAAACCGATGATTATTCTTAACATTAACGGTTTTTATAACCGCTTGATTGAGCATCTTAAATATACCGCTGATCAAGGTTTTATGAAGCAAGAGGATCTCGATCGTTTAGTGGTTTGCAACACGATTGAAGAAGCTATTGATTTATTACAAGCAATAGTCAAAATTGACGAAGCTGTCGACACCAAAAAAATGGTAGGAAACTAAGAGCCTCGGTTACACTCGATGGCTAAAGGCCAAGTTTTATATAGTGGCTGTTAGCTGGCTTTTATAAAGCGCGAATTAGAATGAGAAAAAGGGCATAGATTAATAATCTATGCCCTTTTTTAACTTTAAAACGGTTAGCTTGGCATTATGATTCACTAAGCTAATCACAATACTCATAACAACATTTAGACAGAAGCAGGAGTTAAGTCATCTAGTGCTATCTCATTCACGCTATGATTGACATCAGCCATGCGAATAGGGAAGCCACGCAGCTTAGCTAATGCTCTAGCGGCTACATCTATGCTTGAACTATCGTTATGAGCAAGGTAGTCCCACTGATGAGCATAGCGACTCTCATTGCCTGGCAAGTTGCTTTCTAACAGTCCAAGTTCAGTTAACTGCTCAACGATCTCATCAGCAGCAATCAAAGTAGACGACGCTTTGACGTTTTCGGCACGAGCATAGTGTAGATTAGGATACAAGCTGACATCTGCAACTCGCAGCGTATCGTCCTCGCCTGGAATTTGTTGGCCACCATATAAGGCATTGCCTATGGTTCTAGCACTATTAAAGGTCGGTACAAACTCTGCTACATAGTCAATGGACTGCTGGCTACGCGCTTGTAATGGTGCTTTGTCCCAGCCATCTTCGATATAATGCACGTACTGCTGTGGCAGTTTGGGCTGAGCACTATCTTTAGTAGAAGCTACTAAGCCGTCATCGAACAAGGTAATAAACTTACTCATACCATGGATTTGAAAATAACCCCCTGGATAAGGAGTCAGCTGAGCCATACCCTCTGGCGTACCACGAGCCCCATAAATGATGATCTCTGGTATCTGACCGCCCGCATCATCCCACTGAGTGATATAAGAGGACTTAAACTCAACCATCCGAGTGACTTCAATCCCAACCATATCATCGATGATACCCGTACGGAAGCCACAAGCATTAACCAAATAATCGACTTCGATAGATTCCACATTTGCGCTATCGTCTTCACAACCGCTAGCAGTAGCATGCCTGATTGCTTGGCTATTTTGCTGATAGTCGATACGCCATTTACTGACATGGTGGTTAGCATTAGTACAGTCAGTACAATCGACGGCTACTACCTGCCGAACTTTGGTATCAGTAAACACATGAGCATGCTCATACTCAGCTAGTGCCAACTGGGCCGAGGCTGCCAAGCGGAAGATATTCCAACCATATTCTTGTACTACAATTAACGGATACTTTACTTTGTTTAAATCAAGATATTTAGCAACAGGTATCATCCATTCATCGACATTAGTAGGAACTGCTACTTGTGGACGCTGAGACAACTCAATCAGCTGTGCATGGCTATAGAGTTGATAATAATTTTCCGGCTCACCTAAGACTTTATTATTAATATCTTGCGCGATAAGATCACGATAAGCGTCCGTTAAGATATCTAAGCGCGGTAACAAGTCTTCAGGCAGCCCTTCATCGCGAGTAGGTACAGCGAACACTGTCGGACGCACATCAATAGTATAAGGATAAAGACGTAAGATATCGATGCACTGTTTCAATAGCGCTACGCAATCTTCATCAGGAATCTCACGGTATAAATTACCACCAGCGTGTAGATGACACATTGGTGGACCATCAATAAGCGAGGTTTTTTTCTCAAACAAATAGGTTTCAAGCCCCAACGCAGCTAAACGTATGGCAATAGTGGCACCTGCAGTACCGCCACCAAGGATACCAACACGTTTGGTCTTAGTCTGACTAAAGCTGCTGTTATTATCATTATGAGACTGTAATTTAAAAGCCTCAGAGTAAGGGTTATCAGAGAATGGCATCATCGTCGTTGTCATATCCTTTATGTCGTGAACATCAACATTATTGTTAGCACTAATATAGGCTTACAACAGGCAGTCAAAGTTGCGTTTACTTAGTATTGGTTCAGCATTACGCTAGCGGTGTTGATTTTAATACTGCTTATTACTGGTATTAAGATTGGAGTTATTTGGTTTGCAGAAGTGTAGTTACTCATAGTATTTATTATATGAGTGCAATGATTGGCGAGTTCAATAGGCAGTGACTGTCGAGATAGTTGTATTACAAATTTTTTAATACACCTTATTATAGATGACCTTATTTTAATTAAAATAATAGTCAACATGACAGTAAATTGGTAAGAACGTACGTTCATTTTGTCAAAGGAAAGCGCTAGATATACTAGAACACTACAAACAGCATTGGTGATAAGCAGCTGACTTAGCAACGGCTTATATAGGTAGTGGTTATGAGTATTAGATGATATGTTTTGTAAGTATAATAGCCAATAGAATCGACTTAATGTGAACCTGTGATATATTAAAAAAGCTCAATAATAGTTTAGAATATTTAGGTGTTTGAACACCTTAAACTTAATAAAGATACTAAATTTTTCACAATAAGGAAGTCGCTATGAAAAATATTATTATGTTGTCAGCGTTAGCAGGAGTTTTAACGCTTACCGGCTGTACAACCATGAAAGATATGATGGGCATGGGCAATTCAGGTATGCAGGATGTGCAAGCCACTGTCAGTAATACCGCTCCAGTTACTAGTATGAATGGGGTGTTGGTTGATTCAATAAATAAAATGACATTGTATACTTTTGATAAAGATTCCATGAATAAGTCAGAATGTGGTTCAGTCTGTACTGTTGCTTGGCCAGCATTTACCGCCCCTAGTAATGCTAAAGCTTCAGGTCAGTTCTCAGCATTCCAACGTGAAGATGGTACTTATCAATGGGCTGCAAACGGTAAGCCATTATACTTCTACGCTAATGATACCAAAGTCGGCGATACAGACGGTGATAACAAGCTTGGTGTATGGCATGTAGTACGCACTAAATAGAGTGTTCTCAAGCTTCAACCTAATCTTCAACCTAATCTTCAACATAATATAGTTATTCTATAATAAAAACAGCAGCTAACGTTTATCGTAGCTGCTGTTTTATTTGGGATTGCAATCTTATTTGTAGCTAAAGAAAGACTAAGCTGACTTGACGAGTTTTCTTCCAACCATCTGTTTATTTCTTCTGGATTAGCTCACCATCGATTTGAATAGGTACATTAGTAGTGATGCCTGCAGCAAAAGTAGTCATGCCATAAGCAGCACGATCAATATTACCAGTGGCACGGAAGCCAATAACTGGCTCTTTAGTCATCGGACTATTAGCAATTTTTTTCAAAGTGACGTCTAAAGTTAGCGGCATAGTCTTACCTAATAAAGTAAAGTCACCAGTAACTTTAGCTTGAATAGGATTGATGAAGTTTACTTGTGTTGACTTAAAAGTCATCGTTGGGTATTTTTCCACATTGAAGAAATCAGCCGTTCTCAAATGCTTATCACGAGCCTCCCATGCTGTGTTAATACTATTAGTATCAATCACAAAGTTCATCTGCGCTTTATTAGGGGCTTTCATATCATAATTGAGGCTGCCATCAACTTTGTCGAAATGTCCCATAGTAGTCGAAAACCCTAAATGCTCAACTGAAAAGCCGACACGAGTGTGCGAGTTATCAAGTTGCCATTGAGTTGGCATAGCCGCGCTGGCGAGAGTAGTGACAGCTAGCGCTGAGCTGATGAGTAATGTTTTGGCTATAGTAGGTAATGAAACACGAGTCATAATTTATTATTCCTGCTAATTAGAATTTATTAAATATTCGAAGATTAGTGATAGCTGTTCAGCATTAGCATGCGAACAGTCAACTGTAACAGTTACTCATTATTTATAACTTATCTATAAGTAGAAGTCAGTAGCTTTATGAAAAAATACTTAATAATATTGTTACACTATAAACTTTGAATACATAATGCTAATGATTAACTCTCAGCGGAATTTTTGCTGGTGGTTACTGATGGCTTGCATAGATAAGCAAAAGAAGTTAAAATCGCCCTTTGATTTTCCCGCTGTGGAAGGCTAAGAGAGCAGAGATTTGGTGTCGGGTACTGGAATAAGCCAGTGACGTGATTGCCAGATTTATAGATGTGCTTAGTGCCTCAGTTACGTATGTGCTTTTTACAGAAACTTAGTATTTAAGGCTAATATATAAGTTTGGCAAATTGCCAGTAATAGTGATCATACATCGGACGTAGAGAGTTTATTATGCGTAAAGATATTCATCCTGATTACCATGACGTTTTGTTCCATGATACTAACGCTGACGTTTATTTCTTAACCCGTTCAACGGTTAAGACTAAAACTACTCGCGAATATGAAGGTACAGAATACCCATATTACCCACTTGATATCTCAAGTGCATCGCATCCGTTCTATACTGGCGAACAACGCA
Source organism: Psychrobacter urativorans (assembly GCF_904846695.1). Lineage (GTDB taxonomy): Bacteria > Pseudomonadota > Gammaproteobacteria > Pseudomonadales > Moraxellaceae > Psychrobacter > Psychrobacter urativorans. The sequence goes on from NZ_CAJHBR010000031.1 coordinate 12,985, forward strand.
AAACTTCTACTGAAGGCCGTGTTGCTAGCTTTAACAAACGCTTTGGTGCATTCGGTGGCCGTAATAAGAAAGCTGAAGACGCTACTCCTGCTGAGTAAGACTATCTTACTAGGTAAGTTTGTTTTACCTAAGTTAGATAATAGTATTAAGATAAAAAAACCACTGATTATTCAGTGGTTTTTTTTACTATAAAATCAGCTGTTTTAGCTGTTAGTGGACTGGATACTAAACCTCATGCACCCTGTTCAGTAGTAAGCAGTTCAGTAATCAGTTCAGCTAACTGCTGTGCCCAATAGCCGTACATTAAGCTGCTAGGGTGAAAGCCATCGCTGGCAAACATCACTGCAATATCGATCGGCGTGCCATTAGAGTGCTCAGCTATCATCCGTGGAAAGTCAGTGGCCATATAGCTCACACCTTGGTATTCAGCACAAATATCGCACAATACTTTATCCAGCTTAGAAGCTTTTGCGCCAATAAAGTTACCCAAAGGCGCTGGCAAGGCTGGCATTTGTGCCATAGGTGGTAAGCTGGAAAAAATCAGCACTCGCACCGCAAACTTGCGCTTAGCAATAGCGATGATTTCTTGTATCTGCTGCTGCCACTTATCGACCGCAACATTCGCTGTAGTATCATTAACCCCAACGCTTAACACCATCACATCGATAGGCTGACTAGGTTTAGGCAGGATGTACAAGCGCCTTAGAATATCGAAGCTAGTATGGCCGGTAGTCGCTTGCACCGACCAGCTCAATTCATCAAACTGTGCCGCAAAGGTCTCGTTAACTAGCGCTTGCTGCTGTAAAGCTGGGATTAATCTACCAGCCAGCGCCTGTTGTTGGGTCTGACTACCAACCCCAGCCGCTGCTGAATCACCAACCACCATGATCTTAAGCGTGCCCTGATCCGTACTAGTATCAGTATCAACATAAGCATCAGCACTACTGCTTTTAGTTGAGTCCATAAGTTTTACTTGCCCGTAGCGTATGCCTTCAGGCTCAGGTAGACGAATAGTATCGCGCTTAACTTTACGACCTTGATAAATGTAAATAGGAGCTAAAAACAAATCTTTTGCAGTAGATTTTAGGTTAGCAGTAGCTACCATTGGGCACGCTCCCGAATAGTCGTTAGACTGTCTTCAGTGAGTAGTTTGCCATCGACGAAGACGTCACGTAGTAAGTTAACACTATGGGCCATTAACTCATCAGCTTTAATAGTTTTTAGCTGGCCATTACTGTCTTCTATCAAGGCTAAACGACCTTTTTTAGAGCGTTTAGAGTGGCTAGTGATAGGGTCTTTATAGATCTCTTTCCAGCTTCCATCGATAGAGATAGCACTAGCTTTCATCGCCCAGCTCATAGTATCGCGGTTGACTTGTTGCAATAGACCGCCGCCCATACCAAAGGTAATATTATCTGCGCTAAAGCCAGCTTCCATAACCGCATCGACGATTTTACCTAGACTCTGCGGGCTAATACCGTCACCTTGAATGATGCGTACATAGTCGGGCAATACTTTATAGCCTTTGCTATTGATGGTGGTACCGAACTTGACAGCTAAACGTTGTAAGGCCTCACGGACAACTTTGATCGGCTCACCACTATCGGGTCGGATAACTAAAGTACCGCCCATATTCTTGACCTCATCTTTTAGGCTGTCGCCCCAAATATTGTCAATAGCGTTCCATAAGTCATAGCTGTCAGAAACTACCGAAAAGGCTTTACCTTCGCCGCCGAATTGCTTGAGCATATTGGCATAAGCAGCTGTTTCCCCTTCGCGTCCCCAAGCGGTCATAGTACTGTGTTCCGCTGCTGGGATAGAGAAGGCTGGCATGTCTTTATTCATACCATACCAACGACTGGCCGCTACTAAAGCGGTCATCGAGTCAGTACCCGAAAAATTCACTAAATGCGCCAAGCTGCCGAGTGCCACCGACTCAAAACTCGATGCACCACGAGCGCCAAAGTCATGTAGGCGAAACGGTAGCGAGTCAATATTGTCAGCGGATTTTTCCAAGGCTTGACGAATAATCCCTTTGCAGTAACGTGAGACGCTGGCAACCGTCGAGGGGTACCAAATAGCCCGTAATAAGGAAGTCTCGATATAACTAGGCAGCCAATAGAATTCAGGGTCAGTGTTGATAATCTGACAGACCACGTTGGATACTGGCACGATACTGCCTTCAGGTACCGCTTCAATACGTAGCGGTAAATAACCGTCATGTTTTGCTAATAAAAGCTCCCAGCCAGCACGGTTAAAAGTCAAACCATGGGCTTGGATGATAGTTTCGGCTTCATCAATATCTTGCTGAGTAATAGGTTTACTAAGATACTCTTTAATAAAGGCCTGTAAGCCGAAGAATACTACGTCGTAGTCGCCACCTCTAGCCTCAACATAGCTGGACATATACTCGCTGCCCGCTGGGTATTGCACCCAATGTGAGGTTTTATAGCTGTCGCTATTGAGAATCAAATTATTAAAATTACTAGTGTACATCACAGAACTCCTCTGCTTTGAGATGCCGCAGTTTCTCTTGATTAATACGGTCAACTGCGGCGGGATTAACCTTTGCCGTCTATCGGCTTAGGCGCTAAAAACTAAGTGTTTCGAAATAGCTTATGTCGAAATGCTTAATATCAAAACGGTCTTTATAACCGCTATACAAATCGTAAAAGATATAAAAGTTATGAAATTATATCGATTTTTTTAAGCTAAAAGCTAGTCAGTTATAACCTTGATAGTCGCTATAAACCGACCATCTTGGTAATAATCGCATAGTGATCTTCAAACATCATCTTGGCATCCAGCTCAGCTAAGGGTAGCCAAAATGCTTGTGCAGCATCATCGCCACCTTTTACTTTTGGCAAACCTTTGGCGTCGTTCTTCAATTGAAGATAAAAAGCTTGGGTAATAGTGCGACCACGCGCCGAGCGATAAGGATCATCAAAAGTATGCTGACTATGACAAGAGCCACGCAATACTGGCTCAGGCACTTTTAGGCGAGTCTCCTCGCGTAGCTCACGGATGCAAGCGTCAAATAAGGTTTCTTTAGGATTGAGAAAACCACCTGGCAACGCCCAGAGACCCCGTCCTGGCATACTACGGCGCTCTACTAATAAGATATGCCCAGACTGAACTACTAACGCATCCGCAGTCATAAAAGTTGGTGGATAAGGCGCGGCTTCCCATTGCTTTTTGTAGGTATCAATAAAGCCAGCTTCTTCATTTAACTGCTTATAATCTGCGCTGGTTTTAAACTCATTTAACACTTTACGAGTCGACTCTGGCGTACGCTCTGGGGTCGGGGTTGCCCCCATCAAATAGCTGTCCCGAATAGGGGTGGCAGATAGATTTTGATAGTTAGGAACCGCAACAGAGGCCCAATTGGGAAATAAGGATAAATAGTATGATGAGCTGTCTTTAGAGTGGCCGATGAGACCGATGTTAGCGTGTAGATCACCAGTGACGGAGCGTACGCCGGCTTGTACATATTTGAGCCAACGGGTATCGTTATAGAGGGCGTCATCGAGTGCTACACAATGGATTCTAGCGGCTTCATTTTCTGAATAAGCGCCCTTAATCATTGCGGTACGTTCATCGACGGTAAAAGGATTGCGTAAGCTACGCGGTAAGTTGGCCGAGCCGATAAGCATAATCACTTCATCAGCACGCTTTAATGCCTCATCAATGACCGCTTTATGCCCGCTATGAAACGGCTGAAAACGGCCAATAAAAACTAAGTATTTATAGTGTTTGTTGTCTTTTTGATCTAAGTCTTTTGCTGTCAATTCACTCATAAGTGCTTACTCCCTGCAAAACATCTAGCAGTTTTTCAAAATTATTTAATGACGCTAATACTGACACAGGCGCTTAGGAACTGGCAAGTATAAAGATGTGTTGTAAGGTATGAATATTATTGATGCAGGGTGGTAGAGTAACTAGAGCAAGCAAGTCATGCTCGGCTATGATCGTCTAGATACACGCCCTAATAGAGGGGTTAATAAAAAATATAAGTCATTATCTCTTATGTTGCTCAATCCAAGCGGCAATCGTTGGCCAAATCTCTTTGGCGGCATTGCTACTTAAGATAACTCGGCTGTGGTTATAATCTTCCAAATCGCCATTGGTGCTCGAGAACTCACGGAAGGCATTTGCTGGATTATTAAAATCATTTAAAAATAGCTGGCAGCCACTAGGTGGCGCGATAAAATGATCGCCTCTAGCACTGATAGCGTAGATAGGAATAGTAATAGACGGCATTAGCAGGCGATAATCAAAGTCGGTTTTATCAGTAAAACCTGCCATATTTAAACTTTGTTGAGATAAGTTACTATGAAAGTTTTTATTTAAATTCCAGTTATACCACTGACTCATAGTGTAGTAGCTCTCATTAATTGGACCGAGTTTGAGCCGTTTAGCAGGCAGATGATTGAGCCATCGAGTTAGGGTTTTTAGCAAAAAGATTTTGCTATAGCTTTGCCGATTTAATACTGCTCCATAAGCTTGGCAAGCCACCATACTGATACTGCTTATTTTATTAATATAATGCTGATTTTGAGTTAGACACATAGTCAAGCCAATACCACCGCCACTATGAGTGACTACATGTAAGTTGTCTAATTTTAATTGCTCAAAGAGATAGTGAAGACTAGCCTCAATATCATAAAAAGCCACAGTTTCAAAATTGAATTTATCTTTAGGAGTTGAGCTGGTTCCATGGCCACGCCACTCCATAATGTAGCAATTATGCCCAAGCTTAGCTAAGTAGCCAGCAATCCCTAAGCTGACTCTTTTGTCAGAAAAAGTACCGTGGATTAACAAGATGTTTTGGCTCTTAGCTTTTACATGAATGCTAGGATTATCGACTGCAGAAGCTTGGCTTACATAATCAGCTTTTACTCTAGCGGCAAGATGCCAGACGGCAATTTTTTCACCGTCTTTAGTAGTCACTAGATGCAAGCTTTCAGTACTCATAAGGCGGACTCTTTTTAATTACAGAATGTTATTTAATAACTTTAGAGTATCAAAATGACTAGTATATAGTCAGTTAGCAATACTTAGAAAGTCGTCTAAGTATAAATTTAGTTAGGGTATTAGGCGCTAGCTAAGCTATTAAAATAGTTAGTGTAAACATTATTAACAGCTGATATAAGACGATGGTTGATAATCGACGAGCTGACCTTAATATAGATACTAAGATGTAGCTACTAAGAGATAGATACTAGCAGCCCTTAGTCGCCATCATAAGAAAAATCAAAGTTACCTATAAGTAGAAGATAACTTTAAATCACAGTAGGGCAGTCGGAATTAGCTACTGTTTGCGTTATAATAGACCCTATACCTCGCTAGCAGTTATTGTCAAATTCCTATAACTATGAAGTTTACTGCTAGATAGCTTGGCTGATAGCCATGACCAATTTCATTTTTTGCAAATTTCTGACACCGTTGCTTTTATAAGCTAGGTTTAGCTATTAAACCCTGATGTCTCAACACCTACAACTCAATGAGAGCCAATTATGAGTGAACAGACCCCAACTGATATCGCACCTGCTGACAGCCAAGCAACAGAATATGAGTCAGCATTAGACACTGAGCAAACTGAGACTAAAAGTAATATTACTATTACTGAATCCGCTCAAGCCTACTTAGCTGATTTGCTATCGAAGCAAGATACTGACGGTATTGGTGTGCGTATCTTCGTTGAGCATCCAGGTACACCGCGTGCCGAATGTTGTATGGCTTACAATCAGCCGGGCGAAGAAGACAGCGCTGATTTAAAGTTTAGCTATGACAATTTTGCCGCCTTTATTGAAGCGTCTTCAGTACCTTATCTAGAAGATGCGGTAATTGATTATAATAAAGACCGTTTCGGTGGTCAGCTGACCTTCCGTGCCCCCAATTCAAAAGTACCAAAAGTTGGTGCTGATGCTAGTGTTGAAGAGCGCATCAACTATGTGTTGCAATCGGAGATTAATCCTGGCTTAGCGGCACATGGTGGTATGGTTGATTTAATAGAGCTTATTGAAGAAGAAGGTATTGGCCTTACTGCGGTATTGAAATTCGGTGGTGGTTGTCAAGGTTGTTCAGCGGTTGACATGACTTTACGTCAAGGTGTTGAAGTACAGCTTAAGCAGCAAATACCAGAGTTAACTCAAGTTATTGACGAGACTGACCATACTAGTACTGAGAATGCTTACTATAAATAAAAAATATCAATAATGCTCTGCTAATATCCAAAGATTGCTTATGCATAAAAGTCATTAATTGATTAAAAAATTGCTATTCTATTCATAACGAAGCTGGGTTACTATTAACTCAGCTTTTTTTATGGCGAGGGGTTTATTAATAAGTGTTTTAAGCAAAGTGTCATTAATAAACACGGATAATAAATACTATTAATAAACTCTATAGCCATTTTTAATTTTATTTTTTAACAAGGAGTTAGTTATGAGTAATAAGCAGGAGCCAGTAAAAAATCAATTAGAAACTAAGCCGCGTCTAGAAACTTTAGCGATTCATGCTGGGTATAGTGTGGAACCTACCACTAAAGCAGTAGCGGTACCCATTTATCACACTAGCTCTTATGCGTTCGATAACACCCAGCATGGGGCTGACTTATTTGATCTAAAAGTCGCAGGTAATATCTATACTCGTATTATGAACCCTACTAATGCGGTATTAGAGGAGCGAGTAGCCGCCTTAGAGGGTGGTCTTGGCGGTCTTGCTGTAGCATCGGGTATGGCTGCTATCACTTATGCCGTGCAGACTATTTGCGAGATGGGCGATAACATCATTGCAGTATCAACGCTTTATGGGGGTACTTACAATCTATTTGCTCACACCTTGCCACGCCAAGGTATTGAAGTGCGTTTCTTCGACTATAACAATCCTGAGGCTATTCGGGATTTGATCGATGACAAAACCAAAATGGTCTTTGCTGAGAGTATCGGTAATCCTTTAGGTAATATCGTTGATATCCAAGCACTAAGTGACATCGCTCATGAATATGGGGTGCCAGTAGTTATAGATAATACGGTTGCTACTCCAGCACTGTGTCGTCCATTTGAGTTTGGCGCTGATATCGTGATTCATTCGTTGACTAAGTATATGAGCGGTACGGGCACTTCCATTGGGGGCGCTATTGTTGATAGTGGCACTTTCCCTTGGGGTGACTATCCTGAACGCTTTCCACTACTAAATACTCCTGACGCTAGCTATCATGGGGTGAACTTCGTCAAAGATGTTGGTGCAGCTGCCTTTATTGCGCGGGCACGTGTAGCCCCATTACGTAACACTGGCGCCGCTTTGAGTCCACTCAATGCCTTTGGTATTTTGCAAGGTATTGAAACTTTGAGCTTACGCATGGAGCGTCATGTACAGAATGCGCAAGCGGTCGCTGAGTATTTGCGTGATCATGATAAAGTAGCTTGGGTCAAATACGCCGGCTTAGCCGATCATCCTGATCATGAGTTGGCCAACCAGTATATGAAAGGCACACCATCAGCGATTCTAACTTTTGGCGTCCGAAGTAGTGGAGAAGGAAGTGGCAGCGAGGCAGGAGCACGCTTTATTGATGCTTTGCAATTAATCACGCGCTTAGTCAATATTGGTGATGCTAAGTCACTAGCTTGTCATCCAGCTTCTACTACTCATCGTCAGCTTAATGGTCAAGAGCTCGAGCAAGCAGGGGTTAGTGAAGATATGGTGCGCTTGTCTATTGGTATCGAGCATATCGAGGATATCAAAGCAGATTTGGCTCAAGCTTTAGCTTGTGCTTAACTCGAAGAAGTTGGCTTGATTGCTAGTTTAGCTTAATGGCTGGGTCGGTTTAATTGCTAGACTAGCTTAATGAATAAGCAACAGCTAGCCAGCTATCAAGCAAACCATTGGCAAATAAAAACCCATAGCGCAGCTATAACAGCGCTATGGGTTTTTTGTCTTAATCAGTGTCAGAATTTTGCTCAGTGACTCATTTTTAATAGTTCTTCACAGCGTCTGACAGTAGTTTTAGACAGTCAGTACTCTACGGGCGATGTCTTTGTAGCGTTGTGACTCTAGACGTGGGCCGAACTGCTGAATAATTTGTGCAGAAACTTCGCCGGCAAGGTGACCACATTCTGGCAGAGTATATTGCTGAGCTAAAGCATATAAAAATGCGCCAGCATAGTTATCGCCTGCACCATTAGTATCGATAACATCAGCGACTTTAGGGGTAGCGACTTCATGAATGATAATCTCGCCTTCATCATCTTCAGCTCTATGAGCGATAATAGTGCTGTTAGCCCCATCAGTGACCACAGCAGTCTGGCAATAATCGAGCAATGCTCGTGCTGCGGCTTTTAATTGCTTTTTCTCAGTGAATAGGCGCGCCTCTTCACTATTGCAAAATATCACTGATACTTTATTGCCAAGCATATTGAGCAAGCCTTCTTTGGCAAACTTTACCACTGCAGGATCAGCAAAACTTACTGCGATTTTGGTGCCATGGATACCCGCTTGTTGGCGCAGTTTAATCATCGCCGGCTGGATACTTTCTGACATTGCTAAGTAGCCTTCTAGATATAACCATTCGGCATCGATCAAAGCTTCAAAGTTAATATTATCTTCGCTAATCTCACTTGAAGTACCTAGGTAAGTCTGCATAGTGCGTTCGCCATCATCGGTGATTGCTACTACACAAGTACCTGTGACGCCACCAGCATGAATCGACTGCTCTGAGGTAGTTACGCCTGCTTGATTTAAGTCCTGCAAATAAAACTTGCCCGGCTCATCATCGCCGACTCGGCAAGCATAAAACGGCTTGCCGCCTAAGCTGGCGTAAGTGAACATAGTATTAGCAGCAGACCCGCCACCAGCTTGTTTAGCTGACTTAATATCTGCTAGCGCCAAAAACGCTAACAGCTCCTGCTGCTCTGCAAGCTCCGCTAAAGTCATATTGCCCTTAGTTAAACCAGTATCCTCTAAGGCGGCGTCTGATAATACATACTCATGATCAACTAACGCATTACCTACTGCCATTACGTCGTACATAACTACTCCCTTTGGCTGAAATATTGAAAATAAATATTAATGAAATGGTTAAAAAAGGCTAACACCTATCTACAGTTATTAATCAGTTACTGGTGCTAGGGTCTTTTATTGTTGTAAGGTTAACAAACGCTGATACAGGGCGTTCTTTTTGACTCCAGTAATATCAGCAGCTAAAGCGGCGGCTTTTTTGACCGACAAGTCTTCTAGTAGACGTTTTAACAACGCATCATGAACACTTAAGTCATCATCATCGGCGGCGACATTATTACCAGCCACGACGATGACCATCTCCCCACGTTGCTGATTTTCATCGGCTTTGACGAACTCTATCAGCGCCTCAAGGGTACTTTTATGTACAGTTTCAAAAGTCTTAGTCAGTTCGCGACAGAATGTCACTTGGCGCTCACCACCGAATACGGTGGCCATATCCTGCAAACTGGCAATAATACGATGCGGCGCTTCATAGAATATTAGAGTTTCAGTAGCGGACTTTAAGGCGTCTAGCTGTTTTTGACGACCGTGAGTCTTAGCGGGCAAAAAGCCAATAAAGCTAAAGCGATCAGAGGGCAGGCCAGCTACTGACAAGGCACCGATAGCCGCTGATGCGCCTACTACTGGTGATACGGCGACTCCTGCTGCGTGTGCGGCTTGTACCAACTGATAGCCAGGATCGCTGACTAAAGGTGTGCCGGCATCACTAATTAGTGCCACTGAATGACCTTGTTGAATCATCTCAATTATTTTTGGGGTTTGAATCTGTAGTGGCATAATAAAATTGGACAGCTGCTAAGAGGTTATACTAACCCAAAGAAACCCCACTCTCAACTTGAAATAAGCAAATCAAACTGAAGAGGCGGATTACCAAGTTTTTTGTTGAGTACAAAGCACAGATTGTGTGACAGGATTTTACGAATCAATCGATGAGACAAATGCCATAA
>NZ_CAJHBR010000032.1 GCF_904846695.1 Psychrobacter urativorans
CGAATGGTCATGCCATCAGCGATGTTAGAAAGTACCTGTTTGCGATAGTCTACTGAATAAGTCATCGTTTATTTCATTAAATATGATTGTTAATAGGATTGTATCGGTTTTATTTGGATTAGACTATATTAAAAAATAGTTATGAAAAACACCCTCAATAATATGACTTTCCTGAACTATTATTTACAATAATAACTAGGCTACTGTTAAAAATAATAACCATCTTCTGATCAGCAAATTTTTTTATTAGCTTTAATAGTAGCCTAATGATAAAAATGTAGTAGCTTTGCTAAGGAGCCCTTTGTCGCTATTTGGCAGGTTTGCGTCGCCACTGTGCTTTGAGCAAAGATTTCTTACTGTTGTAAAAAATCAGTATTATGATAGATGGCTATAGTGGAGGGTGATAATAGATGATGATAATAATGTCGTTACATATCATTATCAAATAAATGCAGTTGCATCCTATACAAGCATAAAGGTTTGAAACATACTAAATAGCTGAATTGTTAATTTATTAAAATAAATATCAATAAGAACCGTTTATAAGGAGTACTTTATGTCACGCGATAAGATCGATCCAACGACGAAAATGGCACCAACAGATATTAATCAGGACGGCTTGGCCAAAGAAGATCAACAACGTACTGATGACTCAGCACTAGGTATGATGAAGGCTATGCATGAGCATGAAGATCATGAAGAAGATGAGGATGAATAGTACTGCTAAACAGTACTGAGGCTATGAATAAATAGCCATGTTGTTCACTACTAATTAACCAGCGCTTATCAAAATGATGAGCGCTTTTTTTGTCTAGGTTGACGCTTCTCTGGTAGATGCTCAGAAGCGTAGTTATAAATAAAGGCCGCCACTAATACTATAGTAATTGGCACAAATAGCGCACCATAGCCTACTCTGGCATACAAAAATGCACCGACTACTCCGCCACCACAAAAGCAATACCAGATAATAGCCTGAAAGCCCAGAGTCGGCTTACTAATAGTTCGGCCAGCTAACCAATTGCCGATAGTTGCTCCCATATCTGAGGTTAGACCTGTCAGATGAGTAGTACGAATAACCGCGCCGCTGTAAGTGGCTACCATAGCGTTTTGTAACCCGCAAGCCATAGCGGCTGCCAGTTGCCCAAAATAATCATGCTGCTGATATAAAAAATAGCTACTTAGTAACAGCGCAGCTTCCATATAGAGCGCAGTCCCGTAACGTCGGCCTAGCTTTAAGGAGGTTTGCCCGATGACAAAGCCACTCAGTACAGCACCGGCCAAAAACGATAATAGCGAGGCACCAATATATAAGATACTGCGCAAATCAAAGTGAGCGACAGCAGCTGAAAATAAGCTTACGTTACCAGTGACATGCGAGACTGAGAGATTAGTAAAACCCATAAGTGCTGCAGTATTAAGGCAGCCGGCATTAAATGCTAATACTGCTCCGCCCCATAGGATCCATCTTGGAAGTCTGGTTATCATAGCCACTACCTAGCTTATTACGGCAAAATTGCCATAGTATAACCAAAAAAGACAGCCCAAAGGCTGCCTCACTAGTACTTATCTTAACTGCTATAAATTAACCGCTAAAACAACTGTCAAATTACTTCTCTGCTTCACCTAACATCATTAGCTGCTCACTGATAGCTACTGTATTAAAGCCCGCATCAACAAACATAATCTCACCAGTAATACCAGAAGCCCATGGCGATAACAAGAACAAGGCGGCATTACCTACTTCCATCTGGCTAACATTACGCTGTAATGGGGCAATTTTTTCACTGATATCGAGCATCTTACGGAAGGATTTGATACCGCTCGCCGCCAAGGTACGGATAGGACCAGCTGAGATAGCATTAACGCGAATACCTTCGCCGCCCATTGAGGTAGCAAGATAGCGAACACTAGCCTCTAAGCTGGCTTTTGCCATACCCATGACATTGTAGTTTGGTAATACCGAAATACTACCTTCATAAGTTAGAGTCAGCATAGAACCATGACGCATAGCTAACAGTTCACGTGCGGCTTTTGCTAGTGCTACGAAGCTATAGCTTGAGATATCATGAGCGATATGACTACCTTCGCGAGTGGTGGCATTAACGAAATCACCGTCGAGCTGATCCATCGGTGCAAAGCCAATGGCATGTACTACCCCATCGATGCCATCGCTCCAATGAGCGGCCACTTGTTCAAAGCAAGCCGCTATAGACTCATCCGAAGCGACATCACACTCTAGCACTAAGTCCGCTTCAAAATGTTCCGCTGCCATGTCTACCCGCTTTTTGATCTTATCATTTGGATAAGTCAAAATTAAAGAAGCACCCTCACGATGCAGCGCTTCAGCGATAGCCCAAGCAATAGATAGCTTACTGGCGATACCAGTGACGACAAAACGTTGTCCTTGAAGTAGCATAATAGGTCCTTGTTAACCAATAAAAGTAGTTAGAAGTATTGTGGTTCAACAGTATAAATGGTCAATCGATTATTCGCTCATTATACACGAATCATATTAAGTAAACAGACGTAAACTGATAGTGATTATTGCCATTATTGGTTATCCTCAGCCCATAACCCGGAAGACTTACCTATAGCGGTATGAAGTTAATCTATTTTCACGTATAATCACAATCCTTCCAAGCTTGCACAGTTTTAAAGCCCTTGCTGACAGTTGTTAGCACTATAGGATTTAGCATTAAGTTATACCCACATTTTGGACGGCTGACAACCTTATGAGTAATACCCCAATTGCAACTTCAAACTACCATGAAAGTATTGAATCTTATCGTCAGCTTATTGTTTCGACAGGCGAAGATTTAGAGCGTCCTGGTCTTGAAGATACCCCTAAACGCGCAGCAACAGCTTTTGCCCATTTAACCCAAGGCTATCATCAGAACTTAGATAAAGTGGTCAATGACGCTATATTCCCGTCGACCAATCGTGAGCTAGTGTTAGTACAGAATATTGAATTTTATTCACTGTGCGAGCATCACATGTTGCCTTTTCATGGTGTTGCCCATATAGGTTATTTGCCTAATGGACAAGTACTAGGGTTATCTAAGTTTGCCCGTATTGTCGATATGTTTGCTCAACGCTTGCAAGTACAAGAGAATTTAAGTGAGCAAGTAGCACAAGCTATTATGGATGTCACTGGTTGTCGCGGCGTTGCTGTGGTTATGGATGCCTCGCATATGTGTATGATGATGCGTGGGGTCAGCAAACAGCATTCGACCACTCGTAGCACAGCCATGTTAGGTGAATATGTTCATGACAATCAAGCTCGCAATGAGTTTTTGGGCGCATTGCCCAAGCGTCAAGCTGCATTTTAGACCCCTACATAGTGACTGTATTGCGATAAAAAAGGAAGCTTAGGCTTCCTTTTTTTGCTTAATTTTTCTTTGTTTAATAGCTATTGAGTCGATTATTCCGAGTCAGACTAACTGAGCTAAAACCAGCTTAGGTAAAACCGATTTGAGTCAGAACATACGGTTCAACATTTGAGCCTTACCTTTTAGCATAAAAAATACCACCTCATTGTGAGATGGCATCAGTATTATGAAGAGCGATTATAAAAAGCTTTGCTAAAAACCGTAGCAATAACCACTAGCGAAAGTAGCTGATTTTTGAGCTTTAATCTTTAAGCATTCAGCATTGAGCATCGAGCATTGAGCATTAGGCATCAAAGTGAATAACGCTGCGAATACTTTCACCATTATGCATCAGCTCAAAGGCTTTATTGATATCTTCTAGTGGCATTGTATGAGTAATAAAGTCATTCAATGGAATCTCGCCATCTAAATAACGCTCAACATAGCCTGGCAATTCTGAACGGCCTTTAACACCGCCAAATGCTGAACCACGCCAGACTCGACCTGTCACTAGCTGGAATGGACGAGTAGAGATCTCTTTGCCAGCGCCAGCCACCCCAATGATAACTGACTCGCCCCAACCTTTATGGCAGCATTCAAGCGCTGAACGCATAACATCGACATTGCCAATACACTCAAACGAGTAATCAACACCGCCATCCGTCATCTCAACGATGACCTCTTGAATCGGTTTGTCGTAGTCTTTAGAGTTGATACAATCCGTTGCGCCTAGCTTTTTGGCCAATTCAAATTTATCTGCGTTAATATCAACGCCAATAATACGACTGGCTTTGGCCATTTTTGCACCGATAACCGCCGCTAGACCAATACCACCAAGACCAAAAATAGCTACCGTAGAGCCTTCTTCAACTTTGGCAGTATTCATTACGGCGCCCATACCGGTAGTTACCCCGCAACCGAGCAAGCAGACTTTTTCTAATTCAGCCTCTTTATTAACTTTGGCTAAAGAAATCTCTGGCAATACTGTATATTCAGAAAAGGTTGAGCAACCCATATAGTGATAAATAGGCTGACCATCTTTATAGAATCTAGTAGTGCCATCTGGCATTAAGCCTTTGCCTTGAGTTTCGCGCACTGCTGAGCAAAGGTTGGTTTTGCCTGAAGTACACATTTTGCACACCCCACACTCTGCGGTATATAAAGGAATCACATGATCGCCGACTTGTACGCTAGTCACCCCTTCACCGATTTGCTCAACAATACCACCGCCTTCGTGTCCTAAGATCGCTGGGAACACGCCTTCTGGATCTTCACCAGATAGCGTATAAGCATCAGTATGACAAACACCACTGGCAAGAATCTTTACTAATACTTCACCTTTACGTGGCAACATGACATCCACTTCTTCGATGGATAATGGCTGGTTAGGGCCCCAAGCAATAGCCGCTTTTGACTTAATAAATTTATCTGACATAATCCTCTCTCTTATTAATTGCTGCATCATTTTTTATTGATGCACTGAATTGTCGATGCATCGATTTAATGCATTAGAATTTTAGATGAGTGCGATCATTGTATATGATTTGACACTCAATAAAAGTATTGTCGGTTTAGCATTGTTTAGTGTTAGGTAGCACGATAAAACTAGGGTTAATACTCACCTAAAAGCCAGCCACTAATAAAAGCAAAATACTCTCGAAACCAGGCGTTATAGCGAATCGATAACGGCGTTGGACTAGCTACAGTTATGGGCTGCTCATAACCTTGATGACGGGCTATAGCCGCTGCTCGAATAATATGAAAATCACTAGTAACAATAGCAATAGGCTCCGCTAGATCCACCTCTTGAGCCGCTAAAATAATCTTGCTGTTCGCTAAGTTCTCTTGAGTGCTAGTACTAGTGCCTTCTTGCAAAATTCTCTCAAAGGGTAGGCTATGCTCTGTATGCAAATAGCTGGCCATAATATCTGCTTCACTACGTTGCCGCCCATAACCAATACCCCCACTAGTCACTATAATGGCCGATGGTTGAGCATCGATGATAGTAACTGCCGTATCTAAACGTTTAGCTAAAGTAGGCGTAGGCTTACCTGCTACTGTACCTGAGCCTAATACAATAATCGCCGCAACTGGTGGTAGAGGCTGTGCACTGCGTTTGATTTGCTGCTGCAAGGACTCAATGAATAGCGCAAAGCTAATTAGCCAAATCAGCAATAAGACCCATAGACTATACCAGCCATATTTAAGCCAACGGGTTTTTGTCATATAGTTGTAGATGGATCGCCAGTATACGCTATGGATGACCAACACAACGCCTAACCCTAGCGGCACTAAGGTACCAAAATTAATCTTGCCAGCAGCGATTAATAATACACAATCTACAATCAGCACTAAGCCGATAGCGCCTACCATGATCCGTGATACAGTGAGCAATACTTTTGACATAAATCAGCTTGTTAGAGTTTGTTATTTTAGAGTGTATTAAAGGGCAGATAGTTTTGATTGAGTAAATACGGCTATCAACCGGCTTTTAACAGCAAAAAATCGCTCACCACCTCAATAAATAGAAAATGGGGAACGATTTTTGACTAGCATACTGTTACTCGATGTATTCGATGTATTCAATGATCGCTTATTGGACGTTCAGTTATTAGAAGACTAATTATGAAATTAGCCTATTAACTTTAACCGACTGCTTTTACATCGTCAATCCAGTTGCCATAACCTGCTGCTTGCATTTCTGCCAACGGCACAAAACGCATTGCTGCTGAGTTCATGCAATAGCGTTTGCCAGTAGGTGCTGGACCGTCATCAAATACATGGCCCACATGCGAATCAGCATAACGGCTACGTATTTCAGTACGATTACCAAAAATACCTAAGTCTGATTTTTCAACAACCATTTCAGCATTTAGCGGTCGGATAAAGCTTGGCCAGCCAGTACCAGAGTCGAATTGATCACGTGAGGAATATAACGGCTCACCTGATACCACATCGACATACAAACCGGGCTGTTTGTTATCCCAATATTCATTATCAAAAGCACGTTCAGTACCGTCCTTTTGCGTGACTTTATATTGCATACTGCTAAGTGACTTTTTTAGCTCATCTTGGCTTGGTTTTACAAAAGCATCTGCATTAAAGCCTACGTCAGCTTTAGTGCTCGCTGTTGTCTGCGCCGCACTGCTATCAGCGGCTGGTTTAAACTGGGCAAAATCTAATTCGTAATCTTTGCCATATACGCTTTCGATAAACTGATAACGACCAGAGTTAAAAGTGTAGGCCTTATAGCGTAGCGGGTTCTTTTTATAATAATCTTGATGATACTCTTCAGCGGGATAAAATTCGCCGACAGGAACCACTTCAATCACTACTGGTTTTTTATAGACTCCAGAGGCCTCTAATGCTTTCTTAGCCGCTTCTGCTTGTTGCTGCTCTTGCTTATTATTATAAAAAATAGCGGGACGATATTGAGTACCACGATCTACGAACTGACCTTCACTATCGGTAGGATCTGCAATACGCCAAAGCGCTTGTAGTAAACCATCATAGCTAATTTGCTTTGGATCATAATATATCTGCGCCGCTTCAGTGTGGCCAGTGCCTCCGGCTGACACGGTAGTATAAGTCGGATTTGCAGACTTACCACCTGTATAACCTGAGACCACCTCTACTACCCCAGGTATCTTTTCATAACCGGCTTCCACACACCAAAAGCAACCGCCAGCTACTGTTGCCACTGCCAGATTTGGATCAGTAGGCGCATAAGGATTAGCCGCACTAGGGTTTTTTACCGTAGCGCTATTGTCAGCTGCAGTACAACCGGCATATAGAGCACTAGTGGCTACTAAAGCGATGCCAAGTATTTTGGCTTGTGATTTGAATGTCATCAGAAAATCCTAATAATGATTTTATGTTTGCATTGTAACCCTTAGGTATCACTGAAATATTCCTATTATGTTATATGTTTACAGTATTTCGGCGGTTTTAAAGCTCACAGTTACCTTTAGAATACATTACTAATGCTATCTGACTTTGAAGAATAATTAACTAATAATCACCATGGATATTTTATAACCATGCACATTAGTAGTTATTTATCTTAAGTTATATTAAGTTATCTTATCTCATGGAGTAAATCATCTCATCGCATAGAACAAAAATTTTCTAATTAGGTTATTTGTTTTAACTATTGACGCCAGCTTGTAACAAGCACTGGGCATAAGGATGCTGCGGATGCTTAAACACTGCTTCAGTGGCTCCTGACTCAACGCACATACCGTCTTTTAGCACCATAATATGCTGACATAAAGCTCGCACTACTTTTAGGTCGTGGCTAATAAATACATAGCTGATTTGCCGCTGCTGTTGAATTTCGCGTAGTAGATTAACGACGGTTACTTGAGTAGTGCTATCAAGCGCAGAAGTGGGCTCATCTAGAATCATTAACCGTGGCTGCATCACTAATGCTCGAGCTAGCGCCACTCGTTGCCGTTGACCGCCGGATAACTCATGAGGGTAACGATGCACAAACTCGCTAGGTAAGTGTACTGTCTCTAAGCTGTCTATAACCGCTTGTATTCGAGCTGCCTTCGCAACACCTTGCACTAGTAACCCTTCTTCAATGATTTGCATCACTGTCATACGAGGATTGATACTAGCAAATGGATCTTGAAATACCATCTGAATTTGGGCGCGAAATTTGCGTAGCTCGCTATTAGACAATAAGGACATATCTTGACCATTAACTATAATCTGACCGCTGACTTTAGCTTGATTGCTGAGCAGCTGACTTAGAGCCAATGCAATAGTAGTCTTGCCCGAACCCGACTCTCCAATAATGCCTAATGCTTGTCCTGACGCTAAGCT
This sequence comes from Psychrobacter urativorans, assembly GCF_904846695.1. Taxonomy (GTDB): domain Bacteria; phylum Pseudomonadota; class Gammaproteobacteria; order Pseudomonadales; family Moraxellaceae; genus Psychrobacter; species Psychrobacter urativorans. Next base: position 8,199 of record NZ_CAJHBR010000032.1, read on the forward strand.
CATGTCTATGTCTGTTACTGCATCAAACCAGCGCTTGGTCGTGCCAAACAAGTTTTTTTGCACTGGGAATTGTACTTGTAACTGCTTAACTTGTAGCACTATAGCCGGCTTATCTGAGCCACTTTGCTGGATATCTAATGCTTGACCAAAGTCTTGGCGCATCAAAGTACGAGTATAGTCGGCCTTTGGATTGGCAAAAACCGCTGCCGTCGTTCCGTGCTCAATAGTCTGCCCTTGACGCATTACGATAACTTCATCGCTATAGCGCCTAACCAGATTAAGATCATGGCTAATAAGTATCATCGCCATATTATGCTCACGCTTTAAGTCATTGAGCAGCGCCAAAATCTCATGTTGCAGGGTCACATCAAGGGCAGTTGTTGGTTCATCAGCAATCAAGATATCCGGCTGCTGCGCTAACGCCATCGCTATCATCACTCGCTGACGCTGACCGCCGGAAAGCTCATGCGGATAGCGATTTAGCTTATCTTCAGGGTCAGTAATATTGACGTCGTTTAGCAGCTTAATAGTCTGCATCCGCCATTGTTTTTTGGCTACGCCCCTCAAGCGCAGCGACTCAGCGATTTGCTTGGCAACCGTATGCAGTGGATTAAGGGCGGTCATCGGCTCTTGAAATATCATGCCGATACGCTGACCACGGACTGAGCGCAATACCTTATCTTGTGAATCATGGTTAGCTATCGGCAAGGCAAGCATAGTCGACTGCTCTGCTGAACTTGCCAGCTCTACATCACCAGTCACGTTTAGACTCTTAGGTAATAGCCCTAATAACGCTAAGCTAGCAATAGACTTGCCCGATCCTGACTCCCCAACGATAGCCAGCGTTTGGCCTTGCTGCAGCTGATAACCCAGCTTATCTACTAAGGTCACACCGGTATTAGTGACGATACTCAGCTCACTCACTGTCAACACCGGCGCTGTTTTATTGTTTATCATCATATTAAGAGCGCCTCGGATCAAACGCGTCACGTAGCGCTTCGCCAATAAATATTAGCAACGATAAAATAAAGGTCAAACTGAAGAATCCTGATAACGCCAGCCAAGGAGCATCTAAGTTGTTTTTACCTTGTACCATCAGCTCTCCTAGCGAGGGTGAACCTGGCGGCAAACCATATCCTAAAAAGTCTAAAGCGGTCAGGGCAATGATATTAGCGGTTAAAATAAAGGGCAGTTGCGATAAGCTCGATGCCAGTGCATTAGGTAAGATATGTCGCCACATGATTTGGCTATCGGCGACTCCTAAGTTACGCGCCGCCCGCACATAATCAAAATTACGTGCGCGTAAAAACTCAGCACGCACTAAGCCAACTAGTCCCATCCAACCGAATAGCAGCATTAACGCAAATAATACACTGATACTAGGACTAAATAAGCTGACCAAAATAATAATCATAAATAGCTGCGGCATACCGCCCCACACTTCCATAAAGCGCTGGCCTGCCAAATCCACCCAACCGCCATAATAGCCTTGAATAGCCCCTACGATAATCCCAATCAGTGCTCCTACTAAAGTCAGAGCTAAACCGAATAGTAAGGACACCCGCATACCATAAAGTATCCGTGCCAGCACATCACGACCTTGATCATCAGTGCCTAACCAGTTCTGGCTATTGGGCGCGGCTGGATAAGGGATAGCTAGCTCGACATTGGGCGTTTGGTCAGCGAAGGCGATAATCGGCATCACATAATAGCCTTTAGCATTGATTAACGCTTGTACCGCTGGGTCTTTATAACTAGTCTCAGTTTCAAAAATGCCGCCAAAGGTAGTCTCAGGGTAAGCCTTAGCTACTGGGAAGTAATAACTATTGTCATACTGCACTAATAAAGGCTTATCGTTAGCAATCACATTAGCGGCCATACAAATAATAAATATCAAGCTAAAAACCACTAACGATATAACACCTAAGCGATTATTACCGAAGCGTTTGAGACGAGCTTGCCAGATTGGGTTTAGGCGTGGCTTTTTTGATTTAGGCTCTTGCTTGCCTATAGTATCGCTACTAGTAGGTGGTATTTGCGCAGTAGACATTAGCGCCCCTCAAAATCAATACGTGGATCTATCAAGTGATAACTTAGATCACTAATCAGCTGCAATAATAGACCTAATAAAGTAAAGATGAATAAAGTACCAAAGATCACTGGATAATCACGCTGTTGGATAGCCTCAAAGCCTAGCAGCCCTAGCCCATCTAGCTTAAAGATAATCTCAATGAGAAAATTGCCAGCAAAGAAAATACCGACGATAGCCGCTGGAATACCAGCAATGATAATCAACATAGCATTACGAAATACGTGGCCATATAACACTTGGCGCTCTGCTAAACCTTTGGCACGAGCTGTCAATACATACTGCTTGCCCAGCTCTTCTAAAAAGCTAAATTTCGTCAAATAAGTAAGGCCTGCAAAGCCGCCAACCGTACTAGCCAGCAACGGCAAAGCTAAATGCCAAAAATAATCTTTTATTTTGCCGAGCGCTGATAGTTGATCAAAATTCTCTGAAGTCAGCCCTTGTAGCGGAAAGATATTCCAGTAGCTACCACCAGCAAAAAACACTAGTAAAATAACCGCAAACACAAACACAGGTATCGCATGACCGATCGCCAATAGCATCGCCGTCACTTTATCAATAGACGAGCCATGATGCATGGCCTTGTAGACCCCTAACGGAATAGCTATCAGATAGATCAGCAGCGTACTCCACAGCCCAAGCGAGATTGACACGGGTAGCTTCTCTATAATCAGCTCAGTCACTGATTGACCCTTAAAGAATGACTCGCCAAAGTCTAAGCGAGCATAATTCTTCAGCATTAACCAAAAGCGTTCTGGCGCTGACTTATCAAAGCCATACTGGGCATTAATAGCAGCGATCATCTCCTCTGATAGACCACGTGTTCCTTGATAAGTACTACTATTAGCACCAGAGCTACCCGCACCTACACTGCCATTAAGCGCATTATCTTTGGCTCCTTGCTCAATAAGAGCCAGTTGCTGCTCCACTGGGCCACCAGGAGCGGCTTGCACGATGACAAAGTTTGCCAATAATATCAAAAACAGCGTCGGCAATATAAGCAGTAGTCTCTTTAAGATATAACGACCCATAATGGCAACTTCCTGACCGGCAAATAGAGGAGAGAGATAGCAGACTACTCAATAATTCTACATATAACCTTACATAACATAGAACTAAAAATTATTTTTCAGCTCACGTAGCGCGGCGAATACTGTTAATGGCTCTTCATCAGCAATAGTCATTTGCGCTTGCACCCCTGCTATTACGCTAGCTTCTGTTACTCGCAAGAACACATTGATGGCCCGCTCATGCTCCAAAGTGACGGGCAAAGTCGGTACACCTTGCGCCGTTTGCTGTTCAGCTTGTGCTAGCGCTTGCTGTATGGCTACATTTTCCGGCTCAATAGTTAAGGCAAAACGTAAGTTATTGGCAGTGTATTCATGCGCTGGGTACAATAAAGTTTCAGCCGGCAACTCATCGATGCGCTTAAAGCTCTGGTACAGCTGCTCGATAGTGCCAGTGAATACTCGACCACAGCCGCCACTAAATAGAGTATCACCACAGAAACAATGCTTTTGATTATCAATGTCTAAGATATAAGCAATATGGCTGTTAGTGTGTCCTGAGATATCCCAAACTTGTGCTGAGCAGCCCCAAGCACTTACGGTGCTACCATCTTTGATAGTTTGATCTTCCTCGACCCCATGCTCACTGTGCGCCACGATATGGGTCATTGGAAAGTGCTCTTGCAGCTCCATCACGCCGCCAGTATGATCAAAATGATGATGAGTGGTCCAAATTGAAGTCAGCTCAAGTCCCTGCTGTTCCATATAGGCGGCTACCGGAGCCGATTGACCAGGATCAATCACGATAGCTTGTTTATTGTTCTTATTGATTAATGTCCAAATATAATTGTCATTAAAAGCTTTAATGGGATGAATTTCAATAGTCATAGTAAATCCTTGTTATTAGCAACTGTCTTTAGTTTTTATCCGCAACCATAGCTGTAAGCTGAACGGGTTTGGTCAACTGAGCTTGATTGATGTTCATTTAAAATTATAAATAGCGACTTATCCTAGCTAATAACTTAAATATCATAAATAGCTTCAAGGTCATAGATAGCTTTAAGTTTTTAAATACCTTTTATATCTTAGACTAGTTTAACGCCCTAAATACTTGTCTACTTTTGCCTCGGCAGCTTTGTCTACCCACCAGTAATCTATGCCCACAGCATTAGTCGGTAGCGTGGCATGACGGTATTGGTTCCAATAAGCCACATTAGTGCCTGACTTACCATATAACGGCACTAGATAATAACCGGCACGAAGTAGACGATCGAGCACATGAGTATATACAATAATCTCATCACGGCTTTTGGCATCTGCAAGCGCTTGGGTCACTTGATCTATCGCTTTATTGTTGACGCCTATAGTATTGTTATTCCCTAGTTGCTTAGCAGCGGCGCTACCCCAATAGCTAGCTTGCTCGGCACCGGGCGATAAGCTTTGGGCAAACACATCTACAGTCATATCATAATCATAACTACGCATGCGCTCATAATATTGTGGCCCATCCACTTGGCGCAGCTTGGCCTCGAACCCTAAACGCTCAATATTACGGATATAAGGTAATAATACTCGGCTTAAGGTATCGCCAGTCATTAAGATTTCAATCTGTGCAGGCTTACCATCAGGCTGATACAGTTTCATATCATCATAATAGAACCCAGCGGCCAATAATAACTGCCGCGCCTTTAATAGTCCTTGGCGATTAAAGCCAGCACCATCAGTAGTAGGTAGTTGCCACGCCTCCAATACGCCCTGCCGCTGTATAGGCTCAAGCTCAGGCAACAATGGGCTGATTATTTTCATCTCCGCCTTTGATGGCGTACCTAAAGCGGCTAGCTCCGAGCCATGAAAGAAGCTTTGCAAGCGCTCATATTGATCATGAAATAGAGTTTTATTCATCCATTCAAAATCGTAAGCAGCACTCAAAGCCTGACGCACACGGATATCTTGAAAAAGAGGCCGACGCATATTCATAATCAGACCTTGCATCGGTACTGGATTTTGACTGCTGATGGCTTCTTTATCGATCATGCCAGCGGTTACTGCTGGGAAATTATAACCGGTAGCCCAGTTAGAGGCTTTATTCTCCGGACGAAAACGATATTGACCTGATTTAAAGCCTTCAAAGGCAATCTCGTCACTTTGATAATAAACAAACTTAATCTTATCAAAGTTATAGCGACCACGATTGACCATCAAGTCCCGACCCCAATAGTCAGGATCCCGCACATAACTAACCGAACGCCCTGCTTCTACTCGACCTAACTTATAAGGGCCACTACCCATTAAAGGCGTGAGACTAATTTTTTCAAAATCAGCATCAATGGAGGACTTAGCAAATACTGGAAACTGGCCAACCGTTAACAGGATTTCCTTATTATCACTGGAGACAAAAGTGAACTTCACTCGCTGCTTATCGACAATTTCAACCTTTTTGATATCGCCTAAATAGCTGCGAATAAACATCGGGCCTTTGGTCAGTAGCGCCTCATAAGTCGCCTTTACATCAGCGCTAGTCACTGGCGTGCCATCCCAAAAGCGCGCACTTGGATCGACATGATAAATAATCCAGCTGGTATCATCAGGGTCATAAGTGACTTTATTGGCTAGCTGCGGATACATAGTAAAGGCTTCGTTTAACGAGCCTGTCATTAAGGTATCGTAAAGATAGTCAGTACCTATCATCGCCACCCCAGTGGTCATCCACTTATTAGCGGCATTAAAAGTACCACGCGCATCAAGCGATAGCGTACCACCAGTTGGCGCTTTAGGATTAGCATAGGGCATATAAGGGACATCTACATATTTAGCAGTACTATTATGCCCAAGCGCCGTAATAGTAATAGGCTTAGCTATACTGGCCGGTATCCAGCCGATAGCCACACTTAATAGCACTGTTTTTAGCAGAATATTTTTTATCATGGTTAGTGTCGTAACTTATTATCACCAGCAGTATGAAAGCAAATTTATATAGCGAGTTACTTTAGCTGCTCACTAAAAATATTTGAATTACAAAAATTTATCATAACAAACTTCGCTTTTTTAACCTAATGCTTTACGAAGATGAGCTTAGCAAGCGATCCGTTCAGCAGACAGTATTCGGTAATACAGGGTTTATGATTGCCCTCACTATGCTCATATTATTGCCACACTGTACCAAGCTTTTAGTGTCACATTTTTAGGGTTAATGCTTTGATAGCAATTGTTTTATAGTAAGTCTTTTATACTAAGTACTATTGCAAAAAAAAGACGCAGTCGCTAGCAACTACGTCTTTCATTGGTCTCAATAGCCTTAGCTATTAACCATACTTTTTTTCAAAGGCTTTCATAAAGTCTACTAGCTGCTGTACCCATTGCAACGGTACTGCATTATAAATACTAGCACGCATACCGCCAACTTCACGATGGCCTTTTAGGCTTAGCAGTCCCGCCTGCTCTGACTCCTCAAGGAATACTTTATCAAGAGTGCTATCAGCTAAAGTAAAAGGCACGTTCATGATAGAGCGATACTCAGGGGCTATTGCATTATGGTAGAACTCGCTATTGTCTATAGCATCATAAAGCAATGCGGCTTTTTGTTGATTGATTTTGCCGATAGCTTCAACCCCACCTTGCTCTTCCAACCAATCAAATACAAGACCCGCTAGATACCAAGAATAAGTCGCTGGCGTGTTGGACATTGATTCTTTTTCTACTTGATGCTCATAGTTAAGCAGTAGTGGACACCATTCGCTTGCTTGCCCTAATAAGTCTTCACGAATAATAATAATAACTAGACCTGCTGGGCCAATATTCTTTTGTGCACCAGCGTAAATCATCCCAAACTTAGAGACGTCAATCGGCTGCGACAAGATACAGGATGACATATCGACAATCAGAGGTACGTCGACTTGTGGCGGCTCAAATATTTGCAAACCATGGATAGTTTCGTTAGCACAATAGTGAAAATAAGCAGCGTCTTTAGTGGTATTCCATGTGCTGCGGGCAGGCACATCAGTGAAGTTATGGTCTTTACCAGTTGCTACTAAGTTGACTTCACCTAGACCCAATTTGGCATAGCGCTGAGCTTCTTTGATCGCTTTGGCTGACCAAGTACCGGTAGTTAAGTAATCTGCACGTTTACCATCCAGTAAATTTAAAGGAATAGCAGAGAACTGTAGACTACCGCCACCTTGTAAAAATAAGACTTTGTAGTTATCAGGTATTTGCATCAGCGAGCGCAGTTTGGCTTCGGCTTTTTCGGTGATTGCCAAATACTCTTTACTGCGATGGCTCACCTCCATCACTGATACGCCGCGACCTTGCCAATCTAACAACTCATCTTGGGCCCGCTGCAATACTTCAGTAGGTAAAGTTGCAGGACCAGCGCTAAAGTTAGGGACTCGATGAACAGCAGCTTTGTTATCAGTAGTTATATCAGTAGTCATATAGGTAGTCCTTAATATAGTAGATTTTAGGTGGTAAAGTGAGAACAGTGACAGTGACAGTTAAAGTTAAAGTTAAAGTTAAAGTTAAAGTTACAGGGTTTGAGTGCTAGTGCCGATTATCTAATCTAAATATATACTAATCTCAGCTTAGTACGTGACAATGACAGCTGCCCGTTATTTATGCTCTGAGCATTCTTAATGTTCTTAACGCTCTTAACGCTCTTAACGCCCCTAACACTAAGCTTGGTTGGATATCTGCTGCCACAGTTGGCGTTTAAGCGTACTATCAATGAGCATCGCCTCTAAGCTTGGCGCACTGACCATATTAGGATGCGTCAACAGTTTAGGCAGCTCAGTCAGAGCGACTACTTGGATATCTTCACTACGGCCTATCTTAAAGATATAACCAGCAAGACTAGCATTAGCAAGCTCAGCGGTATCCATACCAGCACAAATCGGAAAAGAGGTAGTCTCACACTCTAGTGATAGGGCTTGGCAGACATTCTGCCATAGCTTCTGGCTATCGCTACTAAGGGCCTGGATATCGACCAGCAGTACCCAATTGCCATAGCGTCCCCCTTGCAGATCAAAGGGCACTACTTTATCTAAGGTTTTTTTATAGTTATCAGTAGAATCGTTATTAGAAGGGTCAACAGCGGCAGTCGCTTTAGTTATCAGTGGCTGTACTAAACCTGTGACTGTCGCCCTAGAGTCTACAGGCGCAGATAAAGGGCTATTGTCTAAAGAATCTATATAATAGGACGGTAGTGGCTCAATGTTTTGACTGCTATCTTCAATGATGCGCTCACTGATATCTTGAACATCATCAGCGCTAGTGAGCACAGGCTGCGCTGGCGCTGCTAAGCTAAGCGCATCTTGGGCGCTAGTAGATTCGAAGGCAGGACTAGTGACCGATAGTGGCTCTACCTGTTGTAGCGGCTCGTTATCAGCAACCGCGTCTATATCAGCTATATTCAAAGTGGCTGAACTCGGTTGTATCCACTGGTTAATACCCATCATCGCCAGAATCTGCCGCTGCTGTACTCTACGCTGCATCGACTGTTGCGCTTGACGTTGTTGCAATGTTAGCGGCTCTTGGGTCTCATTCATAGCTCTGTATTATCCTAATTATCTATTTATAATGAGTTAAGAGATGGCTAAATTTTTGCCTGATTATCGTATCCTGTAAGCGCCTGCTATGCAAGGTACTAAGTGCTAACTAAGCCATAAATTCAGCTAATCATAAGCGAATTAAATAAAAACTTGACCAAAAAAAACCCTTTACATAGTAAGGGCGTCATCACACGGGTAACAGTTGGTTTGCTAGGCACTGCGGTTATAACTGATTTAGGCTAAGTATTTATACTAATTAAAAAAATTGACCTATAAATACCACTAACAAGAAATCGCAGACAAAAAAAAGCGACCCCATCAGCACATCCTCGGCACACATAGTATCTATTACCGTTGCTACCTTCCGGTCCTGGCGGGATTCATAGAACAATGTTGCGAGGCTACCAATGGAGCCACCAGCTGCAGATTATACAAGGTTTTTAGCATATTACAAGCCCTGCGTAAAAACTCAGCACTTAAAGTAGCAGCATAATCGCTATAAAAATCAAAATTTAGCGTAGAAAGCAGTAACTTACTGACAATTTCCTCACAGCACACTCTATAAATTTTTCTTTTTTTGCGATAGATATTTGTTATATTAATAACGCATTATCAAGCTATATGTATTAGTAATTTAGAAGATTATAAATTATAAAAATTTGCTATAAACACTATTCATAAACCATATTTGAGGAGCTATTATGAAATCTACTCTATTTAATAAAGCGGCTATTGCTACTAGTAGCGTTTGCCTATTTGCCGCTATGATGGGCACTGCTCACGCTGAGCCTACGGGTTACGATCAGCTGACCTTTCAGGCAGAAGTCAAAGAAGAGATTGCTAACGATGAAGTACGGGCCAGCTTATATAAAAAAGCACAAGCTGCTGATGCCAAATCTTTAGCCACTACTCTTAACACGTCGATCAATAAAGCTTTAGCTATTGCTAAACGCTATCCTACGGTTACAGTGAGCACTGGACAGCAGAGCACTTACCCACGTTATGATAAGAACGACAAGATCATTGGTTGGACTGGACAAGCTAATATAGACATCAAGAGTACCGATTTTGCTGCTACTAGCCAGCTGATTGCTGATCTGCAACAAACCTTAGTGATGAATAACTTGAACTTTGGGGTTTCAGATGTCAAAAAAGATGCCCTCGACCAAAAGCTGATGGCAGAAGCGTCACGCGCCTTTCAACAACAAGCTAAGAATCTAACTCGAGCTTGGGATGCGCGGGGCTATCGTGTGGTCACTGTAAATCTTAGCAGTGGTAATAACTATCCACGCCCTATGTATGCAAGTATGAATATGAGAAGTGAGTCTGCTGATGCCTCGGTGCCAAGCCAAAACTTTGAATCAGGTAATAGTACGATTTCGGTCACGGCTAACGGTACTATCGAGTTAACTAAGTAGACCGTTACTATCAATTGCTCATTTTGCTAATGAATAGCTATGGCAGACTGACAGTAGGTGTTCTTTGTCAACTTTATAAATAAGGGCAGTCGCTGAGTTCAGTGACTGCCCTTATTAGTTAGTTAGTTATTAGTTAATAGCTATCAGATTTACCTTTTTATTATCTGGTATTGCTACGTTGTTTTGAATCACATAGACCGTGCGCGAAACTTGCTGCAAGATTTGCCCTTGTTTGTTATTAACCACCGCTTTTAGTTTATGCTCTCCAGGCAATATATCTACTGTAGCGATAGCCGCTTTTAACCCCTGAGCAACTAAATCGTTGTCTAAATAAATATTGACGCTATCGCCTATTTGTAACGCAGGTTGCAACTGTAAATTGAGCAAGATACTCTGCGCAGGACGCCGATAGGCACGCTCTTCGCTGGGTTCTATCATGGTCAGTTGATAGTTAGTTCGTACTGCTCCTACTGGTAAGTCCTGTAGCTTAGGAGCTGACTGAGCCCTGATTCTAGCTTTGCCACTACGGCTAGTGTCAGTAGCCGCCGCACTAGCAGGGCCGGTTGTGATATTGGTCTGGCTGATCTGCTGGTTTGCTTGCTGCTGGTAACTGCGCAAATTATCAGTAAAAGTCACTTGTCCTGTCTTGTGGTCAACTACTTTATAAATAGCTGCCGCATTTACGCTGGAGGCGTATAAGCTAGCACTGCTAATGAGTAGCCCTACCCACACTCTTATAGTAAGATTATTGATTAAAAAATTTACTTTAGATGCTACAGTCATAGTCAGTTAACCTATTTATGGCTTATATGCGAACCTTTATCCTAGCACAAGAGAAAATTTATAATTTTCTGGCAGGCAATTTTTTAACTTATCCCAAAAAATCCCCTTTAAGGCTGACTTTAAATAAAGCTTCCTTGCGCTACTATGAGCTAGGAATAAATAAAGATTTGGGAAATCTTTATCCTAGCGCAAGAGAAAATTTATAATTTTCTGGCA
>NZ_CAJHBR010000033.1 GCF_904846695.1 Psychrobacter urativorans
TATTTGGGGCTATTATCAGTCAGTGAGACCACACCGTTTTAATGACTATTTAACACCGCTAGAAAAAGAGAAACGCTACTTCAACAAAAACCTCTTATCAGGTGTCCTAAATTAGTTGACCACTATACTATGACTTATTAGTGCTAGATATTATGATGCCCAAAATCGATGGGCTCAATGTGCTGCGCCAATTACCGATTACTAGTCAGATTCCAGTGATCATGCTGACCGCCAAAGGTGATGAGATAGATCGTATTATTGGCCTAGAGCTTGGCGCTGATGATTATATTGCTAAGCCTTGCAATCCACGGGAGCTACTGGCTCGTATTAATGCTGTGGTCAAGCGCGCCAGCATATCAGCAGTAGAAATTACCGCGCTAGTCCATGATCGCCTACTACTTGACCAAGTACACCGCATCTGCAAAATTGATGGTGTCGAGCTACAAGTGACGGGTACAGAGTTTGATTTGCTAGTGGCGCTGCTTAAGCAAAAAGGCGAAGTAGTTAGCAAAGAGTGGCTGTCGCAGACCGTACTGCAGCGTGAACTACAACCTTTCGATCGTAGCCTTGATGTGCATGTGTCTCGATTAAGAAAAAAACTACAACCTTTCCACCATGAGCCTATCAAAGCCATTCGTGGTAAAGGCTATCAGCTGGTACTGTAATGACTATATTTTCGCCACTTCGGCGTATGCCCACTGTTACTGTATCGCTGTTTTGGCGACTGTTTTTAAGTTTACTACTGATGCTACTAGTGACTTCTGCTATCTCTATAAGTATGGAGAGATGGATGAATACTCGCGCTTTAGAGTCTCGTATGGCAATACAAGTTGACTATTTATTGGGTATTCGACAGGATATTGTGCAGCATTTAAAAGACGGTAACTATGATGCTATTGTCGAAACTTATCGTAAAGAGCGCGGACTAAGGGATCAGATACGTATACTCGATGAACAAGGGGCAATCGTATCGCCGCGCTTTAAATACTCAGGCAGTCGTATTCTACGCTTAGATGATAAGGAGCATAGCCCCCTCACTCGGCCCAACTTTCCAGCCAATAACTTATTCCAAAATGTAGTGGCGGACGTCAATAACTATCCAGAACTGGCAGATATATCGGTAGCTAGCACTGATGGCAAAAACTACACCGTACAATTACAACCGCGCCTACCCTTTCGAGATTTAATAACCTTACAGCGAACTTATTGGCCAGTACGAGTTGGCATTATCTTTATCTTTAGTCTACTAGCTTGCTATTGGTTGAGCCGCACTTTATCCAATCGCATACGCCGAGTTCAAGTCGCTGTGCATCGGATGAGTGACGGGGATTATTTGGCCGATGATCAGTTATCTAAGTTGGGTGACGATGAGTTAGGCGCACTAGCTAAAGATGTGGCTAAGCTCTCAACTAGATTGGCCGATAGTGAGCTGTCTCGTAAGCAAATGCTCAGTGACATCTCCCATGAGCTACGCTCACCATTGGCTCGATTGGATGTTGCCACTGAACTCACTCGCGATTATGCGCCAGAGGCCACCCATTACCTTGATCGTATTCAAAAGGAATCAGGGCGCATGAATGAGTTGATCGGGCAGATTATTCATATTCAGTCGCTACAGTTACAGCGCTATAACGCGCATCCTGAAGACTACGAATCGGTAGACATGCTGGCACTACTGGATGAGATTGGTCAGGACGTTTGCTTTGAATTTCAAGATAAGCACATCGAATGGCGCTGCCAGGCGGCAAGCTATCAGCTCGACAATAAAGCGCTGACTTCTAGTATGGCTAAAGGCAGCTATAACAGTGCTTTTATGGTACTAGGTAACAGAGATCAACTGCACAGTGCTTTTGAGAACATCATTCGCAATGCCTTTATCCATTCAGCACCACAGACCTTAGTCTGTGCTGAGATCCAATGCATTAGACAGCCCAATCAAGCCCCGATTCTAAAGACTAGTATCATTGACCAAGGTGGCGGTATAGCTGAAGCTGACTTGCAGCGTATATTTCAACCTTTTGTACGCTTAGATGTGTCTAGACAACGCCCAAAGAATACCCAAGACACTGCTAACAGCAACAGACCAAGTAAAGCTAAGACTAGCAGCCCTGTCGGCGGTTATGGTTTAGGCTTGGCTATTGCCCAAGCCATTGTGGCAGCTCATGAAGGCCAAATCGACGCTCGCAACCGTCAAGACGGCCTCAAAGGCTTAGTTATAGAAGTGAGCTTGCAGCTGCGGTAGCTGTTCGAACTATCAGAACCAACCCTCTTCCAAAAGAGGGATGGTATTGCTGAGTTGAAATTCAGTATATAAGTTAAGGAACACTTTTGGGTCTTCAATATTATCGAGCAATTCGCGCTTATTGAGTGCTACAAACATAGCCAGCGCATAAGCAGCACTATGGATAGATTTTTTGGGATTGAACTCAAGATCAGTAAAGCCTTGATATTGCATAATCTGCTCATGCAGCTGCGGATTTTGTTTTAGGGCGTTCACATATAGCCAATCATAAAACGCCGTTAATGGCTCTATGTCCCACTCTACACCGAAATAGTTATAACCAATGATTTCACCGGAAGTTATTAAGCGCTCGTCTTTTTTGGCTTGTCTGGGTGGAGCATTTAGCAAGTCGCTATAGGGGCCACCGTGCTCAAAAACCTTACTACTTTGCAAAGCATTCTCAACACTATACTGTTGACCATCGTACTCATTGGCTAGCTGTAAGCTAAAAGGACTTAGCGCAAAACTTAATTTATTACCAGACTTGCTAGATAGCTCTAATACTTGTTTAAAGCCATACTTTTTGCGAATAACTTGATGCAGGTCATGGATGGATTTTTTCTTTTGCGCGCTTGAGAATCCCACATGCCGCTCAAACCTAACCATGTCGGTTTTTACCAAATTATCACTATTGACTTTGGGCATGAATACCGGTCTGTATTCTACCGGGTTTTGGGTTAGTTCCGCAGGGTTGTGTCTTTGTTCCATAGCGATGTGCCTTATATCGATATTATTGTATAACAGTTATTTTATGGCGGGCTTGGCATAGTTCGGTATAGATATCCTGTAAATAAGCAGGTATCTACCTACCCAGTCACCTTATGATCGTCACCTTAGAAGTATTGACTAATTATAGGCTATGGTAGCCTGTCTGGCTATCCGCGCATACCTACTTAAAGTCCACTTTGACGAGATTATACTGTGCTAAAGAGTCTATGCTGAAGAATCTGTAGCGATAAGCTCAATGGGATAACTAGCTTGAAAACTCTGGGATGAGGAGTTTACCATGATTAAGAAAATCGCAAGCTACCGTATGGCACTTAAAGTAGCCACTGTTGCAGAATACATTAGATAAAAGATAACAAGCTTGGCCTGTAGATTTGAGTGCTTTAATGGTCGTGAAATATGCGGGGCGTGGGTTATTCATCTTTAATAGTTAGCTTTGTGCCTAACTCAAGCACAGCTTTCGCCTTGCACTCGGACAAAGCATTGCTTTGTTTTCTCCTCGCTCAACCTCGGTAGGGGCAGATATGATTTTATATTTGATCAGTGCTATGCTATTTTATTTTTTAAAATGTTGGGAGTCGCTAGCTCCTTTCAACCTACGTGCTAATTATTTATTTGCTAGATTTCATTTAACGGGTATTAATGTTCAAAGGCTTCCAATTATCAATTATGTTTGTTAAAAAGTCTTCATGTTCTGGGTGAAGCTCTATAAATCGTTTACAAGCTTTCTTGGCATAATCAAAACTAACCTGTTCTTTTACATAAACTTTTGTATCTGGGCTATCGAATCCTATTTCAAAACAAACTCCATCAAAAACATCGTCAGGATAAGGACTGCTTAAATCAGGATAATACCACCAACAGCCCTCTACACCTGCACTATCATAATAGACTAAAATCGCAAAGATAGACTCTAAAAATACTCCATCAGCATAAAGTATGCTGAAACAACCTTGAATGGTTAGATCTAAACCTTTTACGATACAATGCCGCCAATCATAGAAATAATATAGGTTATGTGAATTTTTGGGTTTGTAATAAAAATTACTGGACATTAGGCCTTTTCTTCATCGGTCAAATACCAAATCATAAATTCATAGAAGCTATCCCAGTGTGGCAATGTGCCATTAGCTAGCTGCTGTTGCTGACCCATCTGGAAATCCCATACACTGTCATCTTCTATATTATATAAATAACCGCCTTCACCTTCACCTGTACTAAATAAAATGTAATTCTCAGGTATATCCCAAACTTCATGTGCGAATTTTACTCTAGGAATGAAACTTCTTGTCGGTAGAGGATCAACTATTTCACTTGCGCCATAACGGCAGTTTAAAGACCTTAAAAAATATTTTGTATACAATTTAAAAAAACCACTATTTTTTTGAACGCCAAACTCTATAAGAATGGCTTTTGTTTCTTGGACACGTTCAATTTTCTTTTCTATTACAGGATAATCCTGCTTAGATAGTAACTTTTCTACTATGTTGAATGAGTTCATATTATTTTCCTTGCAATTGGTTTAAGCGATCTTTCCAATACTGACCTTTATCTTTGTCAAAAGTATTGCGATTAACTGGATAATCTGGATGACTCTGAGGTGAATATGGATGCACCGCTTGTCTACCAGTTTGATTAGTGAGACTTGAATGAGTTGATTTAGAAGTTTCGAATAAAGCACCGCGACCATCTTCGCGTGAATGGTGAAGCTGAACTTGCTCATACTGACCATTTTTCAGTACATATGGTGATCCACCTTGTTTCATTAAATCAGCATTCGTAGTTAAATTATCACCATCAGTTTTGAAAGGCTAGGCTTTTAAATCAATTCAAAACTATCATCTCAAACAAGTAAGAAGGCAATAATACTTAATGTGTATTATTGCCTCTTTCAAGATCACTTCTAAGTATATTTAAGAGTATCTATTGATACTCTTTACTAGCTTCTAATGCTCGTTCAATAAAATCTTGTTTGATATAAACAGAAAATGTCATTTTATTACCTTGCTTAAAGTTTTCTAAATATTCATCTAGCTGTGCTGTCTGCCCTGTAATGGCTAAAGCCGCTAGATGATATAGCGGATAAATTCCTTTTGTATCAAATGGAATCTCACTGTATCTCAGTAAACCTGCTTCAATATCCTGCTCCTGTGCCCACATTTCAATTTCTTTAAGATATTTTTCGATAACTTCTATTGTTGGATTGTTAGTATAGATAGATTGTTGTTTATTTCTAATAATACCAGAATGTACTATTCTTCTCGGTTTTTTATTCTCAAAAATGTATTCAACCAAAATGCTAAAGTCTTTAGTACTTACACTTGGCATCATGATTACCTGATATTTTTCTATTAATTTTTTAATACCAGGTATGACTTGAATTTGTCTATCTGGTAATTGCTTATAAGCACAGTCATCAATGCCTTTTCTTATTGTCCAGCCATTGTCTAATAAGATGTTATATAGCTCTATTTTAGTCATTGTCTAATCCTTATCACTTACCTTTAAGCTCAGGTAGTGGCAAAGTCATAAACTGCGTCATACCATGCTCAAAGTCTCGTTCTAATTTATCTATATTATTGACTTCATCAAGCTCCAGAACTTTTTGCTTTAACAAATCAAAACAGGATCTGACCCCTTCGGCAATGTAAGAACGTAACTCTACATCGGTTTTATTCTGCCAGCGCTCTTGTGGAATGGCGAAGTCGATGGTGTAAACATTTCTACTGGCTGACTTTTGCAAAAATTCTGCACCTTCCGATCCAAAGTCTTGATGTTTACCACTCACTCTAAAAACAATGGATAAAAAGAGTAAAGTTTTAAAATAATCACTCCCGTCTTGCTTTTGGTAAAATATTTTGTTTAACAAAATATGATAAGAACCTATTGCTTTGTCAGCTTGAGTACTGCCACATTGAGCACCAAATTGAATCATATACATTGTTATACTCCTTAATCGTCAGCATTGTTTTTTATATGTGGTGGCACATAGTTAGGGTCGTAGTTGGGATGAGAGGGATCACGTTTTCCCGCCCATGACTCTTTATTGTCAGGTCCTGGGTTGCGTTCAGTTATATTGCGCTCTATTTGAGCAGCTTCATTTCGCGGACGCTCGCCGATTACTCTAACTCTTCCACCATCAATTTCAGCATCTGTGTATCTAGTATTAGCGTTTTGCGAAATGCCCGTTTTCAGGTAGTTCCCCTCAGCATCATACTTTTGATAAATTTCGGTAGGCTGATTGCCTAAAGTATTACCATGATCATTGGGTGAATTAACAGGTTGTTGTATGCCATTTTTATCAATAATATAAAAACCGCCACTATCACGCTGATAGATTTCTTCACCATTGTTATCAACCTTACCCGTACTGGTTAATCTTCCACCACTTGGACCTATGATACTGCTATCGAGGTTTTAGGTGTAAAGTGCTTTATTAAAATGCATAAAGGACAAGTTAATACTTGCCCTTTATTGGACTAATCACTTGTCCAGTATATTTATTGGACTAACAAATTCTTTGGTTTCAATATTTAAATAACTTACTATTCGTGTAACATATCCATAAACTCTTCAAAAGAGTCTGCTATATGATTAATCACCATGTGACTACGGCCATCTTCATAATCCACGAAATCATCGTGATAGACTAAAACCACTTTTGGATTATCTGTGATGGGGTTATGCCTGTAATCAAAGCATACATAATCACCATTCGCACAAAATCCAAAAACTACTAGATCAATAATTCCATTGTTGCTAACATCATTTACATTAATCTGCTCATCCAATATAAAACTATTTTTGCACTCTTTTTTAAAGCTTGAGAAATTTATATCTCTTTCGTCTTCCTCTTCATAATAGTTAATGAAATCAAAAACATCATTGTCAAGTCTAAGAGCATCATGTTTCATCATTAATTCTTTAAATAGTTTTGGCAATTTATAATTCAAGCTTTCTTCAATTTCCTTTATCTGTTTAATTGAATTTGTTCCATTGTCATTATAAATTTTAATATTCATATCTATTTACCTTTAATTAACGAATTCTGACCTGTATGGGGAACTTTAGAATTACTATGCATTAACTTAGGAACTAATTGCATGTTATTAGGTGATGATTGTGCATTATGATGCCAAGTGTATCTTTCCATTTTTTTCTTACTAGATCTCATATCTTTTAATTGCTGTTCTGTAAACTTATCGGTGTTGGTTGCCCATCCATTACCTGACCCTTTGATACTGCCATCAAGTTTTTAGGTGTAAAGTGCTTTATTAAAATGCATAAAGGGCGATTTAATACTCGCCCTTTATTGGACTAATTATTTGTCCAGTATATTTATTAGACTAACAAATCCTTTGGTTTTAACCCTTAAATAACTTACTATTCGTGTAACATATCCATAAACTCTTCAAAAGAGTCTGCTACATGATTAACTACCATAGAAGTAGTACCATCTTCATTTTCTATGTGATCATCATGATACATTAATACTACTTTAGGATTATCACCTGTTGGATCGTCTCGATAGTCAAGACAAACATAATCACCATTGGCACAAATTGCAAATGCTACTAAGTGAGGTACTCCTGCATATTTAGGGTCTGATACATATTGTTCAGCAAGAATATTTTCGACCTCACTATTATCAAAACTTAAAAAGTTAACATCTCTCTCATCTACTTCCCCATATACATTAGTAAAATCAAAAATGTTATTATATAGACGCATTCCGTCATGTTTTATAACTATTTTCTTGTATAAACTTGGAAACAAATAATTTATTTTTTTTTCTAAAGTACCAAAAACTTCCTTAAAGAGAATACCGTTATCTCTATAAATTTTTAACTGCATAATTATCTCTCATTTTTCATTGAGTTCTGTCCCGTATGAGGAACTGCTCGTGATTTATGAATCTCAAAAGGCATAAGTTGCATATTACTGGGCGAAGATTGAGCATTATGATGCCAAGTGTATCTTTCTATTTTTTTCTTACTAGATCTCATGTCTTTTAATTTCTGTTCTGTAAACTTATCGGTGTTGGTTGCCCATCCATTACCTGACCCTTTGATACTACCATCGGGGTTTTGGGTGTAAAGTGCTTTATTAAAATGCATAAAGGGCGAGTTAATACTCGCCTTTTATTGGATTAATTATTTGTCCAGTATATTTATTAGACTAACAAATCCTTTGGTTTTAACCCTTAAATAACTTACTATTCGTGCAACATATCCATAAACTCTTCAAAAGAGTCTGCTACATGATTAATAGTCGCATAACTGCTTCCATCGTCTTCTTCCTGATAATCATCATGGTAAACAAGAACAACCTTGGGACTATTACCTTTTGGATTATCTCTATAATCAAAGCATATATTATCGCCGTTAGCACATATACCAAATGCAACTAGGTGTGGAGTTCCATAATGCAAAGGATTAGAAACATACTGAGATTCATAAATATTTTCTGACTCTTCTTCTTTTAGACTCAAAAAGTTAACATCTCTTTCATCAGATTGACCATAAACATTAATAAAGTCAAAGACATTGTCAACGGGGGTAAGTGAGTCATACTTACTTACGACACTAACAAAACTTTCTGGTAAATGATATTTAAAACTATCAATAAACTTTTTTATAGCCTTATGACTTATAGGAGGTTCATGCCACATGGGTTTAATATCCTTCATGTTTACTTCCCCTGTTTTAGTGAATTTTGTCCTGAGTGTGGAACAGCTTTTCTATCATGGAATTTCTCTGGCACTAGTTGCATTGTATTAGGTGATGACTGTGCATTATGATGCCAAGTAAATCCTTTTATTTTATGTGATCCAGCTTCTAACTGGGACAGCTTTCTTTCCGTAAACTTACTTTTAGCTACAGGATCATCTTTAATCGACTCCCACATATCTTTGGAGGCTTGTTTCATTTGTCCAGTATATTTATTAAACTAATAAATCCTTTGGTTTCAACCCTTAAATAACTTACTATTCGTGTAACATCTCCATAAACTCTTCAAAAGAGTCTGCTACATGATTAATCACCATGTGACTATTGCAATCTTCATAATCCACGAAATCATCGTGATAGACTAAAACTACTTTTGAATTATCTGTCATGGGATTATGCCTGTAATCGAAGCATACATAATCACCATTCGCAAAAAATACAAAAACTATTAGATCAATAATTCCATTGTTGCTAACATCATTTACATTAATCTGCTCATCCAATATAAAACTATTTTTGCACTCTTTTTTAAAGCTTGAGAAATTTATATCTCTTTCGTCTTCCTCTTCATAATAGTTAATGAAATCAAAAACATCATTGTCAAGTCTAAGAGCATCATGTTTCATCATTAATTCTTTAAATAGTTTTGGCAATTTATAATTCAAGCTTTCTTCAATTTCCTTTATCTGTTTAATTGAATTTGTTCCATTGTCATTATAAATTTTAATACTCATATCTATTTACCTTTAATTAACGAATTCTGACCTGTATGGGGAACTTTAGAATTACTATGCATTAACTTAGGAACTAATTGCATTGTATTAGGTGATTATTGTGCATTATGGTGCCAAGTGTATCTTTCTATTTTTTTCTTACTAGATCTCATATCTTTTAATTGCTGTTCTGTAAACTTATCGGTGTTGGTTGCCCATCCATTACCTGACCCTATAATACTGCCATCAAGGTTTTAGGTGTAAAGTGATTTATTAAAATGCATAAAGGGCGAGTTAATACTCGCCCTTTATTGGACTAATTATTTGTCCAGTATATTTATTAGACTAACAAATCCTTTGGTTTTAACCCTTAAATAACTTACTACTCGTGTAACATATCCATAAACTCTCCAAAAGAGTCTGCAACATGATTAATCACCATGTGACTACTGCCATCTTCATAATC
This sequence comes from Psychrobacter urativorans, assembly GCF_904846695.1. Taxonomy (GTDB): domain Bacteria; phylum Pseudomonadota; class Gammaproteobacteria; order Pseudomonadales; family Moraxellaceae; genus Psychrobacter; species Psychrobacter urativorans. The sequence continues at coordinate 9,916 of NZ_CAJHBR010000033.1, forward strand.
CACGAAATCATCGTGATAGACTAAAACCACTTTTGGATTATCTGTCATGGGTTTATGCCTGTAATCAAAGCATACATAATCACCATTGCCACATATTCCGAATACAATAAGATGCTTTATTCCATAATTATCAATTTCACAAACATTTTTTTGGAAATCAAGAATATTACCGTTTTCATGGTTTTTCTTTAAACTAATAAAATTAATATCTCTGTCATCCTTATTGCCATAAATATTAATAAAGTCAAAAATATTGTCTTCTAATTGTAAAGCGTCATATTTTTGAACCAATTCAACATATTTAATAGGAAATTTATAAAGCAATAAATTTTCAATCTCTGATATTTGATTCAGAGAATTAGATCCATTTTCATCGAATATATTCATTACTTGCCCTCTTTTAAAGAATTCTGACCTGTGTGTGCCATAGTTTTATTAGAATGCATGTCCATCGGAACTAGTTGCATGTTATTAGGTGATGATTGCGCATTATGATGCCAAGTATAGCCTGGAATATTTGCTTTACCCGCACTAATGGAGTTCAATTGTCTTTCCGTAAACTTACTTTGAGCTACAGGATCATCTTTAATCGACTCCCACATATCTTTGGAGGCTTTTTTCATTTGACCAGTATAGCTCTTCGAATGATCAATCTTTGCAGTAAATACTGACACATCATCAAATGTTGGCAACCCTCGATTATCGTATGGTATATTTTTTATAGAGCCATCATCCATAGTAACTTGAACTGCTCTGTTACCATTAGCGTCAATAATGACATCATCTCTAGTAGCACTGGCTTGATGAGGTTTTTTCGGAATAGTGGTCGATGTTACACTATTCTGACCATATACTACTTCTAAATCTGTTCTGACTTCTTTTGGATCGTATATACCTTGATAGCTGCGATTTTCGCTAATAACATTATCAATTTTATCAGGCTTAGCAATACCAGTTGACCCTCTTTGACTATTAGATATAGAACCTGTGTAAGGCTTACTCACTTTAATTAAATCGTCTACAGATGTTGTACCTTGTTTAGCCGCGTCTAGTGCCGACTTTTTGACAACATATTGTATTGTCTTTTTGCCTGCCTATTTTACAGCAATGACAACTTCTCCTGCGCCAGTCGCTAAACCTACAGCATCCACCACCATAACAGCAGCGTCAAATGTCTTTTGATTTGCCTGTTGTTGTGCTGCTGGTAAAGACCCTGAATCAATTGAGCCGTTATTATTAATAATAGCTTGATTTTTGTTATCTAAACTTCTTTGAGGAATTATTTGTGCCGTTGTGGTAAGTTTAGGTTTTGGAGTAGGTCCTGTTGTCTTAGCGTTGTAAGGCTGCACCACATCACTGGGCCAACTATATCCATAGCTCTTTGTTTCTCCCTTAATAAAATTAACGAGATTAGTATCAGGTTTTTCAATGTTATTGAAATTTTGGGTAATAGTAGTGTACCATTAAGCGATAGACTTGAGCCTGCACCCTCTAAAACGATATCAGCGGTAAAGCGTATGTTCTTTTGATTGCTATGACAAGCGGTGGTGTCTGAATTTTAAAATAAAAAGCTACTACACACATTTATGTATAGTAGCTTAGTTGGCAGAAATTTTTTTAATAGCCTGAAATCATTATATTGATAAAGATATGATTATATTCATTATTTAAATTAAACGACTTCTACTAATTTAAAAACATTTCCTACAAAGTGTTTATCTATTATTGCTTTGACCCTATCTGAAACAAACAAGCGATTAGTATATTCAGAAGCCCGAAATATATCAGTATTTTTAATGACGTCTCTCACTAAGACAGCAGTATGTAGTGACATGATTCTACCATTTTCAAAAACATCGTATTCTGATAGTTTTAAATCTAATGCATTACTTAAATGAACATTACAATAATAAAAATACCATGGTTCACCATGATATTCAGCTTCTAAGAAATAGCCACAGTTACCCAATATTCCTGAAAGATCATTTTTCAGAGCTTGAGAAAATACAAAAGTAGGCGCGCCCCATACATGCATAATATTTGGCCATAATGAGGGCCTTATTACTTTACCATCTTCTACTGGTAGATACTCTTCATATTCTTTAAATTCATGAAGTTCAACAGTTTTCCAACCATCTGAAGAAAAATCTGGACTGAAAAATTTATTAGCATTAAAATAGTGATCTAGTTCTTTGGAATCATAATCTACTTCAAAGTTATGAAAATGATCATCTAAATCTGCCTTCAGAATATAATAATTTGTCATAGTCCTGCCTTTCTTTTAATAGAACCGTCTTTAATAGCTAAGGCTACATTCTTAAGAACATTTTCAGCCTCGGCCTTGGTAGTAACTGTTCTTAGCTCGTCAACAACGTAATCAGCCATTTTTTTACTATGTAGTCCAGAAGCTCTGTGGTTTAAAGCAAACATATCAGGTGTTGCCCCCCATTGAAAACCATTTTTAGTCATGCCTGTTTTTCGCGAGCCTGAAAGTGCTACACCATTGCTAGGAGCATTTATATCAATTCCTAATTCAGCTAAACGCTTTCTTGCTGGAGCAAATGCTCTTACGTTTCCAGCTACAATATGATGTGCTTCTTCACCATGCCTTAATGCTAAACCTTTAGAAATCATATTAGCACGTAATACCGCAGAAGAAGCAAGACTCGCAGGAGCGGCTAGTATCTCTCCCTTAACAACAGGGCTCAAATAGTTTTCTAATTTTTCTAAACTCTGCAAACCATCTTGGTTAGCTTTATAAGTTGGAGTTTTGCCAATACCATCTTTACCACTATCGATACTATAATAGATGTAATTATCATTATAATACCCACTACTATTGAACATAACAATATCAGATTTTTGTTTTGAACTACTATACTTATCCTTCGGTAGTACTGAACCGCCCCGGTATTGTCGGAGACTCAACATTCTGAGAGAATACGACAATGAAAACACGAAACTACACTTCCGAGATTAAAGAACGTGCCGTGAGAATGCTAATTGAAGCAGCAGGCGACTACCCCTCCACCTGGTCGGCCATTCAAGCCATTGCCCCTAAGATTGGCTGCACACCTGAAACGCTTCGAGCATGGCATAAGAAGCACATCGATCAAACCATACCTGCGAATGTGCAAGCTCAAAGTCAAGATCAGAGAATTAAGGAGCTTGAACGCGAGAACAAGGAGCTCAAACAAGCCAACGAGATTATACGTAAGGCTGCTGCTTTTTTCGCCCAGGCGGAACTCGACCGCCCACCCAAGTGATGATCAATTTTATTGACAACCACAAACAGCTTTATGGGATCGAGTCAATCTGTAGAGTCCTACCGATTGCCCCGTCAACCTACTACCGTGCTAAAGACTTAGAGAGTTGTCCTGAAAAGCGCTCCCTTCGCCGTCAGCATGACGACTTTTACATCCGTGAAATCAGACGCATTTGGCAGGATAGCAAATGCCGTTACGGCGCTCGTAAGGTCTGGCGACAGATGATAGCGAATGGCACTCATGTAGCACGCTGTACGGTAGAGCGATTAATGAAGCAGTATGGTCTACAAGGCGTTTGGCGTGGGAAGAGTAAGATTACTACCAACAGTCGTGACGACCAACTGCGGGCGAATGATTTAGTCAACCGTAACTTCACCGCCCACCGCCCTAACCAGCTATGGGTTGCTGACTTTACCTATATCAAGACAACGAGCGGCTGGGTTTATACCGCTTTTATCATTGATGTGTTTGCCCGCGCTATTGTGGGCTGGAAAGTATCGAATCGCATGAATACCGATATGGTGATAGCGGCATTAAACCAAGCAATAGCAGATAGAAACAATCCCAAAGATGGGATTCATCACAGTGATCGAGGGGTTCAGTACTTGTCCATCTGCTACAAAGATAAGATGACTGAGAGCGATGTGATTGCGTCTGTTGGCACAACGGGTGATTCATACGACAATGCATTAGCTGAGACGGTCAATGGACTCTATAAGTCTGAGGTGATCGAGTATCTAAAGCAAGACTGGGATGGTGTTAATGATGTTGAATTAGCCACGCTTGAGTGGGTAGACTGGTTCAACCTCTAGCTTCAGACACTTCACCTGCAACTTTAGGAGCGTTCAAAAAGTTGTCTGTAGTATACCCTGCGGCTGAACCTCCCTTGATAAGTGTTTTTGCAGCAACTGCATCATAACCACCTTTTGCCATTAAATCATTTAACGCTACTTCCAGAAACTTTCGATCTGTTGCACTTAAAGAAGACGGGTCTTTTCTATACTCTTCTAATAATATATTGGTAACTTGATCATACTGTATAAGATACACTAATTTTTCTGAGTCGCTTAAACTGAGTCTACCCTTGTTCTTGGCTTCAGCTAACAATGCATTAAGTGCTTTTCGATCTTTATGACTCAAGAAATTATTCTGCGTCTGATTTACACTACTAGCTGTACTTGCCGTGTCTCCACCAACGATAGCGCCAGTAGCAGCCGATAAGCCGAGTAACAATGCATCACGAGTAGTCTCATCAACGCCTTGTTCCTCTAGATATTTACCTACCGCAGGAATTGAAACTGCAGTTGTTCCACTTGCTAAAGCACCTTCGACACTACCTGTCGCAATAGTACCGACTAGCGTATGCAAAGCCACCCGATAAGCGCCACCTTCTCCCCACTTTTCAGCTGCTTTTAAATCACCGTCAAGTATCAACTGTGTCTGTCTTTTTTCAGAGAACTCAGCCACTGCCTTAGGTGCTTCCTTACCGAACTCTTTAGTAATCTGATTCTGCGCTTGCAGCTCCTCAGCAACCTAATTGGCATCAAACACACTCTCAAGCTTACCCGCAAGTGCTTGGCGATTGTCCGTAGTGAGAATACCTTGCTCGTCGTTATAACCACTAACACCGCCTTTGGTGATACTGCTGTCGCTATCACCGTCTGTGCCGTAGCCAAGACCATTCATACCAGCTTGCGGTTTGCCAGTAGTATTACCGATACTAACGCCTGCTGAGATGCTATCACCCTCATAGCGGCTGTGGTTAATGATATCTTGCGTCTCTATCCCTTGCTTAAAGACCGTCTTATTGTCCTCAGGCGACACTGTCGTGAGCGCACCACCGATGAACTCACCCTTACCACCGACCACCAGATCTGAGCTTTGAGTGGCGATGATCGCTTGCTCCCCCACTGCGGCGTAATCTGAGTTGATATCTGTTTTACAACCATTGACGGATAGACTGCTATTGGTACCTTTGAGATCAATGTAAGCATTAAAGCCTATGTTTTTTTGTTTACCCTCATAGGCGGCCGTGTCTTGACGACTGATCACTTTCAGATCACCGCCCACTTCACCCGTTAGATGATTGGTATTAAGGACACTGCTGTCAAAGGTGACGTCATTACCAATGTCAAAGGTGGTGATGCCGCCAACATTGATGTGACTGTTAGCATAGGTAGTCGCATCACTGTTGCCATGACCTTTAGCGCAGCTGGCATTGGCGGTAATCCCTGCGCTTCCCGATGTATCTGCATAGCCGCCTACGCCATAGCTTGAGCTTTTGTTGCTGCTGCAAGTTCGCTCGTTTTGCGCGACGCCGTTGACGTTGAAGTCGTTGTCGGCTTTGAATAGGGCGTTGTTGTTGAGAAGTAGGCTTTAAGATTCAATCAGCCTATGTAGTACTGCTGGGCTATAAGCTCAACCTACGCTTGCTTGCTTTTTCTCATGGTATCTACGGGCTAAATACCGCAATTAAAATTTTTCGTATGATCTATGATGTAATCCCTATAATCTCTGCGTTTAGAGTTAGGATTGTTTGTCTGCTCTGCCCATATAGCTCGTTGATTTTTATTAAAGTCGCTCAATAAATAAGCTGCTGATGAATCAATAATGAATCGGTTGTTGGGTTTATCAAAACGCGCTAGATAAGTATAAGTAGTATTGATATCTGATGATCCTTTTTCGGCAACATCATTATCTATGTTATAAACTATACAATCTGTTAATAAATTCTCTACAGGCATTTCAAGTAAATAATAAATAGTATTATTATACCTAACAGCGTTACTTGCTAAATTAAATTCTGGGATTTTATCTGTCCTTTTTAATCCTTCTTTAGTCAACACATACATGTTTTTATGAGGGTACATCTTCTCGTTGGTATTAGCATTCAATATATAATGCTCAGAACTCAGCAAATCTCGAGGGGCACTCTCAATAATAGAATAATACTCTTGATAGATATCATGGGTAATGAAATAGTATTTATCCCCTCCTATATACAATGCTCTATCTTCTTCATATCCAACAATGTCATCAACTTTTTCTTTATGGATTTTTAAAAAATAATTACTACTTGTTTCACATTTTGGCAGCAAGGTTGCCAAGAATACCAATATGAGTACGATAGCAAAACCTTTGATAATCTTTGGTTTCTGCATTACTTAAATGCTCCGTCTTCTTTAGGTTTCGGAATATTATCTACATTATGGCGAGTAAGTGCATAATCTTTTAAATACTTAATTTGAGTAGCTTTGTCAGAAGTACTAGCTATGTTGTTTAGTAACTTTTTATAATCAGAACTTTGCGTTCCTCTTGTGCCCTTGTTAGACCAATTAGCCGCATAGCGTATATTTTCTGCATAGGTTTTAAAATTTGCAGTAGTGTTTTTGTAGTTTGGATTGTCTTGCTTAGCTCCAGGGTATAAATGTCCAACACCTTCGGGGAACCCAACACTATGATTATCATGACCGTACAAATCACCACTAATATGTAATAAATTTTCATCATCTCTAGTCAAGTTGTAAGGCTTGCCTTTCTCTTGAGCTTTAGCAATTTTTGAGAAAAGCGCTACTGTTTTAGCTCTAGCAGCGGTTCTATTTTCTTCTAATTTATCTCTTCTCTCTTGCTGCTCATATAAAGGAATGCCAGCATCAACACCTAAAGCATGGATAGTTGGTTGATTTCGTTCTTGACGTTTATCTCCTCGAAAAACATCGAACGGAGCAACCATTAAACTTTGTGCTAAACTTTTATAACTCATAGCATTTCTACTATCAGTATCAGGTGCCCAAGCAGCAGTAGCAATTTTTTGCGCGTTCGCATTGCTAAATCCTCCTTCTAACGCTGCTATATACGTCATATAATAATGACCAACTTCATCCCAATTGTCTTCAACTGCTACTACAGATATCTCTGCTGCATTAGCCGTATCATTAGCACTGCCTGTCGTTGCACCAATAGTTCCGCCAACAATACCAGCAATAGCACTGATCGTATCTTTTTGCTCAGCCGTTAGCTTCGTAGGATCACTACTATCATAGAGAAATTTTGATAAGAGTGGCGCTGTCGCTTCTCCTGTCCCAGCAGATATTCCACCAGTCAGTGCATCATTACCAGTGGCGTAGCTAACTGCTGCACCTAATACGGTATGTGCTAAAATATGGCCTGCACTACCTCGTTCTCCCCGATTACCTTCATCTATATCGTTTAAAACTTCATTGGTTTTATAATACTCTCCAATTTGGCTTGCTACATAAGGACTAGCAGCTTTGACAGTATAACCTGCAATACCGTTTATATTAGGAGCGTAGATAGCTCCTGTAATGCTGTCAAATAATAGTGATTTTTTTTGCACCTTATTAGCAGCTGCAAACTTCTCAGTTGCTTTTCGATTATCTCCATTTTTAAGAGCTTCTTCTGCTTCATCCCGTAACTTTTGTTCTTTCGCATTAAGCTCAGTCTTTATCTTACGCTGCTCTTGATCAAAGGCTTGAGTGATCTGCGTCTGCGCCCCAAGCTCCTCATTCACTCTTGTCGCATCAAACCCATTCTCAAGCGCTCCTGCATACTCCTCTCGATTGTCAGTGGTGATGCCACTATTACCCGCGATACCTGTGATACCTGCACGAGTGGTACTGCTATCACTATCCCCATCTGTGCCATAACCTAAACCATTACTGTTGGCCTGAGGTTTATTTTCAGTCATACCAAGACTGACACCAACTTGTATAGCATCACCCTTATGGCTACTGCTGTTCTCTATATCTTGAGTCTCGATACCACCTAGACTCGTATAGTTATTACGTCCTGCTGCTACGGCGGCATCAGTGGTGGTGATTGCACCGCCAATTAGAGTGGTCTTACCGCCAACTTCTAGATCAAAGCCACCATCCCCTGTAAAGATACCCGACTGCTGACCCACAGCTTTATAGTCGGCATTGATATCTGTTTTACCGCCTTTGAGGGAGACGCTAGAGCCTGCGCCTTTTAGATCAACGTCTAGGGTGAAGCCAATGTTCTTATGGTTGCTGTCGTAGGTTGCAGTATCTTGTAGTGATTCTATATTGACGTCGCCAAGGATTTGGCCTTGGGCTTGATTGGTGTTAATCACCCCGCCTTTGATATTCACATCATTACCAATGTCAAAGGTAGTGGTACCACCGACATTGATGTGGCTGTTAAAGGAAAATAAAAAAAGCTATGATGCAGGATACATCGTAGCTTTTAGTTTAATCTAGATATTTTTTGAGTATCGCAAGCTCTGTTAAACCTCAGTACTACGCTTCAATTTGACAAATATTACAAAGCAAAAATCTAAGAATCATGGCTTCTACATTTGAGTTTTTTAATGAGCTGGAAATATGTATGTCATAGGTTACTGTTCTTTAAGGGTTAGGTTTTCGCTTGCTCCTTTGATAAGAACAAATACAGCTTAGTGTTTGAGTAAATAGGTGCTTCTATAGTGGTCAACTAATTTAGGACACCTGATAAGAGGTTTTTGTTGAAGTAGCGTTTCTCTTTTTCTAGCGGTGTTAAATAGTCATTAAAACGGTGTGGTCTCACTGACTGATAATAGCCCCAAATA
>NZ_CAJHBR010000034.1 GCF_904846695.1 Psychrobacter urativorans
GAAGCTCAGCCAGTGCTAGATCGTGCTGTGAAAACGGCTAAACATTTCTATTCAAGCGAAAACTTAAAGACGCTTGAAAATATATGTGGAACTGCCGTACATCATGCGACAAGTCGGAATATAGACCATGCCCTCATCGGACAGATTGAACATGAGATCGCGTCAAAATTTGAAAACGCGGAATTTAACGAGCTATCAGAGCAAGTAAAAGTAAAAATGTCACTTGTAACAGAAGATATGGAGAACGCTGGAACGCTGGCAAAACAAGCAAGCGCTAAACTTAATGAGGATTTAAAAAAAATAGGTTGGCGTATTGGTGTTATTGCTATACCGATCACAATCATTTGTGCTGTGATGCTTTTGCTCGTGCACTTAGTTGTGAAGGCTAACGATGATGATGTTAGAGCCCTACAAGCTGAGATACAACAACTGGAGCATGTCAAAGCTCAAAGCCAAAACGATCTACAAACGATGAAAATGAGTTATGACAACGCTTTGACTCATGCAAACACCAAATTTGTAAATGGTGAGGCATATATGCTCGTTGATACAAGTAACTGTGACGATAGTGACAGTAGAAAAAACATTGAATTTTGTCGTCTGGTTGGTGGGCGTCCAATGCCAAAAGTAACACCAGCTCCAACACCACATCGTAGTCAGCAACCGACAATAAACTATGGCAATAACAATGGTAGCAATCCATTTGGTAGTGGCACTCAAAACCGATCAAACTCAGATACTAATCCTTTTTAATGATGTTTCTATACTCATCCAACTATGCCTTAATTACTTTTGATTTTTAATCAGTTATCAACAACCAAAAAGGCTTTTAATGCTTTTAATGCTTTTAATAGCTTTTAAGTCCGCTACAGACCTTACTGGTAAATGGATGTAACCCTCATAAGTGGACGTTTATACCGTTATAAGTGGACGTTTATACCGTTATAAGTGGACGTTTATACCGTTATAAGTGGACGTTTATACCGCACTAATAGACATTATATTAATTGACTACTAATTGACTATTGATATAATTGTCAATTAATATAAATCTATCAACTAGATGCAGGGAAAGCTAATGAACGAAAAGAGAAAGAAAAAAGATGGTGTGCAAGACTTAGTCGTGAAATCAAACCGGATTGTTACAGCCTTTCAAAGTTTATCTTTAACGGAGATGTGTCTAATACAGCTAGCTATTGTTGATGCAAGAGAGACAGAACAAGGGTTAGAGATCAATAAGCCGCTGTCTATAAGTGCAAAACGATACGCTGAAGCTTTTGATGTACAAATTGATACTGCCTACAAGATACTAGCCCAAGCTGGAAAAGGCTTAAGGGCACGTTATTTTACGTTTTTGGATGATACTGGTAGCAAAATTGAGACAAACTGGGTTCAGCAAGTCAGATACGTTAAAAGCGAGGGACGTATTGAAGTTATTTTTACTGTTGCCGTTGTTAATGAAATTACTCGCTTAAGCTCACACTTTACACAATATGACCTAGAGTTCATCGCAACGCTCAATAGCATCTACTCTGTGCGTTTGTATGAGCTAATCGTCAAATGGTTAAGCGCTAGACAGACAGATATATTTGATTATGAAATATTGAGAGGTCAGCTAGGAATCAGTGTCAATGAATATAAAAACATGGGAGATTTCAAAAAACGTGTTCTTGATTTAGCTGTTAATGAGATTAATGAAAAGACCAATATTAAAGTTAAATATGAGAATGTAAAGCAAGGTCGCAAAATCATAGGTTTTACGTTTACTGTGCATGAAAAGTCTAAGTCTAAAGCTGATAAAACAATCAAACTTCGTGATGCTGATAACGGAGATATGTTCACGATTGATGGACTCTCTGATAAGCAGCTGTGGCGTATCAGTCGGCATAAAGAGTTTATAAGCACGTATAGTGGTCTTGCTAAAGGCGACGCTGGTAAGAACTGGTCAGCGTATAGTGATTTTATAGTTGGTGAGATCAAGAAAGACGCCTCTAAATTCAGCAAAAAGCGTCCTATACGTGAGTATTTAGATGGGAACGAAGCAGAGTACGATTTCTCAAGATAATAACCAAAAATGACCACCTCAAACAGTCTACTATAAGTGGTTCTCTTGTATTGATGAGAGTTTTCTAAACTCTGTTCATGCGTGAAATGATGCACATCATACAGCGTAAGCCAGGAAGCTTTGATAAAAAAGACAAGGCACTACCGAGAATCAGGCAAGTAAGTATTGTTAATATAATTGTTTTTGTACTTTATATGACATACAATCAATGTCATATAAAGTACAAATGGAGTACAAATTATGTCAAGTACAGTAAATTTCAACATGAGACTTGAGAAAGAACTCAAAGATGAAACCAGCCAAATATTTGAAAACTACGGCATGACAACCTCTCAGGCCGTTAGAATGTTCTTGGTCAATGTCGCCAAAACCAAAAAAATACCGCTATCATTTGATTATCAAGCTGACGACTTAGTGTTAGGGGATCAAACGCTACAAGCCATTAAGCAAGGACGTTTAGACTATGAAGCGGGTAAATTGGATAGACTCGAACCCAACGAGGCTCTAGAGGCGTTACAGGGGCTCTCTCGTGGCTAGAACTGTTATACCTACAAATCAATTCAAGCGAGATATTAAAAAACGATCCAAAGATTTGATCACACCACAATGGATTGAAGTCATGCACTGCTTACTTAATGACTTATCAATGCCAATCAAATACCGTAACCATGCACTGACGGGTGACAAAAAGCACTTGATGGATTGTCATGTTAAGCCTGATTTGGTACTGCTGTATGAATTCGAAGGTGATACAGATTTGATATTACACAGGCTAGGCTCTCATAGTGAACTTGAGATCTAAGCACAGGAGCCCATCCCAGATTCTGTGTAAGTATGGATCGGGGGTAAGCAGCAGTGACACAGAGTTTGGGAAACTCCCCCGCGAGACCTAACATTTACGGCATCTCCTCACCAAACCAAGGGAATGAAGTCAAAATGATTCTAATAACAACGAGAGGTAAGTATGAATAAGCAAGATATCATTAGCGAGTTGGCACCAAAATTAAATGTGAATCAAGATGAGGCAAGGGTTGTACTAAACTCAGTTTTGGATGTTTTAGCCGACTCTTTAGCTAACCTCGAAGAAAATGAAAGATTGAAGTTAGTAGGGTTTGCAAATTTTCAAAAGGTTAAGCGCAAGAGTCGTTTAGGTAGAAACCCTAAGACAGGTGAAGCAGTAGAGATACCTGAAAAGCTAGTCATCAAGACGACAATTAGTGAAAATCTAGTAGATAGCTTTCAGTAATTGCTCGAGGAGTTTTAACTTATCGGCGGTTCAATGACCTAAGTAATGGTATTGGCTTTTAGTATTGTATTGATAGTGTTGTTTACGCCACCCCTTGCTATAAGTAGTTCGCTAATATCAGTCTATTTTAGGTAGTCTGTTTATCGTTTAAACGGTCTGTTTGGATGGTTCCGTTGGGGTATACCCATAAGGAGCCAATTAGGTACTTTCACTGATTCGGTTCCCTAGTGAGGACTTGAATATTCGGTTGTACGCTATTGTTATCATCACTCCTAGTTATTTATAGTAGCTCCGTGTACACAGTAGTGTCCTTTTTAACATGAAATGGCGGTATATCCATTTCATGTTAAGTCACTGTAGACCATTAAGTATAAGACGGCCTTTAAACCACCAGGCTCCTGATCAACGTTCGATGACTTAAATTAATCTGTATACCATTGTCGTTCGCCTACTTAGCACTAGCACCGATGACTTTATGACTTGAGCCAGCGTGCCATTTGTCTTATTGGGTTTGTGTTAAGCACGGCAAATTGTACGTGTTCTAGCGAAAATCAAAAAACTCATAATGAATATTTTTGGCAGGAATACCATTTTCTTTCATTAACTCTTGTACTTTTCCTAAAAGCCCTTTTGGACCGCAAAAACTAATCTGAATCTGCTTTGGATTAACTTCACTGGCGACTTGCCGAATGGTTTCAGCCATGGCATTACTGCCACTTGGGTTGGCTACGAAATCTACTCCAGACTGTTCTGTCATCTCCTGCATACGCTCAACACTTGGAAAAACACGCGCAGGATCGAAGCAATATATCAGAGTGGCACGTTCAAAATGACCGATAGTTTTATCCTCTTGCCAAGAAATAAAGGGAGAGATTCCTACTCCGGCACCAATCCAGATTTCACGCTCTGCATTTGATATACGTTTAAAATTACCATGAGGCGCATAAATATCAGCCAACATACCCACTTTGGCTTGTTCATTTAGCTTTTTTGTATAATCACCCAATGCTCGAATCACAAAATGGATGTGTCCAGTATCAGAAGGTGCGTTAGCTATGGTAAAAGGATGCGGCTCGTGCAAACCTGGTTCTTTAAGAGAGATAAAGGCAAATTGACCAGCCTTAAATTGAAACCCTTTACGGACTGGCTCAAACTCCAAGTGTACCGCCGCTTTGCCCTGGGATATAGCGACTAACTTATACTCTCCGGCTTTGGCAATGAATGGGTACAATATCATCTTGTACAATGCTGCAATCACGCCTACAGAACAAAGTAGTGCTAACCAAATACCTGCTGGACTAGTCAGTGTGATGGGAGACTCAAAGCTCAGCCAATGTAGTATAACGATTAAAAAAAGTGGGCCTGAGAACTTATGCAACCAACGCCAGTTGCCATACGGGATTTTGCGATTCAGCGCCAGTAGTATAATCAGACCTAACGCGACAAGGCTGAGTTGACGCATCAAACGCGTCCAATATTTGGACAACTCCAAAATGGGCGCAAGATCCCAAGCGTCTAGCTTGGCTTTGAAGACAAAATGATAGACAGCGAAAATAAGTGCCCATATAGCAATCCACTTATGCGCTTCATAAACCCTGTCCAGACCGCCAAAGAGCCTTTCAATACCGTGCCAACGGCTAGCGAGTATGCATGAGCTTGCCATGCACGCTAAAGCCGAAGCACCCATTATCAAACTGACTGTTGCTGATGTGATCCACGTTTCAGAGGAAATTTGCATGAGTACAGTGATTGAAGTGATCAGTACGACACTACCGATCACTTGCCATGACTTTAAAGCCATAAGAATCTCCCGAAAAATTATTTTATTGCCGTTAAGAAAGCTTGATTTAACAAGTAGGTATTTATTGAGAAGTATGGCTAATAATACAGCCTGATTCTTAAATAATTCTTAAGTCAAAGTTATCGAGCTTAAATGAGACACCTATTTCTACATAATCTTCATCACTAAATTTACATAAATCATCTAAATCAATTTTCACTGTACTATTATTAAAAAATATCTCAAACGCTTCAAGAATAGTAGATTTTCCGACATCATTTTTGCCCACAATAACATTAAATTTTTCGTCAAGATTAATATCTGTACTTACAAAACCTCTAAAATTATCAATATGCAATTTTACTATTTTCATTAAATACGCCTTCTCAGATTATACTTATAATATCTTTTCAACCATACTAATCCGTACAGTTAGACTTAGGAGATTTTAGTTATGCAGCCTGATGATAATAATCGAAACATCTCTGTCTTGGGGATCTATTACCTAACTCTTTTTAATTTAGCTTGATTGTAGGATAACTCAATATTGACTCTCCCTACTTGATAAGCCCTCATTTTCTTCTGATGGCATCTTACCGCCCAAACTTACTACAAGCTCTTTCATCAATTCCTTATCTGTCTTTCTAGTTAAGAAGTTTGGCAATTCTTTTGCAGTATATTCTTTTAAACCTTGTACCTGATTTTTCTCTAAAGCATCTACAAGAAAAGCACCAAGTAGAATTTTCTGTCGTGTCAGCTTCTTATCTAATTTCTGTTTCTCTCTATTTATCTTAAGCTCAAGATTGTTAATCTTCTGCTGTTCTTTTAAATCATTACCACCAAGTAAGCTCATAGCCCTTCCTTAAATTATCAAATTACAGTCTTTCCAACTATAGCAACTTCGCCAATACCTAACAACAGTTTATGATATAGTTAATCGATAGATGGTTGCGTCCCACTGACTAAGTGCGAGTTTTCGACTTTACAAATGTTTATCCCTGACGGTCACACATTTATAAAATCAAAACATCGGCAGGGGTAAGCCCCCACACCCCCAGCACTACGAAAAGATATAGTGTTAAAAAAGAAAAAATCTGACTATCTAACTACCTTAAAATAGCGCTATATCTTACGCTTTTTATATTTATAACCTAGCTTTTCGAGATAAGGTATATATCTCATTTGCTTATTTTCATCTGCTAGGTCGCTAGCAATAATAGCGGCAAATTCATCAGTACTTTTACCAATAGGTGCATTACTACCAAGCTCAGGTAATGCAGCTAATTTTTTACTGAACGTGCCTAACTGGTCAGCCGTCATTTTGATATAGACATTATCTTTGGCTATCGGCTCAGGTGCTTTCTTTTGTTTAAATGTGAAGGTAAAGCCAGTTATTACCCTGCCGGTTTTGTGCTGAACATAATCGGCTGTTATGTCAGTATGCTCATTAATTTGTTTCTTTGCATGATCTAAAACTCTAGCCTTGAAATTGTGCATTTCTTTGTACTGATCAGGCTTAACCCCTAGCTTTTTACGCAAGTCGTCAGTCGCTATCTTGTTGGTCTTGCCAACTGACTTCCATTGCATAATTAATTCGTAAAGTCTTATTGCGTACTCGCTCTGCAACTCGCTAACCTGCTTGAGATCGTATTCTGTGTATTGTTCGCTAAGTCTTGTTATCAGTGGGATAACATCATCGGTGAACTGCAATTCAATCATACCCGCTGTGTCAATATAACTTATCTTTTGCACCCAATTAACGAGGTGATGTACTGGTTTTCCTGTCTGCTTGTGAATATCGTCATATTCAAAGTAAGCATCAAATAAACCCCTAGTCGCACTTTTTAGCGCATCGTATGAAGTATGCTTTTCCACCTTGAATTGTTCTTGATAGCTACTTGCATGGATTTGCAGTACACCTCTAGCATCAATCAACTTATCTTGTGCCCTTGCTGCAACGATAGCCAAAAAGATAATACGCTGCTCAGGTATACCAAGCGAGTAACTGGCACTGATTAATTTATTGTCTTTTGTCACTAGCTTGCAGTTATCCATTATTCTCACTCATTGGTAGAAATCCTAAGTATTGTAAACCTATTCCAATACAAACTTCAACATACTGTAGTGATAAGGTCGATAGACGTAGTGGTATGGGTCGATAGACGTAGTGGTATGGGTCGATAGACGTAGTGGTATGGGTCGATAGACGTAGTGGTATGGGCTGTGAAAGCCACAACTGGCAAGGGCTGTAGCGGACGTAAAAGCTCTTAAAAGCTCTTAAAAACCTTAAAAACATAAAAACATAAAATCACACAGTTAAATAATCCGTTATTAAACATAAAATTTAAGACAATTTAAGAGATTTGCTAAGCTTATTTTTTTGATAAATTTAGGATCAGAAATTATCACATGCTAGGAATGGTTCAAGATTAGTGGCACCTTACAGTTAACTGTCATTTCAAATTGACTGTAAAAGTTCAGTTTGTTGAAGTGTTTTGCTAAGCAGCTACTTAAACTGTCTTATAGGCTTGCTAGGCATGCTAAGACAGTTATTAGGTACTTATGGGTAATTAGAGCCTAGAAGATGCTTAAACGAGCGCTAGAGAGCGATTATGATAGCAAAGGGAGAGGAAACGACCACAGTTATATAGAATTTTGCTAAAAAGAGGTTGATAACCATCTTTTTTATTCAAACAGTCTGTTATAAGTGGTTCCATTATGCCAGTCTGTTTTAAGTAGTCTGTTAATAGGTTTGAGGGGCTAAATAACTGGTTCCGCTGGGGTATACGCCTAGAAACTAATTTTTCTGTTTAAATAGCTTCTTAAGATAATCACAGCTTGCTTGGTAATCGTTTTTACAAGACAAATTTAACCACTCTTTTGCCATAGAATCGTTCTTATCAACGCCTAAACCTTTATGATACATCATTCCCAGATAGTATTGAGCAAGCTCACTACCTTTGCTCCATGTCTCATCAACCGTATTGAAATATTGGTTCCTAGCGGCTTTTTCATACCACTTGAAGGCTAAGCTGTAGTCTTGAGGCACACCAATTCCATTGTAGTACATTTGAGCTAATTGATATTGAGCAGGCTTACTTCCGTGTTTAAGCTCTCCATAGTTATAATAGTAGTATGAAGTAGCTGCTGCTTTTTCAAACCATTTAACAGCTTCATCAAAGTTCTGAGGAACATCTACACCATCATAATACATTTGTCCTAACTGGTACTTAGCAGAAAGTGTACTAATATACCTATAATCATCTCGATTTATAACTTTTTCAAACCACTCTTTAGCTTTGTCTTTATTTTGAGGGACACCTAAACCTCGACTATACATCAGTCCAATGTTGTAAGCCGCATTAGTATCTCCTTGATCAGCGAATTTCTGAAAAATATTTAAGGCTTTGCCATAATCTTGAGGAATGCCTAAGCCTGAGTAATACATAAGTCCTAAAATGTATTCAGCATCTGTAGACCCGTTATTAGCCGCCTTTTGGTAATAATTAAATGCCTGATTATAGCTTTGAGGAATGCCTGCCCCATGATAGTACATATCTCCAAGTCGATATTGAGCGTGAACATCGTTATTGTCGGCTAACATTTTATACAATTTAAAAGCTTTGGCATAATTCCGAGGTTCTCCGTATTTACCTATATAATAAATATTGGCAAGATTATTTTGAGCAGAGGGATGTCCGTTATCAGCAGCTAATTGATACCATTTGATCTTATTTACACGATCATAAGCTTCTAGACCAAGCATAAATTGGGCTGGCGCATATCCTCGAACAGCAAACCATTCATAAGATTTCTTGCTATCATTAGGCGCTTTTGAATTCTCTAAATATAGTTTTGCAAGCTCTTGCTGAGTGTGATTGTCTCCTATTTCTTCTGCTGTAGCTGTTATGGATAGCCCAAAAGATATAGCTAAAATGATTATAGTTTTTTTTAAACTTCGCATATTGAATTGTTCCAAGATAGACATTGGTACGGTTTATTTGCTCATTCTAAGGGCAACATATATGTGAACGCAGAGAATCTTTAGTTCACATTCATATTTGAAAAGCCCATCGAATGTACGCTAGGAAGTACACTGCAATTATTTAGATAACTCGAACTGTTGCTACCACTAGCCTACAACCCAATATTCAAGTCTTCACTAGGGAACTGCATAGACCAACACACCTTATAGAATCGCATTGATTAAACCAATAAAAGACTATCGAATGAAAAATAAATCGCAAAAAATCATATTAAAACAAAAAACACCCATTTATACAAAACTTGGTCTAGCTATTATAGTTATATGCGGAAGTATATATTTATTTAACCCAGGTATACTTCTTGAGGGAACAGTCACTCTGGTAATAGGTCTTGTTTTTATTGTAATTAATATCATTAATCTATTCAGAAGAGTTGAATATGATGTTGTCGCCATACTGGTAGGCTTATATTTTCTCATAATAGGCGCAGATGCCTTTTTCTCTCTTGAGATTAGTTATATACCTATAATTACTATCGTATTAATGATTCCTGTTGTGATTTTAAGCTTAAAATCATTCTATAAGTCATAACCTATAGCTGTCTTCTTGAATTATTAAGTTTTTTACTGACCTGACTATAGCCACTTCGCCAATACCTAACAACAGTTTATGATATAGTTAATCGATAGATGGTTGCGTCCCACTGACTAAGTGCGAGTTTTCGACTTCACAAATGTTTATTACCTACGGCAATACATTTATGAAGTCAAAACATCGGCAGGGGTAAGACCCCCACACCCCCAACATTGCAAAAAGACGCAATGTTAAAAGCCTGAAAACAGAGCTTGTAGAAATGGCTATTTTTATCGCATCGACCAAATCAGTATCTCGCAGTAACGGACAAAGTGCCGTTGCCAGTATGAGATATCAAGAAAGGATAGAACTAGAGGATAAGCGCTATGGTAAGACCCATGATTATTCAAAAAAGCATGGCGTGATGAGCGCGGATATTATTTTGCCGTCAGCGTTGACTGCTGCCAACGCTAAAATTTCACGCAGTGATTTATGAAACAAAGCGAAGGCTGCCGAGAAGCGAGTCGATGCGCGTGTTGCTGGTTAATCTACCACATGAATTAAGCGCAGAAGATCGCAAAACAATCGTGCATCAGTTCGCCTAGACGCTTGCAGACAAATATGGCGCTATTAATCGACTAACTGATAAAGAAATTAGGCGGTAGTAGCGGTGACGTTAAACAAATGAATAGAGATATTATTTCATCATTTATTTATATCGAAGCCTTAGATGCCTATATTTCAGACGATAGCCGATCTAATGAAGTTAAGGAAGTCGCTAAAGAGCATCTAGCAGATACTATTAGTAAAACGTGTTATTAGCTTAAACATGCGTTTTCTGACATTCACAGACTATCTTCAAATGAGCGTGAGAAGCACACAGATGCGCTTAGAGCGTCTTTAAGCGCTTCTACTGAAGGATATAGCTCTGAGTTGTCTAAAGACCAAAATACGGCAATATAGAGCTGTATAAGCTCGTTTAATTACAATCAAGATAGAGCTGTTACCAAAAGGGGTGGTTTAAGTCGTTAATTTCTTTTATCCAATCTTGATAAATTACCTAGCTTTTTTCAGCAATATTTTTTTAATCCTTTTAATCCTTTTAATCCTTTTAAAGAGTTTTAAAGAGTTTTAAAGAGTTTTCCGCCCTCTGTAAGCACCGTTATATATAGCTTTCAACCTCTATATGTCTACAAATCCAAGGTTTAATGTCTACAAATCCAAGGTTTAATGTCTACAAATCCAAGGTTTAATGTCTACAAATCCAAGGTATTTACCTACATAGGTGTGATAGTATGTAGCTAAATAGTTTTTAGGACATGTGCTGATGAAAAAACCTCAAGATATGGTTGTTAAAAGTAATACGCTAATTGAAGCCAGTTACTCACTCACAGTTCAAGAGATAAGGCTGCTTGATATAGCTTTGGCTGACTTAGCAACTTATGACGAATGTGAAAAAGACCTTTTGACGATGCACGAGTTCGTGCATATAAGGGCTGATGAATACGCAAAGATATATGATGTTGATATGAAAACAGCTTATACAGCACTTAGAGAAGCAAGCGAAAACCTATTTACTAGATACTTTACTTACAGTGTGCAAAGTGAGAAGTTCCCGACTCACCAAGAGCATAGAAAAGCACGTTGGGTTTGGAATATAGCTTATGTAGAAGGTCAGGGCTTGGTCAAGTTAGCGTTTACGCCTGATTTAATAAAGCTAGCAGGGAAATTAAAAGGCGATTTTTCACGTTATCATTTGAAGCAAAAAGCACCGCTAACAAGCGTCTAC
The DNA here is from genome assembly GCF_904846695.1 of Psychrobacter urativorans. Taxonomy (GTDB): domain Bacteria; phylum Pseudomonadota; class Gammaproteobacteria; order Pseudomonadales; family Moraxellaceae; genus Psychrobacter; species Psychrobacter urativorans. The sequence continues at coordinate 11,440 of NZ_CAJHBR010000034.1, forward strand.
GCGCATCGATTGTACGAAATGATGATGCAGTGGCGAAAGTCTAAAACAGTTCCTTCAGTCTCATACAACGAGCTAAGGCACAGGTTTGATATTGATGATAAAGAATATAAAAGAATAGCGAACTTTAAAGCTAGAGCATTAGACCCAGCCATCAAGCAAATTAACGAGCATACAGACATAATCGTCAGCTATGAGCAGTACAAGGAAGGTCGAAAAGTTGCGGGCTTCATCTTTAAATTTAATTTTAAAGACAAGCAAAAAGAACCGATCAAAACTACCATTAAAGACATTGATAAAACCGTCAGCGACGATAAGCCAGATACTACCAAGCGCGCACCTAAAGCTATACCAACCATGACTGACAAGCAAAGAAACACATTTGCCAATAAGCTGTTAAATAACTTTGATTTTATCCGTGATTATAGTTCTCAAACGATTGGAAAGAGCAGGGAAGAGCTGCTGATATGGGTTGAGCAAGGGTTAACAGACGATGAAACACGTCAAGAGTGGCGCAAATATATATTGATGTCAGGATATGAATTCCCCGATCCACTGAAAAGCTAAAATAGACTGTTATAAGTAGTTTCATTATACCAGTCTGTTTTAAGTAGTCTGTTAATACGTTTTAGGAATGAAGTAGCTGGTTCCTCTAGGGTATACCTTTTTATACACAGATTTTGCTGACTGTAATTTCGTTTTCATACTTACCAGTAGGTCCGTAACCACCTTCAGAGCCGATCACTCCGACAACGCAAGTTTCAAACAACTTGTAATAACCATCTTGACCAATTTTATTTGAGTCTTTCATCAAAATCTGTTTGGGATCTGCCACATAGTAGACTTTGCCATTCACATCCAACTCATGTATCTCAAAGCTTCTTTTAAAGATTCCGCGCACTTCTACTTCTTCTGGAATTTTCTTTGCTATGGTTTCTGATGGATTTTCTTTCACTTCATTAACACTGTTAGACTCTTTATTACTGCAACCTATACTCATAAATACAAGTGTCGCAAATCCTGCTACTGCTAATCTGAGGTTAAACATTTAGCTTTTCCTGTAAAAGATATCAATAAATTAGACTTTATATAAACCGAGATCAAAAAAGCTGATTAGAAATATAAACGTAACTATTTTTTAATGGATTATTATCCACTAAATTAAGCAGTTCTACAATGAAAGTAACACTCTTTAATAGAAGCGTATTAAAAGGTACACCATGAAGTACACTATGACTATCTCAGCGAGTCAAAACGTTGATACCATTAGCCCACAGCTTAGCGTTCAAGTCCTCACTAGGGAACCGAACCGGTGAAAGCACCTAATTGATCTAAGCTATGCTGTCAAAATTTATATTCATACTCTATATATATTTTAAATTAGGTCGAACATGACAAAAATAATTGAATCGTTAATACAAGCAAAAGCTGCTCAAGCACACCCACTATTGAAAAGAATATATACTAAAACAGATCTGTATAAGCAATGTGCTCATGAGCTTCAAGAGGATATAGAAAGACTGGAAAGTGATCACTTAGCATTATTATTCGCTAAATACGCGTCCATTACTGGTCGGCATCCATCAGAATACAAAACCCGTTTAATTAACTGCGACAATGGCAATATTGCATTATGCGGTATTCGCTTTCGTGGTATGGATATCTCCCAACCATTTGTCACTGTAACGACTACGCTCAAACCCCTCAGTGTAAATAGTATTAATATATTAGTAGATAATATCTCAAAGGCATTTCATGCCTTTAAGCCCCAATATGCTCAATTCTATATTCCAAGCTATTTAGACATTGAGCCTGCAAACTTTTCCTCAGCCCATTGGGATAATCGTATACTAGCAAATTCCTTGTATACGCTAGCCGAAAACGCAGTACAAGATATAGCCTGTCCTGCTCATACCAAATGTGAGCTAGTATCTGCAAACTCTCTTACGTTTTATAACCAATATGAAATGGCATATAACAAGTTGCTTGATGAATTCCCCCAACATGCTGTGATGATGGAATTAAAGCCGATAGAGGATATGAGAACTTGGGTGGCTCAAGGCTATGTTAATCTATTATTTGTCAATGATGAATTAGCAGGTGTGATAGTAGTAGAGCCTGATAATAGCTTAGGGATGACAGGCTTTTATATCATTGAGAACATTATATTTTCTGAATATAAAGGACAGGGTTTAGGGAAACTGATGCAACAGGCTATGATATATCAATTGGTTAATAATCAAAGTAAACAATTAGAAAGACAGAAAACTGATATGTTATTTGGAACGATCCATTTTGATAACATCTCAGCTATTCAGTGTGCAAAAAGTGTCGGGCGTGATGATATCGGAGGATACTTGTGGGTGGCAATTGGTATCCAGTAGGATAGTGGCAGACTTCCTTTAGCTACTTAACTGCTTCCACTCTTCTATGATATAGTTAATTGACGGATGGCCGAGTCCCACTGACTAAGTGCGAGTCCCACTGACTAAGTGCGAGTCCCACTGACTAAGTGCGAGTCCCACTGACTAAGTGCGAGTCCCACTGACTAAGTGCGAGTCCCACTGACTAAGTGCGAGTTTTCGACTTTACAAATGTTTATCCCTGACGGTCACACATTTATAAAATCAAAACATCGGCAGGGGCAAGCCCCCACACCCCCAACACTACGAAAAGACGTAGTGCTAAAAACCAAAAGTATGAGTATTTAGAAATGGCTATTTTTATCGCATCGACCAAATCAATATCACGAGGCAGCGGACAAAGTGCGGTTGCCAGTGCGAGCTATCGAGCAGGGGTAGAACTAGAAGATAAGCGATATGGTAAGACCCATGACTACTCAAAAAAGCATGGGGTAATGAGTGCAGATATTATTTTGCCGTCAGCATTGGCTGCTGCCAATGCCGATATTGATCGTAGTGAGTTATGGAACAAAGCAGAATTTTCTGAGAAGAGAAAGGATGCGCGAGTGGCTCGCGAATGGCTGGTTAATCTACCGTATGAGCTGAACGAGCAAGAGCGCAAGGAGTTAGCGCATAGCTTAGCCCAAACACTTGCGGATCGTTACGGCACGATTGCTGATTGTGCTATTCATCAACCCACACAAAAAGAGGTGGATCGAGGCGCAGACCCGCGTAACTTTCACGCTCATATCCTATTTACCACGCGCACCGCAGAACTTGACGATAATAACAACATCGTACTGACCGACAAGGCAACCATTGAGCTATCAGACAAGAAGCGCAGATCGCTTGGACTAGAGCGCGTTAGTGAGGAAATCAAAGAAGTTCGGCAACTATGGGAACAGATCGCAAATGAAAAATTAGCAGAGCGCGATCTTAGCCTAATTGACAGTCGTAGCTATGCCGATCAAGGCAAAAATATTGAGCCACAAATCAAGATGGGTAGCGTTGCAACCAAGCTAGAACGTGATAAATATGAGGATGAGCTAAAGAAAGCGGCGCAAGCAGAGAAACAAGGCGAGGTTTACGAGATAGACGAGACGCCCGCTACTATCAGAGGTGAGATTAACGCCATGATTGCAGAGCGTAACGAGCTTGTAAGGAATGCAGCTATAGCAGAAAACCAACGTATCAATGACCCTGCTGACCAAGTTATTTTAGAAGGCAAAGCCACACCCACGCCGTTTGATCCACCTAAACCCAAATCTAAGCCTAATCGTGACACACAGGACGCTCTACAAGACGAACCAGCGCCAAAAGAGTCCCACTCTAGTAGATCTGCTTCGCAATCAATGCTTGAACGGCTAAGAGCCAAACGTGACGCACAGAACGCTTTACAAGACGAATCAGCAGCACAAGAGCATCGCTCTAGTATATCTGCCTCACAATCAACGCTTGAACGACTAAGAGCCAAACATGACGCAGCACAGGAAGCCAAAAAAAGTGCCACAGTCATAGCATCAGAGTCTAAACAATCAATGCCTGACCATGAACTGCCACCAACTAGCCCACGATTTAGGATGTAATTATGAATGAGTTTGAAGAACGACTACTAGCGCTACTTGAAACCGCCGAGCAGCAAGCACAAGAAAACAAAGAGCAATCAGACGAAAATGAGAAACTGCTGAAAATCGTTCGTGAACTAGTCGCTCATGTAGAAGAAGCTCAGCCAGTGCTAGATCGTGCTGTGAAAACGGCTAAACATTTCTATTCAAGCGAAAACTTAAAGACGCTTGAAAATATATGTGGAACTGCCGTACATCATGCGACAAGTCGGAATATAGACC
>NZ_CAJHBR010000035.1 GCF_904846695.1 Psychrobacter urativorans
ATCCCATCGAGAAGAAGTGGGCTCAAGTGAAGTTTTTACGCCAAGGTTGGATGGAAAATGACTTATCTAAATTGTTTTATGATATTCATCCAAAACATAACTCTTTTGTAGTGCAGTGACTATAGTTACATTACTAAAATTTTTCACTGTATTAGCAGTGAACTCAAGATTGACTGAAATCCAAATCCCACCCAACAAAAAAGGCCACCCCCGAAAGAGCAGCCTTAATATTATCAATTAACAATAACCTAACTAGCTTTCTGCAACTCAAGCATCGGCTTCAAGAACTCACCCGTATGTGAGTTTTTATTCTCAGCCACTTCCTCAGGCGTGCCTTCAGCGATAATGATGCCGCCACCTTTACCACCTTCAGGACCTAGATCGATTACCCAATCCGCGGTTTTGATTACGTCAAGATTATGCTCGATGACCACGATAGTATTGCCTTTATCACGCAGCGCATGCAAGATATTTAGCAGCTTATCGATATCATGGAAATGCAGACCAGTGGTAGGCTCATCCAAGATATACAGCGTCTGTCCCGTATCACGTTTGGCCAGCTCACGGGCTAGTTTGACTCGTTGCGCTTCACCACCTGATAGGGTTGGTGCCGACTGACCGAGACGGATGTAGCTAAGTCCCACTTCCATTAACGCTTGCAGGCGACGATGAATAGCTGGAATCGCTGAGAAGAACTCAACCGCATCTTCTACGGTCATATCCAGCACGTCAGCGATGGTTTTGCCTTTATAGTGAATCTCTAAAGTCTCACGGTTATAACGCTTGCCATCACAGACATCACAAGGCACATACATATCTGGTAAGAAATGCATTTCAACTTTGATTAGACCATCACCTTGGCAAGTCTCACAGCGACCGCCTTTTACGTTAAAGCTAAAGCGACCTGGCTTGTAACCACGGGCACGAGCTTCTTGAGTTTGGGCGAACATTTCTCGTACTGGGGTAAAGACGCCAGTATAAGTTGCTGGGTTTGAGCGTGGAGTACGGCCAATTGGGCTTTGATCGATATCGACCATCTTATCTAAATGCTCAAGACCGCTGATACTTTCATGCTTATCAGCAATTAGTGTCGAAGCATTGTTCAATTGTGTGGCGGCTAATGGCATCAAAGTACGGTTAATCAAAGTCGATTTACCCGAACCCGATACCCCGGTGATACAAGTCATAATACCGATAGGCAAAGTCAAATCAACGTTCTGTAAGTTATTACCCGTTGCGCCTTTTAGCTCAATAGCCATCGGCACTTTTTTAGGCTTAGCTTTACCCTCAACGGCAACTTCTATCATCTTAGGCTGATGACGAACCTTTGGAATCTTAATACTTCTTTTACCAGACATATACTGTCCAGTAAGCGACTCTTCGGATGCCATAATATCATCGACAGTACCCTGAGCGATGACATAACCACCATGCACGCCAGCGCCAACACCGATATCGATGACGTGGTCGGCTTGACGAATAGCATCTTCATCATGCTCAACGACCAGTACCGTATTGCCTAAGTCACGCAGACGAGTTAGAGTTTTCAGCAGACGATCATTATCACGCTGATGCAGACCGATTGAAGGCTCATCAAGTACATACATCACCCCCATGAGTCCAGCACCGATTTGACTAGCTAGACGAATACGCTGCGCTTCACCGCCTGATAAAGTTTCCGCTGAACGGGCAAGCGATAGATAATCCAAGCCGACACTAACTAAGAAGTTCAGACGCTCATTAATCTCTTTAAAGATTTTTTCAGCGACTTCACCTTTATGACCACCAATCTTTAGGGTCTTATAATAGTCAGCGGCATCACCAATAGACAGCTTGACGATCTCAGCGATAGTTTGATCATCGACACGGACGTTGCGTGATATCTCGTTGAGACGAGCACCATCACAGACGTTACAAGTAGTATCGGCTAAATATTTAGCTAGCTCGTCACGCACTAGATTACTTTGAGTCTTGGCGTAACGGCGCTCAAGATAAGGCAATACACCCTCAAAAGGAATAGTTTTATTAGTCTTACGTCCACGCTCATCGGTAAAGTTAAAAGTTAGCTTCTCCTTGCCCGAACCGTGCATAATAAGGTCTTGCTGCTCTTTTGGCAGCTCTTGCCACGGCGCATCCATATCGATATTGAAATGCTTACATACCGTAGATAGTAAACCGAAGTAATAAGCATGACGCTTATCCCAACCGTTTATTGCGCCTTGATTCAAGGTTTTTTCGTGGTGAGTAATGAGTTTTTCGGCAGCGAAATACTGACGTTTACCAAGACCATCACAAGCAGGGCACGCCCCATAAGGATTGTTGAAACTGAACATTCTTGGTTCAAGTTCAGAGACCGCGCGATCACAGACCGGACAGCTGTGTTTAGCGGACATGACTTGATTATCCGCACCACCTTCTTTAGGATTACCATCCATAAAGTGAAGCGTTACTAGCCCTTGGCCTAAACGTAGCGCAGTCTCAAGACTCTCTGCTACTCGGTTACCCAAGTCATCACGCACTTTAAAGCGATCGACTACTACCTCGATAGTATGTTTTTTCTTTTTATCTAGTGCTGGTAGCTCGTCTGTATCATAGACATCACCATCAACACGTACTCGTACAAAACCTTGACCGATGAGCTGCTCAAGTAGCACAATGTGCTCGCCCTTACGCTCACGAATCACTGGTGCCAAAATCATTATCTTAGTGTCATCGGGTAGTGACATAACCTGATCGACCATTTCAGTGACCGACTGCGCCACCATAGGTTCGTCATGCTCAGGGCAGTAGGGAGTACCGATGCGCGCGTAAAGCAAGCGCAAATAGTCATAAATCTCAGTGATAGTACCGACTGTAGAGCGTGGGTTATGGTTAGTTGATTTTTGCTCGATAGCAATAGCAGGCGATAAACCCTCAATACTATCCACTTCTGGTTTTTCCATCTGTGATAAAAACTGACGTGCGTATGCCGATAAACTTTCGACATAACGGCGCTGTCCCTCAGCATATAGAGTATCAAAAGCTAAAGAGGATTTACCGGATCCCGATAAGCCCGTGATAACTACGAACTTATCACGTGGAATATCCAAGTCGATATTTTTTAGATTATGTGTGCGTGCGCCGCGTATTGCAATATGGTCATGTGCCATCGTTTATAGGTTTCCTATTTTCTAAAAAGTGGTCAAAACTAATATGTAAATATTAAGCTAACTTTACTAATCCATCACTAATCCATCACTAATCTAGCAAAAAGTAGCTAATGCATTAAAAAAAGTAGCTGCAGTTGATTGCTCTGCCAAAACCCTAAAAGAACTTTGAGATAAAATTTTAGTTAACAAAAAAAGAGTGGTTTAGCAAACAAAAGAAAGGTTCATATAAAAGGACTGGGTAATAATTGCATCGAATTTAAAGCCATTGGTTTGTTTAATGCTATTTTTATAAAGCTATTTTTAATCGTTAATTAATAAAAATTTCAACCTAATAGTTATTAAGTGTTTCGCTGTATTTAACTGGTTTTATATTAGAGGCTTGAGACAGTTCAAACCGTTATAAGGTATAAGCGATGCCTGCTAGAAGTAACAACCTAGTAGTGCAATATGCTTTGTAGCGACTTACTTTATTGTTATGACAGTGGCATTATTCAAGGTGCAAGCCCATATTAGCTGCACTTAGTAACAAATTTATTATGTCCCTAATACTAGGGCTTAGTCATAGGGGCTAGTTATCCTCTAACGGTAATAACTAGTAAATGATTGTTGAGCTTGAAAGTGTAACTGGCGGCAAGCAGATAAAAGTTTCAGTAACGAACGAGTGAATGTTTTATACTGTGGGGCTTAATTGCCACGTCAGAATGATCTTTCGTGTCACTTATTAAATGACAAATCTGTAGTGATAAACCTGTGAGGCAAGTATGAATAGCGTAGAAAAACGGGCAATCGGAGGGGTTGGCGGCATTTTTGCTCTACGGATGATTGGCTTATTTATGATTGTGCCAGTGTTTTCTGTCTATGGGGACAATTATGCTCATGCTACGCCATTTTTAATCGGTCTGGCGGTTGGTGTTTATGGACTTGGACAAGCTATCTTTCAGATACCAATGAGCCTTGCTGCCGATAAATTCCCACGTAAGCCAGTTATTATGCTGGGGCTAGTACTGTTTGCGCTAGGCGGTATTATTGCCGCCAATGCTACTGATATTTATGAAGTGATTATTGGACGTGCGCTGGCAGGTAGTGGTGCGGTGTCAGCGGTTTTGATGGCGCTATTAGCGGATGTTACTCGTGAAGAGATGCGTACCAAAGCTATGGCTACTATGGGTTTGACTATTGCCTCATCCATTATGTTAGCTTTTGCCTTTGGTCCGCTCCTCGTAGGCTCGCTAGGTATCTCAGGGTTGTTTTGGCTGACGGCTGGGTTTGCGGTATTGGCGATGGTATTGCTATTGATAGTACCTTCACCATTACGAGTGCTTAAGCATAATTTAGATAACAAGTCGATCGGTCAGCAGCTCGCTACTGTACTCAAAATTGGTGATCTAAACCGTCTACATATTGGTATCTTTGCCTTGCATCTAACTATGACGGCGATATTTGTGATTTTGCCCCATCAGCTCAGTGCGGTTATGGGCTTGTCAGTACGCCAGCAGGGCTTAATCTATCTGCCACTACTGTTTATTGGTTTTGCAGTAGCGATTCCTTTTATTATTATCGCTGAAAAGAAACGTAAGATGCGCCAAGTATTCTTAGCTGCTATTGCTTTAATGACCGCCTCTTTAGCTATACTAGCGCTAGGTGGTCAAGCTAGTTTCGGTATTATCTTGGGTTTATTACTTTATTTTATGGGCTTTAATTTGCTTGAGGCCACTATACCTTCGTGGATATCTAAGCGCGCACCAGTGGCTAATAAAGCAACGGCAATGGGTCTAAATTCATCAAGCCAGTTCTTTGGTGCTTTTGTCGGTGGGGCGATGGGTGGCCTATTGCTCAATCAGTCTAATTTATTAGCTTGGGGGCTATTAGCGGTAATAATGGCAGCAGCGTTGCTACTCATTATTCCTATTGCTGATCCACCGTATCTATCTAGTACTACGGTGACTATACCGAAAGATATCGATATCCAAGACTGGTCGCAACAAATGATGGCGGTCAAGGGCGTTGATGAACTAGTAGTGATGGCAAAAGAGCAAGTGGCTTATCTAAAGCTAGATAAAACTCAGTTAACCGATCTATCACGACAACAGCTATCCAAGTTAGCTCAAAGTCCTCTAGATATCTAAGCTTTTATTCCGTTGGATATTTTTATTTTGTTTGAGTAATAAAGTTAGAATATAACGACATAAGTAGCTTGAAATAAGCGAATTATGATAGGAGCGGTCAAAATAGAGTTCGCTAATTATAAGCCCTATTGCTGGCAAAAAACGCTGGCAACAAAGGCTAGTAGACAGTCACTTTTATTATCCATCTAAAAAGGAATTAAGATGAATAAGTTTAATGCTTTATCGGCGACTACTGAAGCGAGTACTGAAGCACTGACTAAACCGATGCCTAAATTGGCTATGGCTCTTGGTTTAGCAGTAACCCTGCTTACTTCTGGCTGTGCGACCCAAAACATTCAGAGTTACCAAAACGTTAGTCCAACTCTGGATATGCATCAGTTTTTCTCGGGTCAAATCGATGGCTGGGGTATGTTCCAAGGCCGTAATGGTGAAGTAAAAAAACGCTTCACTGTCGATATCAACGCCACTCACGAAGGTGATGACGTCATTGTCTTAGATGAGAAGTTTGCTTGGGCCGACGGCACAAAATCACAACGTATATGGCGTTTAACTCAGCAAGCAGATGGTCAATGGAGAGGGACTGCTGGGGATGTTATTGGTGAAGCGTCAGGACAATTAGCTGGCAACGCTTTACATTGGCAGTATGTATTAGATTTGCCAGTCGATGATAAAACTTACCAAGTAAACTTTGATGATTGGATGTACTTAATCAGCAAAGATGTGATGCTCAATCGCGCAGTAATGAGTAAGTTTGGGGTAGGGTTAGGTAGCGTGACCTTAAGTTTACAGCGCAAATAATAATAGCCATAACCATAATAATAGATCGGTATTATTAGCTCAAAAATAGCTATTTTTTATAATTATTTAAGCATATTTTTTGAAAAATGAATAGCCAGCACTGAAAACCTAATAACAAAACGGCTGATTATAGTCGGTTAAAGCCATATGCAGTCTACAAGCGACATACAGTGTCGCATATAGCTCAAGCTTACTGGATATTTATCTAAAAACCGTATACCATAAAACTAGATTATTGACAGTGGCAATAACCAACAGCTACAAGTCAGGGTTAGATAATAAATAGAGTTAGCTATTTTAGCTTTAGATAAAATGACTCAGCGAAATATTTATAAAGTTATTCATCAAAAAAGGACGATATCATGCGCGGTGTTAATAAAGTCATCATCATCGGTAACCTCGGTGCAGATCCTGAGGTACGTCAATTTAGTAACGGTGGTAGCGTTACCAATATTTCGGTAGCTACTTCTGAGCAGTGGACGGACAAACAAAGTGGCGAAAAAAGGGAGTCAACTGAATGGCACCGCATTGCGCTATATAACCGCTTAGGCGAAATTGCTGCTCAATACTTGCGTAAAGGCAGTAAAGTCTATATCGAAGGCAGTTTGCAGACTCGTAAGTATCAAGCACCAGACGGCAGTGATCGTTACGCTACTGATATCAAAGCTTATCAGATGCAAATGTTAGACGGGGCGACTGGCGGTCAAGCTCAAGAAGGGGGTTATAGTAACAACCAGAATAACCAACCAAGTTATGGCAACCAAGGTGGCCAAAACAGCGAGCAATACTCTCAGCAAGGCGGTGGCTATAATCAGGGTGGCCAAGGTGGCCAAGGTGGCGGTTATAACCAAGGCGGCTCTTCAGCTCAAAACGGTTTTAATAATAACCAAAACGCAAATAATCAATTTGCTCAGCCAGCAGTGACTAATAACAGCGCTGCTAACAAACCTACAGCAATGCCTGATGGTCCTGTTGATGACGATATCCCTTTCTAAATCATATAAAAAAGGAAGTGTAAAGATGGTTAAGTAGTTATTGACTACTAAGCCTTTAGTAGTCAGATCCAGCCCTGAATAGTATTCTTTTATTAGTGTAAATATTGAGAATAAGATTCAGGGCTTTCTTTTAATAGTAATATAAAAGTTATTATAAGTTTGTTAGTGTTAATATGTAAGTTGTTATAAGGTAAATTAAGTAAACTCATACCATGGTGAAATTAATGAAAGTTAAGGTAGTTACGCATCCAACTGGAGAACAGATTCCGATCATACTGGATTATGATGGTTTACCTATTCCTGCGCCTAATGAGTATTTATTATCTCGTCGTGATAAAAGCACTAATACACTAACTCGTAATGCTAGAGAGCTATGTATTCTATATGACTGGTTGCATCGGGAACAGATTAACCTGAGAGAGAAGCTTACTGCTCCAGTATCTTTTAACTCCGCTCAGATCAATTCAGTATTGGTTGAGCAACTAAGACAAAATAAAGAACAATCAAAGGCTGTTTCACCCATAACTTTCAATCAACGTCTTACTACTGTCAGACAGTTTATAAGCTGGTATATGAGTGTGTTGATATCGCAGTTGCCTTATTCATCTAATAAGTTTAAGAGCCTTAGTGAAAGAAAAAGTATTTTTAATGAATGGCTATCTAATTCGTTTATGTCTTCACCACCTAGCAGGAAGTATTTGAAAAAAGGACTAAACAACGAAGAATCTAGCTTTTTGATAAATATATTAGATCCTACTTCTATTAATTCATTTGGTACAAGTAAAGCAGTAAAGTATCGAAATTTTATTTCAGTTGGATTAATGATTTATTGTGGTTTACGTCCGGGTGAGCTTCTTAGTTTAAGGGTAGAAGATATTACTATTGGTGCTATATCCTCGGTGAACGTTGTCCGTAGAAAACCTGATATTGGTGATACTAGAAAGCCTAGACCACAAGTAAAGCGTAATGGTCGCTTATTAGAGATTGGCAACTTGGATCTAGTTAAGTGTCTGAATAAATATATAGTTGAATTAAGAGAGATCCTAGAAGATAAGTCAGAACTAGAATCTGATTACCTAGTTTTGAGTGACGAAGGTCAACCTTTATCACAAGCATCTATCACTCAACTTTTTCATTTGTTGAGAAACAAATATAATCAAGATCTCCCTGATAATTTGAGCGCTAAATCCTTAAGGCATACTTTTTCTTCGAGAATGGAAATAACAATGAGAGCGTCAGGGTTGTCAGAACAGAAACGTCGAGAAGCTTTGGCACATTTAAGAGGGGATTCTAGTCTTAGTTCGCAGGATGTTTATATTGCTCAAGCAGTTGAAGAAAGTGCAATAAAAGCCTTGCGTCAATATCAAACTAATTTAGTTAAGGATAACAATTGATGGCACAATTAAAACTACTAATTCAAGAAAATGTAGATGCCCAGACTATTACTACTAGAGAAGGCAATATAGTCGATATTTCAGAAGAGCAATGGCATTTACCATATTCGTCTGATAATGGCACTATTAACTTCGATAGATTGCTGTCAAAGCCTCTTAAGTATGCACTTAAGTATTATGCCTCTCATAAGATTAGACGCACATCAACTCATGCAGGGTTAGCTGCTTTTAATGATGTTATGCGTGAAATAATTCCCCATATAAGTAATGAGGATATGTTGAATGATGCTGTTGAGGAAAAACTAATCGAGGCGTTTGAAAAAGCCATAAATATGGCAAAGAAATATCATCGGCTATGGGCTTTGTCTCGTTCAATAGAGTGGTATAAGTGGTCAGCTCAAAATTACCCTGAACTTGGTTTTTCCAAACGCTATGCTACTCAGCTTGCAGGTATGGTTATACCAGCAAATCCAAAAGGTCAGGCTGTGCGAATGGAAGATCCTGAGAATGGTCACTTTGATCAAACTCTTGAGCTTCCCTTGATAATTGATGCTCTTAAAAGTGACACAAGCGATACTTTCAAGCATTGTCAAGAGAAGGCTGTTGTGGCTTTATCTCTCGCGTTTGGTAGAAATCCCGCAAACTTAACTTACTTGCGTGAAAGCGACCTATCTAAGCTAAATCCTTTCGACAAAGATGACCCTTGTTACGTAATCAAAATACCTCGCATAAAAAAACGTCAATTGAACCCTCGTGATGACTTTATAGAGGAATACCTCGATCCATTTTTTGGGAAAATTATTGAGGAGTTAATATTAGCTAATAAAAGTGTAAAGCTATCCTATAAATCTAGACACTATACAAAGCCCAATGAAAGACCGATTTTTATTAAATTAAGCAGAAATACTAGCGCTGAAAGATCAAATTCTAGTGACGAAATTTTTAATATGACAAGCAGAGATATTTCTAATTTAACCAAATCATTTGTATTACGTCATAAGATTATATCACCACTAACTGAGAGTCCGTTGAAGGTTTCTACAAGGAGATTTAGATATACGTTGGGAAGTGGTCTAGCTTCTGAAGGCATAAGTATGATGGAGCTTGCAAGGATTCTAGACCACACTGATACTCAGCATGTAAATGTATATTACGATACTAGAAGTAATATAATTGCACACTTAGACAAAGCTTCAGCAAGTCATTTTTCAAAATATGTTTCTTTGTTTAAAGGTAAAGTTGTTAGTAATGATATAGAAGCTGTTAATGGTGAGCTTGATGAAAAGCATCTGCTATTTGTAGATGAAGAGTATCCCGATCAACAAACTCAAATCGGTGTTTGTGGTGAATTAAGTGTTTGTCATTTAGATCCGCCATTTTCATGTTATTTGTGTCCAAAATTCCAACCCTATCGCTCTGCTAATCATGAACAAGTACTTGATAGTCTACTTGAAGGGCGTGAAAAACGGCTTGAGAAGTATGAGAACGCAAGACTTGGTATTCAATTGGACGATGTTATATTAGCTGTTTCTAATGTAATAACGTTATGCAAGGAAGCTTAAAATGCCTGATAACAGATCAAAACGAAAAACCAAGGTTATATCTTTTGTCACTATTAAAGATGATAGAGAATCTAACCTTTGTAATTTGATTAATTTAGCCCAAAGTCTAAAGCCTGAAGGTTTCGAGTCTGTAGTCTGGCAAGACTCACCATGGGTTATCACTGGCGGACGTTTAGTCAAACAAACTGGTAAACATAATACACAAGCTACTATTGATTTTGTGTTACCACCTAAGCTTGAAGGTGAAGCGTTATCAAGTGAATGGGCTGATGTTGCAAAAGCTTTATTTATGCTTAGGTTTCATCAAAAAAATCAAGCTATACCAAATCAGCGTAATTTTATCACGGCAATAGGATATACATACTATGCAGCCAAGCAACTAAATCAAAGCTTTTTTCAGCTTACTCCTGAAGTGCTAGACAATGCCTGTAAGATGATTTCAAAGGATTATGCGGATTCAACGGCATACAATCTTCATAAAGCTATAGCTGAATTTGCTGCTCATTGTGACAGTAATGGATTGTGCCACAATTACTTAGATTATAAATTTGCAAGGATGAAAAGACCTGAGAGTACTGGTGGAGTAAAGCATAAAAGATTAGATGATCCTGATGCAGCAGCGTCTACTGAATCTGAAAAAATGGTTGATCCTTTTGTGTATAAAGTGATAGGAGAGCTTTACCAAAATGTACCTAAAAATCATAAATATCGTTTATATATTCTATTGTTAAGTATGTTGATTTTGACAGGTAGAAGACTAAGCGAAGTGTCCTTATTGCCTTTTCAGGAAATAAGTGAGGATGATAAAGGTAATTTCTACATTACTTATTTCCCTAGAAAATCAAGCTTTGGCGATACGCTTACCCCTCTTGAGAGACTTTTCTTACCAACTGACATTGCACCCATAGTAAAAGAAATTTTACAAGAAGCTATTGACCTAACTGAAAAATCGCGTGAAGTTGCGAAGCAAATGCAAAAAACAGGTGAGGCTGATTTAAGGTTTTTGGAAAATATTTCAGATAGCAAAAAGTTCTATACTAAAGACTTTGAGAAGATAGGATTGGGTTCTGAGCTTCTTATGAAGTCTGGTTGGATAAGAAAAAGTAATCTTGCCTTTGAGGAAGTACAAAAGAGCAGAAAAGTGTTTTACACGACTAAAGAAGGTATTAAGCAATATTGTTCTAAGTATTTTGAGCCTAGATCGATTGAGGCTATATATATTGACCAGCAAGGTAAAAACTACTTTTTAGCAGACATATTGTTTATTAGGGAGCTGGGGCTTTCTAGTGGAGCTTACGCTCATTGGCTTGCTACCAGTTGCAGTCACTCAATGATCACTACTTTTTTGAGATACTTTCCTGAATTAAGCAAGGAGTATGCTAGTGGATATACCGAAGTTGACTTTACTAGCCATAACTTCCGTCACACTATGAACACATTGCTTGATGAAGGTGGCTTAAGTGACTTACTACAAACTGAGTGGTTCGGACGAAGTAATCCAAGAGATACCAAGGCTTATCAACATACCAGCCCTGAAAAAAAGGCTTTAATGTTAAGAGAAGAAATCAAAAATGGGACTATCGGTGGTAAGTTGGCAGATCAAATTCAATTAATACCAATTGAATATAGGGATGGTTTAATAAAGGCTCGTATAAAAGCTGTTCATGATGTAGGAACAGGTTTATGTATTCATAACTTCTCTCAAATGCCTTGTGAGAGGCATTTGCAGTGCTCTGCTGACTGCAAGGACTATGTATGGGTTAAAGACGATTCTAAGCGTATTGAAGAGGTCAAACGGCTATTTTCATTGACTACTATTGCTCAAGAAACTGTAAAAGATCAAGCGAGGTCGAAAAAGCCTAAGAAAAGTAGCGATTGGATGCTGCACAATGAGAAAAAGCTTCAAACGCTAGGAAAGCAACTATCTGACTATGGTGTAGAGAACTTTGATCCGTCCCAATATCTAAAGGAGACCGATGATGTCTAAATTCCGTCATATTTCTAATGAAGATATTACTTCCATTGTTAGAGAGTTAGATAAGTGGGCTATGGGTGAGCTTGGTTCAAAGCTAACTTGGCAGATACTGGTTGATAAATTTGGCTTTAGTAGACAAGCATTGCAAGCTAAGTCAGAGGTAAAGGCAGCTTATAATAATGCGAAGCAAGCGTTATCTGGTGGTCTTGTAAAGTCAAAAAAGCAGACTGAAGATGAATATCAAAAAGTATTGATTGAACTAGAGCGAACTAAGATTGAGCTAGAAAATTACAAACAGAAAGAGCAGTTATGGTTGAGGCGTTGGCAACAAATTGCTTTTAACATAAGGCAAAAAGGCATTCAGATTTCAGATATAGATAAGGATACTAATTATCCTGATGAAGATCTACCTTCAAAAAGCGAAACTGCAAAGATACTTAGACCTTTTGACAAAGAGATCCCACCATCAGGTAGAATCTAGTCTTGTAAAATACAATGCAGCTAATCTATGTACTCTCTAAGCATATATGGTTATAAGATCAAGATCGTATATAGATAGCTCAATAGGCAGCTAGAGACTCCAATTAGAATAACATATCAAAATAGAGAATTTAATAACATGGCTAAACAGACCAAACAGAAACAAGAAAAACCATTTGAGGAATCACTTTGGGACGCAGCCAATAAGCTACGTGGCAGCGTTGAATCGTCAGAATATAAGCATATTGTTTTAAGCTTGATTTTCTTGAAGTTCATTAGTGATACTTTTGAAAAACAGAGACAAAAGCTAATAGACACAGGCTATGAGAAGCATGTAGATGCCGTTCCTGCTTATGCTAAGGACAACGTATTCTATTTACCAGAAGAAAGTCGTTGGAGCTTTATTCAGCAGAACGCTAAGCAAGAAGATATTGCTCTTAAGATTGATACTGCTTTGAATACTATTGAAAAAACTAATAAATCGCTTAAAGGTGCGTTACCTGATAACTATTTTTCGCGTCTTGGTCTGACCGCCAGTAAGCTTGCGGCTTTGATTGACGTAATAAATAATATTGATACCTTAGCCAATCCGCATGAAGATATCGTTGGTCGGGTTTATGAGTATTTCTTGTCTAAGTTTGCAATCGCAGAGGGCAAAGGCAAAGGTGAGTTTTATACACCCAAAAGTATCGTAAACCTTATCGCAGAGTTGATTGAGCCGTATAAAGGTAAGATATACGACCCGTGTTGCGGGTCAGGTGGTATGTTTGTCCAATCAGTTAAGTTCATCGAAAGTCATAAGGGTAGTACTAAAGATATTTCAGTGTACGGTCAGGAATATACTAGCGCAACTTATAAGCTAGCAAAGATGAACCTTGCTATTCGTGGTATCTCTGGAAATTTAGGTAGTGTAGCCGCTGATACTTTTAATAAGGATCAGCATGAAGACTTGAAAGCTGACTTCATTATGGCGAACCCACCGTTTAATCAAAAGGCTTGGCGTGCCTCTGATGAATTGGTTGACGATTACCGTTGGGATGGGTATGAAACACCACCCACAAGCAATGCTAACTATGCTTGGATCTTACATATGGTATCAAAGCTATCTGAAAATGGTGTAGCGGGTTTTATTCTATCAAATGGTGCATTATCAGGTGATGGTGCAGAAAAAGATATTCGTAAAAAGTTGATTGAAAACGACTTAGTCGAAGCGATTATTATTTTGCCTATGAAGATGTTCTATACCACTGATATTAGTGTGACCTTATGGATTTTAAATAAAAATAAAAAAGTACATAAAGTATCGCATGGTGATTTGACTCGCCATTATCGTTCTCGTGAGGGTGAGATTTTGTTTATGGATTTGCGTAAGCATGGTGAGCCTTTTGAGAAAAAATATATTCAGTTTTCAAATGAGAAAATCATCGAAATAGCTAATACCCTACATTCTTGGCAAGAATCAAAAGCTGATTCTAAATACAACAATATAGCTGGATATTGTTATTCAGCAACAAAAGAAGATGTTGTAGCAAATGACTACTCTCTTGTGCCGAGTAAGTATATTGAGTTCAAGAATCACGATGAAGATATTGATTTCGATGAAAAAATGATCCAAATATTTAATGACTTTACGAGCTTGCTACAACAAGAAGAAGAGTCAAAAAACGAACTTTTATCTGTATTTAAAGAGTTGGGCTATGAAATCAAACTATAATCGAATAGGTAATTACGTCACCCAAGTCAAATTAAAAAATTCTGACGGTGCTATCTCGCTACTTAAAGGGATAAGCATTAATAAGCATTTTATGCCATCTGTAGCTAATGTTATTGGTACAGATCTAAGTAAGTATAGAGTCGTAAAAAAGAATCAGTTTGCTTTTAACCCAATGCACGTTGGGCGCGATGAAGTGTTGCCTATAGCAATTCTAGAAGAAGATGAACCTGTTATTGTCTCACCTGCCTATGTGGTTTTTGAGGTAAAAGATGAAAGTGTTTTACTTCCAGAGTATCTAATGATGTGGTGTAGACGATCTGAATTTGATGGTAACGCTTGGTTCATGACAGATAATAGTGTGCGTGGAGGTTTTAATTGGACAGATTTTTGTGATATCAAGATGCCTATTCCATCTATTGAAAAACAGCATGAAATAGTTCGAGAGTATAACGTAGTCAATGAACGTATTGCTCTTAATGAAAATATAGTCCAAAAGTTAGAAGATACTGCTTTAGCCATCTATAAGCTTTGGTTTGTAGATTTTGAATTTCCTATTTCGCGAGATTATGCACAATCTATTGATAGACTTGATTTAGAGGGTCTTCCTTATAAGTCGTCTGGTGGTGAAATGGAATATTGTGACTCTTTAGATGTAGAGATTCCATCACAATGGAAGTGGGGCTGTTTTCGAGATGTAGCTAACCAATTCTCAGGCTATTCTTTCAAAGGTGATGACTATTCATTTGAGAAAGGTATAACTGTTATAAGAGGAGAGAATGTAACAGAAGGCAAGCTACGTTTTGATACGCATAAAAAATGGAATTTAAGCTTACCAAATCGAGCTAAGAACTGTTTTTTAAAGTCTAAGGATATAGTGATTGGTATGGATGGTAGCAAAGTAGGTAAAAACTGGTCTTTGGTTAGTCCTTACCAGCTACCATTGTTACTGGCACAGCGAGTTTGCTGTATTAGGGCTGATAGTCTTGATCATCAGTTATGGCTATATATATCTTTAAAAGTCCATAATTTTTCTGAATACGTGAATCAAGTTCAGACTGGAACAAGCGTTCCACATATTAGTGGAGAGCAAATAATGGATTTTGGCATTTATATACCAAATGATTATATAGTCACTGCACTACAAAAGAGTTATGTTTTGGATGAATATCATAAAACAATTTAGATAAGTCATTTTCCATCCAACCTTGGCGTAAAAACTTCACTTGAGCCCACTTCTTCTCGATGGGATT
>NZ_CAJHBR010000036.1 GCF_904846695.1 Psychrobacter urativorans
ATTTTACTCAGCATAGCAAGCACCCCACTATCATTCAATCACTTGTGGTAAGCTTTAACACAATTACATCCGAAACCTTAGATAGCTTAGTTTATTATTTAATGGTGGCGTCTCCCTGACTAAGGGCGAAGTAACGACTCAAAATTTAATCTATCCACTTCGTTACTATTCTTAATTTTGAATCCTTCTTCGTTGGGGAAACCCCAAACCCCGCACACCACAAAAAGCGGTGGTGTGCAAAAAGCAACAATAGCAGGTGACTCTTTATGACAATGGTACACATTGCAACAAAGGCAATTTCTCGAAAAGCAGGTCAGTCAGCAGTGGCGTCGGCGGCCTATCGTGCTGGCGATGTACTGGATGATGCTAAATATGGCAAGACCCATGACTATAGTAAAAAGTCTGGGGTGATGAGTAGCGATATTGTTTTGCCATTTTCGCTAAAGGCGCTGGGTGTGAGTGTGGATCGAGAGACGCTTTGGAATACCGCTGAAGCGGCAGAGACCCGTTCGGACAGTCGGGTGGCGCGTGAGTGGCTGATTAATTTGCCTCATGAGTTGTCTGAGGAAGAGCGCCATTCACTGGCTATCAACTTTGCCCAAAAGCTTTGTGACGATATGGATGTGATTGCGGATGTGTGTATCCATCGTCCGGTGATGAAGTTGCCATTTGATCCTAATGTACCGCCAAGCTCTAAGTATTTGCGTGAGGGTGAGGAAAACCCTGATCCCCGTAATTTTCACGCGCATATTTTAGTCACTACTCGAGCGCCTACCATTGAACCGAATAAAACCTTGGCATTTGACCCAAAGCTTAAGACCCCGTTTGAGTGGTCTAATAAAAAACGTAAGGCGCATGATCTGCCGTCATCGATGCAAGAGATTAAGCGTATTCGGGAGATGTGGGTAGATACCGCCAATAAAGTATTGGCGCAGCATCATCTGCCATTGATGGATGCGCGCAGTTATAAGGATCAGGGGCTTGATCAGCAGCCCACCATTAAAATGGGAGTAGAGGCGACGGCCATGGAGCGCCGAGGCATCACGACCGAAAAAGGTAATACCAACCGCGCCATCAAAGCACGTAATAACTTGGTGGCTGAGAACCATATCAAACAGGAGGCAGACAATGAGCGACGAATTAGCGCACTTAGAAAAGGACTTGCTTGGGCAACTAAGAAAAATGCAAGACTACCTGGCAGCATTGGAGGCACAAAACAACGAGCTGACTTTGCAAAACACCTCTCTGGAAGCTCAGAATACTACATTACATACTGTACAAAACAATCTCATAGAACGGCAGTTCGAATTGACGACACAAAACGATGCATTGAAGAGGCAAAATCAGGCGTTGCTTGGGCAGCTAAACGATGCGAAAACCTACCAAAGCGATGTGATGACACAAAACAAAGAATTAATGACACAAAACAAGAAAACAATAAGCTCACACAACGAATTGACGACACAAAACAAGCAATTGAGGGAATCACTGAAGCTATCGGAAAGTCAAATATTGAAATTAACAAAGCAACTGAGCGAAGTGCAAGACCAGCCCCAAACCCCTTCGATGACGACGCACGACGAGCAAGAGCTGCTCGACTTGATCGACAAGAAGGACGCATTGATCGAGACACTCGAGCAAACCGTTTTAAAGATGAGAGAATCTTTGAGTATGCTGAACGTATGAAGCTGCACCTAGCGATGCGCTTGATACAACGTCATCGTGAGGCGATGGCCATCAACTGGGCGCAAGGAGAAACCGCGGCTGACGCCCCTGATAAATTTGATCAGCGTCAAGTGGCACTACTTAGCGAGTTTGCACAGCGCCATGGTATTGAGGACCACGATAAAGCCGTGGAATTTACCGCGCACTTACGCCAAGTGGCCAAACGTTTTGATTACACGCTGGTTGAAAACAACAAAGCCATTATCAAGCTGTTGCGTGATCCTAACGCTGAACGTGAGCAGTATCTGGCACTGATTCAGCATTTTACAGATTTCAGAGACAACATCGATCAAGAACGAGCGGCATTTAATAGCAGTATTATCGACAAACTGGGCGGTAGCGCAGGAGAGGTTGGCAGAATGACTCGAGACATCATCTCATCATTCAGCTATACCAAAGGGTTAACGCATTATATCAATCAGGATAACTACCCAGCTGAGGCAAGAGACGTTGCTAAAGAACATCTAGCAGATACCTTGGATAAAACCTGTCAGCAATTCAAGTTTGCGTTGCGTGATGTTAACTCACTACCAACAACCCAGCGTAAGACCTACTCAGAGGCTCTTAAAGCCGCTTTAGAGACGTTTACTGAGCAATATGGCAAAGAGCTGTCTGAAAGCCAACACAAGGCCTTACAGGGTGGTTTAGAGTCCTATCAGTATCAAGTGAGTAGAACTAATACACCTAGCCGAGGATTTAGTCCTTAATTGAATCCTCAAAAGAACCGTTACTAAGGAATAAATTGCTTAGACAAGCTACGTGGTTTAAATGATGATTTTTCACTTATCCACAAAAAAATTTATCACCCGTTTCTTTAAGGGTTTTTATTTGATCCTGTTTACTCCTGTTTACTCCTGTTTAAGAGCCTTTTTTCACCTTTAAAATCAATAGCTTACAAAGAGAAAAAAGAGTAAATGAGCCAAAAAAAGAGTAAATGAGCCAAAAAAAGAGTAAATGAGCCAAAAAAAGAGTAAATGAGCCAAAAAAAGAGTTGTTTAAAGATAGCTATTTATTTTGCTATTTTTATGATAGTTTATCTCATGTGGAATTATAATAAACGTAGAAATAGTGAAATATAAAATGGAAAATAATTTAGTCGTACAGTCAAATGATTTAGTTCTTGCTACTTATACGATGACAACAAAAGAAAAAGAGCTTTTACTAACTTGTATTAGTCAAATTGATAGTAGACCTGATGCGCCAAATATCAGTAAACAAACCAAATTTACTATTACTGCTGATGAGATAAAAAGGCTTTTTTATAGTGTTAGCAACGCAAAAAATATCTATCGTGATATTGAGCAAGCTAGTAACCGCTTGTTTGAAAGGGAAGTGATCATCGCACTGCCAGACAATGAAGTATTGCGTACACGCTTTGTTAGTAGTCTTCTATTTAGCCCAAATACAGGGAAGATTACGCTAACTTTTGCAGAGGATATATTGCCGTATCTGACACAATTAAAAGCAAATTTTACTAAATATAAGTTGTTAGAGATCAATGAGCTCTCAAGTATCCACTCAATACGCCTATATGAATTAATAGTGTGTTGGATTGGACAGTATCAATACAGTAAAGCATATGAACTTGAAGATTTTAAATATGTTATGGGTATAAAAGGCAAGTACAAGCAATTTAGTGAACTTCGAAAGTATGTGATCGATAAAGCCTTAGAAGAGATTAATGAAAGTACAAATTATAAGGTTAGTGTGGAATATAAAAAAAAGAGTAGAGGCAAAGGTTACGAGGGCCTAACGCTCAAATTCCATCGGAAAACATTAGACAAGCTAACCAGTGCAGACGGCACCCTGTCACAAGCTACCATACAGTCTATCGTTGATAACGTGCAGTTTATGAATGACTATAACAACCATCCAAGCCTAAGTTATGACGGCAAAATGCAGACTGACGCATTTAAGCGCGAAATGATTAATATCATACAACGAGAGCCTGAAAGCTTTAACAAGCCTAATAAGGCTTTAGAGAGCTATTTACCAAAGATTAAACACTAATGTTTTTTCAAATATCCGTTAAAGTCAAAAGAACCACCGTTTTTTCTTCTTAGCCGTCGCGACGATTGAATCGTCTTTTTTTTCTTGCTCTGGTTCAAGTAGCGGCTCATCGCTCATTTCAGCTTGCTTAAACTCTAGCAGTCTTACTTGTGCGAAATCCTGGATACTGGCGTTGGCTTTATCCAGCGTTTTGTTCAGCTGTGCTATCTGCTGCTGATAATTTTCAATTAACTTCTTTTGATCATTTACCTGTTGGCTGAGGTGTTCATTCTTGAGCTTTTCAAGCGCTAATAGGTGTTCAATGTCTGTATTGTACTGAACACTTTGACTGTTCAGTGGTGTACTTTGAACAGTGTCCACTGAACGTTCAGTACGTTTTTTAGAAATTGGCTCACCAAACACGCGCAACATTTCTGAAACGTCTATTTTCTTATCTGCTGTTCTAGAAAGCTCACCATCATTGACCTTCTGATAGATCGTGGTTCTTGATACACCCCATTCTTTTGCCGCTTTTGTCACCGATATGTTCATTGTTCACCTAGTGTTCAAGTACGTTTTTAGAAACTGTACAGTACAACTGTCCAGAACGTTCAGTGAACAACTATGGCACTAACCCGTCTATCAGGCAAATTATAAATAAACTGCTGTGTAAATCAGACGGTTAGTTATATAGCACTCACTTTATTGAACAAATATAGGGTATTATTAATGCTTGAAAGCAGTGTTTTGGGTATTAAAGAAAGAAGGTTCTATGAAAAAATTTATTCTAAGTATGGCGTTATCTCTCTTTGCCTTATCTTCTCAGGCAGCAGTTACAGTCACTGATAATCCATTTTATAGTGATGTTGAGGTAGAGCATCCGTTGTTTGCTAAAGGTGCTGGCGGCTCGCAATGCAAAGGCTTACCGCGCACTTGTGGGCAGATGGTTAGCTGTGAACAAGCCAAACTAGCACTTAAATGCGGAAACACTAATCTAGACCGTGACAAGGACGGTGTGCCATGCGAATCAATATGTCCAGGTGGTTAATTGCGGTAGCGTCTATCGTGATTATAGAGTGCAGCTCAGGTAATAAAGACTGTAGTTAATAAGCAGACATGGAGTAAAATTACATGACTCTTTATTTTTTTACGGTGCCTGAGGGTGATATTGGGTGTGCCTCGAATCCTGCTTTTGGTCGTGAAGTGTACTTTCATCCTAAAGGTTACACCGATGAATCTTATATTGGTACACCGCTTAATAAGGCGGCGGTAGATGGCTTAAAGCTAAGTCATTTGACGCCAAATGTGACTTATAGTGTCAAAGAAGGGGTTGTTCTTAATGAAACTGTACAAATTGGGATGATCTCCAACTAATCATACTCAATGGTAACTGTTGCCGTTGATTTAACGGTTCCACCAGTAACCCCAGTTTCTGTCTGATAGTAACGTGCAACTAATGGGATATTATATTCAACATTCGCACTTGCTGCTAACGATCCTAACGCAACTTTTTCATTCTTAGCAATAATATTGTTAGAACCTTGATATTGTGAGACTAATTGAGTACCCACTCCCTTTGCTCGTGTAGATTGAGGGGCACTATTTGCAAGAACATCAGTAGTATTGGCCGCAGCATCATAGTCAAAAGTTAAGCCTATTTTTTCAGGTACGGTTAGATTTGCACCACCATTACATTTAATATTGAGATCAAAAGCTTGTTCACCTTGTGTTGATCCTATCCCTGTAAACCCACTTTTATTCACTGTTGGCAGTTCAACTACCTTATTCTTATTACCTTGTATTTCACATGACGAAGACGTGATAGTAATAGTATCACCAATTATAGTACTGGTTAGAATAGGCTTGTCTGGACGACCTCTTAGATAATAGCTACTGTATAATCCCTGTTGAAGCTTTCCACTTCCTGTAACTGCAGCTGTTTTAATGATCTCAACAACAAATTCTCCGCTAGCTAAAGATAAATCCGACCCAAAAAACCCTCCACTTATTTCTCTACTATAAGGGTAGTAACCAGAAAAGTTTGAGGCGCCCGTCGCTTCTCGATATAGACGAATGCCGATACCTGAAATATTCGTTTTATACACACTATCGCCAGCACCAGGTGCTAGTCCTAAATTATTAGTAATAATTGCTTCGACCGTACCTCGCGCTCCAGAAGTACATCTAATAAATGAAGATGGATTAGCTGCGATTGGGAAGGTTTTTTTAACTAAAACCTTCCCAACTGGGTCACTGGGCAGAACCACCACGGCTCCAACCGCCATATTTATATCTTTTGACGTAAAGCTACTATTTAATGTACACGCTGCATAAGCTTCTGAACTCAAAGTGAAGCCTATGAATGCTAAGGTACTACTTAACACTTTATAGTTCATGACATACGCCTTCTAACATGATCATATTTTTATTATTATCAGATGCTTGAGTGGTTGCATCATATTGAATGCTACATTGCTCACTCTGCTCTTCACCCCATTTTACAGTCACTGTATCTGTCAAGGTTTTGGTACGTAAATACGCTAAGCTACCTTGAGCAACCATGCCAACATATTCGCCTTTTGAGTCAAATATTTCAGCTGCAAATGGCAATGTCTCGCCTTTTGCATTCAAAGTACGAATATAGATAGCCTTCCCTGACTTAGTTATGAAGTCGACTTTTGAGATTGACCCAGCATAAGGTGCTATACGCTGACTGGTACCCTCTAATTCAACATCAAGAGACATACCTTCTGGATTTAGGGTAATATCATTTAAACGATAAGGGGTGACATAGGGTATAACAGCATAGCCTGACTCATTGATAGTCAAACCAGGCGTATTATTCACTTTAGCGCCTGTCGCTTCAGGTGCATAAACTAAGACCATAGTTTGACCTTGATCTGGACCAAATAGAACACCGTCGGAGTGTGCAACAATATTTCCTCGAGCCGATAATGCTGCTTGTTCATACTGATCTGAAATACCGTATGATCCACCTAAAGTCGCAAAGTTCGTACGATATTGAGCATTCGTACTTAGACTTGGATTTTCTCCGTATTCAGTGGCTAACGAGGCACCATAATTAAAGCGATCTCCTACAACCCCGTTCACCCCAACAGTAGTACTATCTTGTGTGGTAAATGAGTTGAAGTTTGCAGGACTACCTTTGATTGAGAGGGGTAATGATAATGTTAGTAGATATTCAGTATCATCATCTTTTCTACCTGTTACATCATTCTCTACAACGCGCTTAATGGCCGATAGACCATAGTTTACGCCACGATAATTATTACTATAACCAACTTGGTATTCTTTAGTAGCTTCTACGTTGTTCCAATAGTCTGACCATGAGCCAGTGGCGTAGACATTACCCCAGTCATTAGGTAAACCTTGGTTTAGCGTGATTTGAAACTCGCTACGTTGTTTACCGGCGTAGGCAGAGGTGATACCTCTGTTATCTAGATCTTTAGCCAATAAGGCATCACGTAATTTATAAAAATTTTCAGTTGAATAACGATAAGCAGCGAGCGTTAAATTGGTATTTGTTGGATCAATTCGCTTGCTATAACTAATACGATAGCTTTGTCCTGACTCTTTATCACGACGATCAAAATCAGTTTCAGAATGAGAGATATCTAACGCAACAGCGCCTATGGGTGTCGCAAATGCACTTCCTAAGGTTAGAGCCTTATAATTATCAGATCCTTGTAGACCACCATAAGCAGTAATATAGTTATTAATACCACGTTGGTATTGGCCTTGGAAAATAAACGGGTCAACCTCGATGTCACGATCACGAAATTGACCTGTCATTACTGAGTAACGACTCATGCCTGGGCGCAGCATTTGTGCAACAGAAGCATAAGGTATTGAGTATTTTTGAATTTCACCACTAGCTTCTAAGATAGATATCTCTAACTCACCACCAAACCCTGTAGGATATAAGTCATTAATCTCAAAGCTTCCAGGAGCAACTGTTGTTTGATAAATCAGTTGACCTTGTTGGCGTATTTCTACTTTGGCATTGGTTTTGGCGTTACCACGGATCCGCGGTGCATAACCTGTCATGGTGTTGGGTAACATGCGATCATCGCTTGAAAACTCTGCACCACGATAACCAAATGAATCAAAAATCTCACCATTAGTGAAGCTATCGCCAAGTGTCAATACACCACGGTATTCAGGAAAGGCGCGTTGAGCATAAGTGCTTACGGAATTATAAGTAGATTTAGATTCTTTATCTTCAGCTTCATCCTCCCACGTCCATTGTCCGTTATGGCGGAGTTGCCAACTTGCGATATTTGCCCCAGTATTTAAAGACAAGAATGCGTTTGTTCTCTCTTCATTATTATTAGATTTATTGAAGGTCTTATAGGCACTGGCGTTGTAAGAGGCGAATGCTGCATTGATGCCACGATCCCAAACACTGGGATCAATGTAACCTCGTGCATTTTTTTGCATTGCAATTTGAGGAATCGATACATCAAATCTTAATTTTGAGGTATCAAGTTCGTAAAATGAATCGTCAACCCATTCATTAAGCTTTTGGCACTCTGTGTTAGTAGACTCTGTTTTTTCTTTGATGATTTCTGCTTTTATACCATACTCAAGTAGCTGCCGCGCTGTAAAACAGGTATATGCGTTTTTATTATCTTCAGTCGCTTTAAACACCATGCGATGCTTACCAAACCAGCTGCCATTTATATAAACATCTACATTATACTCACCAGGCAAAATGGGATTACCATGTGCAAATCGATTGATATCAATTTTTTTAGCATCGCCAATTAAAAAGTCAGAATTAAAATCTGCTTCTGTAGCAACGGATGACTTTTCTGGCTCATCAACTTCATCTGCATTAACTAAGGTAGGAATACTAAATGTTATTACACCAAAAGCGATGTAATAACTTAGATATCGTTTAAGATTCTTATTTTTTATAATCTTTTCACACATAGCATAACCATTCCTATTAGCCTGTCTGTTGATGACTATCAAAACATTAAAACTATTACTGGTTGATAGTGCGTTCGACACGCCCACCATAATCGTTAATAGTAGTAAAAGTCATATCTTTGATATTTGAGTTCTTTAAAGCTATTTTCTGCTCAGAAAAAGGAACTAGCATGATTCCTTCTGACAAAATATTAACTTTTTTACCTAAATGTTCTTGAGATATAGTAGTGATAGTAATGTGAAAAGGTGTTGGGTTCTTAATTAATAAATTATTACCTTGGCTACTCCACTGAATCTTTTCAGGGGCTAAGGCAACATCTTCGTTGATACCACTTGGACGATAAAAAAACTTGATGCGTGAGCGAATCGCTAGTTGTAAAAAGTTATCGGGAGCAGCTGCTTTATCTTTGGTAGATGGCTTAGGGGGTATATCTAAAACATTTAACCAAAACAACGTTTCTTGAGTTTTACTCAAGGTATTCGCAGTCGGCAAGCTTGTTATACGTAGATATTGACCTTTCTCAGATTCTACACGTGTAATAGGTGGGGTAATAATAAAAGGCGCTTTTGACTGGTCTGGAGTCGCTTTTGCATCTCCTTCATCGATCCATGTTTGAACCAATGCTGGACTTTTACCAGTATTAGTGACTTGTAAAGTGATTTCGCGTGCATCAGATGGATAGACAGCACGAGTACCATGAATGATAATCTCAGCATTTGCTGCGCTGAAAGGGATTAAAAGTGCCAGTAAGCATGTTTTATAAAACGGATGCTTTAAAGTCATATACTTACCTTTGTTTAGAGAGTGAATTGAAAGAGCTAGGTTGAGTAATCATCCTAGCTCCTGTCAATCTAACTAATACAAACTATTGATAAATAATTGTATATTGTACAGAAGTGTTAACAGTACCAGCCTCTGCAGCACCAGTAGCATAGTACTCAGCGTAATAATTAAGGTCAGCTGAAGTTTCTGCAACAGTTACAAACTGTGAGTTTGTTTGAGGACCAGCAAGAACTTTAATAGGCGAGTTGTTATCACCTACTAGTTGTACTTTAACGTTTTTAGCTGATCCAGCATTATTTAAAAGACCTGTAGCAAAATCAACTGTTGCGCCTGGTTCAAAGTAAGTACCAACAACCGCGCCTACCTTACAACCAGTTAAGCCAAGAGTAAAAGGAGTACGTCCAGCAGTTGTACCAGCAGTTGCAAGTGATTTCTGCGAAACAGTTGGAAGCGTTACTGTCAAGTTTTTACCTTCTGGCGTAGTGACAACGCAAGTATTATCGTTGACTAAACCATTGATTGTGATTGTACCGTCAGCAGCGAATGCGCTAGACATGCCAAGAACGATTAAAGAACTGGCTAAAAGAATTTTTTTCATACTGTGTCTCCATGGACTAGGGGGGGGTAGATACATAATACAGCATTATGTACTTACATTAATCAGCGTTATTATATACATAACATAACATCATTATATACATAACATAACATAATTATAT
>NZ_CAJHBR010000037.1 GCF_904846695.1 Psychrobacter urativorans
CTCTAATATAAGTATTAATATAAGCTCTAATATAAGTATTAATATAAGTATTAATATAAGTATTAATATAAGTATTAATATAAGTACTAATACAAGTGCTCAGAATAGTTAGCTTTATATAAAACCCTCGCTTAGTTTCATAACTCAGCGAGAGTTTTAAGTTTATAATTGGCCCTGAAATATTTGCATAAATACAGCTAAATCTGCCAAGCCCATCTATAGCTGTAATTAAGTATTATTTTTTGATGATAGTTGTTGACAGGCCAAAAAAACTGCGTATAATATGCCAACATCATCTAGCGATAGTTAGTTGATAGATTAGCGGGAATAGCTCAGTGGTAGAGCATAACCTTGCCAAGGTTGGGGTCGAGAGTTCGAATCTCTTTTCCCGCTCCAAATATGGCTTATGTATCCATTAGATGCAAAGCGGAAAGTCCCACTTCTTATTATAAGAAGTGGGACTTTTTTTATGCTTATTTTTTGGGGTTGTAATGGTTTTTATAGTTCGTTAACCAGTCTTATCATTAATTCTAATTAGTATGTTAGAAAACCGAAATTAGCTATGCTGAAGGCGCTATAGAGATGAATTCAGCAGCTTCACACTTTTAACTACTTATCGACGGTAATAAAAAACTCATCTGTCTTGGCAATTTATAAACCCCACCCTTTTGAAGTCTAATTTTTTCGCTTTTTCTTCGCTATAAAATTATTTACCATGACGTCTGTTATGGGAATAATGGCAGCGTCAAATCAAGCGCTAACCGACACAAACAGGCTCAAAGATGTGATTCATCATAGCGATTACGGCATCATTGACTATACGGATAAAATGGCTGATTGTGAAGTGATTGCTTGCGTTGGCACAATCGGCAATTCATACGATAATGCCTTGGCTGAAACTGTCAACAGGCTATATAAGTCTAAGGTAATTGCGTACCTAAAAGATCAGTAGCATAGGGCGAACGATGTTGACCTAGCTGCCTTTGAATGGGTAGAATAGTTCAATAAATCCCGACTGCATAATGCTATTGGTTATGTCTCAGCTTTTCATTTTGAAAAGCGGTATTATGTTAATTTAACCCTGTCAAGCAATGCTGCCTGACTCAAGCAAACCAGTCTTTTATATAGTCGGGGCAGTTTATTGCAAAAGATCTCACCTGCGCGGCTTAGCTGTAGCCTCACACGATCTTCAGCCCGCTAGATAAATCCCCTTACGGAGTTCGAACATGATCCTAAAACTTAACGTCAAACTCCATTATCGACTCTCCGAGCCGATGGACCTTTTGCTTCAGATCGAAGCCGCCGATCTTGCAGACCAGCGGGTGAGTTCAGCCGAGATTTGGACATCAGACGTTGCGCATTTTTCACGGGTCGCCGCCGATGATGGCATAGGAGAGCGAGTTTGGATCCGCGCCGAAGGGGATTTTAGCTGCACTTATATCGCAGAAATTGACGTTGACCGTCCTGCCTTGGATATATCGACGCTGCCTCAAGCGCCCCTCCATCTTTTGCCCGGAGAGGCAATCAAGCATTTGATGCCGTCTCGCTATTGCCCGTCAGACCAGTTCCAGGCCTTCGTGGACGCAGAGTTTGGCGATCTCACAGGTGGCGCAAGGATTGCCGCAATGCGTGATTGGATCGAGTCGACGTTTAGCTACGTGCCCGGATCGAGCAACGCACAAACTACCGCGCTTGACACCTTCGTTCAACGTCAGGGCGTCTGCCGCGACTTCGCGCATGTTCTCGTGACACTAGCGCGCGCATCGTCGATACCGGCCAGATTCGCCAGCGTTTATGCGCCCGATGTGACGCCACAGGACTTCCATGCCGTGGCAGAGGTCTATCTTGCAGGCAGCTGGCACCTCATTGATCCGACTGGCATGGCAGATGCCAACACCATGGCCCGCATCGGTGTTGGATCCGACGCATCCAGTGTCGCGTTCTTAACCGCGTTTGGATCTATAGAATTGGTCAATCAATCGGTATCCGTGACCAGACAAGCTTAAGTTGTCTGGCTTTTTAGTAGGCGGCATTTGTCTTAAGTACCGTCTGAACTTAGTGGGCTACTACATAGAGAAAATTTCAGAAAAACTCACCATCTTAGTAGGTTTTGCCCAAAACTCTAATCAGAAATAATTGTCACATTATTTGGATATTAGTTTCTGCTCATAGTTGCAGCTGCCTTCACGGGCAAAACTATCTTTGCCTTCAAGCTTGAAGCTTTTTGCATCAAAAGACCATGCGCGAACCTCACATTCCTCAGAGGTGTCACCCATATGAACCACCTGTATTAAATTGCTATCAAGCTTAAATTCAATCGCCAACTCTGGGGTTGATTCTGCACCAAACGGCGGCTCAAAGACTTTGCCAGTGCGAGTCTCAGTAATATAGCTCATAACACAAGAAGTACCGCAGCCAAAAGTAATGAAAGAATAATGCCCATTAAAATTAGCCTCTTCTGCTAAGTCCTCGCGTATACGAGTGCAGAATATGCGTGCCGATTTATCACGTCCCTCAAAATCAGGCATAGCAATAGGATGAGCGGAGGTTTTAAGATTTGAATTCTTTGAGTTTAATATAGCAAAGGCATTAAAACTGGGCACGTCAGCAATCAATAGGCTTGGCGCCTAGTTAAGACTTTCACTCTCCGCACAAGATTGGTTGCAATGCTAAAAAATTATAGATATTAAGTTTAATCTTACTAAGTATAGTTATATCTCAAAATTGAAAAACCTGATCGATCTCGTAGCACAAACGTAAAGCGCTAAAGGCGGCTAGACTTGAAGTTTTAGGGTTTTCGGCTAACGGTAAGCCAGTCATGATAATCTCAAGTTTACCGAACTCTCCTTCGGCAGTTATATGATGGATATTATGTTCGAGCAGTGGATCAACCATCAACTCTACTTGTGTATCGTCTAGTCCAACACCTGCCAGCGCTATAGTTGCAGCGACATTAGAGTTAGCTGGAAATAGAGCCGCAGCCTCCCTAGCATTTCCTGTAAAAAATACTGAAGGTTGCTTTAAATTTTCATAGTCAATCAGCTCATCGGCATAACTACCCTTCCAGCTGTCTGGGTTCTTTCTACCTTGATAAACCACCTTATCTAATCCTGCCAAACTTGCAGCATTAATCCCATCAATACCGGCTATGGCACCGGCTAGAATATGGATTTTTACGCCACTTTTTTTAGCAGTATCATGCAACGATGTCACAAATTTTTCATCAGTAAAGGCTCCTACAGAAACTATCCCAAGAGGAATACCTTTGTCTATAATTTGCATGGCATGTTGTTTGAGTCCACTCTGCCCTGCCATCTCAACCGCTAAATCAGGGACCGCTAATAAATCGCTTACCGAAGTAATCACTGCGATAGACTCTCCTACCTCGGCCCTAATCTCCTTAGCACTTCTAGGACTGGCTAATATTGTCGAGAGTATAATGTTCTCAGGTAGCATCTGATGTACTTTCCTAGCCATTGAGCCATAACCTATAAACATGACGTTTTTCATAAACTATCCTTATATATTTTTTTACTGTGTTTTTTAATTATTATACTTATCCATTTATCAACATAAAAAGATTGATCCGGTACCTCAAAAAACTGCCGATCAACAGCTTTTGCGTTTACAGTATCCTTTTCAGTAAGACTTGCGGCTATTTCTTCTAGCTAAGTCTATCACTTATCTCTAGTGTCCTCTGCGCAGCAGTATTCACTAATACTCACCAGCAACCTGACTATTGTCAGTAATAAAGGCTGTTTTTGACTTATAAGATATATCCTATTCAGTAATTTTTATTACCATTAATAATATACCTATTGCTTAATGGTTGTTTATTTGTCAATATTTCCTATAAATCTACTTAATACTATAGTTATCACTAGACTTATAATAAATTTTATAGGTAATTAATATTACCTTAAATCAAAAAAATAATATTGTACTGTCGATATTTATCTAATTTATATAAGATTTATTAATAATTATAAAATACTATTTATCACCTCAAATTTATTATTTTTCAATACAGTACTCTTAGAAATACTAGTCTTAATAGCTATTAGCTTTTTATCAAGGATGATATCGATGCTTACCTTTACCTTCAAGCAAAAACACCAAGTAAAGGTCAATATTTATAAGCCAATAGCTGCTGTAGATCGAAAAATGACGCTAGTGTTTATGACTGCCACTGGTGTGCCTTTAAGAAAATACGCTAAGCTGTTTGAGAACTTAGTGGCTAAAGGTTATACCCTGATTGGCGCTGATTACCCTTGCTGCGGCGAGAATACTCCTCATGTCGATCGTAGTGTTGATTATAACTATCAAGACCTTATGGACAATTTTATTCCAAAGCTAGTGGGATTTTCTGAGCACGATTCGACTTACCTTTTTGGCCATAGCTTAGGAGGCCAGATGGCGGCTATCTATAGTGCATTAACGGATATGCCTATGATCGGGGTTGCTACTGGCAATATCCATTTCAAAAACTGGTTTGGCTGGGAGCGTATAAAGATCTTGCGGGTATTGGCGATATTTAAACCTTTAACCTTGGCTTACGGTTACTTCCCTGGTTATAAAGTAGGCTTCGGCAATAAAGAGGCCAAAGGACTAATGGACGATTGGTGCTATTTGCTAAAAACGGGACGCTTCGATTTTATAAAAGGTGACCTTACGACGGGTAAAGGACGTGGATTTTTTATTCACATTGAAGGCGATAGATACTCGCCTTATGCTTCTGTCAAGCACCTCACTAAGCTTTGTACTGAGTCGACACTGATTTCAGTCGAACTGCCCAAGCACCTAAAAGGCAACCCTCATGGCATATGGATAAAAGACCCTGAGTTCATTACCAAGCGTATCGATCAACAAATAGTCAACGGTCATTGACAGCAGAAATTAGCAGCAAAAGCTAATGAAGGGCTTATTAAAAAATTGGCGTATCTTGCAAAAGTCGTATTTTATTGAAAAATTATAGTATTTGTCAGCTGGTTGTTATCTAAGGTCTCCGAAATAGTCGGATTAATTCAGTTACTGCATGGACGATGGTATTACTATGAATAACCAACGCAATACTAGGACTATTATCATTATTGCCTTGCTGTTATTGGCACTCCTTGCGGCGCTAATTTGGTGGTTAAAACCCAAGTCAGTATCTACGTCAGCTGCTGATAATACGCTGGCTACTAGTGCTTCGGCGACTGTAACCAATAGCGGTCTTGCTGCTACGGCTAATACCCCCTCAACAGATAACACTCTATCGGCTAACTTTAGCACTGGGCTTGAGTCTATGCCACGCTCTTTGCAAGGTACTGATATTGATGGTGAGATTATCATCGATGACAACAATCAACTAGTTGTCACAGAAGGCTTACGACGCTTATTCGACTATTTTCTCTCCGCTATGGGCGAGGAAAATGAAGCCACTATTATTGCTAGAGTAGAAGCTTATATCCTCCACCATACGCCTGAGCCTGCAGCCAGTTCAGCCATTAAAATATTTCATCAATATATGAGTTATCTACAAGCTCTCGATGATCTACAAGGCAGTTATGGAACGCTGCAATTACAGGCTACGCAAGCAGGTAAATTAGATTTGAATTTGATCGCTCAGCGCCGTCAAGATGTTAATCGCTTACGCCAGCAGTCATTTGATGCTGCCACTATTAAAGCATTCTTTAGTGGCGAAGATACTTATGAGGACTATAGCGTCGCTATGGTAGGTATTGAGCAAGACAATAACTTAAATGCTGCCCAAAAACAGGCCAGTCGTGAGGATTATATTAGTCGTTTGCCAGAGGGAGAAATTAAGAAAAACTTTCAAAAACAAGCTAACTTTGGCGAGCTTACCCAGCGTACTGCTCAGATGAAAGCTCAAGGCGCTACTAAAGAGGCGTTATTCGATATGCGTCGTGGCTTAGTTGGCGAAGCGGCCGCTTCTCGTTTGGCTGGACTAGACGTAGAGGAAGCTAATTTTGACGCTAGATTTAATCAGTATCAAGCCCAACGACAACTGCTGATCAACAATGCTGGTAGTGCAGGCAAAGCCCAAGCACAGATAGATGAGCTTGAACGTAATCAATTCAATGATACTGAGCGCAAGAGACTAACTGGCTACGCTGAAATACAACGAATGGCTCAAAATGACGCTAACTGAAGCAGACCGCGACTTTAGCTTTAATAATAGCTTTTGATTTCTAGTGCTTATTAGCCCTAACTATAGAGAATCTAACCAAAATTTTAAACTTTAACTAAA
Source organism: Psychrobacter urativorans (assembly GCF_904846695.1). Classification (GTDB taxonomy): domain Bacteria; phylum Pseudomonadota; class Gammaproteobacteria; order Pseudomonadales; family Moraxellaceae; genus Psychrobacter; species Psychrobacter urativorans. The sequence continues at coordinate 6,254 of NZ_CAJHBR010000037.1, forward strand.
CAGTTCGACCAGTGCTATTAGCTAGATTGTTTAGTACTTGAGTACAATACTGTACAAAATAATCGATAATACTATCGATATTATTCATTAACAAGGAAGTTATATGAAAAATCTCCATACTTGCTTTCGACTGTTGTCAACTGGTGCCGCTATAACGACTATCAGTATGCTAGCAATGACTTCAACGACTGCTAGCGCGGGCAACTATTATAATTGCGCCGATTCAACAGGCTGTGCCAAAGTTCAGCGTACTTTTAATTTTACTAACTATAATGCGACGAAATATCCTATTGTCATGGCGCACGGGTTTTTGGGTTGGAATAGACTATTCAATACTTTAGATTATTTCAATGGTATTCCTCAAACGCTCAGCATGAACGGTGCTGATGTTTTTACTACTAAGACCTCAACGGTTAACTCTATTGAAGTTCGCGGCGAGCAGCTACTTAGTCAAATCAGAACTATTAAAGCCATCACTGGTAGTGACAAAGTGAATCTTGTCGGACATAGCCAAGGTGGACTTGACTCTCGTTATGTAGCTTCTATTGATCCGCAAGCGGTAGCTTCTATTACTACGGTCGCCTCTCCACATACTGGTGTAGGAGTTGCTGATAAAGTCAATACTTGGCTTAAGGCAAGAGAAAAAGCTAATGGGGTACCTGAAGGCCAAGATGGTATCGAGGCCAAAGTACTTTATAACTTGTTTGAAATTGCTGGTTTAGGTGTTGGTGCCGCATCCGGTATCCCTCTAAACAAGCCTCAAGAACAGAGCGCTAAGGGTTTTCTAAACTCAGTATCAGAAGAAGCCTTTGTCGCCTTTAACAAAGCTCATCCAGGACCTATACCGAGTAGTTATTGTGGTAATACACCTGCCAACAATGTCATGAATGGCGTAGCTTACTACTCCTTTAGTGGTGTAGGACAGTCTACTAACCTCTTTGATGCCTCAGACGCTATCTTAAATGTTACCGGCTCCCTTTACGATAAAAGTGATCTCAACGATGGTTTAGTGACTAAATGCTCTAGTCGTATTGGTCAAGTTATTCGTGATGACTATCACATGAATCACTTAGACAGTATCAATCAGCTATTAGGCTTGGTCTCATGGCGTGAAACTAACCCTCTAACCGTCTATCGTCAGCAAATGAACCGAGTAAAAAACGACGGCTACTAAGACTTAGTACCGATAGCCACTACGGCATCGGCTACTCATACGCCTAAGGTATGAGGTAATAATGACTGACTCAAAATCTTGTCATACACCGATATAGTTTGTATTTACTAGCATTGCTTTAATCGAATAATCTGCTCTAAATGACAGATTATTTTGCCTTTACTGATCGATAAGTAATGGTTTACTGCTGGTAGCCAGCCTATTTCAAACTATAAGGATGTAAGATGAAAACTATCACTTCTAAAATTAGCTTAGCCTCTATTAGTTCGATAAGTATCGCTCTTAGTGCTATAGCGCTTACCTCAACTACTGCCAATGCTGGTACTTATTATAACTGTGCAACGCCAACAGGGTGCAGTGAAGTTGAGAGCAAAAATGCTAGATCCAATTATAATGACACTCAATATCCTATTGTTATGGCTCATGGATTCTTTGGTTGGAGTCGTCTTATTGGTAGCCTAGATTACTTCAATGGGGTGCCACAAACACTAATGAGGAACGGGACTGAAAATGTATTCGCCACTAAAACCTCTTCGGTCAATTCTGCTGAAGTGCGCGGTGAGCAGTTATTAAGCCAAGTCAATACTATCAAAGCGATAACCGGTGCTCAAAAAGTCAATCTTATTGGTCATAGCCAAGGAGGCCTAGATAGCCGTTATGTAGCTACGGTAGCGCCGGAAAAAATAGCTTCGGTAACCTCAGTATCAAGCCCACATAAAGGCTCTAAAACCACTGATTTCGTTATAAAAGTATTAGAAAATGATCAAACCCCAAATAAGTTTGGCTCTAAAGTGTTGATCGCCAGCTTCGAGGCCGTCGGACTGTCTTTGGATGCACTATCTGGTGTACCCTTAAATCAGCTACAACAGCAAAACGCTTTAAACGTTACTAATAGCACCTCTAGCGAAAATGTTGCTATCTTTAATGCAAAGTATCCAGCAGCACTCCCCACTACTTACTGTGGTCAGCCTCCAAGCAATAATATTGTTAACGGTGTTGGCTATTATTCTTGGACGGGTAATACGCCTTTAACCAACCCTTTAGATACTAGTGACTATACCTTATCGTTAACTGGTCTAACTTTTGAAGGGGAAGCTAATGATGGCTTAGTCGGTGTTTGCTCGAGTCGTTTGGGTTATGTTATTCGTGATAATTACCGTATGAATCACTTAGACACTATCAATCAGCTTTTAGGTATTACTTCGTGGCTCGAGACTAACCCACTAACTGTATATAGTACGCAAGTGAATCGTCTTAAGAATCAAGGATATTAGAGCCATTAATCAGCCTTATGGCTGTTTGCTTATGTCTTGGTATTAAGGCCTTAACACAATAAGTATCAACGCTATTTTTATCCCTGTTAGACAACCCGCCACTCACAGATGAGCGGGTTTATTTTTGTCTTGGATGCTAAGATTAGTTGGTCATAAAAAAGCTGCTATACCTCATTTATATCTAGGTAATAGCAGCTTTTTTATAAACACTAGGCGGATGACTAATTACTAATAACAGTTTTTGTTAATAATAAATAATAAATAATAAAAGAATGGCTTAGTGTCTAAGCCATTCTCCTAACTGTATTGAACCCTATCAAGATAAGTTAAATCTAAGCTATCTCTATGGAATTACTTAGAAGCATAAGACAGTTTCATACCGAATATATAAGCATCATTGTCCTCAAAGGTACCAAGCTTTTTACCACTGGCGGCCAATACACCCTCTGCATCGCCTAACATTAAGTACTTAGCGCCAGCAGATACTGCCCATTCCGGCGTAAAGTTATATTTAGCGCCAACTCCCACACTATAATAGCCTTCAGTAGGTCCTAGTGGCGATACTGGATTGCCAGCACCACTGTCCCAACCAACAGTACCTGATACCGCTAGCGCTGGGCTTAAACGTTTAGCAAGACCAAGTTCTAATTGATAAGCATCATCGCCATATTCTAAAAGATTAGCGTTGTCTATAACGACCTGACCTGCTTGAGTGTTAGTAGCAGAGACTACGTTAGTCTTTAACAGTGGAGGAGTAATTTTAAAGTCACTCCAAGGTACCCAACGTGCTTTTGCAGTCAGCAACGTGGTTTTATTAACACCCGTTTGAAAATCGATGTTGACTGATTTAGGAGTGGTTAGCTCGGATTCTTCAGTTTGTACAGAATCGAGTCGTAGTGACGGTGGCAAATTAGGATTCAGGTTATAACGGTTTATGAAAGGCATATTTTCAGCATAATTGGCATCATGTTCAATTTCTGAACGATACGTAATAGCCGCTTTTAGACCAATTTCTGGTTTTACATAAGCCAAGCCCGCCATATAGCCATAAGCGTCATTTTTTGCGATATTTAAACTATAACCATTCAAAATAGATAAGACCTCTTGCAAAAGTAGCAGAGAATTTTATAATAACTCATACAATCACAATTGGTTAGGACCATGCCAAACATAGACAAGCTACTTAAACAAAGTGATGCTGGTTTTAAACGTTACACAGGCATT
>NZ_CAJHBR010000038.1 GCF_904846695.1 Psychrobacter urativorans
TCATACCCTCATCTAAGCTTTTCAGGACTTGTTTGCGATAATCTAGGGAGTAAGTCATGGTCATTTATAGTAATAATCGTTTAGTTGACTCATTCTATAACATTTTTGAAGTCAGGTGACTATAGAATGAACTGTTTGACACTGGGGTCTTTAATGCCAGGCCAACCTTCAACGCTGCCAAATAAGATATCCATTAGCTCAGGGATTTTGGTCGCAAAGTCGTCGATATAAGGGTCCCAATCGCCATCATAAGCGGTACAAAATAGCACTCTAGTATCATCATCTAAAAATACAAAGCGCAAATCGTGCAACGTCCCAACCCGCGTGGCACCTTTTAGATTGCCGCCAGCGATTTTTAAAATTTCCTTTAGACGCTCTGCACCGCCTTCTTTTAGAGGTGCGATAACCGTTAACTCTGAAACCTTACCTGATTTAAGCCCTTTCTCACCGGCAGTGGTCGTTGAATGATCGTAGCCATCATCCCCGCCTTCTTTTATATTGGCCATCAGAAGATTGGCACGCAGCTTAAAAGCATCGATAGACTCAGTGATTCTGTCTTTTAGATCTTCAGAGTTATCGATAACAGGTTTTTTATTTTTTTTAGCATTATTGTTTTTAGAATCAGTACTCATAATATTCGCCCTTATAATTATGTTGTTATTATTTGGAAATGCTTTATAGAAAGATATCTTCTAAAAAGATACCTTGTACAAAATATATTTATAAAAATAAGTTGTCGATTCGCTATCAACTTATTGGTTCTTACCATATCAGACATGATAAAAATCTCGAAGCGGAGCAAGTTATTCACACAAAATTAAACAGAGAGCAAACGTCACTCTCATTTAAATTTTGAACAAAATTTTAAATTTATAGTTATTGTTTTATAGTTAATTCTTTATAAAATCGATATGGCCTATATCATGAAAAACTTTAGGTAGATTATTCACCATCCATCCTTGGTGCAGAAACTTAGGCTGTGCCCAGCGTAATTCTATTTATTAGGTGTCTTAAGTTTGGGAGGGTTACCCTATGAATGGATAATAAGGCCCTAGCGGCTGATTTAAAGGCCATCCATGGCGTTGATACGCTTGAGATAGCAGAGGTCAATCTCGAGCAATTCGATAAGGTGGGGGGGGATAAATACCCGCATGTGGTCAAGTCTTGGCGCAGTAATTAGGAGGGCTTAACGGTTTTCTTTAACTACCCTAAAGACATCAGAAAAGCGATTTATACCACTAATGTGATAGAGTCACTAAACAGTGTGATTCGGACGGCGGTGAATAAGCTTAAAATATTCCCGTCTGATCAAGCTGCATTTAAAGTGGTGTACTTAGCAACTCAGCAGGCATCCAAAAAGTGGGCGATGCCGATCCGTAACTGGACGGCTGCTTTAAATCGCTTTATGATTATGTTTGATGATCGTCTCAGTAAGCATTTAATCTCGTATCAGTAAGCATGTAATCTAAAGGGCAGTTACACAGAATCTGGGATGGTCTCGTCGAGTGGCTTTTAATAAGTAACATTAATTTGGTAAGTAATCCTCCTATTTAATGACCATTGATACGTCTGTCCAAACCAAACGGTGGTCTGAACTCTCAAAGTCACTGCTGTCTGTCGTGTTGACCAAATAGTAAAGACTGTCTGAATAATTAGGCCAAAACACACCTGTTTGGTTAATATCGAAACCATATGCTGAGGGTAAGACGTAATCTGCTCTCATTTTCCAATTTGCAGTATGATATCTTGCGTTCTCATTATTTGGTGCATTTTGTTTGCCACCTTGACTACTGGGGATCATGTTTTCAGGTGTATCTTCTGATAAGAGTGAGTTGATATGTTTCGACTTTAAAAGCTGATTGATTGCGGTCACCTTATTAACGCTGGTTGCATCACCTTCGGTAGCCGAGGCATTGTAATCACCCAAAATAATAAAGCGAGTAGCCGGGCTCAGCATCACATTTTTATTTCCACTATCATCATAAAGATAGCTTGATGCTGAGTTAATATAATCCGTCCATAATCTTATTTCATCAAAGTTACGTCGTCCGTTACGATCTTCTTCACTATCAAATACTGGTGGAGTTGGATGTGCAGCAAGAATGTGCAAAACTTGATTGTCCACTAAAATGGGCACGTCGACATGATTTTTTGAGGATAACCTGAAATTCTGCCATGCTTTTTCTTGGTACCAGCTACTGCCATCAGTATTCAATGGCTGTAAGGCATTAGGCATATCTTTCCATAAAAAATTTTGAAAGGTGTGAATGTTTTGAGTATCAATTGGGTATTTAGAAAAAATAGCCATACAGTATTGACCTGGATAATTACCAAATCCGTAGGCATCGTCAGCATCTTGTGTTTTACCATTATTATTTAAGTCGTAACCTGAAACGATTCCGGTATTACAAGTGGGTGTATAGATGTAAGGGTAATTGATGGGTAAAGTTCCATTTTGTGCTACTTGAAGGTAAGCTGAGTTAAAAGTATTCACTGTTTCTGCATTATCATTACCATCAATTTCATTTAGTAATAATATATCAGGATTGGTACGCTGAATAATCTCAGCTATCTTTTTGGCTTGTGGATTATCACCAGCGCTCAAGGCCTCATTTAATAGCCCTTGTGCAGTCACAGGTTTCTGTTGGCCGTTAGCCCTAATTGCATCTAAACCTGCATTAAAAGTGGCAACACGAATTCCTTCTTTGGGCGGTATAATATACTTTGTAGCATTCAGAACATTGACGAATTCTTGTTGAGTTTTTTTGTCTCCCTTAGCATTCGTAGTGAGGAGTTCTACCATATGAGCACCTGGCGTGCTGAACATATGGCTAACACTATCGCCTCGCTTAATGATAGTGTTGTCCCCTTCTAAAAACCTCCATTCATAATGCAGTTCTTGAGCAGCATCTGATTTTTCATCAGTACTAAATGTTAATTTGTGCTTTGTATAAAGGATATTTTGATCTACCTTTATAGTGGGGTTGTCTAAATCCTTTGGCGTATCTGTTGAATTGTCGCTATCGTCGTTGCAGCCTGATAAGGAAGCAGATAATAGAAGCAGACACATAGAAGACATCAAGCGGTATTTGGCTGAGAAATCAGTAGCAGAAAAAGGGGGTTTTACAGAAAAGATGAGCATAGAAATCTTCCTATATGGCGATAAAATCCAGTATTAAAGTGTCTAAACAAACCATCATGACCATGCAAAAAGCTAGGCTCCCCTTAGCGTATTCTTTGATTTTGATAGGAAACTTGCAAGTATTCGGTGTCTTTCTGTGCGCAACATAACTTTACAATTGTCTCAATGTCACTATTTATTAAAAATTGACCAGTGTTTAAAGACTACCGATGTTTAAGCCAACCATTATTTAGTCACTCAACTTATTTTCACCAGCAACCACTTTGAGCGTTTGCCCCACTTCACTGCTATAAGTCTGTTTAAGTATGTCACTGACAAACACCCATTCTGACTGACAGGATTCGGGGGTGGCAGTGATAATCATATATCCACGCTGATTCGGATTCATATATTTCAAATCAGTAATCAACTGTGTCAGTACCGACTGTAATGCCGCTGGTGGAATATTAGGAAGGTATTCTTCAAAACCTGGTGAGCTAACGGAACTGGTCGCAAATTCGACACCGACTGACTCGCCATTCTTATTCGTCAAGTTGCTTGCCCACGCATTGTGGGTGTCGCCAGACAATACCACTAGGTTTTTATTTAATTTTTTGGCAGCATTTAGTAGCCACTCACGCGCTGAACCATAACCGTCCCAAGCGTCGAGATTATAAGGAACCAAAGGCTGTGACAAAATTATTTGTTCTTGCACAGTTAGCTGTTCTGGAATGGTTTGTGCTTTTTGTACCAATCCTAAATAATCATCAATTGCCAACCCAGCATTTGGATTGGCAAGGTTTAAAATGACTGGTGCAGGCAACATCATGCGTGCCATCAGTACTTGTTGACCAAGTATCTGCCATTTTGCGGCTGAGTGTTGTAGTTGGCTAACCAGCCAGTTGCTTTGCCTTAATCCTAACAATTGTCTTTCGGGGTCATTGGTGGCCAATGCAAATGCATCTGTATCGATATACGGATTCCCAATACCATCTACTTTGATAAAACTGGCATAATTAAGTTGTTCATCACGCCCAATGACACGTGTATCTAACATATGCAGGCTTATTAAATCACCAAAATCAAAGCGCCGATAGATTTGACTCTGTACCTCATTACGTATTGGCATCCACTCATGATAAGCGGTGACAGCTGCCAGCTTACGATCATCCCATTTTCCTTCAGTATTAGGTTGGTGATTCTCAGCGCCGCCATCATAGGTGTCATTCGCTAATTCATGATCATCCCATACAGCCATCATGGGCACAGCAGCATGCAATGCTTGCAAATCTGGGTCTGTTCTATATTGGGCATAACGAGTGCGATATTCATTAATATCGACGATTTCTTTCTCTGGCATTACTTCACGATTAAGAGCTGATGCGTTTATCGAAGCATACGCTGGCATGACCATTCCTTGGGAGTCAGTACTGGTACGTCCATATTCGTAGATATAGTCTCCTAAATGGATACAAACATCTAAATCATTGCGTTTGGCTGCATCTGCATATACATGAAAAAACCCTGCTGGATAATTGGCACAGCTAAATACAGCCATTTTTGCGTGATTAACATTGCCAACCGGCAAGGTCTTAGTTCGACCAATAGGACTGGACGTTTTGTTTACTCTAAACTGGTAGTAATAAATGGTATTAGGCTCTAGAGAATCCACATCAATTTTAACAGTATAGTCATTTGTAGCGCTCGTCGTTACCTTACCTTGCGCCACCGTATTGCTCATTTGCTCGTCACGCGCCACAACCCATTCAACCAAAAATTGATGAGAACCTGTCTGTTGGGGCGTCACTCGTGTCCACAATATAACGCGATCAGATAAAGGGTCGCCACTGGCAACGCCATGTATAAAGCTTGCAACTTCATCATTGGTGTGACTGCCATTTTTTGCGTCATCACCACATCCTGTTAATCCTAGACCAGTCGCTCCTACCGTTGTCACACCCAGTGTGTAGCCAAAACCTTGGATAAATCGCCGTCTATCTAGGCGTGTTGCATTTTGAGTCTTGTTGAGGCATTTGTTAGAAGCGTTGGTACTAGTAGAGGATTTAGAAATAGGTAGGTTAGTAGGTTGTTCTAATGTATCCACAAAAATATTATGTATAACTTCTTTTGTTGTACCGCCATTTGCATCAGCATTTTTTTTGGTATTTACTTTTACGGTCTTATTTTTTTTCATCTTGTTGTTGTGCTGACTCATGGTTCACCCTTATCTTTATTTACAATTGAGACAGATTAAAGTTGGTACGAGATAAATATAGTATTCAAAAAAATTGGACAGCGTATAAACGGTTTACTCAATAAGGTTCACGCTGTAAGCGTTTTGTTTTACAAATAATCGCACTGTAGTAACTTATCATCATTGATAGGGCTTATTATTTCTTATAAGTGTGTCATAAATATGACGACCGAACAGTTAGCCCTCCCCCTACCTATATTTCTGCTATTTATTTTGGACTAATGCATAGTCAGGATAAGTATTATCACTACACATTTAAGGTTAGAGCTAAGAAAACGAGCGTTAACTATCAAGATATGGCCCTCTAGTGTACTAGAGGGCCATATCTTGATAGTTAACCGCCACGGAATTGTCGAAGACCAATACGACAATTTCGGGGCGGTTCTTCAGCCATTGAGTTCATACTCTGGATTAATAGCGACCTTCAACCGACGTATCACAGCACTTAATAACATCTCATCAATATCAGTTAATGAGTTTAGTCCGTAGTCATAAGTTTTTAAAATCATAGCTTGTTGGTCTTGCGTTAAGTGTACAGTTATATCGCCATCTACAGTAAGGTGTCTGTAGTCTCGTAATTTTTTTAGATTTATATTACTCATTTCCTTATCCTGTTTTTTATTTTATAAGTTGTAGTTTCGGTTTTTTACTTCCACTGCTTTTTGTTGATGTGCCAGCTTGCTGAAATATATTTTTGATGCTGTATCTACTAAGTATATCGAAGATATATTTCAGTAAGAAACGTTATGACAGATAACTTCGGATAGCAGAAGTCGGTTTTCACTAGTTCCCTTGAGGTGTACCCTATACGGCTAAATCTATAGTGCTATATGGAGAATTGGGAAGAGCTTTCCCATATCGTCCAATGGCGACCGTGCCATGACTTTTAAGTCCGAAACGGTTCACTAACGCTGGTAACTGTAGCAAGCTCTTTATGTAAACTTGCTAATTTAGCTTTGTCAGATGTAACGGATAGTCCCCAAAAGACAGTACGAGTGAATTTTAATCTGGATGAGGATAAACACATTACCCTCAAACGGTACGCGCTTGGAAGCCGAAAAACGGTCACTGAGCTATTAACTGAGATGATCGAGGAAAAGCTGGTTGAGAGGTAGGTATAAAAAGTGGGGGCCGTATAGATTTTATATTGAACTGACTATACGCTATATGCCTAAACAGGTAGTCCAGTATCTAGAATGAACTTTAACAAACAACGAACATTAAAAAAGATCAGAGCACTATACTCGGCAGTGTTTTGATCTTTTTTTAACTTATCCAAAGTAACTCAGCACTGAGTCAAATGAAGGTTTAATATTCCACACCAGTGGCGATATACAGACGATTACTGTCTATGTTGGTTTTAGTTTTATCCAACTGCTTTTGCTCGAGCACACCATCGGTTGACCAAGTGGCAAAATCATCGTCATTAAGCAAACCAAGACGACCATCGCCCATTAACCACAAACCCTCTAGCTTATCATGCGGATAGTTAAAGGCTTTTACGGCGTCTAATACCAGTTTTTTGCTCACAGGTTGAATACCTGATTTGATCAGAGTATCCCAGCCAGAATTTTTATTGAGTGCAGTTATATCAAGCAGATATTGCTCTACAGTTTTGCCAGAAAGCATTAGACCCAGCTTATCGTTTTGCTGAATATTTTTACTTTCTTTAATGCTTTCTAAATCCGTCGCACCATCTAATGAAATTTTATAGATATGCTTTTGTACGCCCGGTTTTTGCAACTCGAAACCACCGTCCCGCTCAATTACCAAGAAGTTATGATTATCTAAAGCCACAATACCGGAGTTCGAGTTTTGAGCTTTCTCTTGCTTATACAGATACTGTGACACTTTACCCGTTTGTAGATTAATAGTCACGATACGAGTGATGTCCTGCTTACGTACTGCTTTAGTCGGGTTGTCCATAGTAGACTGCATGATACCGACCAGCGTGGTCTCATCTGGCGTTATCGCAAGCCCTTCCATTCCACGGTTAGCACGGCGGTTGGCAAACTCAGCAGGTAGTAGAACTTGTTTTTGATTCACAATTAAGTTATTGCGCGCATCGTCAGCAAAAGCATTAATACGACCAATTTCTTTACCCGTGGCATCAAAATGAACGATATGTGGGCCGTATTCATCACTTACCCAAAATGTACCGTCTTTGAGAGCGACTAAACCTTCGCCGTCTAGACCAAAGTTATCGGTTTTTGTTGGATTGGTGGTTTTATTAAAGGGCTTAGTGCTGTCGACCAAAATAGGGTTGCCCGATACGTCATAAGGCGTCTCACCTGTGCCGCCAAAATTAGCCTGATTAGGCAGACCAGAAATTGGTTTGCCTGAGGTATCTTTGAGTAAAATATCTTTAATTTTGATTATTTTTCCTGCTTGGGTAAGCTCAAATAAGCCAATACGCGGAGTATAGTCTGGTGTTGGGAACATTTTTCCTTCACCCAAAGCGCCTTCACTATTGGCATTGGGTCCGCGATCTGTCAAGGCATAAAACTGCATTAGGTTGGTCGGATGTGCTACCGCATCAGAGCCATAGCCACCATTGCGTATTTCAATCACTTCCCCTGACTTTGCAAGTTTTACTTGTAGTAAAGGCGAATAGGGTAGGCTCGTACCTTGCTGGTATGTAGCAATTGTCTCATTCAATATTTGGTTAGTTGCCATGACCGGCGTCTGCGTTTGTACTGGCGCTTGTTGTATCGTACTACAACCACTGACAACGGCTGCAAGGAGTGAGGTGCTTATTGCTGTTATGAGAAGTTTACTCGAGAAGTTTTTAGTCTGATTCATGGTTTAGTCCGATTGATTGAGGGTTTAATCTCTTGCATGTGAAGGTATGATGTGTAGTTTTTGCTTCAAGCCTGATAAGCCGCTTAAGCTAAGGATTTAAGTAAGGTTGTACTAAGTTTTTTATCAAAAAGCATATAGGTTAATTATGTCAGTACGATTAAATCTGAATACCCCCATAATTGTCGGAGACTCAATCCTACCTTGTTAGTAATTTCTGCCTGACTCAGGTAAATTAACCTCCGATAAAGTCGGGTTGGTTCAATGACTTGATAACAAAGGGCATGCTGAAAAATCTGACTCTTCTGGGAGCAGTACCAGCTATGAGATAGAGCTCACCTAATTTCTACGGAATTGACATCCTACACCAGTTGATAATTGTGGGTCATATTGCTCATAGCCTTTGAGCTTGCCTTCATTCACTTTACTCTGCCAATTAGATAACGTTTGCATCTCTATTCCGAGCTACTGAGCAGTTGCACTCAAGTTACGATTGTTGTCTGCTATCTTTTTGACAGCTTCTGCTACAAATTGAGTGCCATGTTATGCCCTTTTAATGCCATAAATCTGATATCGTTCTCTTAGGCTTATATGTGTGTAGCTCACGGTTGCAATCTTGCTTTTGCAGTGGATAATGATTTTGAGGTTAGGGCATCTAGGCCTATTTTTTATCTGCTAAGCCAAATATTTAC
>NZ_CAJHBR010000039.1 GCF_904846695.1 Psychrobacter urativorans
AGCAGGTGCTTGATACACTAATATGATATATTACTCAGTTTTTTATTTACATAATTATTATTAACTTATTTTAAGTTTCTTATCCTTAATAGTTTGATTTTATTTAAGGTGCTAAGAAGTCGTTGCCTTACACTTTAAGTCGATTCCATAGTTGGATTTATATGCTAAAAACAATTAAACAGCTGTTCTCATTGCTTTCAGATGAGCAAGTAAGACAGTTTTATATTTTGCAAGTTCTTGTAGTTATTATGGCTTTTACTGAGTTGCTAGGAATTGCTTCTATAGCCCCTTTTATGGCTTTAGTCGGTGATATTTCTATACTAGAAAAAAGCAATGTATTTGCTGAGTTATATCAACTATCTGGCATAAAAGACCCTATGGATTTTGTGTTTTATACCGGTTTGCTGGTGCTAGTAGCATTATCCGTCTCTACCCTAGTTTCTATGTTTACTATTTGGAAGCTATCTCTTTATGCGGCACGGATAGGTACTGAAATTGCGGATCGTCTCTATGCTTATTATATGCAAGAAGACTGGCAATTTCATGCAAGTGGTAGTAGTGCCCAATTGACCAAGCAAGTATCTACAGAAGCTATACGGGTGACCAATGGAATAGTTCAGCCACTAATGCAAATGAATGCGAAAGTGGTTTTAGCTACTCTTATATCTGTCAGCATCTTAATTTATAACCCTATTATAGCAATAACCGGTTTATTTATATTTGCTCTCGCTTATTTCTTACTTTATAAGCTTGTCCGTAAAAAACTAGTCTCGAATGGTCAGCTAATATCACAAGTTTCCACTGAACGTTTTAGGTTAATGAATGAAGGGTTTGGTGGAATTAAAGATGTGTTACTGCTTAATCGTAGTCAGGACTTCGTTAAACGTTTTGAAGAAAGTGGTCAGGTTTTTGCTCGTGCCTTAGGGTTGAATTCCGGTATTAGTCAAGTACCTCGCTATTTTATGGAACTGATAGCGTTTGGTACTATGATTGGGTTGGTGCTACTACTGATTAAGCTGCATGAAGGCAATCTAGGTGCCGTACTGCCAATTTTAGCTGTTTACGCTCTAGCGGCATTTAAGCTGCTGCCCGCTTTACAACAAATATATTCTAGTATCGCTCAAATCAAAGGTAATTTATCAGCTTTTGAAGCCATTAAAGAGGATCTAGAGCGCTCCGTTAGCAGTCAGAAAATCATTACTAAAGAAGCACTACCAATACGCACAGAATTAAAAGAACAAATCAGACTAAGCAATATTAAGTTTAATTATCCAGGTAAATCAAGACCTGCTGTGAATGGCGTAACCATGACCATTCCAGTTAATAGTGTGGTCGGTCTGGTAGGATCATCTGGTTCTGGAAAATCGACCTTAATTGACTTATTACTTGGTTTGTTAATGCCGCAAAGCGGTCATATATATGTCGATGATACTCACATCACTCCTGAAAACAAACGCGCTTGGCAAAATACTTTAGGCTTTGTTCCGCAAAGTATTTTTTTGAGTGAGGGGACTATCGCTGAAAACATTGCTTTTGGTTTACCTGTTGCAGATATCGATTTAAAACAAGTCAATAAAGCTCTAGAGCTTGCTAGCTTAACCGATCTAGTTGCGCAGCTTCCTGATGGCGTGAATACGAAAGTAGGAGAGCGCGGTGTCCAACTGTCTGGTGGCCAGCGACAACGTATTGGTATTGCTAGAGCGCTTTATCACGAAGCGGATGTTTTGGTATTTGATGAAGCCACTAGTGCCCTAGATGGTATTACAGAAAAAGTAATCATGGATGCCATACATGACTTTAGTGGTCAAAAAACCATAATTATGATTGCCCACCGTCTAAAAACAGTACAGAAATGTGACATTATTTACTTAATGGACCAAGGAAAAATAGTTGATCAGGGCACTTATCAAGAGCTGGTAGAAACAAATCCTCAGTTTAAAGAAATGGCTGAGCATGCTTAAACAACACTATTTGACTCCTAAGAAAGAAGTACAAATACAGCGTGCTGCTGGTATGTTTTTTCTGGCGTACTGCGTTCCTAGAGGCTCCGCAACCTATGCTTTAAAAGCAAGCATCCCAGTAGCACTGTATTTATTTTATAGTGGATCGACTATAACAGGTACGTCATATATCAATATGGTATAGTAATCAATTTTTTATTTACATAACTATTATTAAGAACACTTGTATGAAAAAAATATATATAACTAGTCGTCATCTCGGGCATGGTGGAATAGAAAAAATAATCTGCGATCTTTCTAATTTGTTTATTGAAATGAATTATGATGTCGAAATATTATGTACTTATTTTTATAAAGAGCCGGTTTATTACTTAGATAATAAAGTGAAAATTACGTATTTGACAGACCAATTACCAAGAAAAACTGCTTCCTTGAAGAAAAGCTTAACCAATCTTAATCTAATAAGTTTTTTAAGCGATGCCTGTATTAGGGCTACAGATTTTTACTTGCATAGCAAGCTAATCATAAATTCTATTAAAGATATTGAAAACAGTATCATTATTTCAACTAGAAATGAGCATACTACAATAATAAGCAAGCATTCAAAAGACAGCAACAAACTAATTGCTCAATTACACTGTGATCACACTCAGTTCAGAGGTTACTCAAAGGATATTAGAGATAAATATGGAAAAATGGATTATTTATTGTTACTTACAGAAGAGCTAAAAAGCGAAGTAGAATCAATATTAATTGGCTCTAATCAAAAGACTAAATGCTTAACTGTGCCTAATTTTATAGCAAATAAAGAATTTATAAAAGACACTAAGAGGAAGAACCAAGTTATATCAGTAGGGAGGCTGTCACCAGAGAAAGGGTTTGATAGGCTACTATTTATTTGGAAGGAATTTCTAGATAATAATGAAAACTATATACTTAAAATAGTGGGTGACGGGCAAGAAAAAGAAAGACTTATCCAACTAGCAAAGTCTTTGAATATCAGCGATTCTGTAGTTTTTACAGGCTATCTTTCTAACGATGAAACAGTTAACGAAATAAGAAAATCTAAAGTGTATGTAATGACGTCTATGCACGAAGCTCTCCCTATGGTTCTTTTGGAGGCTATAAATCAAGGTACACCAATTGTTGCTTATGACGTAAGGGTCGGCCCAAGATCAATTATTAAAGACGGATACAATGGCTTTCTAGTTAAAGAAAATGATATAAAGTCTTTTGTTGAAAAATTAGAAATTCTATCAAAAGAAGATAAAGTTTATAATAGTATGAGTAGGAATGCGATTGTTTCTTCGGAATTGTATTCTGTAGAAAAAATAAAAAGAATATGGTCTGATATTTTAGAGTAAATTCTAATACTCAAGATACTCTCTAATTGGACGCTTCTTAAACTCAGAAGCGTCTTTTTTAAGGCGGTTAATCATCTCAAACTCCCATCCTTGCTGTGACTGTCCAGCTGGGCTAGTCGGGGTTACTAAATGATTGTACTCTGCCATAAAAGCAGGGTTGCGGACGATTCGTCCTAGCTGTTTATCATTTAGCCCTTCAACCGTAAATATATCTGCTGTGTTCACATCTCTGACAGCTTCTTGCTTCGCATTTTTTGGTTGAGCCTTAGTTAATACCTTAAATTTAAAGCCTGCTATAGCCACGCCTTTTTTAACCTGTTCGTAGCTGACTTTTAGGTCTGATTTTTCATTTATCTCTTTCACTGCAAGGTCTAAAACGCGCTTTTTAAAGTCGCTCATTGCCTTGTATTCAGTATCTTCAACACCTAACTGCCCTCTGAAAACATCTAGATCAAAACTTACCTTTTTTGCTTGTCTCCATTGGTTGAGTAGTTCGTATAACCTAACAGAGTATACACTCTTCATTGGTGCTACCTGCTCAAGCGCAAATCTTGTGAATAGCGTTTTAGCTTCTATAGCATCAATACGTGTAATCTCTTGAACTACAGCAGGTGTAAGCATTATTTCTATGATTGCTTCATCGTCTAAATACTTTGCCTGACTTACCCAATGAGACTTAACTGGCTTACCATCCCGTTCATCGAGAAATGTAAAATAACGCTTAAATAAAGAAGTTTCAGCTTCAATAAGAACTTCGTACGCCGTTTGTCTTGTGACACCAAACGCTTCAGCATAGCGGCTTGCGTGGATAGGTAAGGGAGTTACAGTATCTATGCCTGTTCCTGTTTCTCTCGCGTCTATAATCGCTAACTGCATAAGTCGAATTTCAGCAAGTGATAATTTTTGTAGAGCTGTATTTAGCCTGTGAGTTTTAACAACCTCATTTTTTAACTTTTTGTTGCTCATATCTGTAAACCCATTCTAATAAATGACACTAATTTAACACGTCCCTTAATGGTCGTAAACAAATAACGTCCTTAATTGACAGGTAAACGTCCCTTAATTGACAGGTAAACGTCCCTTAATTGACAGGTAAACGTCCCTTAATTGACAGGTAAACGTCCCTTAATGACCTGCGCAGCCCAATCATAACAATGCTTCCAGCCAAGTTAAAAGCTTTTAAAAGCATTAAAAACATTAAAAGCATTTTTGGTTGTTGATAACTAAGAAATAAAAAGCTGTTTTTTTACTACTTAGAATTAGCTTCATAGTTACTTAAATTTGCACCAAGTAGAATTACTCCAAAAGCTAGATTTAAAGTCTTTTCTACATTTACTGGTATCTACTTCTGCATAGTAACCATCATCAGCTTGAACAACCTTGTTAAATAATTGTGCTCTCTCAAGTGCATTGTATTGAGATTGCCTTTGAGAAATTTCAGCCTTGCTAGGAACAAACAACCAAGCTGAACCAAAGGTTAGCAGCATGATACAAAGACAGACAACACCAAGCATAGCCGTTATCTTCCAGCTAAGGTGTTTTACTAAGTTATAGCTAAAGTCATTAGCCACATCATCAAGTCTATCTTTGGTACTGTTGATAACAGCAGTTGTGGTGCTATCTACGCTCTCTTTCATCTTTCGGCTTTGAGTATCGTAGGTATCTTCATACATTTTGAAAAACCCCTGTCGGCTCTCAAATTCAGTTTTTGAGTTATGAGCAGCAGTCTCAAGATCGTCAAATTGCTTTTCAATCTTAGTGGCAATCGTTGATAGCCTCTTAGTGGCTGTATCTATATGCGTGGTAAAGCCTTGATCTATTAGCGTATGATAGGATTTTTGGTTTTGCTGAAAGGCAGAATTAATATTATTTTTGAGTGCTGCATTGGTGTTATCTATGATCAGCTGTTCTTTATCCTGATAGGTTTTTAATAGCCCAGTGAGCTGCTTTATCATTGCTGATATTTGCTGTACGTGCTCATTGTTGGTTTTACCTTGCTCCTGACTGTCTGCTAGTAGCTCTTGCTGCTGTTCAATCAGTGCGTGAAGGGTGAGTACCAATTCTTCTATTTCAATCGACTGGGCGTTGTCGGTCATATTTAAAATCCTAGGGTCATGCCACGACTTCGATTAATATCATGGTTAAGGTCATTAATGGCTAATGAGACGCTCTGTAGGCGCTCCTGCTGCGTTTCAGAGAGGTTTTGCTTATGCCCAGGTACCATAGCATCAAATACGCCCTTTAATGCCGCTGTATCAGCCTTTTGCGACACGGTGTGTCGCGAGTTTTTTACATTCTCTAATGCCGATTGCGAATGTGAGATAAGATCATTGCCTAAACGCTCATACTGTAGCTCTGCAAGTGTTTTTTGGTGTTTGGTGGTACTAGGGTCTTCTTGATAGCGTGTCAGCGCTTGCATACGGCTGTATGTGGCGAGAATGGCGACAAGATGTTGGCCAAACTCGCTGCTTTGATCGATTTTTTGCAGGTGCGACTTATCAACACTCATGGGCTGCTGTTCTAGCTGCTGATAGAAGTGCTTAAACTCTCCTGTCTCCGTAGCAATTCTTGCAAGTCTCTGATCTCGGCGCTGTTGTCGCTCTAGTTTCTCTTGTTCGGCCTGTTCTCGTTCTTTTCGCTCCGCTGTTTCTAGTTGCTGCTGTTGTAGGTGCTCTTGCTCGGCTTGCTGCGCCTTCTCACGGTTAAAACGTACCGCTTTTAGCCTGTTTACCGTATCGTTGGCGCTGTCTATCCTCTCCTGAGTAACTTTTTTGGGCTTAAAGTTAGGCTTAGGCATATCGGGGACAATGAATAGCTTGCTTTCGCGCAGGTCGGCGATGGTACGATCCGCTTTATCATTGGTTTTTTGGTTATTGGCTAGGTGTTTGTTCCAAACCAGCTCATTAGATTGGATAATCTCACGGTTAAATTGCCCTTTTGCAGTCGGTATTCCTTTACGCTCCATATGGGTCGCGTCTTTACCCATCTTGATTTGCGGCACTAGGTCGATACCTTGTGATTTATAGCTACGGCTGTCGATCAGGTTATGGCCTTTTTCTTCTAATACCCTGTTAGCGGTATGCTCCCACAGTTCGCGCACGGCTTTAACTTCCACGCTCATGCGCGGCAAGCCCTTTTTTCTGCGGTCATCGTCTGATATTTCGCTGTCGGCTTTGTCTTTAGTGAGGTAGATTTTGCCGTCATCGTCTATGGTGGCAGTGCGCGTGGTCAATAAGATATGAGCATGGAAGTTAAGAGGACTGGCACCGCGCTCGATTTCTTTATCGGTTGGTACATGGATCGCACAATCTGCGATCACTTGATATCTATCGGCTAAGGTTCTGGCGAAGTCATGGGCTAAGTCTTTGCGATCTTGTTCGCTCAATTCATGCGGTAAGGCAACCAACCATTCACGAGCCACGCGACTATTTTTTCGGGTTTCATTGCGCTCTGCCATATTCCACAATTCGGCTCTGCCAATCTCGCAACCAGCTAAGGCAGTCGGCAAAATAATATCGGCACTTAATACGCCACTGCGTTTTTGGTAGTCGTGCGTTTTGCCGTGGTTTTTATCTTCATCAAGCAATTTGTCACCGGCACGATAAGCAGCGGCCGCGATTGCACTTTGTCCTTTTGCTCTTGATATTGACTTAGTGCTTGCCATGAATATCGCCATAACGACTGCCTGTTTTGAAGGTGGTTTTTTGGGGTTTGGGGTGTCCCCAACGTGTTTTGAGAATTGGGAGATATGAACCGATAGGTGAATATATCACAGTTCTCGAAAACGCGCTCTTAGTCAGAGGGACAAAACCATTATGCGTGCGTTCAAATGAATAACTAGAGTTGAACTAGCAGGTGCTTGAT
>NZ_CAJHBR010000040.1 GCF_904846695.1 Psychrobacter urativorans
GTACAAACATAAGGATGCAAGGTAGTAAAATACACAAGACCACGTCTTTTTGTGGCCGCAGTAGTATTTTAACCCTCTGTTAAGAGCGAACTTAGGAGTTTATATAAAAAAGACCCACAAGGGGTGCTATTTTTTTACATAAACTCCGTCGTTCGGCAGGGGGCGATCCCCCTACAACCCCCAAAAAAACCATCTTTTAACTTCGGATTTTTTGCCATGAATAATAAAGGATTTCATCTGTCGGTTAGCGCCGTTAGCAAGGCGAAAAATCATAGTGTGCTAGCAAAATCAGCCTATAATTCTGGCTCAAAACTGATCGATGATCAGTCAGGGGAAGTACATGATTACACCAGTAAAACCAAAGATAAGGTTTTAAATTTAGTTGATAGTGAAGGCACTAAATACGCCCAATTGATTGAGAAAAATGTGTTGCATACGGCGTTGATCACACCAACTATTGCTGGGGATTTGGCAGTAACGCGTGAGGGGTTCTGGAATGATATCGAACGTATTGAGACTCGTAAAAACGCGCAGTTCGGTACTGAGATTGATGTTATGTTTCCCGAGGGAGTCACGGCTGATCAGCGCATAGTTCTGGTCGAGCGCTACGCTCAAAACCTATCTGATCGCTATAACGTGCTTGTTGATGTGGCCATCCATCGACCCCACAGTCATGAGAAGCAAGTGGGGGAGATTGAAGTGGTCGAGCTGACCAGCAGTAATTTTCATGCTCATATTTTACTCTCAAGCCGTGAAATATTAGCGGATGCAGATAAAGGATATGTCTTATCGAAGCGTAAGAATTGGACACAGTGGTCGACCGGTGAGCGGCTATCTAAAGGACTAAATGGGCGTGGCGATGAGCTTAAATATCAACGCATCCTCTGGGCAGATATGGCTAATGAGCTATTGCCTGAGAATAAAAGTATCAGTGAGAAATCGTATCGTGAGCAGGGCATCAATCGTTTACCAAAAATGAAACTGGGTAAATCCTTGTATAAGGATGTTTTGAAAGGTAGGCGCTCAGTGATTAATGAGTACAACGAAACGATTGATGAGATCAACGCCTACATCGAAAAAAATGGTTTGGTAATTGAGTATGACGACAAGGGTCGTATTGATCTTGAGAGCAACGTACAAGAGATTGATGGCGTTACAGTACATTATAAAAAGCGTAAACCCTTTGCACGATTTGAGCTTAGTAACATCCGCTTGGTAGATCCCGCCGCTGAACTTACACCCGCTACTCCTAAAGAGGATAGTCAGGCTCATAGTAATGCGGTCAATGATGACGTACTTGATGAAATTTTAGTGATCTCAGACGATTTTGAGCAGCAAAAAAAGATGATACGCAGCGCCTTATTCTCAACCATTGATAGGCTGCATGAAGAATTAGCACACCAGTCTAAACAGACCATCACCATTGACAAAAATATTAAAAGCACGCCGCGGTTCACCGAGGAGGTGGGACAGGATTACAGCACGTCCCGCCAAAAAATGATTGAGCTTGCCAGGCAGATAAGCACAAAAGAGCAAGGCGAGGCTCTAAAGGAAGCTTTAGCGTTGGTTGAGCAGTTTAGACAAGACGATACCCTACAAACGCGCCGCGCCGTTACCAGTCTTGAGAAGCAACTGTCACAGATTGATAAAATAGTGCTGAACAACGAAACGGTGCTAAAAAAGCTGATCCCGCTTAATAATGAAGTCATTGCTGACTACAAAGGGTTAAAGGCCACCCTAAAACCGTTTGCCGCAAAGCTGAATAAACTGGCGACTGGCTTTAAAGCACTTGATGAGATTGATATTGAAAAATCTGACTTGTCCTTACAGTGGGATCAAGCGTTTGCGGATCTACAAGAGATAGACGTCAGCAATAACATGGACACTTATCATAAGTTTGCCGCATTTGCAGATCTGGATGTTGAGCGCTTTAAACACTTTCAAGAAGAGCGTGAGGCGCTCAGTACGTTAAAAGCGGTAGAGATAGACGCGGATGCTGACACTCGTTTGACGGCCTTGACAGCTGATGTTAAAGCGTTTAAGACCGCCAATGATAACGACATCAAACAGTTAAAGCAGCAAATTAATACCAGTCAAAAAACCTATCAGCGCTTATCGCCGTTTTATGAGCAGCGTATCGATTTGCTTGATCAAAGTGAGGCGGTAATCGTGCAAGATAATGATTTATACGATGAAATTACTCAAACCAAGACCACTCAACTAAATGCAGATAGGCTTGATGACTGGCGCAACCGTACGATGGTGCTTCACCACCAGCTCAACAAAGCACATGAGCAAGCAAAGCTTAAGGAAGAGGCTGAGCGCGCACGAGAGGAGGCTTTGATAAGGCGGCGAGTAGCTTTACAACAGAGACGGCAGCAGGCATCTCTTAAGCGTCAGCGAATCAATGAGACCAAAGCATATCGAGATCGATTTGACAATTTAGTGGTACGGGTGCGTAACCGCGTTAATACCCTTTATTTTAAGGCTATTGATGCACCGATCGAAGTGATCAACGCGGCTGAGGCGGTTGCCGCACAAGCGTTTATATTCACTGCCCTAAAACGCACTGACAGCTTTACGGCGCTGCAAAAAAGTTTACGAGACACTGATGCTAAAAAATCTGCAGCG
This sequence comes from Psychrobacter urativorans, assembly GCF_904846695.1. Classification (GTDB taxonomy): domain Bacteria; phylum Pseudomonadota; class Gammaproteobacteria; order Pseudomonadales; family Moraxellaceae; genus Psychrobacter; species Psychrobacter urativorans. The sequence continues at coordinate 2,632 of NZ_CAJHBR010000040.1, forward strand.
CAGGTGCGAAAGGTAGCAACATCGCTGTGGCAACAGCTTGAGCGCTTGCCTGACAATCAAGATAAAGTCGAGGTATTAACCCAAATCAATGAGCGCTTTGAGCACGTTCCTGCTATCACCATAGATGCGGCAACGCTCACGCAAACCGTGACAGATCACCTGCAAAAAACGAAGAGCGCCATCCAAGCGCAAGAACAAGCACAAACACGCCGCTACTCATCACCACGCCCATTTTAGGCGGCATTATTATAATGAGTACACCATGAATAAAGATAATAGCAATGAGCACGACATTCACGACGAGCTTATTAATCTCGTGACCAGACTCAAACCTGTGATCGAAGCTCTGCGAGCACTGATTGGAAAAGCTGACGATGCGGTGGCAACGCGCCTTGATCACTCTCTTAGCCGTATTGATGGTACGGTGGACGAAATCAGCACTGTCATTGCAGAACTAGGAAACAGCGCGAGCGCTTCCTCAGAGGCATTGAGTCAGTATCAAGATCTTGTGTTAAAGCAGCTACAAGCAGCAGTGACCACCTTTACCGATACTGAAATGCCGCGTCGTTATGATGACAAAATAGCGGACATCATCATCGATATGAAGCAGCAGATTGATACGGCTGTACAGGCGGTCGTCACTGCTAAAAACGCCAGCATAGAGGCGCAAGTGAGTGCCATGCAAGCGGTGGCTGATAAGCTTGGCGTTAGTGCGGACAGTCTTGCGCTATTTACCAGTCAGTATCAAGCTGGTCATGAGCAGATTATCAAAGATATTGAGGCCTTTGAGAACGCTACAAAAAAGCGGATTGGAGAAGTAAAAGAGGATGCTGATAAAGACTTGGGTAAGATTTACAAGTCTATTGAGTCCATGAGTATTAAAAGGATAGCAGCAGTAGCCGCTGCGTGTACGGCAGCAGTGGTAATAAGCCTTATGGCCCTGGTATTTTGGTATGTACCAAGCTTTGATAAGATTGCAGAGATGAGACAGCAGCAAGCAGAGCTACAGCGCGGCATCGATGAGCTTGAAACGGGTTGGAAACAGGCCTTTAATAATGCTCAAAGTGCGCAGTTTATTTTGGCTTGTGATGTTAATAAAGATCAGCCTGATGTGATCAGCTGGTGCGTCAGAGCAGACAGTAAAAGCTTTTTGAGAGATGAAAAAGGCTTTGTTTATTATAAAATATCTGGGTCGACTCGCGCGAAACCTACTGAGTAAAGGTTTATGGTAATAGTGAACCATACTCCTCAAAGAGGCCTTTATAGGGTTGGGGTAGCGTAGATAATTGTACGGGCATTTTTAGGCTAGATACTGGTAGCAGATAGCCTTGGTCAAAAATGAGTCTTCTAAAACATATATCAATGAAAAAAGGTTTGTTTGACTGCCGTTATCTTTGTCTATATTAAAAAGCCATTAGTATGGCGTCTGTTAAATTTTTATGGCCATATTAGAAAAAAGCCAGATAATGAAACTTTATCTGGCTTTAAAGATTATTGTTTCTTGTCGAACAAGATATCTGCGAATATCAGCTAAAATAATTATGCTGCTTGGTCAGTATGAGCTGTGACCAACTCCATAAAGGCGGTTTCAAGGATGCTTAAAGTGTAGTCGTCAACGATAAGACCATCATCCAGCTGTCGTTGTACCCAGACATAAACCGCTTCATCATTATAAAGAATAGCGTCAACACCCAGTAAGGATGCCAATTGTACACCTTGCTGTATTTGTAAGCTTGATAACAGCTGAAAAGCTAAGGCTTTAGTCTGTTCACTAAACCATGTGCAGCTGTTGAGCCGCGATAGATTGTTATTCATTAGTATTCTCCTGTAGATTATTATGTGCAAATAATAGATAAAATGACTTACTACAGGTCAAATTATACCTATATTTTAATCTATTGCAAGAGAAAATGACCTTCTATAGGTCTTTTTATACGTTTGAGGGTTATAATGTCTTATCAAAGAGTGTGTTTATTCAGGCGACACACTGCTTTTCTCATTTATGATTTCATATAAATCACCAACATTGATTCTAAGATACGTGCATAAAGACTCGATGACATCTAGGTCAACTCGGGTGGCTTCTTCATGATACATGCGAGTAATGGTGCCACGATTGATGCCAGTATCCCTTGCGACATCGGCAATTTTAAGGCGTCTTTCGCCCATGATGGTCGATAAGTGACACTTCACCATAGTGGTTTCCTCATTAACGATTAGTGGTTTTTGATTGGTGAGCGGATTATAACGAATATGAGCGGCTAAAGTATTCATTTTAGTAGCTCATATTGATATCGAATAGCGGCAATTTACCTAGTAGTATGCAGTTTATTATGCTGTCTTTGATGCAGGACGTCTATCATGATGGATATACGCTAGTTAGAAAAGGCAATGCTATTTTTACTATGAAACATTGCTATTAGTAGTGATGTGACGTACATTTTTAGTTATACTTATATACTTATATACTCAATGCATGCTACAGGGATCTGTATTTATGAAGGTAATCGCGGTATTAAATCAAAAAGGTGGCAGCGGCAAGACTACCATCGCAACGCATCTGGCTCGTGGCTTACAGTTGAAAGGCCATAGTGTTCTGCTAGTAGATAGCGATCAGCAGGGCAGTGCGCGTGACTGGAGAGCGGTTGATGAAGACAATCCGGTACCAGTGATCGGGCTTGATAGACCAACACTTGATAAAGATTTAAAAAGCGTCTCTGATAAAGATTATGTGGTGATCGATGGATCGCCGCAAGCTACTAGTCTGGCTATTTCTGCTATAAAAGCGGCTGATTTTATATTGATTCCGGTGCAGCCGAGCCCCTATGATATCTGGGCGACCAGCGATTTGGTTGATCTGGTGCAGCAGCGCATAGAGATGATGGATGGCCAACTAAAGGCGGCGTTTGTCGTATCACGCGCCATTCAAAATACTAATATTGGTAAAGAGGTTGCAACCGCGCTGCTTGATTATAATCTTCCGGTATTAGAGACCAGAGTGATGCAGCGAGTTGCTTATCCTAATAGTGCTGCCCTTGGTAAGACAGTATTTGATACCGAATCGCCTAGTAGCAATGCGATACAAGAGATAACCGCATTGGTCAGTGAGATTCAAACATTTTTTGGTGAGGAGTAAGTCATGAGTTTATCAGCAGGTCGTCCTAGTAAGAACGTTAAGGATCAATTGGCTTTATCGGATGTGACGGACAGTCCCAAAAAGACGGTACGCGTGAATTTTAACCTAGATGAAGATAAACATATTGCACTTAAACGGTATGCGCTTGAGAGCCGAAAAACGGTTACTGAGCTGTTGACTGAAATGATTGAGGAAAAGTTGGTTGAGCGATAAGCATAAAAAATCGGATTTTTTATGCCTATAAAAAGGATATGTATAAAAAACTCAAAAAATTATACATATCGTCGAACGCTGTGCTCCTTTCTAGTATCATCAGATGCTTGTTTTCTTAAGCCAGACGTAGAAGCAAGCTGCAAAGAAAATGCCCATGGCAAAACAAGCACTGTTTCCCATATCAGTACCATATAATAGAACCAAAAACAGTTAGCAGTGCTAAGGTATATTTCCCTTAATCAAAGCGTACTCAATAACGATTTAAGTTACACAAAATATAAGGGGCTTCTAGCCCCATCATTATTCCTATAGGATTTTTATCATGACCAGTAGCCAACAACGTGCCGAACTCCATCGCCAAATCTGGCAAATTGCAAACGAGGTTCGGGGTTCAGTCGATGGCTGGGACTTTAAGCAGTATGTGTTGGGTACGTTGTTCTACCGCTTTATCAGTGAAAACTTTGCCAGTTATATCGAGGGCGGTGATGAGAGCGTTAATTATGCCACGCTTCCCGATAGTGTGATTACTGATGATATTAAAGACGATGCCATTAAGACCAAGGGCTACTTTATTTATCCAAGCCAACTGTTTGCCACGATCGCTAAAGACGCTCATAGAAACGAGAACCTTAATACGGACTTAGCCGCAATATTTAAAGCGATTGAAGGCTCAGCTAATGGTTATCCCTCAGAGCCTGATATCAAAGGCTTGTTTGCTGACTTTGACACCACCAGCAACTTGCCACTTTGAGTACCTTCAGCGATTTTGATATTTACTTTGCCATCTAAGGTAGGAATTTCGACTTCTTTGCCAAGTGCGGCATCAGTGATACTCACTGGCACATCCATATATAGATCGGCGCCTT
>NZ_CAJHBR010000041.1 GCF_904846695.1 Psychrobacter urativorans
AATCCCATCGAGAAGAAGTGGGCTCAAGTGAAGTTTTTACGCCAAGGTTGGATGGAAAATGACTTATCTAAATTGTTTTATGATATTCATCCAAAACATAACTCTTTTGTAGTGCAGTGACTATAGTATTAACAAAAGGCTTATCAAAGAACGTATCTCTTTCTAAAAAATCGACAAATTCTTGTGCTGATTCAAGTATATCGTTCCACTTTTTCATAAAAAGTATTCTCGGTCAGGAATTATTTTATCTAGATGAACTTTTTTAAGTTGAAATATCAGTTTTACTCAGCTAAAGGAACGTAGACCGCAAGTTTACCCTCAGGATATTTGCCATACCAGCCACATGGCATTGCTCCGTTGATGTATGCTTCTAATTTGAGTTCCATCAACTCATCTGGTATTGGGCAAAAAGCTAAGTAGGTAATAGAAGCCAAAAAATCATTATAGATGTAATCTGTAAATCTATCGGGTATATAAGGGTTAGACTGCTCAAGCTCTAATATTAACTTCCAAGCTTCATTTTCGAATTTGTAAAACTCAATCTCATAACTAGAATATTCTTCATCATTAAATTCTGCAAAATTCTCAAAACTCATAGGTGTTCGATCATTCATTAAATCAACATAAATGTCGTATTTACTACCTTCCTCTTCCCCTAACGCTTCTAAAGGATATTCCATGGTATATAGCGTGTCTGCTTTTTCATGGTCATTAATAACTTTAAATTTATCTAGTGAAGTATTTGGTTGAAAGAAATGATTTGATTTTAGAATAGCTATCAAAATATAATTGTACTTATTAAAATGCTCTTCAAAACTACAATTTCTCATACTTAAAATCCTTTTAATAGAAGAGTCCATTGGACTATATCGGAACTTTGTTTTTTCATAATAGGCTGACCATTACTTAGTAGCCTTCTTATTGTTCTTTGCAATAATAATAATTTAGCTTTTTGCTGTACGCAATTACCTTTTGAGCCTATCCTAATAATAGCATTAGATATTGCTTTAGAATAATCATTATGGCTTGAGTTGTGTTGAGAAGTGCCAAACCAAGGGCTATTTTTTCTTGGATTATTATTCACATTTGTAGGAAGTCCAATAAGGTTGTTTAAGTCATCTTTACCCATCCCATGACAATTTAATATTTGCTTCACTTTATCTTTCTTATAAAGATCTTGAGGGATCATATGATGAACTTGATATTTACTTCTATCTGCACCACCTGCTCTATCCCAAAACTTGTCTCTATAGTTCTTTAAGCCTAAGGGATCAATCCACCCCGTAGGATTCGGCGCATACTGAAAGACGTTATTACCACCCATGAGTCCAATAGGATCACGAGTCGTAAACATCCCTAAATCAGGATCAAAATAGCGAAATCGGTTGTAGTGAAGCCCCGTCTCTTCATCGTAATACTGACCCTGAAAGCGTATGGGTTGCAACTCATCAGCAGACACTTGTAATTGCTCAAGCCTTTCCTCTCGCCATACCACTCTAGCAGTATTACCCCAAGCCTCATAATCTGCTAGCCATACCACTTCGCTTTGCTGGTTAGTTAGCTCATTCGGCGTACCCAAATGATCATTATGATAGTGATAAATCTGCATACTAGGAATAAGTTTGGGTTCGTCCTCCCAGCGCTCTCTAGGCGCGTTTATAATCTCATCATTAGCTGATTTTAATAATTCATCTTTAAGCCAAACCAGTCTAGCTACTGGCTCAAAGCTATCTTGCTCATAGACTGTGGTAAACACATGATTATCAGTATATTCCTGTGCTTGTCTATTACCGTCCCATAGGTAGTAAATAGATTTATGCTGAGTTGGTCGCTTTTGAACAGGAACGTCAATAACTTTAGTAGTTTGCTTATTTAATTGTTTAGTCTTTACTTTCGTGTCACTGGTTTTGGCGATACGTCGCCCCAAGGCATCATAGTAATAGACAGCTGTTATTTCGGTTAGGTTAAAACCCTCTTCGATATTAGTGATGGTTTTAACCAGCTCATTGTTAGGGTTGTAGTAGTGCTGTATGGATTTTTTGCTACTGACTAGTGCATTGATACTTTGTGGGATGGCTTTGCCGTCTTTGACAGGGGTGATTGTTTTATACAGCACTTGACCGTGTATACCATAGGTATAAGTGATGAGCTTATCAGCGGTTATAAGCTGTTGTGGTCGCCCTGATTTGTGAATGCTGTTTTTTTCTTGTGCTTTATCGTCATTTACCTTATCTGGTAATGTACTAACTGGCACTCTATTACTAGCAGGGTCAAAGGCAAATAACTCTGTCATTCCTGATTGCATGGCATAGTCAGTGAGCTTATGCTGAGTTAATCTGCCGACTTTATCGTAGTCGTATTGATGATTGCGTTTGAATAGACTGTTTGCGGTGCTTATATTTTTTGCCGAATGATTTAAATGCGTTTGTCCTGATAGATGCGTGAGTTGACCTAGTACGTCATAGTGATAGTCGCGCTCAATAACGATACGACCTTTATTATGGTCGCTACTGTATTGCTTAGTGAGGCGACCCATGGCGTCATAGCCGAAGCTAGAGAGCAGATCGCCTTGTTGTCTTGTGGTCTCTTGGTGTAGCTGGTCGCGTTCACTGTGGCGTATCTCGGTGATGTTACCGTCTGTACCTGTGATGCTTTGATTATACAGATGCCCTGAACCGTAATACAGCTGGTTGATGACTTTGCCATCGGGCAAGGTAGTTTTGAGGCGGTTGCCTATCTCGTCATAGCTGTGTGTTAAGGTTTGTTCAATATGGCTGTCTTGATTATCGTTGTTTGTGTCTTTATAGCGCTGATGATGACGAGTCAGACGCTCGCTAATAAGCTGACCGATATTATCATATTCTAAGTGCGTGCTAGCATCAGGGCTGGTAGCGCAGATTAGCTGTCCTGCAAGATCGTACTGGTATTGGGTTTTATGATGGCGCTGTAGCGCTGTAGCGTTTGGCTTAATAATATCTAGGCTATGTTTAAAAGTCAGCTGTCCGAGTAAATCGCGTTGCAGATAGGTGTGCTTTTGCTCTTCTCGTTTGCCGCTTGGATTGTCGGTTTGATGAATGAGCTGTCCATTTTTATCATAGTCATAATGACTGGTGTAACCATCAAAGCGGGTCTCTGATATGAGGTTGTCGGCTTTGTCATAGTTAAATGTCCATCTCTGACCGTTTTCATTGGTCAGGGTAATGAGTCGGCGCAAGTTGTCATACTCATAGTCTAAGGTATGACCTTGCGCGTCAATGCGACTGATAGGTAGACTGTCATTAGTGTACTGATACTCGGTGACTTGCTCTTTAGCATCGGTGTGTTTGAGTAGACGGTTAAGACTGTCGTAAACGAAGCTTTCGCCACTGCCATCTGGGTAGCGTATGTGGGTGGGCGCAGCAGTGTGCTGAATGCCGCCACCTATACGGTGGTCGTAAGTAAGACGGGTACGATTGCCTTGGGCATCGGTGACAACAATGACACGGCCTAGATCATCATAGTGATAATGAGTAGGATTGCCGCTACAATCGGTTTGACGAGTAAGCTCGCCTTGATTATTGTATTCATAATTAAAGCTGCTGCCATTGGCCAGTATTTGCTTAATGGTACGACCCTTGTCATCCCGCTCTAGATAGGTGCTGTTGCCATTGGCATCGGTGATTTTTTTTATTTGTCCAGCAGGATCATAATTGAGTAGCGTTGAGTTACCATGAGGATCAATTAATTCGGTTAATTGATTATTATCGTATAAGTACTTTTGAGACCGCCATAACGGTAGATTGGTCATCACCTCATAGTCAATCAGTTGCTTAACCGCTGTTAAGTTGTCACCAGAGTACTGATTTTTAGTCATACTGCCATCTGGACTGATAATTTGTATAGGACGGTCATAGTCATCTAGGACAAAAGTAGTGCGATTACCTAGAGCATCTGTCACTCCTGTCCATCGTTTGTCTTGGTCAAAGTGATAAATCGTTTGGCGCTCATTTGCGGTGTCTTTGGCTTCGGTCACTATAGATTTATCGATATGATAGTCAAAATGATAGGTTTGACCATTGCTAACACGGTTGATGAGCACCTTTCCTGTCGGTAAATATTCATCATACTCGTAGTAACTACTAATGCCATCTGCAATATGATGGGCAGTCATGATGTGATTTTTATAATCAAAGCGTCGAGTTGGGTTTAGATAGGGGTTGGCTTCTATTAAGTCGCCTTCTTGACTGTATTGGTAACTGACAAGCGTATCTACTATAAGTAAGCTCTTAGCCAATACTCCTTCACTTATGAGGGCTTGAACCTCATTGACGAAAGCGTGCATGCTCGTATTATAAGCGTGCTCTAATTGCTGCTGAATTTTTTTATCTAGAGCATATAAGAGCTGTGGTAATTTGCTTTCTAACAGATTACTAATATGGACAATTTTCTGTAAGCGTAATCTTTTATCCTCGGCATCCTTAATTAAATCGAAGTCTAGTTGGAGTAATCTACCTGCACTGTCTTTTATATAGCGAGGCAAATGAGACAGAGTGGCGTCTTTGTTATACTCTAAGGTAATACGGTTGCCATAATTATCGCTTTGGCCTGTGCAGTAAAGGCGCTGTTCGCATGGGTATTGCAAGTCCGTGACATTACTATATGGATGGCCAAAATGAATCTGAATACCGTTGTTTGTTTCACTCCATCCTGAGGTGATACGATATTGCCCTACGGCATCGTGATGTAGACGAATATCTTCAAATCGTGAGTAAAAGCTACTGCCAATCGCAATATAAGAAAATGAGATGATACGTCCATAACCATCAATGAGTTCGATGAGCTTTTTGTCTGGCACGATGTTCAGGTGCATACTCCAGCTGTTATTCCAGCCCTGCCCATACCAGCCAATGGGGTCGTTGACTCTTCCTTGTCCGACTCTACTAGCACTAGAGTATTGTCTATCCCAAACAAAAGGTAGATTACCTGCTAAGCTAAAGTCAGCATCTTGTATACCTGTCAGTACAGCTATACCATTGATAGCTTCGACTACCTCTTCTTGCAATGTACATACTGGGTCAATATCATTTGCTTTACCGCTTCGATTACCTTCTGTGTTCACTATCACAACCTTTAATATTTTTTCCTAAACACTGATTACTTATTCATACGATTTTTATTGCGCTTTTTTTCCTCTCTGGCTACTTTGCCTCGAGCATTTGCTTCTGAACTGCGTTTTATTTGAATAACGACAAGCGGAGTAAGGCAAATTATAAAGATAACCCACAATAGCCATTCATATGATTTAAAATGTAATATTTCTTCAAACGCTCGATGGGTTCTTATGTTGTACTCATATTTACTTTCGTCCCAAACAAACTCGTTTGGTGTTACACCATAATTATAGACAGGAATAGGATCTTCAATAGTGCCCTGATGCTTATCTAGCTCCATCGGGTTCAATTTTATAAATACACGCTCATATACTTTACCTCTTGAGAAGTTTGATGAACTATGGTCGCGTGTACCCTCTTGATAAAACTCCAATCCATAATACATATTATCAGCTTTAATCGTGTATATATCTTTATTTTGTGAAGCGCCAATACTAACGTTTTCCCAATCAATATATATAGCTTGATTTAGCTCAACGGTCTGAGAATTATTGATATAGTCATCTACCTTTACATAACTTGGTATTGTCAATGGCAATCCAATCAAGAGGAATAAACTGAGCATACCCGCAGTAAATGCTACTTTCTCAAAAAAACGCGATTTTTTATTAATTTTTGTCATTTCAAATATTTTCTGTGTTCACTATCATAACCTTTAATATTCTTTCCTAAGAAATAGTCACTTAGTAATATAGTCGATGCACTATAAAAAGAACATAGCGCTACAGGGATAAATTTTACGCAGCCTCTGGGAACGCAGCAAGCAAGTAAAATTTATACCAGTAGCGCATTTAAGTCCGTATAACTGTTTTGTTTTCATCTGACTATATGATCTTTATTGCGCTTTTTCTTTGCTTCTTTAAAGTCCCTCTGTATTCTTCGGAAGTAAAAATATAAAGCGACAACTAGACTAATCCCACCAACAACTTCTACTTTAAACCCGTAAGCTTTAGTATTTAGAATATCTTCAAAAACACGATGTATTTCTATATTAAATTTATATTTACCTGTATCCCAAACAAGTTTATCTGGTGTATAGTCACTGCACTACAAAAGAGTTATGTTTTGGATGAATATCATAAAACAATTTAGATAAGTCATTTTCCATCCAACCTTGGCGTAAAAACTTCACTTGAGCCCACTTCTTCTCGATGGGATTTA
>NZ_CAJHBR010000042.1 GCF_904846695.1 Psychrobacter urativorans
AAGGCCGGACCCTTTCGTTGACAGAGGTTGGTGAGCGTTATTTCACAGATGTGAGTGGCGCATTGGGTCTACTTTCAGATAGTAGTCAGATTATTAAACATGGAAAACCTGGGCATATACGCTTAGCTCTGTACAGTTCAGTCGCAGTGAATTGGTTGATTCCTCGACTAGAAGACTTCTATAGACAGTATCCAGAAATAGAACTCACTTTAGATATGGTTAATCATCCCTCTGATTATAATGAGCAAAGGGCCGATTGTTATATCACCGTCGATCCTCCTCCACATGCTTTCATCAGTAAGTTTTTATTTACTGAAACTTTATATCCTGTGTGTGGTCAAAAGCTTTGGGAGAAAATAAGAGATAAACCCCTTCCTGACGCATTGTGGCGGCATCCAATATTGTCTGTGAGATATGCAGATACAAGCGTGAATACAGCAGAGGATTGGCTGCGGTGGTGTAAGGCAGGCGGATTTGAATTGCCAAGCGATATAAAGATAAATCATTTTAGTCATGTACTACTAGCGATAGAAGCCGCAAGGTACAATCTGGGCATTACTCTTACCAATAATTATATGATGCAGGATGACGCTTATAAACAAAATATCGTTAGAATTCCAATGCACGAATTTCTAACAGGGGACCAATTTTACTTCGTTTGCAAGGAATTAAAGAATAATCAGGATGATATTATTAAATTAAGCGAATGGCTGAAATCCCAATGTAATTAAAAAAATCTTTACCTTATTTGTTATCAAAAGATCAAATTATGATTTGTTATAGGGGTTTAAAATGATGATTTAGAAAATCCCGATCAACAATTCATAAAGACTCATATCCTCAATAAATAGTCATTTATTTTATCTGATCTTAAATAAGATATAGTCAATCCAACTTAAAGTTGTAACAGCAGACATTGCTGAATAAATGATTTAGATCATTCTCACCCCAGCCCTGCCTGAGCTTTTTTACCTCAGCCCATTTGTGTTCAATAGGATTTAGATCAGGACTGTAAGGCGGTAGCCAGAGTATACGGTGACCGTGTCGGTTTAATAGCTTTTTGATACGTTTGTTCTTATGAAATCTGGCATTGTCCATGACGATGACACATTTGTGATCAAGCTTTGGAATAACGTTATATAGTTAAGTAATGCATAAGGATTAGATTATGATTGCTAATGTATTTAATTCCATCGCAGACTCCTTCTTTAATTTTTTACTAGCCATTATTTGCGTACTCATGTTATTGGCACCACTGTATAAATGGAAGTCTCGTCCTAACAAGGCGCTCACCAAAAGAATAATAATAGCAATTTTTTTAATTCCAGTCTCTTTATATCTTCTAGTAGATACTTTCAATACTAAAGACCAGCAAAAAGACGATCAACTGTTATCAGTTGCTCATTTATCTGAAAGAGATAGGCCATTAGAAAATGAAAACCATATTAGTATGCCTGATAAGCATGCTTTTGCAGCGACCCTTGAATTGAATGGTATTAGAACAAAACAAAATAACGAGAGCCGGACCAACCTTAAAGAGAATAAAGATGAGCATCAAGAAGGTAGCTCTCAGGTAAGTCTTCACTCTGAAAATAATAATGGAGGGTTGTAGACTTGTGGCACAACTCTTTGTGTATGACGAACTGATGGTCAATCCATCTGATCTCTACTATCAAATCCGTAGTAACAAACTTCGCGGATTTTAGTGACGCAGCCTGACAGTAAAAATCAAACTACACCTATCTTGGCGATACACTATCTCATTTTTCAAACCCACGAAGGCGATGTGATTTTGGTTGAGCAGTTTGACCGCTTAGCACGTTTGAAACAAGCTGATTAGGTTACTCTCAAAAGAATGCTATCAGAGAAAAAGTTGGCAGTAGTATCAAAAGAGCTGCCGACCTCACATATGGCGCTTCAATCTGAGAATAGCACTGAATTTATGAGTAGCGTGTTGCAAGCCATCAATTCAATGTTACTTGATATGCTCGCTGCTATTAGAAAGGACTATGAAGATCGGCGTAACCGTCAGATGCAAGGTATTGCTCGTGCTAATACAGAAGATAAGTATTCAGGACGTATGAAAGATTCCGAGAAACGTAAGATTATCGCTAACCTCCTAAAATCTGGACATAGCTATACTGAAATGCAAGCTACGGCTAAGTGCTCGCGTCAGTTGATAGCTGTTACAGCTAAGCAAATACTCAAATACTCAAATACTCAAATACTCAAATACTCAAATACTCAAATACTCAAATACTCAAATACTCAAATACTCAAATACTCAAAATTATTTTGAGGATCTGTAATAACCTTGTCAAATAAAAATGGTCTGTTATTAGAGTTCCTCTGATATATTCTGTTTAAGTAAGAAAAATATTGATTACGTTTCAGGTTACAGTATTTTAGCCGAATCTTTTATAAACGAATCATTATTGCAACGATGACACAAATACTAGCTTGAGCTTGATTATCAAGGCAGACTTTCCTGCGTATAGCAGGATTTGTTCTAACTATTCAAACCATCTGCTTCATCTTTAAAGGTCTCTACAACGACAGAGAAAATATCGTCCCAAACCTCATCATTTGCCAAAAACGGATAATCCTTCAGTAGCTTATTACTTTTAACACCCTTATTTTGTAGCATGCTGCGAATGATTCTATCGGCATAGCTGTTGGGCATCTCAACAATCTCTTTTATCGCCAGTCGTGCATGGTCATGCTTTCTTAGGTAATGTGACTCGTTATGCATCTCTTTTTCAATAACATGAGCAATCAGTCCTGATAAGTACTGAACGTGAGGCGTTAGATCCATGAAGCGCCATGCAGGTTGAATCAGGTGAGTATTTCCAAAATTTAAGTTTGAGCGAATACCATCAGGGTAAGTAATCGCCTGTTTATCAAAGCTGTAATGATCACGCATTTGCTTCATAAGCGGCACAGAGACACGGTCTAAAATCTTATCATAGGCATGACGGTCTGAAGGATGCTCAGCAATGGCTTGTGATATAGGTAGGATAATCGGCTCATGAATGATTTGGTCTCGTCGGAGGACATCATTAATCAAAAAGCGATGTACGCGGCCATTGCCATCCGCTAATGGATGAATATACACAAAGGCAAAGGAGACAACAGCACTACGCATCAGTGCTGACTGTCCCTCAGTCTTTTCCATAAATACCTGTAACCCTTCTAGCTTATTAGCAATGTCATCAGCAGGTGGAGCGATATAGTGCCCAATTTCTTTAAAGCCATTCACCTGAGTATGCGACACAAAAACTGGTGATTGACGGACACCATACTGCTGGATAACCGTTTTGCTGCCGAGTATCTCTTGTTGCAACTCTGCCAGTGATTCAGGATCAAGCGGAATGTCACCGGTGCCGGTACGTCGTGCCATCACATCGGCAAAACGTTCAATACGTTTTAACTCTTTTCCCTCACCTTCTATAGTAAAGCTGGCTTTACTTTCTCGTAGGGTCATCCATACGGAGGCGCGCATCAGTAAGTCTTGCCCAAATTCATCGTTAAGTTTGTCAACCATCATGGCAATATCGAGTGCAGCTGCTTGCGTAAAGGCCTCTGTTTTCACCAGCATCGGACAGAAATGACGGGTTCCTGCTAGGTTGTCATTGATACGCCAGCGAGCGTTCTTGATGACCTGCGAAGGACTTGAAGTAACCAATTTCTTAGCATCTAAAGTATCCACATAGTTACCACCTATATTACTTGGTACCTCTAAACGCTTATCCATGAGCCATTCATATAAGAAAGCCATTCTACGGGCATAGCTGCCTGTCGGCTCAGCGTTTACCCATGCTTGTACGTCATCAGCACCTACCTGCTCAAATAGACGAACCAGTAACTCTAAATTCAGTACTTCATGACGCATGTGAAACTGTAAATGCGCAATGATTGTGTCCAGAGGACGCGCGGTTTCCTGATAAGCGTTATGAATGACGTCACCGTCTTTATAGGTTTGTCTGCGCCCACCGATACTACTGCTGACATATAAAGGCGAAACCAGCTCGATGCGGGCATAACGGATAAGCCATGCTGCGCCAATAGGGTCTGAGGTAGGGGTGTTTATCATGAGTGGCTCAAGCGATTATAGATAAGCCATTTTGCAGAAAAGCGATTATGAATGCAAGATAATGGTTATTATCAAGCCTTACTGCATTAAATCGATTTTTATATGACGTTGTGATACCTGTAAATAAAGATCAAAAGGCGTATTGAGTGGATATAATGAGTTCAAATTGAATGAGGTAAATACACCGTTCTTAACATAGCTACGTAGTAATAGAGTACCCATTTCTGTAAATAATGCGGTAATCCCCCACATCAATACTTATCAAAAAAATACAGCAATTATAAGCATTACAACATTTTGGCAAACCTAATCGAAAGAAGGATTGCTAATAACAGAATTAGACCGATTATCCATAATGATTGTAAGAGAAATTTTTTATCATCCATAATTGAGACCATCCCAGATTCTGTGTAACTGACGTTTAGATTAAATACTTACACAGAATATAGGATGCTCTCCATTATTAAGCTTATATACCTATAGAATAGATAATTCTAGCCAATATGGAGGTGTTTTTCCTTTAGAAGCTTGAGAACGTGGCTGAAGAATACGCAATTCATATTTACCTGAATATGGAAGCTTGTAATAACCTTGGTTATCTAGTTCAGAGGAATATTCTCCTACATTGACAGAATCTGATAAATTCTTATTAAATAAATAAGAATCTACATTCCCTCCCGTTGTTTTAACAGAAAGCTTTTGGTTCTTTTTGGCATAAAATGTATAGGAATCGTACTTACTACCCTTTAATTTCCCATAATAGTTAGCTGAACTAGCGCCTTTTTTAAATTGAACATCAACAGTTTTAGCCACTGCATCTGAAGATGCGGCCATTACTGTAGGACTTACCATTAGAACAGGAAGCGCAATTAGAATAGCAGCAGTTAAGTTTTTCATATTTTAAACACTCAAACAGTAAAAAAACGATTTTATCTTACTCCACACTGTCAACCTTTATAGATATGTTATATTAGTATTACTAATATAGAGAGTACGTTGGTAAGTTACTGAATAAGGCCACCTGTAACGACCCTAACTTCTAGTTCTACCGTAAACCTACTTATGGTAGTAAAAACCTGAATTTCATCACCTAAACAAAGAGAACACTGCTAAATAGTGGTGTTCTCTTATTATATTTAAAGGAAAAATTATGCGTTCTTTACTTCTAACGACAATGTGCTTAACGGGCAGCTTAGCTCTAGTGGCTTGTAATAACCATCGTGCCGACACCACGGATCTGAGTAAGCAGCCTACAATAGAAGTGCCGGTAGCGTCAGCGGCATTTACTGCTTTTGGAAACACCGCTAAAGAAAAAATTTGGCGAATAGTGATTGAAGGAAATGAGCTAAGTATAGAGGCGAATTTCTTAAAGCCAACGACAGCAACAGTTATCGTGGTGGGTTCTGGTTCTGTCAATACTGAAGGTGTCGAATACGCGAGTACTATCAATGGACAGCCTATTGTTGTGAATATAAAAAATAACCTTTGTATCGATGACAATGGCTATCAAAATGAACTTACTGCAATATTAACTTACGCAGGCGAAGTATATCAGGGTTGTGCCGTTGCCGGTGCAATAGAAATTGCGCCCACATAGAAGATAAGCCTAACCTATGAATAAACCATTGAAAAAATTTAGCCTAGTATTCTTACCATCATTTTTGTGGGTCGTATTAACTGGGTTAGGATTTGGCTCTCAAAGTCTATCTAATTTGATTGAAATTATAGGAATTTTTATAGTATCTGTGCTGTGTTTATTTATCCCAGAACGATTTATAAAATATCAACACCTTCTTCTAATACTCTTAATAATCACTGCCTTAGTGCGTTTTTTAACCCCATATATACCGGAATAATATTAAACCAGTTGGCTATCTGAACCGCCCCGACTATATCGGAGAGCGTCTTAATGAGTCAGGCAACTTTGCCTGACTCATTAAGACGATCATAATATTGCTTTTCAAACTCAAAAGGTGATACATAACCAATCGTACTATGCATTATCACATGAATTACCCGCGTTCCAACAAAGGTAATAACGCCAGAATCAGCCATCTGATCAGTATAACGAATAGATAAATACTGAACGCCTCTATCACTACGATGAATAACGTCTTTTGGGTTGTTTCTGTCTGCAATGGCTTGATTTAACGCTGCCATCACCATATCGATGTTCATACGATTA
>NZ_CAJHBR010000043.1 GCF_904846695.1 Psychrobacter urativorans
TTAGTGTAATAATCCTCTACTGGACGACAGCAGAGCGATACTATTTAAAAGCATAACTAAAGAACAACTTGTGTGGATTTTTGTTGATTCAGAATGTTAAAAAATAAAGTTGACTATCTTTTCTTTTCGGGAAGGTTATTAACTATAAAAATTATCATTTAAGACAGCAAGAAAACTCAAAGTTAATTCATTTAAATGAAAACATACGAAGAGCGTAATTGCCAGATTAGATGAGCCAAGTTTAGAAGCTTCTTTAAAGAGCTTCATAGCAAGATTAAACTGAAGAGTTTGATCATGGCTCAGATTGAACGCTGGCGGCAGGCTTAACACATGCAAGTCGAGCGGTAACAGGAGAAGCTTGCTTCTCGCTGACGAGCGGCGGACGGGTGAGTAATACTTAGGAATCTACCTAGTAGTGGGGGATAGCACGGGGAAACTCGTATTAATACCGCATACGACCTACGGGAGAAAGGGGGCAGTTTACTGCTCTCGCTATTAGATGAGCCTAAGTCGGATTAGCTAGATGGTGGGGTAAAGGCCTACCATGGCGACGATCTGTAGCTGGTCTGAGAGGATGATCAGCCACACCGGGACTGAGACACGGCCCGGACTCCTACGGGAGGCAGCAGTGGGGAATATTGGACAATGGGGGAAACCCTGATCCAGCCATGCCGCGTGTGTGAAGAAGGCCTTTTGGTTGTAAAGCACTTTAAGCAGTGAAGAAGACTCCGTGGTTAATACCCACGGACGATGACATTAGCTGCAGAATAAGCACCGGCTAACTCTGTGCCAGCAGCCGCGGTAATACAGAGGGTGCAAGCGTTAATCGGAATTACTGGGCGTAAAGGGAGCGTAGGTGGCTCGATAAGTCAGATGTGAAATCCCCGGGCTTAACCTGGGAACTGCATCTGATACTGTTGAGCTAGAGTATGTGAGAGGAAGGTAGAATTCCAGGTGTAGCGGTGAAATGCGTAGAGATCTGGAGGAATACCGATGGCGAAGGCAGCCTTCTGGCATAATACTGACACTGAGGCTCGAAAGCGTGGGTAGCAAACAGGATTAGATACCCTGGTAGTCCACGCCGTAAACGATGTCTACTAGTCGTTGGGTCCCTTGAGGACTTAGTGACGCAGCTAACGCAATAAGTAGACCGCCTGGGGAGTACGGCCGCAAGGTTAAAACTCAAATGAATTGACGGGGGCCCGCACAAGCGGTGGAGCATGTGGTTTAATTCGATGCAACGCGAAGAACCTTACCTGGTCTTGACATATCTAGAATCCTGCAGAGATGCGGGAGTGCCTTCGGGAATTAGAATACAGGTGCTGCATGGCTGTCGTCAGCTCGTGTCGTGAGATGTTGGGTTAAGTCCCGCAACGAGCGCAACCCTTGTCCTTAGTTACCAGCGGGTTAAGCCGGGAACTCTAAGGATACTGCCAGTGACAAACTGGAGGAAGGCGGGGACGACGTCAAGTCATCATGGCCCTTACGACCAGGGCTACACACGTGCTACAATGGTAGGTACAGAGGGCAGCTACACAGCGATGTGATGCGAATCTCAAAAAGCCTATCGTAGTCCAGATTGGAGTCTGCAACTCGACTCCATGAAGTAGGAATCGCTAGTAATCGCGGATCAGAATGCCGCGGTGAATACGTTCCCGGGCCTTGTACACACCGCCCGTCACACCATGGGAGTTGATTGCACCAGAAGTGGATAGCTTAACCTTCGGGGGAGCGTTCACCACGGTGTGGTTGATGACTGGGGTGAAGTCGTAACAAGGTAGCCGTAGGGGAACCTGCGGCTGGATCACCTCCTTATAGATGACATTCGGTTGACAAGAATTCACAACAAGTTGTTCTTTAGTTTAAGCTTACGTTTATTATAAGCGTAATTGGGTCTGTAGCTCAGCTGGTTAGAGCACCGTGTTGATAACGCGGGGGTCAGTGGTTCAAGTCCACTTAGACCCACCATTTATTAGCATAAAGCTAACCATTAGCAATTTGCCTTTAAGCAAATTACTCTTGCGAAGCTAACAAAGCAGTGCTTTGTTTATACGCTTCTCAGGGGCCATAGCTCAGTTGGTAGAGCGCCTGCCTTGCACGCAGGAGGTCAACGGTTCGACTCCGTTTGGCTCCACCACTATAAACGGATTGTAAGCTTTAGGTGCTAATAGATAAACAGAATTAAGTGATCGTTATTGATTATTTACTTCTGTTTTATACAGAATCTGTGACTCGATGAGAGCATAGAAACTATTTAAAAACATAGATATGAGTCTGGGTTAGAAAGGGCGTGTTCACGCGCACTTTTTAACCTTGATAATCTATTCCTTAACGACATCAGTTGTTATCCCAGGGATTGATTATCAAAAAG
Source organism: Psychrobacter urativorans (assembly GCF_904846695.1). Classification (GTDB taxonomy): domain Bacteria; phylum Pseudomonadota; class Gammaproteobacteria; order Pseudomonadales; family Moraxellaceae; genus Psychrobacter; species Psychrobacter urativorans. The sequence goes on from NZ_CAJHBR010000043.1 coordinate 2,372, forward strand.
TAATAAGAGAACTGAATCAAGCGTATAAATTAGGTGATATCGTTATCATAATTAGAGCGTATGACACTTTGAAGTCAAACCCTATTTATAGGATAAGACTACTTGGGGTTGTATGGTCAAGTAATGAAGCGCACATGGTGGATGCCTTGGCAGTCAGAGGCGATGAAAGACGTGACAGCCTGCGATAAGCTTCGGGGAGGCGGCAATATCCTGTGATCCGGAGATTTCTGAATGGGGAAACCCACTTAGCATAAGCTAGGTATCTCGTACTTGTACGAGAGGCGAACGAGGGGAAGTGAAACATCTCAGTACCCTTAGGAAAAGACATCAAATGAGATTCCCCAAGTAGCGGCGAGCGAACGGGGAGAAGCCGATTAGTACTAGAATAGAAGAACAGCGTGGGAAAGCTGACCGTAGTAGGTGATAGTCCTGTATTTTAAATTCTAGTATTAACATATTAAGTAGGGCGGGACACGAGAAATCCTGTCTGAAGATGGGGGGACCATCCTCCAAGGCTAAATACTCCTGACTGACCGATAGTGAACCAGTACCGTGAGGGAAAGGCGAAAAGAACCCCTGTGAGGGGAGTGAAATAGAACCTGAAACCGTGTGCGTACAAGCAGTAGGAGCCTCAATTTATTGGGGTGACTGCGTACCTTTTGTATAATGGGTCAGCGACTTATGTTCTGTAGCGAGGTTAACCATTTAGGGGAGCCGTAGGGAAACCGAGTCTTAATAGGGCGAATAGTTGCAGGGCATAGACCCGAAACCGAGTGATCTATCCATGAGCAGGTTGAAAGTGCCGTAACAGGCACCGGAGGACCGAACCCACTATCGTTGAAAAGCTAGGGGATGACTTGTGGATAGGGGTGAAAGGCTAATCAAACTCGGTGATAGCTGGTTCTCCCCGAAAGCTATTTAGGTAGCGCCTCGGACGAACACCATTGGGGGTAGAGCACTGTTTCGGCTAGGGGGTCATACCGACTTACCAAACCGATGCAAACTCCGAATACCGATGAGTGATATCCGGGAGACACACAGTGGGTGCTAACGTCCATTGTGGAGAGGGAAACAACCCAGACCGCCAGCTAAGGCCCCAAATTCCTAGTTAAGTGGGAAACGAGGTGGGAAGGCATAGACAGCTAGGAGGTTGGCTTAGAAGCAGCCATCCTTTAAAGAAAGCGTAATAGCTCACTAGTCGAGTCGGCCCGCGCGGAAGATGTAACGGGGCTCAAACTAGGAGCCGAAGCTGCGGATTTGAATTTGTTTTCAAGTGGTAGGGGAGCGTTGTGTAAGCCTGTGAAGGTGTGTCGTAAGGCATGCTGGAGGTATCACAAGAGCGAATGCTGACGTGAGTAACGATAATGCGAGTGAAAAGCTCGCACGCCGGAAGATCAAGGGTTCCAGTCCAACGTTAATCGGGGCTGGGTGAGTCGACCCCTAAGGCGAGGCCGAAAGGCGTAGTCGATGGGAAATCGGTTAATATTCCGATACTTGTTTATAATGCGATGGAGGGACGGAGAAGGTTATGTCAGCCTGGCGTTGGTTGTCCAGGTGAAAGGATGTAGGCTTACAGTTTAGGCAAATCCGGACTGTAATATGGCTGAGATCTGATAGCAAGCTGTACTTGTACAGTGAAGTGGCAAATACCATGCTTCCAGGAAAAGCTTCTAAGCAATAGTTATAAACGAATCGTACCCTAAACCGACACAGGTGATCAGGTAGAGAATACCAAGGCGCTTGAGAGAACTCTGCTGAAGGAACTAGGCAAAATGGTACCGTAACTTCGGGAGAAGGTACGCTGTTGATGGTGATAGGACACGCTCCTTGAGCTTTCGACAGTCGCAGATACCAGGCTGCTGCAACTGTTTATTAAAAACACAGCACTCTGCAAACACGAAAGTGGACGTATAGGGTGTGATGCCTGCCCGGTGCTGGAAGGTTAATTGATGGGGTTAGCGTAAGCGAAGCTCTTGATCGAAGCCCCAGTAAACGGCGGCCGTAACTATAACGGTCCTAAGGTAGCGAAATTCCTTGTCGGGTAAGTTCCGACCTGCACGAATGGCATAATGATGGCAGCGCTGTCTCCAGCAGAGACTCAGTGAAATCGAAATCGCAGTGAAGATGCTGTGTACCCGCGGCTAGACGGAAAGACCCCGTGAACCTTTACTACAGCTTTACATTGAACTTTGACCTGACTTGTGCAGGATAGGTGGGAGGCTTTGAAGCAGACACGCTAGTGTTTGTGGAGCCAATCTTGAAATACCACCCTGGTCATGTCGGGGTTCTAACTCAGGTATAACAGTACCGAGGACAATGTATGGTGGGTAGTTTGACTGGGGCGGTCTCCTCCTAAAGAGTAACGGAGGAGTACGAAGGTGCGCTCAGACCGGTCGGAAATCGGTCGTAGAGTATAAAGGCAAAAGCGCGCTTAACTGCGAGACCCACAAGTCGAGCAGGTACGAAAGTAGGTCTTAGTGATCCGGTGGTTCTGTATGGAAGGGCCATCGCTCAACGGATAAAAGGTACTCTGGGGATAACAGGCTGATACCGCCCAAGAGTTCATATCGACGGCGGTGTTTGGCACCTCGATGTCGGCTCATCTCATCCTAGGGCTGAAGCAGGTCCTAAGGGTATGGCTGTTCGCCATTTAAAGAGGTACGCGAGCTGGGTTTAGAACGTCGTGAGACAGTTCGGTCCCTATCTACCGTGGGCGTTGGAAATTTGAGAGGATCTGCTCCTAGTACGAGAGGACCAGAGTGGACGAACCTCTGGTGTTCGGGTTGTCACGCCAGTGGCATTGCCCGGTAGCTACGTTCGGATGGGATAACCGCTGAAAGCATCTAAGCGGGAAGCCCACCTCAAGATAAGATTTCCCTAAAGAGCCGTTGAAGACTACGACGTTGATAGGCAGGGTGTGGAAGTGCAGCGATGCATGTAGCTAACCTGTACTAATTGCTCGTTTGGCTTGACCATACAACACCCAAGTGGTTTGTATGAAAGCTCTAATTAATCTATCTTGTATAAGTGTTAAGCTTATAGAATATATATATTTCGATATCACCTTTAACCTTGATTCAGTTAGGTTATAGTTGGTCGATTTAAACCCAAAAGTTTAAGTCAAAAACAATAAAAACAGACTCATATCTAACCCCCTTTGCTGACGACAATAGCATGATGGCCCCACCTGATCCCTTCTCGAACTCAGAAGTGAAACAT
>NZ_CAJHBR010000044.1 GCF_904846695.1 Psychrobacter urativorans
CTTGTACGGTTTCTTCAGCATAGCTCAAGGAAGGATAATGAAATTTATTATAGGAATTGGGAATAAAAATAAAAATATAATTCATAATTTATGACTAGGGTATTTTTATAATAAGTAGTCTCTAATCAACAAACAACAATTATTATGCGTAATCCTAATATTCGCTTATCCCTACCCTTTGTAGCTGAAAAAAAACTTAGACTTCAACAGTTCTGTCGCCAATCATGGCTTCATGTCCTTATGCAATGCGCTATTATCGCAGCTGTCTGGTATTGTGCTGCGATATTGGTTGAGTTATTGCATCTACCCGTATCCTCAGGCGTCTTAGGAGTATTTTTAATGCTGATCTTATTAATGAGTGGTGCTATCAAGGTTAACTGGGTCAGACTGGGGGCAAAATTTGTTTTGGGTGAATTAGTATTAATGTTTATCCCACTTATGATGTCAATACTTCAATACAAGGCGCTATTTATCAGTAAGGGCTGGCAATTAATGCTGACAATTATCTTAAGTACCGCGATGGTGATGTTAAGCTCAGCATTAACTTTTATTATGGTGCACCGTTTGCAACGTAGATTGTATCGACATCAGATTCATAAAGCCCAATTAAACCTAAGAAATAATGATAATGCGTGAGGATTTACGATGAATGTCTGCTCAATCCTTTGTCTCATTTGGACATTAGCTGCTTATTATATGGCTAAAGTAATCTATGTGCGCTATCGAAAATCTTGGCTAAACCCTGCTATCACGGTTCCAGTAATAACGCTTTCATTAATGATTATCTTTAATATCTCTTATGATACTTATTGGAAGGATACAGCTTGGATTGTGCAGTTACTTGCCCCCGCAACGGTTGCGTTTGCTATACCTATTTATGAGTATCGTCGTTTAATACGTCAACATGCTTTGTCTTTGACCGCTTCTATAACTGTTGGGATGATAGTGGGGGTCTTGAGCATATATATATTTGCTGTGTTATTCCATTTTGATAAGACCTTGACCTATAGTTTGATGGCCCGTTCAATATCGACACCATTTGCGTTAGACTTATCTGAAAAGATTCACGGATCTCCCTCTTTAGTTTCATTGTTTACTTTGATTACAGGGATGGTGGGAATGATTTTAGGGGATATGATCTTGACTTTTTTTCGTATTCGCTCCCATCTTGCAAATGGAATCGCATTTGGTAATGCATCACACGGTTTTGGTACAGCCCGGGCAAGTCAGCGCAATGAGGACGAGGGCGTTATAGCCAGTTTAACAATGATTTTAGCGGGATTATTTATGATATTCTTAGGTCCTTCATTAATACATGGCGTAATGTTATTTGGGCAAGTTTAAACAAATATATATAGAGACCCTAATCCATATTAAGAATAGATATAATAACAGCCATTATCACTAACAGATAAACAATAAAAAAACGTATGAATTTCCGTTTTCTTTCTAAAGTTAATTCGACTTTAACTAAATGTAATGAGCTTTATTCCTTTTAAATTTCAACCTATTAACTTATCTTATTTAAGATCAAATAAAAATAAATGACTGAACCGCTCCGACATAGTCGGGGCGGTTCAATCAGGGAACAGCTGATGATTTTCTTGAAGAACAGTTAAGGCCTAAGCTTCTTAGTAATATTTGTTTGGAACAAGAATATCCTCTTACACTTAACCTAAGAGAAGGGTATGACCATAGCTATTACTTCATTGCGAGCTTTATAGAGAAACATATAGAGTTTCACAGCAAATTCCTAGCTAAATAACTTTCATAGATATGAGGATGTACAATGTGGTTCTTGAATGCTTCTTGAGCAATATAATTTCCAGATGAAGAGGTCAGCTTATAAATCTAAGGTAGAGTCAATTGATCCTTATATAACTAAGATTGAATTTAATCATCTCATATCTTAATTTTTTGATTCAAATGTTAATGATATTAACTTGAATAAATTCCTAGCATTATGTCGAAATAAAAACCCAGATTTTGGCTCAGCTATGGAATTTTTTTTAACTTTTATACAACAAAACTTTCTGACATGCATACATTAGCAATGTCAGAATAAGTTTTAATTCTAATCAATTGTGGAGTTTTAGTCATGCTTAAAACAGCTTTATATGTCCGTCTTGAAGCTAAACCGGGTAAAGAAGACGAAGTGGAAGCTTTCCTTAAAGCCGGTTTACCTATTGTAATGGAAGAACCTGCGACAGTTGCGTGGTTTGGCCTACGTCTTGGACCTACAACATTTGGTATTTTTGATGCATTTCCTGATGAGGCGGGTCGCCAAGCACATTTATCTGGCAAGGTTGCAGCTGCTTTGATGGCTCAGGCCGATGAGCTATTTTCAGAGCCACCGTCTATTGAAAAAGTAGATGTTTTGGCTAGTAAACTACCAGCTCATACCGACGCTTAAATGTATGAGGGTGCTGCCTGAAATTTTGAATGAAAGGCAGCACTTCAACCCTGTGAGGTGAACCGCCCCGACTATATCGGAGAGTTGATTGCTTGAGTCAGGCAACTTTGTCTGACTCAGTAAGACTATCATAGTATCGTCTCTCAAACTCAAAAGGCGATACATAACCAATCGTACTATGAATGCGAGTTTTGTTAGACCAATCGACCCATTCAAGGGTTGCTAATTCAACCTCACTCACACCTTGCCACTGCTGTTTTAAATATTCAATCACCTCTGTTTTATAAAGCCCGTTAACCGTTTCAGCTAACGCATTATCGTATGAATCACCCGTCGTACCAACAGATGCAATGACGCTAGAATCAGCCATTTTCTCAGTATAGCGAATGGATAAGTACTGAACGCCGCGATCACTATGATGAATCACATCTTTTGGGTTATTTCTGTCTGCAATGGCTTGGTTTAACGCTGCCATCACCATATCAGTATTCATACGATTAGACACCTTCCAGCCAACAATACAGCGGGCAAATACGTCAATGATGAAGGCGGTATATACCCAGCCCCGGAAAGTCTTGATATAAGTGAGGTCTGAACCGTCCCTATTTTTTCATACTCTCTCAGAACGCCGTTTCTCCGAAAAACCTGAGGCGGTTCAGATAGTTTTTTTTGATAGAGTATGACACTGCCAAAGCGATCTGAATTACTTAAACCAATTGATTGTATCAGTGCCTAAAAATTTTACGAAAATCTTATCAAAGGACTAGACAAAAAAATGCCTCTGGGAGTTGACTCCCAGAGGCATTTAGTTTTAAATGTAGATAACGGTTACAGTGTGCGTCAACACGCTGTAACGAACAAATAAGCATACGCAGTGCGTTATTTGAACAGCATTAAATGCCCGTTTAGGGTCATTCTATCCAAAATCTGCTTTCATATCAACTCTATTTGCTATACATTTTAAAAACTGCTTGTTCGCTCGTTACATCCTCGTGCTGCTCTCTCTGTACCCGTTACCCGTCAAATGGGTGGCAGGCCTCGGTGACGACTGCGTTTGACATAAGGGTGAGCTCCCTACAGGGGTGACTAGACAAAGGATCAGAGCAACGCAATGAGTGGTTACTTGTGCATATCGTAGCGGTATATTGGGCGAACGCCCTTGCTAGCGTATGACAGCACAGTAGCGGTTAAGAGCGTGTCTAGGCGGTGCTATCAGCCGTAATCTTAACAACCGTAGCTTGATACAGTGATACGGTCTTGATGACGCGATGGGCGATGAAGTCGGCATGACTAATCACATCAAATCCAAGGAATGCACTAAAGCGATTGTGAGTATTTTTTTACTCATAAACGCTTTAGGGTGAGTGTTCCTTGAAATCTGCTCAAGGCTCCAAAATCAGCATAAATTTACTTAGGCTAATTTAAGTAGTATATAGCCCACTAGGCTATATACTATAAGAGTCCGGAGAAAAATTTAGAATATTTATTATACAGCCATCATTTATTCAGTGAGTCGATATTGTCATGGTTGATTCATAAGCTTAGTGTGAATAGAACGGGATTGACTTATTTATTGTTAATAGGTCTCTATTACTAAGTTTAACTGATGCTTTTAGTGTTAATTGTCTCTCGCATCTTTTCAATCTCTGCAGTCAATGAGCTACTCTTTTCCTGTTCTGATTGATAGTTAACTGAAAGCTCATCATATTGCTCAATTAAAGCAGTGTGCTCAGTACTAAGCAAAGTTTTCTCATGATTTAATGTGTTGTGTTGCCTAACAAGCAGCTGATGATCTGCTTCAAGCTTAGCTTGCTTTTGAGTAAGCTGCTCATTAATCCCTGATAACTTATCACGTTCAGCGATTATGGCCTTTAACTCTCCTTTCACTTCTGCTGTAAGATTCGTTATCTCGTTGCGCTCAATAACGACTGTCTTTAGCTCATCCTTAGTTGCTGTCAGTTCTGTTTGCAGACGCGCGATCTCTGCTTTATCGCTATTAGCAGTGGCTTCAAGCGTGGCCACTTTCGATATGTTGGCACTCAGCTCTTTTGATTGCTGATCAAAACTGCTACGCAGGTCACCAAGTTGGGCCTGAGCTGCCGCTGTTTTAGCCCGTTCAAGTTCTAGCTGGTGCTGAGTATCACTGAGTGTCTGTGTCAGCATATCCCGTTCAGCAGTCACTTGAGCTGCGGTGATAGCCGTTGCCTCTGCAGTTGCTGTGACCTCATCGAGCTGTTCTAACAAGTTAGTCTGCTCACTCTCTAGTGTCTTAACCGCCTCTTGTGCCTCGTCTGTCTCAGCTTGCGATTTGGCCTTAATACTCTCTAGAGCTTCCCGTTCTTTAACCAGACGATCATTGGCAATATCAATGGCTGTCTGCCACATATCCGCACCAAGCGTTTGTAAGCGTTCAGCAATGCCACTTGGTAGCTCAACCTGTCTTAGCTGCTCTTCTTGTTGGTTATCCTGACGCCAAGACTTCATGCCTTCACTGATAGTCGTGAATGATCCACCACCCAGCGCCTTACGCACTTCGGCTAAAGTAGGTTTGATACCTTGTTCGTGCAGTTGATCAGCGATAGCATGAATTTGCTGTGTAGTAATGGCCATAATTATTGTCCTTAATTTTGTATGAGTAAATATGTAGCGTTTGTATTATGTAGTATAATACAATATACAATATACAATATACAATATACAATAT
>NZ_CAJHBR010000045.1 GCF_904846695.1 Psychrobacter urativorans
ATATAGCACTCACTTTATTGAACAAATATAGGGTATTATTAATGCTTGAAAGCAGTGTTTTGGATATCAAAAAAAGTAGGTTCTATGAAAAAAGTTATTCTAAGTATGGCGTTATCTCTCTTTGGCTTATCTGCTCAGGCAGCAGTTATTGTCACTGATAGAAACTAAAAGGACTGAGTCCTGTGCAGTACAGGACTCAGTCCTTGGGGTAAACTAAACCGTCCAATATTTGGGGGTCAGTTCAGATGGGCTCCTTTTTTCATTCTATTAGAGCATCTCAGGTTAGACTCTCTTATTTAGTAACATTCGTATTGCTAAGCTTAGCGCTAATCTCACGAAGTAACTGCACTTCTTCTGAAGGTTTTTCTGGCACTTCTTCCTTTACTTCATCCGCACGACGTAATCTATTGACCATCTTCACCATCATGAAAATGATGAATGCTAAAATCAGGAAGTTAATAAGTACCGTAATAAAGCTACCATAAGCTAATACAGGAACGCCTGCTTCTTTCAAGGCGTCATAAGTCATAGCAATACCTTCAGGCACATCGCCTAATATCACAAACATATTCTTGAAGTTGATTTCACCGCCAGCAATAAGGGCGACGATTGGCATCATGATGTCTTCGACTAACGATGTTGTGATGGTTCCAAATGCACCACCAATAATGACACCGACAGCTAAGTCCATTACATTACCTTTTAAAGCAAACTCTTTAAACTCAGATACCATACTCATAATTTCTCTCCTAAAAATTTTTGTCTGTAAGTAGATCGGCGTGTAAATATACGATTGAAAACTGGATACATTGATAATGATCGAACAGCACAGTATTTTAATAAATTCTGTTTGGTTATATATAAAACACAACACAAAAAAAGCTAGATAGAACGAGATATTTTCTACTCATCCTATCTAGCTAGATATAACACTTAATGCTAATACAGAAGATAATAATTAGGGTGTATTGAACATTCACAATTTGAACCAAAGATAAACGCGAGCCACTGTATTCTCATAGCTCTAATTTAAATTATCAAATCTTGTAGCAACAACTGTTTTGTAGTTTTTATTTTAGCAGAATTCTATGCAATTATGGTCGTTTCTTCTCTCTAGACCCTATTTAACTAGCGTAATACAGATATAACTGTCTCAGAAGGTCTAACAAGACTATAAGTCTTATAAGGTTTACGAAGCAGCAGCAGAACAAAAAATGAAGAAGATTAAAGATGAGTTTGGAAGATAGGTATACCATACTTACTAAGCCTTAATGAAGCTTGTAAATATGCTAAAAATTAGCTAGATCAGCATCTTTTTGGCGTTAACCACTCAAAAAAAGAGTCAGTATGATGGTAGAAAAATAGAGAGCCTTGAAGGCTCTCTGAAATAACACAGCTCGCTCGTAGACATCATTACAACGGTAGGATCACTATTTTATTTCGCATTCTCTAACAAACGAAATACGGGTAATCGCCACTTTGCTCTAACTGCTACCATACGGATTAAGTAACCAGTAACTAAACTAATAATGACGCTGACATTACCACTAATAGCAAAATGCTGAAGTATCAAATATAAACAAGCAATGACTAAAGAAACTGAAGCGTATAACTCATGATGTAAAACCAATGGGGTTTGGCGACATATTAAATCACGCAGCAATCCGCCAAAGACGCCTGTTGCAATGGCCGCAACTATACAAACACCGTAATGGAGTCCCATGTTAAGCCCTACTTGACAACCAATGATACTAAAGGCCGCCAGCCCTAAAGCATCCAAACGTATGAAAATGCCATTAAATTTAACAACCCATTTAGCCAACCAAGTCGTTATAAGGCCGGCCACACAGACAATTAATAAATATTTAGGATGTTCTACCCAAGTTAAAGGGTAGTTACCAAGTAGGATATCTCTTACACTACCACCACCTATCGCTGTTACACTCGCGATAAGCATAACCCCAAACCAATCCATATTCTGTCGTCCCGCGCTTAGTGCCCCCGTCATTGCCTCTGCTGTAATACCAATAATGTAAACTATACTCAAAAGCATGGAATACTCACCTTAAATCTATCTGATAGTGTAAATAAAGGGGGATTGTAGAGATAAAGCTGGTGTATTACGAATGATAATTTGAATCGTTTTGAAAACATCGAGTATCAATCTATTCTAGTAACAGGAAAACAAAAAAATGCAACGTTATTGTCATTATTTGGTTTCAGTATCAGAGTCGGGCAGGAATGTACGAATAATAAAGCGAGAGGCCTTCCTAAATTTTGTGTAAGTAGTAATGCAAGCTAAATGTCAGTTACACAGAACCTAGGACACCCTCGCAAAGACACGCTAATACCAAGCCTTAAAACTAAATGCGTGATTGTCATGGATAACGCTAGCTTTCACAAACGCGTTCAGAGACTGCTCAATAGACATGGTCATCGCTTGTTATTTCTACCGCCGTACAGTCCCGATTTAAACCCTATTGAGAAAAAATGGGCACAGGCTAAATTTCTACGCCAAGGATGGATGGAGAATAATCTACCTAAACTATTTCATAATATGGGTTGTACTAATTTTATTGTGGATTGACTATAGCAAATAAAATACTCCCCTATAATTTTTATGTTTCAAAACACGTATTTTAAACAGAGAGAGCCGCATGAAACTATTCAACTTTACCACCCTAACCGCTATCGGTCTTCTAAGTTCTAGTCTACTCGCCATGCCAGCTTTTTCGGCCAGCTTTGATTGCGGTAAAGCCAGTACCTGGATCGAAAAAACGGTCTGTAGTAACTCTGAGCTATCACAACTTGATGAGAATATGGCAAAAAAATATAAAGCCGAGTTAGCGAGTGCTGATAATGAGGACTATAGCCAAAATCATAGAGTTATCACTAAAAATGCTCAGCGGCAATGGTTGAAGTTTCAGCGAAACACTTGCCAAAGCGAAGCCTGCCTCATTAGAGAATATCAAGAATATCTAGGTAAAAAGAGTCTCAATGGCGTAACTTGGGGCGATGCAGAAAGCTTAAGCGCTTCTGAGCTACCCAATAAAACAGCCTTTGGTAAATTTGCCACTACGGTAAATATCTCCATGTATAACCCGGATACTCAGCGCTGGGAAGATACGGGTAAGGTAACCAATGCAGTTTCTATTCATAAAGTTTCTGACAAACCTTATCTTGCCATCATTGATGGAGATTTAATTTTCACCAATGCTCATTCGTGCAGTCTCGATAATGAAAAAGCCATGTGGTCAGAGAACCATTGGGTATTAAACGATTATCAAGCGGGTAAGACCGTTGAGCTGCGTTTATATCCGGCCATCTATCAAGGCAAAGCTCAGCTGTTATTCAAAGATATCAATAACGACTACCGAGAGTCGCGCTGCGGTATGCGTGGTTATTTTGATGGGATTGTTATGGATAATAAATGAGGGAGAAGTGTTTTGTAGGGTGGGTTAGCGGTAGCGTAACCCACCATTATTGATAATAAAAACAAAAAAACTATGCCAAATTATATTAGAAACAGAAACTCTGGAGCCACCTACTTTTTTACTATTAATTTGCATGACCGTCAGAGCAATTTGCTCATCACACAGGTCAATGAGTTGCGACAGGCTTATCAAAAGGTGCAGCAAAAAATGCCCTTTACCACTGACGCCATCGTCATCTTACCCGATCATATCCATGCGTTATGGACACTACCTGATAATGATACGGACTATCTCTATATTTTAGCCAGATGTCTTAATGTAACTGTTAGGTCAATAAATGTAAATATAAATTAATACATTCCCGATATTATCGAAAAAAGGTTGTCTTCAATTAGACAAACGATATTTTTTAGGTATACCTCTCATCAAACCGTCAAGCACTTTAAAACTAGTGCTCTGACCTAAAACGGCTCTATAACTTTTTATCGTAGTAAGGTGGAAAGTTAGGATAGAATAGAGGTGCCAATAACTGTTAGATTAAAGGAAGCCCTATGTCAGCAACCAAGGAAGAGATAGCTGAATTCATGAAGTCTGAGTTCCCTCAAGCAAAGTACAAGATTGAGGCAGTAAATAGCAGTGGGTCAATTTTATCCCATGATATTGGTTTAGATGATTTGAGACCTGGAGGTACTGTATCGGGACCTGTAATGATGGGAATTGCTGATGTGGCTCTTTATGTGGCTATCTTAGGTAGAATTGGCATAGTACCATTAGCAGTAACCACGAGTCTAACTATCAACTTTTTACGTAAACCAACTGCAAAATCACGCATTATTGCTGAGTGCAAACTGCTAAAAGTTGGAAGAAGTCTAGTCGTAGGTGAGGTTTCTTTATACTCAGATGGATCTGACGAATTAGTTGCCCATGTTGTGGGAACCTACTCAGTACCACCAACCAAGAACAAGTCTGAAAATCTGTAAAAGATATCAACTTAAGGCCCTTTGCTCAAACCCTAGTGAAATAGATCAAGCGTCTTTACTGGTTTAGTTCCCTAGTGAGGACTTGAATGGAGTCGTGGATTAGAGAGGTTTAACACGGGGTGTTGAGTTTGGTAAATGCGTAGTACTCGTAGATGACGCTCTTGATAATCGGCGTATCAAGAGGCATTAAACGTAA
>NZ_CAJHBR010000046.1 GCF_904846695.1 Psychrobacter urativorans
ATTCGTCACCTATTACGAGCGGCAAATACGCTAAATGATGGCAAAGGATTTATTGGAGAAGGCTTATTACGTAAGCTATTAAAAGATACCTATTATGAGCATATCTTGCCACCTACCCATCTAGATAGTCAGGAAGAAACGAAGCGTAATGACTCTATTTTCTCAGAGTATTGGGAGTCTATTAAAGGTATTTGGCATAAATAAGCTCCTTTAGACTGCAACGCTTGTGGTGGCTTAAACGCTCAGTCACCATAAGATAGTGAAGGTGGTAGATGAAACTCTAGTAGTGATCTGTAGCTTGTAGCTGGCTATTTTAAAAGCTAAGGCAGTTACAGTTACTATGATGATTTCTCTATCACCTTTTTTTGTGCTTTTGTAATACATGGATCATGTGAGCTACACAAGACAGTCCTGTAGAAACCAAAATGGGAGATCTTAATAAGAAAAATTAATGATAATAACCCCTGCTATTGATTTAGTCGCCATTAAATTCACACCTAATGCTAGGAGTTCGATGTCTGTATAACGCACTGAACATGTTCCAATAATGGTGTTAAATCACTACCTTTTCACCATCTAAAATGGGCAGTATAGAACTCTCCAAACCGACCATTGTTCCTAGAACAATAATTATGGCAAATACTAGCAGCTCGATGTCTACTATATAGCGCACCGATCACAGATAGAATATATAGGGCAAGTACACAACGAAGTACACTCAGACTATTTTAGCGAGTTGAAACGTTGCTACCATTAGCCCACAACCAAAGCTTCGAATCCTCACTAGGGAACCGAACCAGTAAAAGCACTTGAGTGGTTCCCTTGAGATATACCCCCTTCTAAGATAGAAGGGGCTGTCCTAGATATATCAAATCCTATACCATTACCAGTAAGTTGAGAATATACCTTTAGCAGCTTTTCTTTTTATAAAGAATTAGATGGCTCTTTTGTAAACCTCACTGGTCATCCTACTATATCTATTTCTATTTCTAATATTGCTCCACCCCAACACAACGCATACTACAATAAATAAAAGAATGCCCAAAATTGTATAGAATGTTCCCTCTCCCTCAGCACTTAGAATAGCTTTAGCAAACGCTACTATAGCAAAGACTATGAGTATCAGGACTCCAGCTGCTATAAGATATACAGATTGCACGGTTTTTTTATCAAGATAAACCTGTTTAATATTCTCTACATCTAAAAATTCTTCGTTTAACGTAACGTTTCGAACTAAGAAGTATTTGCCAGTTTTTGCATTTTCCCTTGAAAGCCACATGACTTGAACAATGTGGCCATCCCTCATTGCCGGCAGTTTTCTATCTGAGAAACTAAAAGCCTTTTCTTGACCTTTATCATTCAGTAAGAAAAAGCTTTTAGTTGTATGAGTTTCTGAGCTGCTGTATCCCCCTCCATTTGAATATCCACTACGATGACTAGTTTCAGATACAACCTGTAATCCTACTACTTTGCCATGAAATCCAGACAACCAATAATTTATTCCGCTTTCAGTGATCAGCTCTCTCATAACTCGAATATTCTCATATTAATACTAGTTAATGGTGTCTTATTTATTATGATGATGAGTATAGCAATAAACATTTAAATTATGACTAATAAAACTAGATATAAAAACAGTTGGAGTATTAATATCCAATACATCACTAGCCTCTGAAACAAGGGGTCTACCATCTATAAAAGGTAAACCGCATCTTAACCGCTTATTAAGCTTACGTCTGAACATAAAACCCCATTATTTAAGGTACGGTATAACACTAATCAAACTATTAGAGCGACAACAAAGCCAATCGATAGAACAAGCTTAGCCCATAATAATTACTGCTAAACCTTCCCACCCACACCTTTAAACTTCTCAACGAAAGCCGCAATTTTCTGCAAAACACTTTGCTTCTTGGTTAAGTATTGCGGATTAAGTGGACTTAGTTTAGGCAAGATAGCATTCAACTCTGTACCGTTCTCACTAGCGTACTCACGCTTTAGAGAAGCGGTGATATAACGCTTAGCTGCATCTTCATTCAGATTTTCAGCGGCAATCATATCTTTGACTTCACGCTGTTGTTCTACCTGAGCATAACTAAAGAAGGCCTCAATGATGCTGGATTTGTCAGGGATGTTGTCTAAGTTGGTTTGATTAATGAAGTCTACTACCAAGCTCTCTTTGGCACGGTTGCCAAGACTTGCCCGAATCAAACGTCGTACTTCTTCAACCAAGGCAGACTTGTCCTTAGTGTTTTTATTATGCTCAAAAATCAACTCAAGGATATAATCAAGATTGATCTCCTGTGATTTGAGCAAATCTATCTCAAACACCACGTCATCCCAATCAATCGAAGACTCATCTTGCTGCTCACCTGCTTTTTCACGACGAAGCCAATCGCGTATATCGTTATACGTTGAACGGTAATCTTGTACCGTACGTTCAGCAGGCACTTTAATGGCTTGCATAGCGGCTAGCTCATCATCGTTTAGATAATGCTCGTCCTTAAACGTCTCAATAGCGTCAGCATCGGTAACATCCAAGTCTTGCAGTGCTTTTAGGCTTGCAAACTCATCATAGTTTTGTAAGATGTTCTCGACGCGCAAATATTCCCCGAATAACTTGGCAAAGTCCTTCTTGTCAGACTCTTTGACAATCTCATCAGGATTAGGAAAGCGCTGCTGCAGCTCTTTGACCACTTCCAAATAACCACGGCGGGCTTTGCCTGTGGCGATATCGGTAAAGCCTTCTAAATATTCTTTATAGCTCTTCTCTAGCACCACGTTTTTAGTGTTTCTATCACCAAACAAGGTGATGGCGTCAATGGTCGCTTTTTCTAAGTCTCGAAAGGTCACAATGTTACCAAACGTCTTGGTGGCATCATAGATACGGTTGGTACGTGAGAAAGCTTGCATTAAGCCGTGATAGCGCAGGTTCTTATCCACGAATAAGGTGTTCAAGGTAGGGGCATCAAAACCTGTTAAGAACATGCCGACGACAACTAACAAGTCCACTTCTTGATTAATGACACGCCCTGCAAGGTCGCGGTAGTAATTTTGGAAGGATTTGCTGTCTACACCATAATTTGTTTTAAACATCGTGTTATAGTCGCCAATAGCACTGCTTAAAAACTCTTTGGCACTGCTATTCATAGCAGTGGGTTCAAAACCTTCATCAGGAATATCACCCAATGCATCTTGCTCTTCATTGGCGGCAAAAGAAAATATAGTAGCGATCTTTAACGGTTTGTCGCTGTCCTTTTGCAACTGTTTCAAGGTTTCATAATAGGCTTTAGCAGCGTCTACACTACTGACAGCAAACATAGCGTTAAAACCTTTACCACCAGACTTTAGACGATGGGTTTTTTGTCTAAAGTGGGTTAACACGTACTGCGATATCTCACTGATACGATCAGGATGCAATAACAGCTGCTTGTTTTCTGCTGCGGTGAGCTTCGTCTCGTCCTGCTCGCTTTCAATGCCGCTAAACTGTGGGCGTACGTCGTTGTAATCGACTTTGAACTTCAATACCTTTTCATCACGAATGGCATCAGTGATGACGTATGAATGCAGCTCTTGACCAAACACTCCGGAAGTGGTCTCGGCCCCTAAAGCGTTTTCTGGAAAGATTGGCGTACCCGTAAAGCCAAACTGATAGAACTTTTTAAACTTCTTCTTTAGGTTTTTTTGCGCTTCACCGAACTGGCTACGGTGTGCTTCATCAAAAATGAACACTACTTGCTTAGAGTAGATAGAT
>NZ_CAJHBR010000047.1 GCF_904846695.1 Psychrobacter urativorans
ATATTATTGTAAGCAAATAAATAGGAACTACTTGTTAACCTTCATAGTTTTAGCCAAAGATGAGCACAAATTCAAGCCGATATACTTAGATAACTTTTTTCGATTTTACAAAATTTAGTTATCAACCTTTCGTGGTTTTTTCAACTTATTGAAAGTACTGTGAACCGCCCTGAGACGGGTAAATAACCAGTATTCTAAGAAAGTACGACGAGTTCTATATCTGTGAAATCAGATGCATCTGGCAGGACAGTAAATACTGTGATAGCGCTCGTAAAGTTGGGGAGCAAATGAAAGCGGATGTCTTACAGGTTGCGTATTGCACGATCGATCAGTTAATGAAAAAATCATTGGCTGTAATGGGTTTGGCGTGGTAAGAATAAGATAAAAACTCATAACCATAATGACAAAGCGTGCTGGTGAATTGATTAATCATAACTTTAGGGCTCATCAATCTACCCAGCTAGGGGTTACACGTTTTACCTTTATCAAAACAACTAGGTTTATACCGCATTTATTATTGTTGTGTTTGCACGCGTTATTGTGGGTTGAAAGGAATCTAATCATATGTACACCGATATGGTGATAATAGCGCTAAATCAAGCGATAGCCGATAGGAGCAATCTCAAAGATATAATTCATTGCATCGATATAGGGGTTCAGAGCTTAGACATCTGCTACAATTCTAGCATGGTTGACTCTGGCGCGATTACCTGGGTCAGTATAAAAGGGAGTAATGCACTGGCTAAAATGGTCAACGGGCTTTATGAATCTGTAGTAATTAAATATCTAAAAAACAAAGCTATGGGGTAAGCAATATTGAATTAGCCACGTTTTAATGGATGCTTAATTGAATAAAGTGCGACTGAATGAGCTATTTCTAGAAGTTTTTGATATCATCAAACCATTCATGAAAAGAGACATATGTTTATCCAGTTTTTCAATATCATTTTGGTTAGGCATTGCTTATTCTCTATTCGGTAGTAGCACACTCTATAGGAACGTTTCTTTATCCTCTAGCATAGATATATAAACCCAAACTTATTGAACAGTGACTTTGTCACAATGTGTTGTATTTGTTGGTATAAATACAATAGCGACTATAAGCTCTACAATATCCTGGAAAACCTAATCGCAAGGATGGTTACTAATATAAAAATTAGACCGATTATCCATAATGATTGTAAAAAAAATTTTCTGTCATTCATATTCAGTTGTCCAATATTATTATCAGGATATAACTCACTATAATAGTGCATATAAAATCGGTTTAGCTACTGCTGAAGGTAATTACTCCAATAAATAAGAACACTCATAAATAGAGAGTAACTGCTAAAATACCTCAGCTATCATTCTTGCTTTAATACTCGATAAACTGTAGCCACCCCAGCACCAACCGCCTTAGCAATTTCCTCTTTTGTCATATTGTTTTGACTGGCCAATTCTCTAATACGATTGTGTTTCGTTGTATTAGGCTTCTTACCTGTGGGCTTATAACCACTATTCGCTAACCCCTGCTTAATACGCTCTCTACGCTTGTCGTTATCAAGCTTTGCCATCGTTGCTAACAAGTCGATCAGCATATGGTTAATCACTGCTAGGATCTCACCTGTCATGCCCTTACTTACCGTATGCGTCGTTGGTAGATCAGCTACCACCAATCGTAAGCCCTTGTCTTTTATACGCTGCTTTAGAATCGCAAAATCATCTTGAGATAGCCGGCTTAATCTATCCACGCTTTCAACCAGCAGAATATCGCCTTCTTCAGCATCATTGAGTAACAGAGTGAGTGCTGGTCTATCAAGCTTAGTACCACTGAAATGCTCTACGTACTCAACATGGTTATCATCATAGCTTTGGCTAAAGCTAATCAAGTCAGACAAGGCTCTCTTAGCGTCTTGATCCTTAGTACTGGCTCTCACATAAATACGAACAGTCATAACGCCCCTCTATTAATTAGACTTAACAATTAATGTTCATTGATAATAGCAAGATATTACTATCATTTAATAAAAGAAAAAAGTCTAATGATAGAAATATTATCGTTTAGAGGTTTTATGTTTTGAGTATAGGTCAACGATAGAAAATATGGTCGCTACTAACTATAAGAATAGGCTGTTAAGAGCCGCTCACTATAATTGCAGACTGTCTAGATTAGTTGTATAATATAGACTGTAATCTATATATTGGTTTTTATATGTGGACTGTCATCACAACAGAGCTGTTCAACCAGTGGTTTGATCAGCAAGACGAATCAACGCAAGAAAAAGTATTGGCAGCTTTGATGGTTTTAGAACAGCAAGGTCCAAGCTTGGGTCGCCCTTTAGTAGATACGGTGTATGATTCAAAGTTTACCAACATGAAAGAGTTGCGTATTCAGCACAGAGGCAAGCCACTCAGAGCCTTTTTTGCCTTTGACCCAAAGCGGCAAGCAATTGTGCTTTGTATCGGTGATAAGGGTAATAAAAAGCGTTTTTATAAAGAAATGCTAGCCACTGCAGACCAGCAGTATGAGTGTCACCTCAGAACTTTAGGAGATCCATAACATGACTAAGACATTACAAGAGATGTTAGCTGAGCGCTCTTTGGATAGCCAAGCGCGTATTAAACAACTGGCAGAGCAATTGCTTTTAGAAAACCAGTTGTCTCGTATTCGTGAAGAGTTAGAGATCTCTCAAAAAGAGCTGGCTCAAACCATGGGTATTAAACAGCCTTCATTGTCTGCTATAGAAAATCGCGGCAATGATCTTAAAATATCGACCATGAAAAAATATGTTGAGGCCATGGGTGGTAAACTTCGTATCGACGTTGAGCTGCCAACAGGGAAGCACATAGGCTTTAATGTGTAATAATAAATTCAAGTGATTCAAGCGCTAATAAGCCACCTTCTTATGGGTGGCTTTTTTATTACTAAGAATAGGCTAATGTTATTAGGAAAGCACAGTAGCCCGTCCCTTAATTCAAAGGCCTGTTATATATGGTTCCATATTAACAGTCTGTTATAAGTGGTCTGTTAATAGGTTTTGGGGGCTTTTTAGGTGGTTCCGCTAGGGTATACCCTAAAAAACTTCCGCCAGTTGTCTGATTAAAATCTCCCAAGTTTAAGTGTACGGGATTGACAGCAGGGATCAAATTGTTTTAGGAGTGTCACTGTGTGTCTAAGGCTTCCTAGGTAGATTTGGGCAACTTGAGGTTTGGTAAATTCTAACGTACGGATTAAAACCACCTAGCTAGCCGGATATCCCTTGCCTTACTATTTACAGGTTCGGGTTCACAATAATTTTCACTGCTGATTCATTGTTGTGAATTAAAGTCTCAAAGCCTTTAGCAATCAAGTCATCCAATTTGATACGTTGAGTAATAAAGGGCTCAAGGTTCACTAAGCCATCTTCGACCAATTTGATGGTTTCTTGATGATTGTTTACATAACCAATAGTCCCACGTACATCGAGCTCCTTCATGA
>NZ_CAJHBR010000048.1 GCF_904846695.1 Psychrobacter urativorans
AATCTATATTCATCTAATACGCTGTATGGCTCTGGCATCTCGACTGCAGGAATATCTTGGAAGACATCCCAAAAGTTCTCGTAGGTAAATTCCATCTCACGGCCACCACGTATGATGTAGCCATTCTCAGCATTACCTGAGCCATCCATGGAGCCGCCTGACACCTCCAGTTGCTCTAAAAAAGTAATGTTTTCTGCTGGTACTTTACCATCGCGAATGAAGTAGTAAGCACTAGATAAGCCCGCGATACCGCTACCGATGATATAGACTTTACTGTCTTTATAAGCGTCGGTTGGTCTACCGATATTGCGTTGATAGTTACCTATTTTGTCAGCAAACGGCAAGGTGTTTTGCGGGTAATGGTGTGGATAGGCTTTATTAGCATCTGGTTGATGTGGAAAGCTGTCGATAGTTTTTTGTTTTTCATTAGTCTTTTTCATTATTATCCCCTTAGTGGGTTAAAGAATCTTATAACTCAGTGTTGTTTTAAAATGAAGCTGCTATTAACTTAAATATTTATAGGTCAGTGATTAAATGAGAATATAGTTATTGTTTACTGTTTAAGACGTTATTAACTTCTTGAGAGACTAAATTGAATCTACTTCTTAGTTCATTAGAAATCTTATTTGGTAAGTCTTTTAGTTTTTTTAATTTAAAAGCAAGGTATGCACTATAACAACCACTGGTGATCAGGGCTAAACCAGTCCATATAACAACTGTCATGCCACCAAGTACAGGGTTAGCTAATAAGATAAAGGAGAAAACAATACCGACAACCCCTATTGCTGCTAAATACCCCCAGTCAGAAAAGCCATATTCCTTTAACTCGAATGAATGGCTGACAGCACTAATGGAACGAAACAATACTAAAAAACCCACATAAAAAAGCAAAGTGGCTTGCGATATTGCCGGGTTAACCACCAAAAGAACACCAACAATGAACGTTAAAATCCCAAGGACTAAAAACCAACCCCAGTTATTAAGTAGCTTTTTATTTAATAAAGAAAATGTAATTTCAGAAATGCCTGAAATAATAAAAGATATGCTGAACAAAATAGCGAGTGCAGCATAAGACTCAAGTGGTGAAACAAAGGTATATATCCCGGTGGCAATAAAAATAATGCCCACAACAAGTAAAATATACCAATGATGGATGGTTCTATTGATGGTGCCAAAGATATTTCTAGCGATTGAACTCATTTTTATCTCGATATCTATGTATGTTGCAAAATAACGGCGCGATATAATATTGGGTATCTTTAATGCAAAAAAGCTATGAGGCAGATCATTGATCTATCTCATAGCTTTTTGGTACAGGTCGTGAAGAGGGATAAAATATAGTCTACATGCTGCTCAATAAATTCATCAGAAAAAGGGTCTTTCCCAGATAATCTTGCAAATTGAGGGGCAAATGTATAAATAGACGTGGCTGCACCCAGTAATAAGTAGCGAATATGCATACTGTCTCCTTGAGGAGCCAATCCTAGTTTTTGTGCTCTTCGAATAATATCCAGCTCTTCATCATAAATAGTGCGTAAATAGTTTTCGACAAACCAGTCAAGTCTTTCCGAATCTCCTTGATTAGCCTGTATCAAAAAATGATGAATATCGGGGTAGTTGGCACAAAACTTTATAAAATCTTTTAACAGCACTTTCACTAAAGTACGAGCTTCAGCATCTTGCATGTTTCTGCGCTTCTCAAAATTGTGTTCACTGTAAATCTCAAAACATAATTTTGCCGTGGCTTTCCACAACGCTTCTTTGGAACCAAAATGATGGCTAATCAAGGTATGGTTCACCTCTGCTTTTTTAGCAATGGCGCGCGTTGAAACACCATCAAAACCTGTTGAAGCAAACTCGGTAAGGGCTGCTAATAATATCTTATTTTTAGTTTGTAATGAGCGCTCTTGCTCTGCACGTTTCACAGGCTTCCCTTATTTATGTTAAGCTTCTTAATCCTTATATTAACCAACTGTTCAATTATCAAATGTTAAGTTATATTATCTTTTTGTTTTATTGTGTAATTATTATATGTAGTAGTAAGCGCACGGCAGTAGATTTGGTTTGCCAAGCATTAATTTAAAGGTTCGATGTTCAAGCGGTACAACTGTTTCGATAATATCCCTATAGAGAGCTTTTAGGTACGTTGAAGAATGATTTAGCGTATAGCAAGGCTATAAAAGAATTTCATGCCATTATCAATATTACTAAATATATTGAGCTTGAACACAGCTAGATTAAGATTCAAAAAGGTTTGGTCTATAAAATGCCAAGACAAATGTAGTTTGATCATTATCATCAGGCTGAGTAAATAAAACTTCTTAAGTTAATGTCTGCGGGATTGACAGCATAGGTCAATCAGCATCATATCGCTCACGAGTTTCACTGTGAGCGGCTCTAACCAGTAGCTCAGACTGGTTACAATGTATCTGTTGCTCACTAATATCGCGATTTATCCAATCGTCATAGCTTGATGGCTTAACATTTAGCACGCGGCACATAGTGGTGATGCTAAAGAAGTGCTGGTTGTCTTTGACAAAGGCGTACCTGATTAGCTTTGCTTTGCGAAGTACGCTGTCGCCTTTTTTAGGATCTCTCGTTTCTCTTCAGCTACTTTAAGCTGCCGCTTGAGCTGCTTTATTTCCTGAATAGCTGCCATAAGATTAGGATCATACTGCTCAGTTCCTGCAAGTTTGCCTTGATTAGCTTTATTGTGCCAATTAGATAACGTTTGCATCTCTATTTCGAGCTGCTGAACAGTTGCACTCAAGTTACGATTGTTGTCTGTTATCTTTTTGACAGCTTCTACTACAAATTGACTGCCATGTTATGCCCTTTTAATGCCATGTATCTGATATCGTTCTCTTAGGCTTATATGTGTGTAGCTCACGGTTGCAATCTTGCTTTGGCAGTGGATAATGATTTTGAGGTTAGGGCATCTATGCCTATTTTTTATCTGCTCAGCCAAATATTTAC
>NZ_CAJHBR010000049.1 GCF_904846695.1 Psychrobacter urativorans
AAAACCCAAAGAACGGCAAAGACAGGTCGTTTCATTGTCGCTGGGTAGATAAGATAGGCGTTGAGCCTGATAGCGGTATCGTTTATATGCGCTTTACGTCTGATGTTGTTCCCTTGATAACACGGCTTGAAAGTCACTTCACAAGTTATGAAATCGAGAAAGTAGCGAACCTGAGCAGTAGCTATGCTATTCGACTATATGAGCTTTGCGTGGCATGGCGTGAACAAGGATTTACACAGCGATATAAGATTGATGACCTACGCCAAAAGTTAGGCGTTGAGCCTGAAAAGTATAAAGAAATGTATAACTTCAAGATAAGAGTTATTGACCTTGCTATCAAACAGATTAATGAGCATACGGATATTACGGTCAATTACGAGCAGCACAAAACAGGTCGCACTATTACCGCCATGTCCTTCAAATTCAAACAAAAGAAAGTGCCTGAGCAGATAACCAAAGACGATGCGTTCATCAAGATGACAGATAGCCAAGTAAAAACATTCAGCGCCAAGCTTGCTGCCTTACCTGAACTTGGTAGTAATGCGCCTATTGGTAAAAGTACTGCTGAGTTTGCCGCTATTATTGCTAGTGATCTAGTAGATAAAAATAAGCAAATGCGTTATATGCCTTATCTTGCAAAGTTAGGTTATCAACCTAAAAAGCATAAGGCATAGCACCATTTTAAATTTCACATATTTTTGCTTTTTAACACTACGTCTTTTCGTAGTGTTGGGGGTGTGGGGGCTTTGCCCCTGCCGATGTTTTGACTTTATAAATGTATGACCGTAGGGAATAAACATTTGTGAAGTCGAAAACTCGCACTTGTCTAAAAAGACAGCCAAGTGAAACAACTCCAATTCACTGTTATACTAACACAGACCATAAATTTTTCTAGGTGAGATTATGCCAACGATAGAACAAAAGATAGCCCGCAAACAAGACGAGCTGAACCGATTAAAGACCAGACGAAGAAAATTAGGGTGAGCATGATTATGAATAAGAGTTTTTTGCTTGTTTTGATAAGTATATTTCTAATATCATGCGCACCTTTTGAATCAGATAAAGGCAAAATCATTATAAATAATAAGAGTCCTTATCTTATAACTGATGTGAATATTGAATACGAAGCCGCTGGAAAAATAGACTCAATAGGTAATATTGCCTCTAATTCTTCATATAAATATACTATTCAATATACTGATGCCGAGGACTCAATAAATATCAATTATATTGATAGGCATAAAAAAAAGCATTCTGCGAACGTAGTACCCTATGCGGCTAAGTATGATAAACAGAAATATCAATTTGACATCGAATAGCACCCATTCGCTATAAATTTGAGTCTAGCCACAAATGGAATGCTTCGGAAATTTCCTTTCTCTTATCCTCTGGAGCATCTGGATAAGGATAAAATCTATTATAATCGTTTCTGAAGTGACTGCTTCTAATCTGTTTAGATAGCCGGTCAATAAAGTTCTTTGAGTATACCTTCACTTGTTCGGTGCACTATACAGGCATCGGATAGCTTAGAAACCACTAGACCAACAAAGTTTATTTAATTCGTACTCATCTATCAAAAAATCATCAAGATGATCTTTAAAGCCTGGCTTGTCACTAAGGGTTTTAATAGCCTTTTCTGCCTCTTGTTTAGAGTCATAAACGCCTAATAATCTCATGTTTTCGGGCAAACCATCAATAGCATGTTCAAGAACATATACTCTCTTCATTAAAAACCTCCATAAAAAAACATAGCTAAGTAGGAATAGCATATTTTAGAGTTAAAAAATAACGGTTATCAGCTATACCCCAAGGGAACCATCTATTTCAGCATTTAAACCTATTAACAGACCACTTAAAACAGACTGTCATTATGGAACCATCTATAACAGACTCTTGAATTATAGGGCTGGTTGCTGTGCTTTTTTCCTATCATTAGCCTATAGCTAAACCAATAACCAATGATATGAGCTGAAATAGCACTTATTTGCTGTCTGATTAGCTCACATTTCAATTCTAAGGGTGAAGACCTAGTAAGTTAGCTACTGAGCAATCAAAGACGCTTACAGGGAAAATATGAGCAATTACTAATCATTTGATTATTGCCTGAGCTTGGTGATAATTTCACCAATAACCAATAATTCAAATCTGAGTCAATCTATCCAGTCACGGATTAATCAATTCTTGATGATGTTCTGAGCCTGATTTAGTCATCAATTCAAAATAAAGCTATTAACAATCAAAAAAAATTCTTATGCTTTTAAGTAATTAGCTTTTAAAAGAGCTTTTAGAGTCCCTGACAGCCCTTTATAGTAAAGGCGTCTAGCGTTCATACCCTTACGTTTATCGCACCATACCCTTACGTTTATCGCACCAATTTAAGCCAATACCCTTACGTTTATCGCACCTGTACTTACGTCAGTAAACAAAGTAAGTTAATTGTGCTATCATCATTAAAATCATTTCGATAATAAGCCGTCATTATGTCTGAGTTAGTCGTTAAAGATACCGCATTAATCAATGCAAGTTATACGCTCGATTTAGCAGAACAGCGACTAATCCTATTGGCAATTATTGAGGCTCGCAATTCAGGTCAAGGCATCACGCATGACAGTCTGCTAAAAATCCATGCAAGTAGTTACGCAAAGCAGTTCGGGGTAAATGATAAAACAGCGTACACGGTCGTCAAAGATGCCAGTAAAGGACTGTTTGACCGATATGTCACCTACCACGACAAAAACCCAAAGAACGGCAAAGACAGGTCGTTTCATTGTCGCTGGGTAGATAAGATAGGCGTTGAGCCTGATAGCGGTATCGTTTATATGCGCTTTACGTCTGATGTTGTTCCCTTGATAACACGGCT
>NZ_CAJHBR010000050.1 GCF_904846695.1 Psychrobacter urativorans
GTGATTTATTTTTGCTTATGATATCAAGCCAAGCTTGCATACTTGGTGTAAGCAAGCGATGACGGCGCCAAGCCATGACAAGCTCCCATTTTAACTGAGGTTGGGTTAGTGGCAAGCAGACTAATCCTGTTAAATCCAACTTTTGAGTATAATATTGAGGCAAAAGAGTCACGCCCATATCCTGTTTCACCATGTCAAGAAGCAAGTGCCACTGATTGGTTTGGCAAATAATATTAGGTTCAAAACCTAGTGATTGACAGTTTTCTATAATCATCGGAGTAAATGATGAATTGGAGGTAAATAAAATTAGGGGTGCATTTGATAGTGACTTAAGTGTTACCTTGGTTTTTTGCTTACCCATACGGTTTTTATTTGCTACGACCACCACTGGATAGCAACATATCGACAAGTAGTCAAAATCATCGTCAATCGGCTTCATCAATGTTGCCACATCAAGTTGCCCCTCTAGAAGGGCCTGCTTAAGTGACTCAGCACCATCTTCGATAAGTGAAGTTTCTATACTAGGATGCATTTGATAAAAGTTAAAAATAGCTTTGCTTAGTATTTCACTGCCTAACGGTGAAATCCCCAAACGCAATTTACCACCTATTAATTGCTGATAATCTACTACTGTTTGTTCAAGATTATCTGCCTTTTGTAAGATATCAACTGCTTGAATATAGAGGTGTTCGCCAATTTCCGTTAAATTAACTAGCCGCTTTTTTCTATGAGTCAAAGGCTTATCAAACAGAGCTACGCCTAAATATTCTTCAAGATTACTGATAGATTTGGTAACGGTGGGTTGGGTTAAATTGAGTTGAATACTGGCTTGAAGAAACCCACCTGTTTTTACGACTGTCACAAAGCAGCGTAATTGTTTCAAAGTTATCATAAATAATAAACCATGGTTAGGTGACCCCTGCCGTCAATCCCGTATATATAAACTTGGGAGATTTTGATTACGCAGCCTGACGATAATAATCAAACCACACCTGTCTTGGCGATTTATAGCCTAAACCCTTTTGAATCCTAGTCTGATTATAATATAACTCAATATATCCAATGATATCTCTGATAGCTGCAAACCTTGTTTTATAGTCTTGGTGATATACTAGCTCGTTCTTCAATATGCCCCAGAAGCTTTCTATGGGTGCGTTGTCAAAGCAGTTGCCTTTACCGCTCATTGAACCTGTAAACTGATGCTGCTTGATGATCTTGTGGTAAGCATGGCTACAGTACTGACTGCCTCTGTCAGAGTGAACGACTAGCCCTTTGCTTGGTTGTTTATTCTTGATGGCCATGTTCAATGCTTTGCATACTAGATCTGCGGTCATTCGCTTATTGATCGCATAGCCGACCAGCTCTTTGGTATATAAATCTTTGACTCCCGCTAAATACAACCAGCCCTCAAGCGTCCAAATATAGGTGATGTCACTGGCCCACGCTTGGTTAGGGCGACTGGCATCAAACTCTTGATCCAACACGTTTGGATAGACCAGTTTGTTGTGATTGGAGTCGGTGGTGACTTTAAAGCGTTTGTGGCGACGGCATTTGATGCTGTATTCCTCTTTGATGCTTCTGACCATGTAGGGACTGATGTTATGACCTTGCTCACTTAGATGCGCATGCAGACGCTCAACACCATAGCGCTCATGAGTTTCACTGTGAGCGGCTTTAACGAGTAGCTCACAATGGTTGCGATGTATCTGCTGCTCGCTGATATCGCGACTCAGCCAGTCGTAGTAACTTGAATGCTTAACCCTTAGCACGCGGCACATAGTGGTGATGGTAAAGAAGTGCTGGTTATCTTTGATGAAGGCGTACCTGACTAGCTGTTTTTCGCGAAGTACGCCGTCGCCTCACTCGAGCATAGCTCTCCCCTTGCGTCGGGGCGAAGCAGTGCTTCGCTTTATCCCTCCTCATTTAGTATCTCTCGCTCCTCTTCGGCAACTTTGAGCTGTCGTTTGAGCTGCTTTATTTCTTGAAGAGCTGTCATAAGATCAGGGTCGTATTGCTCTGTGCCTTTGAGCTTGCCTTGGTTGGCTTTGTTATGCCAATTCGATAGCGTTTGCATGGCAATGCCAAGCTGCTTTGCGGTTGCTGAGATATTGCCATTATTGTCTGATATCTTCTTAACGGCTTCAGCTTTAAATTCTGTGCTATAGGTTCTTATTTTCTTGACCATGATAAACTCCGATTAATATGCTTAGTTTACCAAGTTTACTTGTACGGTTTCTTCAGCATAGCTC
>NZ_CAJHBR010000051.1 GCF_904846695.1 Psychrobacter urativorans
TCATACCCTCATCTAAGCTTTTCAGGACTTGTTTGCGATAATCTAGGGAGTAAGTCATGGTCATTTATAGTAATAATCGTTTAGTTGACTCATTCTATAACATTTTTGAAGTCAGGTGACTATAGTATATCTTTAATATAGTTGCTTACAGTGGTGATAAATCAATAACTAGAGTATATTTACAATGAAACCAACATTAATAGACTCTTATATTTTTACAATATAGAGTAGATAAGGACTTATAAAAGAATGGAAGCGTCAACTACGGTAAAGAAAATGTTAGCAGGTAATCATATCTTTGTTCCAGCTTATCAAAGAGCATACTCTTGGGATACAGAAATAGAAAAATCCAAGCCTTTTAAACAGGTTAATACTTTCTTATCTGATTTAGAAGACTATCAACGAAGTAATACAAAGTCGAAATACTATTTTGGACACTTCCTTTTTGAAGAAAAAACAGAAAGTGAATTTGGGGTAATTGATGGACAACAAAGACTGACAACTATAGTTATATTTTTATCTGCTTTATTTCAAAGAATAAAATCTCTTAGAGATTTAACTGAAGAAGAAATAATAATTAAAGAAGATATGATTATTAGGGGATCATCTACATATAGGTTTATAACCGTAGATTATGACAAACAGCTCTTTGTAGATTGCATTATAAATCAGGAAAAAACTAACAGTTATCTACTTGAAACTGAATCCGCTAAACGTATAGTCAAAGCTTCTGAATTCTTTACTTCTTATTTTTCTGATAAGGGTGAAACCCACTTATTAGAATTACTAAATATTATACAGCAAGCCTCATGTACAACTCACACAGTAAAAGATGAAGCTGAAGCAATCCAAATGTTTATCTTTCAAAATAACAGAGGAAAAAAACCTTCGAGCTTAGAGGTCATAAAAGCACAGTTTATGTTCAATATTCATTTATATGGTAACAGTGATAAAGATAGCTTGTTAGATGAAATTAAGAATAGGTTTGAGAAAATTTATAAATCAATTTCTTTGATTGAGAGTTATATTAAGGAGGACGATGTCTTAACATATACTTTACGTGTATATTTTAATTCACTTTGGGAAACCAACCCAATTGATAGAGTCAATAAAGAATTGTCAGAAAAGAACCCTCTTCAGTTTATAAGGCTTTTTACTCAATCACTTACTAGAAGCTTTCAAGCTATAACAAGATTTTTATCGATTGATGAAAAGAATAATATTGAAATTCATTCATTGGTTACTATTGGGCGTATTGGCATTATTATGCCGTTCATTATAAAGGCTTACAATTTCGGCTTACCTATAGAACATATCAACTCCCTGTGCAAAAGCTTCCAATCTATAGTATTACGTCATAGACTTATTGGTACTAGAGCAGACATTACTTCTCGACTAAGTAGCGTTTACCAAAATTTCACTTTAGAAAATATTAATGTTGAGCCTATTATTGAAAAAATAGAACACTTGAAGAATGTGGACTCTAGCAATTGGTGGTGGTCGTACTGGAACAATGAGCAATTATTAAACTCAATTCAAGGCAAAGTCAATCATTCCACTGCTAAATATATTCTCTGGAAATACGAGCACCACCTAAAAAGCCAAGGTAAGAAAGGATATCATGCCCAACGTTTTGACAGCATTCAACAACCTGAACTAGAGCACATTGCTCCCCAAACGGAAAACCCAGAAACAGGCTATGATAAATATGATGAAGAGTTTCTCACACGACATCTTGACTGCCTAGGCAACTACATACTTCTATCAATGAACCATAATCGCTCAATAGGAAACAAACCTTTTAAAGAAAAACGAGATAGTTATACCTACCTAGAACAACAGTTAGAAGTTCAAAAAATGACAGCTGACAATGAAACATGGACACGACAACTAATTCAAGAAAGGAAACAAAAAATCATTGATTTTATAATGTCAGAATTGTAATTTAAGCTTTAATTTAAAAGTGAATGCGGTATTTGGTAAAGTCAATTTTGAAGCTGACTATCGCAATCATATGGATTAAGGTGGTTAAAGGTTTTTATTGTTGAACATATTTGTTGGGGGTCGCAAGCTCCGCCCAACCTTGTATGATAAAACAGTCACTAGTAGCGTACACTAATAGTGACCCTGTCAGCATAGAGTTGTGCCCAACCTTAGGCTTAAAACCTGTAGTGTAGATAAAGCCTATGCTGGCAATCCATAA
>NZ_CAJHBR010000052.1 GCF_904846695.1 Psychrobacter urativorans
ATCAGTATAACGAATAGATAAATACTGAACGCCTCTATCACTACGATGAATAACGTCTTTTGGGTTGTTTCTGTCTGCAATGGCTTGATTTAACGCTGCCATCACCATATCGATGTTCATACGATTAGACACCTTCCAGCCAACAATACTACGGACAAACACATCTATAATAAACGCAGTATACTAATAAGGTGTTAAAAGGAGCTAAAAATGAAACTCGCAGAAGCCCTACTTATTCGTAGCGATATGCAAAAAAAACTTGCTCAAATTAAAGGACGTATTCGTAGTAATGCTAAAGTTCAAGAAGGCGATACGCCAAATGAAGATCCAAATCATCTAATAATTGAGGCTAGTCAAGTCATTACTGAGCTATCTACTTTGATTGAACGTATTCACCGTACCAATGCAGTTGCTAAGACGGATAAAGATCAATCAATGCTGACGCTATTGGTTGAACGCGAGGCGTTGGAGATGCGCCACAAACTATTAATTGAAGCAATTGAAGCGACCGACACTGAGGCAGATCGTTATAGTCATCGTGAAATTAAATGGAATATTATGGTCTCAGTAGCTGGGTTACAAAAGCAAGCCGATGACCTGGCGATGAAACTACGCAAAATTAATATTGTCATTCAAGCCAATAACTGGCAAATTAACCTTGTTGAATAAGATTTGTAGACTACTAGGGCGTGTCCCTAATTCAGTTTGCAGTGGATCATAGTACAAGCCAGATATAGCATAGATTTATAATTTCGTGCCAGTTTTTCGTAGCGAGTCGCAATACTACGAAAGTGTTTTAGCTTTGCAAATGTGTTTTCAACCAAGTGTCGTAGCTTATATAAATAGTGATCAAACGCTAGGTCTGGTTGCTTAGCGTTTTTTCTTTTAGGGATGACAGGGCTTATGTTGTCTTGCTTTAGCCTAGTTCTAATGGTTTCAGAATCATAAGCTTTATCAGCAATAAAGTAGGTCGCATCCGTTAGCATCTCTATAATGTCATCTACCGCTTGGCTGTCGTGGACATCACCCCCAGTGATTTTAAAATCAATCGGGTTTCCATGCGAATCGACGGCGAGATGAATCTTAGTGGTGGTTCCACCTCGTGACTTTCCGGTAGCTCGAAGCTCTCCTCGTCTGGCGCCGCTTGAATGCTGGTGACAGCGGATGTAGCTTCCATCTGCGAATACCCACTCTTCATCAATACTTGCTCGTAGGTCAAAAAAAATTGCTCCCACAAACCCTTTTTCGACAACCTATTGAAACGATTATAGGCAGTTTTCCAAGGACACAGTTCACTCGGTATGTCACGCCATGGCGCGCCTGTACGAAGTTTCCACAATATGGCTTCCATAACTTGTCTGTCGTTTTTCCAAGTATGACAGCCATGAGCTTTCATGGTACTTTGGAGTTGTTCCCATGTATTATCAGTGAGTACTGTTCTTGCCATAATGTAGAGAGCCATGTTTGAAATAGTCTCTATATTTTAAGGCTTTTGAACTTACTTTTCCAGATTAGGGACACGCCCTAAATTTATAATTCTCTATTCTTATAGTCATAAATGAATAGAACCACCTATTGGAACCGATTGGGCGAGTGTCAGACCCCTTACCTACACAACAGGGGGTTGAAAACATACTGTAGTGTTTGTCATGCGTTGCGGGTAGACGCTTTTTTTACTACTTATGCCCCGAACACGTCACAGCTCACAAGGTACTACTTAGACCTTACTACCAGATACTGACAGTCGGTTTCAACTTTACGTTTAATGCCTCTTGATACGCCGATTATCAAGAGCGTCATCTACGAGTACTACGCATTTACCAAACTCAACACCCCGTGTTAAACCTCTCTAATCCACGACTCCATTCAAGTCCTCACTAGGG
>NZ_CAJHBR010000053.1 GCF_904846695.1 Psychrobacter urativorans
TTACGTTTAATGCCTCTTGATACGCCGATTATCAAGAGCGTCATCTACGAGTACTACGCATTTACCAAACTCAACACCCCGTGTTAAACCTCTCTAATCCACGACTCCATTCAAGTCCTCACTAGGGTACCGAACCAGTGAAATCGGTTTATCATAGGCATACTTACAATAGATTATAGGCGTAATAATAGTACGCTTGAAGTGGTTTTACTGCATTAGTCTATTTTAAACGGTCTATCAATGGGCTTAAAGGGTGATATAGCTGTTTCCACTCGGGTATACCCGAAATGAATCAGTAACTTAATGCCAGATTGAGAAGCTTTTCCTAAAAACTGTGTAACTGCTTATAATCCAATAGCAGGAGAATAAGCAATGACTACTCAATCTGACATTAAAAAACCGGCTGAGCAAATGGCCAGCAGCATGAGCAGCTTAAAAGTTTGAGAAAAAGGTGTGTTATTTAAA
The DNA here is from genome assembly GCF_904846695.1 of Psychrobacter urativorans. Lineage (GTDB taxonomy): Bacteria > Pseudomonadota > Gammaproteobacteria > Pseudomonadales > Moraxellaceae > Psychrobacter > Psychrobacter urativorans. The sequence continues at coordinate 466 of NZ_CAJHBR010000053.1, forward strand.
GTCTTATCTACTACAGCTCCATAGCTATACTGGAAGTTATTTAACCTGCGCTGTTTCTAATAAACTGCCATCTTTATCGAATAAGCAGTCGACGATAATGAGCGGAGCCGCATCCAAACTATCTTCAGCGTAGTAATGTGTTATGACTTCAAAGTTACCATTATTTAATCGTCTGTAGTCTGTGTTTTTTCGTTTAATGTCCATAGACTTAAAGCCTTTAAGCATGGGCTGTACTGCTTTCTGGCACTTCGTTAGCAATGCAATCTTTGATGTTTTTTGAGCTTGTTCGAGTTCAGTATTTCTTTTTTTATCAAATGGGTTACTGCCATTTTGAATCCAAATATAAAATGCTGCAAATGTAATAATAGATAGTCCTGTCAGTGTCTCTTTTTTCATAATATGACTCGTTTAGCAATAATAGAATAAGATATTTACTAACATACAAGCATAGCTCAGTTATTCTTAAGGAGCATGTTAAAACAATAATTAACCGTTGAAAGCAATGGGTAAATGTTACTCCCGTTCTGGTTAGTTCAGCTTAGTATTATAAAATAGGGCTTAATGAAACATGGATACCTTAAATATCGTGTATCTCGTAGGAGCAGTATTAATTTTCGCCAGTATCATGGCAAGTACGTTATCGGCGCGTTTGGGTGTTCCACTTTTGCTATTGTTTTTAGTCGTCGGGATGCTTGCTGGTGAAGAAGGTATCTTGGGTATTGAATTTTCTCAATATGCGATAGCCAATTTTGTCGGACAAGCAGCCTTAGCCTGTATTTTGTTAGATGGCGGGTTGCGCACCTCTGTTAAATCATTCCGAGTTGGCTTAAAACCAGCCATCACACTGGCTACTTGGGGCGTACTTGCGACAGTCATGATACTGGGTGTATTCGTCACATGGCTGCTGGATGTCGATTGGCGCTTTGGCTTATTACTGGCAGCAATCGTGGGTTCAACCGATGCGGCAGCGGTATTTTCACTGTTGCGTAATGGCGGTGTTAAATTAAATGATCGTGTCCAAGCCACGCTTGAATTAGAGTCGGGCGCCAACGACCCTTTAGCGATTCTGTTAGTCACTGGATTGATTGCTTTAAATGTTGATCCTGCCGGACAGACAGCGCTAGGCTTCTTAGGCCTACTATTACAACAGCTTAGTTTTGGTTTAGGAATGGGCTTGTTCTTTGGCTATTTCCTATCTCGATTATTACCCAAGATACATTTGGCAGAAGGTATGTATGCCATTTTAATAATGTCGGCGGGTTTAGCAGTGTTTTCTGCCACTAACTTACTGGGCGGTAGTGGGTTTCTCGCGGTCTTTATCGCTGGTATTATGATTGGCAACCATAAGGTACGCTCAACTGAGCATGTCATGCGCGTGATGGACAGCTTTGCGTGGTTGTCGCAAGCGGTGTTATTTG
>NZ_CAJHBR010000054.1 GCF_904846695.1 Psychrobacter urativorans
TCCAAAACACTGCTTTCAAGCATTAATAATACCCTATATTTGTTCAATAAAGTGAGTGCTATATAACTAACCGTCTGATTTACACAGCAGTTTATTTATAATTTGCCTGATAGATAAGTTAGTGCGATAGTTGTTCACTGAACGTTCTGGACAGTTGTACTGTACAGACACCAAAAACGTACTTGAACACTAGGTGAACAATGAACATATCGTTAACAAAAGCGGCAAAAGAATGGGGTGTATCAAGAACGACGATCTATCAGAAAATCAATGATGGTGAGCTATCCAGAACAACAGACAAGAAAATAGACGTTTCAGAAATGTTGCGCGTGTTCGGTGAGCCGATTTCTAAAAAACGTACTGAACGTTCAGTGGACACTGTTCAAAGTACACCTCTGAACAGCCAAAGTGTTCAGTACAATACGGACATTGAACACCTATTAGCGCTTGAAAAGCTCAAAAATGAGCACCTGAGCCAACAAGTAAGCGATCAAAAGAAGTTGATAGAGAATTATCAGCAGCAGATAGCACAATTGAACAAAACGCTGGATAAGGCCAACGCCAGTATCCAGGATTTCGCACAAGTAAGATTGCTAGAGTTTAAGCAGGCTGAAATAAGCGATGAGCTGCCATTTGAACCAGAGCAAGAAAAAGAAGATGATTCAATCGTCGCGACGGCTAAGAAGAAAAAACGGTGGTTCTTTTGACTATAACGGGTGTTAGAAAAAAAATTAGTGTTTAATCTTTGGTAGATAGCTCTCTAAAGCCTTATTAGGCTTGTTAAAACTTTCAGGCTCTCGCTGTATGATATTAATCATTTCGCGCTTAAATGCCTCAGTCTGCATTTTGCCGTCATAACTTAGGCTTGGATGATCGTTATAGTCATTCATAAACTGCACGCTATCGACAATGGACTGGATGGCTGCTTGCGATAATGCACCGTCTGCACCCGTTAGCTTGTCTAATGTTTTTTTATAGAAACTCAGCTTTAAGCCTCTAAATCCCTTACCTCTTGATTTCTTTTGATACTCCACGCTAACACTATAGTTTGTATTCTCGTTAATGTCGTTAATAGCTGTTTCAATAACAAATTGTCGCAAATGACCGAACTGCTTGTATTTACCTTTGACATTCATTACATGCTTAAATTCTTCAAGTGTAAAATCTTTGCTGTACTGAAACTGATTAACCCACATAACGACCAATTCATATAAACGTATTGAGTGGATACTTGATAACTCGCCGATTTCAAGCAACTTATACTTAGTAAAATTAGCTCTTAGCTGTGTCAAATAAGGCAAAATCTTTTCTGCAAAAGATAAAGAAACTTCTCCGTTATCCGGGTCATAGACAATACTACTGATAAGTCTTGTTTGAAGTATGAACCGCCCCGACTATATCGGAGAGCGTTTTATTTGAGTCAGGCAACTTTGCCTGACTCATTAAGACGATCATAATATTGCTTTTCAAACTCAAAAGGTGATACATAACCAATTGTACTATGCATTATCATATGAATTACCCGCGTTCCAACAAAGGTAATAACGCCAGAATCAGCCATCTTATCAGTATAACGAATAGATAAATACTGAACGCCTCTATCACTACGATGAATAACGTCTTTTGGGTTGTTTCTGTCTGCAATGGCTTGATTTAACGCTGCCATCACCATATCGATGTTCATACGATTA
>NZ_CAJHBR010000055.1 GCF_904846695.1 Psychrobacter urativorans
GTCTTATCGTTGGTGTTACAAGGGACGACCATTCCTTTTATGGCCAATCTGTTTAAGGTGCGTATTCCTAACAATAAGGGCCCAAAAGAAGAGCATGAAGTGTGGGTGTCAGATAGAGCAAGTATTACGTTGTATGAATTTGAAGTAAAGTTAGGCGCGTTTGCAATTGGTCGTCATCCGAGGGATATATCTACGCGTATCAGCCCTGAAGGAATCCATGTTTTTGCCTTGGTGCGTGGTCAGCAAATCTTGGCAATTAATGAAAAGACTAAGCTCAAATTTGGCGATAGCGTATGGTATGCCATGAGTGGCGATTATGCCGATCAGATTGCGACTGTCTTTAATGACACTACGTTAGACCGTAGAGCCATCGATGATTTTTATGGCGATTGGATGCTATCGCCGAGTGTCAAACTTAAAGATGTGCCTTTCTTTACCGATAGGATGAAATTCGAATCTCTAGAAGATACCCTGAACACGAAAAATATGTGGGAACAAACGGTTGCTGAATATATTAAGGATAGCTTAAAGATGGCACCCGTAGCAGGCGATACGGTTGTGATTAATAAGGAGTGGTTATTAGTCATTAAAGAAGTTGACGGCCAAGGAAGACTGAGAACGATTGGACTAAAACAACTAGAAAAGCCAGCAGTGGCATAGTATCTATTATTAGACATAATATGGACTATTAGCTGAAAGGCAACCATTTAAGACAATTAATAGTCCTGCGAACATTGTCCATTTTAGGTAACTTATTAGCTCAAATTATGGTCTGTTTTACTGGTCTCGCTAGGGTATACCCAAAATAGCAAAATTTTATTTGTGAGAGGAATTCGCATTTTTCTAAGTAAGGCTAATACAGAAGCTAAACTACGTAGCATACATAATTCTATTTAATCAGTGTCTTATGCTTAGAATTATTATCAATATATGTTATTTTAGTAGCCAAAGCATAAAAAACACAGTGACAATTCTGCATATAGTTAAGTCTTTATAAAATCGATACAGCCCATATCATGAAACAGTTTAGGTAGATTATTCTCCATCCATCCTTGGCGTAGAAACTTAGCCTGTGCCCATTTTTTCTCGATAGGGTTTAGATCAGGGCTGTACGGCGGCAGCCATAAAATACGATGACCATGTCTATTAAGTAGCTTTTGAATACGCTTACTCTTATGAAATCGAGCATTATCCATGACAATCACGCATTTAGTTTTAAGACTTGGGATTAGCGTGTATTTGCACCAGTGGTAGAATATGCTGCTGTTAATATTGTGTTCAAAGTAATCAAGCGCAAATAGCATTTTTTCATAGAGAGCTCCGATGACATTAGTACGTCTCGAAGCTTGCCAGTTGTAGCTATCGATACAGGGTTTACCAATCGGTGCATAGCCATGAGAACGAATGGTTTTAGCCTCAAAGCCGCTTTCATCCATATAGACAATGGGATAGCCTTGCTGCGTAAAGCGATCAAGCCTACTCTGGAATATCGCTCTTTTTATCGGACACGCTTTTGGATGTTCCAAGGTCTTTTTTTTGACTGATACCAAGACGCTTTAAAGCATTAAAGATGCCCGTTTTACTACAGTTCAAGCGACGAGCTCTTTCATAGTTA
>NZ_CAJHBR010000056.1 GCF_904846695.1 Psychrobacter urativorans
AGTTCATACTTATCTAGATAAATTAAGATGACTAAATATTTATTAATATAATCCAAGTGTTTTAGCACTATTAATTTGACTAGTATCTTTATATCAATATAAGCTATTTTAACCAATAGATTTATATTAATTTCTAAGATTTGATCTAAATTTTTGAACCATAAAAAAGCGCCTTCATTATGAAGGCGCTTTTTTAAATTAGAGATTTAGTAGACAAGATATTAACCAATATAGGGTGTATTAGCTATGTTGGCTAGATTATCCCAGTCTGCTATGTTACTAGCAATATCAGTACCGACTGGAGCAGTATGATAAATACCAGTAATTATTGCTTCTTCGTTAGTATTATGAACAGTTGGCACAGGCGTTTGCTCAACTTCTTGCCCAGTAAATGCTAACGTTGTGTTGCCATGATCATCCGTTTTGATGTCGACATATTGAGTATGGTTACCAACAATGTCTATGAGATCGTTTAGAACAATGTGATGGTCCATGCTATCCATGATAAAGCTATTCGAACTGTCATCAAAGGTAGCTAACATATCAAGATTTAAGGTGCTTGACTCTTCTATAGCCCTCGTATCTTCCAAATCATCAGAGGCCATATCATTAGCCATTTCTAAATTATCATAGAAGCTTGTTTGTGCAACAACTGGAGCTGGGAATTCACTAATAATATCAATCGTTAGTGTTGCAGAATCAGTCTTACCATTAGCGTCAGCAATCGTATATTCAAACTGATCCGTTTGACCAATTACGTTAATATCTTCATTAGGCATGTAACTATAAGCCCCATTAGGGTTTATGACTAAAGTGCCATAGTCACCTTCGATAGTGCTAACAGCAATAATCGTTTCACCGTTAACATCGGTAATCACTGTCGAATCTGTTACAACGTCATTTTCATCGATGACATTGCCATGGATTGATGCTGCACTGACCTCACCAGGCGTAGATGGGTCGAAGAGATCAACTTCTGCTTTGACCTTTGTGGTGCCAAATACTCTGACGCCACCTGATCCACCTATGACCCGATAATGACCTGCATCAAGATCAGGAAGCTCAACTTCAGCTTTTCCACTACCAATCCCAATAAGAGTAATAAGCCCACCATCACCTAAACGGTCGATAGTTTCGTACCTTCCAGTATCTTCATTTAACTGCTGAACAACGGCTTTAGCACTATTGAAAACACCAAATAAGCTACTGTTACTGACAGTGATTGTAGCATCACCAGTTAGTCCATCCGCTATAGAAAAGTTTGCAACTGGATTGCTACCAAAGCTCAACAAGGTGAGTGCGCCTAAACCTAAAATTGAAAACTGACTATCTGAGTCGTGCACTGAGCCAACATGTGCTGGCGATACATGGATCTCAGCTGTCGCAAAGTCGTCCACAGCATCACAATCAGCATCAGCATCAGCATCAGCATCAGCATCAGCATCAGCATCAGCATCAGCATCAGCATCGGCATCAGCATCGGCATCGGCATCGGCATCGGCATCAGCATCAGCATCAGCATCGGCGTCAGCATCGGCGTCAGCATCAGCATCAGCATCAGCATCAGCA
>NZ_CAJHBR010000057.1 GCF_904846695.1 Psychrobacter urativorans
AGAATGGCTACATCATACGTGGTGGCCGTGAGATGGAATTTACCTACGAGAACTTTTGGGATGTATTCCAAGATATTCCTGCAGTCGAGATGCCTGAGCCATACAGCGTACTAGATGAATATAGACTGATTAATGATGATGATCCTAACTATTCAATCGCTCGTTTGGTACATCAGCAAGGTAAAATTAAAGAAACGAATGGTGTTACTCTAAAAAAATCTGACCAATTAGCATTGATACGTCTACTACTAAAACGCAAGGAAGAATTAGATGATGTGCGAGTCAACGATTACTTTAGCGACAGCTTCTTTGAAAGTAACTTTTGGATACTTTGGAGCACCATGTTTGCCTTTGAAAAATGGCACAGCTTGCTTGAGTTAAAACTATATATGCACCGCTTTTTGCATGACTTAGATGGTCTGCATAATATGTCGATGCTAGTATTTCCAAAATACAATCAATATGATGGTTTTATCGTACCGCTACGTAACTATCTCATCGAAAAAGGGGTTAAATTCCAATACGATAGTTCGGTGACGGATTTAGATATTGAGTTTAATCAAGCTGATGGCCATGCATCAGCTAACGAGCCAACCAAAACGGTCAAAGCCATTATTGCAGAAGTAGACGGTAAGCCTACTCGCATTACTATTACAGAGAATGACTATGTGGTAGCAACGACAGGCACAATGACTGACGACACGCGTTACGGTGATAACGACTCTGCGCCAAACCTAGATGATATGCTAGAAAATCAAGGGCAAACAAAAGGTTGGACGCTTTGGAATAATCTTGCTCATAAATCCAGCGTCTTTGGACATCCTGAAAAATTCAATAGCAATGTGAATGAGTCTGCATGGATGTCAGCCACACTTACTTGTAAGCCTTCTGCGTTGGTAGACAAGGTTAAAGAGCTGTCTGTTAATGATCCATACTCAGGTAAAACAGCGACAGGCGGTATCGTTACCTTTACCGATTCTAACTGGGTAATGAGCTTTACTTGTAACCGTCAGCCGCATTTCCCTGATCAACCAAAGGACACCTTAGTCCTTTGGGTGTATAGTTTGCTGATGGATAAAGATGGCAATTATATTAAGAAGCCAATGCCAAAATGTACGGGTAATGAGATTTTAGCAGAGCTCTGTCATCACCTTGGTATTATAGATGGGTTAGACGGCGTGGTTGACAATACCATTGTTAGGTCTACCTATATGCCATATATTACCTCACAGTTTATGGTACGTGCGCAGGGCGACCGTCCTGAAATTGTGCCACAAGGCTGTACTAATCTAGGCTTAGTGGGACAATTTGTCGAAACTAGAAACGATGTGGTATTTACCGTCGAAAGCTCTGTTCGTACAGCTAGAGTTGCGGTATATAGCCTACTGAATATCAAAAAACAGGTGCCTGATATAGACCCATCGCAATATGACATTCGTCACCTATTACGAGCGGCAAATACGCTAAATGATGGCAAAGGATTTATTGGAGAAGGCTTATTACGTAAGCTATTAAAAGATACCTATTATGAGCATATCTTGCCACCTACCCATCTAGATA
>NZ_CAJHBR010000058.1 GCF_904846695.1 Psychrobacter urativorans
CAAAGGTCATGCCATTTGCTAAGCTTTTAAGAACTTGTTTGCGATAGTCTAGTGAATAAGTCATGATAATTAAGTATATCTGTTGAGATGTTTTATCTTATAACACTTTTGTATTTGATACACTATATTATTATCACTCAATACTCTCTTCGTTCTTGTATATTCTTCAGATTTATCGTTTTCAATTTTAGAGATTTCTTCAAGATACTCGGGTGTGTTTTTCAAATTGGAAAGAGTAAGCTTCACATTGTACAGTTCTTCTTTCTTTTTCCCTTTAAATGCATATCCAGAGATGACACTCCTCATCCTATGTGATGTAATGCTCTCAGAAACAACTTTATCCATTTCTATAAGAATAAATCTTCTACTTCCTTTATCTTTTTTGTTTTGATTAAGAACAGCATGTGCTGTTGATCCAGAACCAGCAAAAGAATCCATAACGATAGAGTCTTTATCCGTAGAAATTTGGATAATCCTCTGTATCAGTTGCCATGGCTTTGGAGTATTAAACAATTCTTCCTCAAAATCACCCAGAATTGATCGCAACTCTGTTTTTGCTCCTGAGTTAGTCCCTGCAAATTTGTGTTCCCACCATGTAGAAGGAACAACACCATCTTTTACTTCTGATAAAAACTTTTTTATTCTTGGACTGTTGTTTCCTTTCTCACCCCACCATACTCGGTTATCATCATCTAGTTCCCAAAGCGAAGTTTCAGACATTCTCCAATATGTTCCTTTAGGAGGGCCAGATATAACATTACCTCCAGGACAAGAAATTTCGTATGTACCTTTACTATAGTAGTTTCGCGATTGTAATGCATTAGTTGTCCATTCGCCTCTTGGATCATTATCCGGATTAGAATAATCTTCGTCTGTCTCAGCACTTCTAGGAAGTAAATTTCTTTCCCATTGCTTCTTTTTTAAAGCATAAATAATCACATAATCATGCATTTCTGAAAAATGACGAGCATTATTTTTAACTGTATATATTTTTTGCCAAGCAATTGTAGCTACAAAATTGTTTGATCCAAAAATTTCATCCATTAAAATACGAAGTGAAGCTACTTCGTTATCATCTATAGAAATAAAGATTGCCCCGTCATCTTTTAAAAACTGTTTTAGTAGTACTAAACGAGGATACATCATACATAACCAACGGTCGTGACGATCTAAGGTTTCCCCTTCTTTACCTACCACTTCGCCTAGCCATTTTTTGATTTCTGGACTATTCACATTGTCGTTATAAACCCAACCTTCATTGCCAGTGTTATAGGGTGGATCAATATAGATGCACTTTACTTTTCCAGCATAGCGAGGTAATAATGCTTTTAGGGCATCTAAATTATCACCTTGTACGATAAGATTTCCACTATCAGCATCCCCACAAGATATAGTCACTGCACTACAAAAGAGTTATGTTTTGGATGAATATCATAAAACAATTTAGATAAGTCATTTTCCATCCAACCTTGGCGTAAAAACTTCACTTGAGCCCACTTCTTCTCGATGGGATTT
>NZ_CAJHBR010000059.1 GCF_904846695.1 Psychrobacter urativorans
TACGCTGCTTTAGAATCGCAAAATCATCTTGAGATAGCCGGCTTAATCTATCCACGCTTTCAACCAGCAGAATATCGCCTTCTTCAGCATCATTGAGTAACAGAGTGAGTGCTGGTCTATCAAGCTTCGTACCACTGAAATGCTCAACGTACTCAACATGGTTATCATCATAGCTTTGGCTAAAGCTAATCAAGTCAGATAAGGCTCTCTTAGCGTCTTGATCTTTAGTGCTGGCTCTCACATAAATACGAACGGTCATAACACCACCTCTATTACTTAGACCTAATAATTAATGTTCATTGATAATAGTGAGATATTACTATCTTTTAATAATATAAAAAAGTCTAATGATAGATAGATTATCATTTAAAGGTTTTATGTTTTAGGTATAGGCTAATGATAGGAAAAAAGCACAGCAACCAGCCCTATAATTCAAAAGTCTGTTATAGATGGTTCCATGTTAACAGTCTGTTTTAAGTAGTCTATTAATAGGTTTAAAGGGTAAAATGCCTGGTTCCGTTGGGGTATAGTGTTTTTATATCCTATTTCGGCTAGACTATGCTGTCTTTAGAGTATGCAACTACACCGTCATAGGTTACTAATAATGAAAAATTGGCAAGTAATAGCGTTGTGTTTTTCAATAATAGCTTCAGTAGCAGCAGCTACTTTCTATCTTAAGTATGAACCACAAACGATAGTGAAATCTGATGCTGGAGTAGTTGATTTAGGCAAGGTATTTGCCGAAAATGTTATGATTGATATTGTATGGCTAGACTATGCTGGTAATGAAGATAAGTTTGTTGAAGGCGTTAGTTTCTATGAATCGTCTCAGCCAATAGCTAAAGCACTAGTAGATTTGAACAATCAAAGAAACAAGGGTGTATCTGAAGAGAATAAAACAACCTACGATAAGATAGATAATTATCAAGCTGGTAAGGATAGATTCATAATTCGGACTTACATTACTTACCTCAGCTCAAACTTTAAAACCACACCATACACCCTTGTTATAGGGGAGGAAAAACAAACTTTACAAGGATATAGACCATTAAAAGATAGTATTTACTCGGTAGTTGATAGAAGTTTCAAGGCTAAGAAAGAAGAAGTAGCGAGCAACTTGTTTATGACTAAATAAAACAGTTCATTTATTAATCTTAGAGATACAAAGGTACTGCTGATTTTAGATAGCTAGGCAGTTACACAGAGTTTGGGAAAGGCTCTCGTTAGATGACTTTCTTGAATTTGTTAGTATTACTTAAAGCATCCGAAGAAACTTCTTTTCTCAAAATCCGGCCTCTTTGAACGAGCGATAGCAGTGTTTATGGTCTTTCTTGTTTGCTAGATGATTCCTTTAACAGCACTTTTAACATCATTACCTATTGCCCACGCAAATCTGGATTATTTACACCAGTAGCATAACTATTATCATCTAGCAGCGAATCCTGTTCCCCATATT
>NZ_CAJHBR010000060.1 GCF_904846695.1 Psychrobacter urativorans
CTGCGGTACTGTCTGAGCCGTTGACGCTATCAGGGGAGAAGCGTTGATACTCTTTCATGGTTTGGTAATCGAGATCCTTACGGTCTACCACAAAAAATACTTTATCAATGAAGGGAAGATCAGTCGCCAAACGTGCCGCTTTGAAGCTAGTTAAGGTTTTTCCTGAGCCGGTGGTATGCCAGATAAAACCGCCACTCTCAAGGGTGCTCCAGTTTTTGGCTTGATAGGCACTGTTTATCTTCCACAAAATACGCTCAGTAGCCGCTATCTGATAAGGGCGCATGACCAATGAGGTGTCACTCACATCAAAGACGGTGTAATGCATCAGCACGTTTAATAGGGTGTTTTTTTGGAAGAAGGTGGCTGTGAAGTCTTTTAGGTCTTTGATTAAGGTGTTGTCTGATCTCGCCCAGTTCATGGTGAAATCAAAGCTGTTTCTATTGCGCTTGGTCGTATTGGCAAAGTAGCGTGTGTCTGTACCGTTTGAGATCACAAACAGCTGTATGTATTTATATAGCGAGTTATCGGAGTTAAAGCTTTCTTTGCTATAACGATGCACTTGGTTAAAGGCTTCACGAATGGCAATACCACGCTTTTTCAGCTCAATCTGCACCAGTGGCAAGCCATTGACCAAAACAGTGACGTCATAACGGTTCGCCTGTGTGCCTGTTTGGGCAAACTGTTTGATCACTTGTACTTTATTGCGTGGAATATTTTTCTTATCGAGTAGCGCGATATTTTGGATATGACCATCATCAAACACGAAGTCATGAATATGATTATCATGAATTTTACGTGCTTTATCGGTGCTGTTGTCGCTAGGGTTATCGAGGTATTCCATCACAAAGCGTTGCCATTCGTCATCTGTGAACTGCACCTCATTTAACGCTTGCAGCTGCACACGCACGTTAGCCAACATGGTTTTGGGGGAATTTAAACCAGCGACAAATTCATAACCTTGGTTTTGTAAGTCCTTGAGTAATTCGCGCTCTAAATCGTCTTCGGTTTGATAGCCTCCATCAGGCTGATCGCACTTGGTATATTTATTAAGGACGATAAAATTGTTCGATTCAGCAATCGTTTGGGTCTGTTCAGTCATGTTCTACTACCTCAGGCTTAGGAAAACTCAACAGCAGCTCGCGATAATATTCATACTGCTGCTGACGCAATTCAATCTCACGCGGTAAGCCTTCGGTAAGCGAGGTGGTTAAAGCTTCAAACTTATCAAGGATAGCGACGATGCGTTGTTGTTCGGCGAGCGGAGGGAGTGGAATCAACATGGTTTTTAATTGACCAGCTGTAAGTAATGGCTGTCCAGCTCCTTTAGTAAAACGGTTTAGAT
>NZ_CAJHBR010000061.1 GCF_904846695.1 Psychrobacter urativorans
TGTAGTGGCATAATAAAATTGGACAGCTGCTAAGAGGTTATACTAACCCAAAGAAGGAAAATAGTATGACCAACAAACGCAATCAATATACCCGAGAATTTAAATTAGAAGCGATTAGCTTAGTTGTTGATCACAACCGCACCATACCTGACGTGGCCAATTCCTTAGGGATAGGTAAATCCACCTTGCAGAAATGGCTGAGTCAATACCGTCAAGAAATCAGTGGCGAAGCACCTAAAGCCGGCAACGCTTTAACGGATGAACAGCGCGAGCTTCAAGAGCTGCGTAAGCAGGTTAAGCGGCTGACTATGGAGCGCGACATTCTAAAAAAGGCTTCTGCTCTGCTGGCCTTGGACAGCCTGAACGGCTATCGTTAATAAGACAGCTTGCAGAGCAAGACGAACAGGTCAGTAAAAGCCTTCTGTGCAAGCTGTTTGGCGTGATGAAGAGCAGTTACTACTATGGACTAAAGCCCAAGCCTATCAGCCTTGAAACCGTCAAAACTAAAGCATTAGTCCGCCAAATATTTAACGACTCAAAGCGCTCAGCAGGCGCTCGCAGCATTGCCGCTATACTAATGAATGAACACGGCATCAAGCTGACCCGCTATATAGCAGGTAAATTCATGGCGCAGATGGGGCTTAAAAGCTGTCAATTGAAAACGCATAAATATAAGCATGCTGATGAAGAACACAAAGCTCATGACAATATACTGAACCGTAATTTTAGCCCATCAGCGCCCAATCATGTCTGGACAGGTGATGTCACATATATTCGTATCAAAGGCGGCTGGTGCTACCTAGCTATCGTTTTAGATTTATATGCTCGTCGTATTGTTGGCTTTGCTGTATCAGATTCGCCTGACAGTATGCTGACAACCAAAGCGCTGCAGATGGCGTATCAGTCGCGCTTAAAGCCAAGTGGGGTGTTGTTTCACTCTGATCAAGGCACCCATTACACTAGCAAGAAGTTTGCTGAATCCGTGGCAAGTTGTAATGGCATGAAGCAGAGCATGAGCCGAAAAGGTAACTGTTGGGACAACGCGCCAACTGAAAGGTTCTTCAGGAGCTTTAAAACAGAATGGATGCCAAAGGGCGGTTATGAGAATATTGCTGAAGCTCGGACTGCCATTATTGATTATATTTGGGGCTATTATCAGTCAGTGAGACCACACCGTTTTAATGACTATTTAACACCGCTAGAAAAAGAGAAACGCTACTTCAACAAAAACCTCTTATCAGGTGTCCTAAATTAGTTGACCACTATA
>NZ_CAJHBR010000062.1 GCF_904846695.1 Psychrobacter urativorans
TAGATACCATGAGAAAAAGCAAGCCTAAAGACTCAATTAACATGTAAAGAAGCATCGAAAGGTCGCTGACTTTTCAACACTGCCTGAGCGATGGCTAATATCTTACGCATTAAAGCAACAATGACCACCATTTTCGGTTTGCCATGATTAACCAAACGACTGACAAAGCTTTGGTAAGCACCCTCTTTATATTTACCAAACGAGAACCCCATAGCAGGCATATAAAGCACTTTCCTGATCTCAGAATGACCAATCTTAGAGATACGAGCCCTTTTCTCTACAGAGGTTCCTGACTGATGAACCATAGGGGTAAGGCCTGCAAAGCTTGTGGCTTGCTTGGACTTTTTGAACTTTGAACCATCGCCTAGATAAGCTAGCAACCAAGGAACAGTAAGCTTGCCCACAGCGGGTATGGATGCTAAAAGTTTAGCATTATGCTTAAGCGTCTCATCAGAGGTAATCAGATCATCAATAGCCGCTTGAATTAAAAGGATCTCAGTCGCTAAGAAATCAAGCGTTCGCTGACATGACGCGATAGCATCAAAGTCTCTGAGCATGGTTTTACGCACTTGTTCAGACTGATGTTGTCCTTTTAAGTGCTCAAGTTGGCGTAGCTTTAATAGCAGGCCTCGATCTGTCTCTTTAGGGGGTAGCCAAGCTTGTGGTTGTTCTTTAGCACAGTATCGAGCAATGAGCTTAGCGTCGACGATGTCAGTCTTGCTACGAATATTAAGACTGTTTGCATAGCCTTTGATGCATTTAGGATTGATCACACTGACGGTGGCACCCTTAGCATTTAGGTAATACGCTAAGGGTTCCCAGTAGACGTTGGTGGCTTCCATAAGAAGATGTAAGTCTGATGGTGCTTTATCAAGCCATGATAGCAGCGCTTCAAAGCCCTGAGCAGTATTGTCAAAGCTTGAGTGATTATAGTGAGTGTTGTCACTATATAGAGCGGCATCGAATGTCTTACAGGATATGTCAATGCCAATATAATAAGTATGATCCATAGTACTCTTAAACCTTGTAGATTCGGGCTACACTATTGTGCGCCTAGGATACCATTCGAGATGTGTGTTATGGATTGCCAGCATAGGCTTTATCTACACTACAGGTTTTAAGCCTAAGGTTGGGCACAACTCTATGCTGACAGGGTCACTATTAGTGTACGCTACTAGTGACTGTTTTATCATACAAGGTTGGG
>NZ_CAJHBR010000063.1 GCF_904846695.1 Psychrobacter urativorans
ATCTGATATCGTTCTCTTAGGCTTATATGTGTGTAGCTCACGGTTGCAATCTTGCTTTTGCAGTGGATAATGATTTTGAGGTTAGGGCATCTAGGCCTATTTTTTATCTGCTAAGCCAAATATTTACAACCATCCATTATGGCTACGTTTGATGCCAGCATAATTTTTGATGCACCATCCAATATTTTTTCTAAGGACAATCAAAGGAGATTTATATGAAAGCGGCACGTTTTTATGACAAAGGCGATATTCGTATTGAAGATATTCCAGAGCCTACAGTAGAGTCGGGTACCGTTGGAATCGATGTCGCTTGGTGTGGCATCTGTGGTACTGACTTGCATGAGTTTATGGAAGGTCCTATTTTTATTCCCCCTTGCGGTCATCCTCACCCTATCTCAGGAGAGTCTGCCCCAATCACTATGGGTCATGAATTCTCAGGCGTCGTTTATGCTATCGGTGAAGATGTTGATGATATTGAGGTTGGTCAGCATGTTGTGGTTGAACCATATATTATTGCCGATGATGTTTCTACCGCGCCTGGTGAGAATTATCACTTATCAAAAGATATGAACTTCATTGGTCTTGGTGGTCGCGGTGGTGGTTTGTCTGAAAAAATTGCGGTCAAGCGCCGCTGGGTACATCCTATCTCTAATAAAATCCCATTAGATCAAGCAGCCTTGATTGAACCGTTAGCCGTTGGCTATCATGCTTTTGTGCGCAGTGGTGCCAAAGCAGGTGATGTTGCTTTGGTCGGTGGCGGTGGTCCGATTGGATTGTTATTGGCTGCAGTTTTAAAAGCCAAAGGCATTACCGTCATTCTCACTGAATTGAGTGCCAAGCGCAAAGAGAAGGCTAAAGAAAGTGGGGTTGCCGATTACATTTTAGATCCGACTGAAGTAGATTTGACTGAAGAAGTCATGAAGCTTACAGATAACCGCGGTGTGGACGTGGCCTTTGAATGCACCAGCGTCAATAAGGTATTGGACTCACTGGTTGAACTTACTAAACCTACTGGTGTGGTTGTGATTGTCTCTATCTGGAGCCACCCAGCTTCCGTAAATGTACATAGCGTAGTCATGAAGGAGCTCGATGTACGTGGGACTATTGGTTATGTAAACAATCATCAAGAAACCATCAAATTGGTCGAAGATGGCTTAGTGAACCTTGAGCCCTTTATTACTCAACGTATCAAATTGGATGA
>NZ_CAJHBR010000064.1 GCF_904846695.1 Psychrobacter urativorans
TGTAACTATCCCCTAAACTAACACAGCTCAAACGTAGAATTTCTTATAAAATACCCATAAGGAGTTTTGATATGAGCAAACGAATGACTGAGACCCAAATAGTATCAATATTAAAAGAAGCAGAAGCTGGGATACCTGCTAAAGAGCTGTGCCGTAAATACGGAATTGCTAGCTCGACATTTTACAAATGGAAATCTAAATACGGCGGTATGGAAGCCTCTGACGTCAAACGCTTAAAAGAGCTTGAAGAAGAAAATCGTAGGCTTAAACAGATGTATGCTGACTTAAGCTTAAAAGCACAAATGCAGGAAGAGATCATAAAAAAGCTATAGCGCCTGTACCCGAGCGCAAAGTCTGGGCGCAAGAATTACAGGCGCAGTATGATGTCAGTATTGCAGTTAGTTGTCAGGTCGTTTGCATGAGTCGAACTGCTTACTACTACAAGCCTATGCTATCTGATGATAGTGAGATTATTGACGTCTTAAATAAGCTTACTGACAAGCACAATCGCTGGGGATTTCCAAAGTGCTTTAAACGTATGCGTAAGCTTGGTTATTCATGGAATCACAAGCGGGTACATCGTGTTTATACAGCATTAAACTTGAACCTACGCCGTAAGTCTAAAAGGCGGCTGCCAACACGTAATCCTCAGCCGCTAAGGGTGCCAAGTGCATTAGGGCATACTTGGTCTATGGATTTCATGAGTGACAAGCTATATAACAATATTCGTTTCCGCACTTTTAATGTGATTGATGATTATAACCGCGAAGTGCTAGGCATTGATATTGGTACCAGTATTCCCTCACTCCGAGTGATTCGCTACCTTAATCAACTAGCCGAGTGCCATGGTTACCCTAAGCAAATTCGTGTGGATAACGGCAGTGAGTTTACATCCAGCGTATTCACTGATTGGGCATCAGCTCATGGTATCTACATTGATTATATCGAGCCTGGCTGTCCTTATCAGAATGCTTATATTGAACGATTTAATCGCAGTTATCGCAATGAGGTTTTAGATTGCTACCTTTTCAATAATTTAAACGAGGTCAGTAAGCTAACCGAAGACTGGATCACGGTTTATAACACTGAAAGACCCCATGATTCACTTAATGATATGACACCTGCTGAGTACAGACAGGTGGCTTAATGATTCTACAATGATGTTGTGTTAAGAATGGGGTATTTACA
>NZ_CAJHBR010000065.1 GCF_904846695.1 Psychrobacter urativorans
ACCCCACTCTCAACTTGAAATAAGCAAATCAAACTGAAGAGGCGGATTACCAAGTTTTTTGTTGAGTACAAAGCACAGATTGTGTGACAGGATTTTACGAATCAATCGATGAGACAAATGCCATAAATCTCTTGCTCGTACCCTTTGTATATTAAATCGTTCTGATAGCTGACCAATGACTGTTTCAACGATACGGCGGGCTTTCATTAGCCGCCTTACCACAGGTTTGGGTCTATCCTCTTTCATGTTGGCTCTGAGTGGCGTTTGTAAATCCACGCCTTGAGCGTCGTAGTACGATGTCAGACTAGGGCTGATATACCCTTTATCAGCGCCAAGTAGCCCATGAATATGAGTGGTGATTTCTGGGGCAACCGCTCTTTCATCAACATTGGCAGGAGCAAAGGTAAAGCCTTTAATCATGCCCGATAAGTTAACAAGCAAATGGCCTTCAAAGCCATAGTACCTCTCTTGCTTAGCGGCACAGTAGCTAAAAGCTGCTAAGTCTTGATAATTCTTATGCCGATAAGCGCGTCCATAATGACAGACGGGTATCGGAAAGCCATCCATAAAATGAATGTTGTCACGGCCTTCAATTTGACTGACGTTATCTTGTATCTGCTGTTTGACTTGCCACAGATTGGCGCAGTGCTTTGCGAAGTTAGGGTATGAGCCGATGGCTGGAAACCAGTCTTGCCAATGCTGGGTAAAGTATTGCCAAATTTGTTTGTCTTGATCAAGGTGTAAAAATTCACCGACCATCTCCATGCAAATAACCTCAGGATCACTTAGCTTTGGCGCGTAACCTGCATTTCGCAAGGGTTTGGTGACGACTATTTTGTAATATTGCTCTACCATTAAATAGATATTGATGATAAATTCGTCTATGGGCATCTCACAACTCCATTGTATTCTTGGTCGAAAACAATAGATTAGTGAGGTGCTCTTCTTTTTTCAATCACTTTCGAAGTTGAGAGTGGGGT
>NZ_CAJHBR010000066.1 GCF_904846695.1 Psychrobacter urativorans
ACAACTAAGCTAATCGCTTCTAATTTAAATTCTCGGGTATATTGATTGCGTTTGTTGGTCATACTATTTTCCTTCTTTGGGTTAGTATAACCTCTTAGCAGCTGTCCAATTTTATTATGCCACTACAGTGGCATGATCTCACGCGGTGGTATGCAGAGCATGTTCTTTACCCAGACTATTGTTATCTTGGCATTAAGTTTAGGTGGGCTGCTAAGCGCATTGGGTATCTTGCCGGCGCTCCTGTTAGGTATCAAAGATATGCTGACCACCTCAGGACGCGCTATCTTTGCCGCCTCTATGGCAGCTTTAAGTATCAACGTCCTAATCGGGGAGCAGTATTTAAGTATCTTGCTATCAGGTACCGCTTTTCGCCCTACCTTTGAGCGCTTGAACCTGCATCCTAAAAATTTATCACGCACCATTGAAGATGCCGGTACTGTTATCAATCCTTTGGTACCTTGGAGCGTGTGTGGGGTGTTTATTAGCCAAGCGTTAGGCGTACCAGTGCTTGAGTATCTACCTTATGCGTTCTTCTGTTATTTATCGCTACTACTGACGATATTATTTGGCTTTACTGGGTTTACTATTACTAAGATAGATCCAATAAAACAGCAAGTTAATGCTTTATAACGGTTAATAATTTACCTTACTAAACTTGTCTTATTAGAATGTCACTCTCATCAAAAGAGCGGTATTAAAAGCAGTTAAATAGTCTTAGTGAGACACGAGAGGTAGTTAAGGTACTCTAACTTTGACTGCCTTTTTTTGTGCTTTATTCGGTGGGTTGATTTTAGTCAATTGACGCTTTTGATAGTTTTGATAGTTTTGATAGTTTTGATAGTTTTGATAGTTTTGATAGTTTTGATAGTTTTGATAGTTTTGATAGTTTTGATAGTTTTGATAGTTTTGATAGTTTTGATAGTTTTGATAGTTTTGAT
>NZ_CAJHBR010000067.1 GCF_904846695.1 Psychrobacter urativorans
TATAGTCAGTTCAAAACAAAAATGTTATAGCTAGGACAAACATCATAAAATAATTTGGATAAGTCATTTTCCATCCACCCTTGGCGTAGAAACTTCACTTGAGCCCATTTTTTCTCAATAGGGTTCAAGTCTGGGCTATACGGTGGCAGCCATAGAATACGATGACCATGCCTGTTCAGTAATTTTTGGATACGTTTGCTTTTATGAAACCGAGCATTATCCATGATAATCACGCATTTGGTTTTAAGACTTGGAATAAGTTTAAACTTGCACCAGTCGTAGAATATGCTGCTGTTAATGTTCTGTTCAAAGTAATCCAGTGCAAATAGCATCTTTTCATATAGAGCCCCAATGACGTTGGTTCGCTTTTTACCTTGCCAGTTGTCGCTGTCGATACAGGGTTTGCCTATCGGTGCATAGCCATGAGAACGAATAGTTTCAGCCTCAAAGCCGCTTTCATCCATATAGACAATGGGATAGCCTTGCTGTTTAAAGTTATCAAGCTTACTCTGATACGCCGCTCTTTTTATTGGACACGCTTTTGGATGCTCTAAGGTCTTTTTTTTGACTGATGCCTAGGCGTTTTAAAGCCTCACAAATGGCTGAGGCAGTACAGTTGAACCGTCTTGCTCTCTCATAGTGATAGTCATCAGGGTAACGCTCAACGTCTTTGCGTAGTGCATCATCTGGTATTTTTGATGGCGTAACATTGCGAGTGCTCTTACTATGCAGCCGTTTCTTCCACTTTTGAATGGTGGTTGGACTAATGTCATAAAAAGAGGCTGCCTCGGCAAAGGTCATGCCATTTGCTAAGCTTTTAAGAACTTGTTTGCGATAGTCTAGTGAATAAGTCATGATAATTAAGTATATCTGTTGAGATGTTTTATCTTATAACACTTTTGTATTTGATACACTATAACACTATA
>NZ_CAJHBR010000068.1 GCF_904846695.1 Psychrobacter urativorans
AGACCTCTTGCAAAAGTAGCAGAGAATTTTATAATAACTCATACAATCACAATTGGTTAGGACCATGCCAAACATAGACAAGCTACTTAAACAAAGTGATGCTGGTTTTAAACGTTACACAGGCATTCGTAAGGCTACCTTTTATGAAATGCTTAATGCCATGCAGCAGCATGAAGCACAAAAGACCAAATCAGGACGACCAAGCGTGCTTAGTCTTGAAGAACAGATATTACTAGCTCTGACTTATTGGCGTGAGTATCGAACGCTGTACCACATCAGTATGGACTTTGGTATTCATGAGTCTTCTGCCAGCCGTATCATTCGTAAAGTAGAAGATGTTCTTATTGATTCAGGTAGGTTTGAGTTGCCTAAAAAGCTTCCTAGTAGAGTTGATGACGATATTAATTGGTCAGTCGTCATCGTTGATGCCACCGAAACCCCAATTGAACGTCCAAAAAAAACCAAAGAGACTACTACAGCGGTAAGAAGAAACAACACACCCTAAAAGCGCAAGTGATCGTTCACTGGAAAACTGGTTTAATATTAGATATTCAAACGTCTAAAGGTTCCGTGCACGATTTTAAGCTGTATAAAGAGACTTCTCCTGATTGGCTTCCTGACAACGCTAAACTACTAGCAGATAGTGGCTATCAGGGCATCGCAAAGCTACATAAACAAACCTTTATCCCCTTTAAAAAACCACGTGGAGGTCAGCTATTAGACCTTTGCAAACAAGCCAATCACTATCTAGCTAAGTTTCGCATTATGGTTGAACACAAAATAGGCTTAATTAAATTGTTCAAAATCGTGGCTCATAGATATCGTAACCGTCGTCAGCGCTATGATCTTAGAATGAAGCTATTCGCCGGTGTTGTTAATTTTGAGCTTAACCTATGACTTTTGCAAGAGGTCTA
>NZ_CAJHBR010000069.1 GCF_904846695.1 Psychrobacter urativorans
ATAGTCTAATCCAAATAAAACCGATACAATCCTATTAACAATCATATTTAATGAAATAAACGATGACTTATTCAGTAGACTATCGCAAACAGGTACTTTCTAACATCGCTGATGGCATGACCATTCGAGAAGCTGCGCTATTTTATGGACTTAGTACCAGCACCATTCACAGCTGGCAGCAGAATTTAGTCCCTAAAATAAAGAGAAATAAAGCACCAACTAAAATACCTGATGACGCCTTGATTGAAGACGTAAAAAGATATCCTGATGATTATAACTACGAAAGAGCTCGCCGCTTGAGCTGTAGTCAAACTGGCATCTTTAATGCTCTAAAGCGTCTTGGTATCAGTCAAAAAAAAGACCTTAGAGCATCCAAAAGCGTGTCCGATAAAAAGATCGATATATCAGAGTAAGCTTAAGAGTTTCATGCAGCAAGGCTATCCCATTGTGCATATGGATGAGAGCGGCTTTGAAGCTGAAACCATTAGACCTTATGGCTATGCACCGATTGGTAAACCCTGTATCGATAGCTACAACTGGCAAGCGAAGAAGCGTACTAATGTCATTGGTGCTCTCTATGAAAAGATGTTGTTTGCGCTTGATTACGTTGAGCAGAACATCAATAGCCATATATTTTATGACTGGTGCAAGTTCACACTTATTCCAAGCCTTAAAACGAAATGCGTGATCGTTATGGATAATGCCAGATTTCATAAGAGCAAGCGTATTCAAAAACTATTGAATAGACATGGCCATCGCATTCTATGGCTGCCACCCTACAGCCCTGATCTCAATCCCATTGAAAAGAAATGGGCACAAGCAAAGTTTCTGCGCCAAGGATGGATGGAGAATAATCTGCCTAAACTGTTTCATGATATGGGCTGTATCGATTTTATAGAGACTTGACTATA
>NZ_CAJHBR010000070.1 GCF_904846695.1 Psychrobacter urativorans
ATATAGTCTGTCAACCCTTTATTCTAATTCGTTTCAGTAGATTGACGTGCTAATTATTAAGTGACTTATCACTTCCTAATTACTCCCGCTTGTCTTGCTGAGGTGCGTATTATAGACGCTTTAATCTCAGTGTCAATACCTTTTTTTAATTAATACTCATTATTAGACCTAAACCTGATAATTGCTCCGCTTAATCTCTAGTAAACCTCATTCTCTAAAGCTAAATCAGATAGTTGATAGAATAAGAATGAGCCATTAAGCGTTTTGAGGTGATAAATTTAAATTTTTAAATCGTTAAAAAGCTGGAGAATGAGTTAATGGAGAGAAGAACAATAGGGGATCTTAACGTTAACTGGTGCCAGATACTGGGAATCTGTAATGCTTTCTAAGCATTTCTGAGGATTTCTAAAAATTTGGGAATCTGTAAAAAATATATGCGCTTACACTTTAACCAGGATTACTGGAATTTGTTATCCGACCCTGTTAGAAATCGAGCAATAATACTGGCAACACAAGATTCTGTAGTATAAAAAGCAATTTAAGACCAAAGAAAAGCCCCTTAACCGTTAAGTTAAGGGGCGAATCTAGAATAGAGAGCTGACGATAACCTGAGCGCCGTTAAAACAAAGCAGTGCTTTGTTAGGCTGCGCAAGAGAAAACCCTTTAAATAGGGTTTTCTGCGTAGGTCACTACTAAAGTAAAGATAAAAAAAATCCCCCAACCAGATAACTGATTGGGGGATTTTAGAATAGAGAGCTGACGATGACCTACTCTCACATGGCCGGAGCCACACTACCATTGGCGCGATGATGTTTCACTTCTGAGTTCGAGAAGGGATCAGGTGGGGCCATCATGCTATTGTCGTCAGCAAAG
>NZ_CAJHBR010000071.1 GCF_904846695.1 Psychrobacter urativorans
TATAGTCACTGCACTACAAAAGAGTTATGTTTTGGATGAATATCATAAAACAATTTAGATAAGTCATTTTCCATCCAACCTTGGCGTAAAAACTTCACTTGAGCCCACTTCTTCTCGATGGGATTTAGATCAGGGCTGTAAGGTGGTAAGAATAAAAGTCTGTGGCCATGTCTGTTAAGCAGTTTTTGAACTCGCTTATGAAAGGCAGCATTATCCATAATGATTACACATTTTCTCTTAAGCTTTGGTATCAGCGTGAACTTGCACCAGCGATAGAAAACCTTTTTATTAATGTTGGTCTTTAAGCAATTGAGTGCAAACAGCGTTTTGCCATATAGTGCACCAATCACGTTGGTTCGATCTTTGGCTTGCCAGTTGTAACTGCCAATGCAGGGGCTACCAATGGGTGCATAACCACAAGGACGCATCGTTTCACTCTCAAAGCCACTCTCGTCCATATAGACAATAGCAAAGCCTTGAGCAATGTAGTGGTTAAGCTTGGTCAGATAAGTCGCTCTTCTCACAGGACAGGCTTTCGGATGCTCAAGTGTCTTTTTTTTTGCTAACACCGATACGTTTTAAGGCTTTACTAATACCTGTTGGGCTACATCTGAAACGCTGTGCCCGCTCATAGTGATAATCGTCAGGGTGGTCTTTGACATCTTGAGCTAAGGCTTCATCCTCTATTTTGTAGGGCTTAATATATCGGGTGGTTTTGCTATGAATACGCTTTTTCCACTTCTGGATAGTCGTAGGACTGATATCATAGAAAACAGCAGCTTCAGCAAAGGTCATACCCTCATCTAAGCTTTTCAGGACTTGTTTGCGATAATCTAGGGAGTAAGTCATGGTCATT
>NZ_CAJHBR010000072.1 GCF_904846695.1 Psychrobacter urativorans
GATGCTGATGCTGACGCCGATGCTGATGCCGACGCCGATGCTGATGCCGATGCTGATGCTGATGCTGATGCTGATGCTGATGCTGATGCTGATGCTGATGCTGATGCTGATGCTGATGCTGATGCTGATGCTGATGCTGATGCTGATGCTGATGCTGATGCCGATGCCGATGCCGATGCCGATGCTGATGCTGATGCTGACGCCGATGCCGATGCTGATGCTGATGCCGATGCTGATGCTGATGCCGATGCTGACGCTGATGCTGATGCCGATGCCGATGCTGATGCCGATGCTGACGCCGATGCTGATGCCGATGCTGACGCCGATGCTGACGCCGATGCCGATGCTGATGCTGACGCCGATGCTGATGCCGATGCCGATGCTGATGCCGATGCCGATGCCGATGCTGATGCTGATGCCGATGCTGACGCTGATGCTGATGCTGATGCTGATGCTGACGCTGATGCTGATGCTGATGCTGATGCTGATGCCGATGCTGATGCTGACGCTGATGCTGACGCCGATGCTGATGCTGATGCCGATGCTGATGCTGACGCTGATGCTGACGCTGATGCTGACGCTGATGCTGATGCTGATGCTGATGCTGACGCTGACGCTGATGCTGATGCTGATGCTGATGCTGACGCCGATGCTGATGCTGATGCTGATGCTGATGCTGACGCCGATGCCGATGCCGATGCTGATGCCGATGCTGATGCTGATGCTGATGCTGATGCTGATGCTGATGCTGATGCTGATGCTGATGCTGACGCCGATGCCGATGCCGATGCCGATGCTGATGCTGATGCTGATGCCGATGCCGATGCTGATGCTGATGCTGATGCTGA
>NZ_CAJHBR010000073.1 GCF_904846695.1 Psychrobacter urativorans
ACAACTGGCAAGCCAAAAAGCGAACTAACGTCATCGGTGCTCTGTATGAAAAGATGCTATTTGCGCTTGATTACTTTGAACAGAATATCAACAGCCATATATTTTATGACTGGTGCAAATTCACGCTAATTTCAAGCCTTAAAACCAAGTGTGTGGTTGTTATGGATAATGCCAGGTTCCATAAAAATAAACGTATCCAGAAGCTACTTAACAGGCATGGTCATCGTATCCTTTGGTTGCCACCCTACAGCCCTGATTTGAATCCTGAGCGAGGATAAAGCAAAGCACTGCTTTGCCCGAGCGCAAGACGAGAGCTGTGCTCGAGTGGGAAAAGAAATGGGCACAGGCAAAATTTCTGCGCCAAGGATGGATGGAGAATAATTTGCCTAAACTGTTTCATGATATGGGCTGTATCTCTTTTATTCTGGATTGACTATATTACAGCAAAAAGATGAAAAATACATCTGATTATTATCCTTCTGATTTTAGAAAAAATAAAGAATATAATAGCTTGTTTTTAAAATTAAATTAAATTGAGTTAGAAAAACATCATGGCACTATGCAAGATCCTATTCCCATATATAACTACGGCTTTATAGTCACCTGACTTCAAAAATGTTATAGAATGAGTCAACTAAACGATTATTACTATGAATGACCATGACTTACTCCCTAGATTATCGCAAACAAGTCCTGAAAAGCTTAGATGAGGGTATGACCTTTGCTGAAGCTGCTGTTTTCTATGATATCAGTCCTACGACTATCCAGAAGTGGAAAAAG
>NZ_CAJHBR010000074.1 GCF_904846695.1 Psychrobacter urativorans
GTTGTATGTTCCAAGATCACAAACAGAAGACATATACCATTGACTATTTGCGTGGAAAATTTAATTGCGCTGAAAGTTATTCCGATTTTTATAATTTTAAACGCTATGTTATCGATAAAGCCATTAGTGATATTCATACGCACACGCCTTATCAGATAACCTATACTCAAAAGAAAAAAGGGCGGGTGGTGAGTGAGATTGTGTTTAGTTTTAAAGATAGCAGTCAAACCAAGGTAGGGGCTAAGCAGTCAAAAGCGTTGAAGAGTGATCTGAGTCCTTTTTCAATTAACGGTCTAAGTGACGCACAATTAAAGCGCATTGTTCTGAACAAAGAATTTATAGCCAATTATAACCATCTGGTCAGCTCCACCAGTCTAGCAGGCCAAAATGAGGCAGAGTGGGCAATTGAGATGGTCAAAAGACTAAAGGCGGATTCTTCAGTTTTCAATAAATGTCCTATTCGTGATTATTTAGAATATACGTAGACTAACAAAAACATTCTATTGCTGAGTGGTTAGGTACTAGCTTTGGCAGTATTAAGCCACTAGGATTTTCTAAAAAACCAGCGCTATTAGCCCAAGTATTACTGCCAAATTTAGGTATAGAGACAAACAGGCGCTAATCATTAATAAATGATAGTAATGCGCTAGAGGAGTACTTAACTGATTGTTAGCCATAATCTAACGATTATGACCTCAAGATTGCTTGAGGTTTTTTTATATCTTATATCTTATATT
>NZ_CAJHBR010000075.1 GCF_904846695.1 Psychrobacter urativorans
CTTTAAAGCATTAAAGATGCCCGTTTTACTA
The DNA here is from genome assembly GCF_904846695.1 of Psychrobacter urativorans. GTDB lineage: Bacteria > Pseudomonadota > Gammaproteobacteria > Pseudomonadales > Moraxellaceae > Psychrobacter > Psychrobacter urativorans. The sequence goes on from NZ_CAJHBR010000075.1 coordinate 32, forward strand.
CAGTTCAAGCGACGAGCTCTTTCATAGTTATAATCATCTGGGTATCTTTTTACGTCTTCAATCAATGCGTCATCAGGTATTTTAGTCGGTGCTTTATTTCTGGTTGTTTTAGGCGCTAATTTCTTCTGCCAGCTGTGAATGGTGCTGGTGCTAAGTCCATAAAATAGCGCAGCTTCTCGTATGGTCATACCATCAGTGATGCTAGAAAGTACCTGTTTGCGATAGTCTATTGAATAAGTCATCGTTTATTTCATTAAATGCAATTGTTAATAGGGTTGTATCGGTTTTATTTGGATTAGACTATACACACTTTTTAGGAAAGGCTCTCAAACTCAAAAGGCGATACATAGCCCAATGCACTGTGTATACGCTTTTTATTGAACCGATCTACCCAATTCAATGTGCAAGTTGTACATTCGCTAAACCTTGCCAATCTGCTTTTAAATATTCAATCACCTCTGTTTTGTATAACCTATGCCCTGTTTCAGCC